>CAVZXU010000013.1:0-98268 GCA_963779255.1 Terriglobia bacterium | reverse complement strand
CGACCCGCAGGCACTCGAAGTACAAATAGAGTCGGCCTGGCAACGTGTCGCAACCGAGCGCGGGCAGTTCCCTTGTCACCAGTTCGCACGGTTTCCCCCGAGAGGCTTGTTTGCGCCCGCTCCAGCTCAACACGAGCGTTAGCGACCCGGAATGCCCAGATCGGGGGCCGACTAACACACCGGTGGCTGCAACATCCCCTATCGATATCGCGAGCGGAGCAACTGGACCTTGTCCCAGGAGATGCCCGGCAACCTGCAGAAAGGCCTCCGATGCGGCATATCAGCTTTGCCGCGTGGACTCGAAGGCCCGCAGGAATTAAAGAGTTTGCCTGGCACATACTGCCACCGGGACCGGCTGATTCTGGCAGGAGGCAGGCTCACTTGAATCACACATCCAGAAATCTGTCCTGGTACTTCTTTTCGGGCAGCAGGCAGGTTTCGTATTGCCCGAAGATGCGGCAGCGATGGCGGGCCACCACGTTGTATCCCCAGTCGCGCAATGGTTTGGGAAAAATGCGCAGGGCAACTGAGAGGGCATGCCACAAGCCACCCAGCTCGTGCAGCATGAAAATCACGGCGTCGGAGCGGGCTATGAGCCGTTCACCGTCTTCTTCGACGACATATAGTGTGTTCAGATCCTGGGGATCAAGGCCGTAAGGTTTCAGGATTCGAGCGGCATAGGTACTCTGCAGCGAGGCGAAGCGGAAGCGAGCGCGCCGATCGCGCTTGAGGACAAATCGCACCAGGCGGTTACAGAGGCCGCAAACGCCGTCGTAGAGAAGAACCGGATTAGCGGGATCTGGCATGGGTGCGGGATTGGGTCGGCGGGGTTGCCGTATCCGCGACAACCATTCTTTTCTTTCGCCCTTTCAGGGCTATCTCATCTCCCACGCGCTATACCCAGGGCTTGCACCCTGGGCTGTAGTCTTGCCCGCTGCGCGGCTACGCAGTGCACATTTGCCGGTCAGCGGGGAGCGTCGGGCTTTCTCTGCAGTTCGGGGACGTATTCTGCGAGGCTTCCCTTCTCCAGCAGGTAGTTGCCCGGACCCTGGTTGCCGCGAACGGTGCGAGCGAACTCGGCTACGAAGAAACCGGCGCGCAGGGCTTCGGTGAAGGCCCATCTGGTTGCATCCCGCCATTCCCGAGCCAGACCGGGATCTTTTTGTTCGACCGTCAAAATGTCGCTGGGGATTTGGATGGCAATGCGCTGGCGCGCCAACGCGGCGGACAGGTCATTGCGCAAGGGCTTGCCGTCACCGTTGAACTGCACCAACGGCTGCAAGCGCGAAAAGGCGTCGAGCGCCTCGGCCCGGTGGTCTTTGCCCTGCAGGCGATCGCGAACCCGACGGCTGGCGAGGGGCCACCTTACCCACAGACGATCGGTGCCGTTCTGGTGAAGGACGCTGGAAGTTTCCGGTCCGTAGAAATCGACTTTGTAGATATCCGAAACCACACCCAGTTTGGCGAAGTTGAGGTGGGCGTTGCGGCTCTGTAAGGGATCAAAAGTCCAGGTTATTTCCGGGACACGCATGGCCAGGGTGCGTTCGCGTTGGGCCAGCTTGAGTTTGTAGCCCAGGTCGAGATTGCGGTAAGGCTCGCGCACAGCCAGCATGTGGGAGTGTACGGTGACGTGTCCAGACTCCATGGCCAGGAAACCGAAGGCGAATCCGGCCAGTTGCGGGCCATCGAAAGCGCCGACCCAGACGCTGCCCGCCTCCCTGGTGGCGATCATCAGGGTCAGGGGCATGACGTCGCGGTCGTCGAGTCTCCAGACTTCGCGTTCCAGAGCCTCGGCTTGCTGCAGGTCTTCGAAACTCTGGAGGTCGCGGATGACGATCGGCTTTTGAGGGGAATCGGCCATGGCTCGGTGAAGGCGTCCAATATACGCGAGGCGGATTGGTTGATGCCAGCTGGGGGCCGCAGTGTCGTGACTATAAGGGCGGGCGGGACGCTCGCCCGACAGCCGGCAAGATGCCGGCGCTACTCGAGTGCGCGATGGAACAATTAGGGGTCCTTCGACTCCGGGGCTGCTTCGCGAAGCAAGTTGCACCTCTATCCTGCATTAAGCCACTCCGCTCAGGATGACAGGGGAAATGCTTATCCTTGGACGCGGGTGGATTTGCCGCTCCAGAAATTTTCGCGGAGCTGGCGTTTCAGCATTTTTCCCGTACCAGTCTTGGGTAGTGGGCCTTCTACAAACTGCACGACGCGGGGCAGCTTGAATTTCGCGATGCGCTGCTTGAGGAAGGTCAGCAACTGTTCCTGGTTCAGCTGCTGATCGGGTTTCAAGACAACGATGGCGACCGGGATCTCACCCCATTGCGGATCGGGGGCCGAGACTACGGCGCACTCGAGGACCGCGGGGTGAGCGAAGATGGCCTTTTCCACGTCGATGGAAGAAATATTTTCGCCGCCGCTGATGATGATGTCTTTCTTGCGATCCACGATGTGGATGTAGTTCTCTTCGTCCCAGACCGCCATATCTCCGGTGTGCAGCCAGCCATTGGTGATGGCCGCTCTGGTGGCGTCGGCTTCGCGGTAGTAGCCGTCCATCACGTTGTCGCCGCGGACGACCACCTCACCCACGGTTTGCATGTCGCGGGGAACATCGTGCATTTGGGCATCCATAACATGCACTTCGGAGCCGACCAGGGGCCAGCCTGCGGCTGCGTGGTGGTTGAGCCGGTCGGTCTCATCAGCATAGGTCACGGTACCCTTGGTCTGGGCGGTAGTAATCACGGGAGAGGTTTCGGTGAGACCGTAGCCGGAACATACTTCACAGTGGAACGCCTGCTCCAGGCGGGCAATCAACTCGGGCGAGGAGGCGGCGCCGCCGGTCATGATCGCCTTCATGCTGGAAAGGTCGAATTTGCCGAGATCGGAACAGTTGAGCAGCGCGTTGGCCATAGTCGGAACCAGGGTCATGGCAGTGGCCCCTTCCTCCTGAATGAGGCGGAACACGGTGGCCGGCTCGAAGCGGCGGACCATGACGTGCTTGGCTCCGCTCATGGTGATGCTCTGGGGACGTCCCCAGCCGTTGGCGTGGAACAAGGGGATGGTGTGCAGCTCGACGTCAGTGTCCTTGCAGGAAAATGACGCGAGCAACCCCAGGGCGTGCACGTAGAGCGTGCGATGCGACAGCATGACTCCCTTGGGCGTGCCCGTGCTGCCGCTGGTGTAGAAGAGTTCGGCGATTTCGTTTTCGTCGAAGGAGAAAATATCGGGACGCGGGATGCGGTCGCGGGCCAGCAGGTCTTCCAGCAACAGGTCCGCCTGCGGGACGGGTTGGTCGATTGCGATATAGCGCCGGATGCTGGGGCATGATTTTCGCAACTCCTGGACCAGCGGGGCAAAGTCGCTCTCGAAGACCAGCGTGCCGGCAGTAGCGTGATTGAGAATGGCAGCCAGTTCTGCGGGCTGCAGACGGACGTTCAGCGGCATGGCGATGGCTCGAACCAGCGGCGGTCCGTAATAGCCTTCCAGAAGCTGATGGTTGTTGAAGCTGAGATAGGCAACGCGGTCGCCGGGGCGGACACCTTCGGAAAGGAGCCCGGCAGCGAGGCGTTCGCAACGTTCTCCGAACTGGGCGTAGGTGAATGAACTGGGGCCTGAGACTACGGCTCTCTTTTTTCCGTAGAGATCAACAGCCCGGTACAGACAACGGATGGGGGTAAGCGGAACGTTCATAGTCAGCTCTGGAGTTTCTCGTAACCCCGGTGGGCATGATACACGAGGCTGCAAGACGTAGCGGCGTACACATGCTGGTGAACGACTCGGCCACAGGAATGGTTTCGACATCGCCTGGCGTTGGTATGATGCGCGCCAGATCGCCACTTCTTCTTTCGTGCTCACCTTTGCACGAGCGGGACGCTCGCGCCTACATTTACTCCAGCAGATCGGGTTGTTCGCGGACGATGCGGGCCCATAGCGGTTGGAACTGGAACCATCCGGCCATGTGCGAGCCAATCTGCTGCTGCGTGATGGCGGCGCTGGCGGCGTCGATCTTGACCGGGGTGCCGACGGCTTCGGCCAGGAGCTGGGCATGGCAGCTTCGTTCCATGGTGATGAACCACCATGCTGCCTCATCGACGGTGTGCCCTACCGTCAGCAGGCCGTGGTTGCGAAGGATGACTGCTTTCTTGTTGCCCAGGGCTTGGGCGATGCGCTCGCCTTCGGAAGTCTCATAAACCACGCCCGTGAAATCCGCGAATAAAGAGTGGTCTTCGTAGAAGGCACAAGCATCCTGGGTGATGGGATCGAGCAAACGACTAAGTGACGACCAGGTCTTTCCATACAAGGAATGGGCGTGAGCAGCGGCCACGATATCAGGACGAGCGGCGTGGACTTGAGAGTGAATCGCGAAAGCGGCGCCGTTGACCGGATACTTGCCTTCCGCAACCTCGCCGCGGTCGTTC
The DNA here is from genome assembly GCA_963779255.1 of Terriglobia bacterium. Taxonomy (GTDB): domain Bacteria; phylum Acidobacteriota; class Terriglobia; order Terriglobales; family Acidobacteriaceae; genus JAIQFF01. The sequence continues at coordinate 93,853 of CAVZXU010000013.1, read as the reverse complement.
ACCAGAATGAGGTCGGAGGCATGGATCTGGCCAAAGTGCATGCCGAAGGGATTGACCCAGAAATGGTCGAGGCGTTCGGGATCGCGGGCGGTGATGTGGCCGGCCACGCCTTCATCGAATCCGAAGCGCGAGAACAGGCGGAAGGCGCCGGCCAGGCGCTGCTTGCGATGCCGGCGTTCCTCCTCCAGCGTGGCAAAGCGGGGAGCTCCGGGCAGGTTGAGGGGGTTCTGGGTGGCTACGGCCATGGGCGCCTCCAATGCAATTGCGGACAACTATAACGCCGCCCCAGGACGCCCGCAATGGGCTGGGCTGGTGTGTTCTCTAACGATAGTAGCGGATTATCCACTCGGCTACGCAACATGGCTTTGCCTGGGCCTGGCCCTGCTTCCTCTGACCCTCCACCACCACGGAAAAGATAGCTTCGCGTGCGTTGCCTGCATCCTTTAACGACTGCAGGGTGAAGCGGGCACGGATTCTTGAACCGGCATGAACGGGCGCCGGAAAGCGGACCCGATTCAAGCCGTAATTTACGATCATGCCCACTCCGTCTTGAATCTGGAATGCCTGCTGCGACAGATGGCTGAGCAGAGAGAGAGTAAGAAAGCCGTGGGCGATGGTGGCGGCGAAGGGCGATTCCCGTTGAGCGCGATCGGGATCGAGATGGATCCACTGGCGATCTTCGGTGGCTTCGGCGAATTGACGGATACGCTCCTGGGTGATTTCGAACCAATCGGTGGTGGCAATTTCGCGTCCTACGAAATCGTTCAGGGCGTCGAGATTCTTGAATGTCACCGGCGGCATCGGGAGTCCCCGTTCAGGCTCAGGTCATGAGATGTCAAACTGCAAGCAAGACAGAACCCAGTTCCTGAAGGCGCAACTATATTACGGCTTAGGCGCCCGCTCTTTGACATTACCGCTTACGGCGTCCGATGGGCGCGGGTGAGTTTTATTCCTAGCAAGGTGGAATCGTGGCAAGAGGTTTTTGAGTCTGCTGCGTTGTCAGTGTGGGATGTTTCATGTCGAATATTCCAGTTTGTCAGTTGCTGGTTCTCAGTTCTCAGGTTAACTGGCGCGCTCGAAAAGGCCGGCTGCGCCCTGGCCGCCGCCTACGCACATGGTTACGACACCGTAGCGTGACCGGCGGCGCTCCATCTCGTTGGCAATCGTTCCCACCATGCGGGAACCGGTCATGCCGAAGGGATGGCCGATGGAGATTGACCCGCCATTGACATTGAGTTTTTCCATAGGGATGCCGAGACGGTCGCGGCAGTAAATGACCTGCACCGCGAAAGCTTCGTTGAGTTCCCAGAGATCGATATCTTCCATTTTTAGCCCCTGGCGCTGCAGCAGCTTGGGCACGGCGAAGACTGGCCCGATGCCCATTTCGTTAGGTTCACAGCCGGCGATCTGGAAACCACGGAAGATCAGTTTGTAGGGGATGCGGAGCTGGTCGGCGCGCTGACGGGACATCAAGAGCGTGGCGGAAGCACCGTCGGAGAGTTGAGAGGAATTCCCTGCCGTTACCGAGCCTTGACCGCTGTTGGGATCGAAGTGGGGCTTGAGCGCCAGCAATCCTTCGAGAGTGGTGTCGGGGCGGTTGCACTCGTCGCGGTCACAGCAGACTTCTTCGGTGCCGATTACTCCGCCGGTTTTCTTGTCGAGCACCGCTTTGGTGACTTTCATGGGAGCGATTTCTCCGGCGAAAAATCCTTCCCGCTGGGCCCGGGCGGTGCGCTGCTGACTGATCAAAGAGTATTCATCCTGAGCCTGGCGGCCGATCTGGTAACGCTTGGCTACAACCTCGGCGGTTTCTCCCATCACCATGTAGAGGCCGGGGTACCTCTCCTTGACCGCCGGGCTGGGATCGTTATCTCGAACGATAAGACTGATAGTTTCCACCCCTCCGCCGATGGCAGCCTCGGCGCCCTCACTTACGATCTGATGGGCGGCCATCGCAACGGCTTGCAGACCGGAAGAGCAGAAGCGGTTCACCGTGATGGCGGCGGTCGAAACCGGGAGACCGGCGTGCAACGCGGACACGCGCGCGATATTGTGGCCCTGCACTCCGTGGGGCTGGCCGCAACCAAGAATCACATCCTCGATCTCTTTGGGATCGAGTTGTGGAGCCTTCCGCAGAACATCCTTGATGCAATGGGCGGCCAGATCCTCGGGCCGCGTCATGTTGAAGGATCCGCGGAACGATTTGGCAAGGCCGGTGCGCGAACTGGCAACTACTACGGCTTCTCTCATGTTGGTCGTTGGCCGATAGTCGTTGGTCGTTGGCCAAACACTCCGGTGGCGCAAGCGGCTATGCGGCTGCAACTTTTAGTTTATCGAAGTCGGCGAAGGTGCGGCCTTCAGCAGCCAATTTTTTCAGCAGCGGGGCGGGTTCCCAGAGTTCGCCATGCACACGTTGAAATTCGGTGATGCGGTCGTAAACCTTTTTCAGTCCAACTGTGTCGGCGTACCACATGGGCCCGCCGCGATAGGCCGGGAAGCCATACCCGTTGATATAGATGATGTCGATGTCAACCGCGCGCGTCGCATAGCCTTCGTCGAGAATGCGGGCGCCCTCGTTGACCAGGGCGTAGATGCAGCGATCGACGATTTCTTCGGCCGGAATCTGGCGCTGCGCAATACCGGCTTCGGCTGACCATTTCCTGGTCAAGGCGGCGACCTCGGGATCTGGTATCGGGCGGCGATTCTCGTCGTACTTGTACCAGCCGGCGCCGGTTTTCTGGCCGAAGCGGCCCAGTTCGCATAGATTGTCGCCCGCGAACGCCTGCCGGATGCCGGGTTTCTCCAGATGGCGATATTCCTTGCGGATACGCCAGCCGACGTCGAGTCCGGCGAGATCGTTGGTGGCGAGCGGGCCCATGGCCATTCCGAAATCGTAGAGCGCCTTGTCCACCGCTTCGACGCTGGCACCCTCTTCCACCAGGAAAACCGACTCACGGACGTAGGGGTGGAACATACGATTACCCGCGAAGCCGCGGCAGTTTCCGACCAGCACGCCGATCTTCCCCAACTTTTTCGAAAGCTGCATGCAGGTGGCGATCACTTCTTTGCTGCTGGCTTTGCCACGAACGATTTCGAGCAGACGCATAACGTTGGCTGGACTGAAGAAATGAGTGCCAATGACGGAGGCTGGTCGCGAGGTGGCGGACGCGATCTCGTCGATACTTAGGGTTGATGTGTTGCTGGCGAGAATTGCCCCCGGCTTGCACACGCGATCCAGTTCGCTGAAAACTTCCCGCTTCAGCGCCATGCCCTCGAAGACAGCCTCGATCACGATGTCGGCCTGGCCGAAATCGCTGTAATCCAGTGTGGGCTTGATAAGCTTTAGGCGCTCGTCAACCACTGCCTGGGTGAAACGTCCACGCTGCACTGACACGGCATAGTTCTTACGAATGTTGGCTAGCCCGCGGTCAAGCGCGGCCTGGTCAGCTTCCTTGAGCACGACCGGGATTCCGGCATTGGCAAATACCATAGCGATGCCGCCGCCCATGGTTCCCGCTCCCACGACCGCGGCTGAATTGACCGGAATGATCGGAGTTTCTTTCGGGATATCGGGGACCTTGGCCACTTCACGCTCACCGAAGAACACGTGAATGAGGGCCTTCGATTGGTCGGAGTAGAGGCAGTCGATGAACAGCCTGGCTTCAACCTGGCAACCTTCCTCGAAAGGCAGGCTGGTAGCGGCTTCTATGGCGTCGATGGCCGCGAGCGGAGCGATCAGGTTGCGTTGCTTCTTGCGCACGCTGTCACGGGCGGCGGCGAAGATCGGAGCGTTTTGTTCGGGCGTGCCCAGCTTCTGATTGCGTTCGCGAGTTTTGGGAGCGGGTTTGTGCGCGATCTCGCGCGCGAAGGCGACGGCGCCTTTCAGCAGATCGCCTTCTATCAATTGATCCACGATACCGGCCTGCAGTGCGTCTGATGCCTTGACGGGATTGCCATCGGTGCACATCTCAACCGCTTTAGCGACACCGGCAAGACGCGGCAGGCGCTGCGTGCCCGCGGCCCCAGGGATGAGGCCGAGTTTCACCTCCGGCTGGCCGACTTGGGCGCTGGGCGCGGCCACCCTGTAGTGACCGGCCATAGCCACTTCCAGACCGCCGCCGAAAGCGGTGCCGTGAATCGCCATCACGACCGGCCTGGAGCAGTTCTCTATCTTTAATAGCAGAGGGAGTAAGCCCGGGCCGGTCTTTGCCTTGCCCGAGGTCATCTTCGTGAACTCCTTGATGTCGGCGCCGGCGATGAAAGTTCGCCCTCCGCCGATGACCACGGCAGCGGTCACAGCGGAGTCGTTATTGACCTGGTCGATGGCTTCGGAAATACCTTCCGGCACGCCCGGGCTTATGGCATTCACCGGCGGATTATTGATGGTGATGATGGCGATGTCGCCGTCTCTTGTGAGTTGGATGAGGTCGTTCATTGAAATACTTTCCCTCCCATGGGACGGTTAGATTGTAGCCGTGATCGAGGCATTCGAAGGAGACAAAGCACGGGTGGCCCCGAGCGCGCCCGATCCACGCTGGCGGGTGAGAGCAAGTCGAAGGACCCGTGTTCCTCCACAGGTTCATCAGCTCATAGGGGTCCTTCGACTGCGCGACTGCTTCGCGAACGAAGCAGGCACCGTTCAGGATGACAGGGGAAGAGTGTGGTGATACCTTCTTGATTTCCGCTATGGCAAGCACCTCCTCGAGGCTGTCCGCTCCAGACCAAGACCGGCAGTCGTTCTTCGCTCACGGTATGTGGATCATTGTGGCCATCGCCTTGGCCAAACTGCTCTTCCATTGCTACTTCAACAGTCGTTATGGCTACTTCCGCGACGAGTTTGATTACATGGCCTGCGGAGATCACCTCGGCTGGGGATATGTGGACCAGCCACCGCTCATTCCCTTCCTGATCCGCGTTTGCCGCGCAGTGTTGGGAGACTCGCTGCGCAGCGTGCGCTTTATCCCGGCGCTGGCGTCTTCCCTTCTGGTGGTGCAAACTGCGGTGCTCGCCCGCGAATTTGGCGGACGGCGATTCGCACTTCTGCTCAGCGCGGTGACGGTCGTGGTGGCGCCGCAATACCTCTCCAACGGCAGCTTGCTGGGGACTAACTGTCTCGAACCTAACCTGTGGATGGGTTGCTCCCATTTCGCGATTCTCGCCATCAAGCGCAACGATCCCCGCTACTGGCTATGGTTCGGCGTGGTCGCGGGCCTGGGCCTGCAGGAGAAGTATTCGATCGCACTGTTCGGCTTAGGTATCGTGGTCGGCCTGCTGCTCACGGAGCAACGCCGCGTCTTCGCCAACAAATGGATCTGGCTGGGCGGACTGGCCGCGTTCCTCATTTTCCTGCCCAATCTACTGTGGAACGTTTACTACCACTGGCCCTTTGTCCAGTTGATGCGAGGTATCAGGGCTGAGGGTCGCGATGTCGTGTTGCCGCTGTTGCCATACTTCTTCCAGCAGACGCTGCTGGTCCTTCCTCTAACCGCGCCCATCTGGATCACCGGCCTGATTGCGCTCTTCTTCTCGCAACGGCTGAAGATCTACCGAGTGCTGGGCTGGAGTTACCTGGTCTGCTTTGCCGTGTTCTTCGCTCTCCATGGCAAGAATTACTACCTTGCTCCCATCTATCCCATGCTCCTGGCAGCGGGCGCAGTGACCATCGAGAACGCAATAGACCGTCCGCGCCTGACCTGGATGAAACCGGTGATCGTGGTGCTGCTTCTGGCTGCCGGCGTCCATCTTGCGCCGGTGGTGGTGCCGGTCCTGTCTCCAGACCGTTTCATTGCTTACATGAAATACCTGCCGATGAAGCTGCCGGTGATGGAGCACAGCCACGAGCGAGCAGTCTTGCCCCAGTGGTACGCCGACCAGTTCGGCTGGGAAGAAATCGTGGCCGAAACCGCGCAGGCCTGGAACCGGCTCAGCCCAGGGGAGCGCGGCGATTGCGGCGTCTTCGTTCAGGATTACGGCCAGGCGGGCGCCATCGATTTCCTGGGCCGGCGCTATGGCCTGCCGCCGGCGCTGAGCGGCCATCAGACCTACTTTCTCTGGGGGCCGCGAGGATATTCAGGCAATTGCATGATTGTGCTCGACGACCGCAAGGAACGACTCGAACAACTATTTGACAACGTCGAGTACGTGGGCACGTCGGCCGACAATCCTTATGCGCTGGAGAAGAGGATCGACGTCTTCATCTGCAAGGGGGCGAAATTCGGCAATCTCGCCCAACTGTGGCCGAAGCTGAAGCACTGGCGCTGATGGAAAATCCCCCACCCTGTCTCTCCACAAAACGGAGAGACGAGGGTGGGGCACCCTCAAGCGATCAGTTCGTCTGCCTCGCGATTTCCCGGGAGGTCCCGATTTTTCGCTGCGGTGGTTTGTTGTCTGTACTTGAGAAAGGCCTAGTGGGCACGGCTGCGGAAGTGCTATTTCAATTGCACGATGCCGACGCGGCGGAAGGCGGCCTCATCGGCCAGGGGGATGAAGCGGCATCCCGCTCGGGGCTCGACCGCCATTTGCGGAACCACTGAGACGCCGGTGCCAGCGGCGACCATGGCCAGAACGGTGGTGAACTGGCCGCTTTCGAAAACGACGTTGGGATCGAGGCGGGCGCGTCCGCAGGCGGAGAGAGTATTGTCGCGAAAGCGGTGACCTTCCTTTAGCAGCAGGAAGGGATCTGGCGAGCTGCCCAACGATCTGAAAGTGTTCCACGATCAGGCGGGCGGCGTCGCCGCCAAGTTGCCGGATCCTCCGACCGCTGTGAATATTTTGACCTTGCTGCTGGAATCGGAGCGCTGCGCGATCCGCAGCTGGTCGGAAGTTTGCGACATGACTTTCGGCAAAGATCCGCGCACTTACGATATGGCCGCCCGCATTCTAACGAGGAAGTCGAACACGAGGCCTGGTTCATCGAGCTGCTGGCCCACGAGCGCGATGGCAAGATTGTTCCCTCGGGACACTTCCGGCGCGGCGATCCAGGACACGCTCCTTACAGCAAGAACGCCGGTTTCTATAACCCGTAGCCCCCTGTCCCCCATGTGGCCCTGCTTGGCTTTTCCGCCGGGCCGGGCTACTGTGGGAAATTCATGAGTTCGGACCCCACCCAATTTCCTGTCGTTCTAGTGTTCTAGTTCTTCCCGATGGGGAGCGCTCAATTGAAGGCAGCCGCGACGGGCACATCTGGGATGCCGCCTTCGCTGCCGGCATCGTGCTGCCCGCGTTGTGTCACCAGGGGCGGTGTTTGACCTGCGCCGGGCGACTGGAAGGCAGCGGAGAAGTGGACCAGTCAGACTCGGGAACGTACTTTCCCGAAGACCGCGAGACCGGGTTTGTTCTGCTATGCACCGGTAAGCCGCGCTCGGCATTGCGTATCCGCACCCACCAGGCGAATGAGATGCGACAGTTTCGCCGGCAGAAAAAGCTTCCTGCGCCGTATTCCTAGACCGTGGCACAGATCCTCCAGTTACAATGGTCGGTCGAGTTCATTAGTACTTCTGCCATGCGACCCACCCTGTCTCTCCAAAAAACGGAGAGACGAGGGTGGGGCACCCGGACATGGACTGAAGTCCCTCAGGATGACGCCTGCGTAGAGGGGTTGGTTAAACTGAGCACTACCGTTATTGAGGATCGATCATGTCATCTACCCGCCCGGTTGGGCCGAAAGCTGTTTCCGACGAGATACCTGCTGTCCCGCTGACCATTGAGGGTTACAGCGTTTTGCATCAGATGATGCGGGTTCGCTGGGCGGCGTGGCGGCAACTGGCTGCGGCGGACAAGAACGCGATTGTCGAGGAGGCAGCGGGCGTTCTGGCCGGGATGGAACAGAATTCGGCGGGGCAATCCGCGCTGTTTTCTTTGCTGGGCCACAAGGGCGATCTGATGTTCGTGCATTTCCGGCGTTCGTTTGACGAACTGAATTCCGTGGAATTGCAGCTGGCGCAGTTGCGGTTGGCCGACTTCCTGGAACCTGTCACTTCTTACCTTTCGGTCATCGAGCTGGGGCTGTACGAATCCACGATCAAGGCTTATCAGGATTTGAAAGATCGCGGTATCGAAGCGCACTCGGACCAGTGGAAGCGGGAAATTGCCGAGGTGCTGGCGCGGCAGAAGGAGGCCATGCATCCACGTTTGTTTCCCGAGATGCCGCAACATCGGTATGTCTCGTTTTATCCCATGGACCGGCGGCGGGGCGAAGCCAAGAACTGGTATAGCTTGCCCATTGAAGAACGGGCGCGGCAGATGAATGAGCATGGATTGATCGGAAGGCGCTACGCCGGAGAAGTGCGGCAGATCATTACCGGGTCGATCGGGTTCGACGACTGGGAGTGGGGCGTGGACCTTTTCGCGCACGATCCTTTGGTATTCAAGAAGCTCATCTATGAGATGCGGTTTGATGAGGTCAGTGCGGTGTACGCGCTGTTTGGGCAATTTTACCTGGGCGTGCGTGTGCCAGCGGCGGGGCTGGGTAAGCTGCTGAGCGGCGTGTTGCCGGCTGCCTAGAAAAGATCTTGACCGCAAGGGCGCAAAGACGGCTTTGCGGAATCCTTTGCGACCTTTGCGGCAATCTTTTGACTTGTCCCGGAGCACACATGGCCACGCTTGGTCTGATCGAATACAAAGATGCGAGTCCGGAAGTGCGGGCGGTTTATGACGACATCATGGCGACTCGCAAGACCGACTGGATCAATAATTTCTGGAAGGCGATCGCCCATGATCCGGCGACGCTGAAGCGCACCTGGGAAGACATCAAGCAGATCATGGGGCCCGGGGCGCTTGATCCCCTGACCAAAGAGCTGGTTTACCTGGCCGTGAGCGTGAGCAATCAGTGCGGGTATTGCATCGCGTCGCACACTGCCGGGGCTCGCGGCAAAGGCATGACCGACGCCATGTTCAAAGAACTCATGGCGGTGGTGGGAATGGCGAACGAGACCAACCGGCTGGTGGCGGGATACCAGGTGGAGATTGATGAGCAATTTAAGGTTTAGGAGGTCACGTGGCGCATGAATTGACCACTTCGTACCTGCGGGACTCGCTCTCCCTGCTCCGTTACTACAAGAAGCTGGCTGAGCGAGCCATGGAGCAGGTCACCGACGAACAACTAACTGCTGCTCTTGACGGCGAGATGAACTGCATCGCAATCATCGTCAAGCATCTTGTGGGCAATATGCGATCGCGCTGGACCGACTTCCTGACCAGCGACGGCGAAAAATCCGACCGCAAGCGCGACACCGAGTTTGAAGACCCGCCGGCAACCAGGGCCGCATTAATGGGGGTATGGGAGGAGGGGTGGAACCGTGTGTTCGCAGCCCTCGAGCCGTTATCGGATGCGGACGTTGAGCGGACGGTCATGATCCGGGGGGAGCCGCACTCGGTCATGCAAGCGATCAATCGTCAGCTCACCCACTATGCCTATCATTGCGGACAGATCGTGTTCCTGGCGAAGCACCTGCAATCAACGCAATGGAAGGCGCTCACCGTGCCGCGAGGCCGGTCGGAAGAGTTCAACCAGAGAGTGGTGGCCAAAGAAGTCAGCCAGCGTTAGCGGGTGGGTGGGTTTCGTAGCGCCGCCGTCCCGGCGGCTGTCCGGCCGGCGCTACGCCCGAGACCGCGGTTTTTTTCTGGCTTTGGGGAATTTGTGCTCGTGCAGCTTCATGTCCACCTTGCGACCTCGGAAGGTGACTCCTTCGGCCTCCAGCCGAAAGCGCTGTTCGAAGGCGTAGTCTCCGCGCAGCTTTATGGCGCCTCCCGCGCCCAGTACGCGTTGCCAGGGCAAACCCACAGCACCGCGTAGCGCCGCCACTACCTGGCGGGCGGCGCCGGGAAAGCCAGCGGCTTTCGCGACTGCTCCGTAGGTGGAGACTTTTCCGCGCGGAATGCTGCGGATAGCAGCCATGATCTTGTCGCGCATATTTGGTTTCGGGGAGGGCATGGTTTCGTCAATGTACCTCAGCGGCTGAAGCCGCTCAAACAGCAGGCAGTATTGCAGCGCTGAAGCGCTGCTCCATCCTCACTTCGCCTGCGCTCGGGGCTGGCTGTCCGGCAGGGCGGGCAAGATGCCCGCCCGACAGCCGGCGGGACGCCGGCGCTACGCAGATCAGTTTCTTTACAACGCGATCCAGCCTTCCCGGATCAGCCATAGCGAACCGGTTGAGATGATAAGCCAGAGGATCACGCCCAGCAGCATGGGGCGATGTCCCACTTTCTTTAAGGTGGCGACGGAAATACCACTGCCGATCAGATAGAGGGTGGCGGTGAGTCCGATTTTCGCGATCCGCGATAGAAGGCTATAGGCCGGCGCTCCAGCGGGCAGATAGGTGTTGCAGACGGCGGCCAGGCAGAACAAGGCGATAAACCATGGCCACTGGATCTTTGCTCTGGCATGCTTGATCAACGCGGCTCCGAGCGACATGGGGACGATCCACAGGGCTCGGGCCAGTTTCACTGTCGTACCTACGGCCAACGCGACGGCTCCGTACTTGGCGGCGGCGCCTACGACTGAACTGGTGTCATGGATGGCGAGCGCGGCCCAGAGGCCAAACTGGGTTTCACTAAGATGCAGCGCGGCGCCGATGGTGGGGAACGTCAATAGGGCAACGGAATTGAGCACGAACACCGTGCCCAGCGAGATGGCCATTTGTTCGTCACTGGCACCGGTGATGGGGCCGACAGCGGCGATGGCGCTGCCGCCGCAAATGGCTGTGCCGGTTGAAATCAGAAAGGCGGGAGTGCGCTGCATTTTCAACATCGCGCCTAGGGCCATGCCAACCACCATGGTGAAGCTGATGCCCAGGACGGTGTAAACGAATCCGCTGCGGCCGGCGCGGACTACGTCGTGCAGGTTCATGCCGAAGCCAAGTCCAACCACCGAGGCCTGCAGCAGGTAGCGGGAGAGTTTTTTCGCGCCTTTGTCGAAGGGGTGGGGGAAGGCAAAACCAAAGACCAGTCCCAAAGCGAGCGCCACCGGCGGCGAGACAAATCCGCTGGCAGCAATCGCGAGGCCCAGGAGAAAAACGGCTTTAGCGATCATGCTGACAGGTATGAAGTCAGGAGCGGGAGAAAACGCAAGGTCCCTCGACTGGTCTGGCCGCGCAAGCGCGGCCACGGCTGCGCTCGGGATGACAATCCAGAGTTATAGCAAACTACGCAGCCGCGCCTTTTCCGAAGGAAGCGATGGCCTTTTCCTCGCTGTCGTAGACTTCAAAGACGGTCAGCAGTTTGGTGACCTGCAGCAGGTCGCCAACGCGCTGCGTGAGGTTGGCGAGCTTCACCGCGCCCCCGGCGTTGTGCGCCGTAGTGTATAGCGCTACCAGCGTTCCCAACCCGCCGCTGTCGATGTAAGTGACGCTGCCCAGGTTCAACACGATCTGGCTGTTTTCGCCGATCAGTTTCTTGAGGGTGTCGCGCACCAGTGCGGATTCTTCGCCGAACACAATCCGGCCACTGCAATCGACGATGGTCACGCCTTGCGAGACGCGCGTGTTAAGTTTCAACTGCATGGAACCTCCCGGTCTGGGCCGGAGCCGACCCAGCCCAAAAGCCTATCCCTTGGGCGCGATCTTCGCAAGGGGCCATTTTTTGCCGGCCTTCAGACTGAATCAAATCAAGGGCAATAACCACTAGGGACACGAGGGTACACGAAGGAAAGGTAGTGTCTCAGTCTGAGGCCTGGCTCTTAATCCAAGGCGTCATGCCTGAGCTTGCGAAGCATCTGGCGTGGAGTGCATCTGCGGCTGGCAGGCGATGGCGCGGCTGCACGCGAGATCCTTCGGGACTGAAGTCCCTCAGGATGACCCCCGTACGGAGGATTTTTCAAACTGAGTGGCTGCCGGAGGAAATCGGGGAGAGGCTGACCGCGAAAACATCACGTATAATTGAATATCTCCTCCCATGAGCTATCAGGTCTTAGCCCGCAAGTATCGTCCGCAAAAATTCTCCGAGGTAATCGGGCAGGAACATGTTACCCGCACCCTGAAGAATGCCCTGGAGCAAGGACGGACGGCGCACGGGTACATTTTGAGCGGGCATCGCGGTATCGGTAAGACCACTGTGGCCCGCATCCTGGCCATGGCGCTTAACTGCCGGTCGTCGGACAAGCCAGTGGCGGAACCGTGCGGGGTATGCGAGTCGTGCACCGAAATCCGGGCGGGAAATTCCGTGGACGTGATCGAGATCGACGCTGCGACCAATCGCGGCATCGATGAGATCCGTGAACTGCGCGAGGGTACGCGCTATCGCCCGGCGAGGGACCGTTTCAAGATTTATATTCTCGACGAAGCCCACCAGATCACGGATGCGGCTTTCAATGCGTTGCTAAAGACGCTGGAGGAGCCGCCCGGGCACGTGGTCTTCATGCTGGCTACAACCCAGCCCGAGGACATTCCGCAAACCATTCGATCGCGCTGCCAGCATTTCAGTTTTCGCGCCGTGGGATTTGAGGAAATCCTCAACCAGCTCAAGGACTTGTCCGGTCGGGAAAACATCGAGGCCGATGAAGATGCGCTGGCGTTGCTGGCTGAGGCCGGTGACGGTTCGATGCGCGACGCGCTTTCCATTCTCGATCAGGCCATCGCTTCGTCTACCGGGCGGCTGACGGCTGAACAAGTGCGGAACCTGGTAGGCGCCGCGCCGTCCGGCGTGCTGGAAGAAGTCATGCAGGCGGTGGCCCAGGGGTCGAGTGAAACCGTGTTGCGGCTGGTGGACCGGCTGATCAGCGCAGGCCACAGCCCCACTCATTTTGCCCGGCAGATGGTGCGCTTCCTGCGCAATACAGTAGTGGCCAGGATCGCGGGAGCGGACTCTTCCCTGCTGCAGATTTCGAGTGACGAACGACAACGCGTGGCCCGCATCGCGGCGCTGTTTGAAGAAGAAGACCTGGCACGGCATCTGCAGATCATGCTGCGCACGCACGGCGAACTCGGCTACCGGCAGGAACAGCGCTTTCATCTAGAGCTGGGCCTGCTGAAGATGGCCCACGCCCAGCGGTTGTTGCCGATCGAGCAACTGCTCAGCGAAACGGCGAGTACCGCCGCGCCGCGGCCGGTGGGCAAACCATCGGTGGTGCCGGACATCAAAAGACCTGAGCCGCAGCAGGCAGCGCGTTCCACGAATGTTTCGCCGTTCGCGGCGGATTCAGCGCGGAAGAGCGGATCAAAGCCAGAGCTTTCCGCAGAGAGCAGTCCGCAGTCGGGGTCATACGGGGTTGCGGGAGGAGCGGCGCCAAGTGTGGTGATGGGGTCGGCAGCGCCGGCCGTGGCCGTCCAACAGGCGCCGGAGATGTCTCCTGAAATCCAACGGGCCCCGGAAGAGCGTCCGGTTGAGCTGCGCGACGCTGTGCTGAATGCATTGAGCGGCGCGGGCCATCGCATCCTGGTCAACTTGCTCGAAACCGGCGAGTGGCAGGTGGAAGGCAATGAGGTGGTGATCAAGGTCGCGTCGTCACCAGCGGTGATTGAGATGTCTTTGGGCGCGGATGCGAGGCGTTTGATGATTGCCACAGCCAGCGGAGCGCTGGGACGTCCGATGAAGCTGCGAGTGGCGCCGGGCGGAACGGCCCAGACTTCGGCCCGGCCTGTATCCACCAATGGCGGCGGCCGTGGCCGCGCGGAACAGGACCCGGTGGTCCGGCGAATGAAAGAGAAGTTCGGGGCTGAAATTCGAACGATTATCGATTACAAGGACAAGCACTAACTCGCCGAGAAAGCCGGGGACAAACGCCATGGGCGGATTCAACCTGCAGGAATTGATGTCGCAGGCCAAACAGCAATACGAAAGCCTGCAGAAGAAGATGCAGGAAACCGTAGTCGAGGGCTCGGCCGGCGGCGGTACGGTGACCGTGAAAATGGACGGCAGCAAGCAGGTGCTGAGCATCAAGATCGATCCCGAGGCGGTGAAAGCTGGCGATCTGGAGATGTTGCAGGACCTGATCATCGCCGCGATCAACGGCGCAGGCCGACAAGTCGATGAAGCCATGCAGTCCACGATGGGCGGGATGCTGGGGGGAATGGGAATACCGGGATTGTAAGAATTGAGTAATTGGGCAATTTCGCATTTGAGTAATTTGAAGACCCAATTCCGCAATTACTGAATTCTTTCAATTTCACAATTTCCAAATTGCTCAATTACTTAATTTTTCAATCTTTCTATGTCTAAATTCGCGGAGCCGATGGCGCGGCTGATCGAGTCGCTAAAAAAACTGCCGGGCATTGGGAGCAAGAGCGCGCAGCGGCTCGCCTTTCACATCCTTCGCTCCTCCAACGAAGACGCGGACGCGCTGGCGGCGGCGGTACGCGATGTAAAGGCCAACCTGCGCCTGTGCTCCATCTGCAACAACATCACTGATGTTGACCCCTGCGTTTACTGCAGCAGTGCGACGCGCAATCAGCGCATGGTGTGCGTGGTGGAGGAACCGACCAACATCGCTGCTATCGAGAAGACCAGGCACTTCAACGGCGTCTATCATGTGCTGCATGGATCGATTTCGCCCTTGCACGGAGTGGGACCGGACCAGTTGCGGATTTCGAACCTTATGCGGCGGGTGGAGGACGGCCAGGTCGATGAAGTGATTCTGGCCACCAATCCGACGATCGAGGGCGAGGCTACCGCGACCTATCTTTCCGGGCAATTGCGGCGCGCGGGGCTCAAAATAACGCGGATCGCGATGGGGATTCCAGTGGGCAGCGACATCGAGTATGCCGACGAAATCACCATGCTGAAGGCGATGGAAGGGCGTCGGGAACTCTAGCCGGCAGTACAGCCGAACTGCGAACTTCAGGCGCTGAAGCACATTCCTTTTCAATGGCTAAAGTGGCACACCCGAGGTCGTGCCCTTCCCGAAGCCGCGAGCAGACTGGGTTTTGCCACCACCTGCGATGTAACTGCGCTTTTCCCACTTGAGTAAATCTTTTCCTATGGGACCACGTGAGGGTTTCTGAATCTGAAACTTAAAATACTAAACCATTGCCAATCAATCGCTTAGGGATATTAAAGAAAGCGAAAGGTGAGGCCAAGGTTGGCATGGCGCTTGCACTAGGTAAAGCCATGTTCCTCTCGTCTCCGTTTATTTTTGCCTGGCACGAGATAGCAGTGACATTTCTGGTCAAACTGACCGGAGAACGCTTGTTGCCAGTGCGCGCCGCGTGGTGATGTGATCGCATCTCAACTCGACGCTACTCGAAACCGGGCCAACCAGCCCGGTTTTGCTTTTTCGGGTGTCGGACTCCGGACTTCAGCCCTCAGACCTCAGCCCTCCGGCTTCTTTGGCGGTGGCAACATCTTGTCGAGCCGCGCTCGACCGGACGGCTGGGGGCAGCCGTCCCTACGTGGTTCGTGGTTGCTACGAGGCTTGCGAATCGGGTTCGAGGATTCCGCTGCCCAGGAAATAGTTTTGCTCCTCCTGGGTGGGCTCCATGCCTGTGGGCCAGGCGCCACCGTTGTATTGCTGCATGCGATTTTTCCACTTGAGGAATTCGGTGATGGTTTGGGGCTCGATGCGGATTTCGACCCGGCGCAGGCTGGCCAGCAGCAGATTCATCTCATAGGACAACCCGGCCGGAGTGCGGAGGTCGCGTGTGGAGCGGCGGATAGTCTCGACCTTGCGCTTGCGCAATTCCAAAAGACCCCAGCCTGGCGGTAGTTCCTTGAGCTGAAGCAACGCCGGGGGAGTGAGATAGAAACGTTCGCAACCCAGTCCCAGTTCCTGTTTTTGCCGGAAGGGCTTGTCGCGGTCGGCCAGGAAGTCGGCGCGGGAAATCT
The DNA here is from genome assembly GCA_963779255.1 of Terriglobia bacterium. GTDB lineage: Bacteria > Acidobacteriota > Terriglobia > Terriglobales > Acidobacteriaceae > JAIQFF01. The sequence goes on along the minus strand of CAVZXU010000013.1, from coordinate 78,100 downwards.
TGCACTCGATCAGGACGGAATGGGAGGCCCGCTTCCATCCGATGGCATCAGGCATTTCTCCGCTGACACAGGCCTGCTCGGAGAGGACCACGCCACAGCGATAGGCGCGCAGCCACTCCACCGCTTTTGCTACCAGTTGCGGGTGAGTCATGGTGTATCTGTACGCGGTGGCTGCGGAAGATGGAAGTGACTGAGTAGCTTCGCGCTTGCGCGCTTCTAGCTTCTAGCTGCTAGCTGCTGGCTTCTCGCTGCTGGCTGGTTTCCGGTTTCTGGTTTTCCGTTTTCTGCGAACCTTCATGGGCTTGATCATCACGGGGCGGCGATAGACGGTTTCCAGCAGGTGGCGGGCGGCGGCGATTGCTTCTGCCTGGTTGTCGCGGGAAGAGTAGCCCTGGGCTGCAATCAGCAGGATTTTGTTTCCATCGTTTCCGTTCACGACTTGCAGGTGCCCGATGCGGTGATCGCGGGAGGTATCGAAGGCGTTGGCCAGGCGAAGAATGGCCGCCAATCTTGCTACGTCTTGCCTTTGTCCTGGAGACAAACTGCAGAGCGGCTTTTGTCCGGCGCGAGGTAGAGCACCGCGATGATAGCGGGCAATGATCGCGGCGGTGAGCAGATCCTGCGCGCGCCAGCCCAGCGGAGGCGTAAGGCGGCAAATCATCCGGTAAGAGGCTTTATGGTGACCCTTCTCATCCTTGGACCTGCCTACGTCATGCAGCAGCGCGGCAGCCTGCAAGATGTCACGCTCGTGTGCGGCGGATCTTGACGCTTTACCCATGGCCGCCAATCCGTCATAAAGCTGGAGTGTGAGCCGGGCCACGTGCCGGGAATGCTGGAAGTCGGGATCAAGCAACGAGGCCCATAACTTCAGGCGAAGCAGGGCAGCGAATTCAGTTTGCTTTCGGTCGGGGAGCTGGCTGCGCCAAACTTGCCAGAGCGAGTCTTTATTCTTTCCCGTCATTTTTTGGAGATAGGTCTCGATTCTCTGGACGCGCTCCTGGTGAATTCTTTTTTGCCAGCGGGAGCGGGCATCGCCATCGGGGAAGACGTTGGCGCGCACGGCGGTAGGCCAGAGAACGTCAAGATCGTGAATCTCGCCCAGCAGGTCTTGCATGTGCTTAAGATCGTCGCTCCAGGCAGCATGCTGCTCCGGCAAGAAGTTTTCGACGATGTAGCGAAAGCGCTTGATGCCGATGCGAAGCCGATGAAACGCCGCGGGGGAGCCGCTACGCAGAGTCTGACGGTGCAGCTTGTGGGCTTCGGTCCAGCGCTCGAGCGCGAGATGTCGAAAGACCAGACTGCCGGGCCGGAACCTTGCCATCCGGCGGGGCAGCGAATGGCTCCAACGCTGCCACTGCTTGCGGTCGAATTCTGAGAGCGCCTGCATCGCTTCCTGCTGCAATTGAGGCTCGCGGGCAGCGACGGACTGCAACAGCGTTCCGGTGACGGGATCGTCGGGCGTGTCCAGGAGGTGGACCCACTCCTGCATCACGTGCACGTCGCGCAGTTCTCCCAGGCGGCGGAACAGACGCTTTCCTGCTTTCTTCATGTCCTTCCAGGCACGATCAGGATCGATAACAGCGACGCCGTCGGCCATGGAACAACAGCGGCGGAGGGCCACCCGCAGGTCATGTACTGGATCGGGCGCAAAGCAGAGACTGGCCCGGTCGCATTCCTCGAGGACGCGCTGCATCCAGAAAGCGAGGCCGGACTTTTTCTTGGCGGGCTTGGCGGGCTTGGTGGGCATGGGCGGAGTGGGCAAAGGCATCGTCAATCCAGCAAGCCGCATGACGATGTTTCTTTCGCCCTTTCAGGGCTATGTCATTTCTCGCTCGAACCCAGGGCTTGCGCCCTGGGCTGTAGTCTTGCGCCGCTTCGCGGCTCGGTTGCAGCTCGGACGGCGTCCGATTTCTGTAATGAACCGCCTCTTACGCCGGATTTGGCCCTCACGGAAGGCCAATTGCCGGTATTACCTCCGTAATGTGTATCTTCTCACAGTTTCGCATTACCCTTAGCCGGTACGAGAAGCCCTTTAAGAGGAGCCGCGTATCTCTACGGCGGACACAACCAAAGACAGCAGGATCGCGTCCGCCCGGGCGTTTGTCCACAGCCTGAACATATTGGTGAAATACGTTCGCCTCTATGGGCTCGACCATAAACGCACGGAAGGCCAGTTCGTAACCACGTGGAAAGAACTGCAAGACGGCCTGCCCAAAGGAGCGGACGGGTCATTCCTGTTGGGAGTCTCGGAAAACAAGCTGCTGCTGGACGGAATTCCCCTGGAGACAGGACAGGCGGAGCGCAGCTTCGCTCAACTGCTGACCACTGCAGGTCTGGCCAGCATCCACTTTTCCAACCAGATCAACAAGGACGAATTTGTCCAGCTGGTGCGGGCTTTTGCCTTGGGCGGATCCAAGGCCCAGGACGTCGTCAAAGAGATCAAAAGTACCTTCGGGGACAGCAAGACGGCTTCGATCCGCATCAACGAAGTAAGATTTGTCGCTGCCGATCCATCTACTGGCGAGATCAGCATTGCAGCCCAGATTGCGGCCCAGACCCTGGGTCCAGAATTCAAGCAGTGGCTTAACGATCCGCAGAAACTTCTGCAGTTGATTGCGGCCGCGGAAGGCGCGAAGAGCGGTGGCGTTCCGGGGGGCGCTCCGGTAGGCAGTGTTCCCAATGTCGGTCCGGCGGTGGAGGGTGCTGTCCCAGCCACGGGCGGCGGAACCTGGGCGGGCGGCGTCGTGCCCTTGCAGGAAGAAGAAGTCATCCAGACCATCCGTCTGCTGACTCGGTTTGGAGAAGTGGGTGGCGACCCCAACGCCGATACCGCGGCCTTACAAAAGGAGCTGACCACGGTTGACCCCAATACCAGAGTCAACCTGCAGCAGTTGCTGGGAACTTTGGCGGCCCAAACCTCTGGGGAGCAGGCGGACAACACGCCTCTGCTGATGAAGGCGGCCGAGCACATGGCCATTCGTTTCGCTCTGGAACGATTCCAGAAGGGTGAAGTGAAGGTCAACGCGGTGCACCAGATGATGGAGCACATGAGCCGGCAGATGGACACCCTGCGCCAGATCCTGAAGTTGCAGGAAGACAAGATGAGCAAGGCCGGCATTCTGGTGGAGTCGCATGCCGACATCCTGGACCGCATGTTCTGGGCGGAAGTGCCGGAGGCGGGCAAGAAGAGCGTACTGCTGTCGCATGAGGCGCCCTGTGTGCCGCCGCGCAACGTGCGCCAGTTTGTCGAGACACTGCTGGACCGCGGCGACAAGGAAACCGCGGTTGCCATCCTGCAAAATTACCTGAACTGCCTGGAGGCGAAAGACATCGAGCCGCGGCGCAAGATCGCGACCGGCATCAGCCAGCTGGCCGACCTGTTCGCGGCCGCCGGCGGGGAATTGATGGCGATGTCCATCCGCAAGATCGGCGACCTGATGGGCAAGGAACCGGACCCAGACCTGCAAAGCATGCTGAGCGCGGCCTTTGTGCGCCTCAGTACGGAAGCCAGCACCAACAAACAGTTTGGCGCCCTGAATGAGCTCTGTATCGCGATGGAAAACATAGCCAAGCAACGGCCGGTGCTGGCAACCGAACTGCGCCCTCGAATCGGCGTGGAAAACCGTTTGCCGGAGTTCCTCGAAGAAGCGATGTACCTGCCCCAGCTTCCAGCCGACCTGCTCCAGGTTTTGCGCCGGACCTCGGGAGCGGCCGTGGAACACCTCTCGGAGCGGTTTTTCCGCTGCATGCGTCGGGAAGAGTGTGACCGGATCATAGACATTGTGAAGGAACTGGGAGCGCCCGCCCAGCAACAGCTGCGCGAGATGCTGCGCATGGGACAGCCCCGCCAGGCCGCTTCCGCGGTTGGCCTGCTGAGCCGGCTGGATGTGCCCACCCTGCTGGAGTTGCTGCCCACGCGCCTTCCCGAGTGGAACCGTTTCTATCACGACGTGGTAGTGCGCCAGGTGGCCTACGGCGCGGCCCATGATCGGGGGCGGTCTCTGCTGGAACTGCTTGAAATTCTCGATGCGCTGGTCCTGCCCCAGGCAATTGATGAAATCGGAATGAGTGGCGATCGCACGGCGGTCCCGCCGCTGGTGGTCATGGCCGAAGCAGGTGAGGCTCAGGGACGCTCAGCGCTGATTCAGCTGAAGGCGGTAGAGTCGTTGGGCCGGCTGCGGGAAAACGATGCGGTGCCAGTGCTGCGCGGCCTGCTGGAAGCAAAGAAGATGTGGAGATGGAGCCATCACCGGGAATTGCGCATTGCCGCGGCCCAGGCCCTGGTAAAGATTGATCCGCGCTATGGCAGCCAGGTTATGGCAGAAAGCGGACTGGAACCCGGAGAGTTGGCTATCGCCCCGCTGGATTCAGCGCCGGCGTGTCCGTGGGTAAGGCAACGCCGCTACGAGCGCATTGTCTTGCGCCGGACCCTGCACGCGACCATCAGCAGTTCGTGGGGGAAATCCAGCATTCTGATTCGGGAATTGAGCCTGGGCGGGGGCATGGGCACCAAAGAAGATAATCTCCGCGTGGGCTCGGAAGCTAACATTGACATTGCCGCCGGCGGCCGTCACATTCGCGGACAAGTATTGCTAAGACGCGCGCGTGTGAACGAAGTCGGGTTTGAGATCGTGAACACCGATCTCGAGAGCCGCTACCGGCTGCGCCGCGTTCTGATGGATTCTCTGGAACATTCGCCCGGAACCAAGGAAGGCGACTGGGACGGACAGCGTAAACCGCAATCGATGTAGTTCCTGATTCATCGTACAAAACTCACCCCACCCATTTCGCACAGTACGCGAAATGGATGGGGCACCCGCAGTCTTCGAAAGCGGCCTACTTTACCTTGGCGAAGATAATAACCAGCGTGTAAAGCGCCAGGGACTCGATCAGGGCCAGACCGAGAATGAGCGCGAACTGGATGCCGGAGCGGGCCGCCGGATTGCGTCCCAAAGCTTCGGCCGCGGCGGCAGTGGCTCTGCCCTGCGCCAGACCGCAAACCGCGGACGCAATCGCCATGGAAAATCCGGCGGCGATGGCCACCCAGTTGACCGCGCTGGCAGTTTCGCCACCCTGCGCGAACACCGGCACGGCCAGAAACATAAAGGCCAGTGCCATGAACAAATAGCTCAATAATCTACGCATCGTGTTTTTCTCCTCGTATGAATTGCCGCCAGTGGGTGGTTGACGTCTTTTAAGAGTGCAGACGCCCTCACGCTGAACGGCGGTTTCCAGTTTCTGGTTTCTAGTAACTAGAAACCAGAAACTCGAAACTCCGGCCTTAGTGTTCTTCCGCTACCGCACCCGACAGGTACACCATGGTCAAGAGGACGAAGATATAGGTTTGCAGCAGCGATACTCCGATATGAAGGCCCAGAAAGATGATCGGGACACCGATCGGGACCAGCGAGAAAAACACCATGGTCACCATGTCACCGGCGAACATGTTGGCGTAGAGACGCACGGTCAGCGACAGCATGCGGGCGAGATGGCTGATGATCTCGATGGGGACCATGATGATGGCCAGCCACCACATGGGTCCCATGAAATGCTTCAGGTACGCGATGCCGTGGTGTTTGAAACCCTGGGCCTGGTAATACACGAAGGCGCAGACGGCGCATCCCAAGGGAACTACGGGCACCGCCGTGGGCGATTCGAAACCTGGAATCAGGCCGATCAGATTACATATCAGGATGAAAAAAGTCAGGGTCACCAGGAACGGAGTAAAGCGCTCGCTGTGATGCCCGATAATTTCATGGCTCTGTCCCTCAACGAAACCATGAACACCTTCAAAGACATGTTGCAGGGCGCCGGGCTTGTCCACCGAGAGCCGGGCGCGCACCAGGAAGAACAGCGTCACCAGAAACAGAAATACCAGAAACTCCATGGCCACAGCGTTGGTGATGGGGGCTTGCGGATACTTGGGATCAATGTGGAGAGTTTGCAGCAGTCCAGTGACTGGACCGGCAAAGAGATGGTTCAGAATTTCGGTAAACCAGAGTTGTTCAGGCATGCATTACGCTTCTAGCTACTGGCTTCTAGCTTCTGGCTCCTTGGCTTCCGGCTCCGTGTTTGGGATTCAAGCCAGAGGCCAGGAGCTAGTAGCTAGAAGCCGATTCTAGATACCGCGCGCCACAGCGACCCACATCTCATAGGCGGCTTCGCACGCGATGGCAGCTACGGGCAGGAACAAGCCCGCAAATAACCCGTAGAGACTCGCGGGGGAAACAGTGAATATAACATAGGCTCCGAGGCCCATCAAAACGTAGCGCAGCAGGAAGCGCAACACCACTCCTCTGCTGGAGTGCACCTGGCCGGGCTGGGTCGCGCGGTCAGCAAGGGCGGACACAACCCGCTTCAGCCAGTGAAAATTCAAGTAAGCGACGGCGCTGCCGCAGAGGAATCCCAGTGCGATGCGCCAGCCATAGCGCCACCAGGCGGCTGCGGTCAGGGCAGCCGCCAGCACCAGCATGAAGCGAGAGATGCGCACCAGGGCTCCGGAGTAGAAGGCTTCGCTGTTGGGGTCAGTGGTCAAAGGCGCGGCGGTTGTCATCTTCAGGCCATCATTTGCGTTCCGAGGACAGCGCTGCCCGGATGAGCTCGACGAAGCCGGCAATGATGCCGAGGATCAGTCCTGCTAAATAGAGCCAGGTGGTGTGCAGCCAGCGATCCAGGGCTGCGCCAATCAGCCAGCCGGCAACCGTTGCGGCCGGGAACACAAAGGCCAGTTGGCTGTACCTTGCCAGCTGGACCCAGCCACTGCGATCCGGTTTCGAATTGTCGTCTTGACCAGACATGGCCACCAGCGGAGAGGGTGCTTCGCTGCACTGTGTGCGTCTTAGCGTACCAGAGTAGCAACCGACGCGGTCTGCGCAATTCCCAGAGACCAGTTCACGATGCGGATGAATTGTTCAGGAAAGATTCCGATGTAAACGGTGGCGAATGCGGTCACCCCCAGCGCCAACCGCATCCCGGCACTGATGGGAAGCAGGGTCTTGTCCAGGGCTTCGCGCATGAACATCTGGTTGGCGATGCGCATGTAGTAATAGAGTCCGAAGACGGCGTAGAGGACCGCCAGCGACGCCAGCACGTAGTGGCCGCTCTCGATCAGGCTGAGGAAAATAAAATACTTTCCGTAAAAGCCGGCCAGGGGCGGGATTCCGGCCAGCGAGAGCAGGAAAATAAGCATCAGCACGGCTTCGGTGGGAGCGCGGAAGTAGAGGCCGGCGATGTCGTCCATTTCATCGCCAATGACGTTGCGCTGGCGCAGAGATGCGATCACGCCGAAGGCCCCCAGGTTCATGAAGGTGTACACCAGCAAATACAGCAAAATGCCCTTGAAGCCGTCGAAGAAAGCCGGCGCCGGGTAGGTGACCGAAGCCAGCGCGACCAGGCCGAGCAGCATGTAGCCGACATGGGCGATGGATGAGTACGCCAGCAGGCGTTTGAGATTGCTCTGGGTCAACGCCGCCAGATTCGCGCCGGTCATGGTCAGGATCGACACGAAGATGAGCAGCGGCACGTACACAGTTCGGAGGGGATACAGACCCCAGATGAAGATGCGCAGCAGCATGGCCCAGGCGGCGGCTTTGACCGCGACTGACATGAATCCGGTGACGCTGGTGGGGGCGCCTTCGTAGGCATCAGGCAGCCACTGGTGGAAAGGGATGGCTGCGATCTTGAAGAACAGGCCGGTAGCGACCGTGAGCAGGGCGATCACGGCGATCGGGTCAATGTGATCGGGGTGGGATGCAGCCAGCCGGACCAGGCCGCTCCTTATCCCCAGCAGGCTGGTGCTTCCGGTCAGACCGTAGAACAGGGACAAGCCATAGGCAAATATGCCGGAGGAAAATGCGCCCAGCAGCAGATATTTCAGCGCGGCTTCATTCGACCGGCGGTCGGTGCGCAGGAATCCGACCAGCACGTAGGTGGAAATCGCCATCAGTTCCAGGCCGATGAAGATCAGCACCACATCGAAACCGGCGGCCATGCACATCATGCCCACTACTGAGAACAGGAGCAGTGAATAGAACTCGCCATGGTTTTCATGTTCGATCTCGAGGTAGCGCATCGACATCAGGATGGAAATCGCGGCGCCGGCCAGGAACAGGTACCAGAAGTAAATGGTGAAGCGATCAACCACCATCGAATTCAGGAACGCTGATTCCCCCGGGAGGCCGGCCGCGTTCAAGGCCAGCTGAATCTTGACGATTCCGCTGGCAGAAAACAGAATGCCGCCCAGGGCGGTGAACGCATTGACGCGCTTCCATTGGGCGGGCAACAGGAGATCCAGGAGCAATATGCCCAACGCGAACAGGGTCAGAAGAATGACGGGGAGCGCCATCAGATAGTCGACCCGGCCGAAATTTTGCGCCAGATTGCCCGACACTTATTTAGTTCCCTTCGACTGTTTCAACGCGGTCTGCACCGCTGCAGCATTCCCGGCGTCATCCGCGGGCCGAATCGCAGCATTCACACTCTGAACAGCAGGCTGCAGCCCGGGATAATCCTTCCCCCGCACGGTGTAAACGATCTGGTTCACCGGCTGCTCAAGAATCTGAAAAAATGGTTTGGGATAGAGGCCGATCCAGAACGCAATGATGACCAGGGGAGCGAAGGTTAGCAGTTCGCGCGGCGTAAGGTCGTGCAACTTTTCATTCTTGGGATTGGTGACTGTCCCGAAGAACACCCGCTGGTAAAGCCACAGCAGGTACGCAGCCGCCAGAATCACGCCCGGAACCGCCCATGCCGCCCACTTCCAGTTTTCCATGAAAGTGCCCTGCAGGATGGTGAACTCGCCGACGAATCCGTTCAGGAGCGGCAGTCCCATCGAAGACAGGAACATGATCATGGTGATGGTGGCGTAAACCGGCATGACGTTCGAGATGCCGCCGTATTCCGATATTTCGCGAGTGTGCCGCCGCTCGTACAGAATGCCGACGATCAAGAAGAGCGCGCCGGTGGAGATGCCGTGGTTGATCTGTTGCAGGACGGATCCACTCAGTCCCGCGGGATTCAGCGCGAAGATTCCCAAGGTGCAGAAACCGAGGTGGCTGACGGACGAATACGCCACCAGTTTCTTCATGTCTTTTTGCATCAGTGAAACCAGTGCGCCGTAGATGATGCCAACGATAGAAAGGAAAATCATCCAGCCGCGCACCTTGGGATGCATGACCACATCCGGGAAGAACGGCAGGGAGAAGCGGACGAACCCGTAAGTTCCCATTTTCAGCAGCACGCCGGCCAGGATGACCGAGCCCGCGGTCGGCGCTTCCACGTGGGCATCAGGCAGCCAGGTGTGAAACGGGAACATCGGCACCTTGATGGCGAAGGCCAGAAAGAAAGCCAGGAATAGCAAAATGGCGAAGGTTGAACCGTATGCCGGATCGTGGAAGATGAGGGGAGCCGTCTTGTACAAAGCCTGAATGCTGAAGGTGTACTGCCCGGTTTGATGGAAGTTATAGAAGTACAGGAACAGCACGGCGAGCAGCATTAAAACCGAACCGAATAAGGTGTAGAGGAAGAACTTGATGGCGGCGTAAAGCTTTCGCGGGCCGCCCCAGATGCCGATCAGCAGGTACATGGGGACCAGCATGGCTTCCCAGAAGACGAAGAACAGGAAGAAGTCGAGGGCCATGAAGACGCCCAGCATGCCGGTCTGCAGGACGAGAAACCAGATGTAGTATTCCTTGACCCGGTTTTCGATTGCGGTCCACGAGGAAAGGATCGAAACCCAGCCCAGCAGCGTGGTCAGCATGATCAGGAGGAAGGAGATGCCGTCAATGCCGAGAACGTAACCGGCGCCGATCGAAGGGATCCAGTTGTTGGGAGCGCCTTCCATGAACTTGAAGCCGGGTTCGAAGCGCTGCGCCCAGAACCACGGCACCAGCGGAATGGAAACCAGCAGGCCGGCCAGAGCGAAAATGTTAGCGATCCAGCGGATGGCATCTTTGTTTTCTTTCGGGACAAAGATGAGCAGCAGCGCGCCGGCCAGCGGCGTAAAAAGGATGATCGAGAGAATGTGATTATGCATAAAGCAGTCGTCGGTCGTCAGTCTTCAGTCGTCGGTAAAGCCGTTTGCTACCGCACTGCGTAATAGAAAACGAAACCTACCAGGCCAATCACCATGACCAAGGCGTACCACTGCACCAGACCCCACTCCAACAGGCGCACCGGATAAGACAACATGCGTGACAGAATTGCCGGTCCGTTAACCAAGACTCCGTCGATGATCCACTTGTCCCACCAACTTGAGATGTTTCCGCTGAGGCGCGTCATCCAGCCTGCGCCGTTGACTGTGCCATCGATTATCCGTGAATCGAACCAGGACGAGGCTTCGCCCAGTCCCATTACGCCCAGGCGCACCTCTCCCACCTTGCGACGGCCGGTGAAGGCGTAGTCGTAGGCTTCATCCACGTAATACTTGTTGAGCAAGACGGTATAGAGCTGCGGCGTCGCTTCGGCAATGGGCTCGGCATAGCCTTTGCCGGCATCACGATAGGCCTTCCAAGCCATGCCGAATCCGGCTACAGCAGCGGCAATGGAGAAAGCCATCAGGAAATATTCCACCGGGTTGGTGTGCTCCTCTTCTTTTTTCCCAGCAGCCAGCTGCGCCTCTCGTCCTTCCGTCTGAAATACCGCCGCCTCGCGGGCAAACACGGGCTCCAGGAATTTCTCGAAGCGATTCGATCCGCCCAGGCTGTGCGGCCAGCCCAGCCATCCGGCGCTGATGGCGCCGAGGGCGAGGATGATCAAAGGGACCGTCATCGATTTCGGAGATTCGTGAATGTGATGTTCCACTTCGTGGCTCATGCGCGGCTGGCCGTGGAAAGTGAGGAACATCAGGCGGAACATGTAAAACGCGGTCATCAGCGCGGTGGCGTAGCCTACCAGCCATAACAAGCGGTAGGCGCCCCCTTCGGAGGACCAGGCCTGCCACAGAATCTCGTCTTTCGAGAAAAAGCCGGCGAAGGGCGGGATGCCTGCGATGGCAAAGGTCGCGATGAACATCGTCCAGTGAGTAATCGGGATGCGCCGGTGCAGGTCGCCCATGTTGCGAATGTCCTGCTCGCCGCTCATGGCGTGGATGACCGATCCTGCGCCAAGGAACAAAAGGGCTTTGAAGAAGGCGTGCGTAAAGACGTGGAACGCGCCCGCGGCGAATGCGCCGACTCCAAGGGCCAGGAACATGTATCCCAACTGAGACACGGTGGAGTAGGCCAGCACGCGCTTGATGTCGTTCTGCACCAGGGCGATGGTAGCGGCAAACAGCGCGGTGAACGCGCCGATGAGCGCCATGGTCTTCATCGAACCAGGCGCCAGGACAAATAACGCATTCGACCGGGCCACCATATACACGCCAGCGGTGACCATGGTGGCGGCGTGGATCAGGGCAGAGACCGGAGTAGGACCTTCCATGGCGTCGGGCAGCCAGACGTAGAGCGGAAGCTGCGCCGACTTGCCGCACGCGCCAACGAATAACAGCAGAGTGGCGGCGGTGATGATGGGATCGCCGATGGCGAAGTGTCCGCCGCGCGCCATGGTGGTGATCTCGGTCAAACGGAAAGATCCGAAGTACCAGGCGATAGTGAACATGCCGAGCAGGAAGCCGGCATCACCAATGCGGTTCACGATGAATGCTTTGTTAGCGGCCGTGCTGGCGGACTGGCGATGGAAATAAAAACCAATCAGCAGATAGGAACAGAGGCCCACGCCTTCCCAGCCCACGAACATCAGGACATAGTTATTCGCCAGGATGAGCGTGAGCATGGTGAACATGAACAGGTTGAGGTATCCGAAGAAGCGGTAGTACCCACCCTCATGCGCCATGTAGCCGATGGAATAAATATGGATGAGCGTGCCCACGCCCGTAACAAACAGCAGCCAGATGGCGGAAAGGGGGTCGAGCAGGAAGCCGGCATCGGCATGGAACGCGGCCGGAGTGCCGTCGTGCTTGACGTAGTTCATGTGGCCGGTGTCGGTACCCAGCCAGGTGTAAACAATCTTCTCGAAAGGCTTGCCGGGATTGTCGTGGGCGTATCCGTTGTATTGCCAAACCGCCATGCAAGCAAAGACGAACGCCAGTGCCACTGTCCCAACACAGACCGCGCTGACCGTCGCCTTTTGCAGCTTGCGGCCGAAAAAGAACATGATGGCCGCGCCGAAGGCGGGGAGCAGCGGGACGAGCCAGATGTGGTCGAGGAACATAGTCGTCAGTCGTCAGTCTTCAGCACTTGGCATTGGCATTGGCATTTGGCATTTGGTCCTTCAACTAACGTAGATCGTGCCGGAAAAATCTCTTGCTTGGCTAAGTGCCAATTGCTAACTGCTAAGTGCTGCTCTTCTACCATTTCATCAAATCCACTTCGTCAATGTTCACGGTCTCTTTATTGCGGAAGAATGCGATCAGGATTCCCAGGCCGACTGCGGCTTCCGCGGCTGCGTCGGTGATCACGAATATTGCGAAAATCTGTCCGTGCAGTCCCCATATCCGCGAGAAGGCTACCAGGTTCAGGTTCACGGCATTCAGGATCAGTTCGATGGACATAAGCACGATCACTACGTTGCGGCGGGTCAGCACGCCGATGACGCCCAGAATGAAAAGGGCGGCGGCGACAACCAAGTAGTGCAAGGTTCCGATTGGACTCATAAAAGCCAGTTCTTAGATTCTTAGTTCTCGGTTCTCAGTGCTAGATCCTCTTCTTCGCCATGACTACTGCTCCGATGATCGCCACCAGTAACAGTAATGAGGCGATTTCGAAGGTAAACATATAGTTGCCGTAGAGCAGGACCGCAACCTGCTGGGTGTTGGACTGTTCCGGCATCTGGATTGCGCGGTCTGGGAACAATGCCCTGCCCTTGACGTACACCAGCACAAACAGCGTGCCCAGGGCCATCGCCGCGACCAATCCGACCAGCCATTGTTTGTTGAACTGGTCTTCCCTTTGCGATTTTTCGATGTTGACCAGCATGATCACGAACAGAAACAGCACCATGATGCCGCCGGCGTAAAGAATGATCTGCACGCCGGCGACGAATGGCGCATACAGCATCAGGTACAGGGCGGCCTGTCCCAGCAGCGATACGATCAGGGCCAGCGCGGAGTGCACCGCATTCTTGCGGGTGATGACCAGCACGCCGCTCAGCACGGTCAGTGCTGACAGGAAATAGAAGAAGAATGTTGTGGCCACTGGCGCCATATTTTTTCCTGCTTCAAAACCTTGCCGAGCTTTGCTCGGCTGGGCGGGTGAGGGCACCCGCCCCTACGTGGTTCGTGGTGATTCAAAACATAATTCCTGCAATCGCTGTCAGGACCAGTACTCCGATTCCTAACGGCAGCAGAACTTTCCAGCCCACTTTCATCAATTGATCGAAACGGTAGCGCGGGAATGTGCCACGGTACCAGATGTACATATACATGGAGAGTGCTACTTTGGCGCTGAACCAGAAAATATCCTGAATGCGATCACGTACCGGTGGAATGAACAGGACCACGCCGATCAAGGCCAGGACCGCGCCGAATCCGCCCAGGCCGATGGTTTGCACTTTGAAGTATGGATGCTTCGGCATGCGCGCGGTGCTGTAGAAAGTCATTGCAGCCAGGAACAGGAACGTCAGGCCGGGGACCAGCGAGAACACCAGGTCCCAGGTTTCGCCGCTCAAGGCGTTGGGGAATGGCCGCATCCATCCACCAAGCCACAACGTGACGGCGATGGATGAGACCGCGATCATGGCCGAGTATTCCGCCAGGAAGAACAGCGACCAGCGAAAGCCGCTGTATTCGGTGTGGAAACCGGCGGTCAGTTCGGACTCGGCCTCCGGCAGATCGAACGGCGCACGATTAGTTTCTGCAACCATTGCGACCGCAAAGATAAAGAACGCGATCAGCCCGAGCGGGAAAAACTTGAAAATGAACCAGACCTGCTGGGATTGCTGGGCCTGCACGATTCCGATCATGCTCAGAGTTCCGGTGCCCTCTTTATTCAGGCTGGTCATCAGGACCGCTGAAACTACCGCCAGGCCCATCGCGATTTCGTAGGAAACCATCTGCGCGCTGGAGCGAAGAGCGCCCATCAGCGGGTAATGCGAATTGGATGCCCATCCTGCCATGACCACGCCCAGCACGCTCAGCGATGAAACGCCCAGCATGAACAGCACGCCGATATTCATATCGGTGACCGCGTGCGTGGGGCCGAATGGCACGACAATAAAGACAGTGAATGCCGTGATCACAACCATCAACGGGCGCGACCCAGAACACGAACGGGTCGGCCTCGGACGGCATGATGTCTTCCTTGATCAGCAGCTTGAGTGCGTCGGCGATGGGCTGCAGCAAGCCGTGGGGGCCAACGCGCATGGGGCCCAGGCGGACCTGCATGTGGGCCAGAATTTTCCGCTCCAGCCAGTTCATGGCGATTACAGCCACGGAAAGCCCCAGAAAGATCAGGACGATATAGACGAACGCCCAGAACATGTTGCCCGCGGAACCCGGCGTGGTGTCGCTGTTGAGATAGGAGGTGATGTAGTCGAGCATCAGCGGTCCACCTCGCCCAGCACGATATCCAGGGTCCCGATGACGGCGATGACGTCGGCCACGAGCGCGCCGCGCACCATCATGTCCAGCGCCTGCAGATTCACGAAAGACGGCGGCCGCACTCGCACCCGGTAGGGCTGCGTGGAACCGTCGCTCACGATGAAATATCCCAGCTCGCCTTTGGGCGCCTCGATGGAATGATAGATCTCGCCCACCGGCGGCTTCATCACTTTCGGAATCTTGGCCATGATCGGGCCGTCGGGAATCTTGCCGATCGCCTGCTCGATGATGCGCAGCGATTGCCGCATCTCCTGCATGCGGACGATATACCGGTCGTAGGTGTCGCCGTTCTGGCCGATGGGAATTTCGAAATCGAAGTCGGAGTAGGCGGCGTAGGGCTGGGCCTTGCGCAAGTCCCACTTCACGCCGCTGGCGCGCAGCACCGGCCCGGTCACCCCGAGAGCGATGCACTCCTTGGCGGAAATCTTGCCGACGTCTTTCGTGCGCTCGACCCAGATGCGGTTGGTGGTGAGGAGCTCTTCGTACTCGTCAATCTTGGGAGTGACGAAATCGAGGAACTTCTTTACCTCGCGTTCAAAGCCGTCGTAGGTTTCGTACGGAACATCCGCCGATGCGGAAGGCATGCGTGGTCAGGCGGGCGCCGCAGTATTTCTCGAAAATCTTGAGAATTTCTTCCCGGTCGCGGAAGGTGTAGAAGAGCGGCGTGATGGCGCCGATATCGAGCGCGTGCGTGCCCAGCCAGAGCATGTGGCTGGCCAGGCGATTCAGTTCCGTCAGGATCACGCGGATATATTGGGCGCGCGGCGGGGCTTCCACGTTCAGCAACTTTTCGACCGCTTCGCAGTAACCCAATCCGTTCGAGACCGCGGCCACATAGTCCATGCGGTCGACGTAGGGATTGAACATGGTGTAGGTGCGGTGCTCGGCGATTTTTTCCACGCCGCGATGGAGATAGCCGATCACGCATTCGGTGCCCAGAACTTTTTCGCCGTCGAGCTTCAGGATGACGCGCAGCACGCCGTGGGTGGCCGGGTGCTGCGGGCCCATGTTGATGATGAGTTCGTTGGAATCGAGAAATGTCTTCTCGGGATGTTCCAGTTCCAGGTGGAGACGCGGTCGAGCGTCGTTCGGTCGTTCATTGCCCGCTCTCGATCCCCAGGTTGATCTGCACCCACTCTTGGTCCTGCTGAATGATGCCGTAATCCTTGCGCAGCGGGTGGCCCTTCCAGCCGTCGGGCAACAGAATGCGCTTCAGGTCGGGATGTCCCTCGAAGCGAATGCCGAACATGTCGAAGACTTCGCGCTCCAGCCAGTTAGCGGTCGGCCAGATGGGAACGGCGCTGGGCACGGACTCCGCCTCGGCATTCGAGGCTTTCACTCGGATGCGTTCGTTGCGCGGGAACGAATAGAGAATCCAGACCACTTCGAATTGCTTCTCGCGCTCGGGATAGTGGACGGCGGTGATATCGACGCAATAGTCGAATTGCTCCTGATCGCGCAGCACCTGCAGCATCTCGGGAATGAGCGACGAATCGGCGACGATATATTTCTGTCCAAGATAGGTATTGGCCTCGAGCGGATGCCTGAGCCGTGCTGCCGCCTTGAGCCGGGAAACCATCGGCGAGTCCCAGGGAACGGGGGCGGGACCAGTGGGCTTTGGCGGGAGCGGCGTGTTCGCGCTGCTTTCGGCAGGCGGCGGGTTTATCCGGGGACGACTGAACGCTGCCGGGAACGGGTTCGCCCGCCGGCGGTTTCTGCTCACCACCGGGCGGCGGTGGAGGGGATTTGGTTTCCTCGGGCATAGCTACGGAAGGTACAAACCTCCGGCGCCGTGGGCGTTTAGAAGAACGTTAACTTCTAACAGCTTGCAAAGTAACTGTCAATCGCGGACGACAGCATCACGCGATGGCGATGCGTCATGTCCGCTGGCGTCGCCGCCTGGTAACTTTCGATCAAATCGCGAATGCGCAGCGCGTCGGCCTTGCGGTGGCCGTGGCTGGTGATGGGATCGGTGCCGCCGGAAGATTCAATCACGAATATTGGACCAGATCATTCCGGTCGAAATTTGCACCGAGGCAACCTTGCCGATGGCGATGCTTTCTTCGTTGCTGCCAAACAGGCGCGACTTTACCCGGCTCACGCGCTGCGGACTAACGATGATGCGCGACGGGAAAAACAGATTGCCTTTGGTCCAGCGGCTGGCGGTGAAGGTTTCGGAAGCGGGGGAATCTGGCATTCGGGATCACTACAAAAGCCCAAACAGACCTTGCGGAGCTGCGCTCCGCCGGGCGATAGAGCCTGCCCTCGGCGAGTCGAAGGGGCATCCGCCCCTACGCGATCAGACCCATTCCAGCGCGCCTTTTTTCCAGATCCAGATGTAGCCCACGATCAGGATGCAGCAGGAAAACCAGCATCTCGATCAGGCCGAACACGCCCAGCGCTTTGAACTTCACCGCCCAGGGAAACAGGAAGATGGTTTCCACGTCGAAGACCACGAACAGGATAGCGACGATGTAATAGCGAACGGTGTAGCGTCCGCGGGAGCTGTCCACCGGATCGATGCCGCATTCGTAGGGCATCAATTTGGCTTTGCCGGGATTGTCGGGGCGCACCAGCTTTGCCGCCAGCAGCGTCACGGGAAGCATCACAGCGATGAATGCGATGAAAATAAATATGGGAACGTAATTTTGCGGCATCAACGCCTCTCGCCAATTTGCCTACCGAAGCTTGAACCTAATACTACCCCTGACTTTCTTCACCTTCAAGGGACGGGCGCTAAGGGCCCTGGGCCCGTTTGAAGTGTGCGCGACGCGGCTACCATCTGTCATCAGTGGTCGAGCGGTCAAAGGGTGGAGCAGGCCTTCAGGCCTGCATGCGCCGGGGTCGTGGCTGGGCTTTAGCCCTTGAGGTACCTCAGCGGCTGAAGCCCCCAGAAACGCTGCCCTTCAATGCAGCGCTAAAGCGCTGCTCCACCCAAAATCGCAATCATTTGTAAGTTACGGTTGTGCTGGAAAGATTATCGCGGTGCGCCGCAGTGTCCACCATCGATTCGAAGGCCGGGCCGGCCATGGGGTTCGTCTTGGCCCTCTCTTGCAACGCCGCATTCAACTTGTCCAGACCGTCAGCGGTTGGCGCGATGACGTCAACCCAAAACGTTCCAGGAGACTCGGTGTGGATCGCTTCGGTGTCAATTTCATATTCGATGAGCGAGCCGTCGGCCAAGAGCTTCTCTAGCATTGGCACGATATAGCTCTTGCTGAGCGTCTCAATAGCGTGCTCCGGCACACCGGGTTTCAGTTTGTACATCGCCACGCGGGTGTAGGCGTTCTTATATGAACCCGGACGCCAGTTGTAATAGTGGCTGACGAAGATGCCGTCCGAGTGCTTGGTGGCGCTTGCGAGTACGGGTGAGGTTGGCGTACCGGACTTGTAGAACTTGTCCAGCACGTTCAGCATGGCAGCCATGGACATCGCCGACCACCAATCGTCGTGCGTCATCCCGTCCACCGTGTGCACCAGATTCAGGTCGTTGCCGTAGCCTACGATGGACCCGTCGGCCAGCGCTTTGTCCAGAATTTTCTGGTCAACGGCATTGTTCTTTTCCATGTCCGCCCATTGCGCGCGGGGAATATTCCAAAACCCGACGTAGCTGTACATCGGCGGTTTTTCCTTCGGCTCATCTTGCGCCCGAGCCGGTAGGGCTGAGGCGGCCATCACCACAAGTACACACACACCTGCAAAAATCCCACACAATTTCCTGTTCATCCTTTTCCTCCTAAAAGAGTCACCGGATTTGGGGGGAGAATACCGGCGCTGGTGCTGATTCCTGTTGCTGGGTAGGTTGCGTACGGAACCGTACTCTGCAGGGTGGCAAATGTCAATGAAGCCGCATCTTCGGTGGTGTCTCAGTTTTAGGTTTGGCTCACAATCCAAGGCGTCATGCTGAGCCTGCGAAGCATGTGGCGTGGAGCCCATGCGCGATTTGCCCGCAGCAGCGCGGCTGCGCGCCAGATCCTTCGGGACTGAAGTCCCGCAGGATGACCCCGGGTTGCGGGGGATCGTTCAAACTGAGTGATTACCGCATCTTCGGTAGTGGGAGTTTGCCAAACCTTTAACCACGAAGGGCACGAAGGTACACGAAGGAAAACCTTGAGACTAAGGCCTTCGTGACTTCGTGCCCTTCGTGATTCGGACTCTTTCGGCTGGAACCGGCTACCCAAGGCCAAGGGCCGTCTGGTGTGTGGGCTGGTAGAGGCCAATTTCGCCGCCGCTGGGCAACTGGATCGTCGTTTTGATTCCCCAGTCTTCCTCTTCCGCAGGCGAGCAGGTCACGCCTTTTGCCCGCAGCGATTTCATCACCGCCGGCAGGTTGTCGCACATCAGGTAGAGGACCGAGCCCAGGAGCTTACGTCCCCCGTGCGACTGACCTCTCTCGCCATCGGTGGGGTGAATCCCGACTTCCGCGGGAGGCAAGGCAAATATCAGCCAGCCACCGCCGGCGTCCACAGCGGGAAAGTTGAGAATGTCGCGGAAGAAGGCGCGGTCGGCTTCTGGGTTATCGCTATAGAGGAGGACATGGGCGCCGGTAATTCCCGTGGGCATGGGGTGAGTTTAGCAAACAGGATGACATTAGCCGAGCTCGCTCCGCCGAAGAGCCGGGGGCGGCTGTCCCACGTGGGTTGTGGAGCTTCAAAATTTTTGACAGGAGGCTGCGGCTTCGGCTATCTTCACAGGGATGAGTTTTGTTTCCCATCTCCACCATCACCATCATGTGCACAACGTGTTGGCGGGGGGTGTGTCGAGATAGGTTAGCTCACTCACAAGATTAGGCCCGCTGACGCGATTCGCGACAGCGGGCTTTTTGTTTCTAGCGATAGATTTGGAGACGCGATGAGCCAGGAAATTGATTTCGACAAGATGCAAGGGCTGTTGCCGGCCATTGTGCAGGATGCGGGCAGCGGCGAGGTGCTGATGCTGGGCTTCATGAATCGGGAAGCCTTTGAACAGACACTGCGGGCCGGGTATGTCACGTTTTTCAGCCGCACTCGCAATCAGCTTTGGACCAAGGGCGAGACTTCCGGCAACCGGCTGGAAGTGGTCTCGGCAGTGACCGATTGCGATCGCGACACGGTCCTGCTGCAGGTCCGAGTCCAGGGGAAGGGCGTGGTCTGCCACAACGGAACGCGTTCGTGCTTCACCGAGAGGCTGCCCTTGCACAAGCCAGCGACGCAGAACGAAGGATCGCTGCCATGAAACTGCGTATCGGCATTCCGAAAGGGAGTTTGCAGGAGGCGACCCTGCAGTTGTTCGCGCGCGCGGGACTGACCATCTACACCAACGGCCGGTCGTATTCGGCAAGCACCGCCGATCCTGATGTTGAGTGCATGTTGATTCGCGCCCAGGAGATGGCACGGTACGTGGAGCACGGGGTTCTCGATGCGGGGCTGACCGGACTGGACTGGGTGATGGAGAGTGGTCTGGAGGTTGTGACCGTAGCAGACCTGATCTACGCCAAGCAGAGTCGCGGAAAAGTGCGCTGGGTCCTGGCTGTGCCTGAGGCTTCGGGATACCAGCGCGCGGAAGACCTCGCGGACTGCATCGTCGCCACCGAACTTGTAAATGTCACGCGGAATTATTTCGGCAAGAAAGGTGTGACATGTGCGCGTGGAGTTTTCCTGGGGAGCGACCGAGGTGAAGCCTCCCATGCTGGCGGACGCCATTGTGGAAGTCACCGAGACCGGCAGTTCGCTGCGCGCCAACCACCTCCGCATTATTGACACCCTGCTCGAGTCCAATACGCAGATCATCGCCAATCGCGCCGCCTGGAAAGAAGACGGCAAACGCCGCAAGATCGAGAACCTGGCAGTGATGCTGCGGGGCGCGATGGAGGCCCAGGGACGGGTGGGCCTGATGCTGAACGTCCGCAAGTCAGATCTGGCCGCGGTGCTTGGGGTGCTGCCGGCGTTGCAGAAGCCTACTGTGGCCACACTGAGCGATGACGCATGGGTCGCGGTAAATACGATCATCGAAGAGTCCGCGGCCTGGGAGATCATTCCCCGGCTCAAGGCGGCGAACGCCGAGGGCATTGTCGAATATCCGCTGAACAAGGTGGTCATGTGATGCGGATTCTCGAAGGTCGGGCCGCCGAGAATTACGTGCGGAAGCTGGAGCGGCGGGGACAGAAGCTAGACACGCTGGAACCGCGAGTGCGCCGCATTGTCCAGAGTGTGCGCCGGGATGGCGACCGCGCACTGCGACAATACGCTGAACGGTGGGATGGTCTCAGTACCGGCGATTCGTTGCGGGTTTCGGAAGGCGAAATGAAAGCCGCCCTGAAGTCTTCGCCAAGCGAACTACGCGTGGCGCTGGAGACCGCGGCAAGCAACATCCGAGAATTCTGCGAGTGGCAAAAGCCTGCTGAATGGGAAAGAGTGAAGCAGGGCCGCAAGGTGGGCCAATTGGTGCGGCCGCTCAGTTCCGTCGGATGTTATGTGCCCGGCGGACGCTATCCCCTGCCCTCAACCGTGCTGATGACGGTGATTCCGGCGCAAGTCGCGGGCGTAAAGGAAATTCGCGTGGTTTCACCCCGCCCCGCGCAGGCCACGCTCGCGGCGGCGGCGTTCTTGGGAGTAGGTGAGTTCTACCGCATCGGGGGCGCACAGGCCATCGCGGCGCTAGCCTACGGCACGAAAAGCGTTCCTCGAGTAAACAAGATCGTGGGACCGGGAAACTTGTTTGTGACCGCGGCCAAGAAGATTGTGGCCTTTGATTGCGCCATCGACTTTCTGGCGGGTCCGACAGAAGCGCTGATTCTTTGTGACCATGGCGAGCCGTCTTTCATTGCATCCGATCTGCTCGCACAAGCGGAGCATGATCCCGACGCCCTGGTGCTGCTGGTGACGCAATCGCGAAAGCTGGCGGGTGCGGTCTCGCGCTCGGTCGAGGCGCTGGCACAGGGAAACCCGGTGGCCCAGCAGGCACTGCGAAAGCACGGAGCTGTTCTGCTGGCTACATCTTCAACCCAGGCGCTTGACTGGACAAACATCATCGCCCCGGAACATCTCACCACTACCCGCGAGCTGCTGCCAGGCATCGTGAGCGCGGGCTCGATTTTTCTGGGCGACTACTCCGCGCAGGCCGCCGGGGACTATGGATCTGGTCCCAACCATGTACTGCCCACCGGAGGCGTTGCCCGGTTCCGCGGGGGCCTGAGCGTAACCGACTTTCTTAAGGTCATGACGGTGCAGGAACTTTCGCGCGCTGGCTTGCGCAAGATTGCGCCGGCAATTCTGACTTTGGCCGAAGCTGAGGGGCTTCGGGCCCATGGCCGCTCCATCGAGCTGAGGTGCGGCCATGCTTGAGGCGCGTGAGGCCGTGCGCAAGTTGAAACAGTACCAGCCGCCTTTGGGCGACCGCGCAGGGCTGCGTCTGGATTTCAACGAGAACACCGGCGGATGTTCACCGCAAGTGATGGAGCGGCTGCGGAAGCTGCAGCCGGAACAGATGGCTTGCTATCCGGAACGCGAGCCGGTGGAACATGAAGTGGCATCGTTTCTGGGATTGCGCCCGGAGCAGGTCCTCTTGACCAATGGAGTGGACGAGGCGATCCACCTGGTATGCGAGGCGTATCTCGAACCGGATGACGATGTGCTGATTGTGGTTCCGACCTTCGCGATGTACCAGATTTGCGCGGCTGCGACTGGAGCGCGGGTCATTTCGATTTCCGCGGATGAAGATTTTCGTTTTCCCACGTCCAAGGTTTTGGCCTATACCACTGCGCCGAAAACACGGCTGATCGCCATCGCGAATCCGAACAACCCGACGGGCGCGGTGGCGTCCGCGGAAGATTTGCTATTGATCGCCCGGAGCGCGCCCCAGGCCGCAGTGCTGGTGGACGAGGCTTACTTCGAGTTCTATGGCGAGTCGCTCCTGGAATACGTTGGGCAGGTGCAGAACCTTTTTATTGCGCGCACATTTTCCAAGGCATACGGGATGGCGAGTCTGAGAGTGGGAGTGCTGGCGGGGGCGGCGGAACAAATACAAAGCCTGGGGCGGAGCTGCTCACCCTATAACGTAAACGGAGTGGCTTTGGCGTGCCTGCCGGCAGCGCTGGCCGATCAGGAATACGTTCGCCGGTGCGTGGCCGAGGTGCAGTGGAGCCGCAATCGGTTGGAAGAAGAATTCCGCATTCTCGGAATTCCCTTCTGGCCGAGCCAGGCAAATTTTGTGCTGGCGCGGATCGGGCCGAGCCACGCGGATTTTGTTCGGGGGATGAAAGCGCGCGGGATTCTGGTGCGCGACCGGTCTTCCGATTTCGGATGCGAAGGCTGCGTCCGCATCACCGCTGGTTGGCGAGCACATACCGAACGCCTGTTAGGCGCGTTGCACGAAACACTGAAAGAAATCGGCTGGGGAGAAAGGAAGCCGGCATGAGACGGGCTCGCATCGAGCGCAAGACGCAAGAAACCGCGATCCGTGTGGTGCTCAACATTGATGGGCGAGGACAGTACAAGGTGTCCACCGGCATCCGGTTCTTTGATCACATGCTGGAGTTGTTTGCCCGGCACGGCGGTTTCGATCTTGAACTGCGGGCGCAGGGCGATCTCGATGTGGACCAGCACCACACGGTGGAGGACGTGGGGATCGTTCTGGGAGAAGCGTTTCACAAAGCGCTGGGGTCGAAGCGTGGAGTCCTGCGCGCTGGATATTTTGTCATGCCCATGGACGAAACATCTGGGCCTGGCGGCGGTTGATTTCGGCGGGCGCGCGTCGAGCGTCGTCGATACGAAAGTGCGCCAGCGACTGGTGGGCGATCTGCAGTCTGAACTGGTTTATGACTTCTTCGAAGGTTTTGCCAGAGGGGCGCGCGCCAACGTTCACGCGAGGGTGCTCTATGGCCGCTCCAACCATCACAAGATTGAATCGTTATTCAAGGCGTTCGCGCGGGCGCTGCGGGCGGCCTGCTGGCGTGACCGGCGGATGGCCCGCCTGTTGCCCAGCACGAAGGGGCTGCTGTGATCGCCATCGTGGACTACCAAGCCGGGAATCTGGCCTCCGTCAAAAAGGCATTGGACCATCTCGGCTACGAGTCGGCAATCACCGCGGACCCTGCGGCGATTGCGCGAGCCGACAAAATCGTTCTGCCCGGCGTTGGTAATTTCGAAGCCACCACGGCGCTGTCAGGCGCTTTGCATGAGGCCGTGGTGAAAGCGATCGACCGGCAGGTTCCTCTGCTCGGCATTTGTCTGGGCATGCAGTGGATGTTTGAGTCGAGCCGGGAGGCGCCGCAACTTCGCGGCCTGGGCCTGTTCGCGGGGGAGTGCGAGAAGTTCCCGGCGGCGGTGAAATCACCGCATGTGGGCTGGAACCAGTTACAGGTTACCGGAGCCTCACGTTTGCTGCGCGCACTTCCTCAGGATTCGTTCGTATACTTCACCCATTCCTACCGGGCGCCGGTGGTCGAAGCTACCGTGGGCAAGTGCGAGTATGGCGGACCATTTTCCGCCGTAGTGGAGCGCGGACAGCTTTTTGGAGTTCAGTTTCACCCTGAGAAATCAGGGACGGCGGGGCTTCGGCTTCTGCGTAATTTTTGTGAACTGTAGGAACTAGATCGTCAATGCTGACCAAGCGCATTATCGCCTGCCTGGACGTGGATGCGGGACGCGTGGTGAAAGGCGTGCAATTTTCCGACTTGCGCGACGCCGGCGATCCCGCAGAACTGGCCTTGACCCATGGGCGAGCGGGAGCTGACGAAGTTGTGCTGCTGGATATCTCCGCGACTTACGAGAATCGCTCCACCTTGCTCGACGTGGTGCGACGTACGGCGCGCCAGTTGTTCATCCCATTCACCGTAGGCGGAGGCATCCGCTCGCTCGACGATGCCGCAGCGGTGTTTGATGCCGGCGCGGACAAGGTCGCAGTCAATTCCGCGGCGCTGGCAGATCCCGCGCTGATTGGCAGGATTGCGCACCGCTATGGCTCGCAGGCGGTGATTGTGGCCATTGATGCTCTGCGTGTTGGCAACGGCAACGGAATGCATTTCGGGGTGAAAGCGACGGGAGGACGGCATCCGACCGGACGCGATGCGGTGGAATGGGCCAGCGAGGCGGAGCAGTGTGGAGCAGGCGAAATCCTGCTCACCTCGATTGACCGCGACGGAATGCGCGACGGTTTCGATTGTGAGTTGACGCGAGCGGTCGTGGGCGCGGTCAACATCCCTGTGATTGCTTCTGGAGGAGCGGGAGCGGCGGAACACTTTGTTGAACGTTTTCCGTGACGGGCGCGCGGATGCGGCGTCTGGCCGCGTCCATCTTCCACTTGGGGATTACGCCGATTGGCGACCTCAAGCAGGAGTTGCAAAGCGCCGGAATTCCCATGAGGTGGCCATGCTGATTCCTTCGATTGATCTGATGGGAGGCAAGATCGTTCAGCTGGTGCAGGGAGAAAAGAAGGCCCTGGAGTTCGACGACTTCGAACCGTGGCTGGAGCGTTTTGCCAAGTATCCGCTGGTGCAGATCATTGATCTCGATGCAGCGATTGGGCAGGGGGACAACCGGCATCTGGTGCGGTCTCTGTTGCGGCGGCTGCCTTGCCAGGTGGGCGGCGGAATCCGCACCGCCGAGAGAGCGCAGGAAATGCTGGCTGACGGCGCATTGCGGGTGATCATCGGATCGTCTCTCATAAAGGATGGAGCCATTCAAACTGCATTTGCCCAGCAGCTTGCGGGTGGGCTGGGCGCAGACAAGCTAATCTTCGCGGTGGATTCGAAGGCTGGCAGGGTCGCAATTCGGGGATGGCGCCAGCTCACTGAGATTTCCGCGGTGCAAATGGTGCGCGCGCTCGAAACCTGGTGCGGCGGCTTTCTCTATACCCATATTGATACGGAAGGACTGCTGTTGGGCATGCCGCTCGATGTGGTCTCTGAACTACGCAGCGTGACCGCAAAGAGACTGATTGTGGCCGGCGGCATCAGGACACAGGAAGAGGTTGACCGCCTGGACGTTATGGGTGTCGATGCGGTGGTTGGAATGGCGATTTATCTGGAACTGCTGAAGGTGTGAGTGTGCGCAGGCAATCGCGTTGCTGCCCGCCAGATCCTTCGGGACTAAAGTCCCTCAGGATGACTGCTGCATGAGGTTAGGTCTTTGTTGGAACCACTACCAAATCAGACGATCCAAAGGTCTTCTTATCTCCCGCTTGTTTATAATCGCTGTTCACTGTTTGCGCCTGCAGTGTGCTCACTGGCTGGCGATCGCTGAACAAGGAAACCATTGGCACTCGACGAGAAAATTTACGGACTGCGGCGGGAGAAGCTGAAGCAGATTGAAGCGTTGGGTCAGCAGGTCTATCCCCGCAAGTACGAATTCACCCACACGATTCCTCAGATTCTGGCGGAGTACTCGGAGAAGACTGGCGAGCAGCTGGAGAACCCGCGAGTCAACGTACGAGTTGCGGGGCGCATCATGGCCATCCGGCTGATGGGGAAGGCCGGGTTCGCGCACCTCCAGCAGGAGGGCCAGAGGCTGCAGATATACGTCAAGAAAGATGCGGTGGGGGAAAAGGGGTTCGAGCTGTACAAGCTGCTGGATCTGGGCGATCACATCGGAGTCAGCGGGTACTTGTTTCGCACGCGCACCGGGGAACTCTCCGTGCACGTGGAAGAAATTACGTTTCTGTCGAAAGATCTGCTGCCTTTGCCGGAGAAGTGGCACGGCCTGACCGACGTTGAGCTGCGCTACCGGCAACGTTACGTCGATCTGGTGATGAATCCCGAAGTGCGCGAGGTGTTTATCAAGCGCAGCAAGCTGGTGCAATCGCTGCGGCGCTTCATGGATGGCCAGGGATTTGTCGAAGTCGAAACGCCGATGATGCAGCCTATCGCGGGCGGTGCGGTGGCGCGACCGTTCAAGACCCATCACAACACGCTTGACATGGACCTTTTTCTGCGGATCGCGCCGGAGTTGTACTTGAAGCGACTGACCGTGGGCGGGTTTGATCGGGTGTACGAAATAAATCGCAACTTCCGCAACGAAGGACTGGGCTGGCGGTGGAATCCTGAGTTCACCATGCTCGAGTTCTACCAGGCGTACACCGACTATCGCGGCGTAATGGACCTCACCCAGCAAATGATTGAGCAGGCCGCGAAAGACGTCACCGGCGGAACCAAGACCAAATGGGGCGAGGACGAAATTGATTGGGCGGGGTCGAATTGGCGGCGAATGACTATGCGTGAAGCCATCATCCGGCACTGGCCGGAGGCAGCGGGCGCGAAGCCGCAGATGTCGGACTTCGCGTCGCCCGATGGGGTGGAGAATCTGGTGAAGCGCTTCAACTCGGCGCATGCGCATGTAGCCTACGATCCCCGAGAGCCGGCGGGAAAAACCATCGCGGCTTTGTTCGACGCTGCAGCGGAAGAGCATCTGATTCAGCCGACGATTATTTATGAGTTCCCTACCGCGGTTTCACCGCTGTCCAAGCAGAAGGCGGACGAACCTGACTGGACTGAGCGCTGGGAAATCTTTGCCGGCAAGATGGAGATTGCCAACGGCTTCAGCGAATTGAACGACCCCGAGGACCAGCGCCGGCGCTTCGAGCAGCAATTGCAGGAAAGAGAACGCGGCGACGAGGAAGCCCACCAGATGGATGAGGACTACATCCGCGCCCTGTCGTATGGCATGCCGCCTGCGGGTGGAGTGGGTGTGGGCGTGGACCGGTTGGCCATGCTGCTGACGGATTCGCACACCATTCGAGATGTGATTTTGTTTCCCTTGCTCCGGCCGGAGAAAACCTTAACCACAGAGGACACCGAGGACACGGAGCGGTAGGACTCGGCTTACAAAGGCGACACGGAGCCACCCCACTCTTTCGCAGAAGGCGCGAAATCTAAGTACACTGCTAGCCGATATGGGGCAGGCAACGTCTAACCGGCGAGGAGGACCATTCGACTATGAAACTACTCTTTATCTGTCTAGTTCTTTCTCTTTCGTTTAACGCTTCAGCGCAAGATCAGAAAAAGGCACCCACACTCAAGAGCATTTTGCTGGAACAACTGCGAACCACCCACAATCAGAAAGAGTGGTTTGTGCCCGCGAATACGGCGGTAGAAGGGCTTACGCCGGAGCAGGCCAGTTGGCAGGACGGCAAAGGAAATCACTCCATTGGACAGCTCGCCAATCATCTCGTGTTCTGGAACCAGGAGGAACTGGCCAAATTCAAGGGCGAGCCTCCGGTGAAGTTCAGCGGCGACAATAACGAAACCTTCAACAACTTCGACAGCAAGAAGTGGGCGGCCACGGTGCAGCAGCTCGACCAGGTGCTCACGGACTGGGAAAAGGCCGTTGAAGCTGCGGACGACAAGAAATTAGAGTCGTGGTATTCCATCATCGCGCACCTCGGCACGCACAACGCGTACCACATCGGGCAGATCATTTATATTCGCAAGCTGCAAGGCTCCTGGGATCCGGAGAAGGGAGTCAAGTAGATCTGCTCACACGGCGGGGAGACACGGCTACGGCCTTCGCCATACCGCGATGCCGATCACAACCTGGCCTCAGTCCGTGGAAGCCTGGTTGCACACGATTCAGGTGCTGCCATCGGCACCGTGATTGCCACCACGCAGGTTACGGGATGCGTGCGCGATTTACGGACGGTTGGACGGAAAGACCCCAGCGCCTTTACTCGACTTTGCTGATAGTTGGATGTGGGACAACCCTGCCGAGACAAGAATGGGGCACCACTTTTCATTTTCCACACAGCCCTTTCGGCGTCCAATCGTGCACGAGGGTGGTTGGAGGCTTCGACGATTCGTGAAGGATAAGCACCAGCGCCCGACGCTGTTCGGTGCCAGTGGCGGTAAGGTGCATCGGCAAATCGCCGGACACAATTACCGGTTCTCCACCCGCCCGTCCAACGTACTTGCCTTGTGGGGTCTCCAAACAGGTTTCTCCTGCCAGCGTGTACCAGGCTTCCGGTCCCGCATGGGAGTGGATCGATGAGGTCATGCCAGGATTCAAAATCGCTTCCATATACTGTGCCGAATACTCTTCACCAGCGGTGATCGGAAGGGGACCGATGCTGGCGATGCGCTGCCCGTTGGGCGACTGCCATCCCGCCTCTTCGATGGTCAACAGCCACACCTTTCCCAGCGACTCCAGGACGGTGCCTCGCGGTCCCTTGACTGTCTCCGCTGCCGCGCGCGTCGGATAGGCGTCCAGATGCCAGAACACCTGTGATTTTGTGAGCGCTCCAATGGGCTGATCGGCCATGATCCAACATCCCAACTCCGCTGTCCGCTGGCTGATCGGTTTGCAATTGCCCATGGCAACGCCTTGCGCAAATGACTGGTTACACACCGCCAGCGTCGCCAGGGATAACGCGGCTACAGCCAGCACACCCGGAGTATGCGGATACATTCTTGTCGATCCCATTTGAAATCACTCCTTTCGCTCCCAGGTACCCGCATTATAGGCGAGGCATGTTTTCTTGCCGCGTGGATAATCTGCTGCGGAGTTACGATATCCTGAGATCCTTTGAGGTCATACGATGTGCAGGAATATCAAGACCCTTTTTAATTTCGATCCGCCTGTGACTGACGAGGAGATCCGGGCGGCTTCTCTGCAGTTCGTGAGAAAGATCACTGGCTTCAACAAGCCTTCGAAGGCCAATGAAGCCGCGTTCCTGGATGCAATCGAGGAAATCGCCGGCATCTCGACTCGTCTTCTGCATTCGCTCGAAACGACCGCGCCCCCAAAGAACCGGGAGGAAGAGGCGGCCAAGGCGAAAGCTCGGGCAGCTGAGAGATTCGGCGCCTGAGCCTTCCAGCTCGCACCTCATGGCCGAGATTCTTCCGCCCCGCCACGATAACAATTGTCTTGAGTGTTATTTTCTATCGCCGTGGGAACGAATTCTTTCGTCTCCTACGTCCATTCCGCGTTGCGTCTAGAATCGAACGCGTATGCGCTTCGACTTCGACTCCGAAACCCGGCGGCGGCTGGGTTACCGCCTGATTGATCAGATTGACTCCTTCTATTCTTCCCTGCCGGATCGTCCGGTACAGCTTCCGCTGGAGCAACGGACCTATGGACCGCTTCACCATGCGCTTCCGGAGACTGGCCAGGATCGCAGAAAAAGTGCTGGACGAACTCTGTCGCGAGATGGTGGAGAAAGGCTTCCACGTCCCCAGCGCCAACTATTTCGGGCTGATGAATCCCGACACCCACTTATATGGGAGTGCTGGCGGAAGCGTTGGTGGCCGGGCTCAATCCACAGCTTGCTACCTTGGCGCGTTCCCAACTGGCGTCGAAGATCGAACTCGAGACCGTACGTTGGATCGGCGAGCGCGTGGGCTGGCCCGGCGAATTCAACGGAACTTTCACCAGCGGAGGCAACGAAGCCAATTTCAGCGGGCTGGCTCTGGCGCTGACCGTCGAAATTTCCCGACGCGTGATTGAAGAAGGCGTGGTTTCGATCGGCGGCCCGCCTGTCTGCTATGCTTCGGCGGAATCACATCATTCGCTCGACAAGTCTGCTGGGCTGTTGGGAATTGGACGCAAGGCCCTGCAACGGATTGTGGTGAACGAGGCTGCGCAACTCGATCCGCAAAAATTGGAGCAAGCGATAGCGGAAGACCGCGCGGCCGGTCGAAAACCGTTCTGCGTGGTAGCGACGGCGGGAACTACAAACTCCGGGACCGTGGATGATCTGATCGCTATCTCGGAATGTCTGCCGGCGACAGCAGTTGTGGCTGCACGTGGATGGCGCTTATGGCGGCGTGGCGATCTTTTCCGATCGGCATCGCGACCTGGTGCGAGGCATCGAGCGAGCCGATTCGCTGACCATCGATCCGCACAAGTGGCTGGCCATGCCGTTTGCCGCCGGCGTGATCCTGACCAGCCATCCCGAGATTCTGGAGCGCGCGTTTTCCGTGGCCGCGCCTTACATGCCGAAGGCCGCGGGGGCGCAGTTGCCGGACAATTCCCGCATCAGCACGCAGTGGACGCGGCGCATGAACTCCCTGAAACTCTGGCTGACCCTGCGGGTGCACGGGCGGCAGGCGTATGAGGACCTGATCGATCGCCAACTAAGACTCGTCGAAGAGCTTCGCCGACTGGGTCACGGCTTCTGAAGATTTCGAGCTGGCCGTGGCGCCGATGCTTCCGATCGTCACGTTCCGGCTCAATTCGAACGGGTCACGGACACTGGCCGCCGAGCACGACGCTATCGTCGAAGAAGTTACGCGCGACGGGAGTCGCTGGATCTCGGAGACGAAAGTCCGGGGACAGAGCGTACTGCGCATGATGGTGATCAGTTATCTAACCGAGGAACGGCATCTGCTGGGTTTAGAAACTGCATTAAGCAGTGCGGCTAAACGGTTGAAATCTTTGACTGACAGATGAGTGCCAGAACACGAAATCCCCACCCTTTCGCGAAAGCCGCGAAGAGGGTGGGCGCCCTCGCGTGAGGTATCCGACTATGCACTAGGATTGGTGCAATCTTCGGCCTAGACTTCTCCTCAGTTCGGGCCAATTACAGGCAGCGCTATCGTAGCGCCCTTCTGCCTCCTGGACGCTGGGTCGATAGCGCTTTGCTCTTTCTGCTTGCGATCACTCCGCCACCATCACTTCTTCGCCGTCCGTATAAGCTCGTCCCATTTCCATGCCGTGGCCACAATTTCGTCAAGCGATCGCTTGGCTTTCCAATGCAGTAGTTTTTCTGCGCGGGTCGGATCGGCGACCAGTTCCGGAGGGTCTCCGGCGCGGGGCGGCGCCATGCGGCTGGGCACCTCGCGTCCGGTAACCCGCTTGATGGCGGAAAGAATCTCGCGAACGGAATGGCCGCGGCCGGTTCCTAGATTGACCGCCTGCGAGGTCCCGCCCGCCAAGTACTCCAGCGCCAGCACGTGCGCCTCGGCCAGATCGGTTACGTGGATGTAATCCCGAACACAGGTACCGTCAGGAGTGGGGTATTTGTCTCCGAAAACCTCAAGCGCCGGACGCTGACCGCGGATGGCTTCAAAAGCCGAGGGTATGAGGTGAGTCTCAGGACTGTGCATTTCGCCGATGGTCCCAGATTCATCCGCCCCGGCCGCGTTGAAGTAACGGAGATTCACATACCCCAGACCGTAGGCGGGCCCGTAGGCCTCGAGGGCCTGCTCAAAAATCAACTTGGTGACGCCATAGGGATTGACCGGGACGCGCGGCAGGTCTTCGGTCATGGGCACTTTTGCCGGGACACCGTACACGGCACAGCTGGAGGAAAAGATAAATTTGCGGACCTTGGAGTCGAGTACCGCGTTCAGCAAGGTGACTCCATCGAGCACGTTGTTCTGAAAATATTTTCGAGGGTTGATCACCGATTCGCCTACGTAGGCGTGGGCGGCAAAGTGCATGACGGCATCGACACGGCTCAGAACTGGGGCCAGCCTGCTCGTGTCCGAAATATCTCCCACGATCAGCTCGAAGCCCTGGGCAAGGACGACGTGGCCGGCGCCCAGATTGTCATAGATGATGGGTTCGTAGCCGTGGCGCTTGAGTGCCAGCGCGGCGTGACTCCCGATGTATCCGGCGCCTCCAACCACTAGAACGTTCAATAGTGCCTCTTTTTCAGCAGAGCGTTTGATTCGAATTTCAGCACAGAGCGTGCCCGAACCAATGGCAGTTTAGCAGACAGCATCAGCCCTAGAGATTAGGTTCACGTCGGCAGGGAGTTTTCACTTCTCCTTGCCCGGGCCGGCTCTCTGGGCGGGCTCTGGAGCCTTGTCCGGAGGAAAGTTGACACTCAAATAATCAATGAAGGCATTGCGGTCATCGGAGTCCACCACCGCGCCCCACTTGATCATTTTGTCAACTTCCCTGGACCAGGCGTTGTTGCTCAAGCGCTGCTGCACGATGATGTTCGAATCATGGCACTCGGTGCAGGCAGTGCGTACCTTGGCCTGAACCGGTCCGGTCGGCAGCTCTGGAGACTGGGCCTGCAGCAATGTTGAAGAAGCCAGCCACACGACAGCACTGGCCCAGGCGCGTGGCTGGAATCGATTACGCGAGGACATGAATTTTCACCTGATCAACTGCGTTGTAGAGATATCCACTGGGATTCCAGGCGGCACTCTGAGGTTGGGTGCGTCCCTGGTCGTCGGTCGCGCGGGACATGATCGTATACTCACCGGGCTTTTGAGGCCGCCAAACATGATCCCAAAGCCGCCAGGCATAGCGCGCCTGCTGGCTGCCGAGGCGCGCGTCGCGCCAAGTCGTTCCACCGTCAGTCGAAATTTCCAGACGCGTGACAGCGGCTTCGCCTGCCCACGCCGCCCCGTGAATCCTCAGCGGACGGGAGCTCACGGAAGAACCGTCGCCCGGCTGGGCGATGATGGATTTCACGCCCAGCGAAGTGAGGGGATGGGTATCGGCCGGATTCACTTCCCCGCCAGGAGAAATCGGTTGGTTGGGCAAGCGGTATCCCGGCTTCATGAAGTTGCCGTCAAATTCCTGGTCCAAAACCGTGATCTCGGTCAGCCACTTGCAGGAGGCGGCGCCGATCCACCCCGGCACCAGAGCGCGTGCGGGAAAACCGTGGTGCCGGGGCAGTGGAACACCGTTCATGTGCGTGGCAATCAACGTAGCCTCATCGGTCGCTTTCTCGATCGGGATGCTGCGAATGAACGGCGGGACTTTGCCAGGAACTTCATCGAGGCCGCGAAACATTACGTGCTTGCCGCTCGCCTTTATTCCGGCACGCTGCAGAAGGTCGCGCAAGCGCGGGCCGGTGAAACGTGCTGTTCCCACCGCGCCGCGCTGCCACTGCACGCCCGGGACCTTAGGTTGTTGAAATGCGCGTCCGTTCCCCGCGCACTCCAGCGTGTTGGTGATGGAGTGCGCATCCACTTTCGCCAACTCGCCTAGACCTAGGCTGAGCGGACGTTCCACTTCCCCGCTGATGCTCAGTTTCCAGCTACCGGCGTCCCAAGTGCTGGGTTCATGCATGTGGTTGCGCACGAAGAAATGAGGCACAGGAGTGATCCAGGAATCGAAGAACTCCGAAGGCATCTCCAGATCGAGGAAGCGGGCTGAGCGCACGATCATGCCCGCTTTCCCGGAAACTTCCACACCACGCTCAGCCCATGTGAAACCCGGCACCAGGGCGGCTGCCGCGATCCCGCCGGAAACTCCTGTCAGAAAGCCTCTCCGTGTAATCATTTTCAACATTTTCGCCGAGAAACAGAGTCGAATGCGGCTTCAGGCAAGTCAGATCAGTCGGCCGGTAGAGAAAAACCGGCCGACGGTCTGATTGTAAGCCATTCGCCAGTGCGACTTCAGAAGGAGTAGATCAGATCAAACTGCATGCGCTTGAGATACGGCTCCTGCTCGCCGGCAGTAACTCCAGGCGCCAGAATTGCGTGTTGCAGGCTACTGTTCAGAGTACGGCCAATCCACAAGGTGTAACTGCCGACGGTATTGGACCGCACCTTCCACAGAGCCGAGATCCGGTTCTGCAGGAGGTTCGAAGGGGCCCGGTTTTCGCTTTCCAGGAAGGACGAGATGGCAGAATCCTGCTCCTGGCGGTACCAGGCATAGCCAATTTGTATGTCATTCCTGTTCTTCAGCTGCCCCAGACTGAAATCGACCTGGTAGGCGTGCGACTGCTTGCCGAGACCGGTCAGGACGTTTCCCTGCGAGTCCAGCGGATGGTCGGCTGCGTTCAGATTGTTTTCGTATTCCAGCAGCAGGTTGACGGGAAAACGGCTCCAGCCGGTCTTGATCTGGTTGTTCAGAATAAAGTCGGCATACAGGAATCCCGAGAGGAAATGAATCTTGCCGGCCGCATCCGTGAAGGTGGCGTTGGTAAAGCCTTGAGGCCCGTAAACGCATGGCGCCGTCGTGGGCAAGCCGGAGCCGGTAGCGCATCCGGGCCCTTCGCCTGGCGATGCCTGGACGGCGAAGGCGGAGGCATTAAGGATGGCGTCCGGGAATCTCCAGTCGAGAAGGCTGAACGACGCAGTGCTGTTCATGAAACCAAGGTCCAGCTTGCTCGACACCTGGCCACCCACGGCGAACGAGTCGTCGCCCTTGGAGTTTTCGTTGTAGAGCAGCTGGATGCCCTGGACGGTGAAGTTTTTGAGCACCGGGCTCTTCAGATCGAACGAGAATTTTTCGGTGAAGCCCTCAGGATTCAGG
This sequence comes from Terriglobia bacterium, assembly GCA_963779255.1. GTDB lineage: Bacteria > Acidobacteriota > Terriglobia > Terriglobales > Acidobacteriaceae > JAIQFF01. Next base: position 43,378 of record CAVZXU010000013.1, on the reverse strand, counting down.
TCCGAATCGAAAGTCATCGGGGTGCGTTGCCAGGTAAACGCAAATTTGCCGCCGGTGAGGCTGATCCACCTTGCGGCGACGGGCTGATAGGTCACGAAGGCACGATCGATGCCGATGGTCTTGCGAGTGAAGAAATTGGTCAGGGTTTCATTGGTGCTATTGGAGTCGCCCAACCAACCTGAAGCCAGCAGGAAGCCGCCGGTAAAATCCTCGGTCAGCTTGCCTTCGACGCCGAAGCGTAGCCGAATACGTGCGCGATTGCGAGTAACGCAAGCGGAGCACTCCTGGAAAAAGTCTTCGCCCCGGACGCGAACATCGCCGGTGAAACGGAAGCGTCCCAGGATGTCCTGCAACGCGCTCAGCTTCTTGTCCTGGTCCTTGGACTGCGTGTCCAGGAGCGAGAGCTCAGTTTTCGCTTCGGCAGCGCTGCTCGAAACCTGGGCGGCCAGACGCTGGGCCTGGGCAGCTGACTCCTGGGCCTGCGTGGCCGTCGTCTGCGCCTGCTCGGCGCTGCCCTGCACCTTGTGCGCGGAGGCGTGGGCCTGCTGAGTGGCATCCAGCAATTGCTGCAGTTGGGACTTGAGCTCGTCGAATTGGTGGCGTTGCTCGTCTGACTGCTTCTGCTGCGCGGCCAAAGCATCGCGCAGCTCCTGCACGTCTTTGGCGCTTACGAGCGCTGGACTTACGACCTTTTTTAGAGGGGATTTCGGCGCAGCGGCCCTGGGGCTTGCACCTGTCTGTGCCATCGCGCTGCCCATCACCACCAGGAATGGAGTGAACCACAAGATCGGTTTCATCGTTTCTCCGTTTCGTTATTTGAGTTTCTTAGTCCTTCTTTCACGCTTGCGGCCGGTGTGGCACCACCACATCGAGTACAAAGGAACAGGTTCAGGAAATCCGGGATCTCATGCTCTGGTACGGAAATTAGGTGAGGTGGATCGCCGGACGGCTATGTGTTGCGACAACAACCGCCCAGGGAGGGTCGAGACGGCCGCAAGTGCAGCCGTGGCGGTGGGAAAACGCGGGGCTTGAAAGCAGGCAGCAAGAGTCTGGTTCGTTCCTTTCACGGATCATGCCGTGAATTATCTCTATTATCTCTATCTAATAAGTAGTGTATAGCAGGCAGGAACACGTTAAGCCAAGCCTCCGGAATCAAACCGAGACCTGCAAACCGCTTCTCAGTCTTCCCTGCTACCGCGAGGGTTCCCCGAAACCACCATGGGCAACACTCTCGCATCTTCGCTTTTGTTCTTGTTCTTGCCTGGGCGTTTGGCGGATTTGGCGTATTTCGCGTCCGCGATGTCGGCCAGGGTGGTGTGCTCCAGGATCTTGGCTGCGGCGTTGCGGACTTCCATGAAGACCTGGTAGAGGGCGCGATGCTCGAGGTCACTATCAATCAGACTGCGGAGTTGCTCGGCATCGCCGAAAGGCGCCAGCGGACCGTCAATCAGTCGAATGATCTCGCTGAGACGGATTTCAGAAGGAGGACGGCGCAGCTGATATCCACCCTTGGCGCCGCGCACGCTCTCCACGATGCGGGCATTCTTCAATTCCAGAAGAATGAGTTCCAGAAATTTTTCGGGGAGAACCTCTTCATAAGCGATGTCGCGGATGCGGATGGCCCCCTGGTTGTAATGGCGGGCCAACATCATCATGGCCTGCAGCGCATAAAGGCCTTTCTGGGAGATTTTCATGGTGCTCTATGATGGCATAAAACCCTATCGGGTTGATAGGGTTTTCCCAAACTCGTATTGAGGCCGGGCGTCCCCCCAGCTGGACGGCTGGACGGGCGAGACGCCCGTCCTCCATTTGACTGCGCGCGGAGCGATCAGTTTATGCGCAGGACCTGGACAGTGATGTTGTCCGGGCCGCCACGTTTTCTTGCGGTGTCGACCAGGGTATCGCAGATTCCAGCCGCCGTTTTTCCGACGACCGCGCTTTGAATCTCGGCTTCGCTGAGCAGACCCCACAGTCCGTCGGTGCAGAGGACCAGCACGTCCCCTGCTTCGAGAGCGACAGGTTGGGCCGGAGAATCGGGAGTGACGTGGTTACCCGCTCCCAGCGCAGCGGTGAGGATATGGCGCTGAGGATGGGATTCGGCCTCTTCGGCGCGGAGGACACCGTTCTGAACCAATCGGCTGACGTAGGAGTGATCGTGGGTAAGACGTGAGATGGAAGGACCGCGCAGCAGATACAACCGGCTGTCCCCGACGTGCGCGAAATAAAGCTGGTGGTCGAGCAGGGCCATGGCGGTGCAGGTAGTCCCCATACCCTGGAGGTCGGGATATTTGGCCGCGTAATCCTGGATCCTATGGTGCGCCGTCTGAAAGCCTTGCAGAAGCCAGGAGCGCGGGTCGCCATCGACCGCGCTGGCATAGACTTCTTCGATGACCTCGACCGCAATGCGGCTGGCTTCCTGGCCGCCTTCGTATCCGCCCATGCCATCGGCCACAATGGCCAGCCGGCCCTTGCGCGGGAACTCCGAGTCGCCGGCCGGTTCCCAATAGGAATAGCGGTCTTCGTTGTTTTCTCGCTGGCAGCCGACATCGCTGAGGCCCGCCAGCTCCACACCGGGCCGAACTCTCATTCCACCCCTTTTACTTCGCAAATACCCAAGCGGATTTGGATTATACCGGACGGAGCGCGAATCGATAGTGAAGGATGGTATGACCGTTCGGTCGTCGGAACAGCGACTGAGCCGGGCCCGTTTCAGTTTCCCTGTGAAAGGTGGATGCCATCGGCTCACTCCTCGGGCTGGTCTGATTTTCCTTGCGCCCTGTGCGGATGCTTCGCGGGCCCAGCATGACCCCTTGCCGGCAGGAATTTCGAAGCCGCTGAAGTGCACCAGAATTATGAATATGCGCCAGCACTGTCCTACAATGCCGGAGAGAGACACCCACCATCGAGGATCGGGAACAAGGCAAATGGCGACGGCAGCAACGGTGCATGGGCAAGAGGAGCACGAACAGATTGGCAAGGCTGCTGGTCCGTGCGTGATGGTGCTTTTCGGAGCGTCGGGTGACCTGACCAAGCGCAAGCTGGTACCCGCCCTCTATAACCTGGTGAAAGCCAAGCTGCTGCCCAAGAATTTTGCCGTGGTCGGCGTGGCCTTCGACGATTTGAGCCGCGAGCAATTTCGCGACCAGGTAACGGGCTTTCTGCAAGCCGAGGACCGCGGCACCGAAGCGTGGGAGTGGTTCACCCAGCGGCTCTACTATCAACGCGGCGAATTCGCCGACCCAGCCACGTATTCAACCCTGGCCGCGCAACTGGCTGGCGTAGATCGGGAACACGGCACCCAGGCCAACTATCTCTTCTATCTGGCCACGGCGCCAAAGTTCTTTGCCACAATCGTTCAGCAATTGGGCAAGGCGGAACTGTCCAGCCAGAAAGATGGATGCTGGCGGCGAGTGGTAATTGAAAAGCCTTTCGGGCACGATCTCGACTCTGCCAAAGCCTTGAACCGCGATGTCAAAGCGGTGTTGGCGGAAAAACAGATCTACCGCATCGATCATTACCTGGGCAAGGAGACGGTGCAGAACATCATGGTGTTTCGTTTCGACAACGCCATCTTCGAGCCTATCTGGAACCGTCGCTACATCGACCATGTACAGATCACGAACGCGGAAACCGTCGGAGTTGAACTGCGCGGCGGATACTTTGACACGGCAGGCACGCTGCGCGACATGGTCCCTAACCACATCATGCAGCTGCTGAGCCTGACGGCGATGGAGCCGCCGGTATCGTTTCAAGCAGATGCAGTCCGCGACGAGCAGGCGAAGATCCTGCGGGCGGTGCAGCCCCTGGATTCGGAGGATGTGCTTCACTCCAGCGTGCGTGGGCAATATGGCGAAGGAGTGATCGCAGGAGAAAGAGTGGCGGCGTACCGCACCGAACCCGGGGTGGCTCCCGAATCAAAGACCGAGACCTTTCTCGCCTTGAAGCTGAATATCGACAACTGGCGATGGGTGGGCGTGCCGTTCTATATCCGCACAGGGAAACGCCTGGCGCAGCGTCACACAGAAATCACGATTCAGTTCAAGCGCACTCCATTCGAGATTTTTCGCAACTCTCCGGTGCACAAGCACACCAACCAGCTGGTCATGCAGATTCAGCCGGTGGAAGGGATATCGCTAAGTTTCGGGGCCAAGGTTCCGGGCCCGGTGCTGCGGGTGGGATCGGTGGACATGAGCTTTGAGTACACCAAATACTTTGGCGCGGACGCCTACACCGGCTACGAAGTTCTGATTTATGAGTGCATGATCGGGGACGCAACTCTTTTTCAGCGCGCCGACATGGTGGAGGCGGGATGGAGTATTGTGGACCCCATTCTGGATGTGTGGCAGGCCCTGCCCCCGCGCAGATTTCCTAACTATCCCTCGGGCACATGGGGCCCGGCGGATTCCGACGAATTGCTGGCCCGTGACGGCCGGCAGTGGAGGAAAATCGAACCATGATTCTTGCAGGCGACATTGGCGGGACCCGCACCCGGCTGGCTGCCTTCGAAACGGAAGGTACCAAGCTGAAGTGTGTGGTCGAAAAGACGTATCCAAGTCAGGAGCGCAGCGGCCTCGCCGAGGTGGTCGCTGAGTTTGTCAAGACGGAAGGGATTCCGGTGCACAGCGCGTGTTTTGGCGTGGCTGGCCCGGTGCGTGGCGGACGCAGCAAGATTTCGAATCTTCCCTGGACCATTGATTCACGCGAACTGGCGGCGCAACTCAAGCTGCCTTCGGTAGGGCTGATCAACGATCTTGAGGCTTATGCGTATGGGGTTGATGCTCTGGAGTCAAAGGACCTGGTGACCCTGAGGGCAGGCGCGGATGACGCGGAAGGAAATCGCGCAGTCATCTCGGCGCGGACCGGACTGGGTGTGGCCGGCCTCTATTGGGACGGTTTCCGGCATCATCCTTTTGCCTGCGAAGGCGGGCATACCGACTTCGCGCCCAGGAACGATCTGGAAGTCGAACTGTTCCGCTATATCCTGAAGAAGTTCGGCCACGTGAGCAGCGAGCGCGTTGTCTCCGGTCCGGGAATCAAGAACATTTATGACTTCCTTCGCGACACCAAAAAAGCCGAGGAAACGGTGTGGTTGAAAGAACAGATGGACAAGACGCACGACGCAGCAGCCCTGATATCGCAGGTAGCGCAGGAAAAGAAGGCCCCGATTTGTGAGCAGACTTTCTCTATTTTTATCAGCCTGTACGGGGCCAAAACTGGGGACTGCGCCTTGACCTTCATGTCCACGGGTGGGATTTTCATTTGCGGCATCATTGCCGCGAGAAACCTGAGCAAGATGCAGGATCCAGCCTTTATGGAGTCGTTCCTGGGCAAGGGACGCATGCGGGGATTGCTTGAGGACATGCCGGTGAAAGTCGTGCTGAATGACGATTGCGGGATCATGGGCGCTGCCCGCTATACGCTTATTCAGAAAGCGTTTGGGAAGGCGAAGAGCCGACCGGCATAAGTCTAGACTCTTGCGCTGAACTTCGTGGGCTGCGGGTGTTGAGCAATTGGCACTTGGCAATTAGCAACTGGCAATTGCACTTGGCTAAGTGCTAATTGCCAATTGCTCTCCCCTCTACATGGAATCCTGAAGAAGTTGGGAAATGCCGTCGAGCGGAATCCGTACCCATGGCGGACGGTTGTTGAGTTCATATCCGAGCTCATAGACCGCCTTGTCAAGCAGATAGACATCCAGCAAAAGCGCCAGATCTTTTTGCGCGTTGGGAATGTAAATCGCATTGCCCGAGGCCTCCAGATACGCATTCAGAAACCTCGCTGAGACCCACCTTTGCCAGTACTGGGCCCAACCTCCCAAGATCTTCAGTTCCTCATACGATGACTTTTCGGCATTCCCCTCCTGCAACAGCGGCGCGTATGCGGCGTAGTGAAACGAGCGCAGCATGCCGGCAACATCCTGGAGCGGTGAGCGTTTCTTGCGGCGTTCTGCGAGTGGGCGTGCCGGCTCACCTTCGAAATCGATAATGACAAAGTCGCTGCCTGTGAAAAGAACCTGCCCGAGATGATAGTCGCCGTGAATACGGGTGACCATGGCGGAACTCTTGAGTTGGGTGAGCCGTTGAAAGCGGCGGCGGGCAATATCTTCAAGGTCGAGAATTTTGTCTGCCTCCTGCCGGGTGTGGTCAGGCATTGCATCCTTGAGGCGTCGGAGCAGGTCGAAATTGGCGGTCAAGAGTTGCACCGCGGAGTTTACGAAAGCTCGCTGATCAACTTCGGAGAATGGCTGCGGCGCAAAATCGGGGTCGTCTGTCGCGGACGCCAGGGCCAGGTGTAGCTCGGCCGTCCTTCGGCCGAGAAGCGCAGCGGCATCGAGATAAGCACCGATTCGCCGTCTGGCTTTATCCGGGACCGGCGGCCTGTACAAAGTAAGGAGCGGCGCGCGAGGGATTTCAGTGGCGTCGAGACTGTCCGTCTGTGGCGCGTTGCCGTAGTATTCCGCCAGAGCTTGCAGAGTGAACTGCCAGGCATCGCCCTGATTTGCGATGTAGCCCTGGAGCATGCTTAGCGAACTTGTGGCTCCGTGTTCATCCAGGTATTCGACGTATCCGGCGAGCGGGGGCACATTTCGAAACGACGATTTCTCGGTCAGAAAGGAACCAATTTCCAGATCAGGGTTCAGCCCTGGTTCCACGCGGCGGAATATTTTCAGCATCAGGCGTTTGTCATAGACCACGGAACTGTTGCTTTGTTCTGCGTTGACTACGGATGGCGTGAGCGGGCCCTGGGCGGGCTGCCAGAGGGATGGAAGCACTGAGGTGGGCATGGCGCGAATCTGCCCTTTGATTCCAGGCAAGGACACGCCCTTGGCGATGGCGTCGAGCAGGTGAGCGAGAAATTGCTCGTCGGTGAGTGCGTCCTTGAGGATGATCTCTTCAGAGAAGCTGTCCGCCTGGATTTTCAGCGATGAGGCATCGGCTTCTCCCGAGATGCGGACCAGAGGGATGGCGTAGGTTTCCACGGGACCGCTGACGTAGTTGACGCGGGCAAGAATCAGATAAGAGCTGCCGGTGTTGAGATGGAGAGGTACGATGTCCGGGATTTCGACCGAGTGTATCTGGCGGGCTTTCCCGCTGAACCAGCGTTGCCGCGATAGAAATTGCGGCAGGCAGGAGGGAAGGTCGTTCTGCAGGGCTGCGAGGAAGGATTCTTCCGGCGATGAACTGGTTGACATGAGAGTTGCGGGTCCCAGTAATGCCTTGTCAGAACCTTGCAGAGCTGAAGCGCCGGTGGAAAATTCAGGTAGCTGCCGAAAGGCAAACCATCAGGCGCTGAAGCGCAATACGTTTTCGATACTGGTTGGCACGACCAAGGTCGTGCCCTTCCTAAACCTCATGGAGGCGAGTTTTCCGCAACTAAGTTGGCTCAACAATTTCTTGGCATCCTAGAGCGGGGAAGAGCTCGTCTTCCCGTTCCTTTCCTTCCTTCTTTTCCCGGGCGAAGCGGGCTTCCAGAAATCGCTTGGCCAGGTCCTGGCCGCCGAGGCCAAATGCAATGGCGAGGCCCAGCATCACGGCTCCCAGCACAATGGCAAAGGCCAAGAGCATGGTGGAGTCCGCCAACCCGAGTTCCTCGAAGACTGCGGAGGCGGTGAAGACGGTGATCAGGACCCGGGCCGCGGAGCTGAGGAGGCGGGGCGAGGGCATGTCAGTGTTGACCGCCCAGAGCAGAGCGGCGCGGGAGAAAAAGCTCGCTGCCAGCAGCCCGATGAACAGAAAGATCAGGGCGACCAGCAGGCGGGGCAGGAAAACGAAAAAGCGGGTCACGTATTCCTGCATGCCCAGGATGCCAAGCGCACTGACTCCCACGAGAATGAATCCGAGCCAGGCGGTCCAGAAGGCGAAGCGGCTGACCAGCTCGTGGAGGACGGGAGCGCGGCTTTGCTGAGCAACTGGCTGGCCCCGGCGCCCTCGGAGAGCTTGTCAAACTTGATGAGGCGTAAAATGCTGCGCAGGACCGCCTTCACCAGGTACGCAATCATCCAGCCCACAAGCACGACGATCAGCATCACCATCAGGCGAGGCAGGAAGCGCGCAAATTCGCGGACCAATTCCTGCGTGGCCTGAGTCAATTCATGAACAATTATTTCCCGCATGGCGACCTCACTTTTTTCCGTTCCACAATTCCAGTAGCAATGGCTTTAAACGTTCGCACGTCAGGCAAAAATCTTCGACGTTCTGCTCAACTTGCTCTCCTGAAGCTTCACGGTTCTCGACCAGAAAGGTGAATGCCCGCCCGCGGTAAAGCGGGGCCAGCGCCTGGATGATGTGGTCCCGGCTGATGACAGCCTTGTGATAGGCAGCGGCGAACTCATACACGGTGCGGGCCCAGAGATCGTCTCCATAAGCGAAGCCATCTTCATCCAGAGTAGCGATTCTTTGCAGCTCGGCGAGCGTGGGCGGAGAAAGAATCGACTTGAGCACGGGTTGCAGTTCGGCCACTCCGGAGCGGAACATGGCAAAAAGCCGTTTGCGATTTACGCGCAGCGGCTCCAAAGTCACTTCCTGTTCTCCGCCCAGAGTGGGGACAGGTTGTGAATCATTCTTGCTGCTCCAGAGAGAGAAATTGGGTTCGAGCGACCAGAACAGAGCACCCACGGTCTGGCGCATGGCATCGACCAGGTCAGCGGAATGGGCATCCGGACGAGGTTTGACGCCGAGAAAGGATTGCGCCAGGCGGAAGCCCCCGGCAATGGCAGAAATAGTCAAGGCGATTTCGGTACCGGTATGGCCGACTTCGTGGACCCAGATTTCCCGAGCGAGAAAATGGCTGGCCAGCGACCCGGAGAAGCTGAATTCCGAGGCGTAGGGCTCCCGCACCCGCTTGCCGTAGAAGGCGCGGGTCATGGGATAAACCAGGTTGCGCAGCAGCAATCCGTCAAATTTATGGCGGCGGTAGAGCGGGGTCACAAAATCGAATTTGCCCTGATAGACGGGGCGCAGCAGCCGCTCGATCCACTCCGGCTCGATGGTGGTGGATTCGGGCGAGACCACGGCACAAGCGGAGACGCGCAGCAGTTCCGCAGAAGCCAGAATGGTGCGCAGCGCGGTGCCGGTGGCCGGACCTCCGGCATATTCGGCGCTGATGCTGTGCAAGGTGCGCAGCGCGTTCAGGTCGGTGGAGTGCTGCAGGTCGTTGATCGAGGCGCCGCGGACCAGGTTCGCGGTCTCGTCTCGCGAGCCACCATCCGCATTGACAATTACGGCGCGCTCCCGGGGAAAATACTTAAGCAGGCCGGCGCGGATGGTTTGCACCACATGACCGACGGTGGCCGCGTTGTTGTAGGTGGGCACACCCACAAGAACGTCGGCCTCGCCGACATCGATCAGCTGGCGAAGAAACTCATCCGTAAGAATGCTTTCCTCGGCCAAATCCTGCCTCCACTAGAATTCCTGCCTGACGATCTCCAGCTCAGATCTTGCGTAAACGGAACCAATAAAACTGGTATGGTCCCAGAGTGAGGAGATAAGGCAACTCCCCAACTCGGGGAAAGATGTTTCTGCCAAACATCTCGATCAGGATCTTCCCTTTGAACTGGCGCAGATCAAGTTCCACCGCCTGGGCGGTGCTGGAAAGATTGTTCACTACCAGGATGGACTCTTTGTCCAATTGTCGCACGTAAGCCAAGATCCGGTGGTTCGCGGGATAGAGAAATTCGATCGAGCCCCGGCCAAACACCGGAGTGGACTTGCGCACCTTGATGATGCGCTTCATCCAAGAGAGCAGCGAGTGGTCAAAACGCTTCTGGGACTGAACGTTCACCGCCTGAAAACCGTAAACCGGATTGAGCATGAGCGGCGAATAGAGACTTTCCGGATCGGCAGTTGAGAACCCGCCATTCCAGCCGCCGTCCCATTGCATGGGAGTTCGCACTCCGTTGCGATCGCCCAGATAGATGTTGTCCCCCATGCCGATCTCGTCGCCGTAATAAATGATGGGAGTGCCGGGCAGCGACAGCAGCAGTCCGTTCATCAGCTCGATGCGGCGGCGATCATTGTCCAGCAGGGGCGCAAGCCGGCGGCGGATGCCGACATTGATGCGCATGTGTTTGTCGCGCGCATACTGGTCGTACATGTAGTCGCGCTCCACGTCGGTGACCATCTCCAGGGTCAGTTCGTCATGGTTGCGCAGGAACAGGCACCACTGGCAGGGCGCCGGAATCTCAGGAGTCTGTTTGAGAATTTCAGTGATGGGTTTACGGTCTTCCAGCTTCAGGCCCATGAACATCCTGGGCATGAGCGGAAAGTGGAACGCCATGTGGAACTCATCGCCATCGCCGAAGTAGGCGCGCAAATCAGCCGGCCACTGGTTGGCTTCGGCCAGGAGCATCTTGCCGGGATAGTGCTGGTCAAGTTTGGCGCGCAATTCTTTCAGGACGGCGTGGGTTTCGGGCAGGTTCTCGCATGACGTGCCTTCGCGCTCGACCAGGTAGGGGACTGCATCCAGGCGGAAACCATCCACTCCCAACTCCACCCAGAACTTCACCACGTTCCACATTTCCTCGCGGACGGCCGGATTGTCGTAGTTGAGATCGGGCTGATGACTGAAGAAGCGGTGCCAGTAATATTCTTTGGAAACCGGGTCCCAGGCCCAATTCGACAGTTCCGTGTCCACAAAGATGATGCGGACGCCCTGATACCGGGTGTCGGTGTCGCTCCACACGTACCAGCCGCGCTTGGGATTGTCCCGCGACTTGCGCGACTCCTGAAACCAGGAATGCTGATCGGAGGTGTGGTTGAGCACCAGCTCGACGATCACGCGTATGCCGCGTTCGTGGGCGACCTCGAGAAAAGTCTTGAAGTCGTCGAGATTGCCGTAACTGGCGTGGACCGAGGTGTATTCAGCGATGTCGTAGCCGTCGTCACGCAGCGGCGAGGGGAAGAAGGGCATCAACCAGATGGCATTGACGCCCAATTCCTGAAGGTAGTCGAGCTTCTGCGCCAGGCCGCGGAAATCGCCGATGCCGTCCGCGTTGGTATCGTAAAACGTGCGCACGTGGACCTGATAGATGATGGCGTCCTTGTACCAGAGCTGGTCCTGAGTCATGGGCAAAGCGTTTTTCTCCCGCACTTCACTGCTGGTTATACAAAATAATCAACACCATTTTCTGTACGCACCCGCCGCCTTATGCAAAAGATGTGGGCGGGCAAATGCTGGGGATTGAGTTCGACATAGTTGCGCGGACTGCGCCAGACATGTTTCGCGTCGGTCAGCAGATCATGCATCTGATAAGGCTGGCGCGGGTCGAGGTGGAACGCGTCCAGCGGCAAATCGACCATGCCGGCCTGGGTGCGATACGGATCCAGGTTGACGACCGCGACAATAATGTTCAGCAGGTCGTCGCTCACTTTGCTGTAAGCGATGATCTGTTGGTTATCCACTGGATGAAAGCGCAGGCTCAAGTCACTGTGTAGCGCCGGGTTTTCGCGGCGAATCTGGTTTACCTTGGTGATCAGTCCTGCAAGGCTGGCGGGATTGTCCAAATCCCAGTTGCGTACCTGATACTTCTCCGAGTCGAGGTACTCTTCGCTTCCTGCACGCACGGGACGGTTTTCGCCCAGCTCGAAGGCGGGACCGTAAATTCCGTAATTAGCGCCGAGAGTCGCGGCCAGCAGCAGCCGGATCATGAAAGCGGGGCGTCCACCCTGTTGCAGAAATTCGGTGAGAATGTCGGGAGTATTGGGCCACAGATTGGGACGAAAATACTCGCGCACATCCGTCTGCGTGATTTCGGCAAAGTATTCGGTAAGCTCCTGCTTGGCATTGCGCCAAGCGAAATAGGTGTAGGACTGAGTGAATCCCAGCTTAGCCAACTCGTACATCACTTTCGGGCGAGTAAAGGCTTCCGCGAGAAACAGGACGTCAGGATGGCGATTCTTGATGGCGGTGATCAGCCATTCCCAGAAATCGAAGGGCTTGGTGTGGGGATTATCGACGCGGAAAATGCGGATACCCTGCTCGACCCAGTAGAGCACGACGCTTTTTAGTTCTTCCCACAGCTCCTGGCTTTTTTCGGTCTCAAAATCGAGCGGATAAATGTCCTGATACTTCTTGGGAGGATTCTCGGCGTACTGCACCGTGCCATCGGGGCGCATGCGGAACCATTCCTTGTGTTCGGTTACGTAGGGATGGTCGGGAGCGCACTGGTAGGCCAGGTCGAGCGCCACCTCGAGACCCAACTGCCTCGCCCGCGACAGAACCTGCTTGAAATCCTGGAGCGTCCCTAACTGCGGATCGATCGCCTTGTGGCCGCCTTCCGCGGCTCCGATCGCCCAGGGGCTGCCGACGTCGTCGGGCAGGGTGCTCTCAGTGTTGTTCTTTCCCTTGCGATTTACTCGTCCGATGGGGTGAATCGGAGGAAGATAGAAAACGTCGAATCCCATTCCAGCAACGTAATCCAGCCTCTTTATGCAGTCCTGCAAGGTTCCGTGGCGACCTAGTCGAGGAGAAGAAGAGCGAGGAAACATCTCATACCAGGCGCCGAAGCGGGCCTGGTCGCGATCGACGATGACCACCAGTTCCCTGCCGTACATAGTGGCGCGGCGGCGGTCGGCATGCCGGAGCATCAGAGCCTTTAACTCCGGACTCGATGATTTTTCAACGGCCTTCGGGATGTCTGCCGCGGACAACTTGCGCAATTCGGCGGCTGCGGCGGCGAGCACGGCTTTGTCTTTTCCCGTGGTGCGGGCTGCGGTTGCTTCGATCAGTTGGACCCCGGCCAGAATGTCCACGGATATGTCTTGCTTGGCTTCGAACTTTTTTTCCAGATCGCGGCTCCACGACTGAAAACGGTCAGTCCAGGCTTGCAAGGTGTAAAGATGCCGGCCCTGAGCAGTGACGCTAAATTCTCCCCGCCAAAGATCGTTGGGCAGCGGCTCCATGGGGACTTCTTCCCAATCAGGATTCGCAGCCGGCTTGTGCCGCAAAACAGCGTGCAAAATATCGTGACCGTCGGCGAAGATGTCGGCGGTTACTTCCACGCGATCACCAACCGTGCGCTTGATGGGGAAACGGCCACAATCGATTTGCGGCTGGACGTTTTCGATGACGACTCTGCGGGAAAAGGCCGTCTGGATGGCGCTGTTTCCTTCGCCCGTCATTCGCGGTGCCGACCTCCTGCATAGAGTTGTAATGCCATTCGTCAACGACAGGCGAGATGCACCAATGACGCGCCAGTGCAAGAAAACAGCTATTATTTGGCCTGTTTTTCAAATTTATCACATGCTATGGCAGAGCGTGTGCGGCCTTCGACACTCTATTGGACAGGGTGAGCCAGATGAGACAACGGGCATCGATGCGGATCAACACACAAAGATGGCGGCTTCAAAGCCAGCCAGGGACAGCCGGAACGGTGACCCTGGGGCCGAGGTCTCGACCGGTCCTGGAGCGCCGCTGCCGCCGTACACCGCATCGCCTGTCCACAACAGCAGCCGCCGAGGTTGCGTGTGGGCCGCAACTGGAACGCTCTGCGCTCCGGAGGAGAAGTTGCAAACCAGCAGAGCACTGTTGCCGGCCGGGTCCGAGCGCTTCATGACCAGCCATTTTGCCTGCTCATCAAACCGGATTTCGCTGAGATCTTTGCGACAGTTCCCCAGGCTGGGATACTGCTTCCGCAGGGAAATCAGCTCGCGGTAAAGACGCAGAATTTCCGAATGGGGAGTAATTGCGGCCTTCGACCAATCGAGTTTGCAGCGCTCGAAAGTGCCCAGGGCCTGGGGATCAGAGAAATCGCTTTCGGAGTAATGCGTCCCGAGTTCCTTTTTTCGTCCTTCGCGCACGGCGCCAGCCAGGCCGGGATCGTCGAAGCTGGTGAAGTAGAGGAAAGGCGCCGTCTCTCCGTATTCCTCTCCCATGAACAGCAGCGGCAGAAAGGGCGAGCACAGCGTGAGCACCGCTGCTATCTTCTGTTGTCCGGCCGGCACCAGAGTGGAGAGGCGTTTGCCCCGACTGGTGTTGGCGATCTGATCGTGGTTCTGAATGAAGCCGACGAACTGCTGTCCCGGCCGATCCTTCGAGGAGCTACCAAAGTGGCGACGGCGATAGCGTGCATATTTCCAGTCGAAAACAAAACCGTCAGTAATGGATTTCGACAGATCGGCAATGGCGCCAAAATCCATGAGAAAGCCTTCCCTCCCGCCTGTGAGCAGGGCGTAGAGCGCGTGGTGAAAATCGTCGTGCCATTGCGCATCGAGCGCGTATCCTCCCGCCGCACGGGGATTGATAATGCGGACATCTTCGAGATCGCTCTCGGCGATCAACCAGGCTTGGCGCTGCAGGCGCCGCGCCTGATTTTGGAAGGCTTCTGACAATTCGTCGAGAATGTGACGAGCGCCGAAGTCATAGATGCCGTGGATGGCGTCCAGGCGAAGAGCGTCCACGTGATATTCGGTAAGCCAGTACAAGGCGTTGTCGATGACGAAGCGGCGAACGCCGTCGCTCTCCGGCCCGTCAAAGTTAATCGCCTTTCCCCAGGGCGTGTGATGGGCATCGGTGAAGCAGGGAGCAAATTCCGGAAGATAATTCCCTTCGGGACCGAGGTGGTTATAAACGACGTCCAACACAACCGCCAGCCCGAGCTCGTGGCAGGCATTGACCAGCCTCTTCAAACCGATGGGACCGCCGTAGGAAGACTGGGGCGCGTAGAGGCTGGCGCCGTCATACCCCCAGTTTCGATTTCCGGGGACCTCCGCGACCGGCATGATTTCAATCGCGGTGATGCCGAGATCGCGAAGGTAGGGGAGGCGCGGAATGACACTTTCAAAGGTCCCTTCCCGGGTAAACGTGCCAGTGTGCAATTCGTAGATGATGAGATCTTTCAGAAGGATCCCTGGCCAGCCTTGGTCGGACCAGCGAAACGACGCGGGATCAACGATGCGGGAAGGGCCGTGTACGCCGCTCGGTTGCCAGCGCGAAACGGGATCGGGACGCTCGCGCTCGCCTTCGAGCAGGTAAAAATAGTCTGCCCCTTCGCTGACCTGAGGGACCGTTGCCACAAACTCCGAGTCGAGAGAGCGGGTCATGGGAATCGTACGCGGCAGCTCTCCCAAGATGCGCACGGACAGGTTTGTCACCTTCGGCGCCCAAACCCGAAACTCCACACTGTCGTCGCCGCGGACCGATGCGCCGAACTGAAGTTCCCAGCCTCGTTCGGTTGACCCATCAAACATCCGCGCGGCCCTCGACCTTGCCCTCAACATTTACCAGCATGGCAATCGGCAGGTGCGCAAACGCGTTGGCGACCGAGAGCGCGAAGTCTCCATCTCGCTGAACCGAAGAAACTGTCTTCCCGGTGAACACGTCGCGATACTGCCCGGCAGGCGGCTGCTTGCGCAGGACGACTTCCGTATCTCCCCAAGTTTCGGCACCGACGGGGAGGCGGACGTCCGCTTCAAGTTGAGCAAAGAAGCGTCCGGCCAGGACAACGACGGTAGCGCCACGGAAGGAGCGGGCGAAGGCGATCACATGCTTATTTTTTTCTCCAGTGGCGCGCAAAGGGACGTAGCTTCCCTGGGCAAACAAAGTGCGATGTTCCCGGCGAAAACGCAGCGCGCGGCGGGTTACATAAAGCTTCAAACTGCCGTCCGCAGGGTCGGCGAGCAACCGATCGACAAGTGCGGCAGGGTCCTCGGACTCGGCAGCCTGAAGTTGCGCCAGCAAAGCCTGAAGCCGATCGTAGTCAACCGGGCGGCGATTATCAGGATCGGCGAGGCTGAAGTTCCACACTTCCGTTCCCTGGTAGAGATCGGGCAGACCCGGTACTGCAATCTTCAAGACGGCCTGGGACAGCGAATTGAAAATTCCAGCCCTCGCGATCCCGGCGTGGAACGGCCCAAACTGGTCGAGGAACGGCTTGCCGGCAGAGTTGTCCAGGATGGAGTCGAGGAAACTGTGAACAGCGGCTTCGTATTCAGTGTTCGGGCTGATCCAGCTGGTGTTGACTTTCGCCTCGCGCAGGGCCTTCTCCATGTAGGTGTGCATCCTGCCCAGAAAGTCTGCGCGCTCGGCGCTGTCCATCGGGGTCAGCGGCCACGCGCCCAACAGGGTCTGATACAGGAAATATTCTTCGTTAGCGCTGGGTACGTTTTCGCCGGCCACCTGGATTTTCTTTCCCTCATTAAGCCGCTGCCAGGCACGGATGGCCCGATACCACTCCGCCGGAATTTCCGACAGCACATTGATTCGCGCCCGCACGTCTTCGCTGCGCTTGGTGTCATGAGTGGAACTGGCCAGCATGGCATTTCGCCACGACCGGCGGCGGGCCAGGTTCTTGCTGTGAAAGAAGGCCAGCGCAACTCCGAATCGATCGGGAGATCCGCCCACTTCGTTGAGAGACAGCAGCGGACAGTAACGATAGAACGCCGTATCCTCCAGCCCCTTGGCCATAACCGGTCCGGTGAGCTGTTGAAAGCGCATCACGAACAGGCGGCGCTCGGCACGATCGGCGGCGCTGATGCTGTCCGGATCGTGGAGCAGCAACAGGTCCTGGATGAAATCGAAAACCGATCCGCTGGTCGCCGGATTGCGGCGCTTCGCGGTCTTGATGGCGCCGCGGATGTAGCGGTCGTCCTGCTCGTCGGGGTGCCCGGTGTCGGTACGAATATAGGTGCGGTAAACGGGGAAACAGGCGATCACTTCGCGCAGCGCGTCCCGCAGACTCTCCAGAGTGAAGTCGCGGGAGCGGCGATGCTGCTCGGAAATGCGGTCCAGGCGGCGGGAAAGCACATTGAGCTCGCTGGACATCGAGACCTGCATGACTAAGCGCTTGCTCTCATAGATCAGGTCCGAATAACTCTGCGACCACCCGGTAAACTTCCGGTACAGACGCTGGAAGAAACGCCCCTTGGAAGCGTCCACGAAAAGTCCGTTGAGCAGGTTGAGGAAACCATACCCGGTGGTTCCCTCGATAGCCCAACCCGGCCGCAACTCCTCATCGCCCACCAGAATCTTTTCCGCTGCGAGGTAAAGGCGTCGCCGGACACCGTTGCCAGAGCCGTTTGCGGATGTATGGCCGAGCAGTGGTGCCTGGGCCTGAAGGTCCTCGAAATAGCGGAGAGGGTCGAACAGACCGTCGGGGTGGTCGATGCGGATTCCCGACACCAGAGATTTTTGTATCAGGTCGAACGGGATGCGATGCACGATGGCGAATACTTCGGGGCTCTCCACCCGGATTGCGGCCAGGTCGTTGATGTCGAAAAAGCGGCGGTAGTTAATTTCGTCGGAAGCGACGCGCCAAAAACTGAGCCGATAGGCCTGATCATCCAGAACCTTCTCCAACGCGTCAAAGCTGTGCGGGTATCCTTTGCTGCCATTGATCGTGGTCAATACTTCCTTCAGACACGCGCGCACAGCATCACTATCCTCAACCAGGGCAGCCAGACGGCGCCGGATGACTTCTTTCTCGCGCTGGCGTTCACGGACCCTTACAGTGTCCTCACGAAGCGGAAGATGCGAGATAGCTGTGATAATGCTTTCCAGTTCGAGCACGTGACCGTCGGTGTCGGCGAGTCTTTCTTTCGTCTTCACCAGAGTGCGTTCCAGCAACGGGGTCCAGGAACGCGGAGCCAGAGGAAAGTGGATGCCCAGCGAATCCAGGACAAATCCGCCGCCGTCAAACAGGGCGCGAATCGATTGACTTTCGAGAACCAGGCCAAACTGGTCCGGCAGAAAAGGCAGCAGGACTTTATTGGCCAGCTCTGATTTGGGTGGGTTCCAATCAATATCGAAATAGCGCGAGTAGTCCGAACTGGGCCCGTTTTCCAGCACATCCCACCACCAGAGGTTGGAAGGATGGGTGATGCACATGTGGTTGGGTACGACATCGACCACCAGCCCCATACCGCGTTGCTGCAAGCTTTCGGCGAATTCGGTGAACTGTTCCTCCGTACCAACTTCGGGATTGAAGCGAGTGTGGTCGGTGACGTCGTAGCCGTGCATGCTGCCGGGATGGGCCATCAGGAATGGCGAGGTATAGCAGTCTGTGATTCCCAGATCGTGCAGATACGAAACCACAGCGGCTGCCCGGGTAAACGTAAAACGCAGATTGAGCTGAAGACGATAAGTGGAACAGGGGACATATGCCGGTTCTAGTGAAGCTCTGCTGTTCACTCAATCGCCTCGATCGTAACCTGATACTGGCATGGAATGCGGCTGAAGTAGCCGCCGGCAACTCGGCTCTTTTGCAACGCTGAAATGTCGCTCGCCGAACCGCTGTTTCTTGATGGCCTGCCGTGCGCCCGAATGCAGTATAAACAGATAGCCTCGGTTGTGTGGAACTCGAAATGAATAAGCGGCATCAAAGTTCCGCGTCTTGCTGATAACCTATGTTGACTGGCAATGACGGTTTCAAAGATGCAGGAGCAATCGCAGCGGTTGTTCGTTGCGGATTCAGGAAGAGATTGAAGGAAAATCCACTAGATTGCCCTACTCGCCCCTGGTCGCGCGCGAACTGAGGCGACAATCCGGGAGATTTGATGGAACGGTATGTATGCATTCATGCTCATTTTTATCAGCCGCCGCGGGAAAATGCGTGGCTGGAGGCGGTTGAATACCAGGATTCCGCTTATCCCTATCATGACTGGAACGAGCGGGTCACCGCGGAATGCTACGCCCCAAACAGCGCTTCGCGAATTCTGGATGGCGATGGCCGCATTCTGCAGATCGTCAACAACTATTCGAAAATCAGCTTCAACTTGGGTCCCACCTTGCTTTCATGGATGGAGGAGAAGAGCCCGGCGGTGTATGAAGCGATCCTGACCGCTGACCGCGAGAGCCAGCGGCTCTTCTCCGGCCATGGCTCAGCCGTGGCCCAGGCCTACAACCACATGATCCTTCCCCTGGCCACACGCCAGGACAGATACACCCAGATTCTTTGGGGCATTCGGGATTTTGAAAAGCGATTCGGCCGCCATCCCGAAGGAATGTGGTTGCCAGAGACTGCGGCGGACCTGCAAACCCTGGAACTCCTGGCAGAGCTGGGAATCAAGTTCACGATTCTTTCTCCCTACCAGGCGGGACGGGTACGGCCGCTCGGCGGGAGGGCGTGGCGCAAGGTGGATGGAGGCAGAGTAGATCCTTCGATGGCCTACGCGGTTCGCGTGCCGTCGGGACGAGCGATCAGCGTATTTTTTTACGATGGCCCTATTTCTCGCGCCATTGCCTTCGAGGATCTCCTGGCGGACGGCAAGCGATTCTCCGACCGGCTGCTGGGCGCATTTTCCGATGCGAGAACATGGCCGCAACTGGTTCACATCGCCACCGACGGCGAGACCTACGGACATCATCGCGCCTACGGCGATATGGCGCTGGCTTTCGCCCTGCAAAACATTGAGACCAGCCAGCTGGCGCGGCTGACCAATTACGCCGAATATCTGGAAAAGCATCCACCCACCCAGGAGGCAAAGATCATCGGCAATACATCCTGGAGTTGCGCCCACGGGATCGAACGCTGGCGAAGCGATTGCGGCTGCAACTCAGGCGGCCACGCCGGATGGAACCAGCAGTGGAGAGCGCCCTTGCGGCATGCCTTTGACTGGCTGCGCGACACCACCGCTCCGCGATATGAAGCGGAGGCGAAAAAGCTTTTCGAGAACCCGTGGCAAACCCGGGATGCGTATATCGACATAATTCTCGACCGGTCACGCGAGAACGTGATTCGATTCATGACCGCGCAGGCCAAGCGTGAACTCTCGCCGACAGAAACTGCGACCGGGCTGAAACTGCTTGAACTACAGCGCTATCTGATGCTGATGTACACCAGCTGCGGATGGTTCTTTGACGACCTTTCTGGAATTGAAACGGTGCAGGTGATTCAGTATGCCGGCCGCGCCCTGCAACTGGCTGGGCAATTATTCTCTCAGGACCTGTCCACGCCGTTTCTCGATTTGCTGGCGCAGGCCCGCAGCAATCTTTCCGAACAGGGCGATGGACGGTCTATCTACCAGCGTTACGTTCAGCCCACGATGGTTGACCTAGAGAAGGTTGGCGCTCACTATGCCGTCAGCTCTCTGTTCGAGGAATACGGGCAGAGCACCCGCATTTACTGCTACGACGTGGAAAAGATGGAATACCGCACGTCGCGACAGGGAAAATTACGGGTGGTGCTGGGGCAGGCAAGTATTACATCGGAAATCACGTGGGAATCGGACCAGGTTACTTTTGGGGTGCTGCATCTCGCAGACCACAGCGTGCTTGGAGGCGTGGGACGGTTCCAGGGTGACGAGGCGTATCGCCTCCTTGATCAGGAGCTCGACAAGGCGCTGGCGGGTGGCGACCTGGCAGAACTGGTGCGGCTGGTCGAGAAGAACTTCAGCTCCGGCACGTACACCCTGCGATTGCTCTTCCGCGACGAACAACGAAAAATACTTGGCATCATTCTGGAAGAAGCGACGAACGAGGCGCGCGCCCTGTATCGCAATTTTCACGACGAGCATGCGCACCTGATCCGCTTCGTGACCGACCTGGGAGTGCCTCTACCCAGACGCTTCCGGTTGGCGGTGGACTTCACGCTGAATTCTGACCTGCTCGACGTATTCTCCGTGGAAGAAGTGGACCTGAACAAGTCCCGGGAGATCCTGGAGGAAATACGGCGGACCGGCGTGACCCCCGACGCTGTGACTCTGGAATTTTCCTTGCGCCGCACGATTGAGCGGCTGTTCACCCGCTTCGTTGCCAATCCCATGGAGCCGGGCCTGCTGCAACGATTGCAGGAAACCATCGCCCTGGTTCTCACTCTGCCGTTCCAGGTCCGCCTTTGGGAGGCCCAGAATACGTACTACGGCATGATGCGAGGAATCGCCGGCGAAGTTAGAGAGCGCGCCGAACGCGGAGACGCTGAGGCGCAGGCCTGGCTGGATGGTTTCGTCAAGCTGGGCGAAGCGCTAAAAGTAAAAGTACAGATCAACCTGGCTGTCGGCGTCTGATAGCGAGCAGTTCAGAAGTCACGGAAAAACTTCATTTCCTGCAGAGTCCCGGGATGCAGCTCCTTCAACTTCCGGATATTTTCTTCGGAGATGTCCACCACCACGTGGGGAGTGTTGGTCTTCTGCGAGCTCGGCCACCGCGTACCTGCCGGTGTCTCCCAGGCCGCAGACAATGTGGTGCCCGGTCAGCTGGTCTATGTGATGCTGCATTCTGCGCCTCCAGAAAGGCTTCTTGAACTCCATTTCCACCATGAAGGCAGCCACGATCGAAAAAACATAAACTGTGATCGCGACCCCAATAGCACAATGCCGATGTTGAACACCCGCAGTACGGGATTGTGGCTGGTATCAACAATTTCTCCGTAGCCCACACCGGCCAGAGTTATGACCGCCATGTACAGAGCCCGGAGGAAGGTGACGGAGGGGCCGCCGAGCACGCGATATCCGGTGGTACTGATCGCGATCAGAATCAGCAACAAGCCCAGCGCGAGGAGGAGACGCTTGCGGAGAACCATCGCGTTATCGCCGCCATTCGTCGATCAGATTCGCCACCAACCCGCTCCATCCGGTCTGATGGCTAGCTCCCAAACCCATTCCGCCGTCGCCGTGGTAGTACTCGTTGAAGAGCAGACACTGGTTCCGGAAACTACGGTAGAAACCGAAGCAAGGCCGGTTGCCGTCGGCTCCCATCTATGGTTGTTTCGCTGGTGCCGGTGAAGTTGAAAAACCGGAGTGCGGATCATCCTCCAGCGCTGGCCAAAGATGGGATAGTCGCCTTTGAGGCGATTGCGATTGAACGGATCGTACCAGCGGCCCTTCACATACGGCGCGTCGCGCTGCTGCTCGTAGCGACGCCATTCCGGCATTGCGGTATCCCATCGGTCGGGCTGAGGCGAGAAGTTCGCAGACGCTGGCGGGATTGGTTCTGCGGCCGATTCCACGGCAGTGACTCCCGGAGCTGGACCATTCAGGCCCGCATAAGGCGTGGTTGGAGGGGCCGCAGCCGGCGTGCGCGGCGTCCCCGGCAAACCGGATGGCCCCTTGTTTTCGGGAGCAAGCGCGGTCAGCTCCTGCATCTGAAGCTCAAGAGTTGAAAGCTCCGGCTTCGTCAACTCCAGTCGAGGAATCACCAAGGTTTTGAAACCCGGCTTGGTCAGGGTGACTTCATAAATCCCGAGCTGCACATCGCGCAGCCGGAAGATCCCTTCTGCGCCCGTGAGGGTTGTGTAATGGGCGCCGGAGGCGCTGCGCAGGTCGAGCTGCACACCCGGAACTGCCCTTCCTTACTGGTCCCGCACGATTCCTTGCAGGGACATGCTAGTTGCCGGTCGATGTTCCGGAATCTGGCGATCGGGTTGGACTTGCGCGTCGGCTTTTTGCGCCTGCGCTGACACCAAAGATAACAACGAAAGCAGGCCGAGAGAGATGAATAGTCGCACCGTCCATGAAGCATGCGGCGAACTGGACCACAGGAACCCGTGCCAGCATCGGCCTGTCAGCACCCGTCGCCACCGTCCCAAGGAGAGTTATGTCTTTTCGTACCATAGCGATTCCTCGCATGCAACATAACAGCGGCCAGTGACTTTGGTTTGTCTTTGGTACCGACACAGGAAACCAAAACCTCCGGCAGACTTGTTAAACTCGCCCGACGAGGGAGTGAGAACATGTCGCAGGCGGCAACGGCTGTCGAAGGCGAGCGGGTCGGGCGCTGTGGCGATCCTTGCGTGATGGTCATTTTTGGCGCAGCCGGCGATCTTACCCGCCGCAAGTTGATCCCATCGCTTTATAACCTGGCAAAATACAAACTGCTGTCGCGCGAATTCGCAATGATCGGCATTGCGCGGAACCCGATGACCACCGACGAATTTCGCGCCAAGCTGGTGGCGGACCTGAAGGAGTTCGTGGAGGGTCCTGTCGATCCCGATCTGCAGGAGTGGTTCGAGCGCCAAGTGTTCTATATTGCCGGTGAGTTTGCCGACCAGAGCACATATCAGCAACTCAAGGAAGTGCTTCAGAAAGTCGACAAAGATCATGCCACCCACGGGAATTATTTCTACTATCTCGCCACGGCTCCTGACTTCTTCGGACCCATCGTGCAGCAGACTGTCCGCTGCGGGCCTGATGAGCGAGGAAAATCATCAGTGGCGCAGAGTGATTGTCGAAAAGCCGTTTGGCCGCGACCTCGATTCGGCGCGAGTGCTGAATCAGCAACTGCCCAAGGAAGTGGACGAAAAGCAGATTTACCGCATCGACCACTACCTGGGCAAGGAAACGGTAAAGAACATTCTCGCCTTTCGCTTTGCCAACGGGATTTTCGAACCTCTGGAACCGGCGCTACATCGATCACGTGCAGATTTCAGTGGGTGAAACCGTGGGCGTTGAACAGCGCGGCGGCTCTACGATACTGCCGGACCATCGCGATATGGTGCCCAACCACATCATGCAGCTCATCAGTCTTACCGCCATGGAGCCCCCCATTTCCTTCCAGGCGGATGCGGTACGCGACGAGCAGGCCAAGATATTGCACGCGGTGCAACCGTTGAGCTCGGAAGACGTACTGACCCGCACCGTACGTGGGCAATATGGCGAAGGGGAAATTGCGGGCCAGCATGTTCCCGCTTATCGTTCCGAACCTGGCGTGCCGCCCGATTCACGCACCGAAACTTTTGTCGCAGTGAAACTGCAGGTGGACAATTGGCGCTGGGCGGGCGTGCCCTTTTACCTGCGCACCGGGAATCGCATGGCTTCGCGCAGCACTTACATCGTCATCCTGTTCCGGCGTGCGCCCTTCGTGCTCTTCCGCGATACCGAAGTGGAAAAGCTCATGCCCAACCAGTTGGTCTTGTATTTTCAACCGGAGGAAGTAATTGCGTTACGCTTCGCGGCCAAGAATCCGGGGCCGATCATGCGGCTGGGAACAGTGGACATGGATTTTCAATACTCCGACTACTTCGGCAAGCAGCCCAGCACGGGTTACGAGCGTTTGCTGCATGATTGCATGGTGGGCGACGCAACTCTCTTTCAACGTGCCGACATGGTCGAAGCGGGGTGGAGCGTGGTCAGTCCGATGCTGGATCTTTGGAAAGCTCTGCCGCCGCGAAATTTCCCCAACTACGCATCCGGCACGTGGGGACCGAAGGAAGCCGAGGACCTGCTTGAGCGCGACGGGCATCATTGGCGTAACTTCGAGCAGTAAGCCAGCAGGCGGAGTTTCCTTCGGGTGGAGCAGCACTTCAGCTGTGCATTGAACAACGATCAATTCAAGATTGGCGCGCGGTGCCGGCGGCCTTCGTACACTTCTGTGCCGGATAACGTTCGATTTTTTCGCGAAGCGAAGACAAGTGCGGCATGGCCACACCCAGGCTCACTCCCGTGTTGAGCACATCGAAGCAATAGCCTTCATTTCCTCCGGGCTGTGGGCAAAGTGGCTCGCCCTGAGAAGGCGTCGACCTTTTTCCGTGAACCGAATGGCATACCTAACGGCAAGGCCCGCGAGCCAAACAGGCGTATTCAAAATACTTCTCGCGTCCTGGGAGTGAGCGGCGACGGGGTCGACCAGGACGACTTCGTAACCAACGCCGGCGCCAAAGGTTTCGAGGCGCCCACGGCGATGCGGGCCGACCGGTTGAAGTGGAGGGAGTGCGCCTGCCTTACCAGAAGTTTCCGCGGAACCCAACCGACTGAACCACTGTGCAAGCTGTGCTGGCGACAGCTGAACTTTTGAGTTGCAAATCAATAACCTGCGTTGGATAAGGTTTTACCTCACCCTTCAGCCTGTTGCGATGGCTCATCACATGGTCACCGACTGCCACGTTCATATCCAGCCGCTCGAAATGTTCAAGCCGGAGGCGCTGGCGCTCCTGAAACATAAGCGGCCGAATTTCGATCAGATCGCCGAATTCTGTCACTCGCCCAGGGCTTTCCTGAAGTATCTGGATGCAGCCGGCATCGGACGCGCGGTGCTGATCAATTACGTCGCGCCGGAGGTGATTGGTTTTGGTCCTGAAGTCAACCAATGGGTAGCAAACTACACCAAAACTGAGCCTGGGCGCCTCATCTCATGTGGCGGCCTTCATCCCCGGCATTCCCCAAACATCATGGCGGACGTCGAGCAGATTCTGCGGCTGAAAATCCGCATGATCAAGATCCATCCTCCGCACCAGTTGCTGTTTCCCAACGACTACCTTCATGGCGTGAAGGAACTGGAAATCATCTATCGGGCGGCGGAGGCCAACGGAGTTCCGGTGATGTTCCATACCGGAACGTCAATCTTTCACGGTGCCCGCAACAAGTATGGAGACCCTATTTACATCGATGATGTCGCGGTAGATTTTCCCAAGCTGAAAATACTGCTGGCGCACGGGGGACGGCCGCTCTGGATGGACACCGCATTCTTTCTTCTGCGCAGGCACCCCAATGTTTATCTGGACATCAGCGGCATCCCGCCCAAGACCTTGCTCAAATACTTTCCGCGTCTGGACGAAATCGCGGCCAAGACCCTGTTTGGCACCGACTGGCCCGGCCCGGGCGTGCCCGACATCAAGAAGAACCTGGATGACTTTATGGCGCTGTCCCTCAGCGCAGAAACACGGCGGCAGATTCTGTCAGGCACTGCCGCGGGAATTTGGCCCGAATAGAGATCAGTCTCGGGTCAATCGTTCAATCAGGTTGCGATGCTGCGGATAGAGTTTGACCAGATCCGATCGCTTGCCCAGCTCGAAGTCGGCGAAATCGAAGCCCGGTGCCACCGTGCAACCCGCCAGCGCAAACGATTCGGCGTCTCGAACCTGGGACGCAAACCAGCGGCCCGCCTTGACTACGGCCTGGAACACCCCACCTGAATCGGGATCGCTGCCCAGCTGAATCTCAGAATACTCGCCGCCCGGCTCGATCACATGCACAGTTATTGGACTACCGGCATAGAAGTGCCACAGTTCGTCCGACCGCAGACGGTGGAAGGCGGAAAAGTTCTTGCCCTCCAGCAGGAAATAGATCGCCGTCGAAACCAGCCGGGCCCCGGTGAACTGCGGCGGTAATGCTTCCCGGGCGATCGAAAGCTCCGACCGGTAAGTTTCGCGATAGTATCCGCCCTCGGGATGAGGGATGAGGTTCAGCTTGTCGATCCAGTATCGGGCGGATTCGGACATGGGGTTTCATTTTAAGGGACTGCGCACAACCCCGCAGGCGAGTCGCACGCGACCACATGGGCTCACTTCGGCTTTACGCTGAAGTGGCTGGCTATGCATTGCCAGCGCCCATCCAGGTATCGGTGAAGCGGCCGCGGCGTTCCCACGGCTTGCCCTTGTCCACTCCCTTTTCGTAGTAAGCGCCGGTTACCACAGCCGTATTTCCATAGGAATGAACCACCATGTTTGAGGATTGTAGAGCTTCAGGACGGTAGGACTTGTCGGCCACCGAGGCCACGATCTGGGACTTGTTGTAGAGAGTGCCCTCGGCCACCGTCATAACGAAATCATCGGCCAGCAGGAGCCGCACCGCAGACGCATCATTGTTCAACTCGGCGCGGTTCCACAGGTTCTCCATGGCAATGATCTTCGATGAATCCTGTGCGGCCGCTACGGACAGGAGAGTCAACCACAACCCCATCGCGACAAGGATGGACAGGGTTCGTATCATAAGAGCTCCGGAGGTGCTTGCGAGGTGAAAGTATATAGCGGAAGTGATCAGCTTAGGCGAAGCGCGAAAGCCTCCCATGAAATGCGGCATGAACGACGCTACCCATGCGCCGTTCTGTTCCGCGCCGAAGACCGAATGTGGAGTTTGGTAGCCGCCCTATTTTTTCTTGGGAGCGGAATCGCCCTTGCCGGCAAAGGTGCGCACAAAGGTCACCACGGCACGGATTTCGTCGTCGGTGATGTTGCCTTTGAAGCCCGGCATGTTGCCTTTTCCCGCAGTGACGGACTGGATAAGTTCAGCGTCCGATTTGCTCTGGACTGCTGCGGACCGCAGATCGGCTACCTGCAGGCTTTTTCCCACGGGAGTGCTGCCGCTGCCGTCCTGGCCGTGGCAGGTGGCGCACTTGGCCTTAAACACATCCGCACCGGCTGTATTGCCCTGACCGGCGGCTGGGCTTGCAGCCATCGTGAAGGCAATGACCAGCGTGGCGACCGGCACCCAGGCGTCAACGAGTGGTAGCTTCCTGTTCGATAGTTTCATAGTCCCCCAAAAATCTACAATAACCAGTCGGACCTGCGCCGTCCGGTCGCGTGAAATCACGTCATTCTAGTGGTTCGGGCC
Organism: Terriglobia bacterium; assembly: GCA_963779255.1. Taxonomy (GTDB): domain Bacteria; phylum Acidobacteriota; class Terriglobia; order Terriglobales; family Acidobacteriaceae; genus JAIQFF01. The sequence goes on along the minus strand of CAVZXU010000013.1, from coordinate 16,184 downwards.
AGCCAAATCAACGGCCTGGCCTCCACTCTCAAGTCAGGCGGCGTACGAATGGGTGTACGCCAGCGGGCAGACGCCTCCAGGTTTCCTTTTTTACGATGGCCCGTTGCTCGACCGGTCGCGTCACGGGTCAGGAGATGGTCGATGGCGTCCCATGAATTCTCCTGTTCGGTTCCAGAGCGGTCCTTTCCCCAATGGCAACTGGAATACGAAGCCGCCTTACAGGAATCTGACCGCCGGACTCTATTCAAGCGAATCGAGGTCGCAGAGGCCGCTGTCCTCTACTCGCCGTGAAGTCCTGGTGCAGAGTCCCGATGGTTTCGCTGAACGGCAGGAAATTAAGCTGGCCCTGGACGAACTGCGCCGGCTGAAGAAGGAAGTTCTGAAGTTTTCGTGAAATGGAAGACGTCGTTCAACGACCAGACCCCGCCTAACCCCACCCAGGCACCCGTTTTCGCATTGGTCGCGAAGGCTATTCCCGCCTCAATTTGAAGGTGGCGACCACCTCGAGGCAGGAAGTGCGGAACCTCCACGCCGGTGTAACATAAGTAAGCCTGGTTAAAGTGGTTGATTATGGCGGGAGACAATGAGGAAGTGCCTGCTTTTTTGCCTGTTTGCGGTGCAGCTCTTCGGGCAGAGTAACTCGGGCGGGTTGCGGCTAAGGGTTGTGGACCCCAGCGGGCTGGGTCTGCAAACTTCGGTGGAGTTGGTCTCCGAGGCCAATCAGTTTCGCCAGAGCTATGTCACCGATGAAGCAGGCATTCTGGTGGCCAGGAATCTTTCTTTCGGGGTGTACCACGTCGAGGTGAAGCGCGCCGGGTTTGCTCTTTATTCCAGCGTGGTTGAAGTGCGGTCAGCGATTTCGAGCGAACTGCGCATCCAACTTTCGGTTGCATCTACGCAGACCGCGGTAGAGGTCAGGGACTCCGCCACCCTGGTTGATCCTCATCGCACGGGCACGATTAACCGGGTGGGAACGGATACCCTAGAGCATCGCAGCACGGCACTGCCGGGTCGCTCCGTCATTGACCTGGTGAACTCGCAGCCCGGCTGGCTGCTCGAATCGAATGGAGTATTGCATCCCCGGGGTTCGGAATACCAGACGCAATACGTCGTCGATGGAATTCCACTGACCGACAATCGTTCGCCGTCGTTCGCGCCCGAGATTGAGGCTGACGATGCCGAGTCGATGACCATCCTCACGGCGAATTTCCCAGCCGAATATGGCAGAAAACTTGGCGGCGTGGTTGAGATTTCCACCGCCCGCGACTTCCGGCCGGGCTTTCACGGCAACTTCGTCGCCTCGGGCGGCAGTTTCGGCACGGCAGACGGCTACCTGATGGTGCAGCAGGGCTGGGGCAAGAACACTCTCGGAGTCAGCGCGGAGGGCGCCCTGACCGACCGCTACCTCGATCCGCCCGTGCTCGACAACTTCACCAATCGAGCCACGACCAGCAGTTTTGCGGCGCACTACGAGCGCGACCTCACCGATCGCGACCGCCTGGGATTCATTGTTCGCCACGAGCAGACCGTGTTTCAGGTGCCCAACGAATTCTTGCAGCAGAACGCCGGACAACGTCAGGACCGCGACAGCAATGAGACTATCGGCATTCTCTCCTACCAGCATGTTTTTTCGTCCAACGTGCTGGGCGATTTCCGCCTTATGTCGAGAGACGATTCGTCCGGGCTCTCTTCGAACGCTCTCTCCACTCCCATCATCGCGGGCCAGCAGCGCAGCTTCCGGGAACTTTACGTCAAGGGCAATATCTCGATTCATCATGGCATTCATGAGATCAAGGCCGGCGCGGACATGGACTACGGCTCCATCCATGAACAATTCAATTACGCCATTACCGATTTCAGCCAGTTCGATCCCGGTACGCCGCCGGCTTTCAATTTCCTGGGCCACGGATTGGATCGTGAGCAAGCTCTCTACGTCCAGGACCTGATGCGCCTCGGCCGCTGGACGCTGAGCGCTGGGTTGCGTTGGGACCACTATCGCCTGGTGGTCGATCGCAACGCGCTGAGTCCCCGGCTTGGAATCGCCTGGTATTGGCCCCGGGCCGACCTGGTGCTCCACGCTTCCTATGACCGGATTTTTCAGACTCCTGCGGCGGAAAACATTCTGCTCGCCAGTTCGGCCGCGGTGACCGCGCTCAATCCTCAAGTGCTGCGTCTTCCGGTGGAGCCCTCGCGCGGAAATTTCTACGAAGCCGGAATCACGAAAGGCTTCCTGGGAAAAATGAAGCTGGACCTGAATTACTACGATCGCGTCTTTGACAACTACGCCGATGACGATGTCTTGTTCGATACAGGAGTGAGTTTTCCCATCGCCATCCGCCGCGGCACGATCCACGGCATCGAGGCCAAGCTGGACCTGCCAAACTGGGGACGCCTCTCCGGTCAAGTCAGTTACTCCAACATGGTGGGCTTTGGTTACACGCCCGTGACCGGCGGCCTGTTCCTGGGCGATGAGGCCTCCGACGCGCTGGCGAATACTGGCCGCTTCCCGGTGTCTCAGGACCAGCGAAATACCATTAGCACCCGCTTTCGCTATCAAGTGGTGTCACGCGCCTGGGTGGCGCTCGGAGGAGCTTACGGCAGCGGGTTGCCCACCGAGTTCGATGGCACAGTGCAGGACGCCGTCCAGCAATTCGGGCAACAGATTGTTGATCGCGTGAACTTTGACCGGGGCCGGGTGCGGCCTTCACTATCGCTCGGGGCCTCGGTCGGCGCCGAACTGGTAAGGAGAGAACACCTGCTCATGCGCCTGCAAGCCGACGTGCAAAACTTTAACAACCGGCTGAATGTGATCAATTTTGCCGGTCTCTTCTCGGGTACCGGTGTTGGGCCGCCGCGTAATTACAGCGTTCTCCTGGGAATCGAATTCTAGCCGGCTCAGTGACCCTGCCTCTAAGTTCCAGCCACGCCGCGGACCTGCTTTTCCTTTTAGACTGGACAACCGAAAGCAAACGATATAAAAAGAAAGGGCAATCATAAGCCCTGGTTTCGGGAAAAAACGTGCTCAACGAAGAACGCCGGCGGGCCATTATCGAAGATCTGGAGCGCGATGGCCGTGTGCTGGTCGCGGACCTGGCCCGGAAATTCGATACCTCCCAGGTCACAATCCGGAAAGATCTGGAAGTCCTGCACGCCCACGGCCTGGTGCATCGCACCCACGGCGGCGCGTTACCAGCCCGCGAAGGCGCGCTGGAAGACCCATCCCTGCGGGAAAAAGAAAAGCTGCACCGCAAGGAGAAAGTCCGGATTGCGGCTGCTGCTGCGGCCCAAGTCAAGGAAGGCCAGGTGGTGATTCTCGATTCCGGCACCACCACCACCGCCATCGCGCGCGCTTTGCGGAACTTTCATAACATTACGATTATCACCAACGGGTTGAACATTGCGGCCGATCTGACCGGGGCCCCGGTGGAAGTGATCCTGACCGGCGGCACGTTACGGAAAAACTCTTTTTCGCTGGTGGGGCCGATTGCGGAGGAGACACTGCGCGGATTGAACGCCGACATTCTCTTTCTCGGTGTGGACGGTTTTGATGTCCACTATGGACTCAGCACGCCTAATCTTCTTGAAGCCAAAGTAAACCGCATCATGGTTGAAGTTGCGAAGCGAACCGTGGCGGTGTGCGACTCGAGCAAGTTTGGCCGGCGCAGTTTGTCGCTGATTGTCCCACCCACGGCTTTGCAGGAAGTGGTCACCGACCACGGCATTCCCAAGTCCGACCTAAAAGCTCTCAAAAAGATGGGGATTGAGGTGACGCTTGTCTGACCAGCGGAAAATCGATCCGTCCACGATGACGGCCGTTCCAGGCGCATATTCCTTGGCTGAAATTCTCTCTCAGCCCCAATTCTGGGGCCGCTGTATCCAGGGACTGGAGCGTGAAGGATCGCTGGCGCAAATCCGGCGGCCATTTCATTCCGCCAGCCAATGGCTGTTTATTGGTTGCGGCTCGAGCTACTACATCGCCCTTTCGGCGGCGGCAGCATGGAGCCGCATCACGGGAATACGCGCCCGGGCAATTCCGGCTTCTGAGTTGTTGCTGTTTCCCGACCTGGTGCTGGCCGATGCAAAGGACCTCGCAGCGGTTGTCATTTCGCGTTCTGGCCGTACGTCAGAGGCCGTACAAGCGGCGCGATTACTGGAGCGGGAGAAGAACATTCGTGTTCTGGCTGTCACTGGCACGCCCCACCAACCGCTCGAGCAGATCGCTACAGCCACCCTGCCGCTGCTGCCCTGCGATGAGCAAAGCACGGTGATGACGCGGTCATTTACCTCGATGCTACTGGGTCTGCAATACCTGGCAGCCTGTCAGGCTGACGATTCCACGTTGCTGAAATCCCTCGGCAAATTGCCCGGCCTGGCGCAGCCAGCCATGGACAGTCTTCATCCCCAGATCCGCGACTTCGTGGGTGCGCACCAGTTTGCCGACTTCGTTTGCCTGGCCCAGGGGCCTTACTACGGATTAGCCTGCGAGACTGCACTCAAACTGACCGAGATGTCGGTGTCCTATGCGCAGAGCTTTCATACCCTGGAATTCCGCCACGGACCCAAGTCGATTGTTGCACCGGAGACGCTCATCGTCTTCCTGCTGTCCGAGCAAGGCTACGATGCCGAGTGCGACGTCCTGGAGGAGATCAAGGGGCTGGGGGGCACGACTCTGGCGGTTGCGAATCGAGCGGACAAACGGGCCCGGGCCGCGTCCGATCTTCTCGTCGAATTCGATTTTGACCTGCCGGAGGTGGCCCGTCTGGCTCCCTACGTGTTCGCCGGCCAGTTGACCGGCCTCTATACCGGACTGGGAAAAGGTCTCGATCCTGATAATCCCCGGAACTTGAGCCGGGTCGTGGTGCTTGATGAAGAGGAGGCGCTTCCCTGAGGTAACGGCGCCTGGGTTACTAAAGATAGGCCAAACTCGCGGAAATAGCCCATTCGTGCCATTCCCAGGTCCCCCCACTAACGATAGGCTGTTCATGAACAATCTTTCGGGGGAGGGCTTGTTCGACGAGCGTCCCATGACTGTAACCAGTCTGGGACGTTTTGTTTTGGGGCCTACAGAACTGCCCTTCGCGCTTCGCGCAGACCGCCGCCAGCGCAAGCGGAGCAAAAAACACAATCGTGACTGAACTCAGTCACGTTTCAGACACGGTGACCCCTGGAGGGAAACCGCCCGCAGTCAACTGGTACACTGTTTTCAATCACTTCCCTGCCCGCCCGGGTGGCGAAACTGGCAGACGCACGGGACTTAAAATCCCGAGACTCGAAAGAGTCGTGTCGGTTCGATTCCGTCCCCGGGCACCATCAAAAGCCGCACTAGTAGCGCGTTTCATTGAATCTTCCCCGATCCATCTGGAATCGTCGCTGCCCCATTTTCCGTGCTGCTGTGACCAAAACTGTGACCGTATAAACCGTCTTCGACATCACGGATGATGAGGCTACCTCCGTTAAGTCCTTCTCACCAGCTATTTCGCCACCGGCACTGCCACAGCCAATTATGCGATAATTTCCAGCGTCAAACTGGCCTGTTGGTATTCCGGTGCGCAGAGACACTGACTCTGACATCTAGTGGCTGGCATTTTGTCGATTCGGGGCCAAGTGCAAGCTGGCAAATTTTGATTGAGGGACCAAGAAACGTGGCGAACCAACGTTGGTGGACTCGTCGTGACTTCATCCGTATTGGGACAGGTGCTGTAGCCACCGGGGCAGCCGCGAAAGTTACTCTGCTTCAGCCGAAACCTGTCTGGGCGCAGACGCGGCCAGTCGCGCCGAGTGACACAGTACGGTTTGCTTCGATTGGCACAGGCGTGCGGGGATGTGAACTGCTTGAGGCGTCATTGCGCGTGCCGGGGGTTGAGTGCGTTGCCGTGTGCGATCTTTATGACTCACGGCATACCGCGGCTCAGGAAGCTGTGAAGAAGAACGTTCCGGCGACCCGCAATTACCAAGAGATTCTCGACCGCAAAGACGTGGACGCTGTCTTCATTGCAGTCACCGACCATCAACATCGAAAGGTATTCGCGGACGCGTGCGCCGCCGGTAAAGATATTTACTGCGAAAAGCCGATGTCCCACACCGTGGAAGACGGCTTCGCGATGGTTGAAGCGGCGCAGAAGGCCAACCGCATTGTGCAGATCGGAAGCCAGCGCGTGTCCTCAATCCTCTACGCTCAGCGCGAAGCAAATTTATGACTCCGGCAAGCTCGGAGACGTGTATTCGATCGAGGCGTATTGGGACCGCAATTCGGCGAGCGGGGCCTGGGTTTATCCCATTCCTCCTGATGCCAGCGAACAGACGATTGACTGGAACGCATTCCTCGGCAGCGCGCCCAAGCGGCCGTTCAGCCCTGAACGTTTTTTCCGCTGGCGGTGTTTCGCCGATTATGGCGAAGGCTTAGCTGGAGATCTCTTCGTCCATCTGATTTCGGGAATTCATTTCATCACCAGCACTAATACCGTGGCAAGGCGGGCGCAGTCTGCCGGCGGCTTGTTCCGCTGGAAAGATGGACGTGATTTCCCCGACCTGATCGAGACTCTATATGACTATCCGAATTTCCGTGCGTACCTGCGCTGCAATTTGAATAATGACCAGGGCGAGTTCATTGGTTTTTACGGAACCAAGGGCACGCTGATCATCAAGGGCTCGACTTTGACCTACACGCCGCAGGACACGCGTCCGCAGCCCGAGAGCTATTCGATCTATGGATGGCCGGTGCAATTGCGCAATCAGTATCTGGCGAAATGGCAAGCCGAGCATCCACTGTCCAGTCCGTTGGAGTTCAAGGTGGATGAAGAAGGGGAGACTTTTGGCGTGCCGCCTGGCTACAACGACCTCGCCGACCACCAAGCCAACTTTTTTAGTTCGGTTCGTACGCGCCAGAAGACGGTAGAAAACGAAGAGTTCGGCAACAACGCCGCTATCGGATGCCATTTAGCCAATTACTCGTATTTCAAGGAGACGACAGCTCTGTGGGATGGACCGGGGAGAAAGATTAAGGGGTAGATGCATGCCCTCCGAAGCCCAACTGAACTGCGTTGCGCTTCGTCCCCAGCTCGATTGTAAGCGACATGGGGAGCTGTCAAGGGTCCAGATGAACGCCCCCGGTTCGGGGGCGCGACAGCTCCCCACGTCACCACCGGAGGGTTATGCAGATGGAAAGCAATTAATAAAGCAATTAATAAGGAAGGCCGCCACGTCGGCCTTGACTTTTATGACCTTCTCATAGAAGGCGTTTACGCTCATTAACCTGCTCAGGCCCGCCCAAGCCGGTCCTCGCACGGCACGGGGACAACTGGGTTTCAATGGCGACGTTACAAAAGTTGCGCGCATGAGGCCCTAGCGCATGTTTGCCATGGGAATGAGGGGCATCGATGCTAACTCTTTTATTATGAGCATTGATTGTTGTCGCGAGCGAAAAATGTAGTGCCAAAGTATTTTGCTGTTGTGCTCAGTTTTATATTGAATATGCCCACTAGTATATCGTACAGATAGTTCTTTATATTAATAAGAACTTCTGGTACGCTGGGACATGCCTCGCGTTCCCCTTCCCATTCAACTCGACGTGGAAACCCGCCGCGTGCTCGATAAGTTCGTCCATTCGTCTTCAACGCCCCAGTCATTGGCTCTTCGCAGCCGCATTGTGTTGGCGGCGGCCGACGGCTCGGCCAACCAGGAAATCGCCATCGCGCTGAAGATTCCGGCGGTCACCGTAGGGAAGTGGCGGCAGTCCTTCGCCATTCACGGCCTTGAGGGCTTACGCGATGCGCCCCGGTCCGGACGGCCGCTCAAGCACGACGCCGAGATCCGGCACAAAGTGCAAACGCGGGTCTGTCAGCAGCCAGAGGATCAAAGTCGCTGGAGCGTGCGCACTTTGGCAGCCGAACTCGGCCTGCCCGCCAGTACGGTGCATGCGATGTTGGTCGCCGCCAAACTGCAACCGCATCGTATCCGCACGTTCACCTTCAGCCCGGACCCTGACTTTGAAGCTAAGTTGCTGGATATCGTCGGGTTGTATCTCAACCCGCCGCAGAATGCATTGGTGCTCTGCGTAGACGAAAAGCCCAGCATTCAGGCACTCGACCGGACACAACCCTTGTTACCATTGAGCGCCAAGAAACCCCGCGCTTGGACCAATGAATATGTGCGTCACGGCACGCAGACGCTGTTGGCCGCGCTGGAAATCGCCACCGGCAAAGTGGTTGCCCAAGTCCGGGAACGCCGGACCACGGTAGACTTCTTGAGTTTCATGGACGATGTCGTCAAGTCCTATCCCGTTCGCGAACTTCATGTGGTCCTGGACAATCTCAACATCCACAAGAACGAAGCGGCCAAACAATGGCTCCTCCGCCATCCGCGAGTGCATTTTCACTACACTCCAACGCACGCCTCTTGGATGAACATGATTGAATGCTTTTTCAGTATTCTCACCCGGCAGGCATTGACGCACAGCGTGCAACGCTCCAAGAAAGACCTCAAAGATTTTCTGCTTCGCTACCTCAAGAAATACAGCCAGAACCCCACGCCGTTCGTCTGGACTAAGGGGCCGGAACACTTCCAGCGTATTATCGAAACAACCAAGGAGTATCAAGCCAATCATCCCAAGCAACCGAGCCGATCAAAGGCCAAGGCCAAGGCCGATACTAGAAAGAACTAACTGTACGATGTACTAGACCGCGATATATGGAGTGTCTCTGGAGGGCGTGGCTTGTTCCTTCGCTCCGTCAAGGCACCCAATGGTCGGCACGAGTATCTCCGGCTGGTGGAGTCGTTTCGCGAAGGCGACAAGGTCAAGCAACGCATCATCGCTCATCTGGGGCGGAAGGATTTTCTGGCTCCTCACCTGGACACCTTGGTACGGTTGCTGCAGGCCGAGGCCGCAGCTCCGCGCTGGGTTTCCGCCGACCAGATCAGCACGCCCCGTGCTTCCACCTGGGGACCGATTTTGGTAGCCCGGCACCTATTCGACCAACTCTCTCTGGGATCGATACTGGACGCGGGCCAAGCGCCGTTGCGCCACCGTCAGCCGCTGTCGGAGCGAATCTTTCCTCTGCTCGCCAATCGGCTCAGCTGTCCGGGTAGCGAGCACGCCTTGGCGCAATGGCTGGAAGATTTTTATGTTGTGCAATGCTTCGGGCCAACGCTGGGTGCCGGTCTCGGAAGCAATCCCGCCGAGTCAAGGTGGGCTTCGATCAGTTGAAGCTTTGGTATCAGAGCTTGGATGATCTGTTGGCCGAGAAAAAGCGCATAGAGAAAGCCGTCTACTTGGAGTTGCGGAATCTGTTCAGCCTGCAACCCGACTTGGCGTTCTATGACATCACCTCCACCTACTTCGAAGGGGCGGGCCCGGCCGAGCTGGGACGTTTCGGCTACAGCCGAGATGGCAAACCCCGGAATCGTCAGATCGTGATCGGGGTGGTGATGATGGAAGGCTGGCCGATCGCCCACCATGTGTTCGCCGGCAATCGTCTCGATCAGACCACGGTGCGGGAAGTGGTGGAGGATTTGAACCAGCGGTTTGAGTTGAACCGAGTCGGGTTCGTGGGGGACCGCGGCATGATGACCATCGGCAATGTGCAGCCGCTGCGGAAGATGAACCAGGGCTACTTGGTAGGACTGCAACGGCGCAATCGCAAAGACACGTTCGAGTATATCCAGCAAGCCGAAGCGCGCACCGACTGGCAAGAATGTCCGGTGGGGATCGCGGCGGCCGAGAAGGCGGTGACGCCCAAGACCGGTGTGGTCGAGGTACGCGGGCAAAGAAGCTGGGGTGCGGGTGTTCGTAGTGCACAGCGAAGAACGCGAAGTGTATGAGCGCAGCCTGCGGGTAGTAGCGATGGAGCGCGCTCGCAAAGAGCTGGAAGCATTAAGCGCGCAGGTAGAAAAAGGCGAGTTAAAAGAGCCGGACAAGAGAAGCGGGGCTGCAGCCGCCACGTGTCTGCGCCGCCATCATGGTCATCGTTATTTTGCCTGGGAGCTGCGTAAGGGGAAGTTTCGTTTTTTTGAGCATCCCATCAACTTGGTGCGGGAGAAGGCGCTGGAAGGCAAATACGTCATTCAGACCGAGGAGCGGAATCTGTCACCCGCCGAGGTGGTAACAGCCTACAAGCAGCTGAACGAAGTCGAGCGCGGGTTCTCTCATCTGCAAGATCTGCTGGAGCTACGCCCGTTGTCACCACCACCGCGACGAGCGTGTGCAGGCTCACGTGTTCGTGGCTGCATTCGCGCTGTTACTGGATCGCGCTCTGGAGAAGAGTCTGCGCCGCGCCGGTAGCCAGTTGTCCTCGCCGTTTGCTTGGCAAGCGCTGGAGACGATCCGCTGTGTCGAAGTCGATCTCGGTCAGCGCCGCAAGACTTGTGTGACCCGCGGCAACCAACACGCCGCCGAAGTGCTGCGCATTCTCGGAATTACTCAGCTGGATCCGCCCACCCCCGAGGAGGGACGAGAATGGCTCATGTAGTGACCAAACTCAAAAATCGCTCTCATGCTTTTTCTAGGGATTACGGGCCCCCATGGCAAACATGCGCTAGTAACTCTTCGCACGCTTCTCGCGCTCCGCTTCTGCTTGCTTGGCTTTGGCTCGCAGCATGGACTTCCGCAAGTCCACCTGCTTAACCTCCACATTCGCCCCTTTCACACCCCACGGGGCCGTGTGCGTATCGAGAATGGATTGTAATCGGGCGATTACACCAGCTCACACCAGCTACACCCCCTAACTATTTTGCATCAACAATCCGACACACTAGCGGGGATCGGGTGACGAAAAGGCCCCGACCTGTGAGGATGGCGTCAGACGAGAGCATCAACCGACAACTCAAGAATGACAAAACGGGAAATATTCAGGCAGCAATCAAATGATGCCTGACTGCATACTGAATCAGTTCGGCGCTGCTCTTGGCGTTGAGTACCTCCATAATGCGGTACTTGTGAAAGGCGACGGTTCGGGTTGGGATGTTGAGGACGTCGCCGACTTGCTTCATGCCTTTCCCTTCCGCCAAAAGCTGTAGCACCTCACGTGGCGTTCCGTTAACCGGTCCTCCTCGTCAATCAGCTTCTTGTCCTGCGTTAACAGGAAGTCGACCGTGTCTTTGGCGATCGTCGGTGATAGGTAGGACCTTCCCCGAAGGACCTCGCGAACCGCCATCTCTAGCTCGGAGGCCGCACAGGTCTTCAACAGAAATCCTGACGCTCCCCTACGAAAGGCTTCAGCCGCTAGGTCGGCAGTCACGCTAGGCAACAGTTCCTTTATCTGCTCGCCTGCATCTAGGCCGTTCAGGAGTGGCATTCCGACATCCACGATGATGAGATGGGGCTTCAGTGCAGCGGCCGCTCGCACCAAGGCACGGCCATCGCTGACCGTGGCCACGCTTTCATATTCGGATTCCAGAAGCTTCTTGCATGCCTCGGCGACCAGCGTGTGGTCGTCAGCAATGAGTATCCGTGGAAGATTTCTTCTTGTGCTCTGGTTGTCGGAATCACATCGGTTACCGTCACACTGGGGCGTGACACAGGTCACTGAATTCCTTTCGCCGTCGCAATAAAATATGAATATGGAAAGTGCGATGGGTTCTGTATGCTGGCGAAGTGTGCCAACCCGTCCTGTTTCGCGTCGTTCCGCAATCTCCAAGGAGGAAGACTTTTTCGGCTGGAAGCCGACCCCGACCCTTCCGCCAACTCTTATGCCAACGACTCCATAGAGGTGGAATACTTCTGGTTGTGCAGCCGCTGCTCGGAGTTTATGGCGCTGTGTCTCGGGCAAGATGGAACAGTCGTTACTCATTCGCTTCCAGACTGTGCCCACCGCACTCCCAAGGGTTTCGCCGTCATCTCCCGACACAAAGACAGGCTCCTGAGAAGCGTGACTTTTGCCCGCAGGAAGCCGGTGGCCGATGCAGCCTAGGACTGTGCCGAACGGGGAATTTCGGCAGCGAATGCCCAACCCCCCAGCGGTCTTTGAAGTGACTTTCAAATTGTGTCAGGATTCACGCCCCATGAAGGCCGATCGCTCCGCCTCGTATAGGTCGCGCTAGTGGCGCCTGTTCCCTGCCTGAATTAACGCGTTCCCCACCAAAACCCCAGACGCGCCTCAATGATCGGCTTGCGCTTTCTCTTGACTCCCTAGCCTCATCGGGATCACAATTTGCTCAAAATCGCCTCTCCGAAGAGCAGTTCCAACCATCGGGATGCACCACCCCGTGAGGCGAAGACCCCTTGCAGTACCGCCGCACCATTTGTGTTGTGGGAGATAAGTCTATGAATACTGCCGTTGGCAGAGGGTTGAAAAGCCAATCGTGGAAAGATCTGTACCAAGCTGCGATTTGCGAGTCGGATTTGAACAAGCTACCGGGACGTGTAGATGACGCGGAAGCTGCGATCGTAATACGTGCGCGAGAACTGTTTTATGGAGACGGAGACGACGCAGGAGAGGGGGAAAGTTTGGACGACGCGATGTGCATCCTTCATGCCCTGCATCGCTCACTGAAGCACCGCCCTTCTGCTATTCAGAGCACGAGTAATCTGGATTACCTAAGAAGTGCATGACTCGGCAAGGCGTCGCTTTCGGAGTGGTCGGCCGCTGTGGCATTGTCTTCCCGATGTCGGCATTGAAGGAGCAACCATTGCCTGCTACCACACGAACATGCGGGCACCACCGCCGGAGGAACGGAACCTGCCAACTTGGACAGAGCTATTGCGACCGCGAGCCAATTGGTCATCGCGGTGAGTGCCAGGGAGGTGCGGTTCCAAGGCGCCGAGCTCTTCGATCTCTACAGCACGATGGCGGTTCATAATCTCAACAGCCGCGTCTGGCTTCTCGCCCGAACCCGTGGCGAAAACCATGACTCCTCCGCGCCGTACGCCCTCGACGTAAGCTTCCGCGTCCGCTTCGGCGGCCCCGATCGTCCTAAGTTCCCGGATCAAGTCCACTTCAAAATCAGTGTGTGGGATACTCATGACTCCGCTACCCACCATCTCGTCTGGCTCACCTAAAACACGGATGTCATTCTGAGGAAAACCGATGGCCACGAGATCGCGAACGACCTCGTCAACCGAGCCCGGATTCTCAAACAAACCAACTGCCGTTTTTGCCATATATTAGCCTCCACCAATCTAGTCCAGCACTGGAGTCGTTAACTCGCCTCGGCAAGCCCCTTGGCCAAAATCGAGACTATCCAGACTGGTGCTTCCCTTCCTCGTGGTGGTGCTGAGGGTGATGCCTTCTGACTTTGAAAGCGCCGGTAGCGAGGGCGACTGTGACCAACCACCATGCGGCGAGAACGGCTATTGCCAGGGACAATGTCACAGACCACTTCCTAAGTGACATACTACGAAACCACGAACGGCCCTGCAGTGAGCCAAATCACCGGTAGGCATGAGCGTGAGCACAGGCGCCAGGCACCCCCAACTATCGGGAATGCGTAATTCAGGCGGGCAGAGGCGCCAGGAAGACAGAGCGTGGCATTCGCTGCTGAAATTCCGTGTTCGGCTTTCCGTGTGCGGCTTAGTCACTAGGCTGCGTCGGCAAGGCTTGCGTCGGCATCTAAAGCTGCAGCCAAGAAGCGGACGGCCAAGGCCAAGCAGAAGAAGAAGGGCCAAGCTATGAAAAAGGGCTCCCATGCTTCCCCCGAAGAGCGAAAGCACATGAAAGAGGGGCAACTTCGTGCCAGGGCCGCAAGGCTACCATACGTTACGCCCGAACAGCTGGAGGCGTGCCGCCTAGACCCGGCATGGGAGGCACGGCAGCCCATGGCGAATTGCGTCATCTGTCGAGAGTGTGGCGCAAAACTGCAGTCGCCTTTGGGGGGCAACAAGGGCCATCTGTGGAGACTGCACGAGATGACTGTGCGTGCCTACCGCGCTGCATACCCTGGCGCTCGAGCCCGTCCCGATCCTGCACGGTAATTTCCAGTGCAGTGGTGAAAACGCGTGCGGGCGCTACACCCGTCTTGTCAGTCGAACCAAAAGTTGGATAATGGCGTTCGTTCTGGACGGGCTTCCTCCCGCATGAATGCGTGACGTGGTAGTCGTAGCATTGGGCGCAGAATGGATGGTAGCCACGTTTGCCTCCTGCGGGCGAACTGGTTAGCGTCGTGTCGGCGTAACGCTGCGCGCCCGGCACGGCGCGCTTTCATTTGCGCCCCAAACGTTCCCCCGGGCGGGGCGGATGTCGAAAGACTTTTCTGGTGGTGCTTGGTTTTCCATCTTGGTGCCCGGCGGGACAGTCATACCATCTTTACCCGATTGAATAGTTACCCGTCAGTTCTATACATGTGGAAAGTGGAGCTTTGCCTTTGCAGGGACGTGGAGACGGTGACGCTTTCGCGGACCTGCTCGTAGTCAGGAGTCACTCTCATGAGTATGACGCCAACCTCGTCAAGTCCTACGCCGTCGACTTCTGCGGAACCAAGAGACCTCCGCGAGGCCAGCCGAGAGCAGGTCGAAGCCTTCGTCGCTCACCTGGCTGACTGGGCCGAGAAGAGCCGGAACGCTCCTCTGCCAGCTCAACAGCTATCTCGGCAGCAAGGAAGGGGCCGCGAACTCTTCGACCAGTTTCCGATTTCTTACTATTGGTCCACCTATCAGAGCGAATGGGCTACGGATGTGGTGTTTCGCGATGCCGCGGTGCTCAAACGACTCTACCCCATTCTGATGCAGCATGGGATAACCACCTTCAGCAGTCCAGACGTGATGCGATTTCTGGGGCACAACATCCCAGCGCACGGTCAGGTCCACGGGAACTTTGCGGGGGAGGTGCGCAGTGATCTGCAAGAACGCGAGGAGGGGATACGGATTAAACATAAGGTCAATGGCAAACCCCGCACCCGTTTCCCCTTCCAGATAGTGGGTTGTTCCAGACGTTCGGCGAGTTCCTCCAGCCGCTGGTCTGCGTCCACACTCGCCAGCGCCGCCAAGTAGCGCTGATTACATTGCTGCGAGATCTGGGCGCGCCGAGGCAGATCGGCAATCCCACGCCTCAGCTGCCGCCAACTGCATCCCTTCAGCGGTCCCGACAGTGTGCTGTTCCAAGTGAGTCAGGTGGTAGCGATTTTCATCAGTCACTTTTTGGATGAGGTGGTGGGCACGCAGTAGCCGCAATCGACGGCTGACCCAGGCGGAGCGGTGACGCTTCTCGTCGACCGATGCGGCAGGTTGGCTAAATAGCAGACGCTGGAGATCTTCTAGAGGGCGACATCAAGTCCTGTTTCGACCGAATCTCACACGATTGGCTTCTGACTCATGTCCCCATGGACCGAGTCATTCTCCAAAAGTGGTTGAAAGCCGGGTATATGGAAAAACACGTCCTTCACGAAACGACGGGTGGGACCCCGCAAGGTGGAATTATTTCCCCAGCGCTCTCGAATTGTGCGCTGGATGGACTGGAGCAACTCTTGCGGGAAAAATTCCCGACAAAAAAACGGCTCCCGTCCCTTGGAGGTAAACTCCCGTTGTGAATCTCGTCCGTTATGCGGACGATTTCGTCATCACCGGTAGAACCAAAGAACTACTGGAAGGAGAAATCAAGCCTCTCGTCGAGCAATTTCTGCACGAACGAGGACTGGAGCTTTCTCCTGCGAAGACAGTCATCACGCACGTGGAGAAAGGCTTTGATTTTCTCGGACAAAATGTGCGCAAGTATCCCAATGGGAAACTGCTCATCAAGCCTTCCAAAAAGAACATTAAGACCTTTCTGGATGGTATCCGCGGAAATATCAAAGCCGCGCTGGGCATGTCCGCCGCCGATCTGATCGATTGGCTCAACCCCAAAATACGAGGGTGGGCCAATTATCATCGGCACGTGGTGAGTAAAGGCGTCTTTTCATGCGTTGATCACTCTATCTTCATTCGTCTGTGGCAATGGGCCCGGCGAAGGCACCCGAAAAAATCTTCCCGCTGGCTCAAACGGAAATATTTTGAGCAGCGCGGAGGTAACAACTGGTCCTTCTTCGGGGAGTCGTGTGACGACGAAGGTAAACCGCACAAAGTGCGATTACTGCTCGCCAGTAGCACGCCCATTCAAAGGCGCGTCAAGATCAAGAATGCCGCTAATCCGTATGATATGGCCTATGAGACCTACTTCGAAAAACACGAAAAAGATCATATGGCGGGAACGTTTCGGGGTACGCGGACTCTTCGCTTTCTCTGGAAGTTCCAACGCGGGTCCTGTCCCGTGTGCAACACCAAG
>CAVZXU010000012.1:0-3061 GCA_963779255.1 Terriglobia bacterium | reverse complement strand
GGCCTGAAGGTGTACGTGGACGCCACATCGGTGATGTACCTGAACGGCTGTATCGTGGATTATGTCGAGACCCTCGAAGGCGCCGGCTTCAAGTTCGAGAACCCGAACGTGAAGAGCACCTGCGGCTGCGGATCTTCTTTCAGCGTGTAACATTTTGGAATTCATCAAGAGCCTCGTCGCCCAGCGACGAGGCTCTTTGCTTTGATGGACGACGGGCGTCTCGCCCGTCCCGCGCGAAGCGCGGTAGCGCCGGCATCTTGCCGGCTCGATGGGCGGCGGACGTCGCCCGCCCGTTTTGGGTGAGATCAAGCGGAGGGCGAGACGCCCTCCGGACAGCCGGCGGGAGGCCGGCGCTACTAGGTTCCCATCAAGTGGCAGGAGTGGGTTTTTACCACCAGCCACACTTCTCTTCCCGGCTGGAGATGAAGTGAATCCCGGGCCGCCAGCGTGAGATGAACTTCCATCTCCACTCCACAATTCACTTTCGCCACCACGATCACGTCGTGCTGCGCCAGTGAAACCACCCGGCCGGGAATGATGTTGCGGGCACTCAGACCGCTGGGCTGAATCGAAGCCAGAAGGATATCTCCAGCACCGATCCCGATCCGCAATGCCGAACCCACCTCCGCCCGCACCAGCGGAGTTTCCAGCTCAACCTTGCTTCCGGACAGTTGGCACACCATGGTGCCACGGTCTTCGTGCACCGCAGCGAGCGTGGCATCGAAAATATTCTCGAAGCCGGCGAGTTGCGCCACGGTTTCGAGGCGCGGAGCCCTCATCACCTGATGCGGCGTCCCGCGCGCAATGGAGCACCCATTTTCCAGCACGATCACCTGCTCGCCCAGCGCAAAAACCTCTTCCCGGCTGTGCGTGACATAAACGATAGGAATACGATGCTCCTGGTTCCAGGCGCGCAGATCATCGACAATCTTCGACTTGGTGGCGGCATCCAGCGCCGCCAGCGGTTCATCCAGCAGAAGTATTGCGGGATCGATCACCAGGGCGCGGGCCAGTGCGACTCTCTGTCGCTCTCCACCAGAAATCTGACCGGGCTGGCGCCCGCGCAGATGCGCGATGCGGAACGACTCCAGAATGGCAGCGCTGCGCTGCTTGCATTGCTCTCTGCCCAGCCGGGAGAGACCGTACTCCACGTTGCCCTCGGCCGTCAAATGGGGAAACAACGCCAGGTCCTGAAACACATAACCAACCCGGCGGAACCGGGGGGCAACATCAATTCCGAGCGCACTGTCGAACAGGACCCTCTCCTGTGTCGCGATTCGGCCTGCGTCCGGCCGGACCAGTCCGGCTATGCAGTCGAGCAGAGTGGTCTTCCCTGCCCCTGAAGGACCAAACAGGATCGTGATTCCCGGCGGAAGGGCGCCAGCGAGATCGAGTTCGAACTCCTTTCCCAGCCGCTTGCGAATTTGCACGGACGCTTTATGGAGTTCTGCCGGAGCAGCCTTGACCATAGCGGCGCTATTTGACGTTGAATGCATGAATGATGGTCTTTCTTCCTTCGTGGTACTTAGTGTCGCATTCACTTCCAGATCCACACGCGCCGGTTCAAGGCGTACACCACGGAAAGCGTCACAAACGAGATGGCCAGCAGCACCAGTGCCGTGGCATTGGCGCCGGAATAGTTGATTGCCTGCACCTTGTCGTAAATATCGATCGAAACCGTTCGCGTGACTCCGGGAATATTGCCTCCCACCATCAGCACCACGCCGAACTCGCCCATGGTGTGGGCGAAGCTGAGGGCCACTCCGGTTACCAGTCCGGAGAGCGACAAAGGCAGGATGACGCGAAAGAATGTCCTGAATCGGGAAGCTCCCAGCGTCTGCGAAGCCGCCACCAGCCGCGGATCCACAGCAGAGAATCCGGCCGCGAAAGGCTGCACCGCGAAAGGAAGACTGTACACGATGGAGCCGATTACCAGTCCTTCGAAGGTAAACGCCAGGGTGTGCCCGGTGAGCGCTTCCCAGCCGCGTCCCAAGGGGCTGTGCGGCCCCAGCGCGACCAGGACATAGAAGCCCAGAACAGTCGGAGGCAGCACGATGGGTAGGGCAAAGACTGCTTCCGCGAGAAACTTCCAGCGCCAGCGGGAATAGGTAATCCAGTAGGCGAGTGGAAGTCCCAGCACCACGAGAATGGCCGCTACCAGCGCGGACAGTCGGATCGTGAGCCAGAATGCCTGTCCATCCATCAGCGTTTCCTCTCGACCCTTTCTTCCGCCCCAAAGTTATAAGACGTTCACCTTAAGCCAAAATTCATCTTAGTAAACTTTTGTAAAATCTTACCTGATCCCCTCATTTGTCACGCAAGATGTACCATCAATGGTGGTAGGCGTGCGGCCCTTCACAACAAGCTAGTGATTCTATCCGCAACCCTGCCTCCGTTTCGGGGTTTCTATGATTGGGGTGATGCGATACCGAATACGAAACAAGAATCTCTGCATCCCCAAATGAGGATGACGTGGTAAACATGCTGAAACGCCATTGGCTGATAGCGGGTCTGGTGGTTGTGGCCATTGCTGTCTTCGCCGCCTTTCAGTTCAAGGGCAATGACCAGCCTAAGTATTTCACCACCAGGGTAGATCGCGGCGATATCCACCAGGTAGTAGAGGCCACCGGCACCATCAACGCGGTGACCACGGTGCAGGTGGGCTCACAGGTTTCGGGGACAATTTCCCGTTTGAATGCCGATTTCAATTCGCGAGTAAAAAAAGGACAGGTGGTGGCGCAGATTGATCCTTCTCTGTTCGAAGGTTCTCTGCTGCAGGCCAAGGCTGATCTGGCAAACGCCAAAGCCAACGTGGTTGCGTCCCAGGCCAATCTGGAAAAGGCGCAAGCTACGGCGTTGCAGACGCGGGCAGACTATGAGCGGACTTCCGGGCTCACCAAAGCAGGCGTGATGAGCCAGCAGCAGCTCGACCTGGCTAAAGCGAATGCCGATTCGGCGGACGCGGCGGTGGCCGCGGCCAAGGCAACCATCACCCAGGCGATCGCGCAGGCACAACAGAAGCAGGCGGCAGTCACGGTGGCGCAGACCAATATCAATTACA
>CAVZXU010000011.1:0-29894 GCA_963779255.1 Terriglobia bacterium | reverse complement strand
AGTCATGCAACTGTGCATCGGTTCTGGCCGCTGCCATTCCTCGTGGGTTCAAACATGCAACGCTCAGTGGGCTGTTCTGGGTCGCCCTATGTTGTATACAATATCCGGTGCTTGCCAGCTACGGCACGCCCGCTACCATCGAGACCGCCTTCTTCCGGAGGAGCAGTGAGCATCTTCACGGACCACAAAGTTACGCGCCGTTCCCTGCTGCTCTCGACCTGTTGTCTGGTTCCAGGCATCCGCCTCTTGAACGCGCTCGACACCCCGGCGATGACGGCAGGGGATTACCCCGTGAAGCCGGTGCCTCTTACCCAGGTCGATATTCTCGACGATTTCTGGGCACCGCGCATGGAAGTGAATCGCAATGTTTCCATATGGCACTGCTTCAAGAAGATGGAAGAGTTCGAAGATTTTGGCAGTCCCAAACTGATCGAAGGGGCTGCCTACATGTTGGCCAAGCGTCCTGATCCAAAGCTTGAGGAATACGTGGATCAAGTGATCGACAAGCTGGTGACGCAGCTGACCCCGCGCCTGGCCGATCCTGATAAGGCGGTTCGGGTGTCTGGTCATTTTTTGGAGGCCGCGGTCGTCTACTATGCCGCTACCGGCAAGCGCAAGATGCTCGATTCTGCGCTCGAAGACGGCAAAGTGATCGATGCGAACTTCGGGCCCGGCAAACGAGACTACATCTCCGAACACGAAGGCCAGAAAATGGGATTGCTCGAGCTTTACCGTCACACGGGAGACAAAAATATTTAGAGCTGGCCAAGTTCTTTATGGATATACGTGGCAAAGACGGCTATCCGCGAACTGGCGAATATGCGATTGACCGCACTTACGCGCAGGACCACGAACCGGTGGTGAAACAGGATGAAGCCGTGGGCCACTGCGTTCGCGCCACGTTCTTATACATCCCCCTCACCGATCTCGCGGCGCTAACGGGAAGGCCGGAGTACCGGGAAGCTGCCGACAAGATCTGGGAAGACATGGTTAGTCACAAGCTTTATTTGACCGGGAGCATCGGGTCCATTCGTTTTCATGAGCAATTCGGCAGCGCTTATGAGCTTCCCAATCTCAGCGCCTGGAACGAGACTTGTGCCTCCTACGGAAATATTGTGTGGAACCAGCGCATGTTCCAATTGCATCAGGACGCCAGGTACATCGATGTGCTGGAGCGGGTTCTTTACAACGGCTTCGCGGATGGTGTGTCCCTCAAGGGGGATCGCTTCTTCTACCAGAATCCTCTACGCTCCTTCGGCAACTACGAACGCTTCGAATGGATTGACGTTCCCTGCTGCCCCCCGAATGTAGTGCGCCTTATGGCTTCACTGGGCAGCTACGTCTATGCGCAGTCTTCCGATTCGGTTTACGTCAATCTCTTCGTTGGCAGCAACGCAAAGGTGAGCCTGCCCAGTGGAAACACCGTTGCCATTCAACAGGAGACTCGATATCCGTGGGAAGGGGCGGTCAGCATCCGCCTCAACCCCGAGCGAGCCGAACCATTCACCATGCTGGTGCGCATTCCAGGTTGGGCGCGAAATGAAGTCCTTCCTGGCGACCTCTATGAATATGTAGACAAGGAATACGCGGACAAGGTCGAGGAGAAACCGGCGCTCAAGGTGAATGGCCGGCCTGTCGAGTTAACAATGGAACGCGGCTATGCCCGCATCGAACGAAAATGGGCAAAGGGAGATGAGGTTCAGTTGCATTTGCCCATGCCCGTGCGCCGCGTCAAGGCCGATGCCCAGGTGCAGGAAGATCGCGATATGGTGGCCTTGCAGCGCGGTCCTCTGGTGTATTGCGCCGAGTGGCCGGACAATAACGGACACGCCTTAAACCTGATCGTTCCCGAGGACGCTAAGTTCGAGAGCCAATGGCGTCCCGAGCTGCTGAACGGCGTCCAGGTTGTGACCGGCAATGTCGAAGCGTTGCAGCGGGAGGACAACAGCAGTGAGCTGAAGCAGCAGCCCCATCAGCTGGTGGCGATTCCGTATCTTGCCTGGTCCAATCGCGGGCCGGGGGAGATGGCAGTTTGGATGTCCAGCGAGCCGCATAAAGCATGGGTCGCGCCTTTGCCTCCCGAACCCATAAATGCGGTTCGCTCCTCAGGTGGAGTTCAAAAAGTCTGGACGGGCTACAACGATCAGAACGATGACATCCGCGCCCTCTATGACGGCAAAGACCCACTCAGTTCCGCCGACGAGTCTTATTTGTATTTCAGGATGCGGCCCGAGCCCGGAACCGCGGCATGGGTTGAATACGAATTCAAATCGCCGGCCAAGGTGTCTTCTGCGCAAGTCTATTGGTTCGACGACCGGCGATTCTGCCGCGTGCCTACGTCCTGGCGCGTCCTGTATAAGGATGGGGACGCCTGGAAGCCAGTCGCGAACGTCGAACCCTACGTCGTGGCCAAAGACAAATTTAATGCAGTGAGTTTTGCACCTGTGACAACGGTTGCCATGCGTCTAGAAGTAGAGCCCGCAACCAAGTTCTATAAGGCCGGCCAAATCGGCCCGCCGGCTGCCATGTTTATTGACAAAGATACACAATGGCGCGAGTTCGGGCTCCTCGAGTGGCGAATCTCAATTTCCAGTCTGGAGGAATTCCGCAGCCCCTGCTGAAGATTCCTGACGAGGGCAGTCGGCAATCCAGGACTTAATGGCGAACTTCGGTCTCCTGGGATTACTTCCGGATTGTCAACCATCGCGGCTCCGGTAGCTCGCAGCCGCGTCGGTCGGTCAACCAAGAGAGTGATAGTACACGCGGTTCCACTTTAACTCTTTCTTGAAATTCTCGATGGTTGTGCTGCGATCGATCAGCAAGTATTCGATATCAGCCATCTCCGCGAAATCTTCGAGGTGTTGCTGGCTCAGGGCGCGACTGAGGGCGGTGTGATGGGCACCACCGGCAAGGATCCAGGCTGTTGCTGCGATCTTCAGGTTAGGTTCGGGTATCCAGATCGCACGGGCCACCGGCAGCTTGGGCAGCAGGTGCTCCGACTGCACCAAGTTCACCTGATTGGCGATCAGACGAAAGCGGTTCCCCAGATCGACGACTGAAGCATTCAGCGCGCGTTCCGCTGGAAGCCGTAAATACCAAGCCGCACTGGATCTGCTTTGCCGCCGATGGAAAGGGGATGGATTTCGGCCGTCGGTGTACCCTCAGCGATCGATGGACAGACTTCCAGCATGTGCGCGCCCAGGACCTGACCGCCATTGCTCAGATGATAGGTATAGTCCTCCATGAACGAAGTCCCACCCTTCAAGCCGTGACTCATGACTTTCATCGCCCGGACCAGAGCCGCCGTTTTCCAGTCACCCTCAGCACCGAAACCGTATCCATCGGCCATCAAGCGTTGTACCGCGATTCCCGGGAGTTGCGCCAGGCCGTGCAGGTCCTCGAACGTATCGGTAAAGGCATTGGAGCCGGTTTCTTTCAGAAAATGAGCGCAACCCCAACTCAATTCTTGCCGCCTCCCGCATGGCCTGACGCTGGTTTCCGCCGGCACGAAGCGAATGGGCGACCTCGTATTCTTCGTCGTACTCAGCTGTGAGCTTCTCTATTTCAGCGTCTGTCACTTGCTCAATAACGTGGACAAGATCTCCGACGCCATAACCGTTCACCGAATAGCCGAACTTGATTTCGGCATCGACCTTATCTCCTTCGGTCACGGCCACGTTCCGCATGTTGTCGCCGAAGCGCGCGACCTTCAGCGTTGAGCATCGTCCAGGCGCACGCAGCTCGCGTCCAGACGCCGATCTCGGAGTGAACTGCGGTATCCTGCCAGAACCCGACCACGATTTTGCGCTCCAGGCGCATACGGGCGCCGATGAATCCGAACTCCCGGTCACCATGGGCCGACTGGTTCAGGTTCATGAAGTCCATGTCGATGCTTGACCAGGGTAGTTCCTTATTGAATTGTGTGTGGAGATGCAGGAACGGTTTGTTCAGCGCCGGAGGCCGGCGATCCACATCCGGGCCGGAGAGAAGGTGTGCATCCAGGTGATCAGTCCCACGCAATTTTTCGAGCCAGTCGCATCCAGGCATAACTGATGAATGGAATCGCTGCTGGTCATCACAGGCTTGCACACGATCTTCACCGGGATATGCGGCGATGCGGAAAGAGCGCCCGCGATGGCGATGGAGTGCTCCTCGACATCTTTCAGTGCTTCCGGCCCATAGAGATGCTGGCTTCCAGGGACGAACCAAACTTCGAGGTTTGCTCGGTCAATCATTCAAGCCTCTCGGGCACAGTTAAGGTGTGAACCATGGGGTCCGCGTACGAGGACCCCTTTCATCCGGCGGTTGGTAGCGCACCCGCCACGCCCAGAAGTCGTCGGCGAGCCGGTACAGAGATGCTGCATCCGTCTGTGATTCCGCGGCGAGGCCCGGCGTACACAAACAAATCACAGCAAGCAAACGGAAGCACAAACAAACTTTTCTCTGGCTTCGGTGCAGCCCCAGTAATTGATTCATAGAAATGGCTCCGCACGATCTTCCCGGGAATCTCTTCAACATAACACTCAAAGATGGTCGGGGGCGCGAGCCATCGAGGAGCGCGGTGGAGGTCATGAAATCAACGGGTCTCCTGCGTGCGACCCGCCCTGCCCCGCAACCCAAAGTAGATGGGAATCCCCAATACCACGATGAGCAGGCCAGGCCACGTGGTTGCGGGCCGATAGGCGAAGAGGACGAAAGAATCGCGCTGGCGGCAAGAATGTAAAGACCGGGCACGATTGGTATCCGAATGTTCGATAAGGCCGGTGCATCAGGCCGGATGATTCGCAGCCGGAAGACTCCCGCCACGGTGAGCACATAAAAAATCAACGCCGCGGAAATCACATACTCGAGCAGATTGCTGTACAGGTTTCCCCAAAGTATGCGTGGCAGGATCATAGGTGCGAGGCAACACCAGCAGCGCAGCCCACAGCCTTGCAACGCTCAACGAAGAGGCAGGCACGTTCGCTGCGTTGAGTTTGCCGGCGAAACGGAAGAAAAGTCGCTGACGAGCCATCGCATAGTAGACACGGGCTCCGGTCAAGGTTAGAGCGTTGATGGTGCCGAAGGTCGAGACCATGATGGCAGCGGCCATGACCGTAGCTCCAACCCCGGGAAAAATCGCCTGCAGTGTGGCAGTTCCCACGCGATCGGCCGGCGCATGTGGATGGCCTCCAGAGGAAGTGTGACCAGATACGCAACGTTGGCCAGGATATAGAGTACGATCACCACGGTTGTGCCGATCACCATGGCGAGCGTGACGTTACGCTCCGGCTGCTTCACTTCACCGGCGGCGAAAGCGATGTTGTGCCAGGAATCGGCGGAGAACAACGATCCGGTTTGGCTCAGGCAAATGCGCGACGAGCAGGCCTCAGATTGCGTCGCGGCGAGTCCTGCCCCCAGGGAATCGACACCCGTGCGCATGCCAGAGGTTGGCCGAAATTTGCGTGGATCGCCGCCGCATTGCGTCCAACAATAAATCCCAGCATGATCAGGCCACCCAGATGCGCCCGTCTTGGCGACGGTAAACACATTCTGAATCAACTTGCCGTAACGTAGTCCCAGCGTATTGCTGAGGGTCAGACAGGCAATCACGCCGATGGCGAGCAATTGCGCCGTCGAGAGAGAAAACGCGTAGTGGTGGAGAGGTGAACCGGGGCGATCAGATAGTTGTCTTCAGAGATCGGCGGCCAGAGGACGCCGGAAAAGCGGGCGAAAGCCACCGCCACTGCGGCGATCGTCCCGGTCTCGATGACCGAGAACAAGGTCCAGCCGTAGAGGAAACCCCTAGAGGGGAATAAGCTTCGCGCAGGTAGACATACATGCCACCGGCTTGTGGCATCATGGCGGAGAACTCTCCGTAGGACAGTGCGCCGGCGATGGTGAGTGCACCGGCAACGCCCCATGCGACCAGCAGCCAGCCCGCGCTTCCGATCTGACGGGACATTTCTGCCGGAACAATAAAGATCCGGACCCTATCATTGCTCCAACGACCACCATGACGGAATCGAATAGACTAGGCCACGCGCGAATTTCGGCTTTCGGCGTGAAGGTCAGTGGTTCCGGGTCTGAGGTCGTGAGCTTATCGTTAAGAGGGCTAACCTCATTATGGAGAATTGGGTTTGACGATTGCATATTGTATCCATAAAATACGCTGCGCCTACTGAATTTGCCATCGAATTTGAGATAGGAGCGTCAGACTCTGATACCAATGGCACTTCCTGCCTAGAGGGTTTCGAAACGACCCGATGACTGTTAAGGAAAACCAGAGGATCCGGGTCATTGATTCCCATACCGGGGGCGAACCCACCCGTTTGGTCGTGAGCGGCGGCCCTGACCTGGGTACCGGCCCCCTGGCCGAACGGCTGGAGTGCTTTCGCTACAATCACGATCGCTTTCGATCCGCCGTGGTCAATGAGCCGCGAGGGTCCGACGTGATCGTGGGCGCTTTGTTTGCGAACCGGTAGACCGGACATGCGCCGCCGGAGTCATCTTCTTCAACAACGTTGGATACCTGGGCATGTGCGGTCACGGGACGATTGGCCTGGTCGTCACCTTGCCTACATGAAGCGCATCGGGCCTGGAGAGCATCAGGATCGAGACGCCCGTGGGCGCGTGTCAGCGCGGTCTTGCATGAAGATGGCGAGGTGACCGTTAACAATGTCGCAAGTTATCGCAGTGCGGCCGACATTGCGGTCAATGTTCCCGGCTACGGCGAGGTGCGCGGCGACGTGGCCTGGGGCGGAAACTGGTTTTTTCTGGTGCGCAATCACGACATGGAATCTGACCCTCCAGAATATCGACGCGTTGACGACCTTCACCTGGGCGATCCGCCAGGCTCTTCGAGACAGTGGCATCGCCGGTGCGGACGGTAAAGAAATTGATCATGTCGAACTGTATGGCCCATCTCATCTGCCGGGAGTCGACAGCAAGAATTTCGTACTCTGTCCGGGCAAGGCCTATGATCGTTCCCCATGCGGCACGGGCACGAGCGCCAAGCTGGCGTGCCTCTATGCCGATGGCAAAATCGGCGAAGGCCAAGATCTGGAAGCAGGAGAGCATTGTAGGCAGCGTGTTTGAGGGCAGCGTGAAGGTGCGCGATGGCAAGGTGTATCCGAGCATTAAGGGATCCGCATTCGTGAATGCCGAGGCTGAGCTCGTTCTGGATCCCGCGATCCACTGTGCATGGGCATCCGTGCGTGAGTAAAGCCGCTTATGACGTCGTCGATCGTCGGTGCGGGCATTGTCGGAGCCGCGTGTGCATATGAGTTCTCTCGCCGCGGCCAACGCGTTGCCGTCGTCGGCGCTGACGTTATTGGGAGTGGCGCAACCGCAGCAGGGATGGGCCACATCGTCGTGATGGACGACTCCGAAGCGCAGTTTGCTTTGACCCGTTACTCCCAGCGACTGTGGCAGGAGTTGAGGCCGGAATTGCCGGATGATGTCGAGTACGAACAATGCTGGAACGATCTGGGTCGCAGCCGACGAAGAGGAAATGAGTGAGGTCCACCGCAAGCGAGCCTACTACGGTGCGCGCGGAGTTCCGACCGAAGTGCTCGATGTGGAGGCAATTGCAGGAGTCTGGAACCCAATCTTCGGTCTGGTATGGCCGGCGGCCTGCTGGTTCCTGAAGACGGTGTCTTGTATCCGCCTTGTGCGGCACGCTTTCTGATGGAGCGCGCGCAGGAACGCGGGGTGTGCTTCATCTCGGCGTTCCTGCTGTGCACATTCGGAGGGCAAGGTTCGGCTGAAAGACGGTTCGGAGATTTGCAGGCCGGGATCGTCGTGAATGCGGCCGGGGCGGCTGCGGCGGATCTTACTCCGGGACTCGAAGATCAAGAAAAGGAAAGGGCATCTCGTCATCACGGATCGCTATCCGGGATTTCTGAGGCACCAGTTGGTGGAACTCGGGTATCTGAAAGAGCGCGCACTCGGTGACTCGGCGATTCAGTGGCGTTCAATGTGCAGCCGCGGCGAACCGGCCAGATTCTGATCGGATCCTCGCGGCAGTATGGCGCGGAGCACAAGGAAGTCGATCAACGCCATGCTGGTGCGCATGCTGCAACGCGCGCATGAATATATGCCGCCCCCGGGTCCAATGTCCGCCGTGCGGGTTTGGACCGGTTTTCGTGCGGCTACTCCCGATAAGCTTGCCTTTGATTGGGCCGTGGGGCGGGGTACAAGTCAGTGTTCCTGGCCGACCGGCCACGAAGGCCTAGGAATCACCACGTCCCTTGCAACCGCGCAGGATTCTTGCCGACCAAATGGCGGGCACCGATCCGGAGATTCCCTTCGAGCCGTACTTGCCGTCGCGGATGGCGAAGGAGTACGTGCATGCCTAGCGCAGTTGACTTTGA
This sequence comes from Terriglobia bacterium, assembly GCA_963779255.1. GTDB lineage: Bacteria > Acidobacteriota > Terriglobia > Terriglobales > Acidobacteriaceae > JAIQFF01. Next base: position 21,540 of record CAVZXU010000011.1, on the reverse strand, counting down.
GGGTCAACGGGACGTCCGTTGCCGTGCCGCCGGGTGCGACCGTGGCGGTGGCAGTCGTGCTTGCCGGACAGGCCTGCCGAATGTCAGTCAGTGGGCGAGCCGCGCGGGCCGCTGTGCGGAATGGGAATTTGCTTCGAGTGTCGCGTGGCGATCAATGGAATATCGCATGGCCGTAGTTGCCAAATCCTGTGCGAACCGGGACATGGAAATAACCACCGGGGATGAGTAGCAATGCGCGGGCAGAACGATTCGATGTCCTGGTGGTGGGTGGAGGCCCGGCCGGCATGGCGGCGGCCGCCCGCGCGGCGGAGAGCGGCGTGCGTGTCGGGACTGGTGGACGACAATCTCACTCCCGGGTGGTCAAATCTGGCGGGGCGGAGTCAGGTGGTGCCACCACACGAAAGAGGCGGCGGAGTGGGTCGAGCGATTGCAGGCAGCGCAGGCGGTGGAGCTGTGCGGCGTGCGAGTGTTTCACCAGCCGGAAGACGGGTCACTGCTGGCGGAAGGGACTGACGAGCTTCTGCGAACTCGTACGAGAAGCTGGTGCTGGCAACGGGCGCACGGGAAAGATTTCTGCCTTTTCCCGGTTGGACTTTGCCCAATGTGATGGGTACGGGTGGTCTGCAGGCGATGGTCAAGAGCGGGCTTCCGATTCGCGGCAAGCGCGTAGTGGTTGCGGGCACCGGTCCGTTGCTGCTGGCAGTTGCGGCTTACCTGCGCATGCATGGCGCGGAGATACCGTTGATCTGCGAGCAAGCATCCTGGAGCAGCCTGGCGCGTTTTGGTGTGGCGCTGGTTCGCTGAACCCGCGAAAAGATTATTCAAGGTCTGCAGTTAATGAAGGAACTAGCGGGCAGTGCCATTCGCGAGCAGCAGTTGGCCGGTTGCGGCGCACGGAAAAGAAGCGCTCGAGGGGGTTACCATCTGGCGCCGAGGCAAGGCTAGACACTCTGGCTTGCGATTACCTGGCTTGCGGTTTTCATCTCGTGCCCAACCCCGAATTCGCCGCTCTCGCAGGTTGCCAGTTCGAGGACGGCTACGTGCAGGTCGACGAATTGCAGCGGACGACCGTCCCCGGAGTATTTTGCGCCGGCGAACCGAGGGGAATTGGCGGGGTTGAACTGGCGCTGGTCGAAGGTCAGATTGCGGGCTTGGCCTCAGGGGGACGTACGACACAAGCCCGCGAACTTTTTGCGGAACGCGCAAGCTCGCCAAGAAATTTGCGGCGGCGCTTGAGGACACATTCCAATTGCGTCCTGAACTAAGCGAGTTGCCGTCCGCCGAGACCATGGTGTGCCGGTGCGAAGACGTTTCCCCTATTCCCGTCTGCGCTCGTTTCCCGACTGGCGCGCCGCCAAATTGCAAACGCGCTGCGGCATGGGGTCTTGCCAGGGCCGCGTGTGCGGTCCCGCCACCCGATTTCTTTTCAAGTGGAACCCGGATTCGGTGCGGCCTCCGATCTTTCCCGCTCGCGTGGAAGGCCTGGCGATGGCCGTGAGCGGCCCGGAACTGGAGCACCAAGAATTTACAGGAGGGTACCAATGAGCTGGAAAGGCGTGATGCCTGCCATCACCACCTGCTTCACCGAGGATCTTCGCATCGACCACGGCTTTATGGCGGAACACTGCCGTTGGCTGCTGGACAATGGCTGCTCGGGGATCGTCGCACTGGGATCGCTGGGAGAGGGTGCGACCTTGTCTTTCGACGAGAAGCTGGACGTGCTGCAGACCTGCGTCCCTGCGGTCAAGGGCCGCGGACCGGTGATCGCTTCCATCTCAGCTCTGACGACTTGGGAAGCCGTGGCCCTGGCGAAGGCGGCGGTGACCGAGGCTGCGGGGGCCTAATGGTGTTGCCTCCCTACGTGTACAAGGGCGACTGGCGGGAAATGAAAACTCACATGGCGGCGGTGTTCCGGGCTACGTCGCTGCCCTGCATGTTGTACAACAATCCGATCGCGTACGGCACCGACTTCCTGCCGGAGCAAATCAGCGAGCTGGCGGCGGAACATGAGAACTTCGAAGCTGTAAAAGAATCGAGCACGGATGCCCGGCGGGTGTCGGCGATCCGAGCTCTGGTCGACCGCCGGCTGGAGATTTCTGTCGGCGTGGACGACGCCATACTCGAGGCCATCGGCGTGGGGGCTACCGGCTGGGTCGCTGGCTTGACCAACGCGCTTCCCCGCGAATCCGTCGATCTCCTGAACCTTGGAATTCACGGAGAGGCCGACAAAGCTTTCGAGCTGTACCGCTGGTTCCTTCCGCTGCTTCGCATGGACACGGTCTACAACTTCGTGCAGCTCATCAAGCTGGTGCAGGCTGAGGTGGGGATGGGCAACACCCGGGTGCGTCCGCCGCGCCTGGAACTGGTCGGTCAAGAGCTGGAACAAGCGCGAAAAATTATTCGGGACGCGCTGCGCACACGCCCGCAACCTGTGGGTGTTTACGCATTGCCCAACGCAAAGTAGTCTGGAGATTATGGCGAAATTACTGGGACGATCGATCATCGGTTTTCGGGAAGGCGTCGAGGCGTCAGAACCCTTCTACGGAATCAGTCCGGCCAGCGGACAACCTATAGAGCCAGGCTTTTCGAGCGCCACTCCCGCAGAAGTTGACCTGGCAGCACAGCTTGCATTTCAGGCGTTCACGGTTTATGGGCGCATCTCAGGACGGGAAAGAGGCGCGTTCCTGCGCAAGATCGCGGCCAACATCGAATCCCTCACAGAGGAGTTGGTCGAACGGGCGCACCTGGAAACCGCTTTGCCCAAGCCTCGCCTGCAAGGGGAGACGGCGCGTACTTGCGGCCAGCTTCGTCTTTTTGCGCAGGTTGTGGAGGAAGGCTCGTGGACCGGGGCCCGCATTGACCGCGCTCAGCCGGACCGCAAGCCCGCTCCCCGACCCGACATTCGCTTTATGCTGCGTCCGCTGGGGCCGGTAGCAGTGTTTGGGGCCGAGCAACTTCCCGCTAGCGTTTTCAGTCGCTGGAGGAGATACGGCTTCGGCGCTGGCGGCAGGGAATCCAGTGATCGTCAAAGCCCACCCGGCGCATCCTGGCACCAGCGAATTAGTGGGACAGGCCATCCGGACAAGCGTGCGGGAGTGTGGTCTGCCCGAAGGTGTCTTCTCCTTGTTGTTCGATGGAGGCATGCAGATCGGGACGGCGCTGGTAAAACATCCTCGAGTGAAAGCCGTGGGCTTTACCGGATCGCATGGTGCGGGAAAAGCATTGATGGATCTGGCGGCAGCGCGTCCGGAGCCGATTCCTGTCTTCGCTGAAATGAGCAGCACGAATCCGGTGTTTGTGCTTCCCGGTGCGCTAAGAGAACGCGGCGAAAGTATAGCGGCCGGACTGTACGCTTCATTCACTCTGGGCGCCGGACAGTTTTGTACCAAGCCCGGGATGGTCTTCCTGCCGGTCGACTCTGCTGCCCAGGGCTTCGGGAAAAAGTTGCAGGAGTTGGTGTCAGGGTCGGCAGAGTTTCGCTTGTTGACTCCGGGTATTCGCTCGTCTTATTTATTCGCAATCGCGGGGCGCAAGAAACAAGCCGCCGTAAAACCCGTCGCCGAAGCGGCAAACGCAGGTGCCGGCGCAGGACTTCCCGTCGGCGCAGTCGTGTTTGAAACCGATGCGAGGTCGTTCCTAGCGAGTCCGGGACTCGACGGCGAAATCTTCGGTCCGACAACCCTCCTTGTCCAGGACTCGAGTCATGAGCAGTTGCTGGAGATTGCGCGCGGGCTCCAAGGACATCTGACCGCGACCATCCTCGGCACGGAACAGGATTTGCGCGACCACACCGATCTGGTAGCGATTCTCGAGAACAAAGTCGGGCGGATTGTATTCAATGGTTTTCCCACCGGGGTTGAAGTAAGTGACGCGATGGTGCATGGTGGCCCCTACCCGGCAACTTCGGATGGCCGGACTACTTCTGTTGGGAGCCTGGCCATTTTTCGTTTCGCGCGGCCAGTCTGTTATCAATCTTTCCCTGACGAGGTGTTGCCGGAGGAGCTCAAGGACGCAAATCCCCTGGGGATCTGGCGCATGATTGACGGGCACATGACGCGCGAGGCGAACGCGCCAGCCCTGACTTCCCGGGCCAGTTAAACCGCTGTAAACACGGATAGTTGCCGGGGATTTCGCGGGGATCTGTTTTTGTCTTGACAAGTATATTTCAACTTCCTGTATAAAGTATCCGATCCTTGAAAGACCGTATGCCGGTTAGGAGGGGGTTCCGATGACGTGCATTCGCTGGCCTTTTGTGACGCGGCTGGGGTTCAGAATTTCTTTGGCGGTGTGTTTGGCCGTCGCGGGCTCGAGCTTCCTTCAAGCTCAAGTTTCCACTACAGGTAAGATCGCGGGAGTCGTCACGGATGCTTCGGGTGCATCCGTCGCCAACGCATCCATTACAGTCAAAGGGTCAGCGCTGATGGCGGATCGCACTTCGCCCGCCCAGGCTGACGGCAGTTACCTGTTTGATCTGCTGCCGCCCGGTACATATGAGCTGGTCACTTCGGCACGGGGCTTTCAGACTTTGCACCAGACCGGCATCGTGATCAACGCCGGCTTCACGGCCACAGTAAATTCCCACCTCCAGGTGGGCCAAGTGCAGCAGACTGTCACGGTGACGGGCGAGACCGTGATGGACGTGCAAAGCGTTCAGACCTCGACCACCTTCGACCAACAGTTGCTGCAGGACATTCCTGCCGGCCGTGACCCGTGGTCCACGGTCGCGCAGATGCCGGGCGTTACCCTGACAACGTTCGACGTTGGGGGCAACCAGAGCATGCAGCAGTCGACCATGCAAGTGCACGGCAGCACGCCGGGAGAGCAGGTTTTCAGTTTCAACGGCCTAGACTTGAACTGGCCCGGCGCGAACGGCGGTTACACGCAGTTCTATAGCAACCACGACTCATTCGAAGAATTCCAGGTGGTCGCCGACAACGCCGCTTCTGCGATCTCGATCAGTGGCATCTACATGAATATGGTGACCAAGTCTGGATCGAACACCCTGCACGGGCAAGCGGCCGCATACTATGCCACCGCAGCCACCCAGGCCGCCCCGAAGTTGCCCATGTTTAACGGTTCGCCGGTGAACTCCGGTTCACCCATTTTTCTCGACCGCGATACCACCGCAAGTCTTGGTGGCCCGATCATCAAAGACAAGTGGTGGCTTTTCGGATCTTACCGACGCTATGACGTCAACCTCAGCATTCTCACCGTGCGCGATCAGGCCGGTAACCCTGTCCCGGACATTAACCACCAGACCAATACAGACTTGCGCAGCGACTGGCAGGTGGGTCAGAAAAACCGTTTCAGTTTCGTCTGGCTCTACAACTCACAGAACCGTTTCTACCGCCGCGACACGGCCTACCAGTTCGTCAGCAAAGAGGCGAGTTGGCTGCAGATTGAGCCCGCCTACATCTTGCAGGGGCTGTGGACCAGCCAGATTACCAATAATTTCCTGCTGGACGTTCGCGCCGGCTACAACAAGGAAGTATTCCCGCTTGGCTACCAGCACACAGTCGGGCCCAACGACTTCACCCGGCAGGATGTAACGCTTTCCACTGAAACCGGGGCCGCTCCCTACGCTTTTTCGAATCCGGCGTGGGTGTTTAAGACTTCCGTTGGCGCCTCCTACTACAAAGGCTCGCTGGCAGGCACTCACAACTTCAAGTTTGGATTTGAGTGGGGTGACAGCTACAACCCGTACATCTACCAGATCAACCAGGGCATCAACGCTCAGTACCAGAACGGCGCGGCCCTCGACGTGATCGCATTACGACACGCCCTTCACCGAGAAAACCTATTTCAAGGACACCAGCGCCTATTTCCAGGATGCGTGGACTCTCAAGCGGCGATTCACTCTGAATCTGGGATTGCGCTATGACCGCTTTACCAGCTACTACCCGGCGCAGTCCACCGACCCCAATTTGACCTTCCCGGATTTATTTCCGCCGACCAAGTTCGCTGCCTCGGGCAACCTGATCGAGTGGAACAACGTTTCCCCACGCCTGGGTCTCGCGGTTGACGTGACCGGGCATGGCACGTCTGTCCTGCGCGCCAGTTATGGACGGTACTACAAGATGGAAGGCACAGGGCTGGTCGAAGCGGTGAACCCGGTGGGATTTGCAGGTCAAGGCTATAGCTGGACTGACACCAATGGAGATGGCATTCCCCAGCCCAGTGAGTGGAAGAATCCGGCAAACTTTATTTTCGGTTTTGGCGGCACCAGCACGCACATTGACCCCAAGTTGAGCCGTCCTTACTCGGATGAGTTCAGCGTCGGATTTGAAAAACAACTGTGGGGCGACCTGCGCGTGAGCGCATCCTATTTCTACCGGGTCAAGAAAAACCTGGTCGGCCTCAAGAATCTGGCTCAACCGACATCGGACTACTCGCCCATCTCAACCCTCAACGGGCAACCAATCGTGAACGGTGTCACGGGCAAACCCCTGACTCTCTTTACCCTAAATACACCACCTCCCACGCCTAACATTCTGCTAACCAACATCTCGGAATTGGACGACAACGCCTACCATGGTGTGGAATTTGATGCCGTGAAGCGCCTGTCGCATCGTTGGCAGCTGCTCGGGGGCTTTACCATCCAGCGCCAGAAGGGTGTATTCTGCTGCGCCGGTTCTTCCGACGACGCCATTTTTGGCGACGACTTTAACGATCCCAACCGCGATATCAATCGCCGGAACAACTTCCTCAACAACGACGCCACCTACGTATTCAAGGTAGATAGCACCTACGAACTGCCTTGGAAATTCAAGTCGAGCGTCAACTTCCAACACTACACGGGGTTCCCGTTCCAACCTACCCAGGTTTTTTCGGGCCCTGAGCTAAACCAGCTGTCTACAACCGTGATCCTCCAGCCTGCGGGCGACCTGCGCCTGCCCAGCGTGAACCTCCTGAATGTGCGCTTCGCGCGCGAGTTCGTATTCAGGGATCGCCTGCATGTTGAGCCCATGGTGGACCTATTCAACCTGACTAACGCGCAGACCGTGGTTTCAAAGGTGCAAACATTTGGTCCGAACTATTTGTTCCCGACCAACACAATCAATCCTTTCCTGGCGAGGTTTGGCCTTCGCGTGAATTTCTAGCGCTTGCGGCTTTGGTTGCGGCCGATCGGTGTAAGGCGGATGTTTCGATGCCATCCGCCTTTTTCACTCTTGGGGGCGTAATGTTCAGATTAAGAGTACGGCTTGGCTGCACTGTATTGACGTTCTTGCTGTGCGCGGGTATGGGTGCGGCTCAGACCACGAGTGCGCATCCTCTTACTATTGAAAACCTGATTGACATCAAGCATCCGTCAAACCCGGTCTGGTCGCCAGATGGCAAACGCATCGTGTTTCTTTGGGACCGCGCCGACATCGTGAATCTGGATCTGGTGAACGCCGACGGCAGCGGTACTCCCGTCGCCCTCACTTCCTTCCCCGACGGCAAAGTCACCGACGTTTTCTGGAGTAAGGATGGCAGCACCGTCTATTTTTCTCGCGGGGCTGACCTGTGGCAGGTGGCAGCGAGTGGGGGAGGGGCGCGGGCAGTCTGGACCACGCCGGCTGCCGAGGTCGAGTTCTCGCTATCTCCCGACGGCACTCGACTGGCGTTCGTCCGGGCCGGAAGCGCTGGTGAAGCCCAGCGTGGCGGCGACCTGATCATTCGTTCGATAAGCGACGGCGCCGAATCCAAAATCGCTCACGACGATGAGAGCATCTTCAGCCTGCTGTGGTCGCCGGATGGATCACAGATTGCCTACATTGGAGGCAGCAAGATCATCCGCCACGATGAATCGCCGTCCTATTCTGGCGAGAAGCTGATCTACGCGGTCTTTGAATACGCCCCCGGCCAGCTCTATGTTGTTCCGGCGGCCGGAGGCAAACCCACCGCGATTGACACGAAGGGAGAATATAACGGCCTGGCGTGGACAGACTCCGCGCACCTGACTTACGACCGTCAGTCCAACAGCTTCAAGACGCGCACCATCTTCGTAGCCGGTGCCAACGGGGGCGCGCCCCAGGCCATCCACGAAGACAAAGAAGATAAGTTCTGGAGCCTTCCTGACTGGGAAGCTGGAAGCCAAGCCCAAGCCCTCCCCCGATGGCAAATGGATTTCCTTCCTCACCGACCTGGATGGATGGGATCACCTGTACGTGATTCCAGCTGCGGGCGGCAACGCAGTGCAGATTACGAAAGGGCATTTCGAGGCGTGGCGCCCGACCTGGTCGCACGACAGCACCCGTATTGCATTCGACGCCAACGAACCGGATCACGCAGGCGATCGCCGAGTGGGCATCGCTGCGATCGGTAGCGATCCTGCACACGCCAGCATCACCTACGTGACCACCGGCCGCGGCACGAACGTCGCGCCGCGCTGGTCTCCCGATGACAAACGGCTCGTCTACCAGCACACCGACACGCAAAATTCCGCTGACCTGTTTGTCGCCGACGCGACGGCGGGAGCTAAGCCGGTGCGGCTCACGAATTCCATGCCCGCCGGCATCGACCACTCGGCATTCGTCGAGCCGCAGTTCGTGACCTATCCCGGCCCGGACGGGAAACCGGTGCCCGGCTGGCTCTTTGTGCCCAAAAATCTCGATCGCAGCAAGAAGCACCCGGCCATCATCTGGGTCCACGGCGACGGCATCAACCAGAACTACGACGGGTGGCACGTCCAGCGCAATTACGCCGTCTACTACAGCTATCACCAGTATTTGTTGCAGCAAGGCTACGTGGTTTTTGCTCCCGACTATCGCGGCAGTATCGGCTATGGCAGGGACTGGCGCAACGGCGTCTACATGGATGTTGGCGGCAATGACGCCAAGGATGCCTGGATGGGCGCGAACTATTTGAAGACGCTGCCCTATGTCGATAGCGAGCGCATCGGAATCTGGGGATTGAGTTACGGCGGCTTCTTCACCCTGATTGCCGTGACCGATCAGCCCACGCTGTTTCGCGCGGCCGTGGATGTGGCCGGAGTGGCGGACTACGTCATGTACTACCACGATCCTTACAACAATGACTGGACCGCAAGGCCGCATGGGCACGCCCGCAGAGAATCCGCAAGGTCTACGCCAACGCGTCGCCGATCTCACATATCGATCAACTGGCGCGGCCGTTGCTCGTTCTGCACGGCACGTCCGACGTGAACGTGCCCTTTCTGCAATCGGTCTGGCTCATGGATGAGGCGTTGAAGAAGAACAAAGGTGACGCTCGTCCAGTTCATGATCTATCCCGGCGAGTTCCACTACTTCAGCCGCGAGCACGTTCTGCGCGACGCGTGGAACCGAGTCGACAGGTTCTTTGCGTTCCACCTGCGCGGAGTGAGCCCCAAGCCGTAATGCATGGGTGGCGCGCGCCTTTAACGGCGGGGTTGCTCCCAAGTAAAACCTAGCCCCGAAGGGGCGCAAGAATGCAGCCCGGGGCGCAAGCCCTGGGTCTGAGCAGGCAGGATTCAAGCTCCACCGGGGCGAAAGAAATGCACCACCCAGGGCGCACCCCTGGGACACTGGAGGCCACATGAAGACCAGTCGTCGGGATTTCGCACAAAAAAGCACTCTGGGATTGCTGGGAGCTGGTTTCCTGGCGCGCGTCGACAAGGTCGCTGCCGCCCAGACTTCAACTTCCTCGATGTTCGACCTCCTCCGCCAACAAGCCAGCGGCAAGAGTGAAGCCCTGCTCGTCAAGCCCACGCCCGGAGAAGAAGGGCCGCCCGCCCCGGCGACCGACGACCGCCTGACTCTGGAGTGGAACCAAACAGACGGTGCAGCGCTTCAAGAGCAAGTTGGCAGCGCAAGGCGTGAATGCATTCCTGGTTCGCAATCCGCTGAACACCACCTATCTCACCGGCTACTGGCACACCACGACCGAACGTCCCGAAGCCACCTTCATGAATCACGATGATGCCGACCCCTGGTTCATGTACCCGGCGCTCGATCGCGACCTGGTCCGCACCTGGTGGTTTGGCAGCGGCAAGACCTACTTCGATTTCAAAGACGACGGATCGTTTCCCAACGAAGGCAAAGTGGCCCAGGGCAAGACCGTCGACCTGTTCCGCTTCCTGCTGGAAGGAATCAAGGAGCACGGTATCCAGGGAAAGAAGATTGGGATCGACGGCGAGTTGTATCCCTCTGAAAGCGCCAAAGCCCGCGAGATTCTGCCCGACGTGGAGTGGGTCAACGTCGATCCGATTCTGATGGATATGCGCATCGTGAAGACGCCGGAGGAACTGGCGTTGTGGCGCCGCGCCTACGTCTACTTCGACCGCGCTCACGCCTTCGCCCGCGACTACATTCTTACGCACGGAACCGACATCACCGACTACGAAGTAAAAATGGCCACCGAGCTGTGGATCAACACTCTGCTCTATTCCGATCTCAAGCTGGCCAACGGCACACCCCATCACGGAGTCAAGACCAACGTGGAGCTGGGAGTGCGGGCCGGCCCGGTGACTGCCTATCCGCATCCCAACCAGCCTTACTTCAACCGCATTGGACGCGGCATGGCGCTGCAAGTTTCAGGAGACGCGAGCATCGGAGGCTACGGCGGAGAAAACTACCGCATGTTCATTATTGCTGACAAGGCGGGCGAGTTCGATCCGCACATGCGCAAGCTTTGGGAAGTAAGTCAGCGTTGCTGCGACATGCAGGTGGAGTTGCAGAGCGAGGGATCGACTTGCTCGAGCGTGGCTTACAAGATCCACAAATACCAGGTAGAGAACAGCGTTCAAAAATACATCTACCACCGCCCCGCGCACGGATCGGGCGTGGAAGGGCACCAGCCGCCCTATCTTGCCCTGGGCGACTACACCGTATTGCAGAAAAATATGTGTTTCTCGGAAGAGCCTGGCCTGTTCGATCCGGAGAATGGCTGCGGTTTCAACTGGAGCGACACAGTCGTCACCGGCGCGAAGTCCGGCTATCGCATGAGCCGGGTTCCGTATTCAAAGGAGTGGTGCTGGATCAAGTTGTAACGGGCTGATCCGCAGCAATCCCTGCTTGTTCTACGGCTTGCTGGTCAGATCGATCCAGGTTGTTCCCTTCTTGAGGGGAACGACATAGGCATCGCGCTCGGACTTAAGCAAAGTCTGCCGGATGATATGTTCCTACTCCGGTGACTTTGGCAGGCTGTTCCACGCGCAGGCGAGCCACGGGAGTGAATTGCGTGGCGCCGCGAAGCCCACGCGCACGGCGCCCGTTTTGGGATTCACTTCCACACCCTCGAATTGCCGGCATCGAGGGTCAGCCACAAGCCCAGCGAAGCCACGTAAACGCGCGCGCGGAAGGAATCGAGCGGCGTGACCTTGACGGTGTCGCCCTCGATCTTGACTGTTGCCGCCGAAGGCCTGCCATCCGAATTCCGGATCATTCACGATATAGGTGGCCGTGTTGCAGGCATGACCGAAGAAGTTCGGGCCGTAGTCGCCGGAGATACGGATCGAACTTGAGCGTGTCCGGGAAGGAATGGAACGCGGCGGAGGCAAATCCCTCCTGGTCGATGTTGGTGATCGCGCCCATGGTGCCGCCATAGCCGACGCGCAACAGATACAGATCTTCCGGATGCTCGCGATATTCAGCTAGCACCGGAATGGCATTGATGCCTGATCCGTAGTGGTGCAGCTGGCGCTCCATGCGCGTGATCTTGCCGGCATAATGAAATCCCAGTAGCGGCGGGCGCTGCCGTTGTATCCCCAGTGCGGCAACGTCGGCATCGTAGCCGAGAATCGCATTGAGCGTCACTTCGGCCTTGTCCGTGTCGCCGAAATATTTTGTCCAGGCATAGACCTCTTCCTGCCCGGTGGAATCCCATGGCATTTCGCTGCCGAAAGGATAGGCCTGCCTCGCCAGCGATCGGCGCGGGCTCTCATCTTCGCTTCGAGGTCCGCGGCCTCGTGTTGTCATGCCTTCGCGCTTGAGGTCGTCCAGAATCTGGAGGAAGATGTCACCTTCCATCTGCCCGAAGCGGGCATAGTCTGCGGCTACTTGGTCATGGCCACCGACGGTCTGATAGGCGTGGGTCAGATACCAGTCCCAGGGATGGTTGGTGACCAGCCCCTCGTGGTTGCGCGCCAGGCGATACATCACCCAGTAGAGCGCCGCCACGTGCGGATAGTTGTAAGACCGGTCGACGCTTTCCGAGTGCCTTCTTGTTCCAGCTGGTCCAGCTGCTCCAATCGAAGTCGCTGCGATAGTAGCCTGGCGGGCATTTGATCGGGTTGATAGTAGAAGAGGCTCTTCCGCACGCCGTATTGCAGCGGTCCGTCTTTGTACTGCAGGCCGCCCCAAAGCACGCCGTCGACGAACTGCTGATATCTTGTCGAGTTCCGCTTTGTTGGGCTGGCCGAATTCTTTCATCATGGCGGCGAGCCATGATCCGGCGCCGCCTTCGTCGCCCAGTCCGGCGATCCAGGCGCGGCTGTCCTGCGTGACGATCTGGTTGGTCTCGCGATCGTAGGTCATCACCGATGGTGCGCGCTGGAAGGGATCGTTGGATCGACGAACCACTGCTTCGTGGTGAGGAAGTGGCCCATGTCCGCGACGACCTCGGCTTCCGGCTTGATCACGAAATAGTGGATGGTCTGGACCGTGCCGTCCTCGTAGGTGACGGTCAGGCGGGACGCGTCCCCAGGTCTTGCCTTTGACGGTGTACGTTTTCCAGCCGCCCGCGGTGGAGGCTTGTCGGCGGCTGAGCGTGAGCGCTCCGTGGGTTCGACCGCAATCGATTTGACGGCCTGGAATACTTCAGAAACAAGACGGGCATCGAGGTCCGTGGGCAAGACGTAGCCCGGAATTCCGACGGCGACCGGGCGAGCGTTGGCGGCAAGCGTTTTCTCGATGTCCCGAATCGCATGCGGAAACCAGAAATTTGACGCCGTAGGTTTTGGACTCGCCCGGAGCGAGGGTAAGCGTGGTGGCGGGATTCCACGGCTGTGCCTCTTCCATTCATTTTCGGCATAGGCCTGGCTGTGGACCATCCAGTCGTAGAAACCTTCGAAGGTTATGCCGCGCGGCGTGGGGTCGGTAAAGACGGGACGCGGCTGCCCCAGGAGCCGCGGCTTGTCGAGAATCGGATTGTAGGCTTCGAAGGGCGTTTTGCCGTCAGGGACGACGAGCAGCGCCGGGCCATGACCGTTGAGCCGGGTGACCTGCAGGTAGCCGGCATCCTCGCCGATGTAAGGATCGTAGAAGGAGCATTTCGCGTGCGCCTGTTCCAGCGAGCGGTTGTTGAGCACGTTGTTGAAGATCATGGGAATGCCGAGCGCGCCGACCTGGATGGTCTCGGAAGTTTTGTTTTTCAGCGCGAACCGCAGGACCAGCTTCCCGCCATCCAGGGCCCAGGTGCGAGTGATCTGCAGGGGAAATTCCGGAAGGCAGCGTCGGAGTGAGATCGGCGGCGGCCAGCGCGTCCGGGAAGCCGGCAGCGGCAGTGACCGGCATGCGGGCAACGGCTGTCGAATAATTCTTCCAGTCGCCGGAATTGCCGGTACGCAGGCGCAGGTCGATGTCGCCCAGGTGGATAGTAGCCATCTCTGCGACCGCTCGACGAGCAGATCGCCGGGAGTGAAATCAAACCCGTCCGCGCCTTTGGGCTTGAGGGCGGCGACCGTCTGCGAGGAACGCACCAGGGTCAGGGTAAAATCAGGAGTGTCGAGGTCGATCGTTCCCTGATCGAGCATCGGCCCTTTTTTCTGGGCAGGACATCCCAGATTCGACGCCGGAATCAGCATCAAGGTCAGCAGACACAGGAATAACTTTGCGGGAATAGCTCGAACCTTTCTCATTTTCTCTCCAAGCTTTCGCTACGTTATTGGGGGAGTGCCAGAGTGGTTTACCGGGAAATCGGACCGCCGGCCGGAACCTTTTGCAGAACTCCGCCCTGGCCCACGAGCTTCTCGATATCATCAAGCTCGGTGGGTAGGAACGCCGTGAAATTCTCGTAGCCACTGGGCGTAATGACGATCACATCCTCGTAGCGCAGATAACGATTTTCCTCGGGCACTCGCAGTTGCGGATCAATCGAAAAAACCTGCCCCGGCTTGAGCGGTCCATTGGAGTAGTCGCCATCGTCGTGCACCGCCATGCCAACTGGGTGGGAGAAGATGCCGCCGCCGGTATCCACCAATTTGTGCGCGGCCTGCTCATAGATGGACTTGGAAAACTTGGTACGCGCGAAAACCGGCTCCATGGCCGCTTTCGCATCTTGCTGAATTTGGGCAGCCGTGAGGCCGGGGCGAATGCGCTGCATGACGGTGTTGCGATAGGTCAGCACGAAGCCGAGCAGTTCGCGCTCCACCGGCGAATACTTGCCGCCCGCCGGCCACATGCGGGTGATGTCGCTGACGTAGTTGTGGTAATCGGGCGCATAGTCCAGCAGAACCAGATCATCTTTTGTCAGCTGCCGGCCGTTGCGGTAATAGTGCATGTTCCAGATATTCTCGTTTCCGGCGGCGACGATGGAACGATAACCTTCCAGCCGCGCGCCATTCACCAGAAAGATGTAACGCGCCGCCGCGTCCAGCTGGTATTCGTAAATTCCCGGACGCGTGCTGCGCATGGCTTCCAGGATTCCCATTCCCGCGATTTTGCGCCGCCCTCCCGAGCAATTCGATTTCGCGTGCACTCTTGACGCTCCGCATTTCGTCCAGGACAGGCGTGAGGTCCCTTATTTCGCTGCGCCAGAAGCGGGTGCGGAGAAGTTCGATCAATTGTGCTTCTCGGGGAATCCGGCCATCCCAGTAGTCGGAGGCGATGCCGGAGTTCGCGGCTTTCAATTCGTAGCGGCTTTGTCCCGCACCCTCGGCGGGCGCAAATGGCGTATAGATGACCTGCGGTCCGGCACCCTCGGAGAACGAAGCCAGTCGCTGCGCATGGCATCGGTGCTCAGTACCTCGTCCGCTCCGGTCAGACTCTTGGCCAGGTCGACATCGTCAGCGGAGAGGACCTTGCCTTCCGCGGATTCAAGGCGGGGGTTGCGCGGCGGCAGATACAGAGTGACCCGGCGTTTCCGCCCATCCAGCAACAAATAAGACTGGGGAGTTTCGATGCCGCAGAGATAGTAAAAATCGTTGCTCTGGCGCGGGAAAATAAAACCGTTGGTCTGAGAAGCGCCGGGCAGGACCGCAACCGCCTGGTCGCCGATCTTGTCAAAGACCACGGTCCATCGCGCTTTGAACTCTTCCGGCGGAAAATCAGTCTGGTGATAGGGGACGGTTTGCGCCCGCGGGGCAGGTCCGGCGAAGGTGGCGATAAGAAAGAGGGCAAGCACACAGCAGCGTGGAAGGATCACTGGCGCTCCTGGCTACCTAGAATTTTGAAATCTTTACTGGCTGTCTAGTTCGCGGCGTGGCTGGCAGCGCCGCCCCGATCAGCGATCCAAGTCTCGACATGGGAGTGCAGGACGCCTAAGGGCAGCGGACCGCTGCCGACGACTTCGTCGTGAAACGCGCGCAGATCAAATTTACCGCCTAGTTTCTGTCGCGCTTCTTCGCGCAGCCGCAGAATCTCCAGTTGTCCCAGCTTGTAAGCCAAAGCCTGTCCCGGCCATGCAATGTAGCGGTCTACTTCGCTTTGCATGTTGGGTTCATCCATCGCGGTGTAGCGATGAAAATATTCCACCATCTGCTCTCGCGACCAGTGTTTCTCGTGCACGCCGGTATCAATCACCAGCCGGATATCGCGCCACATCTCGTTTTCCAGCCGGCCGTAGTCGCTGTAAGGGTCGTCGTAGAAGCCGATCTCTTTGCCCAGCCGTTCCGAGTAAAGCGACCAGCCCTCGATGAACGCGGTGTAATGTCCGTTCTGGCGAAAGCGCGGCAAATCTTTCAGTTCCTGGGCGATAGAAATTTGCAAATGATGTCCGGGGACGCCCTCGTGGTACGCGATGGCTTCAATGTTCAGCTTCAGCCGATGCTCCGGGTCCCACTCGTTCACATTAATATGCCCCGGACGAGACCGTCCGACGCTCCGGGACTGTAATCAGCCGGAACCGCATTCTTGGAGCGGAACGGATCCATCGGAATGACGTCAAGCTTGTTCTGCGGCAGCCGTCCAAAGAGTTTGGGCAGTTGCTTCTCCATCTGACGCGTGTACTGGGTATACAGCTGCAGCACCTGCTCGCCCGAGGTCGCGTAGAACTTGCGATCGCTCTTGATGTGTTCATTCAGACCGGCCAGGTCATTGAAGCCAAGCTTCCTGGCCAGCACCAGCATCTCAGCTTCAGTCTCAGCCAGTTGCTTGAGCCCGATCTGGTGAATTTCCTCGGGGCTCAGGTCGGTCGTCGTCATGCGCCGGATCTGGTAGCGATACCGTTCCGCCCCATCGGGCAGGGCCCAGACTCCGGGCTCGGTGCGGCCATGAGGCGCGTAGTCGTCGCGCACAAATACGGTGAAGCGCTGGTACGCCGGTAGAATCTCGCCCTGGACCGCGGACAGCACAGCCGCCCGCAACCGCTTTTGATCAACCTCAGAAATCCCGGCAGGAAACTTGTTCACCGGCTTGGCGAAGGGACTGCCTTCGGCCTTCTGATCGGAAATCTCCTGAGCTTGCACCACCACTTTTTCCAGCAGGTAGCGAGGCTGCATTAAGCGATCTTTCATTCCCTGCCGCATGTTGGCGGTCACCTGCTCGAGCATCTTGGGGATCTGGTGCAATCGAGAAATGTAGTCGTCGTAATCCTTAACGCTGTTGAACGGAGTCAAACTCAACAGCTCGATGGGTTCCAGATGTGGGCCGTGCATCTGGTTCACTGGCATTTCCCACGGTTTGAAACGCGCCCCTTCAATTTCCTGACGCAGATTCCGAATCATCAACTCCCTGCTGAGTGAATCCTGGGTGGAGAGTCTAGCGGGGTCAATGGCCTCGAAGCGGGCGAGAAATTTGTGTCTGGCATCTACATCCGACTGGTAAAACTCGGGCGAATGGTCGTCGAGCCGATCGTTATAGCGGTTGTCGCCCAGTCCTGTCGCCATTTCCGGGTTGGTGCGGAGTTCGTACTGCCATTCCTCATCGAACAGGGCAAGTAATTGGACCCGCCGGCCCTCGATATCCGCAACCTTTCCGTCCGCTTCCTCTTTTGGGCTGTCAACAGATTCGGGGATAAACAGGCGGTGATCGCGACAAGAACCGCAAGGCCGCAAGCACAAGAGAAGCGGATGCTCATCTAGGAGTCTCCTGAAAAATTTCTCGACCTGAACCTTGGTGCGTACGGGCGCAAGCTAGGTGTTCTTCCTGTCGACTCTCCAATAGACCGCATAGCGTTCATGAATCACTTTGTACAACGGCACCAAGGTCAAGGGTTGGGACTGTCCAACAGCTTTAAAGGTCAATGGCGCTTTGCGTCTGGTCTATCCAGCCCGTGGGATGGGCGGGGTCGGCGGCGATGTCCGGCACCTTCGCCGGATCGGTTGGCTTGGGTTCATAGTCACCGCTGTAGGTCATCTCTTTGGTGACCGGTGTCGAACCTTCCAGCCAGCACCAATGGTCCATACATCATTGCCTGGATCTGTTCGTTGTCGGGCATGGGCGAAACGTGGAAGTCCATCGGAAGGTTGAGATCGATCTTGTCCCCGCTTTTCCAGACCCGGTTGAGGCTGAGATAACTGCTCGGGCTGGCGAACGCATTCAGTGGCGTGCCATTGATCTTTACGCTGCCGCCACGCACCCAGTACGGGACGCGCACACTGATCGTCAGGTGCATCGGATTCTTGACGGAAAGGGTGAGCGAGGTTGAATCCTGCTCCGGGAAGCG
Organism: Terriglobia bacterium; assembly: GCA_963779255.1. Taxonomy (GTDB): domain Bacteria; phylum Acidobacteriota; class Terriglobia; order Terriglobales; family Acidobacteriaceae; genus JAIQFF01. The sequence goes on along the minus strand of CAVZXU010000011.1, from coordinate 3,798 downwards.
TGTTTCCTGCTTTAGCAGCAGCCCCTTTTCTGGCCATTCCAGTTGCGAATCCACAAACAGGTTCACATACAGCGAGTCGTCATCGTGAAAATAGATTGTGTCGGTCAGCTTGCCGTATTCCTCAGATCCGGTGCCGGTGCAGCACCATAGCGAATCAAACGGCTTGCCGAAAGTTTTCCAATAGCCGGAAGCCAGGGGCAGGTAGTACATCATGGTGCCGTCTTCAGGATTGATCGTGCCCAGGCGATGATTGAACATAGCCCGCTCGTAGTAATCCATCAGGCGGGGATCGGCCGACCAGCCGAACAAGTGGCGGGCCAGTTTCATCATGTTATAAGCGCAGCAGCACTCGGTGGTGTTGGTGCTGAGCTCAGTCGAAAGTTTGCCGGGATCGGTGTTCCATGACTTCGCCATTGCTGGTGCCGCCGGTGCAGTAGGAGCGCTCGCTTACGACTTCGTCGAAGAAATATTCGGCAATGTCGCGATAGCGCCGGTCGCCGGTCAGTTCGTAGTAGCGGGCCGCGGCGATCACCTGCGGGATATGAGTGTTGACGTGCAGTCCCTTCAGTTCGTCCCGGTGCGCCGCCAGCGGATCGAAAAATTGCTTCTTGTCGAAGCGCTGCGCGACTTCCAGATACTCTTCTTTACCGGTGAGCGCATACAGATTCGACAGCGATTCTCCCATGCCGCCGAACTCGGTCCCGAGCACGCGTTGCATGTGGTCATAACTCAAGGATTGGGTATAACCCGCGGTCCATCCCGCTATCTTCTCCGCGACCTCGAGGGCCTGGGCATTGCCGCAATGCACATACATATCGAGGTTGCCAGCCATGATTTTGTGGATGGTGTAAAACGGCGCCCAGACCTTTTGGCGTTCGCGCAGCCGGTCAAAGAACTCGATCGGAAAGGCGCTCAGATAACCGCTTTTCAGAGCGTCCTGACACTTCGCCAGTTCCGCCACCACGGTATTGGCGTTGGCCTTGAGCTCATCGTCTCCGGTGCTGGCATACATCAGGGCCGCTGCTGAGAGATAGTGACCGCCCGCGTAGTGACCTCGCAGCTCGCAGTCCGGTGCTTCCCATCCGCCCAGGGGCTGGGCCGTCGAGGGGAAACCGGCATTGACGCGAAAGGTGTGCAGAAGGCGGTCGGGAGGCAGAGAGTGCAGGTAGCGCCGGTCGGCTTCCATGGCCTGCTTACAGGCGCCTTCTCCCAGGCGCACCTGCTTCATGGGGAATGGTCGCACCTTCCAGGGAATTCTTTCGCGGCTGACTGATTTCCCCTTTTTCTCAACCGTGTTGACCACTGGGTCCTGGAAAGCGTTTGCCAGCAAGCCGTGCGGCAAAAGGGCTGAGCCGCCCGCGGCTGCGGCCGACATCATGAATTTTCTCCGGGAAAAAGCGTTCGACATGGTTGAGTCCTTTCCGGCCACAACGTCTTTCGTCGGATATTGTATACGATGCGCCGCGCCAGCCTCGTGCGCGAAAGAAGCTCTTTCGGGGGAAATCTGTATCTAACCCCGGGATTTCAAGACTCTAGCGCGCTTTGCGGATCACACATGGGTCCCGGGGCGCCGCTCCTCCAGGACCTGTTTCAAGGATTGACCGGCATACTGAATATGCTGGCGTAACAATTTACATGCCGCTGCTACTTCGTTCTGCGGCACAGCTTGAGGATCTGGTGGTGTTCTTCATTGGCGCGCTTCATGCCATGGGTCAAATACAGTTGCAGCCGAGTATAGCGCTCCCCGTTGTGGTTGACGTTGCGGATGATTGACATGAAATGCGGGCGCTCGGCTCGAGAATAAAGTATGGAGTGGAACTGCCAGTTCATGCGCCCCCAATTCTCCATGTGCTCTTCACGCCGCAGTTCGCTCATGTACTTATTCAAGACCGCTTCGGCTTGTCCAAGGTCAGCCGGAGTAAGGCGCGGGATCGAGAGTTTGAGCACTTCCGGCTCCAGTAACGCCCGGATCGCGAACAACTCTTCGATGTCACTGGGGGAGAGTTCGGGAACAATCGCACCGCGGTTGGGAACAATCGTGATCAGGCCTTCCGCGTGCAGTTGCCGCAGGGCCTCACGAACCGGAATACGGCTGACGTGGTATTGCCCGGCGATTACATCCTGCCGCAACTGCGCGCCCTCGGTGATTTCTCCCCGGATAATCTGATCGCGCAACTTCTCCGCCACTGCGGACGTCAGGGACTGCCGTGGAATCGCAGATTCAGAGCTTGTTCCGGGTTTCATCGGGCGCAAAGTGCTCTTGATACTTGTAAGCTGCTGATCCTGAAGTGTCTTTACTCACTTTACCAGACGCAGCGGACGTCCAGTCCGACACGCCGGAATCAATTTAACAAAAACTCGCGACGAGTCCAGCCGCGGCATCCCGATTCAGCTTGGGGATGGGCTGCTACAAGCGCGGCGTCAATCGGTTCCGCTCATACTTTATGAAGAGGCCATTGGATCATGGCCCGGACACCTTGTGCCTTCGATATCTGGTGTCCGACAAGTGTTGTGATTTTATGGATACAATATGCAATCGTCAAGCGCAATGCGGATGTCAGCGAAAAGAGCGGGGTGGTAAAGACCCGACGCCTCGTACGGTTTTACTGTGCTGACGGGCGACAACGACGGCTGGCCCGACGTGTACGTAGCCCACGATTCCACAGCCAGTCAGACTGGCAAGATCCCGCGCCTCGTCAGCGATTTGTCCGAACCTCACTCCTCTGCCAATTCGGCCAGCCGAAGTAGTCTCGTAGCGCCATCAACCTCGTTTGTGACCTGGTACCACCAGGGCAGAATTGTCCGGTTTTGCGCTAACCGGGATCGACGCATTGTCACTACTATTCGTCATGCCCTCGTCACGCTGGTGACCGGACCGTCTCCAGCTAAGGAGTATTTACTGCTTGTAAACAATATAGGATATGCTAGAGCGTTTTTGGCTTCGTTTCCGCTCACTGGTTCTTGAGAGGAGTCACAAGAATGGGCTTAGTAACGCCCCCCAGAATCTGCCATCCCGCGCCAGTCCCTGTTTTCAGCCGTGGCGGACAAGTTGCGCGACCAAATCATTCGTGGGGAAATCGCGGAGGGCACGCAGCTCCGCCAGGATGCCATCGCGACCCAATATCAAGTCAGCAAAATTCCGGTTCGCGAAGCTCTGCGGCAACTGGAAGCTGAGGGATTAATCACAATCGTTCCCAACCGCGGGGCGGTGGTCCCGGCACTTTCCCCGGATGATATCGAAGAACTCTTTTCCATTCGCTCCCTGCTCGAACCCGAGGTTCTGAAGCGCTCGATACCTCACCTTACCGAGCAAGATTTTTCGCAAGCGGAAGCGATCCTGAAAACCTTTGTGAACGAGCTTCGCCGCGACGATCACGTTTCCGCTTGGGGACGCCTGAACTGGCAGTTTCACTCCACGCTGTACTCCAGAGCCAACCAACCGCGTTTCATGGCGACGATCCGGAACATCAACAACAGCGGCGAACGCTACACCCGCCTGCAGTTGTACTTGACCCACGGCATCAAGCGGGCCAATGAAGAACACCACCGACTTCTGGAATTGTGCCGGGAGCGCGACGTTGCCGCCGCCTGCAAACTGTTGCGCGAACATATTGAGTACGCCCGTCAGTCTCTCAAGCAGGTGTTACACGAACGGCGCGAATCCACCGAGCAGGCGGAAGAGAACAACCGGCGGCCGCGTTAGGACAAGCCAAAACTTCAAGGCCAGCCTGGAACGGCTAGCAGGGAACGGCCGCTCCCGTCGCAGACGCTTAAGATCTTCCGTTGCGCGACATTCTG
>CAVZXU010000010.1:0-297305 GCA_963779255.1 Terriglobia bacterium | reverse complement strand
CACGCTCGAAGTATCCTTCTGCCTTTGCTGTATGTGGCGCGGGTGACTTGACCGCGATTTCACCGGCAACGCGATTAACTTCGGCCTCGAACCACTTTTCCTTATTTGTCTCTATCGAGTTCATCGCGTCGGCGACATAGCGCCGAGCGTCGTCGAATTTCCCAAGCGCCGCATGCGTGCTCCCAAGAATAGCCAAATCTAATGGTGCAAGGAAATTTGCTCCGGTTGCTTCGTAAGCATTTCGGGTACAGATGATCGAAGGAATTGAATTTGCTGCATTGCCAATCAGAGCCAAATGTCTACCCCGAATGGCAGCGCCCGTTAACTTCCAGAAGGCACCGCCTATTTCGTCTGCCAAGGCGACAAGTTCGCCTATACACTCGCTTCCTGCTGCGTAATTGCCGCAAAGCATGTGCGTAAGGTCTGCTATGGAAAGCGCAATCATCAAAGATGGGGCGTGACCGATGGCGCGTGCGTCCTTGACTGCACGATCTGCATCGGCACGCGCGGACTGAGCATGGCCAAGCATCGATAGCGCATTCGACCGCCAAACCAACGCTGACACCCTTGGGTCTATGCCAAAATGCAGCAGGCGGTGCTCCGCAGGATCGTAAAGCGCGATCGTCTGATCGAAATGCGCCTTTCCTTCCGTGAATCTCCTCCAAGTAGTAAAGAATAACCCACGCAAATATGACCGAGCACTAGCGGTGCCGAAGCTTGCTGTTTCTCGGCCAGACTGAAGATGCGTCGCTACATCCCGACAGGCTTCGACATTGCCTGCAACGCCGTTCGCAACGACGTAGCCGGTGAGGAGTAGGAACAGTAGTAACGGGTCTTCAGGCGGCTCTCCGATTGCCTTGCAAAGCACATCGGCATTGATCGCATTGTCGCGAAACGTCTGCGCGTACTGCTCCAGACCGATCTCGCGAAGCCAACCGTCGATGTCCAAGTTCAGTCCCCAAGCTTGGCCAGATGCTAACGACGACCGCGAGCCCTCGATGGCGTTGGCTCAGGGTCAAAAAAGCAACATGACTATCTATAATTAGGTTTGTTTCTGACCCCATAGCGGTCAAATCGCACGGCCACTATGCAACATCGAGCCAGTGTCAATCCAACACAATTTTCGCACCGTACGTGCCACTTAAAAGTCGCTTGAGGTGGAAGCTCGCAAGTTGATCAGTGGGATAGTTGCCAACATGCGCCGCAAAGGCCGCCATCGCGCATGGGTCAGCGGCCTCCAAGAGGGCAAATGCCTTCTGATAGCTTTCGGCTACGGGCTCGTTGCATCGCCCGACCTGAAATGGCTCGAAAGCAGGGATGGCCTCGGTTCTGCCGCGCAGGATCAAGTCACCGACCGGTCGGCCGCGAAAGTTCTCCACCCTATCGGCGAGAGCTGAACTGACCAAAATGCGGGTGCCAAGTTGCTTATTGGCGACTTCCAACCGCGACGCCACGTTAATGGTGTCGCCATAAGCCGTATAGTCGAAGAAACGGCCTCCGCCGAAATTGCCGACGATTGCGGGCCCGGCATGAGCTCCGATGCGTGTAATCCCCAGAGCAACACCCTTTTGCTGCCAGCGTTCGCGGAATCATTGGGCATACTCATCCAGCGCCAACGAGCAAGAAACTGCGCGGTCAGCGTGATCGGGCTGCTCGCCGGGCGCTCCGAATAGGATATGCAAGGCATCGCCGACAATTTTTGCCACCGTGCCGTCGTGGGCGAAGACGATGTCCGTCATGCTCGTCAGATAGTCGTTGAGCAGCGGTCCCAGGACGCCCGGCTCTAGCGTCTCCACCAGCGCGGTAAAGCCAGTGATGTCGGAAAACACCGTAGCGATTTCGCGGCGTTGCCCACAGAGATCGATCGCATCGGTGTCACTGGCAAGCTGCTTTGCCAGATTTGGCGAGAAATAACGCGACAGCGAGGCATAAGCCCGTTCGGCAGCCACCTGTCGTTGCCGCGCCTCGCGCAGGAACTCTATATGCCGCACGGTCTTGGCAATCGTTTTCTCCAAATCAGCGAAGTCGATGGGCTTAGTGACGAAATCAAACGCGCCGCGATTTATCGCAGCGCGAATGTTGCCCATGTCGCCATAGGCCGAAACGATGATCGTTGAAACGTTTTCCGCGCTTTCCCGGAGCTTCTGGAGCAGCGTCAACCCATCCATTCTCGGCATATTGATATCGGCCACAACCATATCGATGTCGCCGTTCGCTTCGAGCATCGCCAATGCTTCGATGCCGTCGCTGGCAAAGAGGAAATTGATTGCTCCGTCCCCGATCTGGTGGCGGAACTTTTGCAGGACGAGAGCCCTCATGTCCGGCTCGTCGTCAACGACCAGAATTTGCGCCGTCATGCGGCTCGTTCGACTCGCGTGTCGATCTCACTGCGCAGTAGTACGAAGTCTATTGGTTTTGTCAGAAGCGCTTCGGCACCGCCCTCATGCGCCTTGCGCTTAGTCTCTGCGTCGCCATACGCGGTGATCATGATCACAGGGACGTCCGGCCGCAACGCCTTCGCCTTGGGCAGGAGATCAAGACCGCTCATCCCCGGCATGTTGATGTCGGAGAGGATTAAGATGAGCGACACCCCCGCCGCATCAGTTATGCACTGAAGAGCGGCGGGGGCGGATTGCGCGAATTCCATTGTGAAGCGGCCGGTGCGAAGGTCGTGCCGGAACTGCTGACGGAACAGCACCTCCACATCAGGTTCATCATCAACCACGAGAATGAGCAGGCTCACTGTTGTCCCCCTGATTTGGCGCCGATCCCGCGACCCCGAATGCTCTACATTTTGGACCGAAATGGTGTGACGAGCGTCACAGCCCAGACGGTCGCCGCGAGTGTCGTTGAAAATCAATAATTGATATTGGTTTCCCCCCAACAGTCGATGCCGTCGGCCGCGCTTGATAACCCGCATACGCCACGTGGAGAAATCGGTCTCGGACGCTAGAGTCACGCTCGTCCCCCAGGCGTGAACGCGGCCGCACGCGGCAGAACAATGCGGACCTCGGTATACTCGCCGGGCTGGCTATCGACCTCTATAGACCCGCCATGCTGTTTGACGATGATGTCGTGACTAATGGACAGGCCCAACCCGGTCCCTTCACCGGCAGGCTTTGTCGTAAAGAAGGGATTGAACAGCTTTTCCCTGACCTCGGGCGGGATGCCAGTGCCGTTGTCGCGTATCCTGATCTCCACCCGGTCGCCAAGGTTTTTGGTTGCGGCCCTAAGGGTCGGCTCGTAGTCGCCACCATTCGCCTGGGCTTTGCGTTTTGTCGCCGCATAAAACCCGTTTGAGATCAAATTGAGTAGGACGCGGGTGATCTCCTGCGGTAAGCAGTCCACTCGACCGGCAGTCGGGTCAAGGGACCGTTCCAGGGTGATATTGAAACCTTGCTTCTCCGCCCGCGCGCCGTGATAGGCAAGATTGACTGCTTCCTCGACGAGCGCATTGATATCGACAGGCCGATGCTCGCCCGATCCTTCGCGAGAGTGCAGCAGCATATTCTTGACGATGGAGTCCGCACGCTTGCCGTGCTGAACGATTTTATCGAGATTGCCTCCGTAAGGTATTCGCGAGTCTCGGTGATTGCAGCGCGCGTCTTATCGTCTGCCTTAACGCTTGCCAGGGTTTCCTGCAACTCGTCGATCAGCTCGACGGAAACCCCCGAGAAGTTGTTGACGAAATTCAACGGGTTCTTGATTTCGTGGGCAATACCGGCGGTCAGTTGGCCGAGTGATGCCAGCTTCTGCGTCTGGACAAGACGATCCTGCGTGGTCCGCAAGTCCTTTAGCGAGGTCTCAACGTTCTGAAATAAGCGTGCGTTCTCGATGGCTATCGCTGACTGCGCCGCAAACGTCTTGATCAAATCGACGGTGTTCTGCGGGAACGCGCCAGCCGTGCGGCGGCGCACCACCAGGAGACCAACGACGTCTTTCCCGCGAAATAGTGGTGCCGACCAACCGCGCCAGATATCCGGCGCGCAGGGTGATTTCGTTGATTTCGTTAGTGACCTCTTCCCGTAAGTCAGGAATTTGGATCGGTTCGGGTTGCGCGAGCGCCTGCGCCACGTTCGGATCATCAAGGCCGATGCGCCGTTGCGTGAGCGCATCAATCAACTCCTGATCCATTCCATAGGTGGCGCGCAGGTGAAACTCCCGCTGCTGATCATCGAAGACATAGATTGCGCCAGCCTCTGTGCCAGAAAGCTGCACCGCCTTCGCGACGATTGTAGAGAGCACCGTCTCAACCTCGAGCGTCGAGTTCACCGCCTGCGACACTTCTCCGAGCGCGCGCAGTTCACCAACTGACTGGCCAAGTTCGTTGGTGCGCTCGCGCAATTCGTCCAGTAGTCGAACATTGTCGATCGCGATAGCGGCCTGATCGGCGAAGGTCTCAACAAGGGCGATCTGCTTATCTGTGAATGGTCTGATGCCCTCGAGGTGATAAATAGTCAGGACGCCCAATAGGCTGTCACCTTTGAGGATCGGAACCGAGAGAACAGTATGGATCTCCTCGGCGTCTCTGCCCCAGCTGATCCTGAATATACAGTGGTCATGTATGTATACTCAGGATCAGCCCACACGTCGGGGATATGTATGGTTCGACGTTCCAATGCCGCGCGCGCAGAAGAGCTGTGCCGACTGAGACGAATTGGGTTCTGCTCAAAGAACTTCTTGAACTCCGGAGGAGTGTTGTATGCCACCGCGATATGCAGCAATTTCCCATCGAAACGCCAAATAAGAGCGCGATCCGCCTCACAGAGCCTGACCGAGTTTTCAGCCACAGTTTCAAATACCGCTTGTAGATCGAACGCTGAACGACTGATGACCTCAAGCACTTTCGACGTCGCCGTTTGCTGCTCCAGCGCCTCGCTCAAGTCGTCAGTGCGCTGGCGCAGCTCGTTGAGTAGTCGCGTATTTTCGATGGCGATTACGGCTTGGCGAGCGAAGCTCGTAACAAGCGCGATCTGCTTGTCGGTGAACGGGCGCACCTCCTGGCGGAATAGGGTGAACGAACCGATCAGCTCGTTCTCCCTCAACATCGGAATGGCCAAAATAGTCCGCGCGCCCCCAAGTTCGACAGCTGCTGCCAGTTGCCGTCCCGGGTCGTGTTCGTCAGTGTACGCCTGCTCTGCCGTAGCATCGGAGAGGTGAATCACTGCTTTGGATGTTATCATTCGACCGATCGGATCGTTCCCGCCGGGACGAAGCGGTGTCTGCCTGCGAGCCTCGACGAACGCAGGCGGCGTATTATGCGAGGCAAGCAAGTGCAAGCTCTCGCCGTCCCAACGATATATATTTCCACAATTTGCGTCGCAGATGCGTACGGCCTTCTCCAGCATCGTAGCAAACACCGGCTCAAGATCGCCGGGAGAGCTGCTGATAACCTGAAGTACTTCCGACGTCGCCGTTTGCTGCTCCAAAGATTCGGTTAACTCCCGCGTGCGCTGTTGCTCGGCCTCGAACAATCGCGCGTTCTCGATAGCGATCACCGCCTGGTCGGCAAAAGTTTGAAGTAAGCCGATCTGTTTTTCAGTGAAGGGCCGGACTTCTGGTCGACGTAGGAAGAGACAGCCAATAGCTTGCCCCTCGCGCAATAAGGGCAGGCCAAGCACTGTTCGCTGATTAAGCCGGAGCGCTATCTCCCGGCCCAAGGGGAAATCTGTATCTTCTGCCGTAAGGTCATGCACATGCACCGGCACCCCGTCCACAACTACCCGACCGGAAACCCAGTTGCGCGAAATCGGCGCTCCCCCGAAGTCAATCTTCATAGGGCCGTGGTGGGCTGCGATCCGAAGCTGCTCACCATCTTTCAGCAGAATCACCGCATCATACGAGTTGCAAATGGTCACTGCGGTGCGGACAATGGTATCCAGCACCGGCTGCACGTCTGTTGGTGAGTTGCTTATGACATCTAGGATCTCGCTCGTCGCGGTCTGTTGCTCAAGCGACTCGGTCAGATCGGTCGTGCGCTGGCGCAGTTCATTAAGCAGTCGGGTATTTTCGATAGCGATAACGGCTTGGTTTGCAAAATTCTGAAGCAGTGCAATCTGCTTGTCGTTGAATGGGCGGACTTCCTGCCTCACGAATATAATCAAGCCGATTATTTCGCTTTCCTTGAGCATTGGCACTGCCAGGACAGTGCGATAGCCGCCAAGCTCGGCGGCCGCCACCACCAAAGGATCGCCTTGAAGATAAGGTTGCTCGATTGTGATGTCGGCGGTTTGCGCAACTCGCTTTGTAGCTATGGCGCGGCCAAGTGTAACATTCGGACTGGGCCGCAGGGGCTCGCGCTGCATGAATTCCGCGAACGCTTGCGGCGCGTTATGTATCGCGACAATGCGGTAAGCATCACCCTCCCGCAGGCCAAGCGCGCCGAACTTGGCCTCGCAAAGCCGAGCCGCATTTGCCAGCATGGCATCGAATACCGGCTTCAAATCGCCGGGTGAACTCGAAATGACCTTTAGTACCTCTGACGTCGCGGTCTGCTGCTCCAGCGCCTCGGTCAGCTCCCGCGTGCGCTGCTGCTCCGCCTCCAGCAGTCGCACGTTTTCGATGGCAATCACCGCTTGGTCAGCGAAGGTTTCCACCAGCTTGATTTGCTTCTCGCTGAACGGACATACGGCAGCGCGCTGCAGCAAAAGCAGGCCAATTGGAATCCCCTCTCGAAGAAGTGGTACGCCGAGGTTCGTGCGAAAGTCGCCAAGCCTTGCGGTTTCACGTAAGGCATATTCTGCATCAGCGAGGACATCCGGAATTTGAACGGGTTTGCCCGCTAGGAGAACTCGACCGACTACACTATTGCGTCCCGGCGCAAATAATTGACCCGTTTGACTTTCAATGAACTCACGCGTGTGACAGAAGGTTGCTGCGACGTAGTAGCTCGCATCCCCAGCAGGTCGGAGGATGACTCCCTTATCGGCCTCGCACAAATGAGCTGCCGACTCTAGCAGCGTATTAAGCACTCTCGGCAGATCGAACGTCGAGCGACTGATCACCTTGAGCACGTCAGCCGTCGCAGTCTGCTGCTGGAGCGACTTGCGCAGCTCGTTGAGCAGGCGCGTGTTCTCGATAGCGATGACGGCTTGGTTCGCGAAGTTCTTCAGCAAGTCGACCTGTTTATCGCTAAATGGCCGCACCTCCTGTCGATAAACGGTGATGATACCAATCAATTCGTCGTCCTTGATCATTGGCACCCCAACCAGACTGCGGGCCTTCGCAAGTCTGATGATAGCGACGCGCATGCGGAAGCCGTGGGTCGGAGTGCTTATATCTTTTATTTGAACCACTTCGCGGCGGCTGGCGATCTCAGCCATCACACTCTCTGGCTCGGGAGTAACGACAGGCTCCCTTTTTAGATATTCGACGTATGCGAGCGGCGCGCCATGCGTAGCGGCAATGCGAAAATTGTTGCCCTCGCGGAGCCATAGATTGCCAAATTTTGCATTACAGATGCGCGTAGCGTTCGCCAATATCGCGTTAAAGACAGGTTCTAGCTCGCCCGGCGAGCTTGAGATAACGCGGAGCACATCCGCCGTTGCGGTTTGCTGCTGAAGCGATTCTGTAAGCTCGCGTGCGCGCTGCTGCTCCGCCTCGAACAGGCGCGTGTTCTCAATGGCGATGACGGCTTGAGCAGCGAAGTTCTGCACTAGCTCGATCTGCTTGTCTGTGAACGGCCGCACTTCCTGGCGATAGATGGCGATGATGCCGACCACCTCGTTATCCTTGAGCATCGGCACCCAGACCAAAGTGCGGGCCTTCGCAATTTGGATCGTTGCGACACGCACTCTCATGCCGTGCGTCGGTGCTTTGCTTATGTCATCGATCTGAATTACTTCCCGGTGGCTGACGACACGGCTGACGGCGTCTTGCGCAGCGACAGCAACAAGGGGCTCGGCGAAAAGATATTCGCGGTACTCAGGCGATCCGCCGTGTATTGCGACGATGCGAAATTTGTCGCCTTCGCGGAGCCAAAGATTGCCAAATTTGGCCTCGCAGATGCGCGTTGCATTCTCCAAGATCGCCTCGAAAACCGGATGCAAGTCTCCGGGCGACGAGCTGATGACACGCAAAATTTCCGCTGTGGCCGTCTGCTGCTCCAAGGCCTCGTCGCGCTCGCGTGTCAGCAGCGCGACCTGCTTGTGCAGGCCAGCAGCGGCCGAACCGCGACGACGAGCGACCTTCGACGCATTGCTGCGCTTTAGCGTGATCGCCTTACGGCGTCGCGTTTTAATTGGTTCGCCGCCTGCTCTGGAGCGCCGTCTCATTGGCTCGCCCTAGGCTTGGGACGAGGCAACTTAGCACACTGGAAGTGGCCGGGTTACGAATAAAGGCATAGCCCGTTGACCGGCTCCCCAACTGTCTCAAATAGGGTCAGTCGCGTCGGTCAGACCGTCTCCGCGAAATATCCGTTAGCGGGAAGCCACTGGCGATATCGCGCGACGCAGAGACAGAAGCAGAAGCTACCCTAGCGAAGAACGCAAGGTGTGCGTCCTTCGCTTCTACCGAGCTGAGAAACTGCTGAGCGGAAAGCAGCCCGGGATGCAATCAACAAACAAATAACAAAAGAGTGGCCCAATCCAATCTGAAAAAGGATCCGCAGCGGCGGAGGAAAGAAAACGCCAGCACGCGGGCCCAAGTTTCGGGTCGGGAGAGCTGGAAAAAACCGACCCGGTTCGCTTACCAAATTCGAGATGATGCCGGGTCGTTGGTGGGGCCCGTGTTTAGGTTGCACCAAACGACCCGACACTTTTGCCTCGAGGCTGTCGACAGCCTCTGTGCTCATCGTGGCGATGGAGAAGTCGCCCATGAACGCTGGCAAAAGGGGATTTGTTTGATAGCATGATCCCAATCATCCAGACACGCGCTCCGGCCATGCGGGAAACACCGGAGGAAGCTGGCAGTCGATCAATTCTGCAGCTCGCCGTGGAAACGACATTACATTTTTTCCCATTCCACGACTTGCCGTGGGCGTTGGTTCAACTACCCACAGCCAACGAATTCGGCGGCCTGGAATTTGGTCGCCTGACGTATCCAGGCCGCGACCGGCAGCAAGCGTCGACGGCTTCTGCCGGATTTCCGGCGAATCGCCACGATTCTTTGCTCTAGTTGTTTGGTCATTGTCAAAAATCCTCCCTTGGACAATGGCGCGCCCGCCCATCGGCGCGCTGGTTAAATCTCAACGTAAGGTTTTCCAGGAATCTTGGAGGCGCGCCAAATACTCGTCATAAGCTCTTTCGCGATTGGCTTCAGCATCCCGCATTGCACGATCCGATGTCGCCTCCTCCGGCTCCCGCTCCGATGACGTGTCGTCGGGGACACAAACCAGATTGCCATTGACGAAACGCAGATGCCCCCGGCGCTTCTCACCATCCATGCACTCGTCGCCCTCTTGCTGACCCCTACATCCGGTCATCGAGAGTCCGCGTGCCGCAGTATTCGGGCCGCCTAATCTTTTCCAAGCTTCGGCTTCAGCGACTGCTGCATCGTCGCGGACATGGCGGTAGGAATTGACCAACCTGAGGCGGCGTACTCGGCGTCCATCACCGTGCGTCCGTCTTGCCCTTCCATATCGTTGAGCACCCTGAATTGATGTTTTTTTTCAAACAGCGGCACCGAGGCCATCGAGGGCTCGATCAAGCTGGCCCGGTTGGCAGGACACCGCGCGGGTGGTGAAGCCAAGAGTCAACTGGTGGCTCTCGAGGGTTCGTATCACGGACGAACCTTTGGCGCGATGTCGCTCACCGGGCAGGACAAGTATCGCAAGGGCTTCGAGCCGATGCTCGAAGACGTCAAATTCGTGCCGCGCAACGATGTTGAAGCGTTGCGCGCCGCCATGAACGAACAAACTTGCGCCCTGGTGCTCGAGCCGATTTTCGGTGAGGGCGGTATCCACGAATGTTCCACCGGCTTCCTGCGCGAGTGCCGCGTGCTGGCCGATCGCCATCGCGCCGCCCTGATCTTCGATGAAATCCAATGTGGACTGGGCCGGACCGGAACCATCTTCGCGTTCCAGGCCTTCGGAGTGACGCCGGACATCGTCGCTATTGCCAAACCAATTGCGGCGGGTCTGCCCCTGGGCGCATTTCTGGCCCGGCAAGAATTCGCCACGGCGATCTCCCCCGGACAACACGGGACCACTTTCGGAGGAGGTCCTCTGGCTTGTCGTGTGGCGCTCGAATACCTGGCGATTGTGGAGGAAGAAAAGTTGCTGGAAAACGTGTTGCGTGTGGGAGATTACCTGCAGGAACAGTTGAAGTCTTTGGCGGCGCGCTATGCGGCGGTGCAGGAGGTACGGGGACGCGGGCTGATCCAGGGCCTGCAACTTGCAATTCCCGCGCGTCCCATCGTCGAGCAGGCGCTGGCCGAAGGCGTGCTCTTCAACAGCACCCAGGACACGGTCCTACGTTTTCTGCCTCCCTTCTTGCTGCAGGAAAAGCACGTGGACAAAGGCATGCGGGTTCTCAAGAAATTATTGCGCGAGAAACGGGCGGCATAGCGCCAAGTCTTTGGCCGTTCCTTCGAGCCAAAATGAACATTCGAACCCGACAAAAAAAGTGCGGAGAGCTCAAGCTCTCCGCGCAAAAAGCAATAGAGGCGATATCAGTTACATAGAGGATTGCAGCCGTTGTGGAGTTGTCCGGCATAGAAATAAACCACGGTGAACAACCAACAGGAGAGCCAAGTCCGGCTGCAGACTGCAATCCCGGTCGAGGAGCGCTGGTTCGTCCTCGATGGCTACCGCATGCGCTATTTGTACAGCGGTTCTGGCCCGCCGTTGCTCCTGTTGCATGGATTGCTCGGGTATTCTTTCTCCTGGCGATTCGCTCTGCCGCTCCTCGCTGAGAAGGCGACGGTGTATGCGGTCGATATGCCGGGTGTAGGTTTTTCCGACCGGCCTCCCAATGCCAGTGGCAGCTTCCGGGCCCACGCCGAGCGTCTGCTGCGTTTTATGGACGGCGTGGGCGTCGAGTCCTGCGATCTGCTGGGAACGTCGCATGGCGGCGCAGTAGCGATGATGGCCGCGTCTCTGGCCCCGGAGCGGGTGCGGAGCCTGATTCTGGTTGCTCCCGTGAACTCGTGGTCGGCCCACGGCCGGCGGCTGGCACCCTTTCTGAGTAGCGCGCCGGTTTCGTGGCTGCTCCTCCGCCTCGAACCGTGCCTGGGAATTGTCCACGACGCTTTGCTGCGACGCCTTTACGGGGACCCTCAGCGCATTCGTCCGGGCACACTTGCCGGATACTCTGCTCCTTTCAGAATTCCCGGTACCCTCAACTACGGCCTGGGTGTCGTGAGGTCATGGAACCGTGATCTTGAGGAACTGGAATCGGCCCTCCCCCGCATCGCCGGGATCCCCATCCTGCTGCTCTGGGGCAGCAGGGATGCGGCGGTGAGTCCAGCGTCGGCGGAGCAGTTGCGACAGCAGTTCAGGCACTGTCAGGTCGAGGTATTTGACGGCGTCGGCCACTTGCCCTACGAAGAAGTTCCCGAGGCATTCAACGCATCGGTGATCTCATTTCTGTGCAGAAATCTTGCGCGACCCGGCTGACATATTTCCGCCGCAACCCCGGCACGCCTGATACCTTGAAGGCAGACGAACACCGAGCCTATCTGCCTTGACATCCGGCACCAAGCGAATCCTGATTCTGATCGTAGGCTGGGGTTTCATCCTGCTCGGAATCGTCGGCCTGTTTCTGCCCATCCTGCAGGGTGTGCTGTTCCTGCTGGTAGGTCTGATAATTCTGTCCTCGGAATATGTTTGGGCCCATCGCCTGTTGACCAGGCTGCGGGAACGCTTCCCCAAGATGGGACGCACGGCGGACCAGGCCACCGCAAAGGCAGCGGCCTGGTTACGGCGGATTTCTGGTCTAGGCAAAACGGATTGATGCGCTATCGGTGCAGTGCTAACCTCGAACCATCGAATTGCGCACATGGCTGACCCCGTAATATCGGCTGCGCTGGCCTCCGCCGGCGCTCGGTCCCGCAGCCGGCTCCTGCGTTTCGAGATTCCTGAAATCTGGATGCGCTTCTTGCTGGCCCTGCTGGGACTGGTTCTGGCTTTCGCAGCCGCCCTCTTCTCCACCGTCGCGCGTGAATCGGGCAGCCTCTGGACCACGGTAATCCTGGCTTCGATCGCGCTAACCCTGGCCGTGGTGGTGGGCCTGACCACGGTTCCCTATCTGGCACGCCGGGTTGCGGGCGGCCGGGTCCGCGATGCCTTCAACTACGACATGACCGGGGTGGGGATCATTTACGTCGTAAGTGTCCTGCTGATCGGGGTTGCGGCCCTGAACACCGGCAACAACCTGCTCTACGTGATCGTGGCGGCAATGCTGGCAGCCATCCTGGTATCGGGCGTGGCCTCGGCGATCGTCCTGCACGATCTGGAACTGGATGTCCGTCTGCCCGAACAGGTTTTTGCCGGCCGTCCGACGCTGGGGAAGATTGTGATCCGGAACCGCAGGCGATGGCTGCCTTCATTCTCCATCAGCGTGGTTCCACTCCGGCAGAAGCATTCGCGGCAATGGCAATGGGTGCCAACCACCTTTGGCTTTCCACCGGGGCAGCCTCCCGCCAAACAATGGGTGAGATTGCCCGACCGCCAGTTGCGCCGGGTTGCCGATGGCGCTGCGGCTCCGCCCGGCATCTTCACGGAGTCGGCATATTTCCCCTACATTCCCGCGGCTTCTGAACTCGCCGCTGAGTTGGAACTCTGCTTCCCGCGCCGCGGACGCTATCAACAGAACAGCTTCGGTCTGGCCACCCGCTTTCCCTTTGCCTTCCTCACCAAGACGCGGCGCGTGGCTTTGGCCCGCGAGATACTGGTGTACCCGGCGATAGAACACACTGACGAATTCTTTGACGTGCTCCCGCTGATCACCGGCGAATTTGAAACCTTTGCCCGCGGCCGCGGCGACGACCTGTATCTCATTCGGGAGTACATGCCGGAGGATTCAGCCCGCCATGTGGACTGGAAGGCGACCGCCAAGTCCGGATCGCTGAAAGTTCGCGAGTTCAGTCGCGAGGACGAACGCAGGCTGCGCCTGGTTTTTGATAATCCCAGTCCCGGATCCGTTTCCGAACAGGCTTACGAAAACGCGGTGACGGTGGCCGCATCGTTGGGGTGGCACTTCGCCGAGAGAAACGCCGAACTGTCCTTTGTGGCGCAGGGCTGCAAAGCCGGGGCAGACATTCATGACTTCCTGGCGTATCTGGCTACCGTCGATCCTCTGGCTGCGCCGTCGCTGCTCGATAGCCTGGAAATTTCCGGCGAATACAACGTCATTCTCACCACTCGTCCGCACGGAACCATTCCCGCAAGTCTTTGGGCCTGCTCTTACTTCATTTTCATCGGGCCCCAGGGCTGATCTCCAGCTCCGCCGGCGCAATAGACGGGGACGTGATTTGCTTCCTTCCCCTGAACTGTCATCTTGAGCGGAGAGAACGGGCTCGCTTGCCAGTCCGTCTCGGAGTCGAGAGACCTGCTGTTGGCCGGCATCGGCAACTGTCCCAGCCACAGAAGCCGCTGATTGTCCCCGGCAGAAAGCAGGTCCCTCGACTTCGCTCGGGATGACAGGGCGGAGGAGGAATGAGGAATAAAGTTCTGGCCCGGAGCACCAAAAGCCCGATATCTTAGTGCAGCCGCAGCGCTACGGCCTGCATCCCAAGAATAGAGAAAAAAGAGAGACGCCGCTTTGCCTGGCCAGCCGAAACTTCAGTGAGGTGAAAAAGACATGAATCGCAAATATATCCAGCTGGTGAGCACGGTGCTGACGTCTCTGATTTTGGCACTCGCGCCGTGGTCCGCGCTGGCGCAGAAGTCCCTGGAAATCCCTTCCGGGACTTCTATCCGAGTCCGCATGATTGACAACCTCAGCAGCGAGCAGACCCAGATGGGAGACACCTTCCGCGGCACCCTAGACGAGCCGATTGAAGTGAACGGACGAACGCTCTACCCCAAGGGGGCAGATGTCATCGGCCGCGTGACTGACGTGCATCCCACCGGCCGGCTCACTGAGCCCGGAGAACTCGACCTGGTGCTGAACACCGTGAGCTCGGGAACGGTGGCTGCGTCCATCCATGTGGAGCCGCTGATCATTAAAGGCGAATCGCACTCCAAGAGCAACGTGACTAAGATCGGCGGCGGAGCCGCGTTGGGCGCCGTGATCGGGGCCATTGCCGGCGGAGGCAAGGGCGCAGCTATTGGGACCCTCGCGGGCGGTGCGGCCGGCACCGGCGCGGCTGCTGCCACCGGCAAAAAGCCGGCGATCGTCGAATCGGAAGCAGTGCTGACTTTTCTTACGTCTTCGGCCTCGGAGCCTGCAGCTCAGCCGCCTGCCCCGGCCACCAATGAGGCATCGACCGCGCCCCCGCTTCCTGCTGCCTCCGATTCTCCTGCAACCATAACTTCGGATTCGGCGACGGGACCGGATGACAGCGCTCATTTGTTCACCCTGCGCGATCGCCGGTCGATTCGAAGCTGTGTGACCGAACATGCCTCCGACTTTGCAGCTGGCAGCACCCAGCGCCCGGAGTTGCCCTCCGGGTCGGAGCGCCAGATACACCGTGGGGGGAGCTTGCCTTCCGAGGTTCAGAGCCAGGCCCAGTCGTTGCCTTTGGTCTGTGAAGAGCAGCTGCCCAAATTGCCCAGTGACCTCGAACGGGTCGTGTATGCCGGGCGGGTGTTGCTGATCGACAGCAAAGGCCAGGTGCTGGACATGTTCTATCTCGATCAGAATCAATAGTCTGATGGCAGCACGCCGCACCGCGCGGCCACGGAGATGATGGGTTGCCATCAGCTCGCGAATAAGCTCAATCGCCGGGCTTCCATGGATCGAGAACAACCCGCGCCCGCGCGTAATTCAGCTCACAAGGCTGGTTTGTGGTTATTCCGGTAACCATTACCAGCGATTACCTTGGTACATTGACCATCGGAGCGGAACTGCTAAGGTTAGCTATAAGAGAAGTCTAATCGCAGCACTCCGTCAACCGTGGCGCCCCCGGCTGGCAGAAGACTGGTTGATGACCGCTGACCACCAAGTCGCGCTCTGGATCGCCCACCCCGTGCTGCAACTGGCGGTGGGGATCGCGATGTGGCGCCACAAGCTGCATCGCCTGTTCCCTGTTTTCTTCGCATACATCTGCTTCCAGATTCTCGCGTTTGGCGTTTTGTTCCCGATGTCGTCGCAATGGGTGAGTGCCAGTTATCAGTTGTTCTTCTATTCTTACTGGTCGTGCGCCGCGATTAATCTCGTTCTGGGGTTCATGGTCATCTACGAAATCTTCCTGGATGTGTTCCGTCCTTATTACACACTGAAGGATCTCGGGTCAGTACTCTTCAAGTGGGCCGCTTTGGTCATGTCGCTGGTAGCTTTCGTGGTTGCGGCATCGAGTCCGACGGGGGATCAGGGGCCGATCGTGCAGGCGGTGATAACCGTGACCCGTTGTGTGCGCGTAGCGCAGGTTGGGCTCATTTTGTTTCTCCTGGTCTTTTCCCGCTACCTCGGGGTGTCCTGGAAGCAACATAGTTTCGGACTTTCGCTGGGCTTGGGTTTGTCCGCGGGAGTCGAACTGGGTACTCTGGCTTTCCACGTGAGTGGCCATGCCTCCGAGGTTTTGGTCCACGTGATCAATCTCGTGGTCTATAACATTTCCATCCTGATCTGGTTGGGTTATGCCCTGGTCAAGAGTCCGGCGCGAGCGCCAGGGGCAGAATTGTATACGTCGAACCGCTGGGAGAAGAGCCTTACGGATATTCAAAGTCCCGCGCAGGGCGACTCGCTGATACCCATGTTTGAAAGTATGGTAGATCGCGCCTTCTCCCGCACCCACGCAGATTATTCGCCCAAAGAAGCCGCGCCCGACTCTGTCGTACAACCGGCCCTTAGTACCCGAAGCGGCATCCACTCCGTTCCGTCCCAAAGTCGCCGGGTTCACTAATTGTTTCACGGGGTAGCGATTTCGTTTCACCTTACCTGCCAGTGGTTCGTCCAGGGAAACTACAACCTCACCTAATACTTGAACAAGAGGCGCGATCCAGCACAAGGAACGTGGCGCGGACTTCCGCAAGATTGCATCTCCGCGGGCGTTTCAGGGACGACGTCAGAGCCCGATCCACCCGTCCGAAATCGTAATTCGCGGGGTCTGGCAAGGGGTTGTCTGGAGAAAAGGCTGGACGCGCGGTCGCTCTTCTGTATAATTCCGCCACCGTGAGGTTTCCTCCCAGGAGCCTCGCAGGGTAAGGAGAACACCATGAAACGTGCGGTCAGGATGTTGATCCTGATGGTAGGTTTGGCTTGCACGTACGTGGCAATCGCGACCCCGATACTCAATGCAGAACTGGGCCCGATGCCACTGTGCAATCCTGCCAATCCCAACTGCTCGAAGAGATAGGCAAGTGGGATTCGGAAGAGGCTGTTAACTAGCCGCGCAAGTGGCTGTT
The DNA here is from genome assembly GCA_963779255.1 of Terriglobia bacterium. Classification (GTDB taxonomy): domain Bacteria; phylum Acidobacteriota; class Terriglobia; order Terriglobales; family Acidobacteriaceae; genus JAIQFF01. The sequence continues at coordinate 280,858 of CAVZXU010000010.1, read as the reverse complement.
GGACCTGACCGGGCTGACCGATCGCGAATCGCATGGTCAGCCCTCTTTTTTGCGCCAAGCATTCTCTCAGCCCTTCAGTGCGATGCCGAGGGTTCGCTGCAACTGCTCCGGATCCGTGATCGGAGGCTGACAGGTGAATCCGGAGCAGATCACTGCCACCGACTTTCTCTCTTTGATTGCGGGCAGCTGAGATATGGTTTCGGCGAGTGCGGGTGGCAGATTTTGCGCGACCGCCTGGCTGGCCGACAACTTGATCACCGTCTTATGAAATGCGAAGAAGCCGGCCGCGATGGCACCGAGCTGTTCCGCTAAGTCGTCTTCTCCTATGACCACGATCTGGGTGTGTGGATGGGAGAGATGCACCGCCGCGATGCCGTAAGTCGCGGCAAAGATCCCGAACTTCCCGGCCAATCCGGCCAACAGCTCCACCGTCTGTTCCGCCATGTCGCGATAGCGCTGCTGGTTGGTGACTGCGTACAAGCGGAGTAGCGCGATGACGGCTACGGAATTTCCCGCGGGAGTCGGAGAGTCCTGAAACGGTTTGCGCCGCGTTCCCAGTACTCCCAAGGCCTTCTCAGAGCCTTCTGCGGCGGTGTCGAAGAACCCGCCGGAGACGGGGTCAAAGAAACGCTCCACCATCTTGTCCACGACGCGCTGGGCGAACTGGAAATAGCTTAGGGCCGCGGTGGCCTCGTAAGCATCGAGGCAGGCGACCGCAGCGAAGGCGTAATCGTCGAGCAGCCCAGGGACTACGCGTCGCTCGGCGGCAGGGTCCGAATACGCGACCACGTGCTGCAGGCCCTGCTCCGCTTGCCAGGCTTCGGCGAGCACTCGGTCCAGTGACCGTAGAGCGAAGTGTTTCGCGCCATCCAGCTTTAGCGCCTTCGCGGCCTCCAGGTAGGCCGACACGCAAAGCGCGTTCCAACCCACATAGACGGTCTTATCCACGTAGGGAGTCGGGCGCTGCAGGCGGGTGGCATACATTTTCTGCCGGGCAGACTCCAGTATCGCCTGCGTGCGTTCCGCGGTCAGACCCAGCCGTTTGCCGATTTCTTCGAAGGATGCCCGGACATACAGAACATTTTTCTCCGGATTGTGGTGCATCTCGCCGACTTCGTTGACGTCGTAGCGCAGCCCGGCGACCGCCGCTTCCTCTTCGGTCAGCACAGCCTGCATCTCCGCCCGCGTCCAGGTGAAATAGTCGCCGTCATCGTCCATCGAGTAGTCGGCGTCCTGGGAGGCGTAAAACCCGCCGTGCTCGTGGTCGCTGAGCCATTCATCCATCCAGCGGACGATGTCACGGGCCACCTCAGCGAAGAATTCCGAACCCGTCACCTGATAGGCGTGTACGTAATTCTTCAGCAGCTCAGAATTGTCGTAGCACATCTTCTCGAAGTGGGGCACGATCCAATGCTCGTCCACCGAGTAGCGATGAAAGCCGCCGGCGAGCTGGTCGTAGACGCCACCCCGCGCCATCTTCTCCAGAGTGGAGACGAAGACTTCGCGCAGTTTTTCCTTTTCCGAGCGCGCGTATTGGTCCATCAGAAGATCAAGGACGGCAGGATGAGGAAATTTGGGTGCGCTCCCGAAACCACCATTCTGCGGGTCATACATCTTCAGCGCCGCTTCCACAATCGCGTTGATCACCTTGGGAGAGAACTCGCCACTGCCGCCGGCGAAAGACTCGGCCCGGGAGATTGCGATTTCAACCATCTGGGCCTGGTCCACCACTTCGGTATTTTTCTGCTGATAGGCGTCCGCGATGGACTGCAGCACGCGCTTGAAGCTGGGACGTCCGTAGTTGTCGTCGGGAGGAAAGTAAGTGCCGCCGTAAAACGGCTTGCCATCAGGAGTGAGAAACGCGGTCAGAGGCCAGCCACCCTGGCCGCTGATGGCGCTTACTGCGACCTGATAGCGGCTGTCAATATCGGGGCGCTCATCACGATCGACCTTCACCGCGACGAAGCGTTCATTGACGATCCGCGCTACTTCCGGATCGTCGTACGATTCGCGGTCCATGACGTGACACCAGTGGCACCAGACCGCTCCTATATCGAGCAGGATGGGCTTGTTTTCGCGCTGCGCGCTGGCAAAGGCCTCCTCGCCCCATTCGTTCCACTGGATGGGCTGGTGCATGGCCGAACGCAGGTAGGCGGAAGATGCTTTGGAAAGCGAGTTGAGGGTAGTGGAGGACATGAGGACCTCAGTCTATACGGTTCGCGACAATGAGGGACCCTGCGGTTCAACCGAACAGCGGATTGATGACCTCAACCGCGCCGTACTTCTGCCCCGCTGCCAAATCCTCGGAATACAAGATCGCTGCACCTGAGGTTTCGGCCGCGTGCAGAATCAGAGCATCCCAAAAGGATGTTTGGTAGCGCACCTCGATCTCCAGTGCCTGCGGGACCGATGCCGGATCATTGATCACGATCTCCCAGCTTAGGTAGTCCTGAATGATCCGGCGTATCTCCTCCACCGGGAGCGGGCGGGCAATCTTGCGGCGAAGGTTGATGCAAAGTTCCTGCAGCACCTGGGTGCTCAACACGCCTTCCCCAGACGTCCACAGACGCTCCACCAGCTGGCGGGCACGTTCGTGCTTCAAACCCGCGGAGCGATCATGTGCGTAGAGCAAGATATTGGTATCGACGAAGTATTTATCGGGCATGATCTATCGTTCGTGAAGCTCGTCGCGGGAACGGGGAGGCGTCCATTGCAGATCGAGCCCCTCGCGCAGCCGGGCCAAGGCGCGCTTTCGAGCTCGCTCATAGGCCTTACGTTCACGCACGATTTGCTCAAGGCGGGCGGCCAGCAGAGCACTGATTGAGCTGCCCTCCTCGGCCGCCAGCACCCGGATCTCGCGCAGGAGAGCCGTGTCCAGCTTGAGCGTAATGTTGGTCTTCATCCTGGTAGCACGCAAATATGTGCAGCACTATTTTACGTGCTGATGATTGCCAGGTCAAATCGGGAGGACCCGAGAAGCTCCCGCCGAGCCGAGGGCGAGACGCCCTCGGGACAGCCGGCAAAGCCTGCCCTGAGCGCAGTCGAAGGGATGCCGGCGCTACTTTGCGTCATGCGGAGAGCTGTCGTGCGATCGAGCAATACAAATCCACCGCATCCTGCAATTGCTTCTTCTCGACGTATTCGCCATCGGTGTGGGCGACGTGAATCGATCCCGGGCCGATGAGCAGGGGCTGTCCCCAATTGCTGAGCGCGGGAATGTCGGTGGTGAAGGCGGCGACCATGGTGGGAAGCCCATCGAGTGTGCGCAGGCGGACGAAAGGAATTTCGAGCACAAACTCAACTCGCGCCAGATTCCCGACCGCATCAACAATTTCCCGCTTCAATTGCTCTGCCGATCCAACCAGGCGGTAAAGCAGTTGCGCCCGCGCTTTGTCCGGGACCACATTAGGGGCACGGCCGCCAGCAATCACGCCGATATTGAGCGTGCACGGCCCGATTCCGTCCGCGGAAGGCAGCTTCAACGCCCGCAGCCGTTCGAGCGCGACCAGCAGCTTGTCGATCGCCGACTCGCCCAACTCGGGATAAGCCGAGTGCGCCATGTGTCCCTCCGCGATCACCTCCACCCGCAATGCGCCTTTGGACGCGACTGCGATCCGGTTCTCGGTGGGCTCGCCGTTCACCAGAAACTTGCAGCCCGGAGGATCCTGGTTTGCCACTTTGGCGCCCAGGCTGTCCCGCTCCTCGCCGACCAGGAAAAGCAGCCCGACATGAATGTCTTCCTCACGCAGCCGTTCAGCAGCCTCGACCTGGGTCGCGATGATTCCCTTGGCATCGCAGGAGCCCCGTCCATACACCCGGGTGGCATCTTCAGACGACGGGATGAAGGGCGGGACCGTATCCATGTGGGTGGAGAACACAACCGCGGGCTGCGGCTGTTCGGAAAATACTGCAAAGATATTGCAGCGCGTGCCTTCGACCGGAATCTTCTCTGCCTGAAATCCTCGCCGAAGCAATTCGCGGTGAAGAAAATCTCCGACCGGGCCCTCGTTGCCGGTGATGGATTCGATGTCTACGAGTTGACGGGTGAAGGCGGCGACATCCATGCGCGACAGGATACCTCAGTACTCCGCGGTCCCAGAAGGACTACTCCTCAGATGGCGCGAGCATACTCCGTGTCCTCAGTGTCCTCGGTGGTTGGAAAACCTCAAAGAACCACGGAGGACACGGAGGACACTGAGGCTGTCCGAGACGGGAATGGGGCGAAAGAGAAACCTCGCAATCAGGGTGTGGGCAGGGCCCGACATACTCCGTGTCCTCAGTGTCCTCGCTGGTTAAACCGGGACAAACCCAGAGGACACTGAGGCGCTTCCAGTTCGCTGCTATCCTTTACGAGATCGATGGACACGCAAACCGGCACAATACGCTCCCTGTTTCTGGACGGCCCTGCGGGCCGCCTCGAAGCCCTGCTCAATGCCGGAGCCCCCGATGCCACCTACGCCGCCGTCATGTGCCATCCTCATCCCGTCTTCGGCGGGACGCTGCACAATAAAGTCGTCTTTCATGCCATGAAGGCGCTGAACAGTTTCGGTTTTCCCGTGCTGCGCTTCAATTTTCGTGGGGCCGGTCTCAGTCAGGGCGAACACGACCACGGAAATGGTGAAGTGGACGATGTTCGGGCCGCGCTGGATTGGCTTGACCACGAGTTCCACTTGCCTCTGATTTTCGCCGGATTCTCCTTCGGCGCAGCTGTCGGCTTGCGGGCCGCCTGCTCGGATGCACGGGTGAAGGCGCTATCGGACTCGGCTTGCCGGTAGTCGCCCATTGATGATCGCACCTACGATTTCAGCTTTCTTACAACCTGTGCCAAGCCGAAGTTATTTGTTAGTGGCGATCGCGATCAGTTCGGAACCCCGGCCCAGCTGGAGGCGCTGGTTCATTCGATCCCGAGTCCGAAGAAGCTGATCCTGATCGCGGGCGCCGATCATTTCTTTGAAGGACGCCTGCGCGAGTTGCGCGGCGCCATCGAGCAGTGGGTGGGAGAAGCGGTGAATCTGTAACCTCTTGCGAGGGCGGGACGCCGGCGCCACGAAGCGCCTTTTATAATCCTTGCACATGCCTTCATCGGCTACCGATCGCGAGAAGCTTGCCCTGGACATGCGGGTCACAGCACGTCACCTGTTTGAGCATGCGCTCGCAGAAGCCAGCATCGACCGGGCATTCCAGCGCCATGTGGATTGCGATCGTGGCGTGCTCCGCATTTGCGAAGACCTGCACGACCTGGACACGTACAACCGCGTGCTTGGTAGTCTCCATCGGCAAAGCCGCGCACGCCATGGCCACTGCGCTTGAAATGCAGGCCGGCAGCCGCTTCGAAGGCATCGTGGCCTCGTTCGGTCGACCCGGCCTCCCAGGTCCGCGGCTTCCGCTATTTTCGCGGAGGCCATCCTACGCCGACCTGCCGAATCCATCCGCGCCGCCGAGGCCATCCTGAAATCGCTGCACGCGCCCGAACGCCGCTTCGCTCGCGATCTTCATGCTCTCGCGGCGGCGGCTCCTCGATCGTCGAAAAGCCGATCGGACGACGAAATCTCGCTGCCCGATCTGGTCGCAACCTACCGCGCGCTGGTGCACTCCGGCGCGCCCATCGCCGAGATCAACGCCATCCGCAAACATCTCTCCGCCGTCAAGGGCGGACGCCTGGCCGCAGGCCGCCTATCCGCGCAGCAGGTTTCGATCCTTGTTTCCGACGTGCCCGACCACACTCCCGACGCGCTGGCCTCCGGCCCCACCATGCCCGATTCCACCTCCGTTGCACGACTGCGACACCATCGCCGCAGAATACGGCTTGCTCGAGCAGTTTCCCGCTTCCGTGCGCGATCTCTTTCCGCCACACGCGCTCGAAGAAACTCCCAAATCCGACGATCCCGCCTTTCATCCGTGCACGCTGGTGGACCGTGCTCTCGAACAAGCGTCGCTGCCGATGAAGCGGCGGAAGCTGCGGCGCAACGTCACGGTTTCGCAGTCGAAGTCGATAACTGCTGCGACGACTGGGACTACGACAAAGCGCGGCGGACTACCTGCTCGAATCGCTTGCGCGAACTGCGCCGCAATCGGTAACGCGAGTCTGCCTGATCTCCGGCGGAGAGGTTACCGTGACCGTCCGCAACGGCGGCATCGGCGGACGCAACCAGCAGTTTGCCCTGGCCTGCGCCGAGAAAATATCGGGCGAAGACATCACCGTGCTCAGCGCCGGCACCGACGGCATCGATGGCAACAGCCCTGCCGCCGGCGCCATCGTCGACGGCAGCACCGTGTGATCGCGCCGGGGGCGCGGACGGATCGCGGCCGCGCCCTCGCCAGTTTCGATGCCTATCCCTTTTTTGAGTCGCTCGGCGATGCCGATCGTCACCGGCCCCACCGGGAATAATCTGCGCGATCTGCGAATCCTGCTGGCCTACTAAGCTGGTGTGTGGGTCGGACACTCCTGTCCGACGCCGTTGGGGTTGGTGTTGGGTGTTAGGGGTTGGGGTTAGGGGTTGGGGTTGGGGTTGGTGCTGGGGTGCTGGGGTGCTGGGGTCTGGGGTGCTGGGGTGCTGGGGTGCTGGGTATTGTTGCTCGCCGGTGTGTTTTGCCTTTCCAAAAAATCAAGTCAAAGGCGGCGGACAAGAGTGTCCGCCCCACACTTAGAAAAATCTGGTTACACCCTCTTCCAGCACGAACACCCGGTCTTCAATACCTGCCGCCTTGGCTTCTTTCTCCAGCAGTTGCAGCGGCTCGTCCATGGGTTCGTGAGAAAGCTGAAAAGTGCCGTAATGCATGGGCACCATCCAGCGCGCATTCAGGTCAACAAAGGCCCGCATGGCATCCGCCGGGCTGGTATGAACGTTGCGGAATGAAGGCGGATGGTAGGCGCCGATCGGCAACAGCGCCAATTCCGGCCCCAGGCGCTGCCCGATCTCGCGGAAGCCGGAGAAGTAGGCGGTGTCGCCGGCGTGATAGACGGAATGCTTGTGGTCGCGCAGCACGTAGCCACCGTACCCGCGATGCGAGTCCTCGATCACCCGGGCTCCCCAGTGCCGTGAGGGCACGTGGGTGACGGTCAGATCGCGATGACGATAGCTGTTCCACCAGTCCAGCTCCACGACGTTGTCAAAGCCCAGGTCGGAAACCAGATCGAAAACATGATGCGGCACCAAAATCGTTGGCGCCACTCCGTGCTGGCGTTTGGTGTGCTGCACGATGGCGCGCAGCGATGGCCGGTGCAGGTGGTCGAAGTGGGCATGAGTCACCAGCACCAGGTCAATGGCCGGCAGATCGCGCACTCTCAGGCCCGGCTGCCGCAGGCGCTTGAGGACGAACAACCAGCGCGCAAAGTTGGGATCGATAACAATATTCTGGCCACCCACTTGAAGGAAAAAACTCGAATGACCGATGAAAGTCACGCCCATCTCGCCGCTGGCCGCCAGCTTGGGCTGGTGGGTATGGCCGGTCCGGGGAGTGACCGCAGAGCGCCGCACCAGGCTGCCGAACTGCCGGGCGCGGTTGCGGAGAGCGCGATTCTTCAGGGTACTTTTTAACATCTGGCCGGGCCGGAGTTGCGAATCGGACGCACTGAACCAGCCTCCTCGCTCGCCCAACCTTTCTGCAACGGGGCGAAAAGAATGCGGTACCCGGTCATTCTAGAACAAAATGCACGCGGATTACCTTGACCCTGGTTACTGCCGTCAGTTCTAATCGCTGCTGGTAATTCATGTCTTCAAGGGAGAGTCCGAATGCGTCGTTGCTTTCTTAGGCTTGGGAATTATGGGACGGCCGATGGCGGCCAATCTGGTCAAGGCAGGCCATGAAGTTTCAGTGTGGAGTCGTACTGCAGGCAAAGCAGTAGATGGCGCGCGCAGCGCGACTTCACCCGCCGATGCTGCACGGGGCGCGGAGGTAGTGTGGATGTGCGTGTCCGACACCCGAGCAGTGGAGAGCGTTTTATTCGGACCACAGGGCGTCGAGGAATCACTGACCGAAGGCATGACCGTGGTTGACTCCAGCACGATTTCGCCCTCGGCGACCCGCAAGTTCGCTGAGCGGGTTGCGGCGCGAGGAGTGCGCTATGTGGACGCGCCCATGACCGGATCCAAAGTGGCGGCGGAAGCCGGGACCCTGATTTTCATCGTGGGCGGAGACGAAGCGGTGATCGAGTTCCTGAAGCCGCTGTTCGCCGCCATGGGTAAGGTATTTTTCCGCATTGGTGAAACCGGTAAGGGGCAGTCCGCCAAGCTGGTCATGAACCTCCAAATCGCGCTCATCTATGAAGGCTTCGCCGAAGGCCTCACTCTGGCTACCAAGCTGGGAGTGGATGTCGAGAAACTGATGCCGGTGATTCAGGCATCCATGATTCGCTCCGGAGTGGTGGACTACAAAGCGCCCTTTGTCCTTAAGCGCGACTTCACGCCCAATTTTCCGCTTCGTCTCATGCATAAAGACATTCGCCTGACCCTGGAGGCAGCCAAGGAAGTCCGGGTAAAACTGCCCGCCCTCGAGACCGTGGAAGAGATCTACGAAATGGCCAGTGAAGATGGACATCAAGATCTCGACTACGCCGCCACCCTGACCCTGCTGGAGAAGTGGGCGGGTGTCGAAGTGAAGGGCGCGTCAGCCTGATGGGTCGTGTGGTTGTCGTGTGGCCGCGGGCGGCGCGCCCGCGAGCGCCCGATGGGCTCGAGCGACCCGCGCGGGGACAGCCGTCCTCGGCTGTCCGGAGACTCCAAGAGTCGACGAAGTTAAGACTGCAAGCGTTCTAAAATGATGCCCGGTCGTTCGCGGGCGCGTCGCCCGCGGCCACACGACCCCAGCAGGATTATCGGGGCTAGTACCTACGTAACACCCCTACCATCTGCTATTACAGAAGTCTTACACGCGCTGCCATCCGTCCCTGCTAACGTAGCTCTTGGAAGCTCAATACCGGGTAAAGGAAAAGAACATGGCCAGCGACCTCCAAGTGTTGGATCGGAAAGCAGCGGCAGACGACGAAATCAATTGGGTAACCGCAATTTTTATGGGCCTGTTTCATGTGGGCGCGATCGCGGCCTTGTTCTTCTTTTCCTGGAAAGTCTTCCTGGTGTCGATGTTCCTGTGGTGGGTTTCAGGAAGCCTGGGCATCGGTATGGGCTACCACCGGTTGCTTACCCATCGCGGATACAAGACTCCTAAATGGGTCGAATACGTTTTGACCACTTGTGCCACTCTGGCGCTTGAAGGCGGGCCGATCTTCTGGGTCGCGACCCACCGCATCCATCACCAGTATTCTGATCAGGAAGGCGATCCGCATTCGCCCCGCGACGGCAAGTGGTGGGCGCACATGGGCTGGATCCTGACCGGCAGGTCGATGCACCATGACACCACAACGCTGGCGCGTTACGTTCCCGATCTCGCCAAGGACAAATTCCATGTCTGGATCACGAAGTACCACTACGTTCCCATGATCGTCCTCGGGGTGATCCTGCTGGCGATTGGCGGTCTCCCATTTCTCCTGTGGGGCGTCTTCCTCCGCACCGTAGTCGGTCTGCACACCACCTGGCTGGTAAATTCGGCCACGCATAGCTGGGGCTCGCGGCGTTTTGTCACTCGCGACCTCTCCACCAACAGCTGGTGGGTGGCCTTGCTCACCTTTGGTGAAGGCTGGCACAACAATCATCACGCGCACCCGGTTTCGGCCCGCCATGGTTTGAAATGGTACGAGATTGATTTCAACTGGTATGGCATCTGGGCGCTGACGAAGTTGGGACTGGCGCGCCAGGTTTACCGGGTAAAGCTCTCCGAACTGCGCCGCCAGGAAGAAGAGCAGGGAACTCCGGCGGAAGCACGCGCGGAACTGGTCTCGGCCTTCTAGGTGGGTGTGGGGGGCGGACACTCCTGTCCGCAGCTTTTGACTTGAACTCTTGACAGTCAAACATGAAGGCCGCACCACCGGGGCAGTGACCGAACCCAAACCCCAAACCCAACACCAACTTCAACAGCGTCGGACAAGAGTGTCCGACCCACACCCACATCCCTGCTCTCCGCGGTAGAATCCTGCCATGCTTATCAGCAGCCGCCGCAGGGCTATCGCCTTTTTCGTCGTGCTGGGCGTTTGCCTGGTACTGCTGGCGGTCGGGCTGAACGTCGGCTGGATCATTCTCAACTGGCGCGAAGGTGTCCTGCTCTTCCTGGGCGTAATTTTCTTTGCCGTGTTGATCGCTGGGCTGATCGTAAACACCAGTTTCCTGGTGCGTGAAATTCGCCGCAACGAACAGCATGACAGCTTCATCAATGCCGTCACCCACGAACTGAAAACGCCCATCGCATCCATCCGGCTATATCTCCAAACCTTGCAGCATCGCGACGTGGACGAAGCCCAGCGCCGCGAATTCTATCGTCTCATGCTGGACGATACCGATTGCCTGATGGGCACAGTGGACCAGGTGCTCAAGGCCGGAGAAGCTGGCCACAAGCGGCAGGACCGGCGCGTGCCCGTGGACTTCAGCGGCCTGGTTCGCGAGTGCGTGGAAGTGGCTCGTACCAGCCATCACCTGGCGCCTGAGTCTCTGCGCTATGAGCAATCAGTCAACCATGGCCCAGCCGCGGGTGTACTGGGAGATGCCGAGGAACTGCGCGCTGCGGTTTCGAACCTGCTGGACAACGCCGTCAAGTATTCCGGGGAGCATGTGGAAGTCCTGGTCCGGCTCGACACGCCGGACGAGAAGCGGGTGACGGTGAGCGTCCGCGATCATGGAGTGGGGATCAAGGCCGAAGAGCTGAAGCGCATCTTCAAACGCTTTTACCGCGTCTCCAACCGTTCACTGAGTCACGTGAAGGGAACTGGCCTCGGTCTTTTCATCGTGCGCGCCATCGCCCGCAAACACGGCGGCCGCGTGTTTGCCGAGAGTGAAGGCGAAGGACGCGGTACCACGGTAGTTCTGGAGTTGCCCAGGGTGAGCCTGTAGGTGTGGGCTTGTAAGTGTGGGCCAGTAAGTATGGGCTAGTAAGTGTGGGCTAGTAAGTGTGGGCTAGTGAGTGTGGGTCGGACACTCCTGTCCGACGCTTTTGACTTTGGGGTGGTGTGCTGCGTTAGTGAGCGAGAAGGCGGAAGGTCAAGGCGAGCGGGTTCGGAACTGATCCGGGTGGAAAGCAAAATCAAAATCAAAGTCAAAGTCAAAATCAAAGTCAAAGGCGTCGGACAGGAGTGTCCGACCCATACACGGGGGTGGCATGAGTCATGTTCTGATTGTTGAAGACGAAGTCCACCTCGCCAAGGGTCTGCAGTACAACCTGGAGGCTGAGGGGCACTCTGTCGCCGTCGTGGGCGATGGCGAGCGGGCGCTGGAATTGCTTCTGGGGAAATCTGCCAAGCCTGCCGATTTTGATGCAGTCGTGCTCGACGTCATGCTTCCTGGCAAGGACGGCTTCGCCGTCGCCGCGGAATTGCGGGCAGCCAAGCAATATGTCCCGGTGCTCATGCTGACCGCGCGCGGCCGCCCGGAAGATGTGCTCAAGGGTTTTGCCTCCGGCGCCGACGACTATCTTCCCAAGCCTTTCGAGCTCCCTATCCTGCTGGCTCGATTGCAGGGACTGTTGCGGCGCCGGGAGTGGATGCAGCAGAGTCTGGCCTCCAATGCTGCGCCGGCAGCGGGAAACAAAGAGTATGAGGCGTTCTCATTTCACGGCAGAACCATCGACTTTGGAAAACTGGAGTTGCGGGTGAACGGAAATACCATCCAGTTGACTCTGATGGAAGCGGAACTGCTCCGCCATCTCATTCGCAATGAGGGACGGGTTGTCTCCCGCAAATCGATCCTCGAACAAGTATGGGGTTTGCACGAAGACACAGACACGCGCGCGATCGATAATTTTATCGTCCGCTTGCGGCGCTATATCGAAGACAATCCTTCTGAACCACGACATCTACTCACGGTGCGCGGCGTGGGTTACCGATTCGTCGCGGAACCGGAAAAGGCGTGAAGCGCAGGGACGATCGCGACGCGCAATTCTGGCGGATTACACCTGATTCTGCGTACCGCTTCTGTCGCCCTTTCAGGGCTCGGTCCCTTCTGTGCATCCCACCCAGGGCTTACGCCCTGGGCTGCATTCTCGCGCCGCTGCGCGGCTTTTCACCCGCGGATTCCGCGCGCTCGGTTCTCGGGTTGTGCTGCCCTACTCGCGGCGGCCGACATTCGAAATGAGATTCTCCCGGTGATCAAGGGCAATTCCATCAACCCGATCCAGGGCAAAAGCGTAAACCGTGAAGGCAAACGCGGCCGGCAGCCATAAGATCAGCAGTTCCACCCATGAATTTTCATACGTGCGGGAAAGCCAGAGCATGAGGGCGCCCGCCACGAACAGCGTGCCGCGAATTCCAAAACTCGCCAGCACGGTGGTCAGGGATGCCCTTTGTCGCCCAAAGATGCCGGCCTCCACCCGGGTGGGAGAATAGATGGAGAACAGGTTTCCGGCGGCGAGATCGATGGGTAGGACAAACAGAATGCCCGCCATGGTCGCCATGGTCACGCCCAGCGATGGCGGCCGATAGAGCAAACAGGTTCCCAGCCACACCAGTCCAACTTCCAGCGCAAAAACGGCCGCATGTGCCAGGTTCTTGCCCATTACGATTTGCCGGAAGCGGGCAGGCGAAGCGAAGAAGAACTGGGTGCCACTGCCATCCGCCCCGAAATTGTTGTAGGAAAGATTGGTCAGCAACAACAGGGAGTAGGCAGCGCCCAGCGGGAAGGTGAGTTCGGGAGCTCGCGCCAACAGACCTTCGTTCTTATCAGAACTGCGGAACACCGCCAGCATGAACAGGGGCACAATTAAAGTGAAGAGCATCGGCCCGCTGCGACTGAGATAACGCAATTCCTTTTCGAAGACGGCGACAACCGGGCCGGGGACTCCGGGTAAATTCCAGCCTGGGCGCGGCGCTGGAAGCCCGCTGGGCGGGGCTTTGCGTCCGGCCGATTCGCTGAAGCTTTCGCCGCGATATTCGGCGCGCAAACGAAAATTCAGGAGCCAGAGGAATGCAATTCCATAGGACAGCAGAAGCACGAAAGGAACCACGCTGGTTCCGGGCTGACTCTGAATCATTCCCGCAATGGCAGCGGCGGCCAGGCCTGGAGGAAGGGGCCGTTGCGCGTTGGAGACCTTCTGCCCCAGGATCCTGGTTTCAGGTATGGAACGATGTTCGTAGACGGCGATCAAGGGTCCGATCAGCTGGAAACTCAGGATAAACAGGAAAAAAAGGATGCCCAGGATTTCGCGTGTGCGCCGTTGGGCCAGCCAGCGCTCCAGCCAGGCGAACAGCATGCGCGCCAGAACGATGTTCACGAGGGCAAAGGTGAGGAGCACGATCGTGGCCCAGGGGAGCATGCTCGGCCGCGCGACTCCGATGCCGATATCGATTCCCAGCAGCCACAGGCTGGCCACAGCCGTCGCCGGATCCAGCGATCCGTATGCCAGGCGAATCAGGAAGTACGACCGGTAGCTGAGCGGGAAGCGGAGAAGATTTGAGGACTCGACGTTCTGGGTGAAGGCCGTCGCCATCAAAGGAAACAACTGCCAAAAGAGAAACACAGGCCACAGCAGGGTGCCCAACCACTCCGCGTTTCCCTGCAGGATCAGAAACCAGGCTGCCCCGCCCAACCCGATCGCGCCGCCGATTCCACCGGCGAGGAAGGCCAGACTGATAAAAACGCGTGATGCCAGCTCCAGGCGGCCGCGAAAGGTCCGCAGGGAGTTGACGAAGACCCGCCAGCGCAGTCCGGCGACGGCCGCCAGTTGCTGGCGCGCTTGCGGAGCCATAGTCTGCCCGTCCGGTGTCATCACTGTCTTCAACCCAGCCTGCTTCAACCGAGCCACGATAATTCCTGGCCATCAGACCGCGATCCGCCCACAGTAAGGAGGAAGATTTGTTCCAGGGTGAGTTTCTCACCTGCCGGACCGCCAGCCGCAATCGGGAGGCCTGCCGCCCGCGCTTCCACGCCCGCTCGCAGCTCCTCCACCGAACCTTGTGCCACCAGCCGCCCGCGATGAATGATGCCGACATGAGTGCACAACCGTTCCACAATCTCCAGCACATGCGAAGTGAGAAAAACGGTTGCGCCGCGCGCGATCATGCGTTGCAGCATGGCTTTCAGGGTGCCTGCGGCGATGGCGTCCACACCTTCGAAAGGTTCATCCAGAAACAGGACTTTGGGCCCGTGGATCACGGCTGCGGCCAGTGCCAGCTTCTTCTGCATGCCATGCGAGTAATCCGTCACCAGCGCATTGGGCTGGTCGGTGAGCTGCATAAAGGCCAGCAGTTCCGCGGTGCGCTTGGCCGCAGTCTCACGGTCCAGGCCATACATGCGGCCGACGAAGTTTAAATATTCGGAACCGGTCAGTCGGCCAAATAGCGCCATGCCTTCCGGCACGACTCCGATCTGGCGCTTCACTTCCACCATGTTGGTGACCAGATCGAGGCCCAGAATCTGGATTCGCCCAGACGTGGGCGCAAGCAAGCCGGTCAGCATCTTGATAGTGGTTGATTTTCCTGCGCCATTTGGTCCCAGAAAGCCGAAGAACTGGCCGGGAGCCACTCTCAGGTTCACGTCTTCGACGGCAACCAGGTCTCCGAAACGCCGCGTCAGATTTTCGGTGCAGATGGTGGGAGAATCCATGAAAGTTTCGACTCTAGCACAACGGCAGGCCGCTGGAAGAGGCTCCAGGGAACAGGCAAGCAGTGTTGATTACGATGGTGATCTCGCCTACCGCCGACCGGACGGGAACAATAGATGTCTCGCCGGAGTCTGCGTTAGAGTGAGAAAAGGAAACTCGCGGTCGTCGGGTCTCATCCGCAACATCGACGTCAGCGCGCTCGCTGCCATCCTGTTCGTGCTGCTTTTCATGTTCTTGATGCTGACCGCGATCCCGCACCATGGAGTGTCAGCCGACCTGCCGAAGGTCGGCCATCCCATATCCATACCAGGCGCCAGGCGAGAAGACGCCTTAATCGTTTCGATCCTGCGCGACGGCAGTATGTATTTTGGCAAGGACAAGACCAGGCCCAGCGACTTGCCTGCACAAATTCGAGAAGGTGTGGCCCGTGGCGCAGAGAAGAAAATCTACATCCGAGCCGACGCGCGCGTCAGATACGTTACGGTTCTGCAAGTGCTGGATGCAGTTCGTTCCGCGGGAGTGGAAAGGGTCGCATTTCTGGTTGAACAGCGCCGGCCCCTATTATCTGGCCCATACGCGTCCGCCCCGTCAGGCCCGGGCCGGGCTGACGGTTGAAAAGAACTCCCACTTGGCGCCCCAGATCGTGGTCGCAGGCTGACCCGCACGTTTTCCATTCAATTCCTCGATCCCTGTAATCCACGCTTTGACAAAAACCCTCCCCGTACTAGACTAGGCGGCTGAAATTTCTCAGTCCCTCGGCGAATACGATTGCAGGATGTGACTGGGTACGCGTTCTCGTTTTAGGAGGCGATTTATGGGCTCTCGCTGGCTTCTGCTGCTCCTATTCACACTGACTACCAGCGCGTTGCTGGCGCAGTCGCCGCCGCAATCCCAGTCCCCGCCGCCAGCTGCGCCCGGCGAGCCTTCGGTGCAGAGTCTGCTCGACCGCATTCAGCAACTGGAGAGCCGGATCAACCAACTGGAGGAACGCGATCGCCAGAGAGAAGCTGCCCAGGCCTCCATCGCGGCCCCGCCCAGCCCTGCTGAGACTCCTGCCGCCCCGGCCGCCGCGATTCCAGCCCCGCCCTGGCCCGGCCGCGATGCACGGTGAAGAACACGCCAGCATGGGCGAAATCCGCGACACCGAGCGCCGCTTCCCTTCGCTGCAAATCAGGGGATTCGGCGATGTTGATTTCTCCGCAACCGATCAGAAGGGCTCGATCAGCGGCTTCAACCTGGGCCAGTTGGTTCTGCATCTGGCTTCGCCGCTGTCGGAAAAGGTCAGCTATTTCGGTGAAGTCAGTTTCACCGCGCAGCCGAACGCGTACGACCTGAGCGTGGAACGCACCATCATTCGCTACGACTACAACGACTACTTCAAACTCTCTTTCGGCAAATATCACACCCCAATTGGCTACTGGAATGCCACCTTCCACCACGGCGCCTGGCTGCAGACAACCATCGCCCGGCCGGAAATGGTGCAATTTGGCGGAACGTTTATCCCGGTGCACTTTGTGGGTTTGCAGGCGGAAGGAAATATTCCCTCAGGAGGGTTGGGTTTGGGCTACAACGTGGGAATGGGCAATGGCCGCTCGTCGTTTCTGAGCAAGGCTGGAGACAGTGGGGATTCCAACGACAACCGGGCGTGGGTGGCCAATGTGTATGCCCGGCCCTCCCGGTTTTACGGTCTGCAGGTCGGGGCATCGGTTTATCGCGACAAACTCACTCCCCAGCCTGGCCACAATTTCGGCGAGTGGATCACCGCCGCCGATTTGGTCTGGGCCAAGGAAAAGCCGGAATTTCTGGCGGAATATGCCAATGTTCACCATCGTGACGAGGCGACGGCGAATACCTGGGACAGCCAGGCATTCTATGTTCAGCTCGCTTACCGCCTGCCCTGGTGGCAAAGCAAATGGAAGCCCTACTATCGCTTCGAGTATATTCATAAGCCGGAAGACGATCCCACGTTGCTGAATGTGCTGGATCTTTCCGGTTCGACGCTTGGGGTACGATACGACATCACAAACTACGCGGCCTTCAAGGGCGAGTATCGGAATAGTCGCCATGGCGTGGACCAGCCCCGTGTGAATGGGGCATTCTTCCAGACCGCGTTTACCTTCTGACGCGCACATGACAGCCCACTGGAAATTCGCCTCCCGAGTCTTCGCGCTAAGCTGCCTGTGCCTGGCACTTCTATCGCCCCTGGCGGCCCAGCGTCATGATGTTGACATCGCGGTCGTGGTCCACCCCGATACACCGATCAGCAATCTGAGTCTGTCTGATGTTCGCAAAGTATTTCTCGGCGACCGTCAGTACTGGAGCACTAACGTTCCGGTCGTCCTGCTCATTCGAGCCCCCGTGGCCCGGGAGCGAGACGTAGTTCTGAAGATCATTTACCAGATGTCCGAGTCGCAGTTCAAACAGTATTGGATTGCGAAAATTTTTCGGGCGGAAGCGGCCACAGCGCCCAAGGTCGTTTACTCGAATAACATTGCCAACCAATTGATCACTGCCATTCCCGGCGCGATTGCGTTCGTCGACAGCAAGGACGTGAAGCCCGGCACAAAGGTAGTGCGCGTGGATGGTCGCTTGCCGGGAGAGCCCGGCTATCCGTTGCGTTAAGTAGCGCCGGCCTCCGGCCGGCCCGATGGGCGGGCGGGACGCCAGCCTCACAGCCGGCGAGACGCCGGCGTTACTGCGGCAGGGCGAGCTGGTGCACTATCTTCTGGAATCTGGGATCGGAGCGGAAGTCGTCGAAGGCGGGTTCGACCTTCACATACGTGAGGTTGCTGTCGCGGTCGTGGTAAGCCTGCTCGAGTGATGCCAACGCCTGGCTCTTGTCTCCCAGCCGGGCATAAATCTGGGCCATGTTGTAGGACGAAACGTAGCCCCGCTTGGATACTTCTTTCAAACCCTCCAGCCAACTCCTCAGCACTCCGGGATAGCCGGAGGCATTAAAGTCCTCGCCGACGGATGCCGCCAGGTCGGGATTACCGGAAAGCGTCAGGACCTTCTGCCGTTCGCCGATGGCTTCCTTGAACATACCGTTTTGAGCGTATGCGGCTTCGATGGCATGTTGGGCGGGGACGAATTTCGGGTCCATTTCCAGAGTCTTCGTGAGTTGCAGTGCAGCGGCGTCATATTGCCGTGTGAAATAGAGTAGCCGGCCCAAACTGGTGTTGGTGAGAAGGGAGAGGGGATCGAGTTCCTGGGCCTTCTTCAGTTCTATCCGGGCTTCATCGAAGCGGCCCATGCGGCTCAGAAAATCGCCGTACCACTGGTGGCCGGACGCATTGTTGGGATTCAACTGAATCGCCCGCTTGAACTCGGATTCGGCTCCTGACCAATCCCAGTCATAACTCTCCCGCACCAGCCCCAGTGATATGTGCGCCTCGGGCAGGGTGTCATCCAGTTTCACCGCCTGCATGGCTGCGGACTTTGCGTTTTGCCAAACCTGCTGCGGCGGCGTGTATCCGGACTCACCCAGAAAGTTATAAGTATCGGCCAGCCCGGCATACGCCTGGGCATATTGAGGATCTTTCTCGACTGCCTGGTTGAAATAGTCAGTGGCTTTTCGGAAGCCATCTTCCGTCCATTTGTTCCAGTAGAAAAGTCCTTGCAGATAGAGCTGGTAAGCCTCGGGGTTTTCGGTATCGTGTTTGGCGACCTGACTGACCTCATCCGCTCCAACTATCCGGGGGCGGAGATTGTCGTAGATTTCTTTGGCGATGTCGCCCTGAACCGCAATCAGGTCGGAAACCTTGCGATTGAACTGGTCGCCCCAAAGTTCAGTGCCATCGGCAACGTTCACCAGATCGGCTTGGATCATCAGCGTGTCTCCGCGCTGCGCCACCCGGCCCATGAGCACGGCGTCCACGTTGAGTTCTTTGCCGACTTTCTGGGCATTGACTTCGCGCCCTTTATAGCTGAAGACCGTACTGCGGGCCATCACCCGCAGTTCCGGGACGCGGGAGAGGCTGCTGATAATTCCTTCGGTGACACCGTCGGTGAGATATTCGATGTCGGGGTCCGCGCTGACATTTACGAAAGGCAGAACGGCGATGGCATGAATGTGATCTCCGCCGCCCAGCAATCGGTCGCGCCAGCGGTGGGGAAGCAAAACCATAAGCAGCAGCAGGACAAAAACCACGGCGGCTGCGATGATCGCGGTTTTGCGCCAGGGGACCTTCGATCCCTTCGGCGGCGTGAAGGTGGGAACTCCGGAAGATTCGGTATCACGCTTGACCCGCTTGAGGTCGGCCTCAAGTTCAGCGGCGGACTGGTAGCGCAACTTCCGGTCCTTTTCCAGCAGCTTGGCGGTGATCCAGCCCAGGTCCGGGATCAGTTCCGGATTTACTCGCGCGGCCGCCAGCGGCGTACGGTTGAGGATGGCTTCGAACACCACCGCCGTGGTTCCGCCTCCAAAGGCGAGTCGTCCGGTGGCCATTTCATACAACACCGCGCCCAGAGAAAAAAGATCGCTGCGGCGGTCCAGTTCTTCCCCGCGGGCCTGCTCCGGCGACATGTACGCCACCGTGCCCAGCGCAACTCCGGTGCTGGTCAGGTGCTCGATCCCGCTCACGGTGGGCATGGCCGCAGGGCCGACTTCCTGGGCTATCTGGCGCGGGGTCGGCACCAGCTTGGCCAAACCGAAGTCCAGTACTTTGGCCTGCCCGCGTTTGGTCAAGAAGATATTCGCCGGTTTGAGGTCCCGATGAATGATCCCAGAGTCATGGGCGGCTTCAAGCGCGTCGGCGATCTGGATTGCGATATCCAGGATTTGAGCACACTGTAGTGGCCTGCCCGTAATCAAGTGCTTGAGGGGCTGTCCTTCCAACAGTTCCATCACGATGAAAGGCTGACCCTCGAACTGGTCAATTTCGTGGATGATGCAAATGTTGGGGTGATTGAGGCCGGAGGCGGCCCGGGCTTCCCGCTGAAATCGCTCCAGGGCCATGGGGTCGCGGACCAGTTCAGGCGGGAGAAACTTCAGGGCGATACTTCTACCCAAGCGGAGATCCTGGGCGCGGTAAACTACCCCCATACCGCCGCCACCCAGCTTTTCTTCGATTCGGTAGTGTGAAATCACCTGGCCCAGCATGGGAACTCCCTGCCGATGGGTCATGGTAGGCTGCACAAACTTGCAAGTCAACGCGGCCGGTTCGCAGTTGTTCCGACGGTTACGGGGTTATTGGCGTGAGGCCGACGCTCCGGCCGCCAGTTCGCGCAGCACGCTCAGGAATCCAGCGGCAGCCTGCTCGTTGGCGAGAGCCTCCAGCGGCACTGTGGCGGCAATGTGGGGCGACTCGGAACGGAACCGCACGCTGATCAGGTTGTGTCCCCGCGCGGTCATCAGGGTGTTGACGACGGGTGAAAGTTCCTGGGTCCAGCGGGTGCGGGTAGTGAGAACGACAGGCCCAGGGTGCGACACCGACCAATCCCGGGGCTGGGACGACAAACGGCTGTGCCGCTCGGACAACCAGCGATGCTGGAACACATCAAGGTGGAAGGCGGGGGCGCAGTCCAGGTCAGCTTCAAAAGTAAGAGTTTCCTTCTGCTTGTGCCAGATGCTGACAAACCACTTGAACGGGATGGGGCGAGGTCGCAGGCGAATGGTCACCCGGGCGTTGTCGAACCAGTGAGCGGAGAATCCGAAGCGGGCGTGAAGTTGGGTCACGCCGAGCCAACGGGCGTCCAGCATCTGGCCCTTGTTCGAACAAGCCGCCTCGACCCAGTGCAGGGCCGTGGCACCCTTGCGGCGGTTATAGCGGGCAAAATAGAAAAACCACACCCCGAGCAAAGCGATCGCACTGAGCGCGTCAATGAGCACCAAGCGTCCCACAAGGGCCTCACTGCGAATATTACGACTTGTGATGCAAGTACCGCAACAGGTTCCTCGCTCCGGGTCGCTCCGGGCGCGGCACCGCCCTGGACAGGCTGTGCAAAAACTTGGGCCTTGCGCGGCTGGGGACGGGCTTGACCTTGGTCGTCCCTCCAAGCTATTGAAAATAGTGTCGCGCCTCAGCTCCTGAGGCTCGCCTTTCGGGCTCTACCCGAGTCTTTCCGTAATCCTCTTTAACGTGCAGGATAAAATCGCGAGGCCAGGCGACCTTGGCTCCGCGATTACAATCAGCCTGTGGTTGCTCTCCGAGACTTCCGGCATGAGGAATTCGAGACCATCTGGCGCATTGACCAGCAGTGTTTTGCCCCGGGGATTTCATACAGTCGCCTGGAACTGGCTACTTATCTGCAGCGGCCTGGCGCATTTGTCCTGGTGGCGGATTGGTTCGAAGTCGGCAACCCCGGTACGCTGGGCCGACCTTCCAGTGAAAACCAAGCCTCAGCGGTCACTGTAGGATTCATCGTTGCCGAGGAGGCCAGCCGCGGCCACGGTCACATCATCACCATCGATGTTCTGCCCGACGCTCGGGGAGCGGGGATCGGATCGCAGTTGCTTCACGCCGCCGAGGACCGGTTGCGTGCTGCCGGCTGCGATGCCGTGATTCTTGAAACCGCTGTGGACAACAAAGCGGCCCTCTCGTTTTACAAACGGCATCGCTATACCGTATTCAGGACCATCCCACGATATTATGCGAATGGCGTGGATGCGTTCGTGATGAAGAAAGATTTGCTTTCGCTTGCGCCGCCAGCTAAGTTGCCCCAGTGAGCCCAACCAGAATGAAAGTTGCGATTCAGGGAGAGACGGGATCGTTCAGCCACGAAGCTGCTCGACGAATGGTTCCAGGCGGCGACATCGTTTCTTGCGCGCGCTCAGTCGAGGTCTTTGATCGGGTGCAGCGGGGTTCGGTGGCTGCCGCAGTGATCCCTATCGAGAATTCGCTGGCCGGATCGGTAACCGAGCATTTTGATCTGTTGCTGGCGCGCCAGCTCTTCATCGAAAGGGAATTTCTCTTGCGCATCGTGCACAACCTGATCGCGCCGCCTGGAGTCAAGCGCGCCGACTTGCGCCGGGCTTACTCGCACCCTGTGGCACTGGAGCAGTGCCGCGATTTCTTCGTCAGAAATCCGAAGATCCAGCCCACCCCGTTCTACGACACGGCCGGCAGCGTCAAGCATGTCATCGAAAGTGGATTGCGGGATGCGGCCGGAATCGCAGGCGCCCAAGCCGCGAAAGTGTACGAAGGCCACATTCTCGCGGCGGGCATTGAAGATGACAAACGCAACTTTACCCGGTTTTTCCTGGTGCGCAAGACGCGGCGCATTCTGCCCGGCGCCAACAAGACTTCGATTGCCTTCAGCGTAAAAAATATTGCCGGCGCGCTGTTCAAGGCCCTGGCGGTGTTCGCCCTGCGCGACATCAGCCTGACCAAGATCGAGTCGCGCCCCCTGCGCGGGCGGCCCTGGGAGTACGTGTTCTACGCTGACTTTCTCCGCGGAGACGACCAGCCGGCCCGCAACGCCTTGCGCCATCTCGGAGAGGTCGCCGATCTGGTGAAAGTGCTGGGAATTTACCCGGCTGCCTGAAACGCGTGTGTGTGTGGGTCGGACACTCCTGTCCGACGCCTTTGAAGTTGGTTTTGGTTTGGTTGCCTTAGAGGCAAAGGCAAAGCAAACGTCAAAGGCAAGGGCAAAAAAGAGTCAAAGGCAAGAGCACAAGAGCAAAAGAGTCAAAGGCAACAGCAAGAGAGTCAAAGTCCAAGTCAAAGGCGTGGGACAGGAGTGTCCGACCCACACATGTCCCGTTTCAGGCACCCTTTGGTCACCAATCGGTCTCAGCACCTTTGATTGGGTACAAACCTCCCGGTTAGGGTTTAGTATTCAAATACTTTCAAATGAATAGCTGGGCCTGCATCCTTCTGGGCCCTCATGTCATCAAAACTTGAGCACAACACACTCAAGGTGAAATATGGCAGAAAAGACGCGCACTGAGCGCAATACCAAGCCAAAAGAAGAAGAGACTGGGATTCTGCCCATCCTGCCGGTGCGGGATACGGTACTTTTCCCCCATGCCGTGCTGCCCCTGACCGTGGGTCGGGAGAGCTCGGTTCAACTCATTAATTCACTGGGCGAGGACAAGACCATCGTGGTGGTGGCGCAGCGCGAAGCGCGCGTCGATGCCCCCCAGGCCAGCGACCTCTATACGGTAGGGACCCTTGCCGTCGTCCACAAAGTAGTAAAGATGCCCAACCAGAGCCTGTTCGTTTTTGCCGAAGGGCTGGAGCGGGTGCGGCTCACAGAATTCTCGCAACTGACGCCATTCATGCGTGGCCGCGTGGATTCAGTGCCTGAGTCCATTCCGCCCAAGAGCTCCGAGGTGGAAGCGCTGCAGCGGAATGTTCTGACTCTGTTCCAGCAAATCGTGGCTGGCTCCCCGACTTTGTCGGACGAGCTTTCGACGGTTGCTATGAACATCGACGAACCGGGCCGCCTGGTGGATTTCATCGCCTCCTCGCTGCCTTCGCTTTCGACCGCGGACAAGCAGGATACGCTCGAGACCACCGATGTTCGGGTCCGTCTGGAGAAGATCAACCAGCATCTCGCGAAAGAGCTCGAAGTCCAGCAACTGCGGAACAAGATCCAGTCCGAAGTGCAGGACCGGGTGCAGCAGACGCAGCGCGAGTACTACTTGCGCGAGCAGATGAAAGCTATCCAGAAAGAATTGGGCGAGCAGGATGAAGGCGCTCGCGATACCGAAGAACTTCGGCAGAAAATTGACAACGCGGGCATGCCCGATGAAGTCAAAAAGGAAGCGCTGAAAGAATTGGGCCGGCTGGCGCGCATGTCACCGATGGCGGCGGATTATTCCGTCACCCGCAACTACGTCGAGTGGTTGGCGGCGCTGCCCTGGGCGAAAACTTCCGGGGGCGAAGTCGACATTTTGAAAGCCAAGGAAATCCTCGACACCGATCACTACGACCTCAAGAAGGTCAAAGATCGCATCCTGGATTACCTCTCCGTGCGCCGTTTGAAGCCGGGAATGAAAGGTCCGATCCTTTGCTTTGTCGGACCTCCGGGCGTGGGCAAGACCTCGCTGGGCAAGTCGATTGCGCGGGCGCTGGGACGCAAGTTCGTTCGCATCTCTCTGGGCGGAGTGCACGATGAGGCCGAGATTCGCGGTCACCGGCGCACCTACATCGGCGCGTTGCCGGGACAGATCATCCAGGGCATCCGCCGGGCTGAGACTAAAGATCCGGTTTTCATGCTCGACGAAATCGACAAAGTCGGGCGCGACTTCCGCGGCGATCCCGCCTCGGCGTTGCTCGAAGCTCTGGATCCCGAGCAGAACTCCACCTTCCGGGACAACTACCTGGATGTGACCTTCGATCTTTCGAAAGTGCTGTTCATTACCACGGCGAACATGCTGGATCCCATCGCGGAGCCGTTGCGTGACCGCATGGAGATCATTGAACTCCAGGGTTATACGGAAGAGGAGAAAGTTCACATCGCATTTCAATACCTGATTCCGAGGCAGATTGAAGAGAACGGTGTGACCGCAGAGCAAATTGAATTTCCGGAAGAAGGTGTCGCCTACATCATCCGGCACTACACGCGGGAAGCCGGAGTGCGCAGTCTGGAGCGCAACGTCGGCACCATTTGCCGCAAGCAGGCGCGGCGGCTGGCCGAAGGCAAGACCGACAAGCTGATCGTGACCAAGGAGGTCGTCCTGGAATTCCTGGGTGGAATCAAGGTACGCAGCGAAGGCGAAATTGCCGAGCGCACCAAGCGTGCCGGCGTGGTTGTAGGTCTGGCCTGGACGCCTTCGGGCGGCGACGTGCTGTTCGTCGAAGCCAACACCATGAAGGGCAAGGGCGGCTTCACCATGACCGGACAGATCGGCCAAGTGATGCAGGAGTCCATGCAGGCGGCTCTGACCTGGGTGCGGTCCAACGCAGCCATACTCGGGATTCAGGAGAATTTCTTCGCCGAGCACGACATTCACATTCACGTGCCCGCGGGAGCGATTCCGAAAGATGGCCCTTCGGCCGGCGTAACCATGGCGACTGCTCTAGTGTCGCTGCTCACTGGTCGCCCGGTGCGTCCGTTGACTGCCATGACCGGAGAAATCACTCTGAGTGGCGATGTACTGCCCATCGGCGGGGTCAAGGAGAAAGTCCTGGCCGCGAAGCGCGCGGGCGTGCATGACGTGATTCTCCCCGCAGAAAACAAGACCAACGTGGAAGAAGATCTGACTCCCGAGCAACTCGAGAACATTCGGGTTCATTACGTGAAGTCGATTCTCGAGGTGCTGGAGTTGGCGTTGCCTGCCACACAAACCGAGGAGAAGCAGGACGAAGAGGAGCGGGAAAAGGTCCTCAGCGCCCAGGGCGCCTCGTAAGCTATAGCAAATAAATACTTTACAATCATTGTATGCCAGCTTTCCTGCCATCGGGAGGCTGGCATTTTTGTTGCCTGGATAAGTGCTTATCTGTCAACACCATAGTACATGTTCGACGGTATAAAACTAATCCCGCCCGGGGGTGTTTAATCCTCATGGAAGCGGTGCCGTTCCGGCCGCAGCGAGGAACAATATGCCAAAGACGAAGACATGCCGGAGGTGGTTAGTCGGAGTTGTCCTGGCGGGCGTATTGCTGATGCTGCAGACTCCCGTAACCGCACGGGCACAAGATCGGGATGATGATCAGGATCCGCCCAGCCGGGTGGCGCGACTGAACTACGCCCAAGGATCGGTGACGTTCCAACCGGGCGGAGAGGGAGACTGGGTGACGGCTGTTCCCAACCGTCCACTGACCAGTGGCGACAATCTTTGGACCGACGAGGGCGCTCGTGCCGAGCTGCATATGGGTTCGACCGCCATACGGCTGGCGCCTGAAACCAGCATGACTGTGCTCAATCTGGATGATCGCACCATGCAGCTTCGCTTGTCGGAAGGCACGCTTAACCTGCGCGTTCGTCATCTTGATGACGGTGACCTGGTCGAAGTGGACACCCCCAATCTGGCGTTCAGCTTGCAACGCACCGGCGAATACCGGGTTGACGTGGACAGTGCCGGTGATGTGACCATCGTTAAGGTTCTGAGCGGACGCGGAGAAGTGACCGGTGGCGGATATTCGTACACCGTGGTCGCGGGTCAGTCCGCCCGCTTCGATGGTACTGACCAGTTGAGTTACGACATCGGTCAGCTGCCCCGCCCCGATGATTTCGACAACTGGGCCGCAGAGCGCGACCATCGTGAAGACGGCGCTGAATCCGCCAACTATGTTTCACCGGAGATGACCGGCTACGAAGACCTTGATGATTACGGCCATTGGCAGTATGTCGGCGGCTATGGAACGGTTTGGGTGCCGTCGAGCGTGGCGTCGGATTGGGTGCCGTATCGCGATGGCCATTGGGCCTACATCAGTCCCTGGGGATGGACCTGGGTGGATGACGAACCCTGGGGCTTTGCACCCTTCCACTACGGACGTTGGGCCTATGCCGAAAACCGCTGGTGCTGGGTTCCGGGGCCGGTAGTGGTCAGGCCGGTGTATGCGCCAGCTCTGGTGGCTTTTGTCGGGGGAGTCAGTATTTCGATCGGCGGAGGCCCGGGCGTGGGCTGGTTCCCGCTGGCTCCTGGCGAAGTGTACATGCCGTATTACCGGGGCAGCCGCAGGTACGTGGAGCGGATCAACGTGACTAACACTGTGGTGAACCTCACCCAGGTGACCAACGTTTACAACGTGTACAACTCGAACGACCGCAACGTCACCAGGATCAATTACGTGTATCAGAGGGTGAACAACGGCGTGACTCTGGTTTCGCGCGACACGTTTGTGAATGCGCGTCCGGTGTCGCGAAACCTGGGACACTTCGACGCGCGGCAGCTGGCTGATGCGCGGGTGGAACGCGATGTCCAAGTGCAACCGGTCAGGGCCAGCGTGTTGGGCGCGGGCGCTCCGGTACGGTTTAAACCGCCGCAGGCGATTATCAACCGCCAGGTGGTCGCGACCCAGAGACCGGCGCCGCCCAGGCAGCCTTTCGAGCAACGGCAGCCGATAAACGTGCGCACCGAGCACCCCAAGCCGCAGCCGCTGAACGCTCCTCAAGGCGTCGAACGCCCGGTGGCCCGTCCGCAACAGCCGGTGAGTCCGGTTGAGGCGGAGCGAGCTTCCCATGCCGACGTGCCTCGTCCGGAAGCGCGCCCGCAGCGGCCGATTGTTACGCCGCGGGTGGCCGAACCGGTACGTCCGGAAGTGCCAACGGCACCAAATCCCCCGCAAGGCGCGGTCAACCAGACACGAGAACGGTCGCGGCGCGCAGGGTTGGTCACATCCGCAGGCCAAGCCCGCACCTCCGGTGCAGCAACGAAACGCAGCCCAGGCCCGGGACGACGAAAACAAGTTCCGCAACTGGCAGCAGCAGCGCCAGCTGGCCGCACCGCCCCAGAACCGCGCCCCGCAGGAGGGTAAGCAAGAGCAGCGCCAGCCCCAGCGGCAACAGGAGAACCGGCCTAAACCGCAGAAGTAATTCGTCTGGCGCCTGAATTGCCGGCCTCCGCAATGGGGACCGGCAATTTTTTGGGCTGTCACCAAATCACCGGCCGCGCGATAGACTACTGGGAACCGGGACTTGAAACCGGGAACTGGTTTCCTATGCAAGTCCGCGTCTTATTCTTCGGCGTCCTCAAAGACCTCGCCGGCAAGGCAAGCGACTCGCTCAGCCTTCCCGAGAATGCCACGCTCGGGGATGTTCTCAGTCACTACGAGCAAGTCATTCCACGATTGAAAGACACGGCGACGTCGCTCGCCATGTCCGTGAATCAGGAGTACGCCGGACCCGCCACCAGGTTAAGGCCAGGAGATGAAGTCGCGCTCCTGCCGCCGGTGAGCGGAGGGTCGGACGGCGAACCGCCTTCCGGAAAACGCAGACTGCACGCAGCCATCGTCGGCGAGGCGATCAACACAACCGCCATTTTGAACGAGATCAAGCGGCCAGAGGACGGGGCCGCCGCCGTCTTCGAGGGCATCGTTCGTAACCACACCCGGGGCCGTCGCACCCTCTACCTGGACTATGAAGCTTATGAAGAGATGGCGCTCAAGCAGATGCAGGAGCTGGCCGGGCGGGCGTTGGCTGAGTTCAAGATTCGCGATGTCGCCATCGTTCATCGCCTGGGACGGCTGGAGATCGGCGAAACCAGCGTGCTGATTGTGGTGGCTTCGGCCCATCGCGCGGCCGCCTTCGACGCCTGCCGCTGGCTCATCGATACGCTAAAACGTACCGTGCCTATCTGGAAGAAGGAGCACTTTGAAAATGGCGCGGTCTGGGCCGACGGCGAGCCCTTCCCGGATGAGATCGCCAGCCCTCAAGGCACCCATTCCGAGGGGAGTGCATCTAAGTGACCAGCCGGTTTGGCTGTGTACTCCGCGGTGTCTATTTGCGATTCGTTACGCCCGACGACGGCACCAGGAGAACGCAGCGAAGTACCCCAATCTTCCAGATGAAACAGGTTGCGACCGCCGGTCTTCTGCTAGTTCTGTGCCTTGTCTCCGTTGCCCAGGAGCCCGATACCACTTTCAAAGTTGACGTTAAGCTGGTGAACGTGTTCGTCACCGTAACAGACGATCACGGAGCGCCAATCGCCTCGCTGAAAAAAGACAATTTCGAGTTGAAGGAAGACGGCCATGAACAAAAGATCTCTGTCTTCGACAAGGAATCGGCCTTGCCGCTTTCCATTGTTCTGGCCATTGACACCAGCCTGAGTACGCGCAAGGACCTTCCCCTGGAACTGGCTTCGGCCCGTCGCTTCGCTCATGCCATCCTGCGGCCCGTGGACGCCTTGTCGCTCTACCAGTTCAGCGAGACAGTGAGTGAATTGACCTCCTTCACTTCAGATCTCAAGGTGATCGATCGCGGCATCGACCGGATTCGCCTGGGCTCAGCCACAGCCCTTTATGACGCCCTGTTTCTGGGTTCGCAGGCGCTGGAGCCGAGGGTGGGCCGCAAAGTGATGGTAGTCATCACCGATGGCGGCGATACGATGAGCAAAGTGGATTACCAGGAGGCGGTGCGCGCGGCCGAGACCGCGGAAGCCATTCTGTACAGCATCATCATAGTGCCCATCGAGGCCAGCGCGGGACGCGACACCGGCGGCGAGCACGCCCTGATCCAGCTTTCTGCTGACACCGGCGGCAAGTATTTCTACGCGTCGTCATTGTCACAGCTGGACGAAGCCTTTCACCAGATCAGCGATGAACTGCGCACCCAATACCTGCTGGCGTACTATCCTTCGCAGCGGCTTTCCGATTCGGATTTCCGTCGCATCCAAGTAACAGTCGCAGGGCTGCCCGCAGAATCCGGCTTCAGGGTACGCCACCGGACGGGATACTACACGTCCAAGTCGCATTGAATGGGAATGTGTGTGTGGGACGGACACTCCTGTCCGTCGCCTTTGCAGTTGACTTTGATTTGGGAAACTTGGGTTGGTGCCTGGTGAGTGAAGTGTGGGATGGACACTCCTGTCCATCGCTTTTG
The DNA here is from genome assembly GCA_963779255.1 of Terriglobia bacterium. GTDB lineage: Bacteria > Acidobacteriota > Terriglobia > Terriglobales > Acidobacteriaceae > JAIQFF01. Next base: position 251,791 of record CAVZXU010000010.1, on the reverse strand, counting down.
AAGTTGATTTTGATTTGAAAACCTTGCTTGTTGCTTGGTGAATGAAGGAGCCAGCGAGGTTTTGCGAACGTAAAGTCAAAGTCAAAGGCGTCGGACAGGAGTGTCCGACCCACACGACGGATGGCCTTTGATTTGGAAAACTTGGTTGTCGTCTGCTGAATGACGAGCCAGGAGGTTTTGCGAACGTAAGCGTCCGAGTCAAAGGCGACGGAGTGTCCGTCCCACACTGCGGCGGTTGACGGGACAAATTCCGTTGTGAAAGTCTTGTAGGATTGCTGGTTATAAGGAAGGTAAGCGAGACGAATGTCGAGCAATACTGGTTGTACCCGCTCCGTCTTCAGGCGGTCAGGTCTGTGGGCCGGAGCGGTCGCGGTCCTTCTCCTGATTTCATCGCTAGCCTACGCTCAGGATTCCTCCACCGGCAATGTTTCCGGAACGATAACGGGTCCGAGAGGCGTCTCCATCAGCGGCGCCGACCTTACCATCACCAATAAAATAACGGGGCAATCCTCTCGCACCACATCCAGTCCGGCTGGCACATACGCTTTCCGCGATCTGCCTCCGGGAGAATATGTTTTGCACGTGGAGGCCAAAGGGTTTCAGCCTGCCGACCTTCTGATCAGAATTCAGGCCGCGGGGACGGCGACCGGCGACGCCAGGCTGTTACGCGTGGTCGTCCCTTCGGCCAAACTGGTGGACACCGAGTCTGCGGAAATACGAGGAGCCGTCGATACTGCGCAGATGGAGCAGATTCCCACCGATCGACAGTTTTTGGATTTGGCCCCGCTTGAGCCCGGAGTGCAGTTGCTTGACGGCCAGGTGCTGGCGCCCTCCAAGAGCGGACTTACGGCCACATCCGTGGTGGGCCGCAATGGCCGCACCACCCGGATGCAGGTGGATGGTTTAGACATCACGGACGAAGCGGTGGGCGCTACGACGATGAACCTGCCGGTGGGCGCCATCCAGGAGGTCGAGGTCGGGCAATCGCTGCTTCCGCTCTCTTCCGGGCTGGCCTCAGCAGGCGTGGTGAACGTAGTGACCAAAACCGCTACCGATGATCTGCACGGCCAGCTTTTTGGCAACTTTCGCGGCCAGGCCGCGGGGAACGCCGATTTTCCCGGAGGTCAGCACAATTCCTACTCGCGCGAGGTTTTCGGCGGAAATGTCGGCGGCGCCTGGAAGAAAAACAAACTCTTCTACTTTCTGTCGGGAGAATATTTAAAGCAGGATCTCTACGCCCCAGCCATCTTCAATGCGCCCTTCGACGTTCTGAATGGAAGTTATCGCGCTCCATTCCACGAGACCGAGGTTGCGGCCCGTCTCGATTACAAACTTTCCGCCCAGTCGCGGGTGTTCTATCGCTTTACCTATGACAATGGCAGCGACGTCAATGCGTTCGGCGGCAGCAACTACCAGCCGCTCAAGAGTCGCGGCACCGCGTACGGGAATGGGCTGGGCTTCGATTTCACCCGCGGACCGTATCTCCACAGTATTCGCTTTGCATACGACCGCTACTCCAACAACATCGAGGACGCGGTGGCGGGGGCCAATATTCTCAACCCCGCCCCCGGACTCAGCCTGAACTTCACGGGTGGCTCGGGATTTGCCAGCGGTCCCAACCCGCAGGCGCCGCAGCAGACGAAGCAAGCCAACCTCCAGGCCCGTTACGACGGCACCCGGGCCTGGCGGGGGCATACGTTTCGCTTCGGCGTGGCGGTGAACAAGATTGACACTCTGATTTCCGCCAATCTTTTTGGTTTAGCTCCCCAGGTGGGTTCGGATACGGGCGCAGACGCCGTTTTGTTTGCCGCAACCGGGCCTTTCGCGGGAGGCGCCGGCAATCCCCTGAACTATCCCGTGAAGAGCATCACGCTGGGGAACGGCTTCAGTTGCTTCAGCGAAAAGTCAGGGTTTGGATCGTCCTGCGGCGGCTTCAGCGATACCCGCATGCAGGCGTACTTCGGCGACAGCTGGAAAATGCGTCCGAACCTGACCATGACCATCGGAGTGCAATACGTTCGCGATAGTGGACGGAGCGATTCCGATTTGCCCGCCATTCCATGCTCGGCAGTAGCAGCTTCTTATGGAAGTCAGGCGCCTTGCAGCGGCGATGGCAACCTGCTCAATAAATTCGGAGGATATTCCGGATATGGCGGCGCGGTGCGCCAGCCCAACCTGAATTTTGCTCCGCAGTTCGGCCTGGCCTGGGACCCGGGGAAGAGTGGACGGACTGTCATCCGGGCCGGGATCGGCATGTACTACGACAACAACGTATTCAGCAACCTGCTGGTGGATCGCGTGGCCCGGCTGGCGAACGGGCAGTTCAACGCCCAGGCCAACGACCCCTGTGCCAGTCACGGCGTAGTCATTTTTCCCGGCAACGTGGCCCAGAGCGCCGCGGGCCTCTGCGGGCAGCCCATCGGAAATGTGGCGACCGCGATCGCGGATCTGCAAACCGCCTTCCAGGCGGCCAATGCCGCCCTTACTTCCAGCTCTCCTAATCCCAGCTATGTGGGACAGTCCCTCAATAGCCAGCAGGGCTTGCTGGCGCCCACCTACCAGACTCCGCGCTCGCTGCAGATGAACATCGGCTTGCAGAAACAATTCTGGCAGACCACCCTGTTCAGCGTGGACTATGTGCGCAACGTTGGCACGCACTATCTGATCGGGTATGACACCAACCACGTGGGGGATGCATCGCACCTGAACACGAATGCGGCGTTGAATGCGATCAACAACACGCTGGCCGCGAACCCGCTGAGCGCAGCTTGCGCGCCTGCCGGAAGCGCCGGGGCCAGTTCGCAGACTGCGGTCAGCTGTTACCTGGCCGCGGTGCCCGGCGCCAGTATTGCCGATTTCGCCGGCAACGGTCTGGATTCCGGCGGTCAGTTCCTGGCCGGCGCGCCCGCGTCCTTGTTTGGTTTGACTCCGGATACCGGCGCGGCCTTTGCCGGAATCAATCCGCTGGTGGGACGCAACACCATGTTCTTCCCCGCCGGCCGCTCGCTCTACAGCGGCTTGCAGGTTTCGCTGCGCACTCACGTCACCAATCCGGTGCGCGGAGTGGTAGGCGGAAGTTTGCAGTTTTCCTACACCCACGCCAGTTTCCGCAGCAACATTGCGGGAGGGCTCGGCGACCAGGACCTGCTTCCCCTGGCGGCTGATTTTAACCACCCGACCTCGTACTTTGGCTCCGCATCACAGGACCGCAACCACCAGTTTTCCCTGGGCTCGGTCCTGGACCTGCCCCGCGGCATCCGCCTGGGCGTGATGGCGCAGCTTGCGTCGCCTCTTCCCCAGACTCTTTTCCTTCCAGCCAGTGGTGGAGTAGGAGGAGAGATTTTCCGTACTGACGTGGGCGGCGACGGCTCCTTCGGCGGGCAGAGCCAGACCGGCTCAGGTTCCTGCGGCGATATTCTGCCGGGAACCAACATTGGGGCGTTTGGACGCGCGGTCGAGGCCAGTAAATTGAACACGGTGATCCAAACCTACAACGCCAACTTCGGCGATCAGTTGACTCCCGCCGGCCGGGCCTTGGTGAATGCCGGTTTGCTGTCACGATCGCAATTGCTGCAACTGGGTGCGGACTCGCCCACCGTCGCAGCGGCTCCCGCAGACAACGTAAGCCTGGACTGGCTGCGCACCGTGGACTTGACCCTGGCGCGGCCCTTCAAGTTCGGAGACCGCTTCGTTCTGGAGCCCAGCGTGTCGGCCTTCAATGTTTTCAACTTCGCCAACTTCGATGGTCCCAGCAACCGGCTGAGCGGGGCGCTGAACGGGACGCTGGGATCGGTGAACGGCACCGTGGCTTCGGAACGGGCGACCAGTCGCATCGGTCCGGGGTCAGGTGTGTTTTCGCTGGCTGCGCCGCGGCAGTTCCAGTTCGGAGTAAGGCTTACTTTCTAGGGACTCCTGCTGCGGAACCTCTGGTCGGCCCGCAAGAGTGGACGGCCTAGAGTCCAGGTCAAAGGCGTCGGACAGAGCCTGCCCTGAGCGAAGTCGAAGGGAGTGTCCGACCCACACTGGCAGCGTGTAAGATAACGGCTATGCCTTTTCAAGGACAAGGATCGCCGGGCGCTTCCCGCAAGGGAAGGCCTGCCCCTCCCGAGCAGACCTCGGAGGAGGCGGCATATCTGAAGTTACTGGGAGAAAAACAGAAGCCTGTCAGCATCAAGCTGGCGGACGGCGAAGTGGTCCGCGGCTGGATTGAATACTACGACAAAAATATGGTCAGGCTGACCCGCGAAGACCAGCCCAACCTGTTTATCTTCAAGCACGAGATCATGTACATCGCCGAAGACGGCGCAAAGCGGAAGTAGGACAAGGGCGGGGCGATTGTAGATTTTCGATTTTAGATTTCAGATTGTGAAGTCACGAATATCCTGCCTCAGATCTCGGCGACTTGGCGTAAATCTGCAGTCTAAAATCTGAAATTGCCGTTGTATATCTCATGGCTGATCACCAGTGGCCATGACTCAATCCAACAACGACAGTTTTGTCCCCGCGATGGCGGAGATCGCCCGCGAGGCTGGCGCTCTGCTGATGGAATACTTCCAGCAGCATGTAAAGGTCGAATACAAGGGTGATGCGGACCTGGTCACCGTGGCTGACCGCACATCTGAGATTCTGATCCGGGATCGGATCAAGGCGCGTTGGCCGGCTCACGATATTCTCGGTGAAGAGCAAGGCCTGGTCGACACTGGCAGTGACTATCGCTGGTTCGTTGACCCGCTCGACGGCACCACCAACTTCGCGCACGGATTTCCGGTATTCTGCGTTTCGCTCGGACTGCAGCACAAGGACCAGCTGATTGCCGGCGTAGTGTACGACCCTACGCGCGACGAGTTGTTCGCCGCCGAGCAGGGAAGCGGCGCCTACCTGAACCAGCAGCGAATCCAGGTTTCGAAGATTGCGAACCTGTCCGAATGCCTGGTGGCCACCGGCTTTCCCAGCCACAAGCGGCACAAGAACCCGAATATTCACTTCTATCACCAGATCACGTTGCGCACCCACGGCGTGCGGCGGGCAGGTTCCGCGGCGCTCGACCTGTGCTGCGTGGCCAGCGGCCGATTCGATGGCTTCTGGGAGTTCAACCTCAATCCCTGGGATACGGCCGCGGGTGTGCTGATCGTCGAAGAAGCCGGCGGCAAAGTCACGGATTTCAAGGGCGGAGCCTTCCAGCTCAACAGTCGTGAAACCCTGGCTTCGAATGGCTTGGTACATCCCGCCCTGCTCCACGAATTTGCGGAGATTTTTGCCGGGCGGGGCCTGGAACCGCTGCCGGAGATTCAAGAGTACCCAAAAGAAAGAGTATGAATCGAAAACTCGCAGTATTGCTGGTCGCGATGGCTGTCTCGGCGGCGCGCGGAGTTGTATCCGCGGCCGACAGGCCGGCCGCGGTTGATCCTGCCTACCAGCAGTCATTTGAGAAGTGGAAAGGTGAACTGTTCGACGATCTCAAGCAGGAATGGTTGCCGCTGGCCGGACTGTTCTGGCTCAAGCCGGGCGAGAACAGCTTTGGCACCGATCCGAAAAATGCCATCGTCTTTCCCAAAGGACCTGCCCACGCTGGATCATTCACCCTGCAAGGCAAGTCTGTGACCGTGAAGTTCACTCCGGACGCCAATGCAGTCATTGCAGGCAAGCCGGCCACCACGGCCGAGCTTCAGCCGGATACGGCGGGCGATCCGACGATAGTCGAGCTGGGAAATTTGCGGCTGCATGTGATTATCCGCGGCGAGCGTATCGGAGTCCGGCTAAAAGATCTCGATAGCGACGCCGCGCGGCAATACCACGGAGCGCAATTCTTTCCCCTGGACTTGTCGTATCGAGTGACCGCATCCTTCCTGCCTTCTGATGGAAAACAGACGGTGGATGTTCCCAACGTGCTGGGCGATGTCTCTCCAACACCGATTGCGGGGACTGCGCTTTTCAAACTCAACGGTCAGGAACTGAGGCTGACCGATCTGGGTGGCCACGCCGCCAGCGGCCTGTTCTTCGTCTTCAGCGATCCCACCAGCAAGACTGATACTTATCCAGGTGGGCGTTTCCTGAAGACTGGTCCTGTGACTAATGGCACGGTGGTGCTCGACTTCAACCGTGCCTACAATCCTCCATGCGCGGTCACACCCTACGCCACTTGTCCGCTGGCGCCCAAGGAAAACCGCTTGAGCGTGGCCATTCGGGCAGGGGAAGAGTACGACCGCAAACACGGCCGCCACTAGACGGACTTAGGGTGGAAACGTGTTGGGTCGTCGCTTGAAGATGTATTGAAAGAGCTACTTTCCCAGGGTGGCTTCACAGCCTTACGGGAAAACTTCGAGCTTTGCGCAGTTTTGGGAAGGGCACGACCTCGGTCCTGCCGCGATGCCATTGAAAATGCGTCGCGCTTTAGCGCCTGAGGTTCGCCATTCAGGTTCCACCGCAACCTGTTCAGTCGCTGGAGTAGCTTTTTCCCCGTCCTATAACCCAGGTCCCGGCAGTAAAATAGGCAAGTGATCACCTCGCTTTTGGATCGCAAGATCGACAAACGTCCCGACAAAGTTCGCCTGCAAGGGCGCATTCTTTTTCTCACCGAAGACCCGGAACTGATCCGGCGCCAACTGGCCGGCGAAGACCTGCCCTGGGACACCCGGAATCCCGCCCACAACCCCAAGCTGCGCGATGACATCTCGACTGACGAGATCACTCCCGCGCACTACTGCTTCTATTTCGACGAAACCTTGGGCGAGATTCCGTACCTGGGCTTGAAATGCGGCGACGTGCTGCCCATCGGGCGCAGCGACGTAAAGAAGGGCGGCTTCGTATGCGCCGTCAGCGGCAAGCGGCGAGGCAAAGGCTCGAGCCGGGAGCAGTCGCCCTATGCCGAGATGTGCGCCGGGATCCAGTTAGTGATCGCCGAGAACATTGAGCGGATTTACAAACAGAACTGCCAGAACCTGGGCCTGCTGACTTCAACCAATTTCTCGCTGATTGACAAAGTCCGGGCGGGAAAGGAAATCCCGCTCCCGGAATTTACCACCGGCGAAGACGAGATCACGCGGCAGGTGATCGAATACGGCGGCCTGTTCCCCTTCAACGTGGCGCGCCTGCAAAAGAAGGTCTTCCTCCCGCCCATCAAAACGGGAAAGCGCCTCATGACCCTGGCAGAAAAAATCTTCGCCCGCCACATGCTCGATTCTCAAAATGGAGGGACGAGCGTCCCCGCCCGTCCAGCGGAGCGAAGCTCCGCAATCGGCGCGGTGAAACCCGGGGACACCGGCTTCGCCCGCGCCGACCTGCGCTTCAGCCACGAATACGTCACGCCCATGGCGGCCATCTTCTTCGAGCGCTACGTGGGCAAGGACGCCAAGGTCAACGATCCTTCGAGCATTCTGTTCTTCCGCGATCACCTGACCTTCCTCGACGAGGTGATCTCGGAGGAGAAAAAGAAACTCGGCCTGCTCGATCTGGCCACGCAACTCAAACTGAAGCAGCAGGACTTCGCCGCCAGGCAGGGAATCAAGCTGCATGGCGAGTTGAAAGATCGCAAAGGCTCGGAAGGCATCTGCCACTCCATTGTGCTGGAGAGCTACGCGTTGCCGGGACAGCTCAACATCGGCTCCGATTCGCACACTCCGCACGTAGGCGCAATCGGCTGCGTGGCCTTTGGCATTGGCACAACGGACGTTTTCAATTCATGGATCACAAAGGACGTGCGGGTCAAAGTGCCGGAATCGGTGAAAATCATCATTCGCGGCAGGAAGCATCCCAATGTGACGGCTAAGGATTTCATTCTCAAGATTCTCAGTCTCGATTACGTGCGCAGCGGCAAGGCCCTGGCCAAGGTGATGGAGTATGCGGGCGAGGCTATCGAAGAACTGAGCGTGGACGAGCGCGCTACCATGACCAACATGGCGGCAGAAATTGGCGGCTTCACCGGCATCGTCGCGCCCGACCGGAAAGCGGTTGACTTCCTGGTGGAGCGGCGCGGCATGGATCGCAAGAAAGCCGAGTCCCTGATCGAGGGATTGTACAGCGATCCCGGCGCCGCAGTATGCGCACACCATCGAGCTCGACGCCGCGGACATCACGCCCATGGTGGCAACGCCCGGCGACCCTGGCAATGGCAAATATGTCCGCGAACTCAATACACCGGTCCCGATTGAGCTGGCCTACGGCGGCACTTGTACGGCGGGCAAGAATGAAGACATGGACATGTATGCCCGCGTGCTGGCCGACGCGCTGAAGCAGGGCAAGCGTGTGTCGGAGTCGGTGAAATTCTATATTCAGTTTGGATCGCAGGAGACGCGCGACTACTGCATCCGCAACGGCTACCTGGAGATCTTTCAGAAAGCGGGAGCGCACGTGATCGAGCCGAGTTGTGGCGCGTGCATCAACGCCGGGCCGGGAGTGACCACGCGTCCGGAGCAGGTGGTGATCAGCGCGCAAAACCGCAACTTTCCCGGCCGCAGCGGGCCCGGGCAGATGTATCTGGCCAGCCCGCTCACGGTGGCTGCAAGCGCTGTAGCCGGATATATCGTCGAGTACGAACCCAGCACGCAAAGGGAATTGGCGGCCGCCGGCCGTTAACATCCTGACCCCAAACCCAATGTCATCCTGAGCGCAGGCAGTTCATTCGCTTGCGAATGAACTGTGGGAGTCGAAGGACCCCTAACGTCGCGACGACCGTTACCGGAGCGGGAGCGGATTCTGTCTTTGACATCCGCGAAACGTAAGGCAGGCAAGCAGGTAGGGATCCTTCGACTGCGCGGCTGCTTCGCGTTTGCGAAGCAGCCACTCCGCTCAGGATGACAGCTGGAGAAATTCTAAGCTGGACCGCGATCACCCCGTATTGTGCAGACCGGCCGCGATACCGTTGATGGTCGCGCCCAAGGCGTAGTCCACTCCGTCCGCACCTCCACCGGCCCTTTTTCGGCGCAGGAGTTCGACTTGCACCAGGCTCATCGGATCCACGTAAGGGTTTCGCAAACGGATCGAGCGCGCCAGCACAGGGTTGCCATTCAGCAGTTCCCCTTGATCGGTTACGCTTAGAACCATCCGGCGGGTGCGTTCAAATTCCTCCACCAGCATCCTCCAGATTCGTTCACGCAGGTCCACGTTGGGGACAAGTTCGGCGTAGAGTCGTGCGATGGTCAAGTCAGCTTTCGACATGGCCAGTTCCACATTGCGGATCAGATCAGAGAATAACGGGAAGCTTCGCATCATCTCGCAGAGCAAGGATTCATTGGCGGAGTCCTGAAGCGCGAATCGCTCCAGCGCATGACCTACGCCGAACCAGGCTGGCACGGCATGACGGCTTTGCATCCAGCCGAAGACCCAGGGTATGGCGCGGAGATCTTCAAGACGGCGGCCCTGGGCGCGGCGCGGAGGACGCGAGCCGATGCGGGCGTGCTCCAGTTCGTTCACCGGCGTGGCCTGCTCGAAGTATTCGATTACTTCTGAACTCTCGGCAATGTTGCGGCGATAGAACGCGAAGGCATCGGCCGACATCTGCTCCATGGCCGGCGCCCAGCGCTGATCGGTTCCCGGCGCGGGCCCGCGGGTGCGCGTGAGCGCCTCCAGACAGGACGCGATCATGATCTCGAGGTTCCACTCCGCCAGCACGGGATCGGCATATTTCCAGTTGAGCACTTCGCCCTGCTCCGTGATGCGAATCTCGCCGGAAAAATCTCCCACCGGCTGGGCGAGTATCGCAGTGTGAGTGGGACCGCCACCGCGTCCGACCGTGCCGCCGCGTCCGTGAAAGAGGCGGAGCTTCACGTTACACTCGCGTGCCGCTCGATGCAGGTCGCGATGGGCTTTGTACAACTCCCAAATGCTGGTCAGCATGCCGCCATCTTTGTTGGAATCGGAATAGCCCAGCATGACCTCCTGCCAGCGTCCCCAGGAATCGAGCAGAGGCTGGTAGTCGGGCGCGCGCCAGATACGTTGCATGACCGAAGCCGAAGCGCGCAGAGCTTCAATCGACTCGAAAAGTGGCACCGGCATCAGTCCAGGGTCATCTCCGGAAGCCGCGACCTGCACACCGCAGCTGGCTGCCAATTTCGTTACCGCCACGACGTCGTCTTCCGACTGCGCTCCGCTGATGATGTAGCTGCGAATGGCGCAGGCGGGATACGACTTTTTCAGATTGGCGATCTCACGCAAGGTATCGAGCACATCCTGGGTCGAGGCGGACATTCCACCAGCTTCAATCTCGGCCAGCGCCTGGGCGTGCAAGCGCGCGTGTTGTCGGATGTCGAGGGTGGAAAGGTGAAATCCAAAAGCACGCACCTGACGCAGAAGTGGATCAATCACCAGTTCGGCCAGCCGCAGCCCTCGATTCATCGCCAGGCTGTCGCGGATCAGCAACAGATCCCCCTCGAATTCTTTGGCAGAGCGATAGGACTTTGCCTGGTTAAGTCCTTCGCAGCTCCGGCGCAAACGAACGACGATCAGGCTGAGCAGGCGACGATAAATCTCAGAGCTGGAAATCCGCGATTGGCGCGCATATTCATCGCCTATTTGCCTGCTGTAGTCCGCCAGCCGGGCACGGACTGCGTCTGAAACTTTTACCTGGCGGACGGAAGCGCTAAGCTGGTCGGTAGCGCGTTCCAGTTCCGCGATGTAGTGGCCGATGATCACATTCCGCGCCCGCTGCAATGCTTCGCGAGTGGAGCCGGGCGTGACGAACGGGTTGCCGTCGCGGTCGCCGCCGATCCAGGAACCGAAAAAGAGCAGATCGGGCACGTCGCATTCCTGCAACTCAATTTCGTAAACCGAGCGCAGGGAATCGACCAGTTCGTCATACAGACGGGGCAGGGCGGCGAACAGCGAAAACGGATAGTGATCGAGGCCCATGCGAATTTCGTCGGTCACCAGCGGCTTCTCCAGGCGCACTTCGTCGGTCTGCCACAATGAAGTCACTTCCGCAAAGATCAGTGCTTCGAACCGGCTGGCATCGGCCTCAGTCAGAGGCAGACGGTCTAATCGCTCCAGCTGTTTGCCGATGCGGCGGCGTTTGAGCAGCACCGTCCGGCGAGCGACTTCGGTGGGATGAGCGGTGAAAACGGGTACGACTTTTATTTTGCGCAAAACTTCGAGCGCCTGCCCGGCATCGATCCCGGCAGCGCACATGCGCCGGAAGGTGCCGCGGAACGAGCCTTCCAGAGGAGGCTGCTCAGGATGCAGCTTGGCAGCGCGCCGTCGTCGCTTGCGATGGTTGGTCTCAGCAAGATTGGTCAACTCAAAATAAATGGCGAACGCCTTCGTGACTCGATGGGCCTCATCGATGGTGAGGCGGGCGATTATGTTCCGCGCCTGGTTGAGCAGAGGGTCCTGGAAATCCGGCGCAGCAGTTTGCGAGCGCGGCTGCTCCCGATGCTGAATGAAGATGCGTCGCAACTCCTCGACCACGCCGAGCAGGGAGTCACCCACCTGCTCAACCAGGACACGTCCCAGCAAAATTCCGAGCAGGCGCACGTCACGGCGGAGAGGAAGGTCCTTGGCGGGATTGGTGGTGCTGGCGGTCAGCTCGTCAAGACGGCTGCGCTGGTCGTCAGCATTCCAAAGTGAGCGCTCACCCATATCCAATCATAGTTGAAATGGGCGGGATTGCGATGACTGGAGGGTGCTCAGTTGGTGCAGGATTTCCCGTGGCTCCGGCCGCTGAGTGTAGTCTTCATCGGCCGAGGCATAGAGAATTGTGCCGTCGCGATCCAGGATGAAAGTGGCGGGGATGGGCAGTTCCCAACTGTTGTCGCCATTGGCAAAGGGCAAATTGACGAAGGACCGGCGGTAGATAGCCTGCTGGTCGTCCGGTAAGCGATAGACCAGTCCAAACTGGCGCGCCACCTGGTTTCCGGCATCACTGAGCAGGGGAAAGCGCAGTTTGTGCTGGTCCACCATGAAGAATGACTGTTGCACTGTCTGCGGAGAGATGGCCAACAGCGATGCTCCGGCCTGTTCGATCTGAGGCAGGAGCAGATTCACGGCTTCCATTTGCCCTACGCAAAACGGGCACCAGCGCCCACGGAAAAAGCAGAGTACCAGGCGGGCCTGGGTCAAAAGCTGGGCGAATGAAACCGGTGTGCCGTTGTGGTCATTGAGCTCGAAGGCTGGAGCTTTGGAGCCGACTGTTGGAACATCGTCTGCCAAGCGCTTTTCTTTGAGCTCTGCGATCACGCGGGCATGGACATTCTGGGTGTCAGGCGGAACGTACTTGGCGATCAGCGCTTTGCGTTCAGCGAAAATGTCATGTAGAGACCGATTTTCCGCGCTGGGTGCGGATTCTTCCAGCGATCGCCACTTCATGGATTCACGTCGCCCTTCAGTCCGGGCAGGGGTCCTTCGACTTCGCTGAGTCATTCGCAAAGCGAATGACTCAGGCTGCGCTCAGGATGACAAACTGAATCTGGAAACTAGAAACTAGAAAACTGGAATCCTACATTCCAGGCATCTTCATCCCTGCCATCCTGCGGGCGAAGCTGGGCTTGCCGATTTGCTTGAACATTTTCCGCATCTGGGCGTACTGGCGCAGCAGGTTATTGACTTCCTGCACGCTGGTGCCGGAGCCGCGAGCGATGCGTTTGCGCCGGCTCCCGTTCATCACCTCATGGTGCAGGCGTTCATGCTGGGTCATCGAATTGATGATGGCTTCCACCCGGCTGAGCTGCTTCTCGTCCACCTTATCAGCATGCTTCTGTATCCCGGCGAAAGGACCGACGCTGGGCAGCATGCCCATAAGGTTCTGGATCGACCCCATTTTCTTCAGCTGGCGCAACTGGTCGCGGAAGTCTTCCAGCGAAAAGCCATCGCCGGTAAGAGCCCGGCTGGCCATTTCCTGAGCTTTTTTCTTGTCAACATTCTGTTCCGCTTTTTCGATCAGGGAGAGAATGTCGCCCATGCCCAGAATGCGCGAGACGATACGGTCCGGGTGAAAGGGTTCAAGCGCGTCGTACTTTTCACCCACGCCGATGAACTTGATGGGCTGACCGGTCACTTGGCGAATCGAAAGCGCCGCGCCGCCGCGAGCGTCACCGTCCATTTTGGTCAGCACAACGCCGGTGAGCGAAAGCTTTTTGTGGAACTCGTCGGCGGAGTTGACTGCGTCCTGTCCGGTCATGGCATCGGCCACGAACAGGATTTCCTGCGGGTTGAGCAGCCGCTTGAGCGACTGCATCTCGTCCATCAGTTGATCGTCAATGTGCAGGCGGCCGGCGGTGTCCACGATCAGCACATCCGACCCGGTATTGATGGCTTCGCGGCGCGCTTCCTTGGCCAGGCGCTCGACCGTGGCCGTGTTAGCTTCGCCGACTTCACCTTCGTAGATGTTGGCCTTGATCGCCTGGGCAACCACTTTAAGCTGCTCGCGGGCCGCAGGACGGTACACGTCAACCGAAACCAGCAGCGGACGATGCCCGCCTTGCTTGAGCCAGTTGGCCAGCTTTCCGGACGTGGTGGTCTTGCCCGAGCCCTGCAGGCCGGCCATGAGCACGACGGTCGGCGGCTGCGAGGCGAACTTCACCTTCGCAGTGTCACGGCCCAAAATCTCGATCAATTCATCGCGAAGAATCTTGATGACCTGCTCGGCAGGCGAGAGCGCGGTCGCCACCTGCTGGCCAACCGCCTTCTCCTGAATGTGATCAATAAGCTGCTTTACGACCTTGAAGTTGACGTCGGCTTCGAGCAGCGCAAGACGAATGGCGCGTAGCGCCTCCTGCATGTTTTCTTCATTGAGCGTGGCCTCGCCCCGCAAGGTCTTAAACGCGCGCTGCAGCTTTTCTGAAAGATTCTCAAACATAGATGATGACTATTCTATCAGTGCCAGGTGGGTGCCCCGTCCTCGTCGTTCCGCATTTTGGAACGACAGGGCGGGGGAGTTCATTCGTCGGAATCGACTCGCCGATGATCAAATCCCCACCCTGTCTCTCCAAAAAACGGAGAGACGAGGGTGGGGCACCCGCCTAACCGAATACTTCTTTCGCGGCGATCACCGTGTTGCAATGGATCGTCACCGTGTCTTCCACTCTTTGTGCGTAGCCCCCTGCGTATGTGACCATCACCGGAATATTGCGCGCCTTGGCCACGCGAAATACCAGTTCATCACGTCGCTTCAATCCCTCGATGGACAGGGCGAGTCCACCCAGTTGGTCTTCGAGGTACGGGTCAGCGCCGGCGATGTAGCAGATCAATTCTGGCTCGAACTGGCGCAGTCCGGAACTGAGCGCGTTGTCGAGCCAGGCCAGATAGTCGTCGTCGCCAATGCCATCGGGCAGGTCCACGTCAATCGAGGAGTGCGGCTTCCACGCCGGGTAGTTGTTGTGCTGGTGCAGGGAAATGGTAAAGACTTCGCCAGCGTGCGCGTGGCGCATCTTCCCCGCAGGGGCTGGGTTCATCGCGGCGGCCGAGGTCGAAGGTAGCGGCCCGCCCGGGGTGCGTGTGCCTGCAAAAATTGCTGCAGTGCCGTTGCCATGGTGAACATCACAGTCAACCGTCATGGCATTACGAATCTTGTCATCACGCTGCAAGCGGCGAATGGCCACCGCCACGTCATGGATCATGCAAAAGCCCTCGCCGTGATCGGGGAAAGCATGGTGAAAACCGCCGCCGATATTGAAGGCCACGCGGTCGTTCAGCGCATGTTGCGCAGCCAGAATCGATCCGCCAGCCGCCAGCCAGAAAGCCCGCACCAGTTCCGGCGAGTAGAGAATCTCCATTTCGAGCTCTTCACGCGCGGAAAGCGTTCCGGTCTTGAGCTTCTGGACGTATTGCGGAGTGTGGACCAGCAGGATGTCCTGGTCCGACGCCGGCTGAGGTGTTACGAAGTCGGAAGGTGCGGCAACCCTGGTCTCCAGCAATCGGTCATGGATGCGCCGATATTTCTCAGCCGGGAAGACGTGGCTGCCGATTGGGAGAAAGTAGTCGTCGCTGTAGATGAGCCTGAAGGGAAGCATAAGACCAGTTGTCGGTTGTCAGTTGCAAGTTGTCAGACACTGCGACTATCGTTTTCTCGCGGGCGGTACTGGCGCCACCAGATGCCGCCTCACCGGAACTATCGCGCCTTTGGCCGGATCGGCCGCTGCCGTTGCCCGCGACAGCACTTCCTCCTGGATGTACTTCACGAAGTCGTGAATCTGGACCTGCATCTCTTCCATGCGCTCCCGCATTTGCAGGATGATGGCGATGCCGCTGATGTTCACGCCCAGGTCGCGGGCGAGTGAGAGGATGAACTCCAGGCGCTGCAGGTCTTCGTCGGTGTAGAGGCGGGTATTGCCTTCGGTGCGCGACGGTTTGAGCAGGCCCTCGCGTTCGTACAGACGCAAAGTCTGGGGATGGATGCCATACATCTCCGCCACCGACGAGATCATGTAGGCACCCTTGGATTTACGTTTGGTCATCGCTACTACTTTATCCCAAAAGACAAAGGCGACGGACCAACACAGATCCTCACAGATAAATCCGTGAAATCCCTGTCGATCCGTGGTGGAGTCTTGGCTACGCTACAGGTTCAGGCTTGTCTGGGGCTGCGCTCCACCCCGCCGGCTTGAGGGTTACATTCACGAAATAGGCTACGACCCCGGCCGCGATGAGCAGCATTCCGAAAGTGAAGGCGCTCATCCCCAGCACGCGCGCACTCTCAGCCCGGACAACCGAGAAGCCCAGCAGCAGCATGGGCGCCACTCCGACTGCCACCGCTCCTAACATTCCACCCGGAACCCGAAACGGGCGCGGAAGCTCAGGCTCGCGGATGCGCAGGACGATCAGCGCCACAAACTCCAGACTGAGGCTGGCTCCGTAAAGCAAAATATCGATAATGATAAGACGCTCGAAGCCCAGTCCCAGACACATAGCCCATCCGGTCGCACAAACCAGAATCGTCACCCAGGGGGCCCGCGAGCGGGGATGCAACTTGCTGAATACGCGCGGCAGCATGCCATCCTGAGCCATCGCCAGGGGAAGGCGGGAATAGCTCATGACCAGGGCATTGAACATGCCAAACCCGCTGATCATGCCCCCCAGGGCTAGACCCACGCGCAGCAGCGGCCCACCCAGCATGCCGGCGATATCTGCCCAGGAGCCGGTCTCCCACGCGCTCGAAGAGAGCCCGGTCATCCACATGGCTGCAACCGGGACAATGTAGCTCAGGGCCACGATCACAACCGCCGCCAGCATGGCCCGAGGATAGGTGCGCTGCGGTCGCTCGACCTCGGTAGCGATGGTCGAGGCGTTATCCCAGCCCATGTAATTCCACATACAGATGAGCAGGCCGCCGAGAATATCAACGGTAGAGGTAGTCGGCGTGGTGACGGCATGCGCAAGGGCCCCGAACTTGAATGGGGCGATGGCCACGATAACGATGAACGGTGTCGAGAGCGCGAAGAACAGCCACAACGAAGTCGTGGATACGACCCGAACTCCGGCGATGTTCAACAGGGCGCAGACGATGACCACCGCCAAAGCGACCATCGTGCCCCGGTGTCCCTCAGCGAACCAGGGGAACAGGCGATTGAGATAAAGCACAAACAGGGTGGGATAAATCGCCATGTCGAAAATGCTAGCGACCAGCGACAGCCAAGCCTCCTGGAAGCCCCAGAAATTTCCCATGGCGCGGCGCACCCAGGCGTAATAGCCGCCTTCGAACGGCAGCGAGCTTGAGAGCTCTCCGATCATGAACGCGGTGGGCAGGCTCCAGAGAATCGGGGTCAGCAGCAGGATAAGGATGGCCTTGCCGTAGCCCGCGCCATGAACGATGTCTTCCGTGCCATAGGTGCCGCCCGACACCATAAAGAAGGTGGCGGCGACCAAGGGCCAGAGCGTGAGGCGAACCGATTTTTTCCGGCTGGGGATGACGGTGGGAGACTGGAGATTCTGACGCGGGGCGCTAGCTGTTGCCAATTTCGACGGCTTCCTCCCGGGGCGATCCTTGCGCTTTCAGAATTTGGCTGGAAGCAAGTTCGCAGCCGTGAGCATACGGCAAATTAGATGCACTGTAAAAACAATTTTCAATTATTTTTTGCGGGGCCGCACCGAAGTAATGCCCGGTCGTCAGTCTTCAGTCGTCGGGTCAGTCGCAGCCTGTTTGCAGCCAAATCTGACGACTGACGACTGACGACTGACGACTGTTTTTAGACGTTCTTCCAGAGCTCAGCCCGCGGATCTTCCGGGTTCAGCTTGGCCAGCTCGCGCAGGATTTCCTTTGAGCGTTCATCCCGCGGCATGGGAACGGTGAGCTTGACTTCGACAATCTCGTCGCCGCGAGCGCCATCCTTGGTGGCCGACGGCACACCTTTTTCGCGCAAGCGAAGCTTTTGTCCGGACTGAGTTCCAGGCGGAATCTTGAGCAGCGTGCGGCCGTCGATGGTCGGGACCTCAATCTTGGCGCCCAAAGCCGCCTCTGTGGCGGTTACCGGCACCGTGATGCGGATGTCGTCCCCCTCACGCTGGAAAATGGGGTGGTCGGCGGTCCGGATAATTACGTACAGGTCGCCGGCTGGGCCTCCGTGGCTTCCGGCATTGCCCTTGCCGGCGAGGCGGATGCGTTGTCCATCACGGGTGCCAGCCTTGATCCGGACTTCGAGAGGCTCGGTGCGCTCAACCGTACCCTCGCCATGACAATTTGGGCAGACCGAGATGTTCTTTCCCGTCCCGTGGCATCTCGGGCAGGGGACATTAAATTTCATTCGCCCGCCGGTCTGTGTGACTTGCCCCTTGCCGCCACATTCCGGGCAAGAACCGCCGGCCTCGATGAAGCCCTGGCCGTAGCAGTTGGGACAGGTATCCCGGCGAGTAATATTCAGGCGCATCACGCCGCCCCGGATGGCGGTCCAGAAAGGCACATTGACCTGATACTCGAGATCCGAACCGGGCTCGGGCCCCTCCTGCGTAGCCCCTCCCCGCCCACCGAAGATTCCGGAGAAAATGTCGCGGAAGCTGCCCGTGCCAGAGCTGGTCGCCTTTCGGCCCCGCGCGTTTTCGAACATGTCGGTGAAGTCGAAGCCACCGAAATCGAAGTTGGCGCCCGGAGCGCCACCTCCCGGCTGAGCTCCCGGGAATCCTGCACCCGGGCCAGCTGCGCCGCCTCCGGCCCGGGCATAAGCCTCGGCCGTCGCCGCATCGATGTTGTCGGAGTAAAAGCCGACCTGGTCGTAAATTTTCCGTTTCTTGGGATCGCTCAGGACTTCGTTGGCCTCGGAAAGGGCCTTGAACTTCTCTTCCGCGGCCTTGTCGCCGGGATTGACGTCTGGATGGTACTTGCGCGCAAGTTTGCGGAACGCCTTGCGGATATCGTCCGCTGAGGCGGACTTCTTCACACCAAGGATTTCGTAGTAATCCTTCTTGGGGGGGTGGTGGCCATGCTTGCTTATGCGCCGCTCAAGAAATCGCGAAGTATGACAGTTCAGTTCTGAATGTTATGACGGTTTTTCCCCAGAATGCCGAAGCGCTCGTATGACGGCGAGTCCACGTAAACGGGGATGCGTTGCACACCCGTTAGCGTGGGCGCCAGGACGTACCAGTAGGCCTCGTCTTCCGCGAAATTTAGAAAATAATCCTGACCATTGACTTCAAATTGCAATTTGTCTTCTCCCTTAAACCTGTGGCACCGGCGTCCTCGCCGGCTGTCCCGAGGGCATTGTGCCCTCGCGGTGGGGGCGGTACGCCCTCACGACAGCCGCTGGACGGCGGCGCTACTAAAACCTCGTGGGCGAGTTGCCGCGTCCACACAAACCAGCCGAGCCGTGCTCGGCAAGGACGGGTCTGAGACCCGTCCCCACACGGCCTTTACTGATAGCTGAGAGCTGACAGCTTACTTCTTGTCTTCTACGTCAACGTACTCGGCGTCGATCACGCCTTCGTCTTTCTTGGCGCCACCGTTGGCGCCTGGCTCGGGACCCGCACCTGCGCCCGGCGTCGGACCGGCACCTGGGGTCTGCGCCTGCGCCGCCTTGTACATCTGTTCGGCGAGCTTATGCGAGGCCTTGGTCAGGGTTTCACGGGCCTTGTCCATGGCCGCCTTTTCGTTCGACTCCAGCGCTTTCTTCGCGTCGGCGATGGCGTTTTCGACGTCGCCACGGTCGGAACCCGAGATCTTGTCGCCCTGCTCGCGCAGCATCTTCTCCACGCTGTAGACCATGGAGTCGAGCTGGTTCTTGGAGTCGATCTCCTCGCGCTTGGCTTTGTCCTCAGCCGAATGCGCGTCGGCCTCTTTCGCCATGCGCTCGACTTCATCCTTGCTCAGACCCGAAGACGACGTAATCGTGATCTTCTGGTCCTTGCCCGTGGCCGTATCTTTCGCGGTCACGTTGAGGATGCCGTTGGCATCGATGTCAAACGTCACCTCGATCTGAGGCACGCCACGCGGTGCCGGTGGAATACCGGTCAGGTGGAACTTGCCCAGAGTGCGGTTCTGCGCCGCCAGCGGACGCTCGCCCTGCAGCACGTGGACTTCAACCGAAGTCTGGCTGTCAGCCGCGGTCGAGAACGTTTCCGTCTTCTTGGTCGGAATCGTGGTGTTGCGCGGGATCATCGGCGTAGCCACGCCGCCCAGCGTTTCGATTGCCAGGGACAGCGGAGTCACGTCCAGCAACAGCAGGTCTTTGACTTCGCCCTTGAGCACGCCGCCCTGGATGGCCGCGCCGACTGCGACTACTTCGTCCGGGTTTACACCCTTGTGACCTTCCTTGCCGAACAGGTCTTTCACCAACTGCTGAATGCGCGGCATGCGGGTCTGTCCGCCGACCAGCACGACTTCATTGATCTTGCTGGCATCTACGCCGGCATCTTTCATGCACTGCTTGCACGGACCCACCGAGCGCTGAATGATGTCCTCAACCATCGATTCCAGCTTGGCCCGGGTCATCTTCTTGACCAGGTGCTTCGGCCCGCCCGCATCGGCGGTGATGAACGGCAGGTTGATCTCGGTCTCCATGGTGGTGGAGAGTTCGATCTTGGCCCGCTCCGCCGCGTCACGCAGACGCTGCAGCGCCATCTCGTTGCCCTTACCCCGCAGGTCGAGGCCTTCATCCTTCTTGAATTCATCGATGAGCCAGTCCACGATGCGCTGGTCGAGGTTGTCGCCGCCCAGGTGGGTGTCACCGTTGGTGGCCTTGACCTCAATCACGCCTTCGCCGACTTCCAGCACCGAGATGTCAAAAGTCCCGCCGCCGAAATCGTAAACGGCGATGGTTTCATCCTTCTTCTTGTCGAGGCCGTAGGCCAGCGCGGCTGCCGTGGGCTCGTTGATGATGCGCTTCACTTCGAGACCGGCGATCTGGCCGGCATCTTTGGTGGCTTGCCGCTGGGCGTCATTGAAGTAAGCCGGCACGGTGATGACCGCCTCGGTCACCTTCTCGCCGAGGTAGTCTTCCGCCGCCTTCTTCAGCTTCTGCAGAATCATCGCGGAGACCTGGGGAGGCGTGTACTCCTTGCCTTGCGCCAGCACCGCGACGTGGTCGCCCGACTGCACCACCTTGTAGGGCACCATCTTGATTTCTTCAGTCACTTCGTCGTAGCGGCGTCCCATGAACCGCTTGATCGAGTAAACCGTGTTTTCCGGGTTGGTAATGGCCTGGCGCTTCGCCACCTGCCCCACCAGCCGTTCGCCGGTTTTGGTAAAACCGACGACCGAGGGCGTGGTGCGCCCTCCTTCTTCATTAGGGATCACCTTGGGTTCGCCACCCTCCATTACGGCTACACAGGAGTTGGTGGTTCCCAAGTCAATCCCGATAATCTTGGCCATAATCTGACCCTCCTTGAACTTATAAGTGCTTTGTAATCAAAATATTAAGCACTACACAGCTCGTAATAATAAGACTTGAGTGAGTCGTTGTCAAGTTTTAGATGCGCCAAATCAAGGGATGGATACAGGGTATTTCGAGCGCGGTAGCGGCAGATACTATGAGAGTTCGTTTGCGACCCTCTGCGGTTCCCTTCGCGTCCTCAGCGGCTAAAGATTTTGACCGCAAAGTGCGCAAAGGGGACACCACGTAGGCAGCTAAGAGACCCCATGCAGCCCCGTCAATCATACTTCTCGAACAGAATCGATTTCCGGTCCCAGCCCAGGCCCTTCAGCAACTCGCGGTTGGCCCTTATCATCTTGTCCAGACCGCAAATGTAGACATGCATGTCGGTGCGACCTTGAACAATTGCGGGGACATGTTCCTGAACGTATCCGCGCAGACCTCCCCATTCCGGGGCGCCGCGGCTGAGAGTCGGCAAATAATGAACGTTCGGGTGACGGGCAGCGAGAGCCAGAAACTCCTCGTGGTAGTAAATGTCCACTTCGGTCCGGTTGCCGAACAGCAGCCAGAGCTGTTTGTCCTGATGCCGAACCGGATCGGCCAGCAGCCAATGCAGCATGGAGCGGAACGGTGCGATCCCGGTGCCGGTGGCGATGAAAACCGTATCGCGCAACGGCGGCCGCAGGATGAAATCACCGAACGGCCCCTGGCAGCCGATCTCGTCACCCGCTTTCATGTCGCAGAGATAGTTCGACATGAAGCCGTCCTGCACCCGGTTCAGGCAGAGAACGAAGCGGTTGCCATCTCCCGGCGGGGAAGCAATGGAATAGGCGCGAGTGATTTCTTCCCCGTCGGGCTTCTTGGTTTTGAACGACAGCCATTGCCCAGCGACGAAACCGAAGCGGGGAACCGTGGATACCTCGAATTCGAGGTGCCTGGTCTGGGCAGATAGAGAAACCGAACGAACGAGACGAGCCACGAATGTTTGAAAGGGAGACATCGGTTATGTAGATGACGGCGACGTGCCCTTGGACGCGCGTACCTGCAACCCATCGTTGTCGTGCTGAGCGAGAGAGTCGTTCGCATCTCGAACGACGAGCGAGTCGAAGCACCCTTATTACCCGAGAGCAGTGTGATTATAGGGGTTCCCTCGACTCCGCTCGGGGCAGGCTCTTCGACGCGAAAAGCCCATTCGCAAAGCGAATGGGCTTTCCTTGCTCAGGATGACAGAGCTGATAGCTGACGGATTCCTCACTCTACCGTCACCGACTTCGCCAAATTCCTGGGCTGATCCACGTCGCAGCCGCGGCGGACTGCGATGTGATACGCCAGTAACTGCAGCGGGACGATTTCCAGAATTGGCAGCAACTCCTCCGGCGCTGGAGGAACGTACAGCACGTGGTCAGCGGCTTCTTTGATGTCCTCGTCGCCTTCGGTAGCCAGCGCGATGATCATTCCGGAGCGAGCTTTCACCTCTTTGAGATTCGAACAGGTTTTCTCGTAGCGGGTCATCGATAGCGCGTCCTTGGTATCGCGGGTGGCAATGATCACGACCGGCAGGTTCTCGTCAATCAGCGCGTTGGGGCCGTGCTTCATTTCTCCGGCGGGGTAACCTTCCGCGTGAATGTAGGAAACTTCCTTCAGCTTGAGAGCGCCTTCGAGCGCGATCGGATAGTGGATGCCGCGTCCGAGGAACAGGAAGTCCTGGGAACGCGAATACTCTTTCGCCAGGTCTTCACACTCTTCCTCGCGGGTAAGCAGATGTTCGAGCTTGCCCGGAATGCGTGTGAGTTCCTGGATCGCCTCTTTGGCCTGATCGGCGCTCATGGTGCCGCGTTGCTGGGCCAGGTAGAGGGCAAACAGGTAGAGCGCGGTAAGTTGTGCGGTAAAGGCTTTGGTCGAAGCTACACCGATCTCGGGGCCGGCGTGGGTGTAGATGGTTCCGGCGGCCTCGCGCGTGATCATCGAGCCCACCACGTTGCAGATGGCCAGCGTCTTCGAGCCTTTGGCTTTGGCCTCTCTCTGGGCCGCGATCGTGTCCGCGGTTTCGCCGGACTGGGTGATCAGCATGGTAAGCGTGTCGGGAGTGATGATGGGGTCGCGATAGCGCCACTCGCTGGCGTAATCGACCTCCACCGGAATGCGCGCCATGCGTTCGATCATGAACTTACCGGCCTGGGCGGCGTGCCAGCTGGTGCCGCAAGCTGCGATGTTGATCTTCTTCGCAGCCTTGAACTCGGCCTCGCTGATCTCCATTTCGTCGAGGAAGACGTGACCGGTTTCCTGCGAAACCCGTCCCAGCGTGGTGTCACGCACCGAGCGCGGCTGTTCGTAGATTTCCTTCAACATGAAATGCTTGAAGCCGCCCTTTTCTGCCATGATCGGGTCCCAGGTGACGTGCTGGACCTGGCGAACGACCGGTTGTCCGTTGAAGTCGGTGAGTTGCACCCCTTCCGGTGTGATCACGGCGAGGTCGCCATCGCCGAGGAAGAACAGGTCGCGGGTGTGATAAAGAATCGCAGGAACGTCGGAGGCGACGAAATACTCATCTTTGCCCAGGCCGATTACGGCGGGCGGGCCATTGCGGGCGGCCACGATCTTGTTCGGCTCATCTACCGCAATCACGGCCAGGGCAAACACGCCCGTCAGCTGGCCCACCGTTTTGCGGACGCACTCTTCGAGCGAGGGGCGATGACCATTCGCCGTCTTTAGAAAATATTTTTCGACCAGGTGAGCGATCACTTCGGTGTCGGTTTCGGTGTTGAAGCGGTGACCTTCCTCGATGAGCTTGCGCTTCAGCGAAACATAGTTCTCGATGATTCCGTTGTGCACCACCACGATGCGTCCGGTGCAGTCGCGATGCGGGTGGGCGTTTTCTTCCGTGGGACGGCCATGCGTGGCCCAGCGGGTATGGCCGATGCCGTAGGTGCCATCGAGCGGCTTGAGCCGGATGACTTCTTCCAGGTTGCGCAGCTTGCCCTCAGCCCGGCGAATCTGCAGACCCTCTCCATTGCCGCACACCGCGATGCCGGCTGAATCATAGCCACGGTACTCCAGCCGTCTGAGCCCCTCGATGATGACTGGTACGACCCGCTTCTTGCCAACGTATCCCACTATGCCGCACATACGAATGCTCCTGTTTTCGGCCCGGGGGAAACCGAAGTTGTTTTTGTGAGTTAGAATCCGGCCACTACTTCAGAACGCTTAATGCACGTTCCGCGGACAACCAGCCTGGCGAAGCAAGAAAAATCTTCCACCACCGAACCGGGGAATTCGGTCAGTCTTCGAGGGAGAAACGAAACTCTTCAATCACCGGATTGGTAAGGACGTCGCGGGCAATACGCGTTACTTCCGCCTCGACCTCGTTCCGGCTCAGGCCGCCATCGAGTGTGAGCTCGAAATACTTGCCCTGCCGAACTTCTTCCAATCCCTTACATCCCATTTTCTTGAGCGCACCTTGGATCGTCTTGCCCTGCGGATCGAGGACGCTCTTCTTCAGCGACACGTATACGTAAGCTTTCATGGGGGATTAACGTCATTATACTTCAAAAACATTCAAACTCAACCACACCATAGACTTAGCCCAGCCGTGCCAACCGGGTATCGAGCTCGGAAAGTGCGCTTTCAAGCATTTGGCGATGGCGAGGGTGCTGAACAGACTGCAGTTGCTGAAGAACCCTCCGGCGGGACAGCTCAATCGCTTCCCGCTCCTGCCTCCGGGCTGCCTGTTCCGGTGTAAGTCGTTGTTTCGATTCGACCTGGGCGCCTGCCGCTGCCTGCTGCTCCTCCACCGACTTGCTTTCCCATCCCCGGGCCATGTCGTCGATTATAGTCGTCGCGGGAGGGAAAAATCCCTCCGCGCACTGGCACTATGGGGCCATTCCCCGCAAGATAATTGTAAAGGTAACGTTGACCTCGCTGCAGAATCGATTTTCAGAATCACAATTTTGATTGGGGATATAACTGCTTTGCAAGGAAGCAAACTTTAGTTTATCGTTCGCTGCGTTGTCGGGTTCTGCCGAGCAGATCGAGGGGGAGTAGATCCGAGCGGGTCGCAAGCACGATCGTACATCCACTCCTATACTAGTACCAGGAAGTTTGTCAGCCGCGAAGTATAGCCTCGAAATCAAGTAGAGGGACGCAGCTGACCCGGGGCATTCGATGCAGGCTCCTGATGGTAGAATCGCCGTCCTCGCGGCTGGACTAAACCTGCGTGGTTTACGTGAGCGTCTTGGCCTTACCATGCGTGAAGTGGAAAGCGCCAGCGCGCGGATTGCGGAACGGCACGGAAACGACGAGTTCGGGGTCAGTCCCAGCCGGTTGTCCGACATTGAAACCAAGGGATTGGTTCCCAGCATCTTCCGCCTTTACTCCCTTGCCGTCGTCTATCGCTGCGACCTCCGCGAGATATTGGCGTGGTACGGAGTCGACTTGAGTCTGTCGGCGGCGGACTTGCAGCTCAATCTTCCTCCCAAGTCACATTTTGAAGAGACGCTGCGGGGTTCGGCCAAGGTTGCCATACCCACGCGACTGGATCCCTCGTTCGATCCTCACCGCAGCGCCAACCTGAGCCGCATGGTCGAGCACTGGGGATTGGTACCGCTGGGGCATCTGGCCAACCTGAGCCAGGACAAATACATGTACGGTTATGTGGGCAGCGAGGACTTCACCATGTATCCGCTGCTTCCGCCCGGCACTTTTCTGCAGGTGGACGAAGCCAGAAATAAGGTTGAGCAAGCGATATGGCGTTCCGAGTTGGAGCGTCCCATCTATTTCGTGGAGACCCGCGATGGCTACACCTGCTGCTGGTGCAGTCTGAAAGGTGAACAGATCGTACTGCATTCCCATCCGCTTTCGCCCGTGCCCGTGCGGGTCCTGCGCCATCCCCAGGAAGCGGAAGTGATCGGCCAGGTAGTGGGAATCGCCCTCAAGCTGGGGGAATGGCATCCGGTGGAGTCCTTACCGGAGCCGAAAGCAGACTCGAAAGAGCAAATAACACTGAACTGAAGTGGCGTGTGGATCCGCCGCCGAGATCTTGCGGAAGCAAGGCCGGCGCCTGGTTTCGAAGCCGCTCCATAAACTCATCCGCGGTCATCTTTAACGCCTCACTCGAAACCATCACATCATCGCGTAAGGTTCGAAGCGGAGTGCGCAGCAGTCTGAGGAACAACAGACGGTGCGCTTCCGCAAGAGCCTGCTGCGCTGCCACCTCACCGTAAGCCCGAGTCAGCCCCCAATGCGAATAGTTGCCCGAGGCTTGGTCCCTCAGGCTTGCGAGATATTCGATCTTCCCGACTGTTCCCACGACCTCTGCAAGCGTCGTTCCCAACAAATCTTCGAGAGCTGATTTCAGCGCCATTTTCCGATTTCAGAAAACCCTACAGTTTTCGGCTTGGTGAAAAAGAACCCCAATTAAGGCCGACGTTACCCCGGTTGAACCTCCCAAGCCACTCGGAAAAGGAGTTCCACCGTGAAACGATTCTTGCTTTTTCTCATCGGAAGCATACTGCTCGCAGGCGCACTTTCTCAACGCATAGCCCGGCGGAAGGTGCTCGGGTTGTTTCAGTCCAGGTGGAAGCGCAGCCAACGAGAATCGGGTGGAGCCCGACCGCCGAGCCGAACCCGAGGCCGAGTATAGAGCCGGGCATTGATCCGCTGTTTCTCTTCTTGTGCGGCCTGTCCTGGCGGACGCAGGCCAATGCCAGTGCCGGCTGGGAACTGGTCCGCTGCCTGAAGCCGTCAGGGCAGACAGCGCGGATCGCGCGCAGGCCGAAAATGTGCAGCTACCGGTTCCGGACCTGGTTCGGGCCAGGGACGGCCCGACGGAGTAAGCCTCTCCCGGAAAATGAGCCGGCAATGCCGGATGTCAGCAAGGCGGTGGCGACGATGAATACTCCGTACGGACTGGAAATTATCGAGAACTGTGTCTCCTGCAAGTTGCGAAAAGACAAGTGGTTTTGTGGACTGTCTTCCGACGTGCTGAAAGCCTTCAGCGCGGCCAGCCATCTGAATACCTATCCCGGCGGCGCGGTGTTGTTTGTCGAAGGTCAGACTCCTCGCGGCGCGCTGGTGCTGTGTTCGGGTAAAGTCAAGCTTTCAACGACCTCTCGCGACGGCAAAGTGCTCATCCTCAAGATGGCCGAACCAGGCGAGGCATGGGCCTGAGCGCGGTAATGTCCGCGACGCCGTACGAGGTGACGGCGGAAACCGCGGGCCCTTGCCAGGTGAACTTCATCGATCGCGAGTCCTGATGAGGCTGCTGGACAAATATGGAGAACTGGGACTGCACTCCGCCCAAGCGCTGAGCCAGGAATTTCAGTCTGCCTACCGGGACATCCATGAGTTGGTCCTGACACGCTCGTCGGCAGGCAAGCTGGCACGGTTGTTGCTCTCATGGAGCGGCGGTCACGAGAGGGAGACTGGAGCCACTGAGATTCGTATCCGCTCCAGCATGACCCACGAGGAGATAGCGCAAATGATCGGTTCATCTCGTGAGACGGTTACGCGCTTATTGAGCGAACTCAAGAAGAGGGAACTGATTCGTCTGGAAGGTTCGACGCTGGTCATCCGCAATCGGCCAGCCCTGGAAGCGCTGGCTGCCTAGCCGTTGATGGCAGCTTGCAGGGCGGCTGGAACCTCCAACCGGCCGCCTCCCCCCTGTTTGCAATTGCAGATTTGCAGATTGAAGATTTCAGATTGAACACCGCAGATTGCAGCATGTCTGGGCCCTAATGGTTCAATAATCTGCAATCTCAAATCAACAATCTGAAATTGTTTCTAGAGCCCGAACAGCTCGCGCAGGCGCTTGGTCTGGGCCCGGCTGACGGGAATTTCGGTCTGTTTCTTGTCGTCCATCCGCAGTTGGTAAGAACTCTTGAACCAGGGAACAACTTCCTTGATGCGGTTAATATTGACCAGGTAGGAGCGGTGCGCGCGCCAGAAAAGATTGGGGTCCAGGCTGTCCAGCAGCTCCTCGAGGGTACGGCAGTTGGAGTGGCCCTCCATGCCGTTAGGCCCGCTGGTCACAACTGTGATCACGCCCTCCTCGATGGAGGCGAAACCAATATCTTTCTGGTTGACCAGAAAGAGACGGCCGGCCGGCCTTGATCAGGATCTTGGACGCCTGCGGCTTCTGCGATTCCAGCATCCGGACCAGGATTTCCAGCTTGTCCGATGAAGCGCCGCCCGATTCCAGCTTGGCGCGCGCCTTCTGCCACCGACTGCGCCACCCGTTTCTTGTCGAAGGGCTTCAGCAGGTAGTCGACTGCGTTTACCTCGAATGCCTTGACCGCGTACTGATCAAAGGCCGTGGCGAAAACGATCTTGGGCAGAGTGACTTTCTTGTCGAGCAGTTTCTTGATGACGCCGAAGCCATCTAGGCCAGGCATTTGCACGTCGAGAAAGACCAGGTCGGGATTGTGCTCGCGGATCAGATTGACGCCTTCGACGCCGTTCTTGCCCTGGGCCACAACGTCCACATCCCCGACATCTTTCAGCAGGAAGGCAAGTTCGTCGCGGGCAAGCTGTTCATCGTCCACGATGACGGCGGACAGAGACATTACTTCTCCTAAAAGGCACATTCAAAGTATATCGAGCGGCGGCTGAAAGTGCCAACGGCCGGACCTCGGACTTCGGACCTCGGACGTTGGCATCAATAGGTCCTGACGTCTGACGCCCGACGTCCGGTCTCGCGCTCACACCTTGCCAGGCAGTAAACTTACGGTTCGATGAATTACATCTACGGGATCAATGCCGTCGCTGAAGCGTTGAAGGCACGAGGACGATCGTTTGAATGGGTCGGCGTATTGAAAGAGCGTCATGACCTGCGTTTGCAACGCGTGGTGGAGGAATGTCGCCGGAATGGCGTCGCGGTGCGTTTTCTTCCCCGCCCTGAACTTGATCGCATGGCGGGAAACAATGCCCACCAGGGCGTGGTAGCGATTACCTCGGGCAAACAGTACCACCACCTGGATGACGTGGTGGCCGCCAAACGTGGACAATATTCTCTGGTGGTCGTGCTCGATGGAATTGAGGATCCGCACAATCTGGGTGCGATTCTTCGTACCGCCGATGCTTCCGGTGCCGATGGAGTGGTGATCCCGGAGCGGCGCGCGGCGGGGGTGACCGCAACTGTGATCAAGGCGTCCGCCGGCGCCAGCGAGCACCTTCCCATAGCCAAAGTGACAAACATTGCCCGCACGCTGGAGGAGTTGAAAGGAAAGAATTTGTGGATCGTGGGGCTGGACGAGCGCGGTACCCAGAGTTACGACGCGCTCGACTACAACATGGATTGTGCCATTGTGCTGGGATCTGAAGGCAAGGGCGTCCACGATCTGGTGGCCAAGAAATGCGACTTCCTGGTTTCCATTCCCATGCTGGGGAAAGTGCCGTCGCTGAATGTGTCGGTGGCGGCGGGAGTCATGTTGTACGAAATCGTAAGGCAGCGCCGGATGAAAGCAGCGGATGCGAAATGAAGATGAGGGTCCTCCGCGTCCTCTGTGTCATCTGTGGCTTGCTGGTTCAGGCGCATGCCATCGATCGCGAAGCTTTCACCTTCACTGATTACGACCTTGATGTCCACATAGAATCTGAACAGCAACGCCTGGCGGTGCGCGGCAGGATTACTTTGAGAAACCATTCAACATCGCCGCAGAAAAACCTGACATTGCAGATCTCCTCCAGCCTGGATTGGAGATCGATCCAACTCGACGGCAAGCCGGTGCAGTTCATTTCTCAGCCCTACACCTCAGACATCGATCACACCGGCGCGCTTTCGGAAGCGATCGTAACCTTGCCCAGGGAGGTTCCGGCCAAAGGCATTGTGGAATTGGAGATTGGATACGAGGGCATCATCCCGCTCGATGCCACCAGGCTGACGCGAATCGGCCTGCCGGAGGAGCGGGCCCGGCACAGCGACTGGGACCAGATCGGCAAGTCGTTCACCGCCGTACGCGGCATCGGCTACGTGGCCTGGTATCCGGTAGCGACCGAGTCGGCAAACTTGTCAGAAGGCAACAGCGTGTTCGAGACGGTAGCGAGGTGGAAGGCGCGCGAACTGCAGGCCGGAATGAAGATCAAGCTGAGTTATTCCGGCGAAGGCCCGCCCGCAATCCCGCAGTGCAACGGCGACGCTGGAGGGGTGCGATACCTCAAACGGGCAGGCCAAGGATACGAAAGC
Source organism: Terriglobia bacterium (assembly GCA_963779255.1). GTDB lineage: Bacteria > Acidobacteriota > Terriglobia > Terriglobales > Acidobacteriaceae > JAIQFF01. The sequence continues at coordinate 221,893 of CAVZXU010000010.1, read as the reverse complement.
GTGAACGAGTGTGCATTCCCGTCGTTGGGCGAGACCGTGCCGCTCTTTGTAGTTGGTCCTTATGAAACGCTGGATCAGCCTCCAGTGAATATTTCTTATCTGCCGGAACATAAGGCGGCGGCGCAGACCTATGCGCTGGCGGCGCAGTTGGCGGCCCCATTCGTAACTGAGTGGTTCGGTGCGCCGAAAGGACGAGCCGAAGTCAGGGCGGAAGTTGTGGAGCTGAGCGATCCCGAGGCAGCGCCGTACGAGAGCGGAAGCATGCTGCTCAAACCCCTCAACAAAGATTCCAAGCTGGACCAGTTCACGGCGGTGCACCAGCTCACCCATGCTGCTTTCCTTTCTCCCCGCCCCTGGATCTTACGAAGGGCTGGCGCATTTTGCCCAGGCGGTCTATCGCGAACGAGACGGTGGGCGGCAGTCGGCGCTCGACTTCATGGGCACTGCATCGCACGGCGTTGGCTGAAGCGGAAAAGGCGCTGGCTGAGGAGCACAGCCGGAAGGCCGGAGCCGGTGAGTCACTGATCAGCACCAGCATCGAAGACCTCTATCGCAGCAAGGCGCTGTATGTGTGGTGGATGCTGCGCGACATGATCGGCGAAGATGCGCTGAAGAAGGCCCTCGCGGCATATCGCGCGGATGCCGACAACACGCCTGCGTATTTGCAGCATCTGATCGAAGCGCAGACCAAGCGCGATCTGGGATGGTTTTTTGATGACTGGGTCTATCGCGACCGCGGTCTGCCGGATTTCCACCTGGCCGCGGTTTATCCCTGGGAGCCTTCGACGAAAGCCTATGTGGTTACCGTCACGGTGGAAAACCTGGGAACTGCCGGAGCTGAGGTACCCCTGATCCTTAATATGGAACAGGGGCAGGTCACACAGCGGCTTCTGGTACCTGGAAAATCGAAAGCCACCATGCGTATGGAGGCCATTTCCGCTCCCCAGGAAATCGTGTTGAATGACGGCAGCGTACCGGAGAGCGATATGCGAAACAATGTGTACAAGATTGAAGCGCCGGCGAAAAGAAATTGAAGATTTCAGATTGTAGATTGCAGACTTAAGAACATGGTGCCGTGGTGTTTCAATCTGAAATCTGAAAACGACAATCTAAAATAGCTTTCTTGGAGGACGACTCTTGGCCTACATCCAGTTTCTCGGCGCGGCCGGCACGGTCACCGGTTCAAAGCATCTGGTTAACACCGGTTCCGATGGGGACGGGAAAGCCGGATTTCAGATGCTCATCGATTGTGGCATGTTCCAGGGGGCCAAGGAATGGCGGGAGCGCAACTGGCAGCCCACGCCGGTGCCGGCGTCCGGCATTGACGCTGTCATCCTGACCCACGCGCACCTCGACCACTGCGGCTGGATTCCACGGCTGGTCAGGGAGGGATTCCGTGGTCCGATCTATGCCACATCTTCAACGATTGACTTGTGCGGCATCATCCTTCCCGATTCCGGCCACCTGCAGGAAGAAGATGCCAGGTTTTACAACCAGCACAAGAAGTCGAAGCACGATCCGGCGTTGCCGCTCTATACCCTCGATGAAGCGCAGGATGCCCTGCAGCAATTCCGTCCGGTGGAGTTTGAGGAAGGCCGGCAGCTCTCGCCCGAAGTTTCATTCCGCTTCGTCCCTGCGGCCCACATCCTGGGATCGGCGATGGTCGAAGTCACGCTCAATCTGAATGGTCAAGCGAGGAGGATGTTGTTCAGCGGAGACATTGGCCGCATGCGCGACCAGAACAGCGCTCCTGGAAAAGTCGTACGTTCGGGACCGACCGAGGGCGAGACCGCCGATCTTCTGGTCATGGAGTCCACCTACGGTAACCGGCAGCACCCGACCGACGATCCGCGGCCGAAGTTGGCTGAGATCATCCGGGAGACGGCGCAGCGCGGAGGCAGCGTGATCGTGCCCGCATTTGCCGTGGAACGCACCCAGAAGTTTGTGTTCATGATCAAGGAGCTGATGGAATCCGGACAGATTCCCCGCATTCCGGTTTACTGCGACAGCCCCATGGCGATCAAGGCGGTCGAAGTTTTTCTTAAGCACTCGGAAGAGTGCAGTGACGACACCTGCCGGTTGATCAAGCAGTATGGCTCGCCTCTGCAGTGGCCAGGTTTTACATTTGCCCTGACCTCCGATGACTCGAAGAAGATCAATAGCGCAACTTTTCCTGTGATTATCGTTTCCTCCAGCGGCATGGTGACCGGCGGACGCATCCTGCACCACCTGATGCAGCGGCTTCCCGATCCGAGAAATACGGTGATCTTTATCGGCTTTCAGGCTCCGGGAACGCGGGGAGCCACGATCAAGAGCGGTGCTCCGGAGGTGCGCATTTTCAGCGAGACGGTCGCGATCCGGGCGCAAATCGCGACGTTCGAGCAATTCAGCGATCACGCCGATACCCCGGAGTTGCTGGAATGGCTGCACACTTTTTCTCAAAGGCCCGCCACCACCTACCTGGTACACGGCGAGCCCGCTGCGTCATCCCAGCTGCGCGAAACGTTGACGAAAGAGCTGGGGTGGAACGTGCAAGTGGCGGAGTGGATGGAGAAGGTCATTGTGTAATTGAGTAATTTAGTAATTGAAAAAGCAGGCTTTTCAATTGCCCGATTGCTCAATTACAAAATTACTCAATTGGCGGAGCATTCTAATGACGGAAAGCGAACTAAAAAAATATCTTGAGGCGGCGGAAAAAAGCCCGAAGCAGGTAGCGGCGGCCGTGTCAGGTCTGCCGGAGAAGGTGTTGCGCTACAAGCCGGCTCCGGATAAGTGGTGCATCCTGCAAATACTGGGACACCTCGCCGACATCGAGATCGTGTATGCGTACCGACTGCGCCAGATGCTCGCCGACAAGAAGCCGGTGATTGCGCCCATGGACCAGGACGATTGGGCGCGGAACCTGGGCTGCATGGAGACTCCGCCTGCAGAAATGGTCGCGCTCTACGGGCTGAACCGGCATGCGAACCTGCGACTCTTGCAGCGTCTTACGCCGGGGGACCTGGCGAAGTCAGCCTATCATCCGGAGACAAAGAAAGACTTCACCGTGGCCGAGTTGATCGAGAGAATGGGGACGCACGGAGCGAGCCATCTGGAGCAGATCGAAGGATTGAAGAGCGGGCCGGGCGCCGGACGCCAGACCGCGACCTCATTAGTCCGACGTCCGAGGTCTGACGTCCGGCGCCCGAGGCCCGACGTTACTTGTAGGTGCTGGTAAACCGCACCAGCGCGTCCAATTTCGCAGCCGCCGCGCCGGAATCGATGGACTGCGCCGCCAGTGGCAAGGCCTCCCCCAGGTGTTCAGCTCGGCCGGCGGCAACCAGGGCGGCGGCGGCGTTCAGCAGGACCACATTGCGCCGGGGCGACTTCTTGCCCGCGAGAATTTCGCGAATGATAGACGCGTTGGCTGCGGCGTCACCGCCCGAAATATCTTCGAGCGGGGCCCGCTTGATTCCGAACTCTTCCGGCGTGACCTCATAAGTGCGAACGTTTCCTTCGCGCACTTCGGCGATGCGGGTCGGCCCGGTGATGGTGATTTCATCCAGGCCATCCAAACCATGGACCACCAGGGCGCGATGAGCGCCCAACATGCTGAGTGCCTCGGCTACTTTCTCGACCAGATCGAGCGAATAGACGCCGACCACCTGCGCCGAAGCTCTTGCTGGATTGGTGAGCGGACCGAGCAGGTTGAAGATTGTCCGCAGGCGCAGCTCGCGGCGGGCGGGCTGCACATATTTCATGGCCGATGCATGGCCGGAGCGAACAGAAACGCGATGCCGACTTCTTCGAGACATGTGGCCAGAACTGCAATGGGCAGATTGATTCTTACGCCCAGGGCCTCCATGACGTCGGCCGAGCCGCACTTGGAGGTGAGGCTGCGGTTGCCATGCTTGGCCACGCGCACGCCGGCCCCGGCGACGACGAACGCCGTCGCGGTGGAGATGTTGAAGGTGCCGCTGGCGTCTCCGCCGGTGCCGCAAGTGTCGACCAGTGCGTCCCGCCCCGTGCCGCTGACCTCCAGCGTGGACTCCTGGTGAAGAGGCAACGGTTCTGCCACGGCACGCATGGCCTCCGCGAAGCCCACAATCTCTTCTACCGTCTCGCCCTTCATGTGAAGCGCGACCAGCAGGGCTGCAATCTGCGCGTCAGTGGCGCTGCCGGAGAAAACTTCCGTCATTACCGCGCGCGCTTCTTCACGGGTGAGTGATTCTCGTTGGTTGGCAATGCGCTGGAGGGCTTCCGTGATCATGACCGGTTACAAGAGTAGCATCGTTTCAGGGTACAAGTGGCGGTCCCGTTCCCGACCCCAACCAGAAATCAGCGCAGCGAAAGTCACGCCGCACCGGAGGCACTGGCCGGGACTGAAGCAAATCTCCGGGTGGGGCCATCCTGAGGGGCTGCAGTCCCGAAGGATCTGGCGCGGATGCTGACCGCGCGCATTTCCGCTCCACGCCAGATGCTTCGCAAGCTCAGCATGACGCCTTTCCTGAAGAATGCAAACTCGAATTCAGCCACGCATCACCCGGCGGGTTTGCCCTATCGGTAACGCTTCTATAAAATTGGAAGTCGCGAACCGCTGCCTTAAGCCGCAAGCCAGGTCGTGCCGATAGGTCCAGTTAAGAATCATTATGAAAATTCATGAGTACCAGGCCAAGAATATCCTGAAGCAGTATGGCGATGCGGTGCCGCGCGGAGAAATGGTCGAGACCCGGGAGGCAGCGGAAGCCGTCGCCCAGAAGCTTTTCGGAGCCGGGGCGACGGGCGTGGTGGTGAAGGCCCAAATCCATGCCGGCGGACGCGGAAAGGGCGGCGGCGTCAAGATCGCCAAGTCAGTCGCGGAGGCCGCCGAGCTGGCGAGCAAGATTCTTGGCATGACGCTGGTTACGCATCAGACCGGGCCCGAAGGCCGGGTGGTTCGCCGCTTGCTGATCGAAGAAACTCTGCCCATTGAGAAGGAACTCTATCTAGGCATCGTAATTGACCGGGCCCAGGCGCGGCCGGTCTTTATGGCGTCGGCTGCGGGTGGAATGGAAATCGAACAGCTGGCGGCGGAGAATCCCGCGGCTATCCTCAAGGAATACATCGATCCGGGCATGGGCCTGGAAGCCTTTCAGGCGCGCAAGATGGCATTTGCGCTGGGGCTGAAGGCGTCGCAGATCAACCAGGCCGTCCAGTTTATGACCGGCTTGTACCGCGCGTTTGAGGAAACCGATTCCTCACTCATGGAAATCAATCCGTTTATCACCTGCACCGATGGCCGCCTGTTCGCGCTCGACGCCAAGATGAATTTCGATGACAACGCGATGTTCCGGCATCCCGAGCTTCGCGAGCTGCGCGACGTCACCGAGGAGGACTCGCTGGAGGTCGAGGCTTCGAAGTACAGCTTGAATTACATCAAGCTCGACGGAAACGTGGGCTGCATGGTCAACGGTGCGGGCCTGGCGATGGCGACCATGGACATCATCAAGTACGCGGGCGGCATGCCAGCGAACTTTCTTGATGTGGGCGGAGGCGCCAATGCCGAACAAGTCACGCACGCATTTGAAATCCTGCTCAGCGACAAGAACGTGAAGGCGGTGCTGATTAATATCTTCGGCGGCATTCTTCGAGTGGATACGCTGGCCGCCGGCGTGGTCGAGGCGGCGCGGAAGACCCACATCCAGCTTCCGATCGTGCTGCGACTGGAAGGTACGAACGTTGAGGCAGGGCGGGAGATTCTGCAGCAGTCGGGATTGAATTTTATCGTGGCTGAGACCATGAAGGACGCGGCCGAGAAAGTGGTCGATGCCGCAAGAGCGTAGCGCCGGCGCTACAAAGGAATCCATGAGCATTCTCGTAAACAAGTCGACGCGGGTGATTGTGCAGGGACTGACCGGACGGGAGGGCACCTTCCACGCCAAAGCGTGCGCGGAGTATGGGACGCAAATTGTCGGCGGCGTAACTCCTGGCAAGGGGGGCACGACGCACGAAGGCTGGCCAATCTTCAATACGGTCCAGGAAGCTGTGGACCAGACCGGGGCCGATACGTCCGTGATCTTTGTGCCGCCACCGTACGCCGCAGACGCGATCATGGAAGCGGCCGACGCCGAGCTCGAGCTGATTGTCTGCATCACCGAGGGCATCCCGACGCTCGACATGGTCCGCGCCTGGGAGTTCCTGCAGAACCGGCGTTCACGGCTGATTGGACCCAATTGCCCTGGAATCATTTCGCCCGGCCACTGCAAGATCGGGATCATGCCGGCGCGGATCCATAAGGAAGGTTCTGTGGGAATCGTCTCGCGGTCCGGTACGCTGACCTACGAGGCCGTGTATCAGCTCACTACCCGTGGGATTGGGCAGTCCACCGCCATTGGGATCGGCGGCGATCCCATCATCGGCACAAACTTCCTGGATGCTCTTGAGCTGTTCAATCGCGATCCTCAGACCGAGGCCGTGGTGATGATCGGAGAAATTGGCGGTAATGCCGAAGAGACCGCGGCGGAGTACGTCAAGATGCACATGAAAAAGCCCGTCGTGGGATTCATCGCGGGACAGACGGCGCCTCCGGGACGCCGCATGGGGCACGCTGGGGCGATCATTTCCGGAGGTAAGGGAACCGCGGCTGAGAAGATCGAGGCTATGGAAGCTGCCGGAATTCGTGTGGCGAAATCACCCGCTGAGATTGGCGAGACCGTGGCGGCCGTGCTGGGAGTGAAAGCTTAGGACCCAGTTGCCGGATGCCAGTTCCCGGTTCTCAGCAAATGATTAAGAATGGTGACTGACCTCAAAATGAAAACACTTCAACGCACTCTGACCATCGTCAAGCCTGACGCCGTCCGCAAACATGCGATCGGCGACATCATCGAGCAATTTGAGAAGAATGGCTTTCAAATTCTGTGCATGAAGATGCTCGAAATATCCAAACATCAGGCGGAGCAGTTTTACGCTGTACACGCCAGCAAACCGTTCTTCAGTTCACTGACGGATTTCATGTCCAGCGGACCCATTGTTGCGCTGGCGCTGGAGAAAGAAGACGCCATCGCCGACTTGCGCAAGCTGATGGGCGCCACCAATCCGGCCAATGCCGAGGAGGGCACCATTCGGAAGAAGTGGGCCACCAGCATCGAGAACAATGCCATTCATGGCTCGGATGCGGATGACACGGCCCGCTTCGAGCTGAGCTTCTTCTTCGCGGGCTACGAGCTGGCGCAGTAGTGTCGTCTCAAAGCCGGTAGCTAGAAGCCAGGAGCGCCTTTCTATGCCATTAGTCCAAGTCACAATGCTGACCGGCCGCACGGCCGATCAAAAGCGCAAGCTGACGCAGCGCATCACCGACGCCATGGTAGAGGAAGCGGGGGCGCGCCGCGAGGCGGTCGTGGTGACTTTCAATGAAGTTTCGAAGGAGAGTTACGCTTCGGGCGGCGTGCTGATGGTGGACAAAGGGAAGTAACAGGAAGCGCGGGCCGCCCACGTCCACACAACATCCTACCCTAGCGGTTCGTATAAATGTCCTTCCACGCGGTCGCCAATCTTTGGCAGTTCCTTCTTGGCGTATTGCAGAAAGTGGGGGGCGGCGCGGTGGGCCTCCAGCGCGGCATCGTCCTTGTATTGCTCATAGACGAAAAAGCGGCGTGGTTCGGTTTTGTGCCGATGCACCACATACATCCCGCAGCCGGGTTCTTTGCGGGACTCTTCCGTCAGCTTGGAAAAAATTCCGGCCATTTCAGCTTCGCGGCCAACTTTCGCCATCCACGTCACAGCCAGGACAACCATCATTCGCTCCGTTGGTCAGATTGTTGCTGAAGCTCCGGTTTTTTGTCCAGTCAAACCCTTCAGCGCGGTGGTAAAGCTGTCCGCAAACATGGTCTGCTCGCGCCCCGGCCCGGTGGAAACCATGCCGATGCGGGCGCCACTCTCCTTCTCTAGAAAGGTTAGGTAATCGCGCGCGGCCTGCGGCAGCTTCTCCAGTTGCGTGATGCCCTGAGTGGAGGTGCGCCACCCCGGCATGGTCTGGTACGCGCACTCGATGCCGTCAAAGCCGCTGCCATGGGCTGGAATTTCGGCCGTCACCTTGCCATTAATCTTGTAACCGACGCAAACCGGAATCTCGGCCAGTTCGTCCAGCACATCCAGCTTGGTCACCACCAGCCAGGAGATGCCGTTAATCATGCCAGCGTAACGCAAGAGTGGCAAATCGAGCCAGCCGCAGCGCCGGGGACGCCCGGTCACCGCGCCGTACTCGTTGCCCCGGGCCCGCAACAGGTCGCCGTTGGCGTCCAGAGCCTCAGAGGGGAAGGGTCCACCGCCGACCCGTGTGCAATACGCTTTGGTGACGCCGATCACGGTGTCGATGGCGGTAGGCGCGACCCCGGTTCCGATGACCGCTCCGCCTGAAGTGGCGCTGGAAGAGGTCACGAAGGGGTAGGTGCCGTGATCGATGTCGAGCATGGTGCCTTGCGCGCCTTCGAAGAGAATCGATTCCCCCTGCGCCAGGGCCTGATTCAGTAGGGCCGCCGTGTCGCACACGAAGGGAGCGACTTTGGCGGAAGCCTCGGCATATTCCTGATACATCTTGTCGGGATCGAGCGGCTCGGAGTTGAACAACGCGTGCGCGATCATGTTCTTCTCGTGGCAGGCGTTTTCGATGTGCGTCCGAAGCAGCTTCAGGTCGAGCAAGTCCGCCACCCGCAGGCCACGCCGGCCCATCTTGTCCTCATAGGTGGGGCCGATGCCGCGGGAAGTGGTGCCGATCTTCACTCGCCCCGGAGCATTTTCCGAAGCCAGTTCGATCATGCGATGGTAAGGCAGGATCACGTGGGCCCGGTTGCTGACAAACAAGGCGCCGTCCACCTGCACGCCGGTTTCGCGTAAGGAGGCCACTTCCTTGAGGAAGGCGATGGGGTCGAGCACTACGCCATTGCCGATCACGCTGCGGCAGCGCGGACGCAGAACGCCGCAAGGCACCAGTTGAAGGATGAATTTCTTCCCGTTGATGATGACGGTGTGTCCGGCGTTGTGTCCTCCGGCATAACGGGCCACGACCGAGAAATTTTCCGAGAGAACGTCGACGATCTTACCTTTGCCTTCGTCGCCCCACTGCGCACCGACGATGACCGCAGTCTTACCCTTCTTCAAAGCCAGCTCCGTGGTACAGGATGGCGGCCGCCCCGGCCGCATTGCAGGGTCGCACACACTCCACGCTCACGGTGAACCGCTCTACATTGAATTACAAGGATTTACGGCGCTGATGTGTACCGCCAATGATAACCTGCCGGACTGTCGATGAGCAACGCAGTCGTGCATGCTCAGTCTTCAGGATAGGACTTGGCTGACGACCGAAGACTGACGACTGTAGACTGTCTTCCATGCCTGAACTTCCTGAGGTCGAAACTATCGCTCGTGGCCTTTCGAGCCGGGTCACCGGGGACGTGATCGAGTCGGTCTGGCTGGGATCGAAACCTGAGCCGCTGAAATCTCCAGCTGCTGAGATTGTTGGCACCTTGGAATCCCGCCGCATCGCAGCGGTACGACGGGTCGGGAAACACATCGTATTCGATCTGGAATTGGCACCAGGTGTGGGTCGGACACTCTTGTCCGACCGGCCTGGTAAACGACCTGGCGGTTCGGCATCACGGAAAAAAACGGCGGGCGAGGGCGCCCGCCCCACACCAACCAAGACACAGTCAAGCACGCAGTGGATCGTTCACCTGGGGATGACCGGGAGCATGGTGGTTTGCTCGCCCGATAGCCCAGTAGCGAAACACACCCACCTGGTGGCGAAACTGGCTTCGGGCAGGGAATTGCGTTTCGTCGATCCGCGACGCTTCGGGCGCCTGAGTGTGGCCCATGATTTCGAAGCGGGCGGTTCCGAGCCGCTGGAGGTCAAACTCGAACATTTTGTCAACCTCTTCCACGGCCGCAAGACGCCCATCAAGAGCGCCCTGCTGAATCAGAAGCTCCTGCGCGGCGTGGGCAACATCTACGCCGACGAGTCGCTCTTTCGTGCCGGGATTCGGCCGCGCCGGCGAGCGGCCTCACTTACACGCGAAGACCTGCGACGGCTCTATCCCGCGGTCCAGGAAGTGCTCCGGGAGGCCATTGCCCAGGGTGGATCTTCGGTCTCCGATTACGTTGACGCAGACGGCGAAGAAGGATTCTTTCAGCTGCAGCACCGGGTTTACGGACGCGAAGCCGAACCCTGCTTGGTCTGCAAGACTCCGATCAAGCGCGTGGTCATCGCGGGACGCAGCAGTCACTATTGCCCGAAGTGTCAAAAGTAGCGTCGGCATCCCGCCGGCTGTCCGGAGGGCATCCCCCCTCGCCGTCGCGGGCGAGACGCCCCGAGACAGCCGGCGGGACGCCGGCGCTACACTGACTTTGGTACGCTACATACGTATGCCCAATTTTTCGATCGGCGTTGATCTCGGCGGGACCAACCTGCGCATCGCAGCCGTCAACCAGCAAGGCGACTTGATGGAAAAAGTCACGCTGGGCACGAGGGTCGCGTTGGGCAAGGATCACGTCATCCACGAGATGTGCGCTGCCATCCGTCAGCTTGCCGCCAAATATCGCGACGGTGCCGCGCTGCAAGGGATCGGCATCGGCGTGCCCGGAATTATCGATATGAAGACGGGCATGCTGCGTGAGTCTCCGAATCTTCCGGGCTGGGCGGAGTCTCCCGTGCAGGCGCAGATTGAGGGCCTGCTGGGTACGCGCGTGATACTGGAGAACGACGCTAATGTGGCGGCGCTGGGCGAGAAGTGGCTGGGCGCGGCGCGAGACGTGGACGATATGGCCATGTTGACTCTCGGGACCGGCGTCGGTGGCGGAATTGTGCTCAAGGGCCGCATCTGGCACGGCATGACCGGGATGGCCGGCGAGTTCGGCCACATGACGGTGGAGCCTGAGGGCCCTCCATGCGGCTGCGGCAACCGCGGCTGTCTGGAACAATATGCCTCGGCAACCGCGGTGGTCCGCATGGCGAAGGAGGCGATCGCCTCCGGCCGCGCCCCCGGACTGGCGAAGGCGGCCAGTTCGGATCCGGAGTTCAACGCCAAAGCAATCTACAACCTGGCCATTCAGGGAGAGGAAGAAGCCAGGAAAATCTTTGGCCGGTTGGGGCGCGCCCTTGGCATTTGTATTGCAAACCTCGTCAACGCCTTCAATCTCAATATGTATGTGGTGGGTGGCGGGGTGTCGAGCGCATGGGAGGCTTTTTCCCCTTTCATCTTTGAGGAACTGCGGCAGCGCTCGCTGGTGTATGCCGCAACCTCTCCTGGCCCTGTCCTCTCGGCCGGAGGGTGCTTCAGGGCATGTGGGTCCTGAAGGCTCGACCAAGACAATCATCACGCGGGCTTTGCTGGGCAGCGATGCCGGACTGTACGGAGCAGCTCAACTGCCCATGGCGGCGTCAACTAGGAGACTGTTCAATTTCTTTTCATCGCCCGCAAGAGTGCGTCATTCTGCTCCGGGGTGCCGACGGTAATGCGGACGGCTTCGGGAGCGCCCCATTGATCCAACGGACGAATTGCGATGCCCTCCACCCGCAGTCGTTCGGCAAAGTTGCGGGCACCCCGGCCTATGTCGCAATATAGAAAATTCCCCCAGGTCGGATTGACCGCGTACCCGATCTCGCAGAGCGCCCGGTAAAGTCGCTGCGACTCCTGGGTGTTGTTTTCGACGGCCTTGCGAATGTGTGCTGAGTCTTCAAGCGCCGCCATAGCCCCCGCCTGGGCCAGGGTCGAGACACAGTACATAGATCGTCCTGACGGGAAATACGCGCATCAATTCAGCCGACGCAATCCCGTACCCGATCCGCGCTCCGGCCAGTCCGTGTACTTTGGAAAACGTCCGCAACACCACAACATTTCGTCCCTTGTGCACGTAGTCCAGAGAACGTGAATACGTGATCCGCGCCTGGCGGCGAAATCCTGGGCAAATTCGTAGTAGGCCTCATCCAGCACCACCACCTGTTCCGGGATGCGGTCCAATAGATAATCTATGTCATCCGCCGTAACCATCGTTCCGGTCGGGTTATTCGGATTCGCCAGAAAGACTAGCCTGGTATTGCGGCTCACTGCCGCGGCAATTCCGCAGAGATCGAATCCGTCCTGGAGCATGGGCGCTTCGATCAACTGGGCGCCCCGCGGCTTCTGTAGCCAGGCGGTAAACGATGAATGATCGCTGGCTGGTTACCGCGTTCAGACCGGGCGCCAGAAACGCCCGCGCGAGCATACCTAGAAACTCCGTCAGGCCGCCGGTGACGAGGATCTGTTCAACCAGTACACCGTGATGCTCAGCAAGCTTGAGTCGCAGCGTGGAGGCATCGTCGTCGGGATAGTCACTGCATCCTGCCAGCACGGCTTGCATGGCCTTGATCGCATGCGGTGAAGGCCCAAACGGGTTTTCGTTCGAATCGAGCTTGATGATTGTCGTCATGTGGGCGCGGGCGTCCCGCCCGTGCGTCACCCGGCAAGGGCGTAAGGGCTATGGCCGACCTTCGCCGTTCACTTAATAGCAGATTTCAAGCGAGTAACTTCCTGCGGGGTCAAATGGCGAAACTTTCCCGGAGGAACATCCAGCTCCAACGGGCCGTAACGCACCCGCTTGATTTTTTCCACGTGATGTCCGATCTCTTCGAACATCTGCCGGATCTGCCGGTTCCGGCCTTCAATCAACGTGACTTCGTACCAGGGATTGTCGGACTTCGCGAATCGGCTTGATCCTGGCGGGCGCTGTCTTCTGCCTTCGGCCGCCCTTGTCCGCTGGATGATAAACACCCGACCGCAACTTCGCCAGTCCTTCCGCCGTTGGCGTGCCCGCCACTTTGACCAGGTATGTCTTGGGAACGTGGGACGCCGCCTTCATCAGCGCGGCCGCGAGCTCACCGTCATTGGTGAGCAGCAGCAGTCCTTCGCTGGCGTAGTCCAGGCGCCCAACTGGATACACGCGGGCGCCCACGCCTCGAAGCAAGTCCATCACCGTGGGGCGTCTTCCGGGTCGGTCACAGCGTGGTACGTATCCCTTGGGCTTGTTCATCAGCAGATAAACGTGTCTCTCAGCGCCGCGCAGCAGCTTGCCGTTGACCCGGATATGATCGTGCTCGGGATCGGCCTTGCTGCCGAGTTCTGTGACCACCTGGCCATTGACCGACACCAGTCCGCCGGCGATGAGTTGTTCCGCTTTTCGGCGCGACGCGATTCCGGCGGCGGAGATGATTTTTTGCAGACGTTCGGCAGGCATAGATTGCTTCAACCACTCGCGAGATGAAAGTTGCCGGAAGAAACCAGCCAGCCCAGGTCTAAGCGGCAGGATCGTTTTCGCCGGGGCATGGCTTCGGCGGCAACGGCTTCGTCCACTCGGCTTCGATTACCGCGGCCTCGGACTCGATTTGCGCGTATCGCTGACGAGCGGCGGCAGCATCGTCTGCGCCGTTGTCTGACACCGGCAGCAATTCGCTCTGGAACGATTCGGCCACCAGCTTTTCGAACTCCTCCATGCTGGGCAGTTCGCCTACATCTTTCAGTCCAAAGCGCAGCAGAAATTCCTTGGTGGTCTTGTAGAGAATGGGCCGTCCGATGACTGCCTTGCGCCCCGCCGTGGTGATCAGTTTGCGTTCCAGCAGCGTAGCGATGACGCCGCCCGAATCCACGCCGCGAATTTCGCTGATCTCCGGCACCGTCACCGGCTGCTTGTAGGCGATGACCGCCAAAGTCTCGAGCGCCGGCAAGACAGAGCGGATCGGCGGCTTCAGGCTTTTGGCGAAAGCGCGCACCACGTCATGCTGCTCGGGCTTGGTGGACATGCGGTATCCGCCCGCGACCTGGCGGATTTCGATGCCATGGTCGGCCGGCGTAGTCGGTCGATCAGTTCTTCAAGCACGACGCGCACGCGCGACTTGACTCTCGCATCGTCGGTTGCGCCTTCGGCGATCACCGACTCCTTCACCAGCTGGACCATTGGTCCAGCGTGATCGGCGTTTCCGCCGCATAAATGATGGCTTCGAGTTTAGCTTTAAGACTCATGGTTAAGTGCTCTGTCAGATCGTAGTCTATGATCTGACGACTGATGGCTGACGACCAACGACTGCTTTATCGCCAATCGTCGCGCACCGCCGCCTGCTCGGCCATGACGGCTTCAAAATTCTCGTGTCTTGCGCAGCAGGATCTCGCCGAAAAATGCGGTCCTGCCGCAACTGGATTGCCTGCAGCCGCACCAGTTCGAGCAGCGCCAGAAACATGCAGACCAGCGCCTGCCGCGAATTCACATTGCGCAGCATCTGCTTCAGCCGGAGCGGCCTGTCTTCCAACGACAACCGCCGCCGCAAGTAGTCGATCATCTGCCCCACGGTGACTGTCTCTTCATCCACCTGGAGCATCGGCCGCGACCGGGCGCGCTCCAGAATCTGCTGGAAGGTCTTCACCAGGTCAATCACGTCGGCGGCGAGCTCCGGCTCCGTGCCTTCGGCCTCCATGAATTCCTTGATCGCCGGATTCGACCAGACACGGCATCTTCGATCTGCTGTTTCTGCATCAGCATCTGCGCCGCCGACTTGAACTTCTCGTGCTCGATGCAGCCGGTTGACCAGTTCCGCGCGCGGGATCGTCCTGCGCGTCCGAGCCGCCGCGGGGTCGCGCGGCAACAGCATCTTCGACTTGATGTGAATCAGCACCGCCGCCATGTAGATGAATTCGGCCGCGATGTTCACATCCAGTTCCCGCAGCTTTTCCACGTAGGCGAGATATTGCGCGGTGATCGTCGCGATCGGAATATCGTAGATATCGATGTCCTGCTTGCGGATCAGATCCAGCAGCAGGTCGAGCGGGCCTTCGTAGACACCGCCCACGCTGACCGCAAAAGGGAAGTCGCTTTCGTCTTGCGGCTTCTGCGCAGTCGGCATGCTGCACTAGCCGGGGCGCAGCGTGCTTCCGCGGATTCGGCTGCAGGCATCGTTCGTGGGCGCGATTTTCGGGTTCTCGCTCATCGCGGTTCTCTCGTATTCCAGCGACATACCCATCGCCTCGCGGACTTCGTCCATGGTGGCCTCTGCGACCTTGCTGGCGCCGGGCAGAGCCTGCCTCCAGAATATCCCAGGCGAGCCGCGGATTGTCCTCATATTTCTTGCGGCGCTCCTGCATGGGATTGAGGATTTTGACCAAGGCATCCGCAGCCCAGCCCTTGCATTCGATGCAGCCGATGCCGGCGGAGCGGCAGCCCGCATCCACTTTGGCCATGGTTTCGCCGGTCGCTGAAAATCTTGTGCAGGTCGCCCACCGGGCAAATATCGGGATTGCCGGGATCGCTGCGCCGGACGCGGGCCGGATCGGTCACCATGGTCTTCAATTTCTGCCGCACCACCGGCTCGGGATCGGTGAGCAGGATGGTATTGCCGTACGACTTCGACATTTTGCGGCCGTCGGTGCCCGGCAACTTGGCGGCCGGCGTCAGCAGTGGCTGCGGCTCGGGAAAACGTAGCATCACCTTTGCGGTTGTAAAACTGATTGAACCGCCGCGCGATTTCCCGCGTCAGCTCCACGTGCGGTACCTGGTCTTCGCCCACCGGAACGAAATCACCTTTGTACATCAGGATGTCGGCCGCCTGCAGCACGGGATAGCCGAGAAATCCGTAGGTGCCCAGGTCTTTTTCCTTGATGTTCTCCTGCTGGTCCTTGTAGGTCGGCACGCGCTCCAGCCAGCCCAGCGGCGTGATCATGGAAAACAGCAGGTGCAATTCCGCATGCTGCGGCACGTGCGACTGGATGAACATGGTGCAGCGCTCGGGATCCAGCCCGGCGGCCAGCCAATCCAGCAGAACTTCGAAGAATTTTCTTTGACCTTCGAGGTATCGGCGTAATCGGTGGTCAGGGCGTGCCAGTCCGCCACGAAGAAAAAGCAATCGTACTCGTCCTGCATTCTCACCCAGTTGTCGAGCGCGCCCACGTAGTTGCCCAGATGCAGTTTGCCGGTGGAGCGCATGCCGCTGAGCACGCGTTTCTTTAGCTTGAGCGAGAGGGCATCAGATTCTCAGTAGAATGTAGATGAAAAATGCCAAGCACCGGACCAATCAGGCGTCCAGCAAGCCTGCCGCGCCAGAAACACCAGCAGCCATCAGGCCAAACCATCCCAACGGTGTCATAAATCCGAGCGCGCCGTGCGGGCAGAAAATGCCGCAGCACATGGCTGCCATCGAGCGGCGGAACCGGAATCAGATTGAACACCGCCAGCACAACATTGATCACCATGAGTTCGTAAACGAGCAGACAAAACGGAACCAGCAGCGAATTGGTGTCAGTCGAAGCTGAGCCTGGAGCGTACCGATGACGATCTGCGTCCCGAGCGGACGAAGCAGTCTTGACAGATGCAGAATCAGCACTGGCGCCGATCGCCACCAGAAATTGCTGACCGGCCCCACGACCGAAGTGAAAATGTCATCGCAGCACCGGATTCTGGAAGTTTCGCGGGTCCACCGGTGTCGGCTTGGCCCAGCCGATCAACGGGCATGTGGGCGAGCATGCGCAATCAGCGGCAGCAGCATCGTCCCGAAAAGGATCGATGTGCTTGATGGGATTGAGTGTAATCCGGCCCAGCATGCGAGCTGTGGGATCGCCGCAGCGGTTCGCCATCCAGGCGTGCGCCGATTCGTGCACGCTGATCGCAAACAGAAACGCAATCAACTGAAACACGATGTTCGAATCGATGTGTGCAGGGTCATGCGAGATTGGCTTCGATACTAACACGCGGAGCAGCGATTCCGCGCGGTCCCGGACGTTGACCTGAAGGCTGGCGAGTGCCTAATTGGTTTGCGCTATCGCTTTTCCAGGGTGTTCCGCAGCTCTTCCGGCGCGATCGACTTGATCTTGATCGGCTTGGCGGGAATGCCGCCCACTACCGTGAACGGATCAACATCTTTCGACGCGACTCCCATCGAGCCCACCATCCCGTGCTCGCCCACTTTCACCCCGCTTAACACCGTCGCATGATAGGTGATGCGCGCCTTGGGGCCGATCTCGGTCTTGTGATTGCTGACGATCATGCCATCGTTGAGATCGTGCGTGTGCGAGTAAATGTTGGCGTAATCAGAGACGGAAGATCCTTCATGAATGATGATCTCTCCGCGGTCGTCGAGCAGCACGTACTTGTGAATGGTGCAATTGTCTTCGACGGTCAGGTTGTAGCCAAACGAAAATTCCACCCCGTGAAAGATTTTCACATTATTTCCGCAGTGCTTGAACACGTGCCGGGCCAGCATGGCGCGCACCTTGTGTCCCAGCCAGTGATTCAGGCCGATTGGGGAGCGGTCGTACATCATCCAGAACCAGATCAACGGCTTGCGTTCACCGTACTTGGCGGCATCAGCATCACCATAACTCTCGGGTTCGAGCGTGGCGTTGCGCGGATCAAACGAATGCACCAGAGTTTGTATCGCCAGCGGCGCTGCCGGGTCGGGCGCCGCGTAAGGGCGTCCCAGATAAAGCTGGTGGAGTTCCTCGCGAACGAGATCAGAGCGATGCTCGGGATCGCGGTGGGCGAACGCGCGATCCAGCCCGTCAATCCATTCCAGGAATGCCTTTTCGGCGGACGGAACGGGTTTCAGGACTCGATATTCGTATCGGGGCATAGCCGCCTCGCTGCAGTGAAAACTAGAACATAACACACCGCTCAGGATGCCATAGATCGAGCTTTGCCAATTAGTGTGTGGGGCGGACACTCCCTTCGACGTCGCTCAGGGCAGGCTCTGGACGCCGCCTTTGACTTAGATTTTCTCCAGGTGCAGCCCCTGCCTGCTAACCGCGGTCTGCTAACCACGACCCAAACCCAACATCAAGTGCAAAAGCGGCGGACCAGAGTGTCCGCCCCACATGTTTTAGGCTGGAGACCAGCGTATTGCTTTATAATGCGCGCGCCTATGAAATCCAAGAAGACTGCAAAGCCGCATCCCATGCCGGTGGACGCGCTGCTCTATCCACGCTTTTCCGGTGTGCCCACATTCATGCGGCTGCCGCATGTTCCGCAAGCGGAGGAACTGGACCTCGCGTTGATTGGCATCCCGTTCGACGGGGGCACAACTTATCGTCCGGGCGCGCGCTTCGGGCCGCGCAACATTCGCGTGCAATCAGCCATGATTCGCCCCTGGAATCCGGTACTGAAGCTCAATCCATTCGAAGAATGGCGGATTGGTGACTTTGGCGACCTCTCGATCAACCCGCTCTCGATTGAAGACACCTACCGGCGAATCACTGAGCAACTGGGCGACGTGTTTCGCGGCGGCGCGCGATCGGTTTGCGTCGGTGGCGATCATTCCATTCTCTTGCCCATACTTCGCGCTATTCACAGGCACTTCGGCCCGGTTGCCTTTATCCAGCTCGACGCCCATGGCGACACCTGGAGCGGATACTTTGGCAGTCCGCATTCGCACGGCACACCGGTGAAGTATGCCATCGAGGAAGGGTTGATTGAGAAGGGGTATGCCCTGCAGGTGGGATTGCGCGGGCAAGTTTATTCCGAACACGACTTTGATTTCGCTCATAAGCACGGTATCAAGATTGTGACTTCGGAAGAGTTTCACAAGAGCGGCGTCGAACTGGTCAAACGTCACCTGAAGAAGTTGCGCGGCCGTCAAGTGTACCTGACCCTGGACATTGACGTGGTCGATCCTGCCTACGCTCCCGGCACCGGCACGCCGCAGGTGGGCGGCCTCTCCAGCCCGCAAATTCTGGACCTGATTCGCAGTCTCCGGGGCCTGAAGCTGGTGGGATGTGATGTGGTGGAAGTGTCGCCGCCCTACGATAACGGCGAGATCACCTCATTGCTGGCGGCCAATTTGCTTTTCGAGTTGCTGTGTCTGTTCTAGAAGCGGCCGACCGCACTGATAGGGATCCTTCGACTGCGTGGCTGCTTCGCTAAGCCAAGCAGCTACTCCGCTCAGGATGACACGGCATTCCATGATCACTCTTGCCCGCAAACTTCGTGTGGTCGATTACTTCACCCTGGGGTGGGGCACCATGGTGGGCGTCGGCTGGCTGGTCGTCATGGACGACTGGCTGTTGCGCGGGGGGACGCTAGGCGGTGTTCTGGGATTTGCTATCGGCGGCGCGCTCCTGCTGCCCATCGGCTATGTGTACGGTCAACTGGTGACCTCCATGCCCGATGCCGCGGGCGAGGTCGCCTACACCGCGAAGATCTTTCCCCGATCGATCAGCTTTGCCACTGGTTGGATGATGGTCCTGGCGTACTTTATCGTCTGTCCGTGGGAAGCGGTGGCCGTGGGAAAAATTGCGAGCTACATTTTTCCCAGCCTGGATTCGATGGAGCTTTATCGCATCGCCGGCCGGCCGGTTTATTTACCTCATGTGATCATCGGCCTGGGGCTAACCGGGCTTCTGACCTGGCTCAACTATCGCGGCATCCGGCTGAGCGCGGTTTTTCAGAACTGGACTACTTTCGGAACCCTTGGCCTGTTTATGGTGTTCGTCGCAGTCGGTGTGAGCAAGGGTTCTCCGCGGAATTTTCCGCCCTTGTTCACGCACAGCGGATTCGTCTCCGTCCTTCTGGTGATTCAGATTGTGCCGTATTACATGACGGGATTTGAGTCGGTGGTAAAGGGGGCGGAAGAGTCCCGCCCGGAATTCCGCTCGGGCGGATTTTTCAAAGCCATCTGGATGGCCATCCTGGTGGGCATTCTCTTCTACACCATCGTGATTGCCGCCGTGGGCTATGTCGCTCCATGGCGGGAACTCACTGGCGAAAAATTCATGACTGCAGTTGCCTTTGAACGTGCGGTGGGAGCGCGCTGGATTGTCAGCGTGATTCTGGCGGCTGCCCTGCTTTCGCTTTTCAAGGTGTTCAATGGCAACCTGGTCGCCGCCAGCCGCATGGTATTTGCCATGGGGCGCCGCGGGCTGGTGGATGCCCGCGTCGGCCAGGTGCACGCGCAGAATCAAACCCCATCCGTGGCCGTGGTCTGCGTGGGATTGAGCACCGCCGCGTGCATGTTCCTCGGCGACGCCATCCTGGTGCCAATTTCGAATGTGGGCTCGCTGGCGTCCGCGGCGGGATGGCTCGCAGCCTGCGCCGCGTATTATCAGATGGCGCCAATGTTACGCCAACGACTGGTGGCCGCCCTGGGAGCTCTGGTCGGGCTGCTGATGATCCTGATGAAAGTTGTTCCCCTCGTGCCTGGCCACTTCATTCCCTACGAATGGCTGGCCCTGGGAATCTGGATAGCGCTGGGTGCCATAGCAGCCCGGAGAGCCACATCGTAGCGCCGGCGTCCCTTCGACTTCGCTCAGGACAGGCTCCGCCGGCTGTCGGGTGGTCGTCCCGTCCTCCCGGAATGTTTGTAGAAATTCCGCTGTCGAAGTAGAAAGTAAGAACGGAGAAACCATGGGAAGCAGCGCGCTAAAGAGAAATTTCCTTATTGGCATCTTTCTTCTGACAGTCATTAACCTGTCCTGGGCGCAAGCAAACGACCAACCTTTCGATATTGTCATCAGCAACGGCCACATCATCGACGGTACGGGCTCGCCCTGGTACTCCGGCGACATCGGCATTCGGGGCGGCAAGATCGCCGCTATCGGAAATCTGAGCGGCACGCAACGCACGCGCACGCTTGATGTCCACGGCATGGTTGTCGCCCCAGGCTTTATCGACATGCTGGGCCAGTCGGAACTGACTATCCTGGTTGATCCGCGCCTGCCCTCCAAAATCTATCAGGGCATCACGACCGAGATTACGGGCGAAGGGGGCTCGATCGCGCCCCTGAATGACGCCATCATCCAGGCCGATCGCTCCGGCTACGATCACTATCACATCACGCCTGACTGGCGTACCTTTCAGCAATACTTCGCCCGCCTGGAAAAGCAGGGCATGGGAATCAATCTGGCCAGCTATGTCGGCGCCACCCAGGTCCGGCGCATGGTACTGGGCGACGATGACAAACAGCCTACGCCGGCGCAACTCGAACAGATGAGAGAACTGGTCAGGCAGGCGATGAGGGAAGGCGCTGTCGGAGTCTCGACCTCGTTGGAGTACGCGCCCGCTCCCTACGCTAAAACCGAGGAGTTGATCGCCCTGGCTTCGGAGGCGTCGAAATTCGGCGGCATCTATGCCACGCACATGCGCAATGAGAGCGACGCCATCCTGCCCGCGATCGACGAAGCCCTGCGCATCGGGCGCGAGGGCCACCTCCCGGTCGAAATCTGGCACCTCAAGGTCGCAGGCAAAGCCAGCTGGGGACGCATGCCGGAAGTGGTGGCAAAAATCAACGCCGCGCGAGCGCAGGGAATGGACATCACCGCCGATACTTACGCCTACACCGCATGGTTCAACAGTCTCTCCGCGTTCGTTCCACCCTGGGCGCACGACGGTGGCGACGCCAAGCTGATCGAACGTCTGAAAGATCCAGCGCTGCGTGCCCGCATTCGCAAAGACATGACGACTCCATCGAGCGAATGGGACAACGAGTGGCAGGAGATTGGCGGGCCCGAAGACATTCTGATCGGCGTGGTGCAAAACGCCAAGCTGCTTCCCCTGCAGGGCAAGAAGCTGGCTGAAGTGGCGAAGATGCAGAGCAAAGATCCCATGGACGCGCTGTTTGACATCCTGATAGAAGACAACGCATCCACCGGAGTCGCGGTCTTCGGCATGTCCGAGCCAGATGTAGCGCTTGCTCTGCAGCAGCCCTGGGTCTCCGTCGATAACGATTCTTCCGGAGCCTCGCCACAGGGAATTCTGGGCCAGGAACACCCTCACCCCCGCGCCTACGGCACCTTCCCGCGCGTCTTGCGCAAATACGTTCGAGAAGAAAAGAAACTCACTCTGGAAGACGCCATTCGAAAATTTTCCGCCTTGCCGGCGCAGCGCATGCGCTTGACCGACCGCGGAGTGCTGAAAGCAGGGATGTGGGCCGATGTCGTGGTCTTCGATCCCGCCACGGTCCGCGACCTGGCGACGTTCGAAGATCCAAACCAGCTGTCGCAAGGGATGGAGTATGTGCTGGTGAACGGCGTTCCAGTGATCGATCAGGGCAAGCAAACTGGGGCATTGCCGGGAAAGGTCCTGCGAAGTGCAGGCTACGTGAAGTAGCGACTAAGTGAGTTGCAACGCGGTCTTTATTTCTGGGTCACGGTGACCTTGTGCAGCCCAACGGTGGCCGCATCCACATGCGCGGGCAGGGCAATGCGGGAGTCGATGCCGATGTTCGGGTACTTCGGCTTGAGGTATTTCTCGACAAACATTTCCAGGACGAAGCGGGGAACCTCGACGCCGTCGAGCGAAACCGAATCCACGTGAACCAAGCCCTCTCGCTTGGCGCCGTACGCGTGGGCTGTAACCACCACCTCGTGCACTCCACTGAACACCGAGAGCAGGGGGTTGTAGGAATTCTTGCCCGCCTTCAACTGATCGAAATCGATTTGTGAAGTAGCGATGACTATCCCCGGCTGTTCCTGGAAAACTACCGACCGCACTCCCTTGGGCAATTGAACTTTCCCGGACGCAAAATAGGCATTGATCTCCTGCTCGGTAAACTCGGTGGGCGATGGATCGGGGTGCGCCTGCGCTCCGTTGCTTTGCACGCGTTCGAGCTTGCGCTCGAATCTCGCTACCGAGGCCGGATCTGGAACAGTCTGCGCCAGGGAGCGCGGAGCGAGAAGGGACCAAACTGAGAGTGCAAAAAGAAAGGCGCAGCAGACCTTCATGGTTTGAGGGCGGCCTGGGTCTCCGGAGTCGTACTGAGAGTCACACGCGGCTGGTTCAAAGTCCCGGTGATGTTGAAGCCGCGGGCGCCATCACGGGACAGTTTGATATCTAGAACTCGACCCAGAGATGCGGTGCCGCTTAACTGGTAGATGCCGCCAGGAGTCTGCAGTTTGCCTGGTTCGATCTCGAACTTCTCGGCGCGCAAAAGCAGTTGTCCGGTGAACCGGTTGACTCGTAGCGGAGTGCTCTCCCCAGCCAGCGTGAGGTGCGGCAGCGAACCATCGCGAGCCTCCACCTGCAAACTGGCGTCGGCGTGAGAAAGCAATTCTGTCCTGGCCCAGCCCAGAGTGGCGGCGCGATATTCGACATTTGCGGTGCCCGTGATCCAGGGGTCGTGCATGGCCTCGGCGACTTGCACCAGCGCAACTTTCTCCAGCGTGCCTTGGCCGCGATATGCCGGGGGATTGACCGTGAAATCCACTTGCCATTCGCCGGCGTGCCGTCCGCCTAACACCTCAGCCCGCAGGTTCGAAAGCTGAAGGCGGCCCTGCTCGAGTTTGACCTCGGCGGAGACCCGGTTTGCGATGAGATTGTGAATCAGAACACGACCCGCGGTGAGCTTTCCCACGGCGTGTATAGACGCCAGATACGGTCTGGGTTGCGCCGGCGACGATAGAAAACGATACCAGGGCTGTTTTCCGGGAACGGCATTCACCAGGCTACTCACGTTATCGGTCACACACTCGTCGGCGTGAAGGTCGAAGCGAATCACGCAGGCGCGAGGTGTATCGCATTGCCTGGGAATAGTCAGTGAGCCACGCCATGTGTTGCCGGCCGCGGATGCAGTCACCTTCCGCACTTCAGCAGAGCTGGGGGTCAGCTCAATACTTGCGGAGGCGATTTCCACGGGCTTATTCAAGCCCCGCACCCGGGCGTGGACTGATTTCAGTTGAGCCGTTCCCGTAACTGCGGGAGCCGCGAATCCGGCCCAGCCTCCGCCCACATGAAGACTGATGCGAGCTTCTCCGTTGGCTGCGGGTTGAGGCGCCGGCAATCCGATGGTGCGGGCTACTTCCAGCAGGCGCTGAACTTCGGTGTCTCCCTGCACCAGAAAGTTATAGCCTGAACGCGAAAACTGGCCGCGCACCGTGGCATTTGCCGGTCTGCCCAGGGCCAGATTGAAGGGACCAACCTCGACGCGCGCCTCATTCCCGGCGAAGATAGCCGACCTTCGACTGCCCGCGGTCCTCTGGTTCAGCTCCAAATCTCCACCGGAAGAAACGCTGAAAGGGATTTTGTCCAGAACGATCCGGGTGCTGGTGATGGGCGATCGAATATTCAAAGCCAGGACTTCACCACCGCCTTGCCAGACTGCTGCCATCCCGCTCGTGCCGGGTTTGCGCCGCAGCGTAACATTGGCGTCCATCTTGCCGGCGGCGATGATGTCAGTGGGCACATTCTTCTTCACCCGCCGGGCGAATTCTACTAGCGGCTGGATGGGCAGGCTGCGGACCAGCATGGTCAAATCGTAGGCAGCAGGCGAGGGGGCAAGGCTGCCGCTCAACGCGATTTCGCCGTCGCCCACGGGGGCGCGGCAGGCCAGTCCGGAGAGAACGTGGTCGGTGGTACTGTAGCGGCCGCTGCACCGTGCCGCCAGGCGCAAGGCTGGATCGCCGGAAATGTCGTATCGGCGGAAGTCCTCGATGGAAACGTCTGTGTTTACCTGCAGGTCCTTGGGTGTGCCCGTCAGCGTAGCCGAGAGACCGACGGCGCCTCTCCATCCCTTGTCCCGGCCCAGAGTCAGCTTCGTCACCTGGCCCAGTTGAGCCCCTTCCCACTGCACCGTGAATTGCACTGGCGTTTCATGCAGACTTGCCGAACGTTGCCACGACCCGTCAACTGCCAGCCGGCCGGTGTCACTGAGGTTGAAATCGGTCCGCGTCGGTTGGGCTCTCAAGCGGATGCCCCAGGCATTTTCAGAGTCTTGCCACAAAGCAAAATTGGCTTCGGTCAGGGTGTAGGGCTTTTTTTCCTGGCCAAACTTGAGGTTGATGCGGCCGCGGTCAGCTTCAATGTAGGGGAAGCCAGGTCGTACCTCTCCACTCGTTTTGGCCGTGGGCGCAACCGCCGTGCTGGCGGCGCGCTCGACCAGTTTTTCCAGATTCCAGCGGCCCTCGTTATTGCGCACCAGGTTGAGACTGGGCTCGGTAAGGCTGAGGCGGGCGATCTCCAGGCGGCCTCGCAGCAGGGAACTGACGCGCACCGTGGCGACGACACCGGCAGACTGCAACACCGGTTCGGCGCCGAACTCGGGGTCTTCGTGGACGACAAAATTTTCCAGATCAAAGCCGGGCTGAGGCAACAGACGCAGAGTTACAGATCCCACGTCCACAGGCCGTCCTAACGCCAGGCTGATCGAGCGCACAATGCGGGTGCGCAGGCGCTGCGCCCCGGGACGTATCAGAAACAGCGCCAACACCAGTACGATACCGATGACCACCTGCCCGCGCCTGGACCGGAGAAATCTCAACGAACCACCTTCAACGTGCGCTTCCAGCGCGTCTCGTCAAAGAAATGAATTATGACGTGCGCCAGAAATCCCACTCGTTCGTTGATCGCCGTATGCAGATACTGGTTGGGCGGCGTCTCGAACGACCAGTAGATGAACATGGGCCTCCCGATCACATTCTCCTTCGGGATAAATCCCCAGTAGCGGCTGTCGTAACTTACGTCGCGATTATCTCCCATGGCGAAATAGCTGTTGGGAGGCACGACCAGGTCGTCGCCCTGGATATATTGCGGCAGGAGTTGTTGCCAGTCCGAAAACAATCGGTTGTAGTCGGACGGCGGCACAGCCGGGAAGTTGTCGCGATACTCGTTCGGACCTTGGTCGGGATCATGGATGACATAGGGCTCATCCAGTTTTTCGCCATTGCGAAACACCACCCCATGGCGCAAATGGATGCGGTCTCCGGGAATTCCGATGATCCGCTTCACCACGTAAAGGCCCGGCTCCGCAGGCGAAAGGAAGACCACGATATCCTGCCGCCGTATCTCCCGGTAGGGAAGCAGCGGGCCGGTCCAGTGCGTGGCCGGGGCGAACTGCACCCGGTTCACGAAGACGTGGTCGCCGATCAGCAGGGTGTTCTCCATGGAACTGGAGGGAATCTCAAAGGCCTGCAAGACGAACGTAATAATGAACAGGCCGGTGACCAGCACGGCGGCCAGGGATGCCAGAAACTCGACAGTAGTCTCGCGCGGCTTTTCTTCGGGCTTTGTTTCTTTCTTGGGCACGGGATATTTCTCGCTCCGACGCTGCTTTCGCTCTATTGAACCACTCGAAACGTGCGGTCCCACCGGGTCATCTGGAACACGTGGGTCGCGGCATAGGCGAAGTGGATGAGTTTATCACCCGGTGTGGGTGAAGCCGGCATGTCCTGGTCCGTCTTACGGACCGACCAGTAGATCAGCAGCGGACGTCCGATGACATTTTCCTGGGGCACGAACCCCCAGTAGCGGCTGTCCAGACTCTCATCCCGATTATCGCCCAGCACGAAATAGTTTCCCTGGGGAATAATCAGTTCGTTGTCCTCGACCAGCTTTTTCATCTCCAGCCACCAGCCTCCTTCCAGGCCGGGAACGGGAAGGTTGAGCCGCGGGAACTCGTCGCGAAAGGTGTCGTGTACGACGGAACTATAGCGGACGTAGGGCTCCTGGAGAGGGTGGCCGTTGACATACACTTGCCGGTTGATCAGGCGGACGCGGTCCCCCGGCACGGCGACCACGCGCTTCACAAAATGCTGGGAGGGATGCACGGGGTAGCGAAAAACAATAACGTCTCCCCGGCGCACTTGTTTGTAGGGTATGAAATGGTCGGAGAAACTACTTCCGCCATAGCGGAGTTTGTCCACCAGAAGGTAGTCCCCGATCAGCAGGGTGTTCTCCATGGATTCGGACGGAATCTGGAACGCCTGCACGATGAAGGTGATGACAAAAACCGCAATGACTACGGTCGCCAGCAACGACTGCAGCGAACTTATTGCGTCCGCCGACGGACGCTTGTCCTTCGCTTCTGCCACTTCTGCTTCGGCGGTTACTGGCATGGTGGTCACTGGGTGTGCCCGTTGCGCTTGATTCTGCCGTTATCCTCGAGGGGCACAGTGCGCAGATATTCCAGCACCTGGCGGGCGGCGTCCTGCTCCGCATTTTTCTTGGTCGAACCATCCGCCCGGCCGATGAATTCTGCTTTGCCGGTACTCTCCAGCGGCTGCAGGCGCGCTTCCACGGTGAAAGTCTTGCTGTGTTCCGGGCCACGTTCTTTCACCAGCGCATAAGTGGGTTGGGGTCTTCCGGTGGCCTGCAACTTTTCCTGTAACGCCGACTTGTAATCGGTCACCGGCAGGCTGCTGCCATTGCAAGCAATCCGTTCCAGTTCCGGGATGACGATGGACTGCAGCACAAATCGGCGGGCGGCGTCCAGGCCACCGTCAAGGTAGATGGCCGCCAGGACAGCCTCCAGCGCATCCACCAGCAGGGCAGTCTTATTGCGGCCCCCACTCTTCTCCTCACCTCGTCCCAGGTTCAGGTAGTGTCCTAACTCCAACTCCTGGGCCACTCCGATCAGGTGCTTTTCGCTTACCAGGTGCGCCCTGAGCTTGGAGAGTTCTCCCTCCCGAAAGCTGGGAAAGCGGTTATACAGTTCCTCCGTAGTTACAAATCCCAGGACGGCATCTCCCAAAAACTCCAGTTGCTCATTGTCTGCCACCCGCGCTGCGCCGGCCGTTTGCAGAGCCTCCAGTTCGCGCGCCTGGGAACTGTGGGTCAAGGCCTGCTCCAGCAGTTCCGCCCGCTGAAAGCGGTACGCGAGAGCGGCTTGCAGGAGCGCAATGTCACGCGGCTTCATGGTTTGGTTAGCGACTTTGGGCTTCGGACTTCGGGCTTCGGACCTCAGACCTCGGACTTCAGACCTCGGACCTCGAACTTCAGACCCCTCGCAAATCCACGAGTGCCGCGGTTCGATGGCCGGGAGTCCGAGGTCCACGTCCGAAGTCCGAAGTCCGACGTCCGGTTCTCCCCGCTAATTCTTGGGCGCAGGATTCTGAGCGCTGGCAGGCGGCTTGCTGGCCGCCGGGGCGCCGCCGGTCAGCTGAACCAGGCGATCCCGTTCGTTGCGCGACAGAGTGGCGAGGGTCGTGCCCTGGCTGCCTTCAGTCATCTGCACCGCCTGATTCGCGTACTTCAACGCCTCCGCGTACTTTTCCTGTTTGTCCAGCGAGAGTGCCAAGCGCAGCACGGCCAGGGGATCGGGCTGGGAAGGGAAGGCATCAAGCGACTTGTGAAAATAGCCTTCCGCGTCCGAATACTTTTCCCGGGTGTACTGGATAGTACCCAGCACATAATAGGCGCTGGAGCGCAGGAACCCCTTATAAGCATCCACCTTGTCCTGCGGAGTTCCAGGCGGCACCGTGATGTCGGTGTCAGTCGTCTCCACCGCATGCAGCGCCAGTTTCGTGCCTTCATCCAGGCGTTGATCTTTATCCAGGTCGGTCTCCCGGGTGCGCTCCGCCAGGACCTGGGCCACACCTACCAGTGCTTCCGGGTCATCCGGATCGAGTTTCAGCACCTTGCGTCCCATTTCCATCATCTTGTCAGGGTTGTTCCCACTCTGATAGCCGTGCATGGCGGTGCGGTACAGCAGGATCCTCAGTTCACTGTCGGGGAACTTGGCGGCAAAATCGTCCGCCCCTTTTTCCAGGGCTGCGGGATCGTTGGCGTTGGCGGCGGCAACCTTGTAGGCATCAAACTCGGGCTGAGTCTTGGCTTGAGGTGGCCGCTTTCCCTGGGGCGGCGCTGTGGTGGCCGCGGTACCTGCCGGCGCGGGAGGCGTCTGGGTTTGCGCCGATACCAATGTAGCCAGCGCCAGTATCACGACTAGCATCGCTGCTTGCTTCATGCTCTCTCCTTGGGCAATATCTGATTCGTCTCTCTCGATGATTGCTGCCGTTACTCTACTGCGAGCGGCGGGTGGGTTCATACGGCTTCTGCAAACCCCGTTCGGCCGCCGCCTTGGCTTCGGGCAGCCCCGAGCCCGCGGTCGCTGCCGCCCGGTAATGGTCCATCGCCGCTTCGCGGTCTTCCTGCAAGTCAAAAATTCTTCCCAGGTAGATATGCGACCAGGCTACTACCTTCGGTTCATGCGCTACTTCGAGCGCCCGCTCGAAATAATTCCGCGCGCCCTGCATGTCAGAGTTATGAGTGGCCACTTCCGCCAGAATGAAAAGCGCGCGGCTCGGGTCTTCGTTCTTCTCGTCAAGCGCCTCCTGGGCCAGTTTTTGCGCGCTTTCGGCATCGCCCGCCGAAAGCCGCTGTTCGGCCGCGATCAGCAATTTGCCCTCATGCGGCCGCAAAAGATGCAGCAGTTCGGTATCGGATGTGGAGGCAAACTTTACTTGCGCCGCCCGCTTCCGCTCTTTTCCCACATCGATGCCACTGACCAGATCGCCATAGGCATGGCTGAGTCCGGCCGGGTCCTTCTCAAAGCGGAGCAACACTTCATAAAAATAAGTGGTCAGGATGAAGCCCTGCTGGGTTGACGTCTGAACCGCCTGCTGGCGCTCCGTTTCGGGAGCTTTGCTCGATCCCGTCGTGCGCGCCTCGATCGCCCGGATGAAACATTCGGTCACCAGCAGGGAAGCGTCGCTCTTGAAGCTTTGATCCATGGGCGCAGTTTTGACTGTTTCGAGCAGCGGCTCCAGACGCTTCATCGTCATGGGGTACTTCATGGCCAGCGGGTCCAGCAAGTAGTGCAGATAAGTGTGCCGGATCTGCTCCATCTTGAGCCCGGAACCGGGCCCCGGAGAAATCACCACATAATAGTCGGATCCGTAATTGCGGGCGTTGGTTTGCTCCGGCGCGCCCATGGGATCAATGTAAACAGTGAAGCCCCGTCCTAGCCGGGAGGACGACGGAAGTTTCAGATAGATTTCCGTGTCGAACATCATCTTGGCCAGCGCCTCGTGATAGCGCCCGGTCAACCCAGAGTAGGCCTGACTATCCCGCTCCCAGATGTCATGCAAGCCCGTCTTGGCGGCGAAATTTTGCAGCAGCGGCAGGATTCCTATAACAGCGGTGGCATCCGGAGGCAGGTCTGCGTCCTTCACCTTCGCTGAGAGGGCGGGCGGCGGGTTCAGGTAGAGTGCGAGCGACACGTACTGGGCCAGCGTTTTTGAAGCATCCGGCTGCTGGTGCTCCTGATAGAACTGGCACATCGCCTGGGTCGCATCGGTGGCTTCCTGCGAACTCTGGCGGGCGCGAGCCACCTCGGAACGTACCTGCGAACGCAGCGGGTCGGAGACGCCTAATTCCTGGTCGTATCCACAAGTATTGATGGCCGTAAGCACGGTAAAAAGAGTTTCGCTGGTGTCCAGAGCCACCGGACTCTGATTCTGCGCCGGCGACAACCCTGCCAGCAGCGCAAACAAGGCCGCGTAAAGCGAGCGTCTAAACCTGGAACTCAGGGAAACCTCCTGCAGGCTGGCCGGAATGCGGATTACTATCTAACCAAGTGTAAGGGGTGTCCGCCGCAGAATCAATGGACGTTGTTGCAGCTTTTTATTCGGAATGCCTTCTTTACCCCCAGGCGGCTGGCGCCCGAAGGCGCTACCCCTTCACGCTGACTCGTGAGAATGACAGTATCGCCCGCCCCGTAGTCGGCCTGCCCATGGAAAGCGCGGGACGGAACGTGGTGAAGGTGGTAAAGATGAGCATGTTTTTCTTCACTTGCGGCAGCAACGAGCTGTCTTCCTTGGAATCGGAAAGAATGCGATAGTCCTGCACCCGTCCTTGGGGGTCCACATAGGCCTCTATCACCAGCGAATCGTCGTTGATGGAATCCAGCGTCGAACCGAAGGCCGATTGCTGCAACTGCGGCGCGGTGTGTAGCAACAAGGGGACATCAGAATTGTCCGCCTGCAGAGGCGCCAAGAATCCCATCAAGACCACGAAAATCACTACTGCCGCCGCCAGGCCCGCGGTTGCCGGCACCATGAACAGGTCAAGCGCGTTGTCAAAACGCACTCGAAGCCCATCCAGATACCGGCGCCGGGATTGTGCTACCTCCTGCGAAATCGCGACCCGAAGTTTCAATGCCAGGTCAGCGGGCGCCTTCCTGCGGCCTACCCGGGCCAGCAGGTTCTGGGTTTGCCGCAGCGAAGCATAGTGTCGGCTGCAATGGTCGCAGCCTTCCAGGTGATGGCTCAGGTCGCGCATCTGCTTGCCGGTGACCGCCCCATCGAGGTAGGAAGAAAACAACGGTCTGGCTTGGGTGCACGTCATCGTGTGACCTCAATCGCAGAAATCACGCAGCCGGTCTGACGTTCTTTAACTTCTCCGGGCGCTTGCAGGCCGAGTTGTTCCCCATTTTCCATTACATATCCCGTCAGACGCCGTCGCAGGGCCTCCCGGCCGCGGGTAAGCCGCGACTTCACTGTTCCCAGGGACACGTCCGTTATTTCCGCTATCTCTTCGTACGACATTTCTTCCAAGTCGCGCAAGATGACTGTGGTGCGGTAGGGCTCCGAGATCTGCCGCAACTCTTCCTCGACGCGCGCCCGCACTTCCTCGTGGACCACCATGTCAAACGGCGATTCGCTTTCGTCCATCAAGGTATCGCGCATGCCCGATGTACCCAGCCCGCAATCGTCCAGGTTCGGTTCGATCGAGGTTTCCTTCGCCTTGTGCCGGAACCACCAGCGCCTCCGGTTGGAGGCTTCGTGCACGGCAATGCGGTAAATCCAGGTCTTCAGACTGGATTCGCCGTGGAAATGTTTCATTCCACGAAAAACTTTAAGAAAGACTTCCTGCGTGGTATCGGCCGCGTCCGCCGGGTCCGCGACGATGCGATGAACCAGGCTATAAATGGGCTGGTGGAATTCTCCGATGAGCCACGCGTAAGCGTCTTCCGATCCCGCCTTCAGTTCGGCCACGATTGCCGACTGTTGGGCCCGGATTCCGATCGCGCCTGCCAGATCACCCAAGGTGGTTGCTCCCGCCATCAACGCCATGGCGTAACCTCCCCATTATAGGTTCTTTCCCCCGCGCGCCCAAAGTAAAACGCACACTACGTGAGGCCAGGAAATCTGCTCTGTTATGTATAGACCCCACAGTGGCAGGTAGAGTTCCACCGGGACAACTATCCTGATTTCAGTACCTTAGGGAGACCTACTAGCGCTTTGCAACAACCGGCGGGGCGAAAGTTCAACGCTGCGGGTTTACTTTGCCTCTCCAGAAACTCCGCTGCGGGAGCTTCGATGATTTGGAATCCCAGTTTGGCGGCTTTCCACTTGAGATAGTTGATCTGCAGCTTGCGGTGTTGAGCGTCGTAGAACTCCGCTCCTTGGTCCACGAATTGCATCCCGTAGCGGAGCATGCGGTAGACCAATCGCGCCAGCTTGGCCGCCATAGCCTTGATCGCAATGGGAGCCCCGAGCTTGGTTCTTAGTCGGCGAAACTGCGCTCCCAGATAGGTATTGCTTACCCGTAAGGTGCTGGCCGCCATTCTCAAAGCAATGCTGGCCCGATTCTTGGTCGGCAGCCGCCCTTTCCCAATGACTTTGTCGCCGCTGATTTTGTTGTCCGGACACAGCCGCAGCCAGGAAACAAAATGGTCCTCCGTTTTCCATTTGCTCATATCCCATCCCGCTTCGCTGAGAATCGTCATCGCGGTCATGACGTCGATCCCGTCGATCTGGGTCAGGTCCGTACCGGTCATGCGAAACAACTCCGTGCGCAGGTCGAACTGTGGCGCATTCCCCTTCTTTTTCTTGCGAGCCGCTCCTTCCGCTTCTCTTCCGGCAGACTGGCACCTTGGCTCCGGTCCTCTCTTTGCTGGAGATACTGCTGCAGCCGCTGATCGCATTCGCGCCATCTGCTTCTGACAAAACTCGTAGCCATCCTGTTCCTGCTTCAGCACAAACAGCAGATCTTCTTGCCAGTTGCCCTCCAGACTCCGCGCGATCTCCTCCTCGCTCGCCTTCACCCGCCAATCACGAAACGCAGCCAGCTGCATGCGGATCGCGTTCGCCCGCCAGAATGGCCTTAATGATCGCTTGTCCCGTCATTCCGCTCACGTCACTTAACACATTCGCCAACTGGATATTCATCTGCGTCATCGCCTTCTGTATCCGCTGGATGTGCCGCCCCGCCGCCCGCACCAGATCATTGCGCTGCCGCCAGTACGTCCGCATCGTGCGGACCTCCTGCGACGGCCGAAATGAATTCCGTAATAGCCCATAGGTGTGCAGCTTCATCAGCCATTGACTCTCCTGCACGTCGCTTTTGCGCCCCGGCAGATTCTTCGTCTCCCGGGCATTCACCAAATACACTTCCAAACCAGCTTCTTCGAGAATGTCGTATACCGCGATCCAGTACACGCCCGTCGATTGCATGGCGACGGTCCGAATCCCGCATTGCTTCAGCCAGATCCGCCATCTCCTTTAGCTCGGCTGTGGTGCACCCGAAGCGACGTACCGGTTCGCTCTCCCGTGTCGGCGGCACAGCCACGTAGTGGGATTCGTTGCCGATATCAATGCCGGCGGCATCGGGATGCACCACCTCCAAGCTGAGGTCTTCGCTCTGGATCTTCCGCGTCATCTCCCGCCGCTGCTTGCGGTTCATCTGCTGCCAATTGCCCTGCGTTGGGCGGCAGGTTGCTTTCTTGGTTTTCTCCTCTTGTTTGGGTTTCATGCTAACCTACTCCACGTTGAATTCAACTTGGCTCGGCCCGGTCGGCGAAACTTACACAATCTCTCCAGCGGGGTCGGGCCTTTATCCTTTTCAGGACAACGCCGCCACCATCTACACAATCGCCAATACCGGAGCCATGCTCATTTATCGGGCAGGAACGCTCCAGAGAAAAATACGGCCTTAACTGCCGAGCCATGTTGTGCCTTGGATTCTAATTGCGCCAAGCACTCGACGGTCACCGCGCTCTATGAGAGAGTTTCTGACTCATACAACCACCCCAACGGGGTGGCCGGTGCTCCTTGCTACCAGGACCGGGGCTCTATGAGCCCGTGGACGCACCTGCGCCAATAGAGCGCACTATCGACGGAGACTTGAGTGTGCCAGTGGGACCACCTCTAGCATCGATGTCGCGGGGGGAAGCAAATAAGTGGGTGATCCCGATCGTGACATTCCTTTGGTGAACGATAGTCTGTTGTGCTGTTAGATCGTGGGCCGCTGGAAACCATGCTAAAAAGGATTGAGATCGTGCGTTGGAGCTCGCTGTTCACGCTTATGCTCATGCCTTCAGCTGTTTGCCTGTATCCATAGTTCTGAAGCTGAAACCCTAGACCAAACATGTTCGACTCTGTCAAAAGCCGATGGCACAGCGGCAAGGGGCAAACTTCCCAGTTCTTTTCCTTTTCCAGGCCTCTAGTCCTGCTGCAGAGCGATGATTGGGGACGCGTAGGTGTGCGGGATCGCGAAGGTTATGAGCAGCTTCGTGCCAGCGGGATCCATCTGGGCGAAAATCCTTACGATTATTACTCGCTGGAAACTGCTGAAGATGTGATTGCATTGCGCGACATGCTGAAGAGACACCGCGATTCGACCGGCCGTCCGGCTTGCCTGGTCATGAATTTTCTGCTGGCAAACCTGGATTTCCAAAAGATTGCCGGCACCGGATTTCAACGACATTCACTTGATGCCTCTGAGCCAGGGCCTGCCCGGCGAGTGGAAGACGGCCGGGACTCTTCGAAGCTTACCGGCAGGGCATTTCCGACGACGTCTTTTATCCGGCACTGCATGGTCTGACCCATTTTTGCCGGCTGGCAGTGGAGCGGGCGTTGGCGAGTGCCCGGCGACCGCAACAACTTGCTGCACACTTTGTGGAAAGCGGAGACACCTTACATCTACTGGCGAATGCCATGGATCGGTTACGAATATTACAATCCCGAAAAGCCGCAGGCGGGATTTCTGGATGCCGAGCACGCAGATCCAATCTGATCGCCGAAGCAGCGCGGGAATTCCAAAAGTTTTTCTCGACGCTCCGATGTCGGCGTGCCCTCCCGGATATCGCGCGAACGAGGACACTCACGCGGGCATGGTCACAGTGCGGCGTCCGGGTCGCGCAGAATGGCAGCGGTGGCGCTTTGCCTCCCCACATGGATGAATGGGAGATGCTGAACCTGCATCGCACCATCGACGTTGAGCCTTTTGAGCGCGGTCTTCCTCTGGAAAAATATGTACAGCTCGCGGAACGCTGCTTTGAACGCGGCATTCCTGCTATTGTCTCGATGCACTCCATCAATTTCCATTCCTCGCTGAAAGATTTTCGCGGCCCCACCTTGCGTGTGCTGGATGAATTTCTCGGCGCTCTGGAAGCGAAGCATCCCAATTTGCTGTATGTGCACGACATGAATTTGTACGAGCTGGTGACCCGGGGAAAGTTCAAAGGTCCGCGGGGACTGGTCTCTGTCGAGGTTAAACAGCGCGCCAAAGAGAAGACATGTTGACGGGATGACCTACAATCAACGTCGATCACGGTACCTTTGCCGGAAACTCTCGGGCGCCACAAAACCGTTTTCCAGCGAGACCGCCCAGCTCACCTTCATCCGACGAGTGCGGTGAAGCCCGGTTCCCAGCTTCGTATTCTGTTCGGCCACACGACGAACCAGATTGTAGACGTGCCGCGGTTCATGAACATCGGCGCGGAGTCGCTTGTGCCCTGAACCTTCAGGGTCCCGCACTGCATCCAACGCTAGCAGAGAGTGCTGGGATGACGATATGCGCTCGGCCTGCTGCCCGCCCACCAACTCGACGTAGCCGACACGGCGGTTTCAAATATTGATCGAAATCCTAAGCGAGTTGAACAGCCTGGTTGACTGGAAAAAGCCTACCACCCGCTCTGGAAGAGCGCGCGCAATACGGATACCGCTAGCCTAACTAGGGAGTGAACTCGCTGGGCGATTACAGTCTAAATCCGTTCGACAACAATTCATGCTGTGGGACATGCATCGGCGGAAATTTTAACTGCTCGTTTGCGCCCATCTCGGCGAGCAATTTCAAGTGAGAATCTACTGTTTCTCCGCTGATCCCAAAATTTGACAGGACCTCTCGCGCCTGTTTTACAGACGGGTACTCCCGCACGGAATTCGAGTGGTGCTGGGGCCTAGTCACTCGAATCGCCACTTTACCGTTGTCTAGACGACTCACGCTTACGACTACCAGCATATAGGCACCAATTAGGAACCACGAGGAACCGAGATCGTGGATACTAATAGGCGGGGTGCTGTGATGTCCAAAACTGCAAAAAGGATCGTCCTAGTCGTCGCCGCCTTCATCATGGTTGTATTCACCATTTTCCTGTTCAACCAGACGACGCAGATCGTCCAGTCGGCGCGAGCGGTCAACGTCGTTTTCGGCAACGGAGTGATGTGGGGTCTCATTTTCACCTACTGCATACTCCTAACGACTCCGCTGGTGCTTTGGTTCCGGTTGCCTAAACGGATGCTGCCGCCAGACACGACGGACAGTGCGGCTTATGACCGATTTCTTATCGATTTCAAGAAACGGCTGTCACGCCATCCTCGCCTCCGTGGACACGCTCTG
Organism: Terriglobia bacterium; assembly: GCA_963779255.1. Taxonomy (GTDB): domain Bacteria; phylum Acidobacteriota; class Terriglobia; order Terriglobales; family Acidobacteriaceae; genus JAIQFF01. Next base: position 185,605 of record CAVZXU010000010.1, on the reverse strand, counting down.
AATTCCACGACGGACATCGAAACAGCCCTTCAGAAACTCGATAAGTATGCCGACGATGTAGTCACGTCTACTGCGTCAGCAGTATTCCTGAGCACAGCGGTTTTGCAAAGTGGTCGATTAGATGTTTTGGTGGTGTTTGCCGCTCAAACCCGACTCATTTGGCAGGTTGCCCACGTGTACTACCAAAGACCGTCGCTTCGGGACTTTGTCCAGCTCTATGCAAACGTGGCTTCGACAGCCTTCATCGCTGCTGGCATTGAGGATATCGATGTCGATGTGCTGGTTGGAACGATTTTCGGCTCGACTGTTGCTGCCATTCCGGGCATGCACCTGCTTGCGAGTTCTATCCTGTCCGGTTCAGCGAATGCGTTCCTGACGCTCCGCGTCGGAATGATCACTAAGGAATACTGTTGCTGTACGGTGCGGGTTGAGAAGACTGGTCTCCGGAGAGCCGCCACAGTGAAAGCTGCGAAGCTGCTTGGCTCAATTGTTCGGGATGGAACTGTGAAGTTGTCGAAGGCCACGGTGAGCGCATCAAAAACAAAACTGAGCCAAGCGTTCGAGCGTGTAACCAGAAGGCGTGGAACGGCGGAAACTACATTCTGATCCCTTTTTTCATATTGTATTGCTGTATCGTTTTCTCCTTTTTGACTCGCACTACGGTAAGGTGGACACACGACGAGGTAGTTGTGCGCTCTTGGCGTTCTGGCCGGACCAACGAGAATTTCTATTTGAGCGGCATACACCGGTTCTTCCACCGTGGCGAACTGATCACGGGGGGCGTAACGTCCGGTGTTCTCGGGATCTCATGGATCAATGGCATTTTCCGCTAGTACCTCTCACTCCAGCCGTAACTGTCGTAAACAGCGCGATTACAGTGCGCCGTGAAAAGCGCTGGTCCACAGCGGGATGAAAGGCCCGCCCGGGAACTTGATCGCGGAGGCACTCGCAGCGGCTTTGCTGGGACAGACACCCGCCTTCGGTTTAGTGGGCAACCTGTCAGCCAATCCAGCGGAGAGCAGAAAGCTGGGATCCTGTACAGTCTAGCTGGCGTCGGAGAAGCGGAGTTCTGGCCCAACTTTCCGGGGGTGGCGACATGCACAGGATTACACGGGAAGTGCGGGGACAAGGCAAATCAGTACTCCCGATGAAACCCATGGACTGGTCGGCCCAAAGCCGGTGCAGTGGTTTCGCTGCCCATGCGGTGAGCGCTGATCCTTCCACCCCTCGTCGAACAAGCGGTCGCCCGAATTACCCCAAGACCTCCAGGCTAGGTTCTTGGGTTTCCGCTTGGATTGGTTGTGGAAGGCACAGGAGGCCGGTCTCTCGACTAGCAAGCTAACCTTTCCGGGAAGTGAACTTGCTCGATCCCTCTCCGCTTGCGTCCGGCACGAACCCGAACTTGATGCAGACCATGAGCCCGCTTTTTCGCGGCCTGGTTGAAGAAGCGACGGTGCGTCGAAACCTTGAAGCTGCGGTGGTCATTCTCGAGGTGCTCTGGCAGCCGGCGCATCAGCTCCCGGAACTCAGCGTCAAGAAAATCACTGAGTATCTGAACCTCAGGTTGCGGACCCGGGGAGGCCTGTACGAGTACTCCGAAGAAGAGGTGGGCTGGATGCTGAGGGACCATGGGTTTGAGCGCCACCGCAACGGGAAGGGCATGGTGTTGCGTTTTTCTGGCGAACACACCCGGCTTCTTCACCGGCTCGTGCGAAGACTCGGGCTCGATTTACCCGAGGTGCCGGGCTGTGCCCATTGCGCTGCGCCAGATGCGATTGTGGCTCAAGCGTTTGTGTAGGGGTGTAGGTTTTGTAGGGTTCTAGGAGAGATATCGTATGCCCACTTACAAGCCTCCTTATCGATTCGCCCCCGGACTCGATTTTGATTTCGACCAAGTCCTGAACCATCGCATCGAGAGTTTTTTGCGCTTCCGGCGGGGAGATATACGTGATGGATGGCTCTTGGCAATGGGCTCTAAACCGATCCCCGAAGAGTACGGACCTGGAAGGCCGGCACCTCTGAAAATCGTATTGTTCGACCAATTCTCGCAGCCGCATGCCGCGAGTGGTGAGTTTGGTGTTGAGCGATCAGCCAAGACCACCAGATCTGCGGCCCGGCCGAGAACCAACCTCTTTGCACCTGAGGACACCCCCGATGTGAAAGAACGCGTCACCGGGAACACTAGCTGGCTCCCGGAGTCGGTTTCGAGATCGTTCAGGCAAACGGGCCCATAGGAAGATTATCCACAGGTTGAACCAATCGCGTCACTTCTTGCAGAGCGCAGCCAAGTTTAAGGTCTTACTTCGATCGAGAGCAGGAGAACTCAGCAAGATGAACTTGGCCAAGTTGCGCGACGCTCACTTTCTCGGCTTGCAAACCGCGGTGTTTTGTGTGGCCTGCGAATTGATCAGCGAAAACAACACTCCGCGCTGTTTGGCGTGCGGAAGCCTGGCCGTGATCAGCTTGTCGCGTGTGCTGGGAGGATCCCTGCGCCGCCAGCAGACAACCCATCTGATTGCGGACGCCGAACTTGATCGCCTGGTGCATGAATTGCTTCGCACTGTGCCAGTGTCGTCATCTCCGGCCATGGACAACCACCTGCCGGTATCGTTCGCCTCGCTGGCCCCCTTGCGCAGCCATGTCCGACGTACACAGCCGCAGCCCACAGTTGTGCCGATTGATTCCGCGTCAATTTCATATCCTGCCGAGGTTGACCTGGAGCCCGCCATCAGCTTGATCGCTGAGCGGGCGCAAACCCTGACAGGCGCGAGCGGCGCAGCCATAGCCCTGCGCAAGGGCGACGACATGGTGTGTCGGGCCCGCGCTGGGCGCAACGCGCCTGACCTGGGCGTCCGTCTCCAGTCCGATTCCGGAATTTCCGCCGATTGCGTGCGCACCGGCCAGGTCGTGCTCTGCCATGATGCCCAATACGATCCCCACGTAGATATGGCGGCATGCCAGCGGCTGGGAGTGCGGTCCATCCTGGCGGCCCCGCTGCGCCATTTTCGCCGGACGCTCGGAGTATTCGAAGTTTTCTCCAGCGCGCCGCATGCCTTCGCCGACCGCGACGTCGCCACCATGCAGCTTCTTTCCAGCGTGATGGTGGCCGCCCTCTCCCGCCTCTGTCCTCGTCGCCAGACTGCATAGCCTGCAAGTCGGGAGGCTGGTTCCATGAACTCCCGATCGCCCCGGGCAAAAGGGTGGTGGATGAATTTACAAAACCGTTCGTGAGTTTTGCGGGTTGCATCGCGAAACTCACACGCTGCCGCGTAAAGTGCTGCGTGTGCTGCGCGCCGGTCTGGGTTAATATGTTAAGAACTTTGTATGGAACCCACCGGGATCAACCCTGCCGGTATTCCCCGGCAATCCAGACTTGCCACTGAGCGCCGTCACACCTTGCGGCACAGAACGCACAGTCCTGCCTACGCCAGCTTGAACGAATCTCCCGGAGACTCGCCGGAGCTCAGCGAAATTCTCGACATCAGCGAAGACGGTATGTCCATCCAGACCTCAACGCCATTGCAGGTCGAACACGATCTGAGCCTGTGGCTGGATCTTTCAGAAACGAAAACCCGAATCCGGACCAGGGGGCAAGTGGTGTGGTGGGACACTTCGGGACGTGCCGGAATTCGTTTTGCCAAGTTGCCCAAGCCCTCTCTGGACCAGCTCAAAGAGTGGCTCTTTGTGAACGTACTTACCGCTTTTGATCACGCTGCTGCAACCCAGCCCACGGCCGATGGATGGAACAATACTTCCAACGACCTGCTGGCTTCGCATACTATGACCAGAGAAGAGGAATCCGGAACGCCTACGATTTTCGGTAATGGCAATCGCCGTGCAGGACTCGAAGCCGTGCCGAGCGGAAGAGAAGGAGAAAGAGAAAGAGAAGTGGAGCCCAACGGGTTCGATCGCGAGACCACGCTCCAGCTGACGGCGGAGCGGGCATTGGCCCTTACCCGGGCCACCGGGGCCGCCATCGCTCTGTCCGAGGGCAGCGACAGCGAGATGATTTGCATGGCGAGCGCTGGTTCCGACGCCCCGCCTTTTGGCAGCCGGCTCCATGTGGGTTCAGGATTTTCCGGGGAATGCGTGCGCACCGGCCGTTCGCTGCGCTGCGATGATTCCGAAACCGACGATCGTGTGGATCGCGAGGGCTGCAAGGCTCTCGGCATTCGCTCCATGGTGGCAGTACCGATTCGGCCGGGGAACAAGGTCGCCGGGCTGCTGGAAGTGTTTTCACCTCAGCCCTACGCCTTCAACGCCAATGACATCAGCGCCCTCCAGCAATTGACCGGAAGTATTCTTCCTACCCTGATTCCCAGCCCGGCGGGCCATGCCTCTCCGGCGCCGGTACAAAGAGTGCCTTCACCGCGGACGCCCCCGGCGCGAATCCCCGTTCGAATCCCAAATCGGGTCGAAGACCCTCCAGCCGCCGAAGTTCGAACCGTAAGCGCAGCCCGACCGACCGCGGCGGCGCAGCCTTCGGCCCAGCGACATTGGCCGAAAATTCTGCTCCTGTCGGCGATCGCAACTTTTGTTTTCGCGGTGGTATGGCTGATTGCGCCCTGGATCTCAAGCCAAATGCGCTCAGCCGGCCGGTCCGTATCTCAGGCTCAACCGCAAGTTTCTTCGAAGCCGCTCAATCTGCCCGCCAACACCAACGACCTGGCCAGCCTGCGTAAGGTGGCCGAACAGGGGGATCCGGCGGCGCAGTTCGCCTTAGGCGCGCGCTATGCCACCGGCGAAGAGGTCAAACAGGACTACACCGAGGCGGTGCGCTGGTTCACGCTCGCGGCCGAGCAGGGACACATCCTTTCCCAAGCAACCTTAGGCGCATACTACTGGGCCGGAAGGGGCGTGCCTCAGGATTTGACCAAAGCCTACTACTGGTCCGTCCTGGCGCAGGCCGGAGGAGACCAGGCCAGCAAATACCGGGTGGCCGTTCTCGCCTCCCGCATGAGCCGCAGCCAGGTTCTGGCGGCGCAACAGCAAGCCAACGACTGGCTTAGTAACTTTGCCACCCGCACCCCTTCTTCCCGTTAAGTTCACGTAATGGGTCTAAAATAGAGGCAGAGGTTGTATCCTGTGCCGACCCTTCGCGACATCGTTTACCACAACGTCCGTGAAGGCGATCTGTACGAGAAACTCGATCGCAACCGGGTGCGCTGCTATGCCTGCGGTCACTGCTGCCCCATTCCTGACGGTCAACCCGGAGTCTGCAAAGTACGGTACAACCAGGGGGGCACGCTGTACGTGCCCTGGGGCTACGTGGGCGGAGTGCAGTGCGATCCCATCGAAAAGAAGCCATTCTTCCACGCCTACCCGGGAGCGTTAGCCTACAGTTTCGGAATGCTGGGCTGCGATCTGCATTGTGCTTATTGCCAGAACTGGGTGACTTCCCAGGCGCTGCGCGACCCGGACGCGGTGTCGGCACCGCTGCAGGCCTCGCCCGAGGCCCTGGTGCAGGATGCCCTGCGACAGGGAGCAAGAGTCCTGGTCAGCACCTACAACGAGCCCCTGATTACCGCGGAGTGGGCAGTCGAAATATTCAAGCACGCCCGCGCTGCCGGTCTCAGCACCGGCTTTGTGTCCAACGGAAACGGTACGCCGCAGGTGCTCGAATATATTCGACCGTGGGTGGACCTCTACAAAGTCGATCTCAAGAGCTTCGACGATCGCCACTACCACGAACTGGGTGGACGGATCGGGCCCATTCTCGAAACCATTCGGGCCTTGTATGACATGGGAGTGTGGCTGGAGATCGTTACCTTGTTGATTCCGGGCTTCAACGATTCCGACGACGAATTGAAAGGCATGACCGATTTTCTGGCCGGCATCTCACCCAACATTCCCTGGCATGTGACTGCATTTCACAAAGACTACAAAATGGATGACCCTGACGACACTCGTCCCGAAGACCTGCTGCGCGCCGCTGAGATCGGCCGGAAAGCGGGCCTGCGCTACGTTTACGCGGGAAACATGCCGGGCAGGGTCGGCGATCTTGAAGACACGCGCTGCCATCAGTGCGGCGAAACTTTGATCAGGCGGAGCAGTTATTTTGTGAAGGATTACCGCCTGGCTGCGGACGGCAAGTGTCCCTCCTGCCAGGCTGTGATCCCGGGCCGGTGGGCGGCCAGGTTTGAACAGTCAGATTACGGATCGTCCTTTCTTGCCGCGGGGAAGCTCGCGTTTGGTTACAATCCCGAGCTAGGATGCGACGACGGCAAGCGGCCTTCATCTTCGCGGTGTTGTGCTTTACCGTTGCCTGCTCGCCCCGCGACTTTCTTACGCGGCGGCTGGCAACGGACCTCATCGCGGGCTCTGAAGCCTTCAAAACGACGCAGCTGTTCTGGCTGCGCACCGGGGTCATCTCCAACAAGGATTACACTTCGCCGGAATACCTGGTGCTGCGCCGGCACGGCTGGATTACTGGCACGGGCGCGGCTTGCAGTGCCGATCTTGGTCCGGCGCCGTGCTGGGACGTGGTGATCACGCCTCTCGGCGTCGATGCCTTGCGCGAGTGGGTTGCCGCCACCGCTGCCCCTTCGCAATACATCAGCGTGCCAGTGGCGCAGCGGGAACTGCTGGGGTTGAGCGGCATCCGCAAAAACGGGAATTTTGCGGATGTTGATTTCCAATGGCGATGGGCGGCGGTGAATGAAGTGGGCGCGGCCCTTTACGCCAAGGGCACCGAATACAATTCGACGGTGGGCTTTGTCCGTTATGACGACGGCTGGCGCGTGATCGAAAGCGGCCCGCTGAGAAGCAGCCAGGGGCTGAACGATGCATTGAAGAATGCGGAACCAGTGCAATAGGCGGGGTGGCCGGTCGCGCCGGGCAAAGGTTCATGGGCCGCCTAACTAAGACGCTTCCGAGTGGACGGGTCAGAGACCCGTCCCCACACAGTCTCTACACTGTTGATTACAATCCCGAAGTCTTGCTGGCGGCGCTGGCGACATTCACGCCGTGTGAGGTGCTGGCGTATTGCGCAATACCTTTGTACAGTCCTTCTGCGATTTTTTGGCGATAGCTGGCGCTTTGCAGTTTGGCTTCGTCCGCGGGGCTGCTGACAAAAGACACCTCGGCCAGAATTGCGGGCATCGAAGTGCCGGTGAGCACTACGTAAGAAGCTTTCTTCACGCCGCGGTTGCGCATGTCCGCAATCTGCGTCGCCAATGCGTGATAAAGCGCCTGCTGTACCGCGGCCGCAAAGCGGCGCGACTTCTGCACCTTGTCGCGAATATCCACGTTGTTCCAGTTAATGTTCTCGGCCGCGGCGCCTTCGGCATCGGCGTCTGAACTTCGGGCTCTCACCGACGAATATGTGTTGGTGTAGTAAGTCTCCGAACCGCGCGCCGAAGAATCATCGCTGGAATTCGCGTGCACCGAGACGAACAGGTCAGCCTGCGCCAGGTTGGCGATTTCGGTCCGCTTTTCCAGGGGAAGATAGGTGTCATCCTGCCGGGTGTAAATGACCTCCGCGCCCAGACGGCTCTCGACCAGTTTGCCCAGGCGGCGCACGATATCCAGTACTACATCCTTTTCCATCAAACCCTTGCGACCTACCGTTCCCAGGTCCCAGCCCCCGTGGCCGGCATCGAGCACCAGACGAAACTTCGGCACCCGTGTCCGCAATTGCCCTTCGAGCTTGTTCTCCGCCCGCGCAGGGGCCGCCGGCAGGAGCGCAGTTTGCGGCTTGATATCGGCTTTTGGCAGGTCAGGGACGCCGCGCTCCAGCAGGCCTCTTTTCCGGATTACCACCACCAGCCGGTAAGGGTTGGACTGCAGGCTGACGGAAAAATCCGAGGAACCCGTCGTTTCCAGTACGACCCGGCTTATACCTCTTCTCGGCTGTGCGATGCGAACTCGCGCCAGGCGAGCGTCTCCAATTTCGATCGTCTTGCCGAACATGCCGGGCGCCAGTGAGGTATTGTGGAGGTCAATGTAGATCCGCTCCGGAGAGCCCAGGCGGTGGGCCTCGTATTGCACTTCACCCTGCATATCGATAATCACGCTGCTCGAGTCCGCTGAGGAGACATGGTATATGCCAGTCACCAGGGTCGGCGTAGAATGCTTCTCGTCCGTGCCTGAAGACGGCTCGTCTTCAGGTACGGGTGGCGCTGGCTCGGGCTGCGTTTCCAAAGCTGCGGAAACCGGAGGCGGCGTCTGCGGTTTGGAAACCGACGAGTGGCGGAACTTCCACCACACTCCAGCTCCCAACGCGAGGGCCAGGGCAAGCACCAGAAGCATCACTGCAACGCCGGTCGAAAATTTCTGCCTTTTCCGGTACTCCTCAAAAACCTGGGGACGGGGCTGGGGCTCAGCGGCTCCGGCCGGCGCACTGGCGGCAGGGGCTTCTGCCGGGACGGCACCGTCGTCGGGCTTAGGGCTGTGAGACGGGGTATCGATTGCTTGGGCGACCAACCGCTGCGAAATTTCAACCAGCCGGTTTTCCTCTTCCGGCTTCATGGCGGCCAGAATCAGTTCGGCCAGCAGGTTCAAACTGCGAACGTCGCTGTCATTAAAGCCATGCGGTTCAGCGGAGAAGGCCTCCAGCAGGCCGATGGTGCCATGCGCGGATGCGATAGGCACGGCCACGATGGAGCGGGTACCCAGGCGACGGCAGACCTCCACGTTCACCCGCAGGTCGTTCTCGGTGTCATCGCAGCGCACGATTCCGCCACTGCGAAGGCAAGCTCCGGAAAATCCTGATTTCGGGTCCAGGCGTGCTCCGGGCTCAGGCACAACGGTTCCTGCCGCCGCCCGGCAAACAATCGCATCTCCCTCAGCCATGGCAACCGCCACGCCATCGGCCCCGGTGAGGGTTAAGGCGCGCTCCGCCACCAGTTGCAACACTTCGTCGAGGACGAATTGCTCCAGCTGCCAGACATCGGCGCTCAACGGTTCGCCGCTTTTTTCGCGGGCGCGCCGCTGGCGTATCTGCTCGTGCAGGCTGGAAAATGCCAGCAGAGCTTGCAGAGCTTCGTGCCCCGGCGCGTAGCTGACAGATGAGGTAGCGGGCCGGGAGCCGGCAGGTGAAGAGATCGCCGCGCCTTCCCCGATTGACCCACTATCAGTCAGTCGGTTGTCAGGTAACCTGTTACCAGGCGACCCGTCATCAGACAATCCGCGGCTCGGGTTGTGCGGATTAGCACTCATTTGTGCAGTGGAATTCCTGTGGATTATTTTTCCTCAGCCGACACGGCGTCGGAGGGAAACTCTCTCGCATCAACTCTTACGATCCACAGATCCGGTACGGCCATTGGGGGATCGCCGTACTGGCAGCTTTTAAGTTACAGTGGATTTGCTCTGATCGCAATATTGTCCGTGCCCCTAAAGGTCTGGGCCGATGGGACGGGTCGGGCAAATCCCATAACCGGCGCAGCCCCTGTTTCTCGACTGCAAGCTCTTGCACCGCGCCCCAACTTAGGCGTATCCTTTTGAAATATAGGAGCTTACAGGCTGTGGCAGATGAATCGAAGAAGAAAAAATCGCGCTGGCTATGGCCCCTGGGCGTAACCGCTACAGGCCTGACTGGCGCTGCGGTTGTACTCTTACGGGGTTGCTGGCATAACAAGATGAGCTGGCCGGTCCGCTCCCACGGGTATTCCTACCAGGTCTGCATGGGTTGTGGGATCAAGCGCTTATTCGACGAAAAGGCATTTTGCGCCTACGGCCCCTATCGCTACGATCTCAATGGTTTAATCGCATGGAACCGCGCCCACCAGGGCGAGACTTATCCTCAGGAAGAGCGTCCCGCGTCCTGACGCTGTGAACCGGAAAACCGCGCCGGTTGAACCAGCGTCGGTACTGAGAAGCGGTCACGCCCTTGGCTAGAATTTCGCCATGGATTTTCGCGTGGCGCCGTTACCCAGGGCAGATGCAGGCGGCCTCACACCCCTCGGCCGACGAAGTCACTATCGCCACCAGATTCAGAGCTTGGCCTACGTCAATCTGGATCAGGCCAACGGCGGCGTCATCCGCAATCTGGGTGACACGGGTCTGGCCATTCAGGCCGTGGCTCCTCTGTACATAAACCAGCAAGTTTTTCTGCGCTTCGATCTGGCTAATCCGCGGGTCCGGGTCGAAGCCACGGGGCGCGTGGCCTGGGCCGATCCCGTGGGGCAGGCAGGGGTCGAGTTTCTGCTTCTTTCCCCGCGCTCCCGGCGCTTGCTGAAAGAATGGATTTTGATCCAACTCCTGGCTTCCGCGGAAAACTCGGCCGGGGATGCCGCTTTCTTCCATAACAATAGCGGCCATGAGGCAACGGAGCTGTTGTTCTCCTCGGCGGCGCGACCGGCAATCCGCCTGGAGCCAGAAGCGGCCGGCGTGCGACGGAGCCAGGGAAGCGACGGTCAGCCACGTACGTTGCATCTGCCCTGGTTCCCCTTCGCCATTTCAGCGCATGTGCTTTCGCGGCTGGTCGATGGACTAATCGTGCTCTCGGCTGTATTGCTCTTCGCGGTGATTTGCATGGCCATGGTTGGGGTCGTTCCGGCCTGGCCCGTCGCACTCGTCATGGGATTGGGAGCGGCCGTCGTTTTCGCGGCGCTATATCGCTTCCTGTTTTTATTCTGGATGGGCGGCACGCCTGGAAGTTGGTTGGCGGGAACCGTCGGCAACCCATTCGACGGAAATGAAATTCCAGCCGACGACCGGCCCCGATTCCGATAACACTTCGGACGGCGGACGTCAGACTTCAAGGCCTGGAGTTCCTGGCCGCGAATTCAGAATTGGATTTGCCGAAGTCCGATGTCCGCGGTCCGACGCCCGGCTCAGCTAGTGAAGTACTGGCGCTCCAGCCAGAGTTGCAGTTCCCGCTTCATGCGTGGGGCGGCGTCCACAAAGCGGATGCCGGCATTACCTTGATTGTCCTTCCACGCCAATTGGCCCAGGAACTTCATCGCAAGCTTGGTGCCGGGCAGGGTGAAGTTCACGTTCACTTTCTCCGTGGTTAGTTGTGGTTTTTGCAGACGAACGCCGATGCCGCCCTGGCTCAGGTTCAGGAGAAGCGCGCGCTGACGTTTCCTGGCCGCGCAGGTCAGCGATACCGGAACATCCAGAGTCGCGCGATGGTAGCGCAGCCTCTCATCGAGGATCATGTTCCGCGCCGCCGATAGAGTGTGGACCGCCTGCTCCACCGAGATCGGTTTTTCAAAAACGAAAGAAGCGCCTTTGGACTCAAGCTGCTTCCGGCCGCTGGAGCCGCTGACGATAATAAGAGGTACGGCGTTCCGGATGCTGCCGTCCTGCAATCCTTTCAGGAAACTGGAGGCGCCGATGAGGTCACAATCCACGATGAGAGCGTCAATCTTAGACCTAGCCAGCTTGACGCGCGCGCGTTCCGGTTCCGATTCCACCTCGACTCCAATGTGCAAACCGCCGAGAATGCATTCAAGCACGCTGACTTCCTGAAAATCGCGTGAGACCACCATGGATGAGAGTGTCATTCCGCAACTGTAGCCGGGCGCGTAATCAGTCCCTAGATAACCAAGGTAATGGAGCGAAGGGCGGACGTCGGACCTCAGACCTCAGGCGGCAGACATTAATCCTCGAACGCCGGACCTCGGGACTCTGGATCTCGTGAGTCGCCGATGTCGTGGAAGAGCGGTCCTTTAGGGCCGCGTTCTCCAAGCCGTACGCCCGACATTTTTTCCATCGCGACGCGGCGCTGAAAGCGCCGCTCTTCCAACGACGCTGCTCGATGAAACTTTGAAGACTCCACCGGAATTTAAGGCCGAGGCCCGATGCCGTCCTAAGAGATCACAATCGTGACGATGCTGGCGCAGGTTTGTCCTGGAGTGAAGTTGGCCCGGACGACTTGCTGCATGGGGAAGCGACTCCGCTCGTCGCCGCAAAATCCGATCGTCGATGAAGCGCCGTCGCGCAGAAACGTGACAAACGTGACTTGCACCGTCGTCCCACTGTCGCCGATGACGGCACTGATTTGCACAACACTCACCATGCCGCTAATGCTTGAGGTGCCGGGGTTAACTGCGCCCCCGATGAAGAACGCGTTTCCGCAGCCGGTGAGGGGCACACTCATGCAGATTACCAGCAAGAAAGAAAGGAAGGGTTTCATGATGCGCCTGCCGGTTAGACTTCAGCAAAAGTGTACACCTTACAGGGCCGAGGTGTGAGGGCCCAGGTCCGAGGTCTGCAGTCCGACGTCCGAGGTCTGCTTGCGGATTTCCTGCCAAAGCTCCTGGCGTCCGGCTCCCGTTCTCGCGGAAAAAGGCAGAATAGGAGACTGCGGATATTCCTGGGCCAGAGTCTGAAGCGCATTCCGCAACTGGTTGCCTGACAGGCGGTCGCTCTTGGTGGCCACGATCAGGGTTGGGCGTCCGATGCCGGAGAGAAAATCCAGCAACTGCCGGTCTGCCGGCTGCGGCGGCACGTTCACGTCTATGAGCGTCACGCATAGCGCCAGGCAGGGACGCTCCTTCAGATAAGGATCGATGAAACTCGGCCACTGTTGCGAGATGTCACGCGAGATCTTCGCATAACCGTAGCCGGGTAAGTCGGTAAAGACCAATTCCGGCTCAGGCTTTCCCGGCCAGCGGATTTCGAAGAAGTTAATCGACCGGGTGCGGCCGGGTGTAGAACTGGTCTTGGCTATTTTGGTGCCCAGAAGCGAGTTGATGACACTCGACTTGCCCACATTCGATCGCCCCAGGAACGCGACTTCGGGCAGCGCCGGAGCAGGGAAGTGGCTGGCATCACTCACCGACATCATGAATCGGGCCAAAACACGCATAACTCAGTTTGCAGTTTCGCCTCGGAAGTTGCAAGCAATGCAGCCGCAAAAAAAGAGATGAGAGAGTGCAGATTTTCCGGGACAGATGATCTCTACCAGTGGTCGCGCTTCTCACCCATTTATTCAAGTCCCAGGGGGCGCTTATTTTCCACCTCTTCGGCTCTGACCGGTTTGTACCTGTTCCAAAAATAAAGGATGGCAGCGACCACGACGCCAATGCCCAGGCTGCCGAGAAAGAACCAGCGGTAAGCGGGCAGCCAGATCAAGAGAATGAACACCAGCGCCGCGGCGATAAGCAGGCTTGCCGCCTCGCAGGTGGCCTCTGGGCGGTTCGGGCTCGGGATTCCGTTCCACGCGATGATCCTGCCGTCATTTTATCCGAAGAAACAAGAAAGGCACTGCGTCTTGGATGTGTTTTTCTTTGCGTCCTTTGCGCCGTCCTTGGTAACCTTTGCGGTCAAGATCTTTTGCCGCAAAGGACGCAAAGCAAAGCCATACCGGGGCAACAAAAAGGCCCGCCTGCGCGGGCCTGCGTGAGACTGATGTCGAGATTTACTGGTGGGCCGCCGGGCTCTCCGCGGGGGGAGGGATGGGCGCAATGGGCTGTGCCGTTGCCTCTTCGCTGACCGCAGGCAGGGGTCGCTCTAGCGCGACCGCCAGCACCTGGTCCATGGTTTCGACGAAATGCATCTTCATTGCGGTGCGCAGGTTCTCCGGGACTTCAGCTACATCTTTTTCGTTGTCCTGGGGAAGGATGACTTCGAACAGTCCAGCGCGGTGTGCGGCCAGCAGTTTTTCCTTCAGCCCGCCGATGGGCAATACTTTGCCGCGCAGCGTAATCTCGCCGGTCATGGCAATGTCGCGGCGGACGGCAATCTTGCTGAGAGCGCTGGCAATCGCGGTAGCGATGGTGATGCCCGCGGAGGGACCATCTTTGGGAATCGCGCCTTCCGGCACGTGCACGTGGATATCGAGAGAGCGGTAAAAGTCGCGTGACAAGCCCAGGCGATGGGCCCGCGAGCGGATGTATGACATGGCCGCCTGCGCCGATTCCTGCATGACGTCGCCCAGCTTGCCGGTGAGCGTGAGTTTGCCCTTGCCGTCAACCACGGTGGCTTCCGTGCTCAGAATCGAGCCGCCGACCTCAGTCCAGGCCAGGCCGGTCACCAGACCGACTTCGCTTTTCTCGTGAGCCAGCGTGTCGCGGAATTTAATCACGCCTAGGAAATCGTTGACGTTGTCCTGCCCGATGGCGACGTTATAGGTTCCGCCTTCCTTCACGACTTTGCGCGCGACCTTGCGGCATACGTTGCCGATTTCGCGCTCCAGGTTGCGGACTCCGGCTTCCCGGGTGTAGGAACGAATCAGGGCGGTGATCGAATCGTCGGTGAACTTAATGTTCTTGTCGGTCAGGCCCGCCTGTAGCAGTTGTTTCTTGACCAGGAACTGTTTGGCGATTTCGACCTTTTCCTGCTCGGTGTACCCGTGCAGACGCAGCACTTCCATCCTGTCCTGCAACGCGGGTGGGATGGTGTGCATGACGTTGGCGGTGGCGATGAAGAAGACCTGAGAAAGGTCATATTCGACGTCGAGGTAGTGGTCCACGAACATGAAATTCTGTTCCGGATCGAGCACTTCGAGCAGCGCGGCCGACGGGTCGCCGCGGAAATCCATGGACATCTTGTCCACTTCGTCCAGCATGAAGACCGGGTTCTTGGTGCCGGCTTTCTTCATCATCTGGATAATCTGTCCGGGCAGGGCGCCGATGTAAGTCCGCCGGTGACCGCGGATCTCGGCTTCGTCGCGTACACCGCCCAGCGACATGCGGACGAACTTGCGGCCGGTGGCCTTCGCGATGGACATCCCCAGCGAAGTCTTGCCCACACCGGGAGGCCCGACGAAACACAGGATCGAGCCCTTCGGGTTCTTAACCAGCTGCCGCACCGCCAGGAATTCCAGGATGCGGTCTTTGATCTTCTCCAGACCGTAATGGTCTTCGTTCAATACCTTTTCGGCGCGGCTGATGTTACGGATTTCCTTGGACCGCTTCTTCCACGGAACTGCCAGCAGCCAGTCCAGGTAGTTGCGCGAGACCGTGGACTCGGCCGACATGGGCGGCATGGCTTCCAGCTTCTTGAGTTCCTGCACCGCCTTGTCGCGCACTTCCTTGGGCATGCCGGCGGCTTCGATTTTCTTCTTCAGTTCGTCGAATTCGCTTTTTTCGCCCCGGCCCAGTTCTTTCTGGATGGCCTTGATCTTCTCGTTGAGGTAATACTCTTTCTGGGCCCGTTCCATCTGCCGCTTGACCCGCGACTGGATGGTGCGGTCCATGTTCAGCTTTTCGATTTCGATGTCGAGCACGTCGCCGATCCGGGTCAGACGTTCGCCGGGATCGAAAATTTCCAGCAACTCCTGTTTTTCTTCGATGGAAAGCTGCAGGTTGGCGGCGATGGTGTCGGTCAGCTTGGCCGGATCTTCCATGCGCACGGCCGCGATCATGGTTTCGTAATTGAGTGACTGGCAGAGCTTGACGTACTGTTCGAAAAGGGCCGTGACCCGCTGCATGCCGGTTTCGATCTGCGGGTTGGTCTCGGTCGCGTAGCGCGCCACGCGCAGTGAAACCTGCATGAAGCCTTCGCTCTCGCTGATCTGAAGAACTTTACCGCGTTCGATGCCCTCGACCAGGACCTTGATGTTGCCATCCGGCAACTTGAGGCTCTGCACGATGTTGACGATGGTGCCCACCTGGTAGATCTCGTTGGGCTTGGGTTCATCGATGCTGGCGTCGTGCTGGGTGGCGAGGAAGATCTTCTTGTCGGCCGCCAGCGCTTCTTCCAGGGCTCGAACGCTCGATTCCCGTCCTACGACAAACGGAGTCATCATGTAAGGGAAGATGACCACGTCCCGGATGGGCATCATGGGTAATTTCTTGGTCTCGAATTTTTCCTTAACTATGCTCACTATCTCTCCCGAACACCCGAGTTGCGTTCGTTGTTTGCAGCTAGCTGCTGGCTCCTTGCTCCTACTCCAGCGGACGTTAGTTTACCCCGCCTTTTCCATCATTGCGAGGGTTACGCTACGCTTCTCCACCATTTCCCGGGTCACTTCGAACTCCTTGACCTTCTTCTGGCTGGGCAAATGGTACATGAGGTCGAGCATTAACTCCTCTAGAATCATGCGTAACCCGCGAGCTCCGACCTTGCGGGCCATGGCCTGGCGCGAGATCGCTTTCAAGGCGTCGTCGCTGAATTTAAGGCGCACATTCTCGAATTCGAACAGGCGCTGGTACTGCTTGATGATGGCGTTCTTGGGCCGGGTCAGGATTTCGATCAGCGCGAACTCATCCAGATCTTCGAGCACGCCGACCACGGGCAAGCGGCCAACGAATTCGGGAATCAAGCCAAACTTGATCAAGTCTTCCGGTTGGATGTCGCTTAGCAGTTCGAAATTCCGCTTGCGGCTGACGGCTGGAGTTTCCTCCGCCTCGCCTTCTTCCGCTCCGGCCTTAAAGCCCAAAGATTTCTTGCCCACACGCCGTCCGATGATTTTTTCCAGGCCGACAAAGGCTCCGCCGCAGATGAACAGGATGTTGGTGGTATCCACGGGAGTGAATTCCTGGTGGGGATGCTTGCGGCCGCCCTGGGGAGGCACATTGGCAATCGTGCCTTCAAGGATCTTCAGCAGCGCCTGTTGGACTCCTTCTCCGGAAACGTCGCGGGTGATGGACGGGTTCTCGTCTTTCCGCCCGATTTTGTCCACTTCGTCGATATAGATGATGCCGGTTTGGGCGCGTCCCACATCGCCGTCGGCTGCCTGCAGGAGCTTGAGGATGATGTTCTCCACGTCCTCGCCGACATAGCCGGCTTCGGTCAGGGTGGTAGCGTCCACGATGGCGAATGGAACATCGAGCATGCGGGCCAGGGTTTGGGCCAGCAGGGTCTTGCCCGTCCCGGTAGGGCCGATCAACATGATGTTCGACTTAGCCAGTTCGACGCCGTCGCCGGCCCGCTGGCGGTTCATGTAAATCCGCTTGTAATGGTTGTAAACCGCCACCGCCAGCTTTTTCTTAGTCTGCTCCTGGCCGATCACGTACTCGTCGAGGAAGCTTTTCACTTCCTGCGGCTTGGGCAGTTGATTGGGGGTGGTGGTGGGAGGCGTCGCGGTGCGGTCATCTTCCAGGATCGAATTGCAGACGGCTACACACTCGTCGCAAATATAGGCCCTGGGATAATCGCTGGGCGATGAAATAAGTTTGGCCACCGCGTCCTGCGATTTATGGCAGAACGAACAGCGCAACATCTCCTCGGTACCAGTCCTGTTTTTCACTCGGCTTTACTCCTTCGTTAACCCTCTCTCTCCCGCTCCAAGCATCCCTTGCCGGGTCGGCGGGACAGAGAGTTTCGCGCCGAGACTGATCGGAAACTGATCGGGCGAAGCCCGATCATACCTTTATCTCGTCTTATAGATGATATCGTCTATGATTCCGTATTCCTTAGCCTGTTGGGAGTTCATAATGAAGTCACGCTCCACGTCTTTCTCCACCTTTTCCAGCTTCTGACCGGTGTGCTTCGCCATTAACTGGTTAGTAATCTCGCGCATACGAAGAATTTCCCGGGCGTGGATGTCGATGTCGGTGGCCTGGCCCGACAGTCCGCCCATGGACGGTTGATGAATCAGGATGCGGGAGTTGGGCAGCGCCAGCCGTTTCTTCGACTCTCCTGCAGCCAGCAGCAGCGCCGCCATGCTGGCGGCCTGCCCGATGCAAATGGTGGTGACATCGTTCTTCACGTATTGCATGGTGTCGTAAATCGCCATGCCGGCGGTAATGGATCCGCCCGGCGAGTTCACATAGAGCTGGATGTCCTTCTCGGGGTCTTCCTGCGCCAGAAACAGCATCTGCGCAATCACCAGGTTGGCGATGTTGTCGTCAATCGGGGTGCCGATGAAAATGATGTTGTCCCGCAGCAGCCGGGAATAGATGTCGTAAGCCCGCTCACCCCGGCCAGTTTGCTCGATGACCATGGGGACCAGCATCATTTTGGGATCGTTCACATTCACCGTCCACACTCCTGTTCCTGACCACTAGTCTGTCGGGGAGGATCGAAAGAGTCCGCGCTAGGCGGACTGGCGATATAGAAAATCGAGGGTCTTTTCGCTGCGGATTCTATTTCGGATTCTATCGAGCGCTCCATCACGTGTCAAACGGGCCCGGATCGCTTCCGGCGTCTGTTTTGACTGCGTGGCGAGCGCGTCGATCTCCCGACCGATCTCCTCATCGCTGACCTCGATCTTTTCCTCCTCGGCAATCTTGTCCAGCAGCAATGACGCTTTAACTTCCTGCAGCGCTTGCTCCCGCTGTCCCACCCGCAACCGGTTCAAATCCATCTTCTTGATGTCTTCGGCTTTCATGCCTTGCGCCGCCAGGGCGCGCAGGCCGCGCTCCAGGCGCACATCGATCTGCCGGTCCACCAGCGCCTCCGGCACCTCGAATTCGCTGCGCTTCACCAGTTCCGCAACCAGTTTGTCCTTGGCCTGGTGCTCGGCGGCGTGCTTGCGCTCGGATTCCATGCTTTCGCGGATGCGCTGGCGCACCTCCTCCAGGGTCTTGAACTCCCCCAGTTGCGTGGCAAACTGGTCATCCAGTTCCGGCAGGCTCTTCTGCTTGATGGCTTGCACCTTGACGGTGTAAGTAAATGTCTTTCCCGCCAGGCGCTGTTCGGTTGCGTCCTGCGCATAGGTCACTTCGAAGACGCGCTCGTCGCCCGGCGAAGCACCACGCAGATTTTCGGTAAACTCGGGCATGGTGTTCTTACCCGCGATTTCGACCAGCACTTCATCCATGTGGACCGGCTTATCTTCACCGTCCTTGGGCTTGCCGTCGAGCGACACCTGGGCGTAGTCGCCGTCCGCGAGGGTGCGGCCTTCCACCGCAGTGAAGGTTGCATGCTGCTCGCGCACGCCATTCAGCGACTGCTCGACTTCTTCATCGGTAACCGTGACTTCAGGCTTTTCGGCGCGCAATTCCTTGTAGCCGTCCACCTTGATTTCGGGCATGACTTCGAAACTGGCTTTGAAGCGCAATGGCTCGTTATCTTTCAGCTGCAGATCGGTGACTTGCGGCTGCGACACCGGGATTAGTCCCTGCTTGTCGGCCTCTTTACGGAAGTAGCGGGGGACGAGCGCCTCCACCACATCGCTCTTGAGATCTTCGGCAAAACGCTGGCGAATGACGGACGCGGGGACGTGTCCGCGGCGGAAGCCGGGGATGCGCGCCAGCTTCTGATATTTCTGGATCAGGGAATTCGTCTCGCGAGTTACTTCCTCGACAGGTATTTCAACCGCGATCTCCCGCCGGGTGCTGCTGCTGGTCTCAGTGGGGCTCACATTTGCCTTTCGGGCTTTGACTGTTCGAACCGTTCCATTTCGGGACCGGGTTAACCGGCGAACCGCACAGGCTGTAAATCTGAGTGTAAAGACTGAGGGAGAGAAGCGTCAAACCGGCTGGGCAGGAAGCAAGGTGACAAACGTAACCTCGGGCGGACAATTGAAACGCACCGGAGGGTTGATTACCCCCAGACCGCGGTTGGTGTACACCTGCAAAGCTCCTACCTGGTTCAAGCCCTCGGGGTATTTCTCCGCCAGGCGTGGAAGTATCAGTGCGCCGATTCCCGGTAACCTTACCTGGCCGCCATGAGAGTGTCCGGAAAGTTGCAGGTCCACGGGGAAGCGCGCCGCGTAATCGGCAAAGTCCGGCTCGTGGGCGAGCAGCACGACCGCCTCCGATGCTGGAACATCGCGCAGAGTCTTAGTCAGATCTGCCGCCTGTACCAATGCGTCGTCGACTCCGGCGATCCAGATACGGCTGCGGCCACGCTCCAACGGAAGTGAGCGGTTTCGCAATACCTGGATCCCACGATCATGCAATGCGCCTTCGACAACCTTCCCGTTGTTCAAATGGTCGTGGTTCCCCAGGATGGCGACCACCGGGATCCCTGTGACCATGGCAAGAACATCGGCGCAGGGCTCAGCAAAGCGCGCTCCCCGCATGCCATTAAATTCGCCGAATGGATGGGAAACAAAATCTCCGGTCAGAACCAGCAGATCCGGATGAAAGGATTGCGCCAGCTGTACGGCCTGCCCCAGAAAGCTTTTGCCCATGTAAGGACCGAAATGCATGTCGCTGATCTGAGCAATGCGAAAGCCGTGAAAGTCGTCGGGTAGTCGCTTCAATCGCACGTCGATGGGCTCTGAAACCAGGTGACGGGGTTCGAGGAAAGCTGTGTCCGCCCCTGCGACCGTAACCAGGGCTGAAGCTCCGATAAGAAATTGGCCGAGAAATTTTCTACGTGTCAACATCTGCTGCCTCTATCAGAAGTCTAGCATTGCGGTTACTTATACAATGACTCGAATGCCCGCCTGGCTCGTTCGACTGAACCGCGAAGTGATCGCCTGCACACGTTGTCCGCGGCTGGTCGAATATCGCCAGAAAATCGCACGCGAGAAGCGCCGCGCCTACGTCGATTGGGAGTATTGGGGAAGGCCCGTCCCCGGCTTCGGCGATCCCAACGCGCGCATCCTGGTGCTTGGCCTAGCGCCCGGAGCCCATGGCTCAAACCGCACTGGACGGCCGTTTACCGGCGATGCCTCCGGCAAGTTCATGTATCCGATCCTTTATGAGGCCGGGTTCTCGAATCAACCTGACGCCACCCAGCGCGATGATGGGCTTGAACTCCGAGACCTCTACATCACCGCCGCCGTCCGCTGCGCGCCGCCAGATAACAAGCCTCTGCCCCAGGAACTGGCCAACTGTGCCCCTTATCTGGACCGCGAAATGGATGGACTCAAGAACGTCAGAGTGGTGGTGGCACTAGGTAGGATTGGATTCGAAGCTTACCTTAACTACCTCAAGCGTCGAGGTCTGCTCTCAAGCAAGAATCCTTATCCGTTCCGGCACGGGACCAGCTACAAGATGCCTGATGGCCGGATATTGCTGGCCTCCTACCATCCCTCTAACCAGAACACCCAAACCGGTAAACTCACTCGCCCGATGTTTGCCGCAATTTTCAAAGAAGCCCGACGATGGGCCGAGCAGCGGGGTACCTCCGAAAAGCAGTGATTGAGTTAACTGATGATTATGTGATTTACTTAATCATGGCTAAATTATGGAACGGGTTTTGGGAGGTCCGTAACTCGGGCTTCGTCCTCGCGGCGATGTCCTGCTTGGCGTCAACTCCCTGGGCCAGCCGGACCCGGTGCCCCCTGCCGCACCCGGTATCCAGGACAACAGTTTTCTGGTGGAGGAGGCTTACAACCAGAACTTCGGCGTAGTGCAACCCATTTCCAGCTTCACCCGTTTCTTCGACAGCAAGGACTGGAATTACACCTTCACCCAGGAGTGGCCGGTTCCCGGCGACGAACGCCACCAGCTCAGTTACACTCTGGTCGCCTTGCACTCCGAGTCTTTTCCCGGCTCCGGGGTCGGCATCGGAGATGTTTTCCTGAATTACCGTTACCAGTTGGTAGGAAGCGGAGACACTCGCGTTGCCTTCTCCCCTCGCCTCAGCCTGATATTTCCCACCGGCGATTCTGCTCAGGGCCGGGGTGCAGGCAGTTTCGGTTTGCAGACAAGTCTGCCATTGAGCGTCGTTCTTGCCAAGAAGCTGGTCAGCCACTGGAACGCCGGAGCAACATTCCTTCCACACGCTCAGGACACCTCTGGCGACCGCGCCGCTACTGCCGGCTACCACTTCGGCCAGAGCTTCATCTGGCTGGCTGACACTCGTTTTAATGTCATGCTGGAAACCGTGTTCGCCCGCTCCCAAAGCGTGGTGGCCAGCAACCACACGGATGGGACGAGCTCGCTCTTTCTCAGCCCCGGGATTCGATGGGCTTACAACTTCAAAAATGGCTTGCAGATTGTTGCGGGAATTGGAGTACCACTTGGGGTCGGGCCGAGCGCGGGTGAACGGGCCATCTTTCTCTATTTGAGTTTCGAACACCCCTTTCGCAAGCTGCCCAAGAAATGAGTTGGGCCACTTAGAAACCCACAAATACGGGTTCGGGCTCGAGATGAATGCCCCAGAGTTCTTCCACGCGCTGCTGAATGTGGTCTTTCAAACCCAGGATGTGCGGCGGCGGAGGCGTCGCCGCGATTCACGATGGCCAGGGCATGCTTGCGCGAAATACCGACGTGGCCGCTGCTGTAGCCCTTGCTGAAGCCTGAGTGCTCCACCAGCCAGGCAGCTGAAACCTTTTTCTGGGCATCGAGCGCGGGATAACTGGGAACCTGCAATCCCTTGACCTGTGCGCGCCGTGTCAACTCGTCGTATTGGTCCGCGGCGAGCACGGGATTCTTGAAGAACGAACCGGCACTGCGGCAGTCCTCGTCTCCTGGGGTGATCAGCATGGCCTTGGTCGCGCGTATTCGGCGCACGGCTTCCCGGGTCCCTGCCAATGAGGGGGCATTCTGAAAGCCCGCGAAATGTCTTTTCAGGTCCGCGTACTCGATGCGAGGCTTTCCGCCCGGCATCAGACCGTAAGTCACGCGCAGGATGATGAAACGTCCCCGTTCGCTGGTGTTGAAGATGCTGGTACGATATTGAAATCCGCAGGCTTCGGCACAGAGATCACGAACTTGCCCGTCTTTAAGATCGAACACCAGCACTGATTTGATGGTTTCGGAGACCTCCTGGCCGTAGGCACCCACGTTCTGAACCGGGGTTCCACCCACGCTGCCCGGGATGCCGCTCAGACACTCGACGCCGGCGCAATTTCTGGCGACGGCGCGGGCCACAAACCTGTCCCACTCTTCGCCCGCACCCACTTCGAACAGAGTCTTCCCATTTTCTTCACGTTGCTCGATTCCCGAAATCGCCAGTCTCAGGACCAGGCCAGGCCAACCGGCGTCTGAGATCACCAGGTTGCTGCCGCCGCCCAGCACAAATAAGGGAAGGTCCCGGGAGCGTGCGAAGGTGACCGCATCCGACACTTCAGTGGCGGATTTTGGCTCGGTGAAATAACGTGCCGGCCCTCCGACTTTGAGAGTGGTGAGCGGCGCCAGCGGCACGTTTTCCAGAACCGTCATGATGGTATGATGGCTTCACTATATACGACAGGTAGAGGCGCTGGTGGCAGCCTCCGGGCGGTACGTCAGGACACATCCTGCTGTGACTTGCGTGGCTGAGGTCCTGAGAATTCGCGTCCTATTAGAATGACCCTGAGGAGAAGAAATGTATCCAGACATGATGGTGATTCCGATGCGTGAGGAGTTGACCCGGCTCGGCATCGAGGAACTCCGCACCGCAGCTGATGTTGATCGCGCCCTGCCCAATCAACCGGGCACGACCATGGTAGTCGTAAACTCCATTTGCGGATGCGCCGCTGGTCGCATGCGTCCTGCGGTCCGCGCCGCGCTGCAGCACTCCAGCCGTCCGGAAAAGTTGTTCAGCGTGTTTGCCGGTCAGGACAAAGAAGCGACCGATCGGGCGCGCTCTTATTTTGCAGGATACCCACCGTCTTCGCCTTCGATTGCGCTGCTGCGCGACGGCAAGGTCGTCCACATGATGCAGCGCAGCGACATTGAACATCGCGAGGCTGTGGATATCGCCGCCGAACTGAAAGGTGCCTTCGACAAATTCTGCGCCAAGCCCGTCCCGGTCGGCTAGGTCGGTCAGTCTCAAAAGGCCAAGCGTGTGGAGCGGACACTCTTGTCCGCCGCTCTTGGCTTGTTTCTTCCGAAATTCCAAAGATCATGAATCAACTTCAAAACCAACTTCAAAGGCGGCGGACAAGAGTGTCCGCCCCACACACGAGAATGTGTGGATTAGATCTAAAAGCGGAACAGATACGACGCCTTCACAAACAAGCCCCGCCCGTCATTCTTCAATCGGCCGCTGTGTAGCAGGTTCCCGTCCACGTCATTCCTTAAAGGCAGCTGCACATTTTCCAGGTTGCTGTTGTAGCCGACGTACAACGCGGTGCCGGGATGCAGCAGGTAAGTGATCAGAAAATCGGCGTTGAAATTCTTTGTAGTTTCCAGAAAGGTAAAAGCAGGGTTGGCCAGAACGGCGTTGTACTGTCCAATAAGGCGGAATGACAGCCGCCTGTTGTACTCCAGGCGAGAATTGTCGTGTTAGACGCGGGCGAGTACGCCAGGTCACTCCGAACGCACTTCCCGGGAATATAAAATGTTGTGACGCTAGTCCGGGGCTTTGGAATTTCGCACGGCGCGGAATGTCATCTCCGGGGCGCGGCTTCGAGTTCGCCGCTTCCAGGCGTAGAACAGTCCGGCGTAGGTGTCTGTGATATACGAGTCGCGGCTGATATCCAGAAGGCGGGCAGTGCGGTCAATCCAGCGCGCCGGGCCTTCAATCTCGCCGAAGAAACCGATAGGTGTTTCATCCAGGACCACGTGGCCCTCGCCGTCGCTCCACTCCGCACGGAATTTTTCGTAGCGGAAGGAGGGCAGGTAGCCCAGTGCCTGCAGGATCTTGTGGAATTGCTCGCCATCTTCAATTCTGGTTTGCGTCTCAACCCGGGTCTTGTGCCGGGTCACCTTGCCCTGGGCTTTGTGGGTCAGCAGCCAACTGGTCCCGTATTTGCGCAGGCGCAGCAGTTCCCCTCGTTTTCGCAGCTTCTGGCCAGGAAGATCATACAGAGTGTTGCTCTCGTGTGTGCGTCGGGTCACCTGCCGGAAACCGGCTGCTCGCAGCCGCCGCGCCAGAGCGCGAACATCATCCACACGAAACTTGATCTCGATTTCCTGGGACATAATTAAGGCGTCGGACCTCGGACGTCCGCCCTACGAAAATGTGGGCAGTTTCACCAAATCATCGCGCGGGACCGGCTCCAGCGGATTGCCGGCTTTGCGCCAGGCGGCCAGCCCGCCCACGATCACGAACGCGTTGAAGCCTTCTTCCCGCAGCATATGCGCCACCCGGGCGCTGGTCGCTTCGCGCGCTCAAGTACAGTAGACAAAAATGTCTTTGTCCTTGGGTATGTTTTTGAGCTCGTCCTTCAGGTTGTTCGGCTCAAGCCGGATCGATCCTTTGATGCGTGCCGCCTCGGAATCGTAGTAACCGTGGCTGCGGACATCCATGAGGAGGATTTTGCCTTTGTCTTCCGACGCCAGCCGGCGCGTCACTTCTTCCACCTGTATCCGGGGTACCACTCTATACACGGCGTGTTTGCGATAAAGCCAGACCCGGTACAGGGCATAGCCAATGAGGGCGAAGACAGTCACTGCTTCGACGGCACGGCCGGCGGTTTGAAAACCACGCATCAGTGGAACCACAAAATCGCGGAACAAAAGGCCGACAGCTATATAGACCGTCGCGTAAAGTGTCGCTCCCACGACATCGTGCCGAAAAAAAGTGTCCAACGGCATTTTCATGCTTCCCGCTAGCGGCGGAGCCATGGTGTTGATGCCGGGGATGAACTTGGCGAACAGCAGAGTGGCCTTGCCGCGCTTATAGAACGATTCGGCCGATCGCAGGATGCAAGTTTCGGGATTGACTGATAGTTTGCAGAGAAAACCGAGCAAACCCCACCCCATGTATCGTCCCGCCACGAACAGGAGGGTATCGCCAATCAGCATGGCGAGCAGTGCCAGCAACAAAAGCCGGTATACGCTGAGTACTCCGGAGGCAGCGGCCGCGCCGCCTGCCACCAAAGCCACGGCTGCAGGAACAGGCAATCCTAGAGCCTCGGCAAGCACGATAACGAACACCAGAATGTATCCATGATGTCCGATGAGTGAAAGTAATGGTTGCATTCATGAGCCGGCTGCCGGCTGCGTTAGTATAAAGAAAAAGGGCGGCCCTTGCCGCCCTCCGGTGCTTCAGTTCAGCACAACTACTTTGACATGTTGTCCATCTTGTCCATTTTCTCGGCCTTGAGCATCTTGACGCTCATGACGTGAATCTGGCCTTTGTCGGCGTACACGTGCGCGCTCACTTCCACGTGATGGCCTTCATGTCCCTTCAGGGTCTCCGGATTGGCCACGTCCCACGACTTCTTGTCCTTATCGGAGACAAAAGTCAACTGGTCGCCGTCAGCCTTCACCGTTCCCTTGATGTTCTTCAGTGGGGCCGGTGCAGCTTTGGCCATTCCACTGTCTCTTGACATGTCCTGAGCGAAGCCCGCCACGGCAAACATGACGGAGACAGCCAGTGCGAGAACCAATAGTTTCTTCATAGTTCAATCTCCTCCTGGGGGTATGGCTCTGGATGTTCATCAGATGCCTGTGAGATGTACGGCCCTGGGGGCGAAATGGATTTGTTTCCTGACGATAAAGAAGGTGGGTGTGCATCGCTTGTCGAGAGGTTAGGATTGAGCTGTTTTGAAGTTCAAGTGATGGGTTAACTCGCGATCACTAACCAACTATGTCTGCTATTTTTCTCTTGCCACCACAAAATCCGGCGCCCACAACAACGCCCGCTTGAACTCGCTGTCAGGGAAACTGCAGATCGCGTTTCGCGCCAGGGTAGCGTACTGGAGCGCGCGCGCGTTGGCCGCTTCGAGCGATCCGTAACGCTCCAGAATTCCGATGATTTCGCGATGGGTGACGCCGTCGAAGGCGCGCTCCTGCACCACGGTCTCGATCATCTTGCGTTCGCGCGGCGTGCAGCGTTCGAGGGCATGGATCACCGCCATCGTGACCTTGCCCTCTCGCAAGTCGCTGGCCACAGGCTTTCCCAGGACCTTCTCCGACGCGGTCAGGTCGAGCACGTCGTCCACGATCTGAAATGCCATCCCCAGGTCGCGTCCGTACTGCCCCAGACTCTCTTCCTGCTCGGGAGTGGCTCCACCCAGAATTGCGCCCATCCGCATGCACACCGAAAAGAGGCAGGCAGTCTTGCGGAAGATTAAATCAAAATGCTCGTCGAGCGAGATGAGTTTGCCCAGTTTTTCCATCTGCAGCAGTTCGCCCTCGACCATCTGCTGGGTCAGTTCGATCAGCGTGTCGAGAACGCGGAAGTTACGCTCCTGGACCGCGACCTTGAAGGCCTGCATGTAGAGCCAATCGCCGGCCAGCACGCATTTGGAGTTGCCCCATTGCGTGTTGGCCGCGGGCCGGCCGCGCCGTGTCTGGGCCTCGTCGATGATGTCGTCGTGCACCAGTGTGGCGGTGTGAATGATCTCGACCACCGCGCCCAGGCGGATGGCACCGCGTCCCTGATAATTGAACAATTTTGCAGCCAGCAGCAACAGCGCGGGACGGATGCGTTTGCCTCCGCCATTCCGCAGGTATTCGCCAATCTCGGTGATGGCTTCGACGCCCGACACCGTGTCCCGCCCGAACTCGCGCTCAATGGCAGCCAGGTCCTCGCGCAGAAGCTCGAAGAATTCCTTTCCGTTGATGGCGGCGGGCATGCTCAAGGTCGAGTTCCTAAGAATCCTGCATCTTCTTCAGGAGACACAGAGGCACGGAGAAAATACAAGGCGTGACCTTCCTAACACTGCCAGACTGATCCGCCTTATCGGATTGGATTTCCATGCATCGCATTTTTCAGTGTCTCGCTGTCTCCGGGGTAGATCGTTAATTTGTCCGGTAATTCGTAAACTGCATGTCGATCCCAAAATCCTGCTGTTTCAGCAAAGCGATGACCTCCTGCAAAGTATCGCGGTCCTTGCCGCTTACCCGCACCAGGTCTCCCTGAATTGACGCTTGCACCTTGTTTTTCGACGTCTTAATCAATTTCACAATTTCTTTGGCCTTCTCCATCGGGATACCCTGCTGCAAGGTGATCTTCTGCTTGGCGGTGCCTCCCAGGGCCAATTCGACAGCGCCGTGCGTCAGCCCTTTAAGGGGCACGCCGCGTTTCGCCAGCTTTTGCTGAAGCACGTCACTCACCGATTTCAGTTTATATTCATCGATCGAGTGCAGAACGATCGCGTCTTTACCCTCCAGCTCGATTTTGGACTTGGAATCCTTCAAGTCGAAGCGGGTATGAATTTCTTTCGTCGCTTGCTGGATGGCGTTCGAGACCTCTTCCAGATTGATCTTACTCACGATGTCGAAAGTGTTTTCGGGCATGTTCGCAGCGCCTTCTGAAAACTATGAAAATGTAACCTCTGAGGTTACCAGAAGAAGCGCTTTTAGCGCCGCAGTTCTTTGGTTGTATGTCGGGAGTCCTCCCCTCTTCGATGGCGTCATCCTGAGGGAGTTCAGTCCCGAAGGATCTGGCATGCATCGGTTCATTGCCGGCCCACTGCCGCATCTCCACTTCACGCCAGGCTTCGCAACCTCAGCATGACGCCTTCGCACAAAGGGTCTTCAAAAATTGAGCCTTATATCTCGGCGGATTCAGGCAGCTTGAAGAAGGTGTAGAAGTTGTGCGCAGTTTGTCTTCCGGCCTCTTCCGTCGAGAGTCCTCGGATCTCGCCCAGTTGCCGGGCAACTTCCCTTACAAACAGCGGCTCGTTGCGCTTGCCGCGGTGCGGCACTGGTGCCAGGAAGGGCGAGTCGGTTTCGATCAACATTCGTTCCAACGGGACTTCCTTGGCAGCGTCGCGGATCGGCTGTGCTTTGGGAAAGGTTATGTTACCGGCGAAGGAAATCATGAAGCCAAGGTCGAGCGCCCGTTTGGCGTACGGCCATGTCGCGGTGAAGCAGTGCAGAATTCCTCCCAGCCCGCTGGCTCTCCAGTGCTGTTCTAGAAGGTCGAGGCAGTCATCCCAGGCGTTATCGCTGCCGGCGGAGGGGCGGCAGTGAATGACAATCGGCAGTTCGGCCGCTCGCGCCAGATCCATCTGCCGCAAGAAAACTTGTTGCTGAAGTTCGCGGGGTGAGTGATCGTAAAAATAATCCAGCCCAATTTCGCCCCAGGCGATGACTTTGTGATGTCTCGCCAGCTTCTCAAGTTGCTGAAAGTCGGCATCCGTGGCCAGCTTTGCTTCATGGGGATGGATGCCGATGGTGGCAAGTATGAATTCGTGCCGCTCGGCCAGTTGAATGCCGCAGTCCAGCGACCCGGGACCCGTTCCGCTGCCAATGGCGACAATCTTTTCAATGCCTCCATCCCGCGCCCGGGCGATCATGGGTTCACGATCGGCGTCAAATTGCTCCATCTCGAGATGGGCGTGGGAGTCTATGAACATCGGACTTCGGACCTCGGACGTCGGACTTTTCACAATAGATCGTGGAGATTCAGATTCTGCAGCCCGAGGTCTGAAGTCCGACGCCCGACGCCGGGTTTACTTCAACCGTGTTCCCACCGGCACATCCTCCAAAAAGGCCGCCAGCACCGGCTTCCCGCCTTCCGGAGATGCGGCGACGATCATTCCATTCGATTCCAGCCCGCGCAATTTACGCGGCGCCAGGTTCACGACGATTACGACCTTGCGCCCCACCAGTGTCTCCGGTGCATAAGCCTCAGCAATGCCGGCCACCACTTGGCGCACTTCAGTCCCGAGATCAACTTCGAGGCGCAGCAACTTGTCGGCCCCTTTCACTTTCTCTGCCACCTTCACTTGACCCACGCGCAGTTCCACTTTGGCGAAGTCTTCAATGCTGATCTTGCCATCGGGAACGATGGCGGCAGGCGCGGGAGCATTCGCCGGTGCGGCGGGAGCATCAACCACCTTCTTGGCCTTTGCTTCTTCGACCGTTTTTTCTTCGGCGGCTGCGGTCGCGCTGCGTCCCTGCTCTTCCATTTGCTGCATCCTTTCGATTGTGCTTTTGTCAGCCCGCGGAAAGACGGACTGAACCTCGCCGAGCCTCGTCCCCAACTTGAGCTGTCCCCATTGCAGGTCCGACAGCGGAAACTTCCGGATGTCTCCCAGCCCCAGCTGTCCCCAGATCTTCGCCGTGGCTTCGGGAATCACGGGATGCGCGAGCGCGGTTACGATGCGAAGGGCTTCGGCGCTGGTGTAGAGAATGGTGGCGAGACGCGAGCGGCTTTCGTCGTCCTGCTTCTCGCCCAGGGCCCAGGGCTGAGTCTCGACGATATACTTGTCGACCGCCCCCACCAGGCCCCAGGCCACTTCCAGAGCGCGCGAAAACTGGCACTGGTCAAAGAAACTGTTGAATTCCGTAATCGTTTGCCGCGCTGCGTCCGCAACGGCATGCTCTTGCCCGGTCAAAGTTGCGGCGCGCGAGGGATAAGGTACTTCGCCCTTGAAATAGCGCGTGATCATGGTCAGCGTGCGGCTGGTCAGGTTGCCCAGTCCGTTGGCCAGATCGGCGTTATAACGCTGCACCAGCGCGTCGAAGGAAAACGATCCGTCCTGCCCGAAGACGATTTCGCGCAGCAGAAAGTAGCGCAAGGCGTCGGAGCCCAGCACGTCGAGAATGGTCTCCGTGCGCACGATATTCCCACGCGACTTCGACATCTTGCTTTCTTCGAACAACAGCCAGCCGTGCGCCATGATCCGCTGCGGTAAAGGCAATCCCGCGGCCATCAGAAACGCCGGCCAGTAAACGCAGTGGAAACGCACGATCTCCTTGCCAATCATCTGCACGTCGGCCGGCCAGTACTTTTCGTATTTCGCCTTATCTTCCGATCCATAACCCAGCGCGGTGATGTAATTCGCCAGTGCATCCCACCAGACATAAATCACGTGCTTGGGATCGTCTGGGACCGGAATGCCCCAGGAGAATGTGCTGCGACTGACCGACAGATCGCGCAGGCCGGAGCGCACAAATGACATCACCTCGTTGCGCCGTGTTTCCGGACGGATGAAATCAGGCTGGCTGGTGTAGAGCTCCAGAAGTTTGTCCTGGAAGGCCGACAGCTTGAAGAAATAATTCTCTTCCTTGACGGTTTCCGTTGGGCGCCCACATTCGGGGCAGGGCGCGCCGGGGCCGACGACATCCACGTAAAGTTCGTCAAAAACGCAATACTGGCCGGTGTAGCTGCCTTTGTAGATATAGCCGTTGTCGCGAATGCGCCGCCACAGGGCTTGCACGCCCTGCTTGTGTTTGTCGGACGTGGTGCGGATGAAATCGTCGTAGGTCAGTCCCATCCGGTCCCACAGCGAACGGAACTCGGCGGAAACTTCATTGGTGAGCTGTTGCGGCGTTTTTCCAGCGGCCTGCGCCGCGCGCTCTATCTTCTGCCCATGCTCGTCGGTGCCGGTAAGAAAGTAGGTATCAAAGCCCATGAGGCGCTGGCGCCGGGCAATGGTGTCGCAGGCAATCGTGGTGTAGGCGTGCCCAATGTGCGGACGCGCGTTCACGTAATAGATCGGGGTTGTGATGTAAAACTTTTTGCTCATTTGGATTCTTGCGTTTGACCTTGGTAGCGCGGGCCGTTAACTTCTCAGGGCCTTCAAATAGGCCTCCATGGCTTCATTTATGACGCGCTTCAGCGGTACATGATGCTCGGCCGCGATTTTCCTGCAATCTTCGTACTCAGGAGCGTAGTTGGTGACCGTGCCATTCATGCTGGCAATCTTCAGGCGTACGCCTCCCCAGCGGGTTGCTACCTCAATCCATTTTCGCGCCAACGTTTGCCGCTGCTCCTCGCGACGCCGCACCCCCAGCGTGCTGGTCTCCGTGAAAATTATCTGGCTCAGCCGGGAAGCATCTTCCGGTCTCGACAACACGGTCAGCAATATCCCTGGACGGTTCTTCTTCATCTGTACCGGCACGGCAAAAGTATCCAGGGCGCCGGCTTCGAGCAGTCGCTCGATCACGTACCCGAACACCTGCGGATTCAGATCGTCGAGGTTGGCTTCGAGCACGCTAATGGTTTCCTGCAAAGCGTTCCCGGTAAGTCCCGCAGGTGACTCGCCGATGGTCAAACGAACTACGTTGGCATGCCCGGGAAAGTCGCGGGTGCCGGCGCCGTATCCGGACTTCTCAATGGTCATGGCCGGAAACTGCGCGAATCGTTTGGCCAGCGTTTTGACAATCGCCGCACCTGTCGGGGTGACCAGTTCCACCTGAATGCCGGAGGAATACACCGGCGCGCCCTGCAACAACTCTGCCGTGGCAGGGACGGGCACAGGCAGAACTCCATGGGCGCACTTTACCGTGCCCCCGCCAACATTCAGGGGTGAGCAAACAATCTCATCGACTGCCAACGCCTCGGCTCCAACCGCAGCGCAGACAATATCCACCATTGCATCTACGGCGCCTACTTCGTGGAAATGCACCTTCTCAATAGCGCTGTTGTGGATTTTGGCTTCCGCCGCGCCCAGCGCCTCGAAGATGGCGACAGCGGCGCGCTTCGCCCCTTCGCTGATTCCTGCCTGACGAATTATCCCACGTATCTCGGTCAGGCCGCGCCCGTGTTCATGCTGATCTGACTCATGCCGGTGTGGCGTGGGCGCCCCCGCCCGCGTGGCTTCATGTACGGATTGGCCGTAGTTATGCTCGCGAAGCTCAACGTGCTCGGGCGCATGCTTATGTCCCATTTCATGCCCGTGTTCATGTGTCTGTAGGCGACTCTGTTGTTCGAAGAAAACCTCCCGCGGCAACTCCTTTTCCCCGTGTACGAAGACATCCACCTTGGTGGCGCTGATGGCGCTGCGCTTTACCCGAGAAATTTCCAGGCGCGCTCCGATGTTCAAGGCCGCGACGGTGTCTTCGAAGAGCTTGGCCGGCACTCCCGCGTCCACCAGGGCGCCGAGAAACATGTCGCCGCTCATGCCGGAGAAGCAGTCGAGGTAGGCTATGCGCATGGGAAGACCGGTCGTTGGCTGCTGGTCGTTGGTCGTTGGCCCTTGGTCGTCGGGCTTCTGACGCCGCGATATCAATGTCCCGAAAACAAGGTCAACGTCAAAAGCGTCGGACAAGAGTGTCCGACCCACACCTGCTCGGGTCAGCCGACTACACCACGGAGTCGAGACTCAACGGCCAACGACCAAGACCAGTTTTCATCATAGGGAAGCCGGCATTTGCCGTCAAACCTTGCGGTCTCGCGTGGTTTGCTACAATCACTCTTTTCTTCAACAGCTTAGAGGAATTCTTGTATCGCCATCTCGAACGACGGCTCGCCCAACACGTACGCGAATTTCTGCGTCGCACCTACGATCTGGATCTGCCGAAAATCGTCATCGAACAGCCCCCCAAGGTGGAGTTCGGCGAGTACGCCTTGCCGCTGGCTTTCGAGCTGGCCAAAAAGCTGCGCAAGGCCCCGCGTAAGATTGCGGAGGAGATTGTCAACGGAATCGGCCCTATCCCCGGCTTTGAGAAGCTGGAATTAGCGGGCGCAGGCTATATCAACGCCCGGCTCAGGCGCGAAGAGCTGGCCGCAACCCTTATTGCCGACGAACGGCCGCGGGCCGACGCCCCGCCCGGCAAGATTCTAGTCGAGCACTCCAGCATAAATCCCAATAAGGCGGCGCATGTCGGCCACCTGCGCAACGCCATTCTCGGCGACACCTTTGTCCGGCTGCTGAAGTTTGCCGGAAGAGAAGTGGACGTCCAGAATTACATCGACAACACCGGCGTGCAGGTTGCCGACGTAGTGGTGGGATTTCTAAACATTGAAAAGAAGTCGCGTGCGGAGATCGAACAGCTGGCGCGGCAGCCGCGGTTTGACTACTACTGCTGGGACCTCTATGCCCGCGTCTCGCAGTGGTACGCCGAGGACAAGCAGAACTTGCAGGTCCGTCAGCAGGCGCTGCACGCCATCGAAGAGGGCAACAATGAAAGCGCAGCCGTCGCCGATGTAATTTCCATCGCCGTCCTGCGGCGTCACCTCGAGACCATGGACCGGCTCGATATCGAATACGACTTCCTGCCGCGGGAGAGCGAGATCCTCCATCTTCATTTCTGGGATGCGGCTTTTGCCAAGCTGAAGGAAGGCGGCGTACTTTCCTTGGAAACGGAAGGGAAGAATAAAGGTTGCTGGGTGATGCGCCGGGCTGGGACGGCAAAGGCCGAAACCGCACAGGCCGCTGCGGGCGCGGAGACAGACGAAGTCGCCGAGGAAGACCAGAAGGTCATCGTTCGTTCCAACGGGACAGTTGGTTATGTGGGCAAAGACATTGCTTACCACATGTGGAAGTTTGGACTGCTGGGCCGCGATTTCGGTTATCGCAAGTTCTATCGCTATCCCAACGGACATGATTGCTGGATTTCAACCGCTGTGGGCGCGCTGGACCATCCCCATTTCGGCAATGTGGCGGAAATCTACAATGTGATTGACGCTCGCCAGGCGGAGGCTCAGAACACGGTCATCGAAGCTCTGCGTGGGCTAGGTTACAACCAGCAGGCCGACCATTACACGCACTTTTCGTATGAGATGGTTGCGCTCACGCCGCGTTGTGCCGCGGAACTGGGCTACCAGCTTTCCGATGAAGACAAGAGCCGCCCCTACATTGAAGTCTCCGGCCGCAAGGGATTTGGGGTAAAGGCCGACGACCTGCTCGACCGGTTGATCGCGTCGGCGAAGAACGAGGTGGACGCCCGCCATCCTCAACTGACGGAAGCCGAGCGCACGACGATCGCCACCCAGATCGCAGTCGGCGCCCTGCGTTATTTCATGCTCAAGTTCACCAAGTCGTCAGTGATCGCATTCGACTTCAAAGAAGCTTTAAGCTTTGAAGGCGAAACGGGTCCTTACGCACAGTATGCCGTGGTGCGAGCCGTCAACATCTTCCGCAAGGGCGGCTTCGATGCTGAAGAATTTGGCCGAAATGCGGCAGACCGCGTTTCGACCGATGACTTGGCCAGGCACCTTGCCGGGGACGCGGCGAACGAAATCTGGGAATTGTGGCTGGCCGCTGCCAAGACTTCCTACATCATCGATCAATCGATTGCTACCGCCGAGCCCGCGTACCTGGCCAAGCACGTCTTCCAACTCGCCCAACTCTTCAATGCCTTTTACCACCGGCACCCGATCCTGAGTGAAGCGGACGAAGGCCGAAAGAAATTTCTGCTGGCCACCGTGGCCGTGGTCCGCCGCGAATTGACGCGGGTGTTGGCCGTCATGGGGATCAGCGTGCCGGCCGTAATGTGAGGCAGCTTTCTTACTTGCCCACCAGCAACACTTCAAAACTGCCTGGCAAAATCGCCGGCCGGGGATGAGGTTGCTCCGCCGTCGGCGCGGGAGGCGGCCCGAATTTTGCCGTCACCAGGAAAATCTCGTGCTTCGCGACGTCGAGCGCCATGGTGCGGGCACCGCGCTCGGTGGGAACATTCTCGGCGACGCTGAATTTGTCCGCCGAATCTTCATGCACCACCGTGAGCACGCCCTCACCGCAGGAAGCGAATGCCAATCCGGTCTCCGGGTCGAAGGCAGTTGCATCCACGCCCTGGCCGATCGGAAGGGTGGAGATGACTTTGCCGCTGTCCGCATCCACGATGGCCATCAGCTTATTGCCGCAACCGGAAAACAGCCGCCGATGCTTGCGGTCGATGGCCAATCCGGTCGGCTCCTCACACGGCGCCAGTGGCCAGCGTGACTTTATCTCCAACTTGAGCGGATCCACCGCGAGCAATTCGCTCTTGTCTTCGAGATTGACGAAGATTTCGCCTTTTTCGTCACTGACCGCAAACTCAGGCTTCCCGCCCAGCTTGATCGTGCCCACCACCGTGCCCTTGGCGGCATCGATTGCGGTGGCATCATGGCTCCTGCCATTGAACGTGAACACCCGCTGGCTCGCGGGATCATAGAGAATAGCGTCAGGGTTGTCGCCAACCTTGATCTTGCTGAGCACTTTCAGACTGGTCAGGTCGAAAACGCCCACCGTGCCTTCGCCGCCGTTGCTGACGAAGCCGTGGCCGAATTCCGGGGCCAGGGCAATTCCGTGAACTCCAGGGGTATCCGGAATATCGCCCACAGGCTCACCGGAATCAGGATTGATGACGATGACGTGAGTGGAACGGGAAATGTAGAGGCGGTTCGAGGTGCGATCGAGCGTCAGATAGTCCCACCCACCGTCGCCGCCCAGTTTGTAGGTTTTGATCAGGTGGTAGCCGAGAGCGGCGGCCAAACCGGACGTAACCAGCAAGAGGGTGACCAGCGTGACCCCGGCTCTTGCCGAGCACAATTGCCTCAAGCGCTTCATTTGCTTCAGCCTCGATGTGAAGGTAATACGATCGTAACTCGACCGTAACTTTACCCTATTTCCGAACCCTCTTACACTGCTGGCATGCATTCCTGGGAAGGAGATCCGCGTCCCGAGCCGGTGCCGGAGTACGGCACTATACCGCCTGGCTCAGGCCTGAAACTGGATCAGTCCATCGATCCCCAGTCGGGAAGTTGGCGTATTCTGTTCGCCATAGCGGTGGGGGTTCTGCTGGCGGCATTCTTTGCCAAGGGTAATGCAAGGGCTGCGTTTGAAGAGATCACCAAGTTCCTTACCCTGCAAGGCAAGCCCGAACCTGCTTCTCCGGCTGTGCTTTCCGAACACGAACTGGAGAGTCTGGATCGTCAGAGCCCGCAGCAACAGGCAGAAGCTCTGCTGGAGCGCGCCGTCAACCACTACGAAGGCGCCAATGATCAGATTGCGGCGCGCGTGGAAGGCTGGTGGGGAAAACTGAAGTTTACTCCCCAGTTCAATTCACTGATCACCACCGCACTCAACTCCAATGACCTTCGGGTCCGGGCCGCTGGGATCGAGTTGGATCTGGTGGCCATGGGTGCGATCAAGTCGCCGGCGACGATAGAGCGTCTGGCGCTACAGGTAGGAAGCGGACCACGATCGCAACGGGTATGGGCGCTTTGGGAACTGGGCCTTCTCGGTAACCGCGGCGTCGAACCTGAGCGCGTGAATGAGATTTTGGTCAGCCAGCTCCACGATCCTGATCCGGAAGTCCGCCACTGGGCGGTGGAAGGCCTGGCCTACCTGGGGACCAACGAGACCATCGCTCCCCTGTTGCAGACGTTTCACGACGATTCCTCGGCGATGGTCCGCGAGCGCGCCGCCTGCAGCCTGGCGCAATCCGGGATGCTTACCCAGGAACAGCGCCGCAGCGTGATTCCGCAACTGCTGGACTACGCCGACGACGCCTCTCTGGACGCGCAGACCCACGGCTGGGTTTATCAGGCGCTGCGCGACATCACTGGACAGACTCTGCCAAACGATACCTCCGCGTGGAGAAGCTGGTACGACGCCAACCGCGGGTGAGGAAGTAGTTTCCGGTTTCCAGTTCCCAGTTCCAGTTCCAATTCCGGTGTGCGCGTCTCAGGCAGCCCGACCGCCAAGACCAGAAACCAGAAACCAGAAACCAGAAACCAGAAACCAGAAACCAGAAACCAGAAACCAGAAACCAGAAACCAGAAACCAGAAACCAGAAACCAGAAACCAGAAACCAGAAACCAGAAACCAGAAACCAGAAACCAGAAACCAGAAACCAGAAACCAGAAACCAGAAACCAGAAACCAGAAACCAGAAACCAGAAACCAGAAACCAGAAACCAGAAACCAGAAACCAGAAAGTCTCCCTACTCCGCCATCTTGGCCACGTGCAGATCAAACCCGGTCTTGGGTAGCAGTGACGTTAGCTCAAATGCTCTAAAGCCATCGCCCGCGATTTCCGTGTGCCGGTAGAGTCCGGGTTCGCTGTCAACCGTCTCATGGCGTCCATCCAGATGGTTGAGAAACTCCTGCGCCTGCTTGATGTCGGCGGCGCGATCTTTAGTTCGGGTCACAACGGCCTCTGCGGCGTAGGATCGCACCAGCTTGGGCCAGTATCTTTCCAGAAGGTTGGTGCTGGCGAAGATATCGGCCCAGACCATCTGTCCGTTCACCGCCACCACCACGCCGACCGCATTCCGATCGCGGAGCTGTTGGATCAGGCTCTGGTAGTTTCGCTGGATGGGCTCCGCCACCGAATCAACTTTCTGTTTTACTTCCCGGTTGTCCATCACCCGCGCGTACGAACTCGTGCCGTTGATGGCTTGTGCGCCTCCCTCCACCGTCACAGCTTCTGCCATGGCCGTCCTGGTTTTGGCCACCTCCGACCACACCTGCTGTTGGTCTTTCTCGGCCATCGCCTTGGCGCGGACGTTGGGGGCTGCCATCGGTGCTGTTATTGAGCCTGCGCTTCCTCCCACTCCAAATCTGTCGCTGCTGCCGGTCCAACGCCCCGGCTCGACGCAGAACACGCCGAGATCAATGGGATCGCTCTCTCCCGGGATAATGCGGTCTTTGCCGATCACCCGGTCCTGTTTCCCTCCGGTCACAATCTCGCCTGCCAGCAGGATCAGGGGACGTTTGGAATTGTTGACCAGCACCAACTGGTTGACCTGTGCGCCACCCGGCGGGACGGGCGTTCGACGCCGGCGCATTAATGGCTGAACGCTTCCAGATTCGGTCACGATCACGTCGCCGGAGCGCAGTCCCTCATCCAGGGTCAGGAATTCCTGCGTATCGTGGGAGCGCGCGGCAACCACTGGGAATACGGTCAGGTTGCCGTGCCGAATTGGCTCCAGCACCTGGTAGCCGGAAGGGAGAGTAGCCTCTCCGGCGGGGGCGGTTGCGGGCACAAATAGAGCGATTCCGGCAAGGGCAAGCGCCGGAAGCAATGCAAATAGCTTGGGATTCATGGTGTTCCTCCTGTAGCGCCGGCGTCTCGCCGGCTGTCCGGCGGGCGTCCCGCCCACCGCCCGGCAGTGCCTGCGCTTGTACGAGGAACGGCAAATATTCAGCTTCTTGCAGCACAAATGTTGATAGCATCCGGGGTGGCTGCCCGCCATGACTAACCACGGTGTCCAACCCATAGTGGAAGCTTCCGCGGGGTTGGAATCCGTGATCACCGAACTATATGAAAAGAGTGGAAATTCGGGCCTCAGTCGCGAGCAGTTCGCGGTCATCCTGAATGAGGTCGCCACCAAGTATTTGCCGGCGGACGCCTCCGCCCGGCAGACCGCGGAACTCTACGCCAGCTTGCGGGTGGAAGAGCTGGCCCTGGCCCGGGCTTGTGCCGCTGGCCAGGAACGGGCCTGGGAAGTCTTCATGGCGCGCTACCGCGAGAAGCTTTATGACATTGCGGCCTATATCGCCAAAGAAAGCTCCGCCGCTCGCGAACTCGCTGACTCGCTCTATGCCGACCTCTACGGGACGACCAGTCGCGACGGACAGCGCATTTCAAAACTGGCTTCGTACACCGGCCGCGGTTCTTTAGAGGGCTGGCTGCGCACCGTGATGGCGCAGGAGTTCGTGAACCGTTTTCGGCGTCAGCGCCGGCTAGTCAGCCTGGACGAAGAGAGGGAAGACGGCGCGCAGTTTGCCGCGACCGATCCCGAGCCTGCCGTGGCGGTCGATCCCCGAGTTGAAGCCGCGACCGATGAAGCCCTCTCCAGACTGGCCGCAGAGGATCGATTCCTTCTGGCATCTTATTATCTAGACGGTCGCACTCTGGCTGAGATTGCGCGCACGCTCGCGCTGCACGAGTCCACCGTCAGCCGCAAGCTCGATAAACTGGCCCAGTCCCTGCGCAAGCAAATTCTGGCGGCGCTGGAGCGCAAGGGCATGAGCCGTCGCCAGGCCGAGGAAGCATTGGACGTAGATGTGCGTGACCTGCGCCTGAATATACGCGACCGGGTAGCGCAAGAAACGGCTCCTCAGACGTTCTCTGATCAGAAGGGTGAAGTGCGGGCGTCGGACGTCGGACCTCGGGCGTCAGGCGTCTGACGTCAGACATCGGGCGTCCGACCTCGGGTGTGATGGGATGGATATGACGTTAGGAGTTGTGGGAAAACTCGGCCCTGCCCGGTTTTGGGAAGGGCACGACCTTGGTCGTGCCGCCAAGCCATTTAAGGACACGTTGCGCTTTAGCGCCTGCAGTTCGCCGTTTCGAAGCCGCCATAAGTCGCCGCTGTCAGAGCCGAGCGAAATCAGGCTAGAGATTAGGTGATGGAGAAACTACCAAAAATCGTGCAACAGCGCTTGCAGGGACCTGCCAAGCCCGGGATCCATCCTGATCCCGACCTGTTGACTGCCTTCGCCGAGAAATCATTGAATGAGCGCGAACGCGCCCATTTGCTGCAACACTTGGCGGAGTGCGCCGATTGCCGGAATGTCATGTCGTTGGCCATGCCCGAGATCGAACCCGCGCGAGCGCTGAGCTTGGAGCGCTCACGTTGGCTGAGCTGGCCGGTGCTGCGCTGGGGGGCGCTCGCGGCATGCATCGTGGTGGTCAGCGCTGCCGTAACGCTTCGCTATGAGCGCCGACCAGCCCTTGAACCTCCTCTTGCGGAAAAGGCCGCCGCCGCGTCGGCGGATCTCAGGTTGGAGGGCGAGGTCTCCAAACAGCCTGGTCAGAAGCTGGCGGCAAATATTGCGCCCCCCTCGCCTTCCGGGTCGGAGCGCGACTTCGGGGTAGCGGGAAAGCTGGCCAAGCGCCGCGAAAAGGGCACTGAAACAGGGATGATGGCTGCGCAGACAGAAGAGTCCGTGTCACCGATGGATCAAGATAAAAAGGGACAGGAGTTGACCAACAATCGGTTGGCGAGCGTTGATGCAGTCCGATCTGCCGAAAAGCCGGCGGAGCCTGCGGCGCCTGCGCCTTTGTCCGCCGCGAAGACAGCGGGACCAGGGCAGCAGACCAAACCGCGGAATGACGCCGCTGATTTCTCAGACAGAGCCAGCACGCAAGCTGTCATGGTGGAGAACGCACCGGCTCCGGTGCCGGGGGCGGCTCAACTCGCCGAGCGGAAGGCGAAGGACGAGTCACGTACGAACGAATCGCAAAAGGAAATTCAGGCCGTAAGCGGCGGCGCGAGTGTGGGATCGCTCGCTGGTCGGAAGGCGGACACGCTCTCAGGTGTAACCGCGCCAGCCGCTACGGTCCAGTATGCCGGGCGGTTGCGGGCCGGCAACAACGCGCCTCGCTGGACCCTCTCCGCCGACGGAGCGCTGCAGCGCTCTTTCGATTCCGGCAAGACCTGGCAGACGATTCCGGTGGCGAACGACGTTGTCTTCCGCGCGCTGGCCGCGAATGATTCCGATATCTGGCTGGGCGGCGCCGGCGGCGCTCTTTACCATTCTTCCGATGCGGGCCAAAACTGGATCCGGATCAGGCCGGTGGCGGACGGCAAGTCCCTGACCGCTGACATTGTCACGGTTGAATTCAGCGATAACCAGCATGGCAAGGTAATCACCGGCAACCGTGAAACCTGGACTACGAGCGACGCGGGAGCGACCTGGCAGCGGCAGTGACGGCCTGCATCCAACCTTGAGTTCCTCCTCCGCATATTTCTGAAACGATTCGGACCGAGGCCCTGCCGCTATCCCGTTTTGTTTTCCATGACTATCAATATGACTATCAACGGGTTTGCCGACCAGGTTACCGCGACCCTCCCGATTTGAACTGGTACCGCTCGTGAGTTACCAAAGTGACGTTTACAGCAACATAGGGCGGGCCTAGTATCCATCTCGTGGTTTGGCAGTTCTGGGGGAGGGCTGCCGAGGCGTCCTGAACTGAAAAGTTCAGGGCGCTTTTTGTTTGTCAGAGACTGTCCGGAAACCAGCAAGTGGAAACCCAAAACTCCTGGCTTGCGACTTCTGTGGCTACGATGCATCCAATCAGGTGGTACGATACATGCAGCCAACGTTGGCTGATAGACCGCTCTCGACCCGGATTCGCGGCGAGCGGCTCTCCCGGAGGAGAAATGGCAAGTAACGGAATTTTGGAAGTGACGGACGCAAACTTTGACCAGGATGTTCTGAAGTCAGAGCAGCCCGTGTTGGTGGATTTCTGGGCGGCCTGGTGTGGACCCTGCCGCGCCCTCGCCCCCATCGTGGACGAATTGGCCAAGGACTATCACGGCAAGATCAAGGTCGGCAAGATGGATGTGGACAGCAACAGGCGACCCCCATGCGCTATGGAGTCCGCGGTATTCCGACGCTCCTGGTTTTCAAGGGCGGACAGGTGAAGGAACAGATCGTAGGCTACGTCCCCAAGGAAACCATTCAGAAGGCGATTGATAAGCATGTTGGGTGAGCAGGCTGTCAGCTTTCCGCAGTCAGCGCTCAGTACAACGCCCGGGCGTTCCGCGCGTCGTTTTTCGCGGGAACAGGGTCTGGACCGGCTAAGCTAGAGCTGAAGCGGCTTCAGTACTTCCGCAACACCCCAATCACTCTACCCTGCACCTCAACAGAAGCTGCTGGCACGATGATGGGCTGCATGCTGGCATTGGAAGGTTGCAGGCGAATATTTTCGCCTTCACGGTAAAAGCGTTTGAGCGTTGCATCGGTGCCTTCCACCAGGGCGACGACGATATCGCCGTTGTGCGCCGTCCTGCTTTTTTCGACCATCACGTAGTCGCCGTTGAGGATTGCTCGTCCTGCATGGAATCGCCGCGGACTTCGAGCACAAAGACTTCCTTCGAGCGGACGAAATCTGCGAGTGAAATGGTCTCGCGGATTCTCCACCGCCTCGATGGGCTGGCCGGCGGCGATCCGGCCCAGCAGCGGCAGCACCATCGTGGTATTCACCGCCATGGCCTGTTTGAGCCGGCCCTTGGGCGGCAGCAGGTCGATGGAGCGGCTGCGGTTGTAGTCGCGGGTAAGCAGCCCTTTTTTCTCCAGGTTGGAGATGTGCTTGTGCACCGTGGCCAGCGAGCTGAGCCCCAGACCCTCGCCGATTTCCTCGAACGAGGGCGAGTAGCCGTTCTTCTGCACGAATTCGGAGATGAAGTCGTACACCTGCCGTTGCCGCTGGGTGATTGCCATGAAATAATTGTAGGCGAAGATTAAGCGAAGTCAAGTTGAAAACGGTACTCTCCCACCGCGGCATGCTCCCCTTGGACATTTCTGCGTCGAGGCAACCTGCAGAGGGATTCAAACTTGTGGTCGTGATTCCTGAACTTCAACCCTGGCGCCGCCCGTACACCTTCCAAAACGCATTCACCACCTCGACCGCCAAATCCTTCGGCCTTGGGGTGAGAGACTTCTTGCCGACGAAGAGGTGCCAGTAGAGCATGGGGCCCAGCAACAGCGCCAACCCAGTTTCCAGATTGATTTTGCTGACCAGGTCGCGCTCTTCGATGCCGCGCCTGATCAAATTCTTCAGCCGGGTTTGCGGGCGCTCGATCACCCGCGAGCGCCATTGTTCTCCGAACTCGCGATTGCGCGCGGCATAGGCCATCACATGCGGCATCATGCGATTTTTCATTTCCTGGCGCTCCGCTGCGGGCTGATAAGTCAGCGCATCCACCAGGTCCTGACGCAGATCGCCGGAGTCGAACCTGGGAGCCTCTTCATCCAGTCCAAACATCAGCGACAGGGCCTCGAGGGCCAGCGCATCCTTATCTTGCCAGTGTTTATAAATCGTGGCCTTGCTGACCCCCGATTTATCGGCGATCGCATCCATGCTGGCGGCGTCGATCCCGCGCTCGCCGAATAACGCGAGGGTTGCCTCCAGAACTTTCTTGTGGGCTTCGGTGCTCCTGGTTCTAACCATGTCTGACGGTAGACGCGCTGAATACTACAACTGAATTCTGGAAAACAAATATCCGCCCAGGGACAAGAAGGCGATGGCGATGGCGCCTAGCAGCGAAACATCCAGCGCCAGACCGAAATGCGAAGCGTTGATGAGCGCGCCGCGCAACCCATCCACGCCATAGGTCAGGGGATCGAGGCGCGTGACGGCGGCGAGCGGCCTTGGGCAGATGCGCCAGCGGGAACAGCGCGCCCGAGAGAAAGAAGATGGGCATCACCAGGAAGTTCATGATGAGCTGGAAGCCCTGCATGTCCTGGATGATCGAGCCGATTGCCGTGCCCAGCGCCGCGAACACCACGGCGATCAGCGCCATGAAACAGAAAGCGCAGCGGGCACGAGCGGCCAGGTGCGCCGGGCGAAAGCCCGGCGATCAGGCAGACCACGAACACGAGCGTGCCCTGGATCGACCGCCACGGTCGCGCCGCCGAGCGTCCGGCCGATCATGATTCGATGCGCGGCACCGGCGCCACCAGCGTCTCCTTGAGAAATCCGAACTG
The DNA here is from genome assembly GCA_963779255.1 of Terriglobia bacterium. Lineage (GTDB taxonomy): Bacteria > Acidobacteriota > Terriglobia > Terriglobales > Acidobacteriaceae > JAIQFF01. The sequence continues at coordinate 142,006 of CAVZXU010000010.1, read as the reverse complement.
CCGGTCCCACAGCATGCCGATGCCGGAGAAGATCGAGGTGAACAGCACCGTCATGCCGATCACGCCCGGCGCCACGAACTGCAGGTAACTGCCGTTGTCCGGCGCGTTGAAATACCGGGCCGAGGCCGAAGCCCAGCACCAGCAGATACAGCAGCGGCTGGCCGAGCGAGCCGACGATCTGCGCCCGCGAACGCGACGTAGCGCTTCAGTTCCCGCAGCCAGAGAATGTAAATCGGCGCTCATCGGCTTGTCGCTCCACATCTTCGCGACATTGCCGCATCTGGTCGGCGGAGCTCGGCGCTCTTCGTCGCGGATCGATGATCCGGTCAGCGCGAGAAACGCCTGCTTCGAGCGATTCGCTGTCGGTCTGCTGCTTCAATTCTGCGGACGTGCCCTGGGCGACGATGCTGCCGTGGTCGATGATGGCGATGCGATGCGCCACGCGGTCGGCCTCGTCCATGTAGTGGGTGGTGAGGAAGACGGTGACGTGCTCGGTCTTCGTTGAGCTGCTTCACGTGGGTCCAAAGCTGGTTGCGGGTCTGCGGGATCGAGCCCGAGCGTGGGCTCGTCGAGGAAAAGGATCTTGGGCGTGTGCAGGAAGCCGCGGGCGATCTCCAGGCGCCGCTTCATGCCGCCGGAAAACCTCTTCAACGGGTCGTTGCGGCGCTCCCACAGCTCGAACAGCTTCAGCAGCTGCTTCGATGCGCTCCGACGCGCTGCTTGCGCGGGACACGTTGTAGAGCACGCCGTGGAGCTCCATGTTCTCGCAGGCGGTCAGCTCGTCGTCCAGGCTGGGGTCCTGGAAACACGATGCCGAAGCGTCTTGCGCGCCTCAGTTCTGCTGGACCGCTGGGATCGAGCCCGTCGAGCTCAATGTTGCCCGCTGGTGGGCCTCAGCAGCGTGGTGAGCATCTTGATGGTGGTGGTTTTGCCGGCGCCGTTGGGGCCGAGGAAGGCGAAGATCTCGCCCGTCTCGACGTTAAACGAAATGTCGTTGACGGCGGTGAAGTCGCCGAACTTCTTGACCAGGTTCTGTACGTGGATCATGAGCGCCCTCCAAGTGATCAATACTAAACGGTATAGTTTAGTTATGCAAGAGGGACCCTTCTTTGCACGCAAAGAAAACTGTACCCGGGCGGATGCTTAATTTATTTACTGAGAAGTCACGGCCTTCAAGTACTGGTAGTAGAAATCCACCGCACGATAGAACGCGTCCACGCGGATGCGTTCATCTTTGCCATGTGCGCGGATATCGTCGCGGTCAATGGCCTCTCCCGATACGCCATACGTCGGCATGCCGGCGGCATTGGTGTAAACGCCGTCCGAGGCGCCGGTTGCCATGTCGGGAACCACGGGCAGGCCCGGCCACATGCGGTTGCACCACTTTGTCCAGCGGCTGGAACACGTTCCGGACGCAGTGGCGGCGGCGCGTACGAGCGGCGGTTCGTTGACTCCGCCGATTGCTCCCATGTCCTTCACCGTAATCTTCGGATCGGCCACGACTTTCTCCAGCGCCTGCCGGATCTCCTCCGGCGAATGTCCGGGCATCGATGCGGCAGTTCACGTTGGCCTGCGCCGTCTGCGGCAGAGCGTTGTTGGCATGGCCTGCGCTTCAGCCGCGTGGCCACGCAGGTGGTGTGCATGGTCGAATTGTCGATGCGGGTCCTTCGACAGCCGCGCCACCGCCTCCATGTCGGGAGGGGTCTTCAGCATCGCCTGCATATCAGCCGCATGCTGCGCCGGTCGCCACCTTCGACATGCGCTCGTAATACGCGCGCGTGATGTTGTTCAGTTCGAAGGGAAACTGGTAGTGCTCCAGCCGCGCCAGCGCATTCGGCAAGTTCATAGATCGCGTTGTCCGGCCGCGGCAGCGAACTGTGTCCGCCGGGATTGGTCGCCGTAAGCATGATAGTCGGCATAGAGCTTTTCGGTGGCATCCACTTCCATCATCAGCGGCTTGCCGTGATCGGCCAGCACTCCGCCGCCGTCGTGGTTGAGCACGAACTCGGCGTCGATCAGTTCGCGATGATTCTTGATCAGCCAGTCCACGCCATTCGACGTGCCGCCTTCTTCGTCGGCGGTCAGCGCCAGAATGATGTCGCGGTCGGGCACGTAGCCTTCCTTCTTCAGGCGGATCAGCGTGGCGACCATGATGGCGTCGCCGTCTTTCATGTCCTGCGTGCCGCGTCCGTAGAAATATCCGTCCTTTTCGACGAACTGAAAGGGATCGGTGGTCCAGTCCTCGCGGCGCGCTTCGACCACGTCGAGATGGCCGATCAGCAGCACCGGCTTGTGCTTGCCACGCCATGCAGGCGCACCACGACATTCTTTTTGCGGTCGTTCGGACCCAGGACGTGGATGTCGCTTTCCGGAAATCCGGCATCCCGAAAGCGCTGCGCCATGGCCTCGGCAGCGGCGGTCACATTGCCGACCGAATCGGTAGTATTGATCTCGATCAGTTGCTTGAAAATGTCGTGAGAAAGCCGCCGGGTAGCGTCGTCAATTTGCGACTGTGAGGCGATGGTTAGAAAAATGAATGCCAGAGTCAATGACCAGTTCCGATATTTCAATCGCGGGCTCCTTGGTAGTCCCGGCGTTCCTTCGACCTCGCTCAGGAAGGTCCGTCGGATGTCCGGAGGGCGTCCCGCCCTCCGCTTGTCTTGATAGAAACGTCCGTCTACAGTAGCAAATGATTGGCGCCGGAGAACAGGTATGCCCAACCTTATGATCCTGCGACGGATAAGTTGAGCCACAAATGTCGTGCAGATTTCACAAATTTTCACTTGCGAAAAAATGGAAGTCATGGCATCTTCAGACATCTTCTTACGAAAGGACGCCCGATTTGGCGGAACACAGTCACAACTCGCTAAGCGGGCAACTGTGGCGGGTTACAAGCCACGGTTGCTTAAGGGCGTCATCCGATCGCGCCAACTGATCTGCGGCGCCCCGTAACGCAAAGCCAACAATACAGAGCTCGCTGGGTGGCGTAGGCCGCGGTTTCGTCGCTGGCCGCTCCCGCCCCGCTATCACTCGGTCAGTGGTGATTGGCCACGGATACTTCTTGGGCGAAACAGCCTTCGGGCTGTGAGGTTCGAATCCTCGAGGGTGCAAACCCGGCCGTGTCCCCTTGTTCCCTGACCATAATTCACACGCGCGCGGAGCCTCGTGCGCGTGTGTGCAAGTTCGGCCGGTGGTGAAGATTACGGTTACTTCGCCTCAGGAGCGGGAGGTCGCAGGTTCGAATCCTGCCGCGGGAATTGTGCCCGTGTAGCTCAGTGGCAGAGCGCCTAGAGCCGTTGTCGCATGTTCCCCGGCCTTTGACCTAAACGGGTGGAGCGGACAATCTTTGTCTGCTCCCTGAGAACTCCGGCCCAGCGCCGGTTAGAAAGCAACTTTGGATCTGAACGACAGCAGCTTGATCGCAATCACAAGACCAGCCCATGGGGAATCGCTCTGCCGGACCTGCTACTGGGTTCACGCTCAGAGAGGTTTTCGCGAGAGCGAGGAGGCTTCCTTTTGTGCCTTCGGCGTGGAACTGCGACAGGTTCCATTCAAGGTGCGTGACTGCACCGACTACTTGAATAGACTCTACCCACGCGTAAGCAGAGGGAAGACATTGCGTTGATTATTCCCACCGAGCCGAAACGCAAATACGGTGGATTCGCCGGCATGGGTTTCGTGACTGACTCAGAAGATGAAAACTAAGTTTGATCAGGAAATCATGAAATCATCCGCAACCACCCAGATGCTTTGGCTAGAAAGCCAAGAAGCTAACAGCTAGAAGCTGGTTTGAAAGGAGGCCACCATGGCTCGTCTTAACATGCTCAACCTCGGCGCGCGCACCCACGAGGGCGCCCCAGCGCGCCACATCTCGCCTGAGTATCAGCTGCGCCGCTCGGTGCTGTCCTGTCTGCTCTGGGAGAGCCAGTTCTACGAAGATGGAATCGAGATCGCTGTACGCATCGCTGAGCTGGTACCAAAGGTCGCGGCGGAAAAGGTCGCCGCGATCGCCGTCGAAGCTCGCGAGCAGATGAAGCTGCGGCACGCGCCCCTGTTGCTGGTCCGCGAGATGGCTCGTCACAAGACGCATCGGGCCCTGGTGGCGGACACGCTCGCGCGCGTCATTCAGCGTGCCGACGAGTTGGCGGAGTTCGTCGCCATCTACTGGAAGGACGGACGGGTGCCGCTCTCCGGTCAAGTCAAGAAGGGTCTGGCGGCGGCCTTCCCCAAGTTTGATGAGTACGCACTGGCCAAGTACGACCGTGGCGGGCCCACCAAGCTGCGTGACGTCCTGTTCCTGTGCCACGCCAAGCCGCGTGACGCAGCCCAGGCCGGAGTGTGGAAGAAGCTGATCTGGGGACGTCTCAACGCGCCCGTTACGTGGGAAGTGGCGCTGTCGTCCGTCGGCGCGGGCGGAACGCCCGCTAGGGACGCCGATAAGCGCGAAGCGTGGCAGCGTCTGCTCACCGAGAACAAGCTGGGAGCGCTGGCCCTGCTTCGCAACCTGCGCAACATTCATCAGGCAGGTGTGGAGGAAGAGCTGGTGCTCTCGGCGCTGCGCTCCATGAGTACGGCGCGCGTGCTCCCGTTCCGCTTTCTGGCTGCGGCGCGTTACGCTCCGCGCTGGGAAGGGGCGCTCGAGCAGGCCATGCTGAAGTGCGTTGCCGGGCGGGCAAAGCTGCCCGGCAAGACCGTCGTGCTGGTGGACGTCTCCGGCTCGATGACCGCACCGCTTTCCCGCCGATCGGAAATGCAGCGGACCGACGCAGCCTACGGGCTGGCCGTGCTGCTGCGCGAGATCGGCGAGGAGGTCGCGGTCTTTAGCTTCTCCGATGAACTGGTTGAAGTGCCGGCGCGTCGCGGCTTCGCTCTGCGCGATGCCATCGACGCGTGGCAACGCCACAACAGCACTCAGCTGGGAAAGGCGGTTGCGGGTCTGAACCGTCAGCAGAAGTACGATCGCCTGATCGTCATCACCGACGAGCAGGCGGAGGACACGTTGTCCGCGCCACGCGGCATGGGTTATGTGATCAACGTGGCCAGCTACAAGAACGGCGTCGGTTACGGCAAGTGGACGCATATCGACGGCTGGAGCGAAGCGGTCGTTGAGTACATCCGTCTGCTGGAGCAGACATCGCCGCACACGTAGAGATGTGTCGTGGAGGAGGGGCGTCCCGCCCGTCCCTTCTATTAAAGGGTGCAATTCATCGCGATTTCCGCCGAGACTCTGCTATCAGAAACCGGGGTGTTAGCTGGGCTGTTATTCTGAGCCTGGTGAGCGCTCGTACAGAAAAGTCGCCGCCCCAGACCCGAGCCGGACTCTGCCAGGACTGCTCCCACGCGCGGCGCATCGAGTCCGACCGCGGTTCGATGTTCGTTCTTTGCCAGCTGGCTTTGACCGACTCTCGCTTCAAGAAATATCCCCGGCTGCCGGTCCTGTCATGCATTGGATACGAGCGGAAGACGGCGTCAAGTGTGTGACCTGCAGCGCATTAGTCCGGCGAAACTTTTGTCCGTCTCGGGACTCTAATAGACTGCGGCTGGCAAGAAGGCCGCAGGAGTGTCATCCATGTTCAGATTCTCTGCTCATATCTTCTTATTGTTCATGATCTTGGTCGCGGGCACGGTGGCGTGCAGTGCGGGAAGTGCTGCCGGTGCTGCGCTGCCGGGTCCGGCGGTCGATTCCGCCAAAGCCGCTGCGCCGGGTCAGCAAACCGCGGTGGTGGCGGGCGGATGCTTCTGGGGCATACAGGCTGTATTCCAGCACGTGAAAGGCGTAATCAGCGCGACCTCGGGATACTCCGGAGGAGAGGCGAAGACGGCGCAATATGAAATCGTAAGCACGGGCGAAACCGGACACGCCGAGTCAGTGAAAATTACTTATGATCCTGCGCAGATTACCTACGGAGAACTGCTGCGGGTGTTTTTTTCGGTGGCCCACGATCCCACGCAGTTAAACCGGCAGGGGCCGGACGACGGTACGCAGTATCGCTCGGTGATTTTCTACGGCAACGACGAACAGAAGAAAATTGCGGAAGCGTATATCGCACAGCTCGACAAAGCCAGAGTATTTCGACGGCCGATCGTGACCCAGGTGGTTCCACTGAAGGCGTTCTATCCTGCCGAGGCTTATCACCAGGATTATGCGACGCGTCACCCGGACCAGCTTTACATCGTCTATAACGATGCGCCGAAGGTGGTGCATCTGAAGCAGCAATTTCCGGAACTCTACACCGGCAAGTAGGGCAGCAGGTTCGGTGGCGAAGGCAGATCGAGGAGTGAGCTATGTTTGACTCAGAGCTTGATCGGGATGCTTCATCGGTGAACGTGCGGCGGCGCGCCTTCCTGGGTATTTCGATCTCTGCGATCGCCGGCGCTGCCCTATGGTCGCTGCGGAAGCCGCGGCTGATCGAAGCGGCCATGTCCAAGGGCGATCCCGGCGAAGTCACCATCGTGCAGTTTTCCGATTCCGGGCAGCGCCTGCAAAAAGTTCGCCTTCCTAAAGTGGTGAAGAGCGACGAGCAGTGGCGCCAGCAGTTGTCCCCGGGGCAGTTCGACATCACGCGTCATGCAGACACTGAAATTGCGTTCAGCGGAAAGTATTGGAACCTGCACGACCAGGGTCTCTATCGCTGTATCTGTTGCGACAACGCTCTGTTCAGCTCGGAGACGAAGTTTGAATCCGGCACCGGCTGGCCCAGCTTCTGGGAACCGGTTGCGCCCGAGAATGTTCGTATCATCAACGATACCAGTTACGGTATGGTGCGGAGCGCGGTTGCCTGCACCCTGTGTGACGCGCATTTGGGGCACGTCTTCGATGATGGGCCTCAGCCTACGGGGCTTCGCTATTGCATGAATTCGGCTTCGCTGAAGTTCGTGAAGCAAACCTAAGCGTCATTCTGACTACAAACACCAGGTCCCTCGACTTTCCTGCGGCATAGTTCTCCGCCACTCCGACCCACGTAGGGGCGGCGGGTGCCCTCACCCGCCCGGCCGGGCAACGCCCGGCACGTTTTAGCTGAAGCGAACCCAACCTATGGCCGCGCTCGGGATTACAATTCAGGATAGAGTCTGAATATGAATTCCACTCTGCCTTCATTTCGCGCGCCCAGCGCGGGCGAACGTGTGTTCAATCGCATTTTTGGATTTGTGGTGGGGCTGGGCCTGGGATTTTCCTATAACTACCTGCTGCAAGTGCGTGGACGCAAGAGTGGGAAGATCTATTCCACGCCGATTGACCTGCTGGAACTCGGCGGGAAACGGTTCCTGGTGGCCCCGCGTGGCCGCACACAATGGGTGCGCAACGCAGAAGCGGCTGGAGCAGTCACGCTCAAGAAGGGAAGCAAGCGGCAGCAGTTCCGGCTTCGAGCCCTCTCGGATCAGGAGAAACCGGAAATCTTGAAGGCCTATCTGGATCAATTCAAGCGCGAAGTGCAACGCTACTTTCCAGTGCCAGCCGGGTCACCGGTTGAGGCTTTTCATGAACTGCTGCAGAGTTACCCAGCGTTTGAATTAATGCAAATGTAAGTTCCAGCGGGGAGTTAAAAGCTAAGGCCTGATTTGCATTGATCCGCGGAATCCGTGGCCGGTTGTAGTTGTCGAGCTGTGCTCGACCGGACAGTCGAGGGCGGCTGTCCCCAGGTGGTTCTTGCCGGGATCCGCCGCCCGCTACTCCAAAACACTGTCATCCAGTTTCTTTCTCCCCCAGTCGGCGGCGGCTTGCACGAAGGCGAGCACCAGAGGGTGGGGCTTGCCGGGTTGGGAAGAAAGCTGCGGTTGGAACAAGGTCGCGATATAAAAACGATGCGTGGGCGACTCGATGGCCCGTATTTCACCTTGTGGGCCGCGTGCCACCACCGGGAACCCGGCTTCCATGGCCGCCCATTCATAGTCGGGATTGACTTCGAAGTTGCAGAAGAATTCTTCGGCCACCGTGTCTTGCGAATAGTACGACTGCAGATAGGAACCAGGACGTAGGCGGATTTCCGGTATCGGACCAGAAAGCTTGGGTTTGCCCTTCGCGCGATTGGGCACGGCGCAGGCTACCGGATAAATAATGATGTTTTTCGACCCGGAATTGTTCTCCGCGCTGTCCGCGTCCTTGATGCCCAGAACATTGCGGGCGCACTCGATCAGGGCATATTGAAAACCGCCGCAAGTGCCGAGGAAAGGCCAGTCGCGCCGGCGGGCAAATTCTATTCCCTTCAACATTCCATCAAAACTCTTGTAGGGACTGCCGGGCGCGGCCCAAAGGCCGTCAAAGCTCTCCAGTTTTTTTTTGGTGTCCGGCGCGAGCAGGCTCGGCGTCGCGATCCACTCTCCTTCGACTGGCATATTCAATTGTGCGGCGGCGTGCTGCAGTGACTTCTCGACTGCGGGAAGAGTCGGAGACTTGGGGTCGTAATCCCCGAGAATTCCAATGCGGACGAGATCGGTCACCGTGTCATTTTATATGGGCAGCGGAAATAAGGAGGTGAGAAGGCTGGTGACCCGCGAAAACCAGACGGGCCTTGCTCGTCCTGACGGGCGAGCACGCCCGTCCTCCATCATTCACTTTGCCGTTACTGCGCGCTCTTTCAGGATTTCATCCACCGCCGCAATGGCCGTTTCCAGTTCCTCATCCTGATTGTAGAAGTGCGGAGCCATACGCACGCCGGCTTGGGGGCGATAGTCCACCAGGATGTCGCGCTTGAGCAGCTCGCGGCAGACCTCCTCGGCATCGGGCATCTCGATCGAGACCGTTCCGCCGCGTTGGTCGGGGTGGCGAGGCGAATTCACTCGCCAACCGCGCTGCGAAGACAATTCGATCAATCGGGAAGTCTGGCGCTTCGATTTCTCTCGGATGCGTTCGATGCCGACCTCCACAATGATCTTCAACCCGGGGCGCGCCGCTTCCAAGGCTGGTATGTGAGAGGTCCCGTTCATGAAGCGGAACGGCGGCTCGCCGTAACGAGTGGGTCCGATTTCAAAACCAAAGGGATTCTGATGTGCGAACCAGCCAGTGAATTTTGGCCGGAGTTTCTTCCCCAAGTCGGGGCGAACATACAGGTAGGCGACTCCGGGTCCTCCGCATAGCCACTTCAAAACTCCGCCACAGGCAAAGTCAACATTCAGCGCCTGCACATCGACTGGCACCGTGCCCAGCGACTGAAAAGTGTCGAGCACTACCTGTGCGCCAACCCGGTGGGCTTTCTCAATGATGGCGTTCGCATCCTGAATGTAGGCGCTTCTGAAGATCACGTGCGACACCGGGACCAGCAAAGTCTGTTCATCGATCGCAGCCAGCAGTCGGTCGGTGGGAACGGTGATCCCGTCGTCGGTCTTGACCATGTGAACCCGCGCCCCATAGGCCCGTTGCGCCTCCCAGAAATACATCACCGAGGGGAAGTTCAGGTCGCTGTACACCACTTTGTTGCGTTTGCCGGAGAAATCGAAGCAGGAAGCTACCACCGCCTGGCAGGTGGTCACATTTTGGTGGGTCGAAACCGAGCCCGGAGCAGCGTTCAGGAGCGAGCCAATCTCGTCACCCACCTGGGCGGCCAGCATCCACCATCGCTCTTCCCATGCCCGCACGCCGCGGGTGGCCCATGTCTCGGCGTAGCCCTTCATGGCTTCGTAAACGCCCTGCGGCATGGCACCCAGGGAATTGCTGATCAGGTAGGTGCTGCGTTCCAGGATCGGGAACTGCGAGCGATAGCGCAGAAGATCGTTGGCCATTCCGACATTGTACTTCCGCAGCTGTTTACCTCGACAAAACGAACAGAATTCAGTCCGACAACTCTGCGATTCTGCTCCGTATCCAATCCCTGTTTTTTGCATTCATTGAATTCAGGAGCAGATGGAAAGCCAGGAAGACCATCAGAAATATCGTAGGAACGGTGGGCCTGCGGTACGCCAGCTACCTACTTATATCGAGCATGAAGGATGTTCGCCGCTACATAAGGATGAGCACGATGTAAGAGAAGCGCTGTGGGGGACGGACACTCTTGTCCGTCGCCTTTGAATTTGATTTTTTCTGGTTGTTGCTTGTGCTTTGAGGTGACAAAAAAACGAGCGATCGAACGGGAAAGTCCAAATCAAAAGCGGCGGACAGGAGTCTCCGCCCCACACTACTGCTACTTCTTCTTCAGCAGGAAATAGGCTGCGGTCAGTACGACCATGTAAACGGCTCCGCTGACCAGCGTCAAGTGAGAATTCCAGCCGGTCTCCAGGAATGCCACAAGGACAAGCACAAACCCGATCGCCGAGCCCCATGCCCCCAGAGGAGAACGCATCGGCAACGCCCCGAGTTGGCTGGCTGAGAGCTTCCGTCGGAACTGAATGTGAGCGGCCAGTGAAACCAGCCAGGCCAGCATCATTCCCACCAGGGCCGCACCCAGAATCGAGACGAAGGCGTCCTTCGGCGCCCACTTCTCCAGCACCAGGGCCACCACGATTCCGTAGGACGAGGCCAATAAAGCCAGCTTGGGCGATCCGGCCCCATTCAGTTGGCCCAAAACCGCGGGCGCCCATCCTGTCCGCGCCAACGAAAAGAGCACGCGCGAAGCAGCGTAGAGCGCTGCATTGGCCCCCGACAGGGCGGCCGTCAGTACCACGAAGGTCATGATGTGCGGCGCGGCCGGAACACGCGCGTGCCGGAACACGGTGACAAACGGGCTCTCGGTAACGCCCGCACGGTCCCATGGCATCACGCCTACGAGCACGACGATCGCGCCCAGATAGACGGAAGCCAGTATGGTGAAAGTAAGTTTGACGGCGCGGGGAATTTCCTGCGGCGAGCGTGACTCCCCCGTGGTAATGGCTACAAATTCAATTCCTCCAAAGGTATAAAGCGCGAAGCCCATGGCCAGCAGGGGCGCCAGGGCGCCTCGGGGCAGAAACCCGCCATGCGCCGTGTACTCCGGCGTCACCCGGCCGCTGAGCAACAACCCTGTTCCCAGCACCACAAACACCGCGACAGTGACCACTTTGATCATCGCGAACCAGTATTCAAAACGGGCGTAGTTGCCCACACTGCGAAGATTGATCAACAAGAGAAAGACGGAGAAGATCAGCACCCAGAACAATGCCGGAACGGAAGGAAACCAAAATGCAAGATAGGTGGCGGAGGCCACTAATTCCGCGCCGATCGAAATCGAAATGGCTGCCCAATAGCCGGCGCGAGCGATGAATCCTGCCCACTGGTTCAAATAAAGATCGGCATAGACCCCGAACGACCCAGCCGCCGGATGAACGCTGGAGAGTTCGCCCAACGCCATGGTCACGGTCAGGCCAATGAATGCAGCCAGAACAAAGCTGAGGATTACTCCAGGTCCGGCGATTTCGAGAGCTGCCGCGGATCCCAGCAAGAGTCCGGTACCGATGGACCCGCCGACAGCGACCATCGCCATTTGGCCGGCGCCCAGCTGGTGGCGCAGTCCTCGTTCCCCCTCCGCAGGCATTCGGCACCTATAACAGAAACCCTTTTTTTCAACAAAGCCATATTTACTCATGACCTTCGTAATCCCCACGGAGCCCGACTTCGTTGCCGCTGCCGGAACCGCCCCCTAAAATCTCACTTGGGTTACTACGTACGTTACCCGTGTCTCTCATGCCTGAGCCGAGCAAGCGAATGGACCGAGCCGAGATCGCACGACGCGTGGAGCGCGCCGAAAAGCTCTTGCAGAAAGGCAAGACGGGCGAAGCTCTGGACGAATATCTTCAGGTCCTCTCGGAAGACCCGCAGAACGACAATGTGCGCCAGATGGCAGCCGATATCTGCCTTTCTTTGCAACGGACTGCGGAGGCGGTAAAGCTGCTGGGCGAGCTCTTTGAAAGGCAGATCGCGGCCGGAGAAAACACTCGCGCCAGTCTCACTTACAAGAAGCTGGCCCGCTACACCGTTCCCACCAGCATCCAGAGAGTCCACTTCGGGCAGATTCTTGAGACGTCGAACCGGAAACTCGCGCTCGAGACCTACGAGAGTGCGCTTGAAGACCTGACCAAGAATGGACGCCAGCAGGATTGCCTGGTGGTTCTGAAGCGCCTGGTGGCGCTGGAGCCAACGGAACGAAACTTTCTGCGGTTGGGGGAACTCTGTGCACAGACCGGAGACAAAGCAAGCGCAGCCGCCGCCTTCCTCAAGCTGGCGGAGATGACCGAAGCTTCCGGCGGCAACGCCGCGCAGTGGTTCGAACGGGCCTACACCGAAGACTCCACCGACCCCAGGATTGCTTGGTCCTACGGCAAGAGTTTGATGGCGCAGGGCCAGGTCGGGGCCGCCATATTTGTTCTGGAGCCTCTGGCCAAGGCGAAGGACGCAGGCGTGGAAACGCGGGAGACCTACGTGAAGGCCCTGCTGTCCGCCAATCGCCTGACCGACGCAGAGCCGCTCGTCTGGGACCTTTTCAAGGCAAATCCGTCCCGCCAGCAAGACGTCGCGGACCTGATCGGACTGCTGGTGGACGCGCAGCAGGATGCGGAGGCCGTCGCTCTCGCGCGCAAGCTGGAGCAATTCCAGCACAGTCGGGGAGACCGGCGCGCCTTTGTCGCCCTGATGCAGGATGTGGTGGCCAAGCATCGGGGTTCTCCCGATCTGCTGGAGTTCATGAGCGAGTTGTTCAACTCCTCCAATCGGGAAGGGGATTATTGCCAGACTCTGCTCAAGCTTTTCGATCTGCATTGCGGCATGGGCAACTATGCCAAGGCCGCCGAATGCCTGGATCGTGCCGCTGACGTGGACGCCTACGAGCCCGGCCACCAGAAGCGTCTGGAATTGCTGCGCGGCAAGATTGACGAAAGCCGCTACAAGGTCATCGCCTCGCGCTTTACCAGCATGGCGAAAACGGCTTCGGAGCCGGCCAAGACCGAAGGGCCGACGCTGGGCGCTGCTGCCTTGCAGGACCTCATGCTGCAGGCTGAAATCCTGGTGCAGTATGGGATGCGCACCAAGGCGATTGAACGCCTGCAACGCATTCAGGAACTCTTTCCGCGCGAAGAAGAACGCAATCAGGACCTGCAGCAGTTGTATCTGGCTGCGGGCATGACTCCGCATCGTGGCGATTCTGGCCCCCTGCCAGCGGCCGGAGCCGCAAGCGCCGCGACCAAAGCGCCGCCGGCGCCCGCGAAAACGTCCGCCCCGGCGGAATCCGCCGACGTCAACAGCTTCACCAAGGTGGCGGACATTACCCGCAAACTCTACCGCCAGACCAATGCCGATACCGTCATGTCCACTGCGGTCGCCGAAATCGGAGCGCAATGGAAGCTCAGCCGGTGCATCGTGGCTACGCGCAAGCCTGGAATGGTGCCCAGCGCGATCAAGGAGTACCACGGCGAAAATGTAAAGGATGGAGAAGTAAAAGCTTTGAGCAAGCTGGTCACGGCCTTGCAGGACATCGCCATCAGTAAAGGCACCCTGACCATTACCGACGCACCCGCCGCGCCGGAGTTGGAGGAAATTCGGCCGGTGCTGGTGGAATTGGGCATCACGTCGTTGCTGGCGTTGCCGCTCAGTGACGGGCAGGACCAGATGGGAGTGCTGCTGCTGACGCAGAGCACCGCCCGGGGCTGGCACTCCGCCGACGTGGTCGTGCTCAAAACCATCAGCGAACAGATCGTGATAGCGCTCACCAACGCCGGGCTCCGCCGCCTGGTCAAGAGTTTGTCGGTCACGGACGAGCAATCAGGATTGCTCAAGCGCGCTTCCTACATCGACCTCCTGATGGCGGAGACGCGACGCGCTGTCCAGCAAAGCACTCCGGTGACGGTGACGCTGATGCAGTTTGGTAAGAGCCCGGCCATGCTAAAGGAGCACGGAGAAAAAGCCGTCGAAGCGGCCATGCAGCAGATCGGCCAGCTCTTCGCCGCCAACATCCGGCAGAATGATCTTGCCTTCCGCTACGAGAAGACCACGATTGCGCTGGTGCTTGGCGAAACCGGGGAAAAGGAAGCGGTGATGGCGGTAGAGAAGTTGCGCAAGCTGCTTGCGGAAGTAAAACTATCGGACGAGATTCTTCCCTTCAGTGCGGGCCTGGCAGAGGCCGTGGTGCGGCAGCAGTTCGATCCCGTGGATATCGTCACTGAAGTCATCAATCGCGCCGACAAGGCGCTTGAAACCGCGGTGGCTCAGGGCATGGGCCGCATCGTCAGCCTGGCCCCGTCGGCCGCCGCTGCCGCAGTAGCGTAGTGTGGCGCGGACACTCCTGTCCGCCGCCTTTGAAGTTGTCTTGCTTGTGTTCTCCGGTCCTGTTTTGAATGCTTGCAGGCTGATTAAGGGCAAAGGCAACGGCAGAGTCAAAGGCAAGTCAAGGCAAGTCAACGGCCAGGTCAACGGCGTCGGACAAGAGTGTCCGCCCCACACCCTTGGCAGAGACTGCATCCTGGCTGATAAACTAACCAGTTTGATTGCCGCACGCTGAACCACTCTGATTTCAGAGCACCAGGAAGCCTAAATGCTGAAACCCGGCGACATCGCCATCGTGAGCGGAGCCCGCACCCCCTTTGGGCGCTATTGCGGCAAGCTGAAAGACTTTACCGCCCAGGAACTGGGCGCCATCGCGGGCAAGGGCGCCATCGAACGCGCTGGCCTCGATCCTATGGAATTCGATCACGCGGTTTTCGGCAACGCACAGCAGACTTCAGGCGACGCCATCTATGGCGCCCGGCATGTGGCTTTGCGCGCAGGTCTGCCCATCGAGACTCCGGCCCTCACCGTGAACCGGTTGTGCGGAAGCGGCATTCAGGCGATCGTGAATGCCGCCCAGATGATCCAGTTGGGCGAGGCAGACCTGGTTCTAGCCGGCGGCATGGAGGCGATGTCGCAGGCGCCGTTTACTATTCGCGGGCGCGACGGCTTCAATCTCGCACCCGGCGGCAAGATGGAAGATTCACTAATGGTCGCCCTGCTCGACAGCTATTGCGGCCTGTACATGGCGAACACGGCCGAGCTTTATGGTTCGCAACAAGGCATCACGCGCGAGATGCAGGATGAGTTTGCCTTGCGTTCCCAACAACGTGCGGATGCGGCCTACAAAGAAGGACGTCTGCAGGAAGAGTTGGTTCCGGTGGCGCTGAAAAATTCCAAAGGCGAGGCGACCGGTGAAGCGCTCGCGGAAGACGATCACCGGCGTCCGCAGACCACCCTGGAAGGCTTGGCCAAGCTCAGACCTGCATTCGGGAAAAACGGAACGGTCACCGCCGGCAACGCCAGCGGAATCGTGGATGGCGGGGCCGCGGTGGTTGTCATGTCGCTCGATGAGGCTGGTAAGCGGAGTATCCTTCCGCTGGGACGTGTAGTGAGCTGGGGCATTGCCGGAGTCGATCCCAAGGTGATGGGCCGCGGACCCGTGCCCGCCACCAAGATCGCCTTGCAGAAGGCCGGCCTGACTCTGGATTACATCGATCTCATCGAAGTCAACGAAGCATTCGCCGCGCAGTATCTCGCCGTGGAAAAAGAGCTCGGCCTCGATCGCGAAAAGGTAAACGTCAACGGCGGCGCGATTGCGCTGGGACATCCGCTGGGGGCGACCGGTACGCGGCTGGTCATTACGTTGCTATACGAACTGCGGCGCAGAAAGAAGAAGTACGGGCTGGCGACAGCCTGCATCGGCGGTGGGCAGGGGATTGCGATGGTGGTGGAGAGTATGAACTAGGTTGAACCACGGAGGACACAGAGATCACAGAGACATTGGTTTCCTCTGTATCCGCTGATCCGCTGTGGTTGAAAAAGGGAATGTCATGGACATCAAAAGAGTTGGCGTTCTCGGGTGCGGCCTGATGGGTTCGGGGATCGCGCAAGTCGCGGCCACAGCCGGATTCGACGTCACCGTTCTCGAAGTGGAGCAGAAATATCTCGACAAAGGTTTTGCCGGCATAGAGAAATCACTGGCCAAATTCGCCGAGAAAGGCGCGCTCACGGAAACGCCGCAGGCTGTGCGAGCGAGACTCAAGGGCACGACCGACATGCAGGACCTGGCCGAGTGCGACATCATCGTCGAGGCCGTAATCGAAAACGTCGATGAAAAGAAAAAGATGTACGCCGCGCTCGACGGCGTCGTAAAGAAAGACGCAATCTTCGCATCCAATACGTCATCCATTTCGATTACCGAGCTGTTGACTTCGACCAAACGCCCGGAGCGTTTCATCGGCCTGCACTTTTTCAATCCGGTGCCGCTGATGAAACTGGTTGAAGTGGTGCGCACCATCGCCACCGCCAGCAACGTGTACGATACGGCTTACGAATTTGCGAAAAAGCTGGGCAAGGTCCCGGTCCGCACCAGCGACAAGACCGGATTCATCGTGAACCGGCTGCTGGTGCCGTATCTGCTCGACGCCATCCGCGCCTACGAAGAGGGCGTGGGCTCGATCGACGACATCGACCATGCCATGAAGCTGGGCTGCGGGCATCCCATGGGACCCTTCACGCTGCTCGACTTTGTCGGCCTGGATACCACTTATTACATCACCCACGTGATGTACGACGAATTCAAGGAACGCCGCTTTGCCTCACCGCCGTTGTTGAAGCGGCTGGTGATGGCCGGGTGGTATGGGCGGAAGTCGGGTAAAGGATTTTACGATTACGCGGACCCGGCGAATCCGAAGGCGAATAAGCTCTGACCCACACGTAGGGGCGGGCGCCCTCGCCCGCCCGGACGAGGGCGTCCGGGCCTACGTGGTGGAGACGGGTTCTAGGATTTCGCATTGAAATCGCAGCGCAAAATTCGAGTCAAGGTGCTTGAGGGCAAGCTCAACGCCGACGGAAAACGCTTCGCCATCGTGGTCTCCCGATTCAACGCCTTTATTACCGATCGACTGTTACAAAGCGCATTCGACGGGTTGGTACAGTGCGGCGCCAGAGCCCGGAGCATCAAAATAGTCCGCGTCCCCGGCGCCTTCGAAATTCCGTCTGCAGCGCGCACTCTGGCCGAGACCAAAAAATACGCCGCCATCATCTGTCTCGGCTGCCTGCTGCGCGGTGACACCGCGCACTACGACGTCATCGTCAACGAAGTTGCTCGTGGTATCGGCCAGTCCGCGCAGGAAACGGGAGTGCCGCACGCGTTCGGCGTCCTCACCTGTGAGACCCTGGAGCAAGCCATCGATCGCGCCGGTCTGAAGATGGGCAACAAGGGACTTGAAGCGGCGCTGGCGGCGGTGGAGATGGCAAACCTGAAAGCAGTCGTCGGTCGTCAGTCGTCGGTCGTCAGCGAAGCTGTCAGCTCTCAGCCTTCAGCGGTTAGAAAAGCCCAGAAGTCCAAACCGAGTGCCCCTCGCGCGCAGCCCAAGACCAATCCTTAACTTCATCGGTTGTACACTGGTAGCTGACGGCTGAAAACTGACAGCTTCCCATGGGAACCCGCCGCAAATCTCGCGAACTTACCCTGCAAATGCTGTTCCAGTCTGACATGGGAAAGCAAACTCCGGAGCAGGTGCGTCAGACCTTCTGGCGCGAGAGTGGAGATGTGGGTGCCGATGTCCAAAGCTTTGCCGAGGACTTGTTCCGGGTCGCCACCGATCGCGCCAGCGAAATCGATGGCCTGATCGAGGCTCACGCCCAGCACTGGCGCATGGAACGCATGGCTGCGGTTGACCGGAATCTGCTGCGGGCCGCGGTCGCGGAGTTGCTTGGCTTCCCCGACACTCCCCGCGCCGTGGTTATCAATGAAGCCTTGGAAATTGCGCGCAAGTTTTCCAGCCCGGAGTCGGTGCAATTCATTAACGGCGTGCTGGACAGCGTGGGTAAAGAACTGCAAAGCAGTCGGTAGTCGTCAGTCGTCGGTCGTCAGCCCAGAACACTACCAACCAGAGTGAATCTCTACATCGTAGTCCCGGAGGGCACGAGCAGCGACGCTCGCGCCTACAGTAGCAGGGCTGACGACCGACGACTGCTTTACGGCTTAACCGCGATCAAGTCCGGATTGCACCTGAAGGGCACACCATTGCACAGGCCGGCCTGGAAAGTCGTGGGATCGGTGGGAAAGGAAATCTGCAGAAGGTCGCCACCGTTCTGCGTGTCCAGGATGTGCACCTGGCCATCCGCGGCCGCGATGTAGAGGCGGCTTCCGTCGGGGGTGAGCGACGCCTGGATCGGGATGACATCCCCTGACAGCGGAATGGCTGAAGAGGTCTGGTTGTCGATATTAAAGACCAGCACACTGCCGCGATCGCTGGCAATCACGTAGGCGCGGGCCGCGTCTTGCGACACGATCAACTGGATGGGCACAAAGCTGCCCTGGCCCAGATTGAAGGATGTCGCTGTGCCGCTGCTTGCGGTTGACGTACAGCCGGTTGGCGCCCGGGCCACGGGGAAGAGGTCGATCCCAGGCGAATCAACCGCCAAAATGCTTGTGATCGTGGTGGCGCTGCTGGCCATAGGCGGGTCCGCCAGATTGATAGCGTCCCGAGGGAGCGCCTTGAGGAATGGTGGCGTCGCGGGCAGCACAGCGTTATTGATTAGCGCGGAACTCAGGCCGCATGCGCTCCAGGCCGTGACTGCAGAAGTACTCGATCCTCCGGACACGAATGCAAACGCCCCTTCAGGAGAAAATGACACATCTTTGGCGGGTGCAGTGAGCGGGATCTTTTTCAGCGCATCCTGTGCCGACCACACATACAAATTAGAGCCGGCAGCGATGAAGGCCCTCAGATTGTCCGGGGAAAAGTCGGCCGCGGTTGCGCCTGCAATGTCCAACGTCGTACTGGTATTGGTGGTGGTGTCGAATACGATCACCTGGGTGGCAGGCGGAGGGGTGTTGCTTCCCGGGACCGGCACCGCGTTGGGGTCGGCGCCCGACAGGATCACCTTCTTGCCATCGGGAGAAACCGTCAACACCTTTCCCGTCACGGACTTGAACTGGGTCACCGTGGGCGGACTGGCGACAGTAATCTGCATCAGTCCGCGGTTTCCGAAGAACGCAAAATCCGTACCCATGTAGGCCTTCGCGCCCTGGCGATCGAAGACCAGTGAGTTCGGCGTTGCCGGCAATCCGACCGCCGAGCCCACGGTGTTGTTGGGCGAACCAATTGGAACCAGGAGGCTTAGGCACCCGGCCGTGGTGGCGCAGTTACCGGGACGAGAGGAAGAAAATCCGGTGCTCGATACGTAAACGGTGGGCGTGGTTGTGGTGGTCGTGGTGCTGGTGGAAGGAGCGACCACCACATCGACGGCGCCCTCAGGATAGATCGGGAGGAGCGGCTTCAATCCAATATTGCAGGTCGGCGGAGTGCAGGAAGCAATCACGGTCGCCCCTCCGGCTTGCGGAGTGGCAACGGAGCCGGAGTTCACGGACACCGTCTGCGGATTGGATGAACTCCAGGTCAGGGGCACGCCGGTGATGGTATTGCCCAGAGTGTCCAGCACGGTGGCGGTCACCGTCTTTCCGCTGCCCGACGTCACGTTGATGGAATTGGTGGTGCTGCCCGTGACCGCCAGCGCGATGGATTGCACGGTGCAGGTGGTGAAATCCAGAGGTTGGCTGTTTACATCGCTGTTACTGGCAACCAGCGAGGTTATTCCCGGAGTATGCGCCGTGACCTTGACTTGCCCCGTCTGAAGTCCGGCCACGGGAGCGCTGTCAGTGGCTATCTCCAGCGTGGTTACGTCGGTGTTGACCGACTGCTGCCATGTAAAGGGCCCCACGGTGCCGGTGACGTCCAGCCCACGGCTGAGGGCGCTGGCCTGGTAGTTGAAGCTTTGACCCTTGGAAAAGCAAGGACCGGCGGGAGGGGTCTGCTCGGGAACCGGGCTGATTACGATCTTGTCGATGTGCTGATGCACATACACGGTTGTGGGGGGGCTGCTAATCCCGTGCGACTGGGCGGTCACCTGGGCCACCCCGACCGGGCCGGGAGTGCAGATTTGCGGGGCGATGAGCGAATCCCACGTGCCGGCGCACGCCAACCCATTGGTGGCGATGGTCAAAACCGCGGTATTGCTGGAAAGGAACGTGACCGGAGTAGTGATGGCTGTGTTCTTGTTGTTCCGGGGGGTAGCGATGAAGGTCTGGGTTGCGCTGCCCGCGTCCAGAGAAACGGGGTTGGCAGGCGAGAGACTGATAACGGCCGGGGTCGGGAAGTTCGTGATTGTGGTCGGACTGCTGCTGCTGCAACCGGTCAAGGCGGCGATCAAACCGACGGCGATAAAGATGAGTGCCAACCGGACTATACAGGACAACCTACCCATGCACCCTCCCCGCCCAGTTGACCCACGGGGCGAGCTCGTTTTGTGGAAAGCCCCAAGTGTAGAGGCTAGAATTTTTTTCAGCAAGTTGAGGCGTTTGCGCGGCGTCCGAGCCGCGCGCCGAAATCCTGAACGAAGTGAAGGATCTCTAGCCTTCATGGGCTCATTGCTGCACACCCTGCGATTGTCGAATTGCCGGATTTCAGGATTTAAGAATTTGAAAGCCAAAAATTGGCCATTCGAAAATCCGTCCATTCCGAGAAAAGCCGCCATTTCCATCTGATGCGACCAATCCCGGTTGACGATGTGTGCAGCCAGTTGCTATATTTATAAGGTTCCGCGAGTTAAGTCTGGCTTGTCTGTAGGCGGTGGGTTTTCCCTACTGCGCTGGCGCGTGTGTGGAATGCCTGAAACGCAGCTGAGCTTTAGCAACAAACGTCTCCGGTGAAATAGTAACGGAGGCGCCCTCGCTGAAACGTCTTGCGCACACCTTTCACCCGTTGAAAGGCTATGCGGGGCGGTGCTGACGAAACGGAGCAGCTCCCGGCAGGTTCGGGCTTGGTGCCACCGTCGGCGGCTTTTAGTTCTGAACGGGAAATCAAAATCTCCCGCGCGCTAAATGCTGCGGGAATCGTGGTTGGCGGGTCCGCCATCCAGCCCCTGAAATCGGGGAAGAGCAGATGCGGCGTCGTTCCGCGAGGGTGTGCCTGAGGGGCACCGGATGGAAGGGCGTGGCTAGGGAGCACCAGGAACAAGGAGCACCAGGAACACTATGCCTACTTTCAATCAGTTGGTGCGGAGCGGCCGCAAACGGCCGCGGTACAAGACGGCGAGCCCGGCCTTGCAGGGATGTCCGCAGAAGCGCGGGGTTTGCACCCGCGTTTACACGCAGACGCCCAAGAAGCCGAACTCAGCCCTGCGTAAAGTTGCCCGCGTCCGCTTGACTAACGGGATTGAGGTTACGACCTATATTCCTGGCGTCGGCCACAATTTGCAGGAGCATTCGATCGTCCTGATTCGCGGCGGCCGCGTGAAGGACCTCCCCGGCGTGCGCTATCACGTGATCCGTGGAACCCTGGACGCGGTAGGCGTCGCCGGCCGAAAACAGAGCCGTTCGAAGTACGGAGCCAAGCGTCCGAAGGCATAAGGGCGGTCGTAGGTCCTGAGCCGTTGGTCTTTGGCCAAAGCAGTCCCCTGTTGGCCAAGGCAGTCTCCTGACGGATTGGGTTGGGCAAGGGTTTTGTAGTAAATCGAAAGATTAGGCTGAAAGCTGACGGCTGAGAGCTGACAGCTAGAAGCCAGGAGCTAGAAGCTTAAATGCCTCGAAAAGGATACATCGCCAAGCGGAAAGTGGAGCCCGATCCGGTGTACGGCTCGGACCTGGTCACGAAGTTCGTTAACTCCATGATGTGGCAGGGCAAGAAGAGCACGGCCGAGGGCATCTTCTATGAAGCCTTGACCAAACTCCAGGAGAAGGGCGGCGACGAGCCCCTGAAGCTGTTCAAGAAGGCGGTCGAGAATGCCAAGCCGCTGCTCGAAGTGAAGAGCCGCCGCGTGGGTGGCGCCAACTATCAGGTCCCGGTCGAAGTGAATGCCGACCGGCGCACCTCGCTGGCGATCCGTTGGCTGATTACTTATTCCCGCGGACGCGCCGAGAAGGGCATGATCGACAAGCTGAGCAACGAATTGCTCGATGCCAGCAATAACCGTGGTGCCGCTATTAAGAAGAAAGAAGACGTGCACCGCATGGCTGAAGCCAACAAGGCCTTCGCCCACTATCGCTGGTAACGAAATTGAGGATTGGGGAATTTTGTAATTGAGTAATTTGCGGGTGTCCGGTTTTTCAATTGCAAAATTACCCGATTACCCAATTATTAAATACGAGTGAAGGATGAGGTTTTGAGTACCGGTACCAACATCGCCGGCCAACAAGAGTCTCGCAAGGAAGAGAAGAAAAAAGCTGTGTCCAGAACAGTTCCATTAGAACGGTGCAGGAACATCGGCATCATGGCCCACATCGATGCCGGCAAGACCACTACGACCGAGCGCATCCTTTTCTATACCGGAAAGACGCATCGCATCGGAGAGGTCCACGAAGGCACTGCCACCATGGACTGGATGGAGCAGGAGCAGGAGCGCGGCATCACCATTACCTCCGCCGCCACCACCTGTACCTGGCGAGACATTCGCATCAACATCATTGATACTCCCGGCCACGTGGATTTTACCGCCGAAGTGGAGCGGTCCTTGCGCGTGCTGGATGGCGCTGTGGCTGTATTTGACGCCGTCCATGGAGTGCAGCCGCAATCGGAAAAAGTCTGGCGCCAAGCCGATAAATACGGCGTCCCGCGCATCTGTTTCATCAACAAGATCGATAAAATGGGCGCCGATTTCGAGCACGCCGTCGATACCCTCCGCAAGCGCCTCAATGCCAAGCCCGTCGCGATTCAAATCCCCATCGGCCAGGAAGACAAGTTCAAGGGCGTCGTCGATCTCATCGAAATGAAATCGATTGTCTGGCAGGATGACACCATCGGCGCCGAGTACATCACCGGCGAAATTCCTGCCGAGCTGCAGAAAAAGGCTGAAGCCTTCCACACCCAGCTGGTCGAAACCGTCGCCGAAAATGACGACGACATGCTGCACAAGTTCCTCGAAGGCGAAACCATTTCTCCCGCGGAATTGCGGGCTTCGTTGCGCAAATCGACTATCGCTCTGAAACTTTTCCCCGTCGTCGTCGGCACCGCCTTCAAGAACAAAGGGGTGCAGCCGCTACTCGATGCGGTGGTGGACTTTCTGCCCTCGCCGCTCGATGCCGGCGAAGTCAAGGGCGTCAACCCCGAGAACGGGGAGATCATCACGCGCAAGCCGGCCGACAGCGAACCGTTTTCCGCCCTGGCTTTCAAGATCATGGCTGACCCGTTTGTCGGCCAGCTGACCTTTATCCGGATTTACTCGGGCCAGCTCAAATCCGGCGACTCGGTGCTCAATGCCGGCCGCGGTCGCAGCGAGCGCATTGGCCGTTTGCTCAAGATGCACGCCAACAAGCGCGAAGATATCAGCGAGATTCTGGCGGGCGATATCTGCGCCGCGGTCGGTTTGAAAAACGTTTCGACCGGCGACACCATCTGCGAGGAAAAGCATCCCATCGCTCTCGAGTCGATTACCTTCGCGGTTCCCGTGATCTCGGTCGCGGTTGAGCCCAAAACCAAAGCTGATCAGGAAAAGATGGGCATGGCGCTTTCGAAGCTGGCCCAGGAAGATCCCACCTTCAAAGTTCACACCGACCCCGACAGCGGACAAACCATCATCAGCGGTATGGGCGAGCTGCATCTTGAAATCATCGTTGACCGCATGATGCGCGAGTACAAAGTCGAAGCCAATGTGGGCAAGCCGCAGGTGGCCTATCGCGAAACCATTCGCCGGAAGTCGGAAGCCGAGGGCAAATACATCCGCCAGACCGGTGGCCGCGGACAGTACGGACACGCCAAGATTCGTATCGAGCCCAACCAGCCCGGCAAGGGTTACGAGTTTGTCAACGAGATTGTCGGCGGCTCGGTGCCCAAGGAATTCATCAAGCCCATCGATCAGGGCATTCAAGAGGCGCTCGAGGGTGGAATTTTGGCTGGCTATCCCATGGTCGACGTGAAGGTGGAGCTTTACGACGGCAGCTATCACGATGTTGACTCCAACGAAATGGCGTTCAAGATCGCGGGTTCGATGGCCTTTAAGGAAGCTGCCCGCAAGGCCTCTCCGGTGCTGCTCGAGCCGGTGATGGCGGTGGAAGTAGTTACGCCGGAAGATTACGCGGGTGTCATCATGGGCGACCTGAGTTCGCGCCGCGGGCGGATTGAAGGCATGGAACATCGCGCCGGTTCGCAGGTGATCAAGGCCATCGTGCCGTTGGCCGAAATGTTCGGTTACGCCACGCACATGCGGTCGAGCACGCAGGGCCGCGCCGAGTACTCGATGCACTTCGCGCGCTATGAAGAAGTGCCGCGCAGCGCGGCGGACGAGATTATCGGGCGTTCACAAGGGCCCAAGCGGTAACAGATTGTGTCATCTAGCCCCGCAGGGCGAAATATTACAGCCCAGGGCGTAAGCCCTGGGTAGGCAAGACAAACAGCGCGTCCCGCGGGGACGAAAGCGGCGGACCAGAGTGTCCGCCCCACACAAGACGGAGCTGGGAAATGGCGAAAGAGAAATTTGAGCGTAATAAGCCGCACTGCAACGTAGGCACGATTGGTCACATTGACCATGGCAAGACCACGTTGACCGCGGCTATCACCAAGGTGTTGCAGAAGCACAACCCGAAGATCGTGTTCCGGTCGTTTGATTCGATCGATAACGCGCCGGAAGAAAAAGCCCGCGGCATCACCATTGCGACGGCGCACGTGGAGTATGAGACGGCGAACCGGCACTACGCGCACGTGGATTGCCCCGGTCACGCCGACTACATCAAGAACATGATCACGGGCGCGGCCCAGATGGATGGCGCGATTCTGGTCGTTGCGGCCACCGATGGTCCGATGCCGCAGACGCGCGAACACGTGCTGCTGGCGCGGCAGGTGGGCGTGCCCTACATCGTGGTGGCGCTGAACAAGTGCGATGCGGTGGATGATCCCGAGCTGCTCGACCTGGTGGAACTGGAAGTGCGCGAGTTGCTGAAGAGCTATCAGTTTCCGGGCGACGAAGTGCCGGTGGTCCGGCTGTCGGCGCTGGGTGCATTGAACGGGGAAGCCAAGTGGGAGAAGCAGATTGACGAGTTGATGGCGGCGGTGGACAAGAGTGTGCCGCAACCGGCGCGCGAACTGGACAAGCCGTTCCTGATGCCGATTGAAGACATCTTCTCGATCTCGGGCCGGGGCACGGTGGTGACGGGCCGGATCGAGCGCGGCAAGGTGAAGGTGGGCGAGGAAGTGGAAATCGTGG
The DNA here is from genome assembly GCA_963779255.1 of Terriglobia bacterium. Taxonomy (GTDB): domain Bacteria; phylum Acidobacteriota; class Terriglobia; order Terriglobales; family Acidobacteriaceae; genus JAIQFF01. The sequence continues at coordinate 116,919 of CAVZXU010000010.1, read as the reverse complement.
GCTTCCGCGAGACCCGTAAGACGGTGGTGACGGGCGTCGAAATGTTCAAAAAGCAGTTGGACGAAGGGCTGGCGGGCGACAATGCCGGCCTCTTGCTGCGCGGCATCGCGAAAGAAGATGTGGAGCGCGGCATGGTGCTGGCCAAACCAGGATCGATCACGCCGCACACCAAGTTCAAGGCGGAAGTTTACATTCTCACCAAAGAAGAAGGCGGGCGGCACACGCCGTTCTTCAAAGGCTACCGGCCGCAGTTTTATCTGCGGACAACCGACGTGACCGGCGTAGCCGAGTTGCCGGCGGCGACCGAGATGGTGATGCCGGGCGACAACGTGCAACTGGTGATTGAACTGATCACGCCGGTGGCGATGGAAAAGGGCTTGCGCTTCGCCATCCGCGAAGGCGGCCACACGGTAGGCGCCGGCACCATCAGCGAGATTATTCAATAGCGTGGTTTGTTGAAGCGGAACTGGAGACGAACACGAACTAAAAATAAGAACCAGTGATCAGTTACTGGTTCCCAGTCTCAGGGATCTGAGAGCTAGTGGCTAATAGCTAGAAGTTAGAAGCTGTTTTTCAGCGGCTTGCAGCATGCCGCCAGTTCTTTCCTTCCGGCAAGCCGGGAGAGCAAGAGAGGGAAACGTGGTTGGAAAAGAAAGAATTCGCATTCGGCTGAAAGCGTACGACTACCGCATCCTGGACCAGTCCACGGGTGAGATCGTCGATACGGCGCGGCGCACTGGGGCGCAAATCGCGGGCCCGATTCCACTGCCCACGATGAAGAATAAGTATTGCGTGCTGCGGTCGCCGCACGTGGACAAGAAGTCGCGGGAGCAGTTCGAGATCCGCACTCACAAGCGTCTGCTCGATATTCTCGAGCCCACGCCGCAGACGGTGGATGCCTGATGAAGCTCGATTTGCCCGCCGGTGTGGACGTCGAGATCAAGGCCTTTGGCAAGGAACACAAATAGCCGTCAGCTAGCTTTCAGCTCGAGCTTGAGCGGTCACCCAGCCAATAGCGGCCGATGTCGAGCAGGCTGGGAAGGAGAATGAAATGGCGAAAGTAACCGGAATTCTGGGCAAGAAAGTCGGGATGACGCAGCTCTTCGATCGACAAAGGTGATGTGCGTCCGGCCACCGTTTTGCAGGCCGGCCCCTGCGTCATTACGCAGCACAAGACCCAGACCCGTGACGGATATGACGCGGCGCAGATCGGTCTGGTCGAGTTCATGAAGGAATCGCGGCTGACCCAGCCCATGAAGGGCCACCTGGGAAAGCACAATCTGCCACCAGTGAAATTTATGCGCGAAGTGCCGATTGAGGTGGAAAGAGGCGGAAGAGACCGCCGCCGTAAAAGCCGGAGACAGAGTACTGGTCGATATTTTTGAAGGCGAGAAGTTTGTGGATATCGTCGGCGTCAGCAAGGGGCGGGGCTTTCAGGGGTGGTCAAGCGCCATCACTTTGCTGGCGGTCCCAAGTCGCACGGTTCGATGTTTCAGATCACGGGTTCGATTGGTTCTTCGGCGTTTCCGTCGCGCGTGTTCAAGGGCATGCGCATGTCGGGACACATGGGCAATGTGCGCGTCACGCAGCGCAATCTGCGGGTGCTGGGTGTGGACAAGGACGAGAATCTGCTGGTGGTCGAAGGCAGCGTGCCCGGTCCGAACGGCGGATATCTGGTGATTACCAAGGCCAAGAAACCGCCCAGAGAGCGTCGCGGATTTGGCGGCGCGGCCACGGTGGATCCGTTGAAGGCAGCCAAGAGGGCGGCGAAGAAGGCATAAGGCAGTCGTCAGTCTCGGTCGTCAGTCATCGGCCAAAATGGCGAGCGCTAGTACGAGAAGAGCATATGGCAACTATTGATATTCATAATCTGAGCGGGGAGAAGGTCGGCACGCTTGATCTCGCCGACGAGATTTTCGGTGCGGTCAATGAAGACCTGTTGTGGGAGGCGGTGAAGCACTACCGCGCCGCCGCAGCGAGCCGGCACCCACGCCACCAAGAACAAAAAGCTGGTTTCCGGCGCCGGCAAGAAACTGTGGAAGCAGAAGGGCACGGGACGGGCCCGTGTAGGCTCCATCCGCTCGCCACTGTGGCGGCATGGTGGCACGGTGCATGGACCGCAACCGCGTTCGTATGACTACGCGTTTCCGCGCAAGAAGCTGCTGGGCGCTTTGCGTTCGGCGCTGGCTTCGAAGTTTGCCGACGGCAAGCTGATCGTGGTCAACGCGTTTGATGTGAAGGAACCGAAGAGCAAGCGGTTCCGCCAGGCGCTGGACGCGCTGAACGTTGACTCCACCGCGCTGCTAGTCGAAGTGGCCCGGCACGGCAACCGCAACCTGGTGCTGAGTTCGCGCAATCTTGACGGCGTCGAACTGGTGAATGGCAACGAGGTCCATCCCTATCATCTGCTGCGTTACGATCGCGCGATTTTCTCGCAGCCGGCCATCGAGACGCTGCAGGTCTCGCTGAAGAATTCGATTTCGAAGCGTCAGCGCACAAGAGACCGAGAAAGAAAGCACGAAGAAGGCCACCCGTGCTCCGCGGCGCCGGGTGCGTCATGAAAAAGCAGCGGAGGTCGCCTGATGAAATCCGCATATCAAATCATTCGCCGCCCCGTGATCACGGAAAAAGGTCTGGCCATCAAGGAAAACCAGAACACGCTGGTCTTCCAGGTGGCGCCGGACGCGACCAAGACCGAGATCAGGCAAGCGGTGCAGTCGATTTTCAAAGTGAAGGTGCTTTCGGTGCGCACCGCCACCTATCCCGGAAAAGAGCGGCGGCGGGGAAAGTTTGCCGGCTACCGTCCGGACTGGAAAAGGCGTATGTGCGGCTGAAGTCAGGCGAGAAGATGCCGGAGTACGCGCAAAATTTTAATAAGTTCGTCAGTCTTCGGTCTTCAGTCGCCAGGAAGGCCGCCGAGACCAAGCTTTTGCTGAAGACTGACGACCGAGACTAAGAGCTGATTTATGCCAATCAAGACATACCGACCGACTACCCAGACGCTGCGCTACCGGACCACGCTGGTCAATGACGATATTACGACCCGGCAGCCGCACAAGCCGCTGGTCGAACCCAAGCAGCGCAGTGGCGGACGCCGCAATAGCGGCGACACCACCATGTGGCATCGCGGCGGCGGCCACAAGCGCAAGCTGCGGCTGATCGACTTCAAGCGCGACAAGAACGGGATTCCGGCCACCGTGGCCTCAATCGAATACGATCCCAACCGTTCGGCGCGCATTGCGCTGCTCAGCTATGCGGACGGCGAAAAGCGCTACATTTTGCAGCCCGAGGGGCTCAAGCTGGGGCAAAAATTGGTCAGCGGCCCGGAGGCGGACATTCTGGTGGGCAACGCTTTGCCGCTGAAGAATATTCCGCCGGGCACGACCATTCATAACGTCGAATTGAAGCCGGGCAAGGGCGCGCAGATGGTGCGCTCGGCGGGCGGTTCGGCGCAGCTGGTGGCCAAGGAAGGCGAGTACGCGCTGGTCAAGCTGCCTTCCGGCGAGACCCGCAAGGTGTCGCAGGACTGCATGGCGACGATTGGCCAGGTGGGCAACCTCGACCACGAGAACATCACCATCGGCAAGGCCGGGCGTATGCGCTGGCTGGGACGGCGTCCGGTGAACCGCGGCGTCAGCATGAACCCGGTTGACCATCCGCACGGCGGCGGTGAAGGTAAGACTTCGGGGGGCCGGCACCCGGTCACGCCCTGGGGCCAGCCGACGCGCGGCTACAAGACACGCAACAACAAGCGTACAGACGCGTTCATCGTGAACCGGCGCGGCAAAAAATAACGGCTGGTGGTTGTCCATAGGGCGTTGGTCGTTGGCAAAAGAGCAAGCTTGCCGCCGGAGCAGTTGGGAATGACGAAGGTTTTGGATTTAGCCCAGAGCTAGGAGCAAACAGCTAGAAGCTGACTTTATGGCACGTTCAACCAAGAAGGGTCCGTTCGTGGATGGCTACCTGCAGGCGCGGGTGGACGGCATGAACTCGCGCAATGAGAAGAAGGTGCTGCGCACCTGGTCGCGGCGCTCGACCATCATCCCGGAAATGGTGGGCCACACCATCGCCGTGCATAACGGCAAGAAGTTCATTCCGGTGTACGTCACGGAAAACATGGTGGGCCACAAACTGGGCGAATTCAGTTTCACCCGCCAGTTCAAGGGTCACTCCATGCGGGCGGCCACCGAGACCGCGGCCCGGCCGGCAGGCGTGCCCGGCGGTCCGGGAGCGATCACTCCGGCGGCGGGTTCGGCTCCGGCAGCAGCCCCGGCGCCCAAGGCGTAGCGGAGACTCGGGGTTAAGGAGATAAACATGGAATTTCGAGCTCAAGTCCGCTTCACCCGGGTCTCGCCGCAGAAGGCGCGCCTGGTGCTGGATTTGATCAAAGGCCGCAAGGTTGAAGATGCGCTCAACACGCTCGTCTTCACCAAGAAGCGGGTGGCGGCCACGGTGGAAAAGCTGCTGCGCTCGGCCCTGGAAAACGCCAACTATCTGAGCAGCGAAAAAGGTATCGACGTCGATGTGGACAAGCTGTATGTGAAAGAAGCTATCGCCAACGACGGGCCGCGGATGAAACGCATCAGGCCCGCGCCCATGGGACGGGCTTTCCGTTACGTGCGGCGCATCGCGCACATCGAGATCGTGCTGGCGGAGCGGGGCAAGAGCGGAGAAGGGCTGGCGACCGTGGTGGGTGAGGAGATCTCCGGCCAAGGTCCCGGCGAAGGTGAAGCGGAAAGTATCGGCAGGGAAGAAGAAAGTGGGAGCGAAATAATGGGACAAAAAGTTCATCCCTATGGTTTTCGCCTGGGCTACACCAAGCCCTGGAAGTCGCGCTGGTTTGTGGAGCGTGATTACGACAAACTGCTGCTGGAAGACGTCAAGCTGCGCAATGAGTTGAAAGACAAACTCAAGTCGGCGGGCGTGAGTTCGATTGAAATCGAGCGTCCCGGCAACAAGCTGCGGGTCATCATCAAGACGGCGCGTCCCGGCATCATCATCGGCCGCAAGGGCGCCGAGATCGACAAGCTCAAAGGGGACGTGCAGAAGCGTACCGGGCGCGAGGTTTACATCGACATCCAGGAAGTACACAAGCCCGAACTGGATGCGCAACTGGTGTCGGAGTCGATCGCGCTGCAACTCGAAAAGCGTGTCGGCTTCCGCCGGGCCATGCGCAAGGCGGTGGATTCGGCGCTGCGTTTCGGCTGCAAGGGCATCAAAGTCCGGGTAAGCGGCCGCCTGAATGGCAACGAAATCGCGCGCTCCGAGTGGTATCTGCAGGGCCGGCTGCCTCTGCATACCCTGCGCGCCGACATCGAATACGGCTTCACCGAAGCCCGCACCACCTACGGCGTGATCGGGGTGAAATGCTGGATTTACAAAGGCGAAATTTTGCCCGCTAAAAAGCGCGAACCGCAGCAGGCCGGCGCGTTCTAAAAGGTTGAGCCAGTAGCTACGGGCTAGAAGCTAAGAGCTAACTTTATGTTGATGCCAAAGAAAGTGAAGTACCGCAAGCAGCAGCGCGGGCGCATGACCGGTAAGGCGTGGCGCGGGAGCCAGCTGGCGTTCGGCAACTTCGGATTGAAGGTGCTTGAGCCAGGGTGGATTACCGACCGCCAGATTGAAGCGGCGCGCGTGGCTATGACCCGGTTCATCAAGCGCGGGGGCAAGATCCAGATCCGTCTGTTTCCGGACAAGCCCGTCACCAAGAAGCCGGCTGAAACCCGTATGGGCAAGGGCAAGGGGGCGCCCGATCACTGGGTGGCGGTGGTGCGTCCCGGCAAGATCCTGTTTGAGATGGAAGGGGTCTCGCAGACCGATGCCAGCGAGGCCATGCGGTTGGCTTCTCACAAGCTGCCTTTGCGGACGGTGTTTGTTAAGCGCGAGGGTGCGCACTAGAGTTTTTGAAGCGAGAAACAAGAACTGAGAACTGACATGAAATCGGAAAAAGTACGTAACCTGACCGCTGCCGAACTGGTCTCCCAGGAGCGCGATCTCAGCGACCAGCTGTTCAAGCTGAAGTTCCAGCTCAACATGGGACAGGCCGAGAGCCTGAAGAAGATTCGCGGCCTGCGCCGGGACATTGCGCGGGTCAAGACCATCGCTCGCGAGCGCGAGCTGGCCGCCACCAGCGCAACGGAGAAAAAATAGTATGGCTGAAACCAGGACACAATCCGCAGCGGAGCCGCAGGCAGCAGGACGGCGCAAGATCGTGGTGGGCGAAGTGGTCTCCAGCCGCATGCACAAGACCATCGTGGTGCAGGTGGTGCGCAAGAAGGCCCACCCGTTTTACGGACGCGTGGTTTCGAAGGCCAAGAAGTTCTATGCCCACGACGAGAAAAATGTTGCCCGGGTGGGGGACGTGGTACGCCTCGAAGAGACTCGCCCGCTGTCCAAGTTGAAGCGCTGGCGCCTGAAAGAAGTGGTCCGGCAGGCGGCGTTGCTGCCGGAAGCGACCCTTCCGGAAGTCAGTTAAGACAGCCGGGGCCTAGTAAGGAGATCAGATTATGGCTGTGATGATGAGATCGATGCTCGAGGTCGCCGACAACTCCGGCGCCCGCAAGCTGCAGATGATTCTGCCGCTGGGCGGTTCGACCGGCCTGAATGCCGGACTGGGTGACGTCGTCACTGCCAGCGTGAAAGAGGCGGCCCCGGAAGGCCAGGTGCAGAAGGGGAAAGTGGTGAAGGCGGTCATTGTGCGCACCCGCAAGGAACACCGCCGCCGAGACGGCACCTACATCCGCTTTGACAGCAACGCTGCGGTGCTGATCAACGATGCCGGCGAACCGGTGGGCACCCGCGTCTTCGGTCCGGTGGCCCGCGAACTGCGCGAGCGCAAATTTCTGAAGATTGTGTCGTTGGCGCCGGAAGTATTGTAGGAAGCAGTTGGCAGAAAGCAGTTATTAAAAGATCTGAAAGCCGGGAATACGAGAATGAAGACAGTCGAGAGAGCGAACCAGCGAGTTGATATTCGTCGCAACGATACGGTGCGAGTGATCACCGGTCGCGACAAGGGAAAAGAAGGCCGGGTGCTGCGGATTTTCCCCAACGACGCCAAGGTGCTGGTCGAGCACGCGATGCTGGTGAAGAAACACGTGCGGCCCAACCCGCAACGCAACGTGAAGGGCGGAATCGCCGAACAGGAGAGCCGGATCGCGATCTCGAACGTGGGCCTGATGTGTCCCAGCTGCAAGCGGCCGGTACGCATCGGGCACGAGCTCCAGGGTGAGCGCAAGGTCCGGGTCTGCCGCAAGTGCGGCGCCACGCTGGATAAATAGCTGCTGGCTTCGGGCTGCTAGCTCTTGGCTACAGAGCTAGAAGCAGTTCGTTAGCAGCTGAACTCCGAGAGAAGGCAGAGCACGCAATGGCTAAAGAGAAGAGAGACAAGCAAGAGAAGCAGGCGGAGTCGAAGCCGCCGGCGGTGGCGCATCACAGTGCCAAGGAAACGCCGCGGCTCAAGAGCCGCTTCCAGGCCGAAGTTGCGCCCGCGTTGATGAAGGAATTCGACCTGAAGAACCCCATGGCAGTGCCGCACCTGAACAAGATTGTGGTGAACATGGGGGTAGGCGAGGCCACGCAGAATGCGAAGATTCTCGATCCCGCGGTCAACGAGCTGGGCCAGATCACCGGCCAGAAGCCGGTTACGACCAAGGCCAAGAAATCGATTGCGGCCTTCAAGGTGCGGGAAGGCCAGGCCATCGGCGCCATGGTCACCCTGCGCGGCGACCGCATGTGGGAGTTTCTGGACCGGCTGTTGAACGTGGCCCTGCCCCGGGTGCGCGACTTCAAGGGAGTCTCGACCAAATCGTTTGACGGGCGCGGCAACTATACGCTGGGTTTGCACGACCAGCTGATTTTTCCCGAGATTGACTACGCCCGGGTGGACAAGACCAAAGGGATGAACGTCACCATTGTGACCACAGCGAGGAATGACGACCAGGCGCGAGTGTTGCTGAAGCATCTGGGAATGCCTTTCCGCCCGTAGTCATCGAGTGAGTAGGAGCATGATCAAGTCTTAACGGAGAGCTGACGGCTAGAGCTGAGAGCTGGCGCCGGAAGCTGGGAGCTAAAAGCAAATTGACTACAGCAAAAAGAGTGAAGGACGCAAAGATCGAGGCGAAGTTTGACAAGGCGCGCGGCAAAGAGCCGAAGCTGAAGTTTTCCTCGCGCCGGCATAATCGCTGCAAGCTGTGCGGACGTCCGCGGGCTTATCTGCGCAAGTTCGGAATTTGCCGTCTGTGTTTCCGCGGCCTGGCGTTGCGCGGAGAGATTCCCGGGGTTTCGAAGTCGTCTTGGTAAGGAATCGGTAGGGGATTTCCCACCCTCGCGCTCAGAAGGCGCATGAGTGGGCACCCGATTCTGGGCACCCCAGCCGGGGTGGAAGCGTCGTCGCGGGTTCTTCGGTGCGCAGCAAGCTGGACCGAAGCAAACGGGCGGCGGAGGAGAAGCAAACGATGAGGTTGACCGATCCGGTCGCAGACATGCTGACGCGCATTCGCAATGCGATACGCGCCCGCCACCAGAAAGTAGATGTCCCCGCCTCCAAGCTGAAGCTGGAGATTGCCCGCATCCTCAAAGAGGAAGGCTATATCTCCAATTTCAAGCCGGCGGAGGAGGAAGGCCACAAGGTCCTGCGCATCTATCTGAAGTATGGCAACAACAACGAAGCCGCGATCTCGAACGTGGAGCGCGTCTCCCGGCCGGGCTGCCGGGTCTATGTGCGGCGCAGCGAGATCCCGCGCGTGCTGGGCGGGATGGGCATCAACATCCTGACTACACCCCGCGGAGTCATGACCGGACGCCAGGCCCGCAAGCAGGGCGTGGGCGGCGAAGTGTTGTGCGAGATCTGGTAGGGACTGCTTCTAGCTACTAGCTTCTGGCTACTGGCTAGACAAAAGCGGCGAGTTGAACAGTGGTGGTAACCGAAATGCGACTTGGCTAAAAGCCAGAGAGCTAGAAGCTTATGTCAAGAATTGGACGAAAACCGATCCCGCTCCCCAAAGGGGTTGCGGTCAAAATTGAAGGCGACGTGGTCAACGTGCAGGGCCCCAAGGGCAAGCTGGACACGCAGCTCCCGCGCGGCATTCGCATGGAGCAGCAGGACGGCAAGCTGGTGGCGATCCGCGAGAACGACTCGCAGGCCGCGGTCCATGGACTGGCCCGTGCCCTGGTCAACAACGCGGTTGAGGGCGTAACCAAGGGCTGGACCCGGGAGCTCGAAATCGTGGGCATCGGATATCGCGCCGAGCTCAAAGGCAAGACCACGGTGGTCTTCAGCCTGGGATACTCGCACCCGATCGAATATCCGTTGCCGGTTGGAATCGAAGCCACGGTGGACCCGAAGCAGACCAAGCTCAGCGTCACCGGCATCGATCGCCAAAAAGTCGGACAGGTGGCCGCCGAAATGCGCAGCCTGCGCCCGCCCGATCCGTACAAGAACAAGGGCGTACGCTATGCCGGCGAGCGCCTGAAGAAGAAGGTTGGTAAGACCGGAGCGAAATAACCGTCGTCAGTCGTCGGTCTTCAGTCTTCAGCCACGCAGCTGGGAGTGAGATCGAGCTGACGATCGAGGAATAACAGTCGTTCCGTTATCGGTTTTCAGTAGGGGGAGATTGGCTGACAACCGACGACTGGCGACCGAGGACTGAAAAATGCTTACCCAGACATCGAAGAACGCGAACCGGCGGCATGTGCACAAACGCATCCGCAAGAAGGTTGTGGGCACCTCCGAGCGTCCGCGGCTGAATGTGTATCGCTCGTTGAACCATATTTACGTCCAGTTGATCGACGACCTCAAAGGCCAGACCCTGGTTTCCGCGAATTCCGCGGAAGGCAAAAAAGGTGAGCGGCGCACCGGAGGCAACCTGGCCGCGGCCAAGAGCGTAGGCAAGAGTATTGCGGAGCGCGCCAAGGCCAAGGGCATCGAGAAAGTTGTGTTCGACCGTGGTGGCTACATTTATCACGGACGGGTCAAGGCCCTGGCGGACTCTGCCAGAGAAGCCGGGTTGCAGTTCTAGGGGATTGAGAAATTGTGTAATTGAGAAATAGGGTAATTGAAAATCCGGGCGATTCAAGAGTGAGGCAGTTGGGTTTCAAATTACTCAATTGCCCGATTACAAAATTGTGAAATGAGAATCAATGCCAACAGTGATTAAGAAGCTTGATGCAAATTCCTACCAGTTGAAGGACCAGGTGGTCTCCATCAACCGCGTGACCAAAGTGGTCAAGGGCGGCAAGAACCTTTCCTTTGCGGCTCTGGTGGTGGTGGGAGACCCCAGCGCAGCGGTGGTGGGTTATGGTTCGGGGAAAGCCAAGGAAGTTCCCCAGGCCATTCGCAAGGGAATTGAATCGGCCAAGAAGAATCTGATGCGGGTCAACCTCACCCAGACCTCCATCCCCCACCTGGTGTTGGGACGCTACGGATCGGGGCGAGTGCTGCTGAAGCCGGCTCCGGAAGGCACCGGGGTGATTGCCGGCGGCGCGGTGCGCGCGGTCATGACTTCGGCGGGCATTCAGAATGTGCTGACCAAATCGATCGGTACCACCAATCCCCACAACGTCATCAAGGCAACCTTCGATGCGCTGAAGCATTTGAAGAACCGCAGCGATGTTGCCGCCATGCGCGGCAAGTCGGTCGAGGAACTGTAATCATGCCGAACAAATTGGCCAAGAAATCGAGTCCGGGCAGCGGCCCCAAGATTCATCTGAAATGGGTGCGCTCCGCGATTTGCGCCCCGGTGCAGCAGAAATTGGTGGTCAAGGGTCTGGGTTTCACGCGCTTGAACCAGGTGATCGAGCGCCCGGACAACCCGGCCATTCGCGGCATGGTGGCCAAGGTGCCGCACCTGGTGGAGATCGTTCAATAAAGCTTCAATCAGCTCTCAGCTCTCAGTAAAACCAGAGCCCTGAAGCTGACGGCTGAGAGCTGACAGCTGAGAGCTTATTTATGAATCTTTCGAACATTCACGCACCAAAGAAGGCGACGGCAAACAAGAAGCGCGTGGGCCGCGGCATGGGTTCGGGCATGGGCAAGACCTCCACCCGCGGACACAAAGGCCAGCGCTCGCGCAGCGGTTCCCGCATGATGCGCGGCTTTGAAGGCGGCCAGATGCCTTTGCACCGCCGCATGCCCAAGCGGGGATTTACCAACATCTTTCGCCAGGAATTCAACATTGTGAACCTGGAGAAGCTGGCGGCGCTGGGTGAGGCCATGATCACCCCCGACGTCCTGCGCAAGGCGGGAGTGATCAAGGGCAAACATCCCGTGAAGGTGCTGGGAGACGGCGAGTTGACCGGCGCGCTCACCGTGCACGCCCACAAGTTTTCCAAGTCGGCCCAGGAAAAGATCACCAAGGCCGGCGGTAAGTGCGAGGTGTTGTAGGCGATGCTGGAGAAACTGGCCAACGTCTTTCGTATCCCGGACCTGCGTAAACGCATTCTGTTTACGCTTGGGTTGCTGGCAGTGTACCGCCTGGGCGGACATATTCCCACGCCGGGCGTGAATGCCGACAAGCTGCAACAGTTCTTCGAGCAGAACAAAGGCAGCCTGCTGGGCTTCGTCGATCTTTTCTCCGGCGGCCAGCTTCGTCGCCTGACCATTTTTGCCCTGGGCATCATGCCCTACATCACGGCCTCGATTATTTTGCAGTTGCTGACCGTGGTCTATGAGCCCCTGGCCAAATTGCAGAAGGAAGGCGAGCTTGGACGCAAGAAGATCACCCAGTGGACCCGTTATCTGACCTTCGGCTTGAGTGCGGTGCAGTCCTTCGGTATTGCCTGGCAACTGCAGCGGGGCGGAGATTTCGTGGTCCATCCCGGCCCCGCGTTCATTCTGATGACCATGCTGACCCTGACCACGGGCAGCGTGTTCATCATGTGGCTGGGCGAGCAGATCACCGAACGTGGAGTGGGTAACGGGATGTCGCTGCTGATCTTTGCTGGCATCGTAGTGGGCCTGCCGCGCGGCATTATCGATCTGTTCGACAAGGTCCGCACCGATGCCTGGGGCGCCTTCACCGCGCCGGCCATGATTCTGCTGATCGGGGTGATGGTCCTGGTGGTGGCTTTCATCGTCTATGTGGAGCGCTGTGAGCGCCGCATTCCGGTGCAGTACGCCAAGCGCGTGGTGGGCCGCAAGGTGATGGGCGGGCAGTCCACGCACCTGCCCTTGCGGGTGAATTCGGGCGGCGTCATGCCGGTAATTTTCGCATCGTCGATCCTCACTCTGCCGCAGACCGTGGGCTACAGCCTGCGTAATAACCGGTATTTTGGCGACCTCCTCCGCTGGCTGGGATGGGGCGAGCCGCTGTACACCTTCTTGTATGCTGTGGGCATTATCTTCTTCGCCTACTTCTATGTTTCCATTGTCTTCAACCCCAACGAGGTTGCCGACAACATGCGGAAGTATGGCGGGTTTATTCCCGGCATTCGTCCCGGCAAGCGCACTGCCGACCACATCAACGAGATCCTGACCCGCATTACCCTGGTGGGAGCCCTCTACCTGATCATCATCTCCTTCATCCCGGAATGGATGATTACCGGTATTCACCTGAACCATCTCTATGGGCCGATTGGAGCGTTTTTCGAGCGCCTGCCGACCTGGGTGACCAACGGGCTGAATGTGAACTTTTATTTTGGCGGCACTTCGTTGCTGATCGTGGTCGGCGTGGCCATGGACACGGTGACCCAGATCGAGGCGCAGCTGGTGATGCGCCACTACGATGGTTTCACGCCCCGTAGTGGGCGTATCCGCGGTCGCCGGACATGGTCTTGAGGGATGTAGGCGCGAGCGTCCTCGCTCGTGCTGGAGTGGCAGGGACCTGGTTTTGACAACTAATTGTAGGATGAGCGGAAGTCGGCTTGGGCTCGCGGTCGTCGTGCTGGTTAGATGGAATTGCATTCGGGAGGCGAGAGGAGCGGTTCGATGGCGGAGGCAACCTCGCGCGGCATCGGACCTGTCATCCTGCTTGGCTCTCCGGGTGCGGGCAAGGGTACTCAAGCCAAGCTGATTGTGGAGCGTTATCGCATCCCGCAGATTTCCACGGGAGACCTGCTCCGGGAAAATGTGCAGCGGGGTACGCCGCTGGGGATGCTGGCCAAGGACGTGATGGCGCGGGGTGAACTCGTGCCCGACGATTTGATGTATGACATGGTGGCGCAACGCTTAAGGCAGGTGGACTGCGAGCGCGGCTTCATTCTGGATGGTTTTCCGCGCAATCCGGCCCAGGCCGGATGGCTGGATGCGTTTCTGGAGCATGAGTTCTTTGAAAATGCGCAGCGCGACAAGTGCCTGCCCATTGTGATCCGAATTGACGTGGACTATAATAAATTGCTGCGCCGGATTACTGGACGCCGTTCTTGTCCCGTCTGTGGACGGATCTACAACGTCTACTCCCAGCCACCCCAGGTCGCTGATCGATGCGATGTTGATGGTTCTACGCTGGTGACCCGCGAAGACGATCGTGAAGAAGTCATCCGGGAACGACTGGCGGCCTATGAACAGCAGACCAAGCCCGTAGCCGAGTACTACGCGCGCAAAGGGCGGCTGGTCTCCGTGGATGGCGACTTGCCGGTCGATGAGGTCACCGAACAGATTTTCAGAGTGATCGAAGGCCCGCACGCTGGAGCGACTGGCAACAACTGAGCCGTTGAACATTTGACATGGCGATTGTCTGCAAATCGGCGGCGGAGATTGAAAAGATGCGGCGCAGCGGCGGCATCGTACGCCAGGTGTTGGACCATGTGCGTAGCCTGGTGGTGCCGGGCGCGACCACGATGGATCTGGAACGCGCAGCCGAACAGAAGATCAAGGATCTGGGCGTGAAACCCGCCTTCAAGGGATACTACGACTATCCCTGCGTGCTTTGCACCTCGATCAATGAAGAGATTGTTCACGGCATTCCTTCCGAGAAAAGGGTGTTGAAAGCCGGCGACATCGTTTCGATCGACTGTGGCGTGGTGTTGGACGGCTACTACGGCGACGCTGCCATCACGGTTCCGGTGGACGGTTCGCTCACGCCGGAGTTGACCAAGTTGCTGGAAGTGACCGAAGCCTCGTTGTACCGAGGTATCGAGGCGGCCCGGATCGGCAACGCGGTGGGAGACGTCGGCGCATCGGTGCAGGAATTTGTCGAAGCCAACGGCTTCAGCGTGGTCCGGGAGTTTGTCGGACACGGCATTGGAACGCGCCTGCATGAGGAGCCACAAGTGCCGAACTATGGCACCCGCGGACACGGGGCGCGCTTGCGCGAAGGTATGGTGCTGGCCATTGAGCCCATGGTGAATTCCGGCAGTCCGGGGACCCGGGTGCTCGAGGACAAGTGGACCGCCGTGACTGCCGACGGCAGCTATAGCGCCCACTTCGAACATTGTGTCGCGGTCACTAAAGATGGCCCGATGATTTTGACGCAGTAAAAGCTGCTAGCTCCTGGCTTCTAGCTGTTGGCTTGAACCTCGAGGCCGTCGGACTTAGCTAGTAGCCAGAAGCTAGAAGCGATTTTTAAGGAGTCGATGAGCAAAGAGGACGCGATTGAAGTGATGGCGACGGTCGTAGAACCGCTGCCCAATGCCATGTTCAAGGTTGAACTGGAAAACAAGCACCAGGTGCTGGCGCACGTCTCGGGAAAGATGCGCAAGAACTTCATTCGCATTCTGCCTGGCGACAAGGTCGCAGTCGAGCTTTCGCCCTACGACCTGAACCGTGGCCGCATCGTGTATCGCTACAAATAGTGTGTGGGACCGGGTCTCTGACCCGGTCAGGCCGGGCAAAGCCCGGCAACCAAGGACCAAAGGCTGGTTTATGAAAGTACGAGCTTCGGTAAAGAAAATTTGCGATAAGTGCAAGGTCATCCACCGCAAGGGTGTGGTGCGAGTGATCTGCGTCATTTCCAAGCACAAGCAACGGCAGGGATAAAGGACTAGAGGAGCACTATGGCACGCATTGCAGGCGTCGATCTTCCGCGCAATAAGCGGACCAATATCGCGCTGACCTACATCTACGGCATCGGCAATCCGCGCGCGGCCCGCATTTTGGACGCGGCCAAAGTGGACCCCATGAAGAAGGTCCAGGACCTGGGCGAGGACGAAGTCAATCGCATCCGCCAGGTGATCGAAGCGGAAGGCATGGTGGAAGGCGACTTGCGCAAGGAAGTTTCGATGAACATCAAGCGGCTCATCGAAATTGGTTCCTACCGCGGCTACCGTCATCGCCGCAACCTGCCGGTCCGCGGTCAAAGGACCCACACCAACGCGCGAACCCGGAAAGGTCCGCGCAAGGGAACCGTGGCAGCCAAGAAGAAATCGGCGGCCAAGACTTAGAAAATCGCTGCTAGCTTCTAGCTCCTGGCTAGAAGCTAAAAGCTAGGAGCTAGAAGCTAACATGGCAAAACCAGCAGCACCAGCAGCGGCAGCGGGGACCGGAGCAGCGGCGCCGGATAAAAAGGGCAAGAAGAAAACCTTTAAGAAGAAAGAGCGGAAGCATGTTCCGCACGGCATTGCCCACATCCAGGCCTCGTTCAATAACACCATTGTGACCATCGCCGACCAGGCGGGAAATGTGCTGGCCTGGAAGAGTTCGGGATCGCTGGGTTTTCGCGGATCGCGAAAAGGAACGCCCTTTGCCGCCCAGCAGGCCGCTCAGAACGCCGCCAGCATGGCGCGCGATCATGGCGTGCGCAGCGTTGAAGTGCGGGTGAGCGGCCCTGGTTCGGGACGCGAATCCGCGATCCGCGCTCTGGCAGCCGCAGGCATAGAAGTTCGCAACATTAAAGACGCAACGCCCATTCCGCACAACGGTTGCCGTCCGCCGAAGCGGAGACGAGTGTAAGAAGTAGTATCAGAGTTTCTGCTTTCTAGTTTCAAATGCTGGTGGCTCAATTAGATACAGGAACTAGGAATCTACAATTGAGTTTTGTTTTAAGAACCAGTCTCCAGTTTCTGGTTCCCACTTCTCGGTTGGGCTGGAAACTGGAAACCAGAAGCCAGAAACTATAGTTTTGTCCGGGACGAAGGGTGAAGCCAAACCTGTAAACCGGACATCCAATAAGGAGAAACAACTTGGCCCGTTACACTGATCCCGTCTGCCGTCTCTGCCGCCGCGAGGGTATGAAGCTTTTCCTCAAAGGCACAAAGTGTTTCAGTGATAAATGTCCCATCGAGAAGCGTAATTTTGCTCCTGGACAGCATGGCAAGGACCGCAAAGCCAAAATCGTCGGCTACGGTCTGCAATTGCGCGAAAAGCAGAAAGCCAAGCGCATTTACTTTACCCAGGAAGGCCAGTTCCGCAACTACTTCGAGAAAGCGGCGCGCACCCGGGGTGTTACCGGCGAAATGCTGCTGCAACAACTGGAACGCCGTCTGGACAACGTGGTCTACCGCCTCGGTTTTGGCATGTCGCGCCGGCAGGCGCGGCAGTTGGTGCGTCACGGCCACATCCAGGTGAATGGACGCAAGGTCAACATTCCCTCGTATCAGGTGAGTGTCGGCGAGGAGATTGCGATCCGCGAAGGCAGCAAGAAACTGCCCATCCTGGAGCCGGCCAAGGAATTTGCCAGCCACCAGAACGCGCCCAACTGGCTGGAGATTGAGCGCGACAACTACAAAGGCAAGGTTCTGGCTTTGCCCAAGCGCGAAGACATCAACCTGCCGGTGAACGAGCAGTTGATTGTGGAGTTGTACAGTAAGTAAGTCATCAGTCGTCGGTCTTCAGTCGTCAGCAGGACTGAAGCAAGATTTTCTGACTGACGACCGACGACTGACGACTGGTCCTAACAATTCGAGCCAGATCAGCCTGTCTCTGACGCTTGACCTGAATGCAACGCGGACCAGTTCAGGGATGTCAGGACTGAGCCAAACGGCCGAAGGAGAACAACGTAATGCTTTGGAAGGGATTTCAAAAACCCAAACGTCTCGCCGTCGACACTTCAACCTTAACCGACAAGTACGGAATCTTCTGGGCCCAGCCGTTTGAACGCGGCTTCGGCACCACCATCGGCAACGCTTTGCGGCGCGTCATGCTCTCTTCGATCGAAGGGGCTGCGGTGACCGCGGTAAAGATCGAGGGCGTGCTGCACGAGTTCCAGTCGATTCCCGGCGTGGTCGAGGATGCCACTGACATCATCCTCAACCTGAAGCAGATTCCGTTCAAGTTGAGCGGGGATGCGCCCAAGGCCATTTATCTGCGCAACGAGCAGCCGGGAGTGGTCACTTCCGGCATGATCGAGGCTGACGCCGATGTCGAAGTGCTCGACAAAGACGTTTACATCGCAACCGTCAGCGAGGGCGGCAAGCTCGACATGGAAATGCGGCTCAAGCGCGGTCGCGGCTACGTCTCGGCGGACAAGAATTTCGACGAAGATCTCGGCATCGGCTTCATTCCCATCGACTCCGTACACTCTCCGGTGCGCAAGTGCAACTACACCGTGGAAGCCGCGCGTCTGGGACAAATCACCGATTACGACAAGCTGACTCTCGAAGTGTGGACCAACGGTTCCATCACCCCGGCTGATTCCATCGGCCTGGCGGCGAAGCTGCTGAAGGACCACATGAACATCTTCATCAACTTCGAAGAGGACATCGAGACTTCCACCTCAACCGACGACCGCAAGCCGGAAATCAAGAACGAGAACCTGAACCGTTCAGTCGAAGAGCTGGAGCTTTCGGTGCGCAGCTACAACTGCCTGAAGAACGCCAATATCCAGACCATCGGAGAACTGGTGCAGAAGACCGAGGCGGAAATGCTGAAGACCAAAAACTTCGGCCGCAAGTCGCTGAACGAGATCAAGGAAATTCTGTCGTCGATGGGCTTGAGCCTGGGCATGAAGATCGACGAGCACGGCAATGCTGTGCCCGGTCCGACTTCGAACCAGGTGTTGCCGGCATCGGCCTACGGTCCGGATAACGATCTATAAAACAGTTTCGGGTGGCGCAAATGCACCACCCGTTTCTGGTTTCCAGTTTTCCAAACAGAATTAGTTTTCGGGGGCGACCTGGAGCAAGAAACTGGAAACTGGAAACTAGAAACTAGAAACTAGAAACCTTGAAACTGAAGGATCCAAGATGCGTCACAAAGTAGCAGGATGGAAACTGGGACGGAACACCAGCCATCGCCGCTCGTTGCTGCGGAACCTGGTGACTTCGCTCATCATCGAAGAACGTATTGAGACCACCGTGCCCAAGGCCAAAGCCCTGCGTCCGCTGGTCGAGAAGATGATCACGCTGGGCAAGCGTGGTGATCTGGCGGCGCGCCGCCAGGCCCTGGCTTACCTGATGACCAGCGCCGCGGTGGACAAGCTTTTCGATACTATCGCTCCCCGTTTCGGAGACCGCGCAGGAGGATACCTGCGGATTGTTCGCGCCGGCTGGCGAAAAGGCGATGGCGCCGACACGGCGTTCGTCGAACTTCTGGGCAGCGAGAAACTGCAGGAAGAAAAACGCGAGAAGCGCGCGGCGGTCCGTTCCAAGCGTGCCGTAGAGGCAAAGAAAGCGATGGAAGAAGCCGAGGCGCAGCAGGGAGTGGAGCATCCCGCCGACCACGCCGAAGGCGAAGACAAGATAAAGGACGAAGAGTAAAGCCACCGGTCGTCAGCCTTCTGTCGTCGATTTCGCTGACGACCGACTACGACGACTGACGACTGACGACAGTATGTTCGTCATCCTCGCCTTCCCACCTCACCCGGTCGTACATGTCCCCTGGAGTCTATCCGCCGTAATCTTGTGCTCACCCGACCTCACGTTAGACTGATGTGAGGCCCATGGAGTTTTCGCGTAACCAAATCGGTATTGCGGCAGGAGCCGGCGCTCTTCTGCTGATCATTTTCTTCGGTTACCTCATTCATCTGAATGGTGAAGGCCCGGTGCTGGGCCGCTCGGAAGAGCGCGATCCCCTCTCCGGGATACCAAACTCCATTTCGCTGAACCCGCTGCGCGACCGTAGTTCAGAGCGGGACGCGGCCCAGTTCATCCGCAGCATGCGTGACGGGAACTGCAAGCAAGAATTGGCGGACTGGTTTAAGGACTATCGCAAGAAGTACGCGGCCTTCATTTGCGACTCCGAGGCGCAGCATCCGTTGGTCTCATGGGAAGTTGCGGACTGGGAAGACACTCCGCCGTTGCGCATCCTTCACTACCGAGGCAAGCGCCGCAACGCCCCCGGCCAGAAGGGTACATACAAGGAACTGTTCTCGGTAACGCTGGAGAACAAGGATGGCGGGTGGGTCGTAACCAAGTACGATTCCATGTACTAGAGCGGTCGTTGGTCTTTGGTCGTTGGCTGGCGCAATCCGATTCAAGCCCTGGCTGTGCAACCTTCTTTGCGTCCTTTCTTCGCGTCCTATACGGTCAGGCTTGACCTCGATTCAATTGTTCAAAAAAGTCTTAAACCGCAAAGCTCGCAAAGAAAGGCCGCAAAGGACGCAAAGAGTGCGGAATCACCCAACCTTTCAGGAGATCTTGAGCTGCGGCGCAGTCTCTAAGCCTCGCCTCCGCAGAACTAGGAAGATCACCACCTGCGCAATCAGGGCAGCCGTGCTGTCCAGCATGACGTCGTGGAGATTTCCGGTGCGGCTGGGCAAGTAGCTTTGGTGCCACTCATCCAGGCAGGAGACCAGCGCTGCCATGAAGAACGAAATCCTTGCCCAGTGAATCGCCCAGTTCCTGCCGGGGATGGGGAAGGTGTCCCGCCAGGCGCGGAACAGCAGCCAGCTGAGTGTGAAATAACCGATGAAGTGACCGGTCTTCCGGATGAGGAAGTGCCAGGCGGGAAAGTGCGCAGGATTCAACCCAAAAAGGAAGTGCAGCAGCGGGTAAAGAATTCGACTTGTGTTCTCGGCGGAAGCAAGATTGCTGGACTCGGTCACGATGATGCCGAGCCAGAGAATCGCCGCGATCCACGTCTTCAGCATATGCTTTTGCGCAGGATTCAATCGCGGCTTCCCCGGCCCCTATTCCACTGCATAATTCGGCGCCTCGCGCGTGATCATGACATCGTGCACGTGACTCTCGCGCAGGCCAGCCCCGCTGATCCGCACAAATCGCGTCTTCTGCAACAGCTCCGGGATAGTGGCACAACCGCAGTAACCCATGCCGGACTTCAAACCGCCAACCATCTGGTGCACGATCATGGCTACAGAACCACGGTACGGAACGCGACCTTCGATGCCCTCCGGAACCAGCTTTCCCATGCGATTGGCATCGTCGGGGCCTCCCGACATGGCGGTCGAAGCGTCTCCATCGGTGTTCTGGAAGTAACGCTCGCTCGAGCCTGAAGCCATCGCTCCCAGCGAGCCCATACCGCGGTAGGACTTGAACGAGCGGCCTTGATAGAGAATCAGTTCACCTGGACTTTCGTCGGTACCGGCAAACAGCGATCCGATCATGACGCCCGAAGCACCGGCGGCCAGGGCCTTAGTAATATCGCCAGAGTATTTGATGCCGCCGTCGGCAACGACCGGAATGCCGGAGTCCTTGGTGGCGCGGTAAGCTTCCGCGATGGCGGTAATCTGTGGCATTCCTGCTCCGGTCACGACCCGGGTGGTGCAGATCGATCCCGGCCCGATGCCAACTTTGATGGCATCAGCGCCGGCGCGGGCCAGTTCGCAGGCTCCGTCGAAAGTGCCGACATTGCCGGCGATCAGGTCCACCTCGGGCAGCTTCGACTTCACCATTTTGATGGCGTCGAGCACCCGGGTGGAGTGTCCGTGCGCGCTGTCGATGGCCAGCAAGTCCACTTTGCATTTAACCATTTCCTGGGCGCGCTCGAGGAAGTCGCCGGTGGCGCCGATGGCCGCTCCCACCCGCAGCCGGCCTTGCGAGTCTTTGGCCGCGTTGGGATACTTCAATTTTTTCTGAATGTCCTTAACCGTGATCAGGCCCTTGAGATTGTAATTGTCATCGACCACCAGCAGTTTTTCCACGCGGTGTTCGTGCAGGATGTTCTCGGCGTCTTCAAGCGTGGTTCCTACGGGGACGGTGATGAGGTTTTCCTTGGTCATTACCTTGCTGATGGGAATGTCGAAGCGGGTCTCAAAGCGCAGGTCGCGATTGGTCAAAATGCCCACCAGTTTTCCGCTCTTGGTGATGGGCACGCCGGAGATTTTGTACTTGCGCATCATTTCGAGCGCGTCTGAAACCCGGGCATCGGGTGACATGGTGACCGGGTCAACGATCATGCCGCTCTCCGAACGCTTCACCTTGTCGACCTCGTTGGCCTGTTGCTCTGGAGTCAGATTGCGATGGATGATCCCGATGCCCCCCTGCTGGGCCAGCGCGATCGCCATGTGCGATTCCGTGACCGTGTCCATGGCGGCGCTGATGATGGGAATGTTCAGACGAATATTGCGCGTCAGCTGGGTCTGGGTGTTGGCCAGTGCGGGCACGACGTCGGAACGCGCCGGCAGCAGCAACACGTCGTCGAAGGTGAGTGCTTCAGGGACAGGAAAATGGATCATAATTTTTCTCGGACGTGAAGGATAGCCTTTCATTCTAGAGACGGTTCGAAGTTCAGGCAAATCGCTGGCCGAAGATTGGCGAATCTGACTTTCGTGAAGTTGTCAGGAATAGCCTGGCGCCATGGCCATCTGTCATGAGGATGGAGCGGTCAAAGGGTGGAGGAGGCCTTCAGGCCTGCATGCTGTCTGCTGTTGAGCGAAGGGCTTTCAGCCCCTGAGGTACCTCAGCGGCGAAAGCCGCACTGGAACACGGCCTCAATGGAGCGCTAAAGCGCTGCTCCACCGAAGATCAAGCCCTGCCTAGCAGCAATTGCGAAGGTGCCCGCTCGATCCTTGGCGACGCCCAAAGAGCCTCGCTCACAGCATGAGAATTTCAAAATTGATCCTCTTACGACGTCGTGGGGACGTTTGTCTTTTGTTTCCCTGCGGCGTATATTGATAGCTGGAACTGTTGTGTAGTTACCGGCACTTGGCGAGACACACCAGTGGGCGCAAGCCCACTTTTTAGTTTGGGCCCATTTTGGAACCGGGAAATCGGCCGTAAGCTATTGGTTTCATGGCACTTGAGATTGACAAGGTGCGGGATATTGCGGAGCGGGTGGCTGCCTCGAGCGGGCTGGAGGTGGTGGAAGTCGAACTGCGCGGCGGGGGCAAGGCGCGCATGCTCCGCATCGTGATTGACAAGCTAGCCGGGGTCACGCACGAAGATTGTGCCAACGTGAGTCGCGAGGTCGGCACGATACTGGACGTCGAAGACGTCATTTCCGGCTCTTACACATTGGAAGTGTCTTCTCCGGGACTGGACCGGAAATTAATTCGTCCGGCTGACTACGAGCGCTTCACCGGAAGCCGGATCAAGTTGACCACGCAGCAACCGGTCAACGGCAATCGGCACTTCGAAGGCCGACTGGAAAGTTTCGAGCACGGACGTTTGACGCTGGATCTGAATGCCGCCAGAAAGAAGCGCCGTCCGGAAGAAGGGGTGGCGGCAAAGTTGGAAATCGACTTGAAGAATGTCGAGAAGGCGAACCTGGTGCCGGAAATCTGAGGGCGGACGTCGGACGTCAGACCTCGGGCGTCGGCCAGTACCGTCGGCCGCTCCGTAACAGCTTTTGTCCGAGGTCCGAAGTCCGAGGTCGCTATTACTTATGGCAAGTGAGCTCTATAACACGATCGACGCGTTGAGCCGGGAAAAGGGCATTGATCCGCAAATTGTAGTGAGCGCGGTGGAGGATGCCATTGTTGTCGCCACGCGCAAGTATTACAAGACGCAGGAGAACCTGCGCGCTGAACTGGACAAGGAGACGGGCAAGATCCGTGCTTTTGCGGTCAAAACCATCGTCGAGACCCCCGAACAGGTTGAGGATCCCGTCCTGCAGGTCACGCTGGATGATGCGCGCAAGATCAATCCCAATGTCGAGTTGGGTGGCGAGCTTCAGATTAACAAGCAGACTGAAGGCATTCTGGGACGGATTGCGGCGCAGCTGGCCAAGCAGGTCATCTTCCAGAAGGTGCGCGAAGCTGAGCGCGACACCGTGTACAACGAGTACATCGGCCGCGTGGGTGAAATTGTAAATGCCACCGTGAAACGGATCGAAGGTCCGGATGTAATCTTTGACATCGGCAAGGCGGAAGCCCGCATGCCGCGCAAGGAGCAGTCGCGCTTGGAGTCGTTTGCCATGGGCGAACGCGTCCGCGTGGTGATCGCCCGTGTGGAACGCGCTTCGAAAGGGCCGGCAGTGGTGGTTTCCCGGGCCGCACCCGAATTGGTGCAGCACTTGTTCCAGACCGAAGTGCCTGAAATTTACGATGGAACGGTTGTGATCCGGGCCATTGCGCGCGAAGCCGGCGAACGTACCAAGATCGCGGTCATGTCCAAAGACAAGGACGTGGACGCGGTGGGCGCCTGCGTCGGTATGAAAGGCATGCGGGTGCAATCCATCATCCGCGAATTGCGCGGCGAGAAGATCGACATCATCGAGTACCACGAAGACGCGGTGACTTTCGCCGAGAAGGCTTTGCAGCCGGCCAAGGTGAGCCGCGTGACCGTGGTCGATTCGGGCGACAAGCATCTCGAGGTGGTGGTGGACGACAGCCAGCTTTCTCTCGCCATCGGCAAGAAGGGGCAAAACGTCCGGCTGGCGGCGAAGCTGCTGGGCTGGAAGATTGACATCAAGAGCGAGGAAGAGAAGCGGCAGGAAGTGGAACTGCAGATGTCCGCGCTGGTGGGCACCGCTTCCACTCCTCTGGAGAATGTGCCCGGCCTGGGCGAAGGTCTGGTGGAGAAGCTGAGTGCGGCCGGTGTGACCACGGTAGAGGCCCTGGCGGACATGACTCCTGAGCAACTTGAGGCCATCGAGGGTATCGGTCCCAAGACGGTGGAAAAAATCAGCCTGGCGGTCAATAATTATTTCTCCAGCCTGGAAGCAGGGGAAGCGGGCGCGCCGGCAGCGGAAGGTGAAGGGAGCGCGGAGCCCGTGGCGGATGAGTCAGCCGCGAATTCTGATGACATCACCGCCGAGGTAGAAGCGGCGCCGGAAGCAGCCCTTCAAGCCGCTGAGGCAGCGGACGCCACTGTCGACGAAAATAGGGGCCAGGAAGAAACGGCTGAATCCACGGAGGAGCCTGCTCCTTCCGAGGAGAAGCAGTAAGTGCCATTCTCTCGCGCTGACGTAAGTGGCCGCGCGAAACTGAAAACTGACGCCGTGAGGTTGATATGAAGACTTAGCGGAACAGTCCGGAGGACGAAAGGGCGGATGAGCAAGATTCGAATCAACGATCTGGCAAGGGAGCTGGAAGTCAAAAGTAAGTCTATTCTCGATGTACTTCCGGAAATTGGAGTCACCGAGAAGAAGAGCCATTCCAGTTCTCTTGAAGACCATGAAGCGGAAAAAGTCCGTGCCCGCCTCCGCGCTGCCAGCTCGGCGCAGACCTCCAGCCGGTCTGCCCGGCCAACTCGCGCCGACGCTGATGAAATCAAGACCAAGATTGACCTTTCCCATATTTCCAAGCCCGGCGACGCTTTAAAAGCCATCATCAGCAAGCAACAGCCGTCCTCGACGGCGGAGGCTCCGCCGGCAGTTGCACCGCCGCCCGTCAAGCCTGCGATTTCGGCCGCGCCTCCGGCGGCGACGACTCCCGTCCCGAGGCCCACGGCTCCTCCACCGGCCGCTCCTCCTAAGCTTGTAGTGCCGACTGCGACGCCGCGGCCAAGCTTTACTGCTCCAGCGCCAGCTCCGCCTCAATCGGCCGCCCCCGCGACTCCGGCCACTCCGCGACCGGCCGTTCCACCGGCGGCGCCGCCGCCAGTTTCGGCCAGGAGTCTAGCGCCCGCGGTGACGACGACGACTCGGCCCCCAGCGCCTCTGGCACCGCCACCAACCATGGCGTCCCGACCAGCCTCCCCGAGCGCACCGGCACCGCCGGCGGCGCCGCCGCCGCGAATGATCGTCCCGCAGACCGGGCCGCGTCCGGTGTATAAGGCGCCCTTGCGGCCGGCTGCGCCTGCCGGCGCTTCGGGAGCGCCCACGGGAGCTACCATGCGTCCGGCGCCAGGACGTCCGGTGCCAGGACAGCCGATTTTCCAGCGCCCGCGACCGGGCGCGCCCGCGAATCGTCCGCCGCTGCGTCCCGGCGAACGCCGGCCCATGCATCCCACACGGCAGTCACCCACGGGATCCAGGCCGCTGGGAGTCGGGCCGGGAGCAGTGCCGTCCGGGGGGCCGACACCCAGGCCGGGCAGCCGGCTGGGCGCACCCTCACGCCGTCCCGGGCAGCGCTATGTGCCCCGCGGTGTGAAGGAAGGCCCGATGAAGGGCTACACGCCGCCGCCGCGGCTGTCGCTTTCGAACGAACCCCAGCCGATCACGCGCAGCATCACCATCACCGAGGGCATCAGCGTAAAAGATCTGGCGGAAAAGCTTGGACTTCGCGCCAAGGACCTGATCGCGCGCCTGCTGCTCCGCGGCGTGTTCGCCACTATCAATCAGACGCTCGACACCGAACTGGCCAGCGAGATGGCGCGCTTCTTCGGAGCGGACACCAACGTGATTACCTTCGAAGAGCAGGCCGCGAAGGATGTTGCTGAAGCCGCCACGGGCGAGGAAGGCGTGCCCACGGAGGGCGTCACCCGTCCGCCGGTAGTCACCATTATGGGTCACGTGGACCATGGCAAGACCACGCTGCTCGATTCCATCCGCCTGACCAACGTGGCTGGCGGCGAAGCTGGTGGCATTACCCAGCACATTGGCGCGTACAAGGTAACGATCCTCGACAAGGAGTCGCCGGCATACGGCCGCCAGATCGTCTTCCTCGACACGCCTGGTCACGAAGCGTTCACCCGCATGCGGGCACGCGGAGCCAAAGCCACTGACATTGTTGTCCTGGTGGTGGCCGCCGATGACGGCGTGATGCCGCAGACGCTCGAGGCCATTGACCACGCTCATGCCGCGGAAGTGCCCATCATTGTCGCGGTCAACAAGATCGACAAGCCCGATGCTTTACCCGACCGAGTAAAGAAGCAGTTGGCCGACCGCGGTCTGATGCCGGAAGATTGGGGCGGAACCACGGTCTTTGTGGATGTTTCAGCCAAGCAGAAGACAAACCTGAACCTGCTGATGGAAATGATCTGCCTGGTGGCCGACCTTCAGGAACTGAAGGCGACACCCGATCGTCCGGCCACCGGCGTCGTCCTCGAAGCCAAGCTGGATCGCGGGCGTGGACCCGTAGCCACGCTGTTGGTCCAGAACGGAACCTTGCGCACCGGCGACAACTTCGTCGTAGGCAATGTGTACGGCAAGGTGCGCGCCATGTTTGACGATCGCGGTAACCAGCTTGAATCCGCACCGCCATCCACCCCGGTTGAAATCCTCGGTATGGAAGGCTTGCCGCAGGCGGGCGACCAGTTCGTGGCGGTGGCAGATCGCGACAAAGCGCGCGGCGTGTCTGAATACCGCGAACAGAAAGCTCGCGAAGCCACTTTGGCCAAGAGTTCCCGCGTTTCGCTTGAAGGACTGGCGGAGCAACTGAAGACTGCCGGCACCAAGGAACTGAATATCATTCTCAAGGCTGACGTCGGCGGCTCGGTGGAAGTTCTGACTGACCTGCTCACCAAGCTGTCGAATGATAAAGTTCGACTAAAGGTCCTGCGCTCGGGTGTGGGTGCCATCACCGAGTCCGACGTGCTGCTGGCCTCGGCTTCGAACGCCATCATCATCGGATTCAACGTGCGTCCCGAGCGCAAGGCGCAAGAGTTGGCGGAGCAGGAGAAGGTGGACATCCGCTTGCACTCGATCATTTACGAACTGCAGGACGAGATCAAGCGTGCCATGACCGGCCTGCTCGAGCCCACCATCAAGGAAACCTATCAGGGCCGCGCGCTGGTCAAGGAAACCTTCCGCATCCCCAAGGTGGGCACCATTGCCGGATGTTCGGTGACCGATGGCCTCATCAAGCGCGACTCTGAAGTGCGCCTGCTGCGCGACAACAACGTCGTGTTCACCGGCAAAGTTGGCTCGCTGCGCCGCTTCAAGGACGACGCCAGCGAGGTGCGCAACGGCATGGAGTGCGGCATCTCGATCTCCAACTACGGTGACATCAAGGTTGGCGACGTGATCGAAGCCTTCGTGACCGAGAAAGTCGCGGCGGAAGCTATGGCTTGAAAGCAGTCGTCAGTCGTCGGTCTTCGGTCGTCAGCAAACCTTGAAGACTGACGACCGACGACTGATGACCGCATGATCGCTTTTCTCACCCTCGAACTGCATATCGAAGCGGCCCAGTCTCTCAAAGACAAGCGCCAGGTGGTTCGCAGCCTCAAAGACCGGCTGCGTGCGCGCTTCAATGTGGCCGTGGCAGAACTGGATCCCAGCGGATTGTGGAACCGGGCCACCTTGGGTGTGGTCAGCGTTTCAGATTCCCGCGATTATCTTGACGGTCTGATGAAGAACGTAGAGCGCCAGGCGACTCGCATCGCCAATAACGGCGGCGCGGACATTGCGGATTCCTTCGTGGAATATATCTAGCTCCCGGTAGCGCCGGCGTCCCGCCGGCTGTCCGGTGGGCGTCCCGCCCGCCGCCTGGGCGGAAGGAATCCTCCGCGCCCGAGATAGAGTTGTTTGTGACTGAGGCGGCGAGACGCCGCCTCGACAGCCGGCGGGACGCCGGCGCTACCAGGATCGTCTTCTGCGTGGAACCGGTTTTTCTGATATTCTCATTCGTTTTACTCAAGAGGTGGATGTGGAGAAGCGTGGCGCGAAATACCATCGGGAGCGCCTGGGACAGGCCCTGCGCGAGGAGATCGAGACCATCGTGGAGGGCGAGTTGGGCGATCCACGCATCGGTCTGGTCGCCGTCACCAGCGTGGTATTGGCGGAGGACTCGCGCTCGGCGCAGGTGTACGTCACGCTCGAAGGGGATGACGAAGAAGCCGACCGTTCTTTGGAGGGTTTGACTGCGGCGGTCGGATTCATCCGTCGCGAGGTGGCAGAGAACTTGCACCTTCGTCGCCCCCCGGAACTCTATTTTCATCTCGACCGCTCCGATCAGTACGGCGCCAGAATCGATGAATTGCTGGGCCGAACGAAAAAGAGGAAGAAGTAGAGTCTTCAGTCGTCGATCGTCAGTCGTTAGCAAGTCCAACGACTGAAGTCCAACGACTGACGACTGAAAACTGACGACTGTCTTTATGCTGAAGGAAGTTCTCAAGCACATCGAGCAGCGCAGCCGGTTTGTGCTCACCTCGCACGCGCGGCCCGACGGCGACGCCATCGGTTCGGCGTTGGCGTGCCGTCAGATTCTGCTGGCCATGGGCAAAGAAGCCGACGTCGTCCTGCGCGACGGTGTGCCCCGCATTTACCAGCCGCTGCCCTACGCCCGCGAAGTTATCCAGTCGGAGAACGTGAACGGCGACTACGAGGCTGCCATCATCCTGGAGTGTGACAGCATCCAGCGCACCCGCCTGCACGGCTTGGAGAACAAGTTTCTGATCAACATCGATCACCACCAGAGCGGTCGCCCGTTTGCCCAGGTGAACTGGATTGATCCCAAAGCCGTGGCCACGGCCGAAATGGTCTATCGTCTGGCGCGCGAAGCCGGGGTGAAGATTTCTCCCGAGATCGCGACCTGTCTTTACACTGCCGTCCTCACCGATACCGGGTCGTTTATGTTCGAGGGCACGAACGAACACACCTTCGCACTGGCGCGTGAGTTGGTGCTGGCGGGGGCTGATCCAGCCCATTGCGCCCGCAATATTTATTTTGGACACTCCACTGCCAAGATGAGACTGCTGGGCGCGGCCCTCTCCAACCTGCACCGGGACGGGCCGCTGGCGTGGATTTCAGTGACCCAGGAACAGATGCACCGCTGTCATGCCAAGGAAGAAGATTGCGAAGGCCTGGTGAACTACGCGCTCTCCATGCAGGGTGTGGAAGTGGCGTTGTTTTTCCGCGAGCTCCCCGACGGCCGCTTCCGCATAAGTTTGCGCAGTAAAGGCAAGGTGAACGTGGCCACCATTGCTGAACGGCTTGGCGGTGGCGGACACGAGTGCGCCAGCGGTTGCGCCCTCGATGGACCTCTGTCAGCCGCGACCGCGCGAATTCTCGCTGAATTGCAGCTCCGCGCCTCCATACAATAAATCTCACTCTGGATTTCAGATTGTAGATTTCAGAATTCAGATTTCAGATTCGTGACCTCAACGCCCGCCAACCCGGCATCGCATACTGCCACTTCGCTTGTGGGGCAACGGCCGTTCATGGATTGGCTCCTGCTCGCTGGCTTCTGCGGCTTCCTGTTTTTCTTCGGCCTGGCATACTTCGGGCTGCTCGGAGCCGATGAGCCTCGTTACGCCCAAGTGGCGCGCGAGATGCTCGCCCGTCACGACTGGATCACGCCCACGCTGGGCGGCAAGCCCTGGCTCGAGAAGCCGGCTCTCTACTACTGGCAAACCATGCTGGCCTACAGCGTTTTCGGAGTCAGTGACTGGGCTGCTCGTTTCTCTTCCGCGCTGGATGCCACGCTGATGGTGGTTGCGGTGTATCTTTTCCTGCGACGCTTTCGCCCTGGCTTTCAGCTGGATGGTGCGCTCATGGCGGCGTCCGCCAGTGGCGTCATCGGCTTTGCGCGCGCGGCCTCTACTGACATGCCGCTGGCCGCCACTTTCAGCGTTGCCATGCTGGCCTGGTATGCCTGGTACGAAAGTGCCAACAAGCGTTACCTCGCCCTGTCCTACATCTTCCTCGGGCTGGCGATGCTGGCCAAAGGACCGGTAGCTCCATTTCTGGCGGCGGTAATCGTGATGATTTTCGCTGCGGCCAAGGGCGACTACCGCCTCATGGCGAGGACCTGCTGGGTACCGGGCATCGCGCTCTTCGTTGTGACCGCTTTTCCGTGGTACGTGACGGTGCAGTTGAGAAACCCGGAATTCTTTCGGGTGTTTATTCTGGAACACAACCTGGCACGATTTGGAAAGGACCTTTATCACCACACCCAGCCCTTCTGGTATTACCTGCCCGTCGCCCTGCTCGGGCTAGTGCCCTGGACCATTTTTGTCATCGCGGCCGCGGTGGAGACGGTTCGCGCCTGGTGGACGGAAAAGAGAGAGTTGTTTCAGTCGGAAGATGCCCTGCCGGCGTTTCTCCTCATCTGGCTGGTTATTCCGGTCGTATTCTTTTCTTTTTCCCTATCCAAATTGCCGGGCTACATTGTGCCGGCCCTCCCGGCAGGCACGCTGTTGCTGGCCGAATATGTTCGCCGCCATGTGATTGACGATGATCCCCCGAGCCTGGTGCTGATCATCCTTCATCCCCTGGTCGCAGCCCTGCCGGTGGTGGCGGCGCTGATGATGCAGTACATCGTGTTTCAACACAGTCTGCCATGGGGCCGTGCGGCTGCGATCTCGGCCGGGCTTGCGCTGGTGCTGGCGATCGGAATCGCGCTCACGTTGCGCCGCCCGCCGGACCTTCGCCTGTTGCGCTTCGTCACTTTGGTTCCCCTGGTCTTGGCGGTAGCGGCGGTCTTGCGGCTGGGAGCTCCTGCCCTGGATGTCACGCTCTCGGCGCGCCCACTTGCTCAGGAAGTCAGCCACGTGGACAGCCGGTCACTACCCCTGGCGATTCTGCGGCTGTCACGCGAGACCGAATATGGTCTCCATTTCTACCGCAATCAGAAGATTGCGCGTTATGAAGCCGGAGAAATTCCCGCCGGCGAACATCTGTTGATCACTCCAGCAGCGTGGCAGAAAAACATCGCAAAGTGGACTCCCGGCCGGCGAGTTACATATCTGGGAAGTTTTGCCGCCCAGGGCATGGATTATTACTGGGTGGCGGGGAAGAGCTTCTAACTCCTGGCCCCTGGCCCTCAACACTTCGTGGAAAATTCGGCTTCGCGGTGCTTACACTCGTCCAGGGACGACTACGTATGAGCTGCCTCCTGTGCAGCGCATCTTGAAGGCGTAACTTATGCTCTGGTACAGAACAGCTAGTAGCTAGAAGCTGCCCGCTGTTGCCCATTCTTGTCCCCCCGTTTGCCTAGCTGCCGGACGAAGCACTACACTCGCTGTTCGCAGCCCGCCATGAGCGCGCTTAGCAAGCCCGAACCCTCCAGGAGCCTCCAGGTGGAGATTCTCGACCTCAGACATTTTTCCTCTGTCGATCTGCGTCCATTGCTGGAGGACGAAGTCCGGGAATGGGCCCGCCTGCTCTCCTGGGACTACAGCGGTTCAGCGGAGATGATCCTGCGCTACGTCGATGCCAAAATCCTGCCCGGTTATGCTGCTGTCGAGCGCGGCCGCATCGTGGGCTATGCTTTTTTTGTTTACGAAGGCAGTAAGGGAGTAATTGGCGACCTTTTCGTTGCCAGTAGTGGACGCCTGCCCGATCCGCACGACGTGGAATCGCGACTGCTTCTGCATGTGATTGAGACCCTGCAACAGTCGCCGGGGATCCATCGGGTCGAAGCGCAATTGCTGGTACACGAGGCCGGCGTGGTGGCCCGGCCCTTTGTCGAGCAGGGCTTTCAGCGGCACCCGCGACTCTTCATGGTGTTTCCCCTGGATGGCACGCCCAGGCCGTTACCGCCGCTGGACCCTGAAATCGAGATCAGGCACTGGGCGGAGCATGACTACCAGCCGGCCGCGGCCTTGATCACCAGCGCCTACCGCGGTCATGTGGACTCCGAAATCAACGATCAATATCGTACCCTGAGCGGGTCGCTGCGCTTCCTGAACAATATTGTGCGTTTTCCAGGATGCGGCACCTTTGATCCCGAGGGATCGTTTGTCGCGGTGCACAAGCGGGCGCGTAGCTTGGTTGGACTCATTCTCTGCTCCCGGGTGCGCCAGGACGTCGGACACGTCACCCAGGTGTGTGTGCTACCGGATTATCGCTCGCACGGCCTGGGAGAGTTATTGATCGCAGCCACCGCCGGAAACCTGCGCCAGCGAAACTTCTCCATACTGTCGCTCACGGTGACGGAGGCAAATGCGCGCGCCGTAACGCTCTACCAACGCCTGGGATTCGACATCAAGCGCGTGTTCGATGCGTTCGTGTGGGAAGGATGAAGCTGCTTCTAGCTGCTAGCGTCTGGCCTCTAGCTTCTGGCGCTTAACCTCCGCTGTGGAATCGTGCGCCAGCCCGAACCGAAAAGCACTTGAACCTATGCTGCCCGAATTGGGTCAATGCTAAGAGCCCAAAAGTAGAAGCTAGTAGCCAGCAGCTGGAAGCTGCCTTTCTAGTGTCGCAGCAGCCACATGATCCATCCCGCGAGAAACACTCCGCCGACGAACAGAACGAAACAATATAAGCCGTAGCGGATCTGTTCGCGGGCGGTGTTGCGCTGGGTGATGCCGAAAACTACCGAGGCAAAGACCGAGAACAGCACGGCGGCGGTGAAATGGGAGAGTTCCAGGGTCATTCAGTTTTTCCAGTCACGGCTTTTTTCCGATGGCAATGTGGTAGGCGTCGGCCGCGCAGATGAAATTCAGCAGTCCGGCGACGATCAGAAACTTGGTGCCGTAATCGGCGGTAGCGTGAGCAATGGCGCCATACCCCCAGCCCTGCATGCGGGTCACGATGTAGAGGCCGCCCGCCCCTACGTCGCCAACGAACCCGAGCATGTCCAGAATATCGCCGCCATTGGGGCGGTACACGCGTCCCTGCATCAGCAGGCCGAGCACGAACATGGTCGTGATCGAGGCCATGATCAGGAGCCCGCGCACCCAGCGCTTCTGGATCAAGTGCCCCGCCCCTGGAATGAACCAGGCGACAGCCGGAGCGATGACTGACATACCGGGCGAGCCCGCTGCCGTTGCCTTCTGCGCTTCTGTAGGAGTGGTTTTAGCTGAATTTGCCATTCAGATGATTACCAGTTCACTTTGGATTTTACCTGTTACTTGGGCTGCACTGGGCCTGACCAGCATGTTCACTTCGCTGCGCACGCCAAATTCCGGCAAATAGATGCCGGGCTCGATCGAAAAGCATGAGTTGGGCAGAATGCGGCGCTCATCATGAATTTCCAGGTCATCCATGTTAGCGCCGTTGGCATGAACTTCGGTCCCGATCGAGTGCCCGGTGCGATGAATGAAGTACTGCTCGAATCCTGCGTTCCGAATGTAGCCCCGCACGGCGTGATCAACTTCCCATCCGGCGAGGACTTTGCCCGCGCTCACGCCTTCGACCACCGTTTTAACTCCCAGATCGCGCGCCTGGCGGACGATGCTGAATATTTCCCGCATCCGATCAGATGGAGATTTGCCCACAAAACCGGTCCAGGTAATGTCGTAGTATACGGCCCCGGGCGTGTTCTTTTTGGCCCAGACATCGAGCAGCACAAAATCACCTTGGCGAATGGGTTTTGAAGTCTCCGGACGCAGCGCGTAATGCGGATCGCCGCTATTCGCATTGACCGCCACCAGCGGCGGATCGTCGGCCACGAGGTTCTCTCGCCTGAAGGCCTCCAGGAACCACTGCTGCATTTCGTATTCGTGGGTCCCGCCGTTGCGCACCCTCCGGCCGATTTCCTGAAAAGCTGACGCAGTGATGGCGTCAATGGCATCGCGCGCGGCAAAGTGAGACTTGATCTGCTCTTCCGTCAGAGTCGCTTCAAACTGCGCCACCAGGTCGCAGGAGCTGACCACGTTCTTGCCCAGTCCGCGGATCAGATCGACGGTGCCCGCGTCCACCAGCGAAATTGTGAATACCAGATTGTTCGGCGAATACTGCATCGCGATATCGCGATGATTGGCGAGCAAAACCTTTATTTGATCGAACAATTCCTGCCAGCCCGAGTACTGCCGCTTGGCGCCGGGGAGCGAGTCGAGATGACCGGGTTCAATTTTGTGGACTAGTTTCACCGGATCGCCGCTGGCCGGAACCAGGTAGAACCAGCGCCGGGTGACCATTTGCCCGGCGGGCAATTCCAGCACGCGGTAAGCGATGGGATCGCGATGATGGTGATCGTAAAAAAGCCAGGCATCAATGTTCCGCTCGCGCAGCGCGGCCTGTATGGCAGGAATATCCATGGGCAAATAACCATTCTAAACAACGGAAGCGATTTGAGCGAATCCGAGGACGGTTGGATGCCGTCCTCATTCAGCCTGAATCAAGGGGCTGCGAGAATTACTCTCCGGGTTGCCCTGGGAAGCGTCTCGCACGCAGTTCGCAGCACCAGGCGGGGCGCGCTCTTACGAATACTCATCAGGTAAGGTACGGCTCGTGGTGCGTCCGCCTTGGCGGTTTCCCGAAGCAGCCACCCCAGGCCCTTCTGCACCATGTCATCTTCATCAGACAGAAGCGCTCCGGACAGGCGAATGATTTCAGAAAAGAACATTCTCCGGCGCGTGCCTTGGATCAAAGCTACGCAGGCGGCCCGGCGTAACCAGCGATTCTGCGACTTCGCCCAGCGGAAAATCCTGTTTGCCCGCGCCGGTTTCGCCAACCATCATGGGCCCAATCAGATAATGCACCAGCGCATCGTGGTCAGACCAGTTGCTGATCCGCGGCAGCCAGGACTCGAGCAGTCTGAACTCTTCATCGCCGAATCTGGCGGTAATATTTTCCAGGAGGAACACGGCGACATTCTTATCCTCGTTGACCTTCCCGGCGAACAGACGATCAGCCACCTGAAGCAGGAATTTCAAATCGGAGTGCTGCAGTATTTCACGCCGCCAACCAAGCGCTGCCCGCCGCAGGTCAGCCGTGCGCCAGCCGTGCGCCTGGACTTCTTCTTTGAAAAACCGCTGCACGCTGCTTGAGCGTTCAGGAGAACCGCCGGCCTTCAAGGCCCGGCGGATTTCGTCGGCAACCGATGCCGGAGCCACCTTTCGCCTAGCCATCTACTTCACCGCAACGGCGGTCGCTGGCCGGATGCTCTTGTCGTAAATCCAGAGCAGCGCCGCGGTGGCCATGCCTACAGCGGTCACGCTCCACCACATGCGTGCCGGTTGGTGTGCGATCTCGCCGAAGTGGTGAGCCAGGGTTCCCCCAAACCAGCCTCCAATCAGCGAGCCGATTCCGATGGGCAGAAACGCGAAACCCATGTATGTTCCTTGCTGGCCGGGCGGCGCGAGGCGCGAGATGTATTCGTAATAACGCGGTGATTGAATGATCTCGCCCAGGGCAAGAACAAATAGCGAGAGGACCGCGCCCCAGACTGTCGGTCTAAAGGCAAGGATCAGCCATGAAGCGGACGTTATCAGCGTGCCTAGAATGATGGCTTGAAAGGCCGGAATCTTGCGGGTCAGGTAGTTCACCAAAAGCGTCAGGCAGATCACTGTAAGTCCGTCGGTTACGAGAATGAATTCTACGTCCGCCTGGGCATTGATATATCGGTGGATGTAGCCGGGCAGGCTGATGTACTGCTGCCAGAACACAACCCAGTAGCCGGTGAATAGGACCAGGAACCACATGAAGCGGCTGATGCCGGCGAGCACGAGAAGCAGAAGCCCGACCCAAATCCACCAAGGCACGTTGACGGAGTACCAAAACATGACAATGCGCAGTACCAGGGCAATTCCAAGTACCGGCAAAACCAGCCGGTAGTTGCCCACGACAACACAGAAGTTCCGCGCCACGGTCGCGATCGAGGGTGGTGGCGCGTCACCGGCCTGGCGCGGTTCCCGGAAGAAAAACAAGACCACAAAAAACATCGCGAAGACACTAAGCGCAGCCACCCGGTAAACATTTTCGACGCCCAGGTGGCGGTGGGCCCAGGAAGCAAGATAGGGACCGGCAGCGCCGCCAATGTTGACCATGGTGTAGTAAATCGAATAGCCAATCGAACGAACGTTCTCCTTGGAAGCGCGGGCGGTGGTCCCAACCACGCAAGGCTTCACCAGCGAGATGCCCAGCGCCGGAAGGACCAGGATGAAACCCACAAACAGTCCGATCGGAACCGCATTCCGCACTGGTGCCAGCCAGGATGCGCCGATGGACCCGATCAGAAAATAAGCGGTAGCCAGGATGAGATATGCGATCGAAAGTGCACGACGGAACCCCATGCGGTCGGCGGCTGCCCCGCCAAAGATGGCCAGAAACCAAACCATGCCTCCGAATATGCCAGTCAGCGTTCCGGTTTGCTGGGTGGAGAAATTCAGTTTCTCCTGCAGGTACAACGCCAGAGAAGCGAATGCCCCGTAGTAGGAAAGACGCTCGAAAATTTCGGTGATGTTGGCGACCCAGAACGGCCGCTCGAAACCGGTGCGAATTTCACCGAGGCGCTCAGAAATGTTCAACGGGGCTCCCAAGTGTCGAAACGTTGGTTCACGTCTAAACTCCTAATCGCTTTCGCACTTCGTCGGCTGAGATTCCGCTCACTCGAATCACCTTCCTGCGACTGCTCAGGCCGGACGCTATGGTAACGGAGGAACGCGGCACCTTCAAAAGATTTGCAAGAAATTCGATGCAGGCGGCGTTAGCTTTGCCTTCAACCGGTGGTGCCGTCAGAGACAGCTTCAGCGCGTCTCCCAGTTCGCCGGTGATGGCATTCTTGCGGGCGCGAGGATGGAGCTTGACCGCGAAGGTGACTCCCGCCATACCGTCTTCGATTGAGAACATGAAAACTATCTACCACGGAGGGACGCGGAGGACACCGAGGAAATCCCAGAAACCTAGCCTGCGTGCTTCTCCGCGTCCTCCGGGGTTAATACCCTTTCCTTTGTCCGAAGATAGCTGTGCCCACACGCACGCAGGTCGAACCTTCTTCAATCGCAATTTCAAAATCATGCGACATGCCCATCGACAGCACGTCTACACGGACCGCGGGCAGGCGTCGCGCAGCGATCTGGTCACGCAGAGCGCGCAGCTGGCGATAATACGGACGCGCTTCCTGTGCGTCTTCGGTAAAAGGAGGAATGGTCATCAGTCCGCGAAGTTCGAGGTGCTCGAGTCCCGGAGCAGCTGTCAGAAGCTTTTCCAGGTCAGGGGAGTCCGGGGCCAGCCCGCTCTTGGCGGTCTCACCGCCCACATTGATTTCGATCAGGGCTCCCAGTTTCTTGCCCAGCTTTTCGGCGGCCGCATTCAGCTTCTCGGCCAGCCTCAGGGAATCGAGCGAATCGACCGCGGTGAATAATTCAGCCGCAGCCGCGGCCTTGTTCGATTGCAGGTGCCCGATCATGTGCCACTCGGCATCTTGCAAGTCGGCCAGCAACGCCGCCTTGCCGGAGAATTCCTGGACCCGGTTTTCGCCAAAGATTCGAATCCCGGCGTGGTAGGCCTCACCAATACTCGCTGCCGGAAAAGCCTTGCTCACCGCCATCAGCGTAATGTCGTTGGGTGGGCGCATGCTTCGACGGGCGGCCGAAGCAATGCGCTCTTGAATGGAAGCGATATTTTGTGCCACCGGCATGAAGCCACAATAAACCACAAAGGACACGAAGTGCTTCTGGTGTTCCGCGCGATCAAGGTCTTACATAATTGCTGTCGGGGGTGCAGGCTCGCTGGGATCTCCCGCAGCTGTAATCGGAAGTCGGATGAGCAGGGCGGCGAGTCCAGCCAGCACAATCAGGCCGCCCGCAAGATAAGACGGGTTGCTGAGAAGTTGGGGCGGATGGTTCGGCGCCTTCCACTGGGGAATAAACTGCAAGCCGGCCCAAACTAATCCGAGTAGCGCTTCGCCGGCGATCAATCCCGAAGCCGTCAGGACGCCGGCATTCTCCACTCGAGCTTTTTGCGCCGAATTATAGCCCCGACGATCCGCCACCCAGTCTCCGATCGAGCGGAACACACCGCCCACGAAAATCGCAAAGGTCGTGCCGAACGGCAGGTACATACCTACCGCTACCAGCATGGGGCTTTTCACCTGCATCATGATCATGGCGACCCCGAACAGGATGCCGACCCCCACCAGGGCCCAAGGCATGTCTCCGCCCACGATCCCCTGCGCCAATGTGGCCATGAGCCCCGCTTGCGGAGCCGGCAAATCCGGCCCGCCAAAGCCGACGCCACCGGAGTTGATACTGCCCTGGTGGAGCAGCATCAATGGCCAGTACATCACCAGGCTGGCGACGACCACCGCAATCAGCTCCGCGATCTGTATGTTTCGGGGTGTGCCGCCCAGAATGTATCCAACCTTGAAGTCCTGCAGCAGTTCACCTGCGACCGATGAAGAAACACACACCACCGCGGCTACACCCAGGA
This sequence comes from Terriglobia bacterium, assembly GCA_963779255.1. GTDB lineage: Bacteria > Acidobacteriota > Terriglobia > Terriglobales > Acidobacteriaceae > JAIQFF01. Next base: position 78,851 of record CAVZXU010000010.1, on the reverse strand, counting down.
CGATGGCCACACCCTTTCCTCCGGAAACGCCCAGAGACACCATTAACAGCGCTGCGATCAACAAGGTCGAGAGGGTCAAGCCGGAGACGGGATTATTAGAGGAGCCGATAAATCCAACCAGGTTGCCGGAGACTGTGGCGAAGAAGAAACCTACAATCAGCATTACGACAGCCGCCAGAATCGCAGGCCAAAGCAAACCGGAAATCTGGACGTAGAGTACACACATCAGGACAAACATCAGTGCGATCAGTCCAAGGACTGTCTTGAAACTCATGTAGCGCTCTGTACGGCCTAACTTGGCCCGCTGATCAGCGCTCTGCCGCATATCGGAAAGAGCCTTGCTGAATCCAGAGGTCAAGCTCTTTCGCATCTTGAATAATGTGTACGCGGCGCCCACGAGCATGCCGCCAACCGCGATGGGCCGGACAATATATCTCCACACTGCATCCGCCGTATCTGCCCAATCCTGAGGCGTGCCTGCGGGAATGTATTTTTGAAGCCCGGGGCCTAGGAAATAAATCATCATGGGAACCAGCAGACCCCACGCCAGGACGCTGCCCGCGAACTGAATTGAAGCCAGGCGCAGTCCGATGATGTAGCCCACTCCAAGATACGCGGGACTTACGCTGGGGGCCGCGAATACGCTGGTTCCTCCGGTTGCCAGCACCTTGGTGCTTTCCAGAGTTCCCAGTCGAACCTGGCTGTGACCCAGATTTCCAACCGCAACGGGAAAATCCTGATCGGCGGCAAACAGCCCAAATTTTCCAAGTATGTACACCACGCCGCCAACGCCGATGTTCCAGAAGAGATATTTCGCGGCTTGAGCTCCGCGCTGTCCGGCCTTGTGGATTTCCGACGCCGCCACCGATTCGGGGAAGGGCAATTCCGGATCTTCCACCATTACTCTTCGCACCAAGGAAATGAAAAGCACCCCGAGGATGCTGCCGACCATGATTAGAGCGGTGGATTTCCAGTAGGCGTCACCCGGGCTAAACGAAGGCCAGGCCTTGGCAATCAGGAACGCGGGAATTGTGAAGATTGCTCCGGCTGCGATGCCTTCCCCGATCGAACCTGCAGTCCGGGCAATGTTCTCTTCCAGCAGCGAACCCTTCCACGCTCGCATCGCGGCCATCGCGATGACCGCCGCCGGATAAGTTGCCGCGATCGTGATACCCGCGCGCAGGCCGAGATAGGCATTGGCCGCACCCAGCACGATGGTCAGCGCCAGTCCCAGCAGAATTGCGCGCCAGGTGAACTCGCGCATCTCCATCTCTTCGGGGACATAGGGTTTGAATTTTTTCTCGGTCTCGCCGGCGGGAATGGGGTTGTCCGTACTCATGATCGGGAATCCTCGGAAGAGCCAGGAACAGTTGGGTCTTGAATAATAAAGACCATAGATAATAAAGCTCTTAGGCGATAAATGAGACGGCGCACGTTAACATGCGTACCACCCCCTTTACAAGTGCCTCAGCGGTGCTCCGCGGTGCTCCCTGGAGGGTGGGCCTCTGATTTCCACCCCGGGGGACCTTTTCAGATGCCGCACCGGTGGCTAGTTCTGGTATGATCTCGCGCACTATTCCCCTGACCTCCCGAGGTCTACAGTTATGTCCCCCAAACTGTTTGAGTGTCGGGATTGTGGCGGTTTTCACGGTTACCGCTCACGTCCAAAGAATCTCACTGAGAAGTTCTTGCTGCCCTTGATGTTTCTTCGTCCAGTGCGCTGCGGCGATTGTTACAGGCGTTCGTATCAATCGTCATTCATTCCGGTACTCCCGCGGCGGGAAACCAAAAAGGCACAAGGTGTGACTGCCTGAGCGTTGCTTGAGGCATTGCGGCCCGCTATACTGGGATAGGTTTGCCCGCAGCGTCCTTTGTCGTACCGGGCGAACGCGGGAGGCTCGTCTTCAGCAGTAGCGAGGACCCAATCCGGGCTACCGGGACCAAGCTCTTGACGCGCGACGGTTCGCTGGTGTCAATGCTGGTCTCGTCATTGAGCGGTGTTGCAGAAAGTCTCTTCGCTATCTTTCCCCTCCGATGGTCGCCTTTGCGGTACCCCCCTGGTAAACATTTCCCGCCTGCCGGTTTGCTGGGCTTGCCTCTCCGATATCCACCCCATTGCGGGTGGCGTTTGCTCCAGGTGCGGAGAGCGGGTGTTCAGCCCATATGCTCTCGCTAGCGACGCGAGCGAAGCCCTTTGTGGTCGGTGCCCACGGCTGGAGCCGCCCTTTGCCAAAGCGGTGGCCTACGGCAGTTACGACGGCGGGCTGCGCGAACTCATTCACCTGCTGAAGTATGAACAGGTTCGACCGGCCGCCACGGTGCTGGGTCGCATGCTGGCGGAAGCATTGAGCGGGCTGAATTCTTGTTCTATCCATGGCCCTCTGATAGTGGTCCCCGTCCCGCTGCACGCCCAGAAACTACGCCAGCGCGGATTCAACCAGTCCGAATTGATTGCCCGGGCTGCGATTAAGCAGGATGCCATCCAGCTGGGAGGAGCAAGCGGGCGGCTGGTTCTGCACCCCAGGGTCCTCGAACGGCGACGAGAAACCCAATCCCAGACCGGACTCACGAGCCATCAGCGCCGCGAGAACATCCGTGGTTTGTTCGCCGTAACTAAGCCGGGGGAAATTGCCGGCCGCGAAATCCTGCTGGTCGATGATGTCTTCACCACCGGCACTACGGTCTCGGAATGCGCTCGCGTTTTGCGACGGGCGGGCGCATCTAAAATATATGTCGCCACGGTGGCGCGCACGTTGAAGGCTGACGCGAGGGGCATAGATCTACCGCGGGACTTCGCTGCGGACGAGCGGACCCTGGCGGCCACGGGATAAAAACCGGAGGGAAGGATCGTGGTGGGGACAGCTCCCCAGTCGGCTGATCTAGCCCGGTGGTTGTTGTCTGGTAGCCAATGTATGTCGGGGAAGTGGAACAATTCGATGAACGGCTCGATGATGCGGAGCCACGGGCCTGCCCCGCCGGTGCATCGCGAGAGCAACGGTCACGCCTTGCACGCGCCCGTGCTGGTTTTGAACGCGTCCTACGAGCCCATCAATGTTTGTGCAGCGCGCCGGGCCATCGTGCTGGTGCTAAAGGGCGTGGCCATGACGGAGGAAGAAAATGGACACTTCCTGCACGCAGCCCGCCTGGCGATCCGTGTGCCTTCGGTGATTCGGCTGCTGGAGTACCGCCGCATTCCGCACCAGACTCGCGCGCTCTCACGCAAGAACATCCTGCTGCGTGACCGCAACACCTGCCAATATTGCGGCGAAGTGCTGGCGTCGAGTGAGTTGACCCTCGACCACGTCGTGCCGCGCTCGCGAGGCGGAGCCTCCACCTGGGAAAACCTGGTGGCCTGCTGCCATTCCTGCAATCGCCAGAAGGGCAATCAGTTTCCCTCCGAAGCCGATATGCAACTTCTGCGGGAGCCCCGCGCTTTCAACTTGCACACCAGCCGCCACATCATGCGCCTGATGGGCCGTTCCGACGACAAGTGGCGCAAGTATCTCTTTTATTAGCTATCAGCTCTCAGCTGTCAGCTGTCAGTGAATTCAAGTCCTCGTACGTCTGCAATCAGATTTAGCCGAAAGATGATGGCTGAGAGCTGATAGCTTCAGTTCTTCGGTTTGTCCGGCGGCGGTTGCGGCTTGTCCTTGTCGCCTGGCGCCTTCTGCACTTCCTGGCCCTCGTACGTGATCTTCACATTCGATCCGAAACGCTTGTAGTCGCTGTACTTCACGATTTCGCGGATGCGGACGTCGCCGCTGGAGAAGTGCAGAGTGTCATCTGCCTTCGTATAGGTGGGGAACCAGTACTTGCCGTCGATCTGCTCCCGCCAGGTGGTGAACTTCGGGAAAAGGTTCTCTTGTCCTTTTTTCTTGCGAATGTCGGGGACGGTCTTGCCGTAAGTTTTTACGATCTGAAAATCGCGATCATCCACCCAGATGCGGCCCTGGAAATAGCGCTTCTTGCCGACGATCTCCTTGGGAGCGATATCGAATACGTAGCAATGCAGCTCGTCCTGCTGTTGCTGACCCACATAGAAAATCTGATACTCGGGAATTTCGTCAGTGGTGAGCACGAAGGGCAGCCGATGCCGGATGTCATCAACGTCTTCGGGAGACATCGAGATCAGGTTCAAAGAAGATTGCGGCGCATAAACGACATTCTCCAGACGCTTTCCCTGGTCATCAAAAAGCACATCGAAGATTTCGTGGTACTCACCACTGTCGTCGGGGGTTATCACGCGCACGTCCTGCCGGTAGGTGTACTGGTCGCGCGCCGTTTGGAAATCTTTCTCCTTGGTCGTGAAATGGCGAATGATCTCGTCCGTGCTGACGCCCTTGGGCGGGGCCGGATCGAGAGGCCCTTCCTGGGCAAGGGCAGCAGGCGACGATAGCCAGAGTAAGGCAAAGAGCAGGACTACGGCTGACACTACTCCAACCCGCAGCATCGATTTCATAGAGACAAGTGTAGCGAAATCCGAGAGGGAAAGCTGCAACCTCACCGCGGCTTCTGCCATGTCCGCCCCTCTCCCGCTCAGGGGAGCGGACACAGGAGAGCTGCAGTTTTCTTCACACAGTTAGATGCCATCAACAGCCATGAGTTGCCGGGAGTCTACGATTGTGGCTGCCGCGGCTGTCGCACTCGCAGATCCCTGGGAAAGTTTTCGGGCGAATTCTGATCGTTCCTGAGTGGGGCATCCTGCTGAGGACGTGACGAGCCAGACGGTGCCGGGGGCGCTACCGGCAACAGAGACTGGAGCTGGAAGGGAGGAAGGCTGGTTCCGGCCGCAGCCGTGCCCTGAATCACAAGCGCCCCTTGAGCCGCGCCGGTGGAGGGTTGAAGTGTGGCCAGTCCCAACGTGTCCGACAACACGGTGATCTGTGACGACGACACGATGACCGGCGGAGGATTCTTGCCAATGATAATTCCGCCGATCGATACCGGCGGGGGCGCCGGCGTCGGGCGCGATACTATCCACGGCGAAGCGCCTGACGGGCCGCCCACCGGGCTGGTGAGGCCCAACTTGCTGGGACTGTAGAGAAACAGCAGAAGCCGTTCCCCGGGGTGGTAGCGTTCGCCGGAATTCCACAAACCAGCCCACTCCCGAATGGTCAGTACCTGCCCGGCACGAGTTCCACGAATGGCCTGTTCAACGCGAAAGGTGACCTGCACCGTGGCTACGCTGTCAGTTTCGTCCTGCGCCGGTTGTTCCACCGATAGGACCGTACCCTCGAATATGTAACCCGAATTCCGGGTCAACAGGTGCAGGTTGGAGATCGCAGGCAGAAACGGTTTGGCCCGCGGGTTCTGCGCGGCGGCTGATAGCGAAACCAAGGCCAGGCCGAGCGCAGGGAACTGCGGAAAAGAGAAACCGCATGGCAGAGCCTCGTTTCAAACGAGACCAGGTGGGACGGGGAGTGCGGTAATGATAGAGGTTAAGAGAAACGTGAAGATGTATCAGCCATCACAGGGTCATGTGACGAACGAACCAGGTGGGGACAGCCGCCCCCGGCTGTCCGGCGGCGCGCAGCTCCGCTTTTTTGGCAGCCGTCAAGAGCACGGTCGTCAAGGCCACTGTCGAGCTGGGCTCGACCCGACCGCCAGGGGTGCTGTCCCCACGTGCTTCGCGGTGCCCCCTGCACGAGCGGGACGCTCGCGCCTACACTAAACCTCGCCGGTTGTGTCCACGGGCTGACAAATGCGCTCCCGTCAACATCAACAATCCGGAGAGGAAGGCCCAGAACATCAGGCTGACCGACAAGGCAAATGGGCCGTACACCTCCTGGAAATTCAGCCGGGGCAGGGCCAGGATGTAGGCGTACTTCAAGGCTTCTGACATCAGGCCCATGATTACCGCCGTGGGTAGCACCGCCCGGACCGGTACCTTGCCGTTGGGTAGTACCCAATAGATCAGAAAGAAAATCGCGATGCTGGCGGAGATGGCAAACGCCTTCATCATCAGGAAGCCGCCCAGCCGGACTACAAAGGGCCCGTGACTGCGCAACGCATTTTCAAGCAATGCGATATTTCCCGCAGTCAACGCAATCGAAAGCAGGGCCAGCACTCCGCAGCTGAAGGCCAGCGCGAGCGAGATGAGTTGATTACCGAAATAGGACCGGTTGTTGCGGAAGCGCCAAATGCGGTTCAGCGCCACTTCGAGCGGCATGAAGATTCCGGTTGAGGTAAACAGAAGAATTACGAGTGAAGCCACCTGCGCGCGATGGCGCGCGCCCACCAGAGCATTCAGGTTGCGAATCACGAAGTCCTGCCCGGCAGGCAAGAAGTCGCGCAGCAGTTGCGCCACCACATCATTCATGACCGGAGAATGAAATACCTGCCGGATGAAGGTCATGAGCAGAAGCACGAAAGGAAAAAACGAGAGGATAGCATTGGCGGCCACGGAGAATGCAAACGTATGTACCTCGGTGCGTAACAGGTATTTCACTGTGGAACTGACCAGCCCCGAATAGGGGTCTTCGGGCCGATTGGAGACGGCAAACCGGGTTGGCGGCGGCGAAGTCGCCGACCTTGACTGCTGGTCACTAGGCATTTTCCCTAATCCTATCAGACAGTTGCGCTTCGTCGGCAGACACGAAAGGACGTTGCGCTCTCGGCCGCACCGTCGGTGTTCCGTGCATGCCGCGACCGTTCAGATTTAATCGTTTTATGCTCCAGATTTCTTTGCTTGCCAGAAATGGAGTTCCTGAATATTATCTTCTGCTCACTGCCCGCAATTTGGGCAACGGGCAGTTTTGCTTTGGGGTAGATGGTCCTTGTCCTGCAGTTACAATTCGCGCCAACAGGATGGCTCCGGTAAAGTTCGGTCGTGGCTTCTGCCAAGACCCGAACCGACGGAGCTTTTTTCGTGGGCGTGATTTTCAGCGGCGGTGCTTTCGTTTTCCCTCTGAGGGGGTTGTAGAGCAGCACGAGCTTCACGGAGGATGCGAAGGTTAAATTACAGAGCAGAGGCGAAAGGAGTTCCTTGTGAGAGAGAAGGGTACAGTAAAGTGGTTTAACGGAGCCAAGGGATACGGGTTCATCCAGCGCTCCACCGGGGAGGACGTTTTCGTTCATTTCTCCGCTATCCAGGAGAATGGTTATCGCACGCTGAACGAGGGCGAAACGGTGGAATTCGATCTGCTCAAGGGGCCGAAGGGCTTTCAGGCAGGTAACGTGGTGCGGGTGCAATAAAACGGTCCCAGGTTCAGCCACTGCGAACCCTCTCAGCTTCCCCTGGGAGGGTTTGTTATTTGCGGCGCTTGCCTCGTTGCTACTGCACTTCCAACGACACCAAATCACCGTCGGCTTTTCCGCCGGCTTTATAGTTCGCAATCACACTCCGGTCTGCCCACTCGCAAGAAAACTCGTCCGCTCCGACCAGCAGCAGTGATTTGTAGTCGTCAGTGCGCAATCTCAAAGTTCGAGTGCTCGCCCTGACCGTCAAAATTGCCACCGGAGCCTGAGTGCAGTCCACTTTCAGCAACTTCGCTCGGACGAACTGGACTTTCCGGCGGTCGGGGACGGGCTCTGCCGGGACCGCTTCCGCTTTGCCGGAATTAGCCTCTTCCTCATCGTTCTCCGCGGCGGTCGCCGCCGGATTGGTTGGGCCATTCTGCGGCGACGTACTATCCTGCGGCAACACACCATACTTCTTCAGGGTAGGCAGGTCGGCCAGACTCTTTCGGGCAGTTTGCGCGATCTGCAAACTTGAGCTGTCCTGGAGGCGGCTGAGCAGGGCGGTGGCGTCGTCCCACTTCTTTCCGGCGAGATTGATCTGGGCCAGGTTGAGAAGGTATTGTTCGTTGCGCGGACTGAGCTGGATCGCGACCTTGATCGACTCGGTCGCGGAATGAACGCCGCCGCCCTGGAGGCGCGCCAGGGCAAGCATGTTGTGGGCCTCGGCAAAGTCGGGCTCCTTATCGACCACGTACACCAGATCCTGAATCATGTTCGAAACGCCTTCGATCGGTTTTCGGTTCACCTGGGAGGCGCGAAATTTCACCAGCGCCAGATAATAGTGTGTCCAGGTATCGCGGCCGTCGAGTTCCCGGGCCCTGGCCAGTTCCTCTCCTGCCTCGTCGAATTCTTTTCTTTCCATGCGCACCCAGGCCAGGGCCCGGTGCGCGCTCGCATTGTCCGCTTTGGGGTCGGCGATGATGGTCTGGAGATCTTTCTCACTCTGATCGCGATGTTCGGGCAGCCGTGCCGCCATTTCCGCGACCAGTGCTTGCGCCTGTCCACCCTCTACGTCCTGGACACTGGCTCCGACATCAAGCGGCCCCAGTGGCGCGGGAAACTGGCTTACCTGTCCAGCTGAGGCGGTTGCGCCCGGCTTGGGGTTGGGTTGAGCCAGCGGCGCTGACGCGAAGGAGTGAAAATAATCTCTAACCGCCTGCTCCAATTGAGTCGCGCTCATGCCAAAGGCCTGCTGGATGGCCTGTTCGACCGGAACTTTGCGTAGCTGCACCAGTCCGAAATAGGTTCCGGCCTCGGACAATTTGTTCTGGTTGAGCAGATAGTGCATCACTATCCACGATTGCGCATAGAACCTGGGCGGATAGCCGGAAGGACCCGGACGCATGGTGAATAATTCCGGCAGGGCCAGCCACTGTCCGTTCAACAATTCCGCAAATGATTTGGGTGGGTTCGGATCCGCCGGCGAGTGACCCGGAAGGGCATGGTTCCGGGGCAGGGCCGGATCGCTGCCAATCTGCGCCTGACTGTCGCCCAGCCTCAGGCTGGAGAAATATTGCGCAAAGCCTTCGTCAAACCAATCCTGGGTAGGGGGATAGTTGAAACTCAAAAACAGGCGCGCGAAATCGTGGGAGACGGCTCGCCAGCTGTCCTCGGTGGCAAGATCAAGCACGATGTAGTTGCGGTCTTCTCGAGGTAAAAAGAATCCGGGAGCGGAAATGGGCTGGCCCTGCCGGAGGGGCGCTACTCGTATGTATTCTTCATCCGACTGCAGCGCGATGACGTCCAGCGGTTCCGGCATCTGAACTTTGGTCTTCAGGAAAAGCTGGCCAAAGACTTCACGCATCTGCTCCAGGCGCAAGCTCACTTCGCGGCCCTTTTTCTCACCCGCATCGGTCAGGACGGCAAAATGAGCGGAACTTACGCGTATCCACTTGGGTTCAGAGTTGCGCGCAAATCCGGTTGACGAGGTTATAACTGCGAAGAACAGGACAGTGGGAAGAAGGCATCGCGGGCGGAAGGAAATGCTGGGCATGTTCGACCAGACTGAAATGCTACCACGCTGTCACCGCGAAAACGCGTAGGGGCAGATGAGGACATCTGCCCCTACGTGATTCTTTTGGCCGCCCACTCTGCGCTCTCTGCCACAACCCCATCTTCGTCAGACTTCAGTCTCTCCAGCAACGGGGCAAAGCGCCGGTCAGCGCTGTTGCCCATGGCAATCACCGCGTTTCGGCGCAAGCCGCTGCGTTTCGCCCGACGCATCGCAGACCCGCGAAACTTTTCCCGAAACTCTTCATCGGTCATCTCCGCCAGCCATTCCAGCGCGGGATTGACCAGCCCTTCCCGCGGCTGAAATTCCACCGCGCCGGTAGCTGGAGCTTTGCTGTTCCAGGGACACACATCTTGGCAGATGTCGCAGCCAAAAACCTCGTGACCCATGCCGGCGCGCAAGTCCTCGGCGATAGCGCCGCGCTTCTCGATGGTGAGATAAGAGATACAACGATTGGAATCGAGCTGATAGGGCGCGACCAGCGCATCTGTGGGACAGGCATCGATGCAGCGGGTGCAGGTGCCACAGCGGTCCGGCGCAGGCAGATCAGGTTCAAGTTCGAGCGAAGTCAGGATGACGCCCAAAAATAACCAAGACCCCAGCTTCTGATTAATGATGCAGGTGTTTTTTCCAATCCAGCCGACGCCTGCGTATTTGGCATAGATGCGTTCGACGATGGGGCCGGTGTCCACATAACAGCGGGTTCGTAGCTCTGATGATCCGCTCACCGCGTCACGCAACTGTTTCTCGACCACTCGCAACCGCGTCATCACCGCGTCGTGATAGTCCTTCTGCCCCCAGGCGTAGCGGGCCATCCATCCCCGTCGCGGATCATCCGCCTGGGTCGAGTATGGCTGCGCAGTGTTGTAGTTGATGGCACAGACGATGACGCTGCGCACCCAGGTCAGGAAGGTACGCAGCGACGCCCGTTTGAGAGCGCCTGAATCATTGCGCTCTTCCAGGTAGCGCATTTCTCCGGCACGCCCGGCGGCAATCCACTCTCGAAAGCGATCGAAGTCAGCGAAGTCGCGGACCGGAGAAACTCCCGCCAGCTCAAAGCCCGCTGCGTGGGCGGACCGCTTGACCACATCGGCAATGTGGGTGATCTGTCTCACACCGAGATAACGTCCATTAATGATCTTAGCCGTCGGGCGTCGGCCCCGGCCCTTCTTTTGCTTTGACAGGAAGAAGCTTAACCGCAAAGGTCGCAAAGATAAGCCGCAAAGATCGCAAAGGCTCTTGCCAGGAATGAAAGGGAGATTGAGGATAAGCTCAACGACTGAAGACTGACGACAAACGACCAGTGACTAAATTCCCAGCTTCTTCACTTCTTCGTTGTAGTACTTGCGGTAAAGGATGTCCCACTCCTGGCTGCCTTCGAGAATCGTGCGCTTCTGGCTTTCGATCTTCAGGCGCGCGCTCTGGTCGATTTTGGCTTCCTGATTGAGCAGTTCTTCGAGGATCTTGCGTACTTCGAGGCGGATGGTATTCCGGTCTTCGACAAAATCAACCGCATCGAGTTCAGCCAGCGCGTCCGTGACCACGTGGGCAACCTTGTTGACCTTGTCCCGGCTGATTCTCACAGCACCGCCTTGTATTTGCGGGTGAGCTGGCTCTTTACTTTGCGAAACATTTCCTGGTAATTGGCGCCGGTCCGGCGCATCTCTTCGGAATAGGCCTCGAGAATGACGCGCACTTCGTCATTGATGCGGTCCTCGAGCGACAATTCCTCGAGCATCGCGGCATGCACCTTCTCGGTGACCGCAGGCACGGCTTTGGTTTCAATATGCCCGCCCGCAATCAGCTTTTTGGTGACTTCGCGGGCCAGGTAGCCCACATATTCTTTGGAAAGAAGCATAGCGCGGATCGTTTGTCGTTTGCGAAACACGTAGTGTAGCACAGGAGGGCGGGGCGCCCGCCTGCTCCTAAGCTTCTAGCTCCTGGCTTCTAGCTCAAAAACCTGGACATTCTGCGCAATGAAACCTGGACGCGGTTCAGGTTTCAAATGGAAGAGCTAGAGGCCAGGAGCCAGCAGCTAGCAGCCAGTAGCTAGTAGCTGCCCTCCAAAAACAGGCATACAATGAAGAATTAAATGTCTCCTGCGCCCGACAACCTGGCCGGCCTCAAAGACGACATGATCGCCTTCATCGAAGGCCATGGCATGCGCCGTTTCCACGGCTACGTCGATTACGAAGAAGTGCAGAGCGTAGTCTGGAAAACCGAGGACAATCCCGACAGTTGGAAAGATTTCGTGGAACTGGCCAAGGCCGCAGCCGCGCCCTTCCTCACCATGGACGCCTGGATGCTGCGCAAGGAAGAGCTTGACCAGATGGTCGAGCGACTGGGCAACACGGAATTCACCAATGACGAAGATGTGGAAGAGGCGCGCTGGCTGCGCACCTACATCGGCAAGACCGGCTTCGTGCAGCTCGGCTTCGCCCACCAGGGCATCATGATGGTGTACGAAGCGTCCACTGACTGGTACGACCACTACCAGCGCCTGCTGGAATTATCCGAAGACTTTGGCGGCATCCCCATCGACGAACCCGATCAGGACGACGAAACCTGACCTAAATAAAATGGAGGACGGGCGTCCCGCCCGTCAGGCCGAGCGAAGCTCGGCAACCCGTATCGCTATAATCAGTCTCTGGAACCTTTCCCCTAAAATGCGCTGGGATCTTAAAACCGCCGACTCCAATGCTGTTGAACATCTCGCGGCGGAATTAAGTTCACAACCGATCCTTTCGCCTGAAAGATCAGCAAGTCGCCACGACCCTCGCTCGCCTCCTGGTCATGCGAGGCATAACCGAGGCCGAAGCTGCCGAACATTTTCTGGCGCCCAAGCTTTCCCACTTGCGTTCGCCGTACCTGATGGCTGGGATGAAGACTGCGGTCGATCGGATCGAAGCCGCCATCGAGAACAAGGACCCGATCCTGATCTACGGCGACTATGACGTGGATGGCACCACCGCCATCGTGGTCCTCAAGACCGCGATCGAACTCTGCGGCGGCGCGGCTGAATTTCACGTTCCGCACCGCATCCGCGACGGCTACGACCTGCGCGACGACGTCATCGAGCGGGCCGCCGCGGCGGGCATCAAGCTCATCATCAGCGTGGACATGGGCATCCGCGCCTTTGCTCCCGCCGAAACCGCCCGGCGGCTGGGCGTGGACCTGATCGTCACCGACCATCACCTTCCGGGTCCGCAGGGTGTTCCGGCTGCGCTGGCTGTGGTCAATCCCAATCAGTCAGGCTGTGGGTACCCGTGCAAGGAACTGTGCGGCGCGGGCGTCGCTTTCAAATTGGCCCAGGGTCTGATCGAACGCAGAATCCCCGAAGGCGATCGGACCCGCCTGTTGAAATCGTTCATGAAAGTGGTCGCGATCGCGACCATCGCGGACGCAGTGCCGCTCACGGGAGAAAACCGGGTTTTCGCCAAGCTGGGATTGGAAGGTTTGCGTTCGCCGGTGAACCCCGGTCTCAAAGCCTTGCTCGAAGTCGCGCAACTCAGGCAGGGCCGGACGCTCACTTCCGGAGAAGTCGCATTCCGCATCGCTCCGCGCATCAATGCCGCAGGCCGCATGGATGTGGCCTGCGACGTCATCGAACTGTTCAGCGTGAAGGATCCGGTCCGGGCCCGGGAGATTGCCCAAAAGCTCGATCAGCTCAACGGTGACCGCCAGGAGGAGGAGCGCCGCATCCTGCAATCCATCACATCAAATTTCGAAGAACAGCCGGCGCTGCGCGATACTTTCTGCATCGTGATCGACGGCGAAGGCTGGCACCGCGGCGTAATCGGTATTACCGCCACGCGGGTGGTGGAGCGTTACGGACGCCCTGCGCTGGTGATTTCGCGGAATGGAGAGGAAGCGCATGGCTCCGGCCGTTCCATCCGCGCGTTTCACCTGCTGAATGCGCTCGAGTCGTGTGCCGGCCTGTTCACGCGCTTCGGTGGACACGCCCACGCCGTCGGCTTCTCGTTGCCTGCCGCAAATCTTCCTGAACTTCGGGCGCGTTTGGATGAATACGCGCGCGCCCGCCTGTCTGTTGCCGACTTCGAACCCTCGCTCAACTTCGACGATGAACTGTCCCTCGACCGTGTGACTCCCGAATTCTTCAACCTGCTGCAGAGGCTGGAACCTTTTGGCGTGGGCAATCCCCAGCCTGTCTTCACTGCCCGTGCCGTCCGTCTCATGGCGTCTCCACGCGTTATTAAAGACAAGCACGTGAAGCTGAAGCTGGCGCCGGCAGTTGGGTCTTTGTCCCGCAACCCGGGCGGGCCGGATGTGGCCATCCTTACAACTCCGCGTTGTGATCCTGATTCAGCCGGGTTGCGCCGCAGTGACGTACGCCGAGCCACCGACAATCGGCAAGCGACCGACAGCAAGTGGCGCAGGGCCATCACCTTCGATGCCCTGGGCTGGCACATGGCGGAACGCTGTCAGCAGGCTGGCCTGCTCCCCGGCGACGCTCTCGACATCGCATTCACCATCGACAATAACGATCATCCCGAGTACGGCGGTCTCGAACTTTCCCTGCGAGACTTTGCGCGACCGGAAAAAGCCGCCGATGACACTAGGACAGCAGAAAAGAAGAAGATCGCGGCCGGGCTGTAAGCGTCTGTGCCGCGACTCAAGCTTTCCCGAGAATGAGATTGACGTCACGGTGCGTAGCCGCGCAACGGCGCCAGAATACAGCCCAGGGCGCAAGCCCTGGGTGAGGGCGCCAAACCACGCAGCCAAAGGGCGAAAGAATAATCACGACCCAGATTGTGTAACTCTTGCTTTGCCACTAACTAGGTACTTACTCCCGCATGTCACGGTGCGTAAACTCCCGCTCAAGGCGGGAGGAGTCCATGCGCGGAGTCTGCCTCAAAGTTGTGGTTGTTCTTTTGTTTGCTGCCGCCGCTGGTGCACAGAAAAAAACTGCGAGCGATCCTGACAAATCGCAACCCACAGCCACGGCGGCCAACGATTCCTCCTCGCGACTCCCAGTCAAGCGGGTCGTGCTCTATAAGAATGGCATTGGGTATTTCGAGCACACGGCCCGCGTGCGCGGCAGCCAGGATCTCGCCATCGATTTCACTACCGGCCATAACGATGTCCTCAAGTCCTGACCGTGGTTGATCTGGGCGACGGCCGCATTTCCGGTGCGCTACAACTCCATCGCGCCGCTCGATGAGCGTCTGAAGTCGACTGCGTTTGCCCTTCGGAGAACAAGTGACTCGGCCGACTTCCTGATGGCCCTGCGCGGCGCCCGCGTGGAAGTGCGCAGTGGTTCCGCGACAGCCACCGGTCGCCTGCTGAGCGTCGAAAAAGAACGGAAAGCCAACGGCAAGGGCGACTTCTACGACGTGACCGAATTCTCCATCGTGTCCGACGCCGGCGAGATGAGAAACTTCGATCTCGGTCCCGGGACTTCGGTGCCGCTGGCGGAACGCGATCTGAGCGATGAAATTGGCCGCTACCTGAACTTGATTGGTTCCTCCCGCGCTCGCGACTTGCGCCGCATGACCATCTCGGCCGACAGGAACGGGCGACCGCGATATTTTTGTCAGCTACATCAGCGAAGTTCCCATCTGGAAGAGTACCTACCGCATTATCCTGCCGGACAAGCCCAACGAGAAGCCACTGCTGCAGGGTGGGCCATCGTGGACAACACGGTCGGCGAAGACTGGAAAGACGTCCAGCTCTCACTCGTCGCCGGCGCGCCGCAATCGTTCATTCAGGATATCTCCCAGCCCTATTACGCCCGCCGCCCGGTCGTGGCTCTGCCCGAGTCCGTGATGCTCTCGCCGCAAACCCACGAGGCCACGATGAACGCCCGCCGGTTCCGCCCCCGCCGCCCTCTTTCGCCGGGGACGTCACGGCGGTCTCCAGGGTACGGTCAAGGATCCATCCGGCGCTTTCGTTGCTGGCGCGCAGAGTCACCATTCGCAACGAGGAGACCGGCGGCTTCGCAGACGGCGGTCACCGACGCCAAGGCACGCTATCACCTCTATAACGTTCCCGCCGGCAATTCGGCGCTGTTTGTTGACTGCTCCGGGTTTTCAGACGATATGCGCTCTTTCCAATTTCTACTTGGGGTCGGGCCGGAAAAACGAGATTCACGCCACCCTCCAATGTAGGCACCGCCAGCGGAGACGGTGGAAGTCAGGGCGGCAGCCGGCCACTCATCCAAACGGAATCGTCCATGATCTCCAGCGCGATGCGCAAGCAGGGGGCCGAGGCCGAAGGCAAAGTCTGTGGATGAAATGTTCGAATACGACATCAAGCAGAAGATCACCATCGGCAAGAATCAGTCCGCCCTGGTGCCCATTTTGCAGTCCCACATCGATGTCGAGAAAGTGAGTCTCTGGAGCGCAAGCGACAACGACAGCGACGACAGTAATGACGAGAAACCTTCGCGGGCCCTGCGCGCGCTCTGGGTCACTAATTCCAGCGGCCTCACCCAGGACTCAGGCACCTTCAACATTCTCGAGGGCGACACCTTCGCCGGCGAAGGCCTGATCGATACCGTCAATCCCGGGGAACGGCGCCTGCTCTCCTATGCGACAGACACAGCAGTGCATGTCGTAGCCCGGCAGGAGTCCAGTGAAAAGCCTGTGAGCCACGTGCGGATCGCGAAGGGCATCGTGGTCCTGACCAAAGAAGAGCGCGAGACTCTCAAATACACGATCCGTAACGCCGATACTTTGCCGCGCCAGGTCGTGATCGAGCATCCCCTCCGCGAGGGCTGGAAATTGGCCGAGGGGCCGAAAGCGGAGGAGACCTCCGCTTCGTTCTACCGTTTTCGCGTCAGTGTGGAAGCGGGGAAAACGGCGGAACTGCCAGTCGAGGAATATCATCCTCTGGATACAAGCTACCAGCTCAACAACCTGAATAACGATCAGGTCGTCCTGCTCACTCAGCAAGGCCGGATGACGCCGGCACTGCAGGACGTTTTCCGCCGTGTTCTCGATCAGCAAAACCAGGTTGGCGCCCTGGCCAAGCAGCTCCAATCGCATCAGCAGGAAGTCGATTCCATCACCAAGGATCAGGCCCGCCTGCGCGAGAACATGAAGGCCTTAAAGGGCAGCGCGGAGGAGAAGGCCCTGTTGCAGCGCTATACCCACCAACTCGACGCTCAGGAAGATCGCCTGAACACCCTGAACAAGGAAATCTCCGACCTGCAGGAGAAGCATACTCAGGCACAGCAGCAACTGGATCGCATGGTGCAGGAGATCACCCTCGATGATCGGTTCTAACGGCTCGGAGTCTTACCACATGTGGTAGTAGCCGTTGCGCTGGTTCATTTCCACTCTGGTCTTGAACAAACCCTCCAGACGGTCCGGCTGAAGCATCTGCTCTTTTGGCCCGTCTGCGATGATGCACCATTCGACATCAGCAGAATGCGCTCGATTTCCGGAATCAGGTCGGAGAGGTCGTGCGTGACCAGAATGATTCCGATGCCGGCTTTCGCCAGTGAACTCATGCTCTGACGCAAACTGTGCCGGGCAAAGACGTCAAGCGAGTTGCTGGGCTCGTCGAACAACAAGGCCCGCGGCTTGTGAACCAAAGCGCGGGCGATGAGCACACGCCGCGCTTCGCCCGAAGACATTTCGCAGACCGGACGCTGCGCCAGGTGCGATATTTGCAGTTGTGCCAGGGCGGCATCGGCCAGTTCGCGGTGTCGGGGATCGACCACGTGATGAGGGAAGATGCGAGCGCTGCTGAAGAAGCCGGACAGGACCACATCGCGTCCGGAAGCTTCGCCGGAGCTTTTGGAGAGAAGATCGTTCGAGACAATGCCCAGCAGCGAACGCAACTCGAAAATATCCCAGCGGTCCTGCCCCAGAATGGTCATCGACGAACCTTCCCGAGCCACGGGATAGCACTCGCGCGTAATGGTTTTGATCAGAGTGGATTTGCCGCAGCCGTTCGGACCCAGGATGGCCACATGCTCGTCGCCGCGGATCACCAGGCTGAAATCCTTCAGCACAATTTTTTCTCCGCGCATGACTGAAATGTTCTGTAAATCCAGTAGAGCAGGCTCTTGCCGGTTCATGGTGCATTGAGTTTAGACGATGACCGGAATCTTGTTTTTACCCTCCGCCGCCCGCGTAGGGGCGAGTGCCCTCACCGTCGAGCGCAGCTCGACCAGCTTCTCGCCGGCTGCCAGCCAGCGGAGCCCTGCTCCGCCAGACAGCCGGGGGCGCTGTCTCCGCGTGGTTTGTGCCGGGCTTCAAGTAGACTTGTCTAGAGATGTCCATCCAGATTTCCCACCTTCGGCGCTGGTTTGCGGGGGGCGCTATTGGCCTCCTGCTGGTGGTGGCTTCGGTGTATTTCTACGCCCGTCACAAGGTGCAGAACGCGCTCAGCGAAGTGCCGGCGAAAATCGGAATTGAGATCCAGCAGAGCGCCAAGGGTTTCACCGTCTCCCGCTCCGAACAGGGACACACCATATTCAAGATCGAGGCCAGCAAGGCGGTGCAATACAAGCAGGGCGGGCACGCCGAACTGCATGACGTTACCATCACGCTCTACGGACGCGATTCCAGCCGCTTCGACCAGATCTACGGCGCGGATTTTGAATATGATCCGCAATCTGGCGAGGTCATCGGCAAAGGCCAGGTCCAGATGGATCTGGAGGCCAACCCCGAAGGCATGCTTCATCCTGACCAGGCAACGCCCAAGGAGCGGAAAAACCCAGTCCACCTCTCCACCACAAACCTGTTCTTTAACCAGAAGACAGGGAACGCCCTGACCCGGGACAAAGTTGAGTTCAGCCTTCCCCAGGCCAACGGGTCCGCCGTTGGCCTGAGCTACGCGGCCGATACAACCGTCCTCACCCTGCAGTCGCAAGTCGATGTAGCCTTCCACGGTGCCACTCCCGCACGGCTGACCGCGATTCATGGCACCATCACCAAGAATCCGCGGGTGGTGGAGCTAGACCTTCCGCGCCTGCAGAACGGCGCACGGAACGCTTCCGCCGATAAAGGCACGATTTACCTGCGTCCGGACAACACCGTGGATCGCATTCTCGCCAGCGGCAACGTTCGGGTCGAATCGGAGGATTCGGGGTCGGGGAAGGTTCAGTCCAACCAACTGGAATTGCTCATGGCGGACAAGCAGGACACAGTTCGGTCCGCCACTTTTTGGGGTGATGTGCGGATGGAAAATTCGGGTCCGCAGCCCATGCAAGGGAACGCCGGGCGGGTCGTCCTGAACTTCACCGGAAACAATGTGCTGAGCACGGTGCACAGCCAGGACAACGTCAGGCTGGTGCAACATCAGAAACCGGCCACGCCGTCCGCCGGCGCACAGGATGTCGAGGTCACAGCGTCGGTCATTGACTTCTTCGTGACCGATGGCCGAAGGCTGCAGCGCGCCGACACTTCCGGAGCCGCCCAGATCGCTATGCGCCCGACCCCAGGCACCGGACAGCAGACGCTGGTGACGGCGGGCAAGTTTCAAGCGCGTTTCGATGATTTGGGACAACTGGCTTCGGTCCATGGTGCACCGAATGCCCGCATCGTTTCGCAAACCCCGGGCCAGCCGGATCGCGTCAGCACCAGCGATACGCTTGACGCGTCCTTCCGCCCAGGCAGCGGCATTGATTCGATCGTGCAGCAGGGACACATGGCCTACGTCGACGGGGAGCGCAAAGCGTGGGGCGACCGTGCGACGTACACCCCGGCCGACCAGATGCTCGTACTGAATGGTTCGCCCCGCGTAGTTGACGGCGGCATGACCACCACCAGCCGGAGCATGCGCCTGAATCGAGCGACCGGAGATGCCTTCGCCGATGGTGACGTCAAGAGCACTTACAGCGAACTGAAAGCGCAACCCAACGGCGCCCTTTTGGCTTCGTCAGACCCCATTCACGTGACTGCCCGCACCATGACGGCTCATAGTACTCCGGCCGTCGCCCTGTACACCGGAGACGCTCGCTTGTGGCAGAACGCCAACGTAATTCAGGCGCCTTCGATCGAGTTCGATCGCAACCACCGGTCAGTTCTGGCGCAGGGGTCGCCAACCCAACCGGTGTCCACGGTACTGGTCCAGACTGAAAAGAGTGGAAAAGTCACCCCGGTCAAGATCACCTCCGCTCGACTGAGTTACACCGATGGTGAGCGAAAGGCGCACTTTGAAGACTCGGTTCAGGCCAAAGGAGCTGAACTCACGATCACCGCGAATGTGATGGACGTCTTCCTGCAGCCTCGCAACCAAGCCGCTTCGAATCAATCGCTTACAGGGACGGGTAAGATTGACCACATCATCGCCAGGGAGCAGGTGGTGATCACGCAGCCGGGGCGCCGGGGGATGGGCGATCAGCTGGTTTACACCACTGCCGATGACAAGTTTGTCCTGACTGGCGGTTCTCCTAGCATTTTTGATGCCGAACACGGCCAGATTACCGGGGTTTCGTTGACTTTGTTCAGACACGATGGTAGGGTTTTGGTCGAAGGCAATAATACATCCCCTACGGTCACAACGACGCGAGTGGCACGTTAAATGCGTACCCTGGCCACAGACGAAATCGGCAAATCCTACCGTGGTCGACGGGTTGTAAACGGGGTTAGCATTCGCGTGGGGCAGGGCGAAGTTGTTGGTTTGCTTGGACCTAATGGCGCCGGCAAGACCACAACCTTCTACGCTATCGTCGGCCTGATACCCCCGGACACCGGACGGGTACTAATCGATGAAGAAGAAATCACCGACGTGCCCATGTACTTAAGGGCACGCCAGTACGGCATTAGCTACCTCCCTCAGGAAGCTTCTGTATTCCGCAAGCTTACGGTTGAGGAAAACATCCTCGCCGTACTGGAAGCCCAGCCCATCTCCTGGCACGAGCGCCGGGAAAAAATGGAAGAGCTGATCGATCAGCTGGGCTTGGAGCATATCCGCCAGAATCGTGGGTACGCTCTGTCCGGGGGAGAGCGGCGGCGCGTGGAAATAGCCCGCGCTCTGAGCATCAACCCCACATTTATTTTACTCGACGAGCCGTTTTCCGGGATTGACCCGATCGCTGTTCTCGACCTGCAGAAGATTATCAGTGATCTGAAGTCGAGCGGAATCGGAGTTTTGATCACCGATCACAACGTCCGTGAGACGTTGGCAGTAACGGACCGGGCATACATCATTGATGGTGGACGAATTTTAGCCTCGGGCATGCCCGAACAACTGGCCAGCGATCCCCAGGTACGGAAGGTGTACCTGGGCGAGAGTTTCTCGCTGGTGTAGAGAGCAGTCGTCAGTCTTCAGTCGTCGGTCTTCAGCCATACCAGCTTCGGCCAACGAATGAGGGACAAGTTTTCTGCTGACGACTGAAGACCGACGACTGACGACTGATTATGGTTCTTCTCCAACCCAAGTTGCACTTGAGACTGTCGCAGAGGCAGATTCTCACACCCGGACTGGTGCAAATGGTCAGCGTGCTCGCGCTCAACAAGCTCGAACTGCGCGACATGATCACCGCCGAGATGGTGGAGAACCCGGTGCTGGAGGAACTGGAAGACACCGTTCCGCTGCTCGATGATGCCGCTCGCCAGGAGGAAGATCGCGAACGGATTAAGCCCGAAGAAAACACGGTCACGGCTGAAGAAAAGAAAGACCCTTTCGAAGAGATCGATTTTGGCTCGTTCTTCCAGGAATATCTCGACCCCGGCTATCGCAGCCGGAGCGAGATGGAAGAGATTGAGCGCCCGTCGTTCGAGAATTTTCTCTCCAAGCCTACAACTCTCTCCGACCACCTGGCGTGGCAGCTCGGCGCCTTGTCGGTTCGCCCGGAGGTGCGCGAGGCCGCCGAAACGATCATCGGCAACCTGAGCGAAGATGGCTACCTGATCGCCAGCGATGAGGAATTGCTGGGCATCGCACCGCCCGCTGCTCCGGAGGTGGATGCCACCATCGCCGAAAATGTGGTCAAGGAAGCGGCTGCCCTGGGGCTGGCCACCGATCTGGAAGAAGCAGAATCGCCGGTGGACGAGGCCGATACGGCGTTGTCTTCCGCATGGGATGCACTGGACACTCCCCAAATGCCGCCTGCCGCCAGCGCTGACGGAACTGCATTTGCGCCTGCTCCAGAAGCTCTTACACCTGAACCTCCGCCGGCGCCGCAGCCCGAACCCGTGACTCCGAAGAAGTCGGCCCAACCTGTTTTTCAGCCCAGCTTCAAGGTTGACGATCTGCATGAAGCTCTGGACCTGGTCCGCCAGATGGATCCGTCCGGGGTCGCCTGCCGCGACTTGCGCGATTGTCTGCTCTATCAATTGCGCTACCACCAGGCGCAACTGGCCACGCACAAGAATGGAAACGGGGAGGCCACCGCGCAAGTGCTTTCCGACGCAGTTGCCATCGTGGACCAGCATCTGCGCGCCTTACAGAACAAACAATACAAAGAAATCGCGCGCGCCATCGGTCGCACGCCGGAAGCGGTGCAGGAAGCCCTGGACTATATCCGGACGCTCGATCCTCGTCCCGGTCTGCGTTACAACAAGAGCCAGCCCCGCTTGATCGAACCTGATGTAGCCTTCATCAAGCATGGTGATGAGTGGTTGGTGATGATGAATGAAGACGATGTCCCGGTGCTGCGTCTGAATCCCGCGTACAAGCGCCTGCTGACCCGCGACACCAACGACAAAGACACGCGTAACTACGTCAAAGAGCGCTACAAGAGCGCCATCCAGCTCATCAAAAATATCGAGCAGCGCAAGCAGACCATCACCAAAGTCTGCTATGCCATCGTCACCCGGCAACAGGATTTTCTGGAGAAAGGCATCGACCAGCTCAAACCGATGATGATTAAAGAAGTCGCCGAAGAGATCGGCGTGCATCCTTCCACGGTCAGCCGGGCGGTCGCCAGCAAATATGCCCACACCCCCCAGGGCGTATTCGAATTGCGCTACTTCTTCAGCGAGAGCGTGAACGGCCCCCAGGGCGGCAGCACTTCGTTGCTCATCCTCAAGCGCCGGGTAAAAAAGCTGATCGAGGAAGAAGACCCAAGCCGCCCGTTGACTGACGAGCAGATCACCAGAATTCTTCAGTCACAAGGCATCCAGGTTACGCGCCGCACGGTGGCGAAATACCGCGAGGATATGCGCATCCCCAGTACTCATCAACGCAGAGTAAAGAAGTAATGTAGCGCCGGCGTCCCGCCGGCTGTCCCGACGGCATCTTGTCGTCCGAACCGGAGGTGCTAGCAAGAAATGCAGTAACCGGGCCGAGAAGCAAGAATCCAGATAAGGGGTGCTCATGAACGTAGAATTCACCGGCAGACACTACGAAGTCACTCCCACCATCCGCAAGTCAGTCGAAACCGGGCTGACGAAAATCCGTAAAATCCTGGGCGACAAATTCGATACCAAGGTCATCCTGGCCATCGAGAAGCGCCGGCATAAGGCGGAAATCACGATCAGTCCGCGCAATGGACCGCTGGTCGGTGAAGCCCAGGCCGGCGACATGAAGTCTGCCGTCAACGAGGCCCTGGACCACCTGGAAAAGCAGGCGGTCAAGTACAAGACGCGATGGCGCAGCAAGAAGCGCCATGACCTGAAGAAATGGAATGGCAAGGAAGCACAACAGGATAGCCTGCCAGCGAAGGTCGGGCTCATGGAGACCACGGAGACCGAGATCTCGCTGGTGGTGCACAAGTTTCCGGCTGTCGCTAAGTCAACTGAGGTACACCTGGTCCGCTCCGAGGACGCCGTCGCCCTGCGCCCCATGACGCTGGAGGAAGCCATCAAAGAGGCACACTTCCGCGACCGCGACGTGTTCGTCTTCCGTGATCCCAAGGGTAAGGTGATGGTGCTGCACCGCACTCGAGACGGAAAGCTGGAGCTGATCGAAGCGCCGTAAAGCGGCGCCCGTGTGGGTCGGCCACTCTTGTCCGACGCTTTTGACTTAGATTTGCGTAGAGAGCCCTGTAAGCTTCAAACCAATCAAAGTCAAAGGCGTCGGACAGGAGTGTCCGACCCACACATAAAGGACGGTCAATCACGCAGCCGTGACCTCTTCCGTGACCACCGAAAACCCAGTCAGGTTCGCAATCCCAAAAGATGTCGTAATGGCAACGTCAGAGGCGTCCCGTCCAGTGGCCATCAGCACCCGCCCAATACGCGGCTGAATATGACGCGCGTCAAACGTCCACCACCGGTTTTGCAGATAGGCTTCAAACCAGGCGCTGAAATCCATCGGCGTAGGCTCTTTGGGAACACCGATGTCGCCCAGGTATCCGGTGGCGTAGCGGGCCGGAATGTTGAGCGCCCGGCAAAAGGTGACCGCCAGGTGCTGAAAATCACGGCAGACTCCGGTGCGCTCGGTAAACACGTCCAGGGCCGTTTTCGATGAACGCGCATGCTGATAGCCGAACGCGACTTTCCAGTTTACCCAGCCGCAAATGGCCTGCACACGGCTCCATCCCGGCTTCAGGTGGCCGAACAATTCAACCGCGATGTTCGATAGCCGGTCCACTTCGCAATAGCGGCTGTTGAGCAGATAGCGAAGCATCTCCGGAGGAAGCTCGTTCACCGGATGCTCCTGCGCGTCGGGATCGCCCGCGTCGGGCGTGCCCGGGTCTTCGATGAGAGTGGAACCGCTCAGCCGCAGCGGTCCTGCCGGCGCCAACCATCGCGCACAGCGGTTGCCGTAGCTGTCGACGTAGCTCTCCACTTTTACTTCAGGGCTGATGTTCACCTCATCCGGTTCGCGCAGGTCCGGGACGCGAGAAGGATGCACATGCAACATCCCGACCATGGCCACGGCCGCCGGAATCTCGAATTGAATGTCATATCCCAGACGTATAAGCATGGGAGAAGCTTTCGCGCCCAGGCAACTCTCGTGCAGGCGTTATGGGCGATCATTATTACCTATCGAGAGGCAAACTTTGGATTCAAAATCCCAATCGGCCCGAGCACCAGGTAGCGCCGGCGTCTCGCCGGCTGTCCCGAGGGCATCCTTCGACTTCGCTCAGGACAAGCCCTGCCCTCGGCGGTGGGGGCGGGACGCCCCCACGACAGCCGCCGGGACGGCGGCGCTACCGATATACTTCCTCGGGGAAACTCATCGAGAAGGGAAGGCCTACCATGATTGGGCGGCAAAAGACCGCCCCGCTCCTTGCGGTCATTCTCGCCGCCGTTGTTGGGCAGCGTTCCGTGGCAGCACAATCATCTGCCTACTATGGTCCAAACGCGAAAGCGTGCAAGCTCATGCCGACCCCGGATCTGGAGGCAGCCTACGGCGGCAAGGTCACCAATCCGCATGGCACTGATGGAGATTCTTCCGTATGCACGATGAACATCGGCGGACTCGCGGTCAAGCTGCAGAGCGCAGCGCCGGGAACAGCAGGAGTGCCGACGTCGATCCCGCAAGGTCTGATGGGGGCCCGCATGATGCTAGGCGCAGCCAAACAGGCTCCCGAAACCAACACTAAAGACTTTGGAAAAGTCGGATGCCTGAGCATGAAGATGACGAAAGGCTTCGACGGCAAACCGCTAAGCAAGCCGTTGCTCACCACATCGTGCTTTTTGGTGGATGGCGGTTGCCTTAACATGGCGGTGGCCAGCGAAAACTCCCGGCAGGTCCGATTCGATCTGGTTAGAGAGTTGATCGAGAAGGCGGCTGCGAAGCGCTGAGGACTGAAATTCCGCGAGGCCAGCCGCCGCGGCGCTGCTAGGGGTCCTTCGACTCCTGGCTCCGCTCAGGATGACATACTTTTTTCTTAATGCCGCGATTTACGCGTCGCGGTGCACTGTCTCCATCGCGAATGCTGGCAGACACACGGCTATGTATTCCGCGCCGCCTTCGGCGGGAGTGGAATACTGGATCCATTCGCCGCTGTGGGCGATCACTGCCTGGCCGGCCACGACGTCCAGTTCGCCGTTTTTGTGCTTCACCCGAAGCGTGCCCTTAAGAACGATAGTGAACTCATCGAATTCCGGAGTTTGTCCGGGTTCTTCCCATCCCTGCGGACTGCGCATGTGGGCGACGCTGACGCCTGAAGTATTGGTATTGACGCGGCCGACGAATTCGTCGATCAGCTTTGGTTTGGTGCCGGCGGCTCGTATGCGCGTGGGCTGCGCGACCAGTGTGGGCATTGCTTCTCCTTGAATGAAATCAGAAAAGAATCCAGGGACGAAATCACAACCAATTTACCAAGAGAAGGGCAGAGGTGCGGGGACGAAATCGCGTTCGAGGGGCTAGAAGCTAGAAACGACGCGCGCCTAAACCGACAGCAGACGCGCCTTCTCGGCCTGGGATGCCGCCAGGGCATCCAGAGCCGGAATGGAAATCGGCGTGGTCAGAGTGTTTTCCGGAGGCATGGTGCCAGTGTGCAAGGCCTTGACCAGCATCTCCAGCGCCTGACCCGTGTTTGGTCCGGCAAAGATGGTCGCAGTCAGCAGTCCCCGCTTCACCCACGCCTGGCCGGTCTTAGGCAGGCCGTCGCATCCGATAAACGGCAAGCTTAGCCAGCGTTGGCGAGCTGCGTTGTCGGGTAGCTCCTGGAAAGCTTTTCGCGCGCCCAGGGCCATGCCGTCGTCCTGACCGGCAATCAGATCGATGCGGTTCTGGTGAGACGTGGACAAGCGCAACCACGAACTGACCGCTCGATAAGAACTGGCTTCGGTCCACTGTGCCCGCATTACCTTTACCTGGACATCGGCGGGCTTGGTCTCGTACATGCCGGTGGTGCGCTGTTTGGCGGCCAGGCTCTCGGACGGACCTTGAATGTGAAGGACGGTTCCACCCTTGGGCAGCAGGGCGGCAAACTGGTGCCCCTGGATGCGGCCGATTTCTTCGTGGTCCGAACTAACTCCAAAAATCGGCACCCGATGGGTCTTGCGGATCTCCGCGATGTAATCCACATTTCGATTCAGCACAACCCAGCTGATGCCGGCAGTGACCGCGGCCCGGGCCACCTGTGGCAGCGCGGTCCCACCTACTGGTTCAAAAATAATTCCGTCAGGGTGAGAATCGGAGCGTGACTGAATAACATTCAAAATCTGCTGGCTCTGGGTGATCGAATCGTTTTCGGCATAGATGATCTGAATGTCCACGCCCAGGCGCCGCGCCGCCTCTTCTGCGGACGCCGCCTGCTCGATCTGATAATCGTTGTCGTTGGTGGTCAACGAAACTAGAAATTTTAGTTTCTTCATTGAGGTCACGGTTCCAGAAATCATACCGTGAGCGCGGTGCCTGCGCACGGTGACCGAAGTAACTCTGACCACGTCCAAATGCTAAAATGCGCAACCTCGGGAGAATACTCATGCGCAAAGCTTTATCTCGCAAAACCATGATTCGCAGAGTCGCAATCGTGGCTGGATTGCTGGCCTTCTGCACCCATTCGGGCTGGTCGCAGTCAAAGTTGTCGGTGCACTGGGAAGAGCTCACGGCGGCCGATTTCCGCTCTGCCATTCAGCAGTCGCAGGGTACCTGCCTGCTGCCTTTCGGCATTCTGGAAAAGCATGGTCCGCACCTGCCCCTGGGAACCGATCTTCTCGACGTGCGCTACGCCGCCTTGCATGCCGCCGCGCAGGAATACGCCGTAGTTTTTCCGGAGTATTACTTTGGCCAGATCTTTGAAGCCCGGCACGAACCCGGCACCGTTGCCTACAGCCGGGAGCTGCAGTTGCAACTGCTGCAGGAAACCACCGACGAGATGGCCCGGAACGGGTGCAAGAAAATCATCATCGTGAATGGGCACGGCGGCAATGAGCACCTGCTGCCCTTCTTCGCCCAGAGCCAGCTGGAAAAGCCCCATGATTACGTGGTTTACGTGCTGGTGCGGGTGGAGACGCCGCCCGGTGGCCCGGCGGCGAAAAGCACCGGCCCGGATTGGCACGCGGGAGAAGCCGAGACCTCGAGCATGCTGATCGCGCATCCTGAACTGATGCATCAGGACCGGGCCAGAAGCGAGTCCGGCGCCGATCTCGGCCGGCAGAAACTGCCCGATGACCTTTATACCGGAATCTGGTGGTATGCCCGCTTCCCCAATCACTATTCCGGAGACGGTTCGCTGGCTACCACCGAACTTGGCCAATTCAAAATGGATGCGTGGATTGACGGAATCGTAAAAGCCACTCGCGGCGTGAAGGCGGACCAGGAAAGCCTCAAGCTCCAGAACGAGTTTTTCGAAAAAGCGGCCCACCCCCTGGAGACGCGCCCCTAGGAAACAAATTCTGACCGAGCCCGAAAGACGTAACTTGGGTAACGTTGGCCGGGCTACGCACGCGTGCTACGCTCCCGCATAGGTAGGAAAATCAGCAATTTGCGAGGAATGAAAGTCAGAGGCAGGTGCACGCGTCTGCGCCCTCTCAGCCGAGCAGCGACGAGGCCGGAATCGGCCTCCCGCGACTATGCGCTGGTGTGATCGGTCCGGCGCGACAGTCCTAGCCAACAAAGATCGCCAACGATGCCACGCATTCCCATCTTCAGACTCGGACGCTCGGCCGAAGAGGTGCTGCCTCCGCAGCTCAGTAGCTACACGCCGAAACTTACCCTGGAAGGTTTGCAGCTGGGAGTGGATAACCTCCGGCATGACGTGCATCTCAGCCCCCGGTTTGTGGAACAGGCGCGGCTGCAGATCGCGCGCCTCATCGTCCGCCATGGCGACATGGAAGGACTGCTGGCGGCCGAGAAGACGGAGCGGGCGGGCGGCAACCACTTTATAGGATCGACTCCTTTGGCGAAGGCGCCCGCCAAAGCGAGCGGGTCCGAACTCAAGCCCCTTCTGGCTGACCTGCACGTGTCGGTACTGAATCGCGCCAAGGCGGCGGAAAATCTTTCCGTCGACATGCTGGCGCGTGCGGCGATCGTCAAATTCCTGCGCGTCGAGTTGAACTCGCAATTCGCGCAAATGCTGGAACGCGGCCGCATGATGCTCAAGAGCTACGAAGGCGTGCGCCAGCAGAAGGCGCTGGAGTATCGCGAACGCGTCGCTGGTTTTCAGGTGGCCAAGAAGATCATCCTGCGCAAGACCGCGCAGGAGCTGTTCCGCATCCTGCGCGAGATTGAAAAAGAAACCCTGGCCCGCATGCGCCGCTCGCTGTTCGGCAATCGCAGCGAGGCGGAGTACAAACTCTTTCTGAACCCGCTGATCTTCACAGAAGACGGTTGTGACACCTACCTGAACGCCGAGCACTACGTGATGCTGGGGAACTTTGACCGCGATCCCGATCGATTTTCCAACGTACGCCGGATCGCCCGTGATTTCCTGCTTTCCCTCAAGCTCGGTTCGACAACTGAGGACGAAGCCGCGGTTGACGGCTGGCTGAATGTTCCGGAAAACGCCCAGGAACTCGTAGGCTCGGGCCAGCCTGACGAAGCCTCTCAGGAGGGACGTAGCCAGAAAGTGCGACTGGAAGCCTGGGTCGAAATGCTGGAGCGCGAAAAGCTCATGGATTACGTGATCGCGTCCTACGAAACCGTGCCGCTGCTTGCGGAGTACTCGCCCCGCATCAACGCGCAGCAATTGAAAAACGCTCTGATCTCACGCGAAGAGCGCGACCGGGTGGAGAAGCTGATCCAGGAGCACGGCAAACTTTCGCTGCACAGCCTGAACTCGGCCGCAGCCCGCGTGGCCGGCTGCCGCGGAGCGGAACGGGCCAAAATGGCGGCACGTTTCTTGCGCGACTTTCTGCGTTATCACCGCGACCTGCGACGCCTGGAGGCGTTGAATTCCGCGCTGGATAGCGGAAATCTTATCGGCAACTGGAAGCTGCGGGAACTCTCGGCCATGAACGGCACGCTTTACGAGTTCCTGCTGCCGGAAGAGCAGAAGCCGACGGAAGACAAGGTACTGCGCCACGTGATTCTGAAAGCCGATATCCGGGACTCATCGCGGCTGACCCGATCGCTGCTGGAGCAGGGCATGAACCCGGCTTCCTACTTCAGCCTGAATTTTTACGATCCCGTCAACAAGTTGCTGGCCAAGTATGGCGCCCGCAAAGTGTTTGTCGAAGGCGACGCCATCATCGTCGCGCTGCTGGAGCACGAGGGCGAGGCCCCTTTGGCGGTCAGCCGGGCTTGCGTGCTGGCGCGGGAGATCATCGACATCGTGCGCGGCTACAACCATCTTCTGGAGCGGGCTGGTCTGCCCGCATTGGAGCTCGGCACCGGCATTTCGTTCCAGGATTCGGCCCCCATGTACCTGCTGGATGGCGAACAGCAGATCATGATTTCAGATGCACTGAACGAGAGCGACCGGCTGTCCTCGTGCAGCAAACGCGTGCGCAAGGCCATCGCCGCGGTGGAGGGCCCGTTCAATGTCTATGCCTTCCAGACCGTTAAAGATGCCGACGCGGGAGAGAGTCCGGAAGACTTCATCCTGAAATACAACCTGAATGGAATCCGCCTGAGCGAAGCCGCTTTCCAACGGCTGCAGCAGGAAATTTCGCTCGAGCCCTGCCCATTGCAACTGCCCAAGCTGTGGGGAAGCGAAAGCTTCCAGTTGCACCGTGGCTTGGTGCCGGTGGGCAACGAGATTTTCAAGAAAATCCTAGTCCGCTCCAGCCAGATTGCGCAAATCGATCCGCACAAATTTTCGCTGCAGCACTGGACCGAGCGCCCCTACTACGAGGTATGCACTAACCCCGCGATCTACGCCATGCTGGAAGGGAAGCCGGCGAAGGGCGGCTTCTAGTTTCTGGTTTCCAGTTCCGGCCCAGACAGCTTGGAGTCCCCCACCCTCCATCAAACTAACTGAGGCTGCCCCACCCTTTGTGGTTTTCAAAGGGTGGGCGATGGTGAAGCTTGCATGGGACAAGGGTGCCGTTGTCACCCGTTCCGGAACAAATTCCTCAAAATCTCACGAGGAGGAGTGTTGTCCAAAGGACGGGAAGGGTGGGGCAACCTTCATCGTGGTGAGGAAAGAAAAGACAAGGGTGGGCCAGCCGCCACGCTCACGCAGGTATTAGTCCTTTTCTTCCGACCCCGTCGTGCCAGTCCACCTCCCCCGGGATTTTCGGGAATTTTCACACAATTTACCGGTTCTGGAGTGATTTCGAAAACAGGCTAAATCAGGAGGGTCACAAGGCCCGTGACCACGAGCGCAGCGGCCCAGAGCAAGTCAAAGTTGAACCACGTTTTACGGAGAAGCGCGAGGCCGAGCTTGCGATAGACCACCCAAGCGACCAGCCCGGTGACTGCAAGATAGGCAAACGTATGGACGCCGGTGGCGAGCATCCCGGCTAGCGGGCTGGTGGTGGCAGACATGTGGTTGTGGCCTGCCATGCCGCCCTGCGCTTGGACCGTGCTGCTGCCCAGCAGCACCGGCACCACCATCAAACCGGCGCCGTGTGCGGAGGCCATCAGGAACGACCAGGCGGTCAAGTCGCGGAAGCTCACCTGCATGCGGACCCAGCGCGGGTGGTGATGTCGCACCAGGCAAAAGATTCCAAGGCCGACCAGAATCGCGGCGACGGAGTAGCGGACGGCTCCCGGCGGTAGCGTCATGCCGAGAAACGCGGCAGCCAGCACCACGCTGCCGATGGCCAGCGCATGGCCGAGCGCAATCGGAACCAGCGCCCTTGCTACTGCGCTCCCTTTTTGCTCCTGCATCCCCAGCGCCACCGCGAAGAGCCAGCCCATCCCAGGGTTGAGTCCGTGGTAGGCGCCGAGGAGCAGCATCAGCCAAAACGCCGTCGAAGTCAGGCCTGCATGCGTCATTTGGTGTCCGAGTAGCAATAGGAGTCCGACGAAGCGTCGCCTCCTTCCAGCCGGAGCTGGTGGGCGCGCAGACCGTCGAACTCGACAAAGAACTTTTCGTCGAGTTTCATCCCACCCTTGGGGCTGGCATCGATCTTCACCATCCAACTCTTTACCCCATCGGGATAAAACTGCTCGTCCCATGGGGAGTAGAGCGAGTTGGTGAAGTAAACCCGCTTGCCGTCTCGGCTGATCTCAACCATCTGCGGACCGCCGTTGAGCGGCTGCGCCGGCTTCTTCGGATGAGCTGCCCGGCGCACGATGCCACCGAGGTGGATCGAGCCAGTCTTCTTTGGATTGGCGAGATCGGAGACGTCGTACTGGATGAACTCACCCGTCCCCCAGCACGACACATAAAGGAAGCGGTCGTCGAGTGAGAGGTTGATGTCGGATACCAAGGGCGGCACCGCCTTGAAACCCTTCAGCAGGGGTGGCAGGCTTTCCGGATCAGCCGGCTCGGCAGGGATTTCAATCACTTTGCGGGCTGCCCACTTGCCGTTCTTTCCTCCGCCCTGGCCACCGTCCTCGCGGTACCACATCCAGATGGAGGACGAAAGATCTTTCAGGGAGATGACCACGCCGACAAATCCGTAGGCCTTCTTGGGATCGTGAGAGGGCCGAAGCTCGAGCACCATCTGTTGCTCCGCACCCAGGTCAATTTCCTGCAGGTGGCGCCTCTTATCCAAATCCCAGATGTGCAGCTTGTGGCCGTACTTTCCGCCCAGGAGCAACTCCGGGATGATGCCGTCCTTCACCATATTCGGCGTGCCCCATTCGGAGGTAATCATGGTGTCGAGTCCAAGGTGCCACCAGAAGTCGTAGGCCAGACTTTGGGGGCCGTGGTCTTTTTCCCACGGTCCCTTCAGCTCAAAGGTGTTGGCATCCATCAGGAAAATGCCGCCAGGGCCGTCGCCGCTGGCCGAACCGAGTGCGCTGCCGTAGATGCCGTCAGGGCCGCAATGAATAGTGTGTGGCGACGTGTAGCCTGTCTTCTTGATAAATTCTTCAGGCTCGATCACTTTCACGATCTTGGGATGATTGGGGTCCGATTTCGTATCCAGGATGTGAATCCGGGACGAGCCGATACCCGGCACCACCAGGTAACGACGCTCCATGTGCGGGTGCGGGTTCTGCGGGCAGAGGCACGCGCTGCACGCGTTCCAGCCGAAGTGATGCAACTCATTATCGTCGTTGGGGAAGTCCACCTGGCCGACAAACTGACCATACGCGGGGGAACGCGGGTCAACGTTGATGACGCCCATGGCGTCGCGCTTTCCACTCTTGCCGACGTTGAGCAGAGCGACGTAGGCGATGCGTTCCGGCGCGGCCTGCATCGCCATGCCCGGCGAGGGGTAGAAGGTTGGATCCGGCATCAGGGACATATCGAATTCTCCTTTGTCGAAGAGACACAGCAGAGAACTGGCCCCAGCGAATGTCTCACACAGTGTGACGCTGCCATCAAGGCAAACCAAAAAACCGCCACCGAAAAATCTAAAGAGCTGCGGGAAATGCCGAGACGACGAGGCTTGCCAAACTCCACAGTCCAGCCACCGAGCAAAGTTGCCTGCGGGGCTCTTCGGTGAATGTAAGCATAACTCCTCCGCCTGTCCCCGGGCTACCGGCGGCGGGCGGTTTCTGGTTTCCAGTTTCTGCTTTCCAGACCAGACGCCTGAGAATCGCTGAAAGATTGTGGACTCG
The DNA here is from genome assembly GCA_963779255.1 of Terriglobia bacterium. Taxonomy (GTDB): domain Bacteria; phylum Acidobacteriota; class Terriglobia; order Terriglobales; family Acidobacteriaceae; genus JAIQFF01. The sequence continues at coordinate 46,219 of CAVZXU010000010.1, read as the reverse complement.
CTACATCCGACTATGTCGCCGCCCACTCATTCGCAAATAACGCGAATGAGTGGGGCACCCGGCTATACCCGTTACACGGAGGGAGGCTACGGCGATGCCGATACTGTCCTCACGATGACCACAGTGGGCCTGACTTCGGAGGCGATGCTGGATAGTGGAAGCGTCGTCAATCCCCACGAAGATGATCTGCGCCGCTTCGATGAGATTTTAGAAAATCAGGTGAACCTTCATGGTGAGGAGAAGCGCTGTGAGATGTTCAGGATTCGGTTGCTCGCGCAGGAGTTTGTGACAACGAACCGTCCGGCGTCCCTGTTTCTTAAGCCAAACCGGCCTGAATGCCAAGACCTTCGGCGGCCTTGCGGAGTCGCTGATCTCTTGTCCAAAGAAGGGTAGGTGGATTGATCAAGACAGACGCTATTAGGTGTGCGTCAATCAGGCCAATGCCCAGGCTATACAAACGACGAGCCTCAATCGTTAGCCGCACTTCGCTCAGTTGCGCCACCTGCACCTGTGGCAAGAAGTCCAGCAGGGCGAGCGTCTTGGTGCGGTCCTGCAGAGATCCAAGCGCAAGTTCCGCAACGACGAACGGATGGATCACAATCTGCCCTTGGTTAAGATGCTTACGCATCTCTTTATTTCTGGAGCGAAAGTGGTCGATCCAAATGGACGTATCTGCGAGAATCAATTCAGCCGCACCCTGCGGCGCGGAATATTTTTCAGCTCCGGCATGGTGCTTCCCAGGGACGCCAATCTGCGAGCGCTTTCCCGCTCGATGAGGGCTTTGAGAGCCTCACGAATCAGCGCCGTTTTCTCTGCTACCCCAGTGAACTCCTGGGCGATGCGTACCAAATCGTCATCAAGCGCAACCGTTGTTCGCATATAAACTCCAGGCACTGATTATAGCATCAGATGATGCCATTGTTTGTGCCTTCCAGGATACTATGGCCGTCGGGACGCCGGCGCGACTCCGGACTGGAGTCATGCGATCGAATATCTGGCTGAATACAAATAACTTAACGCGGTGTCAGCGAAAGTCTTCCATCCTGCATCTTTCTTATCTCCTCGCCCGTATATCCCGGTAGCATGAACGCCACAGCTTATTGCTCCGCGAATACGATGGAATCCGAGACCAGCGCAATTGCTCGCGGTCTACGCCGGCGTGATCCGGACTTGCTGGACCGTCTCATCGAGCAGTACCAGCACCGGCTTCTTCGTTATCTGGTTTACCTGTCAGGAAACCGTGAACTGGCCGAGGACCTCTTCCAGGAAACCTGGATTCGCGTGCTCGAACGCGCCCATCAGTATGACGGCCGGCATGAGTTCAGCACTTGGCTCTACGCGGTAGCGAGAAATCTGACCATCGATTATCTGCGGAAGAAAAGCCCTGTCAGCCTGGATGGGCTGATGGAAAACGAAGAGCACGCACCGTTCGAGCCGGCCGACACCCGGCCCATGGCGTGGGAAGTGGTGCAGCAGCACGAGCAAGCCGAGCGCGTCAGTGCGGCTCTGGTGAGCATCCCGGCGGAATATCGCGAGACCGTGGTGTTGCGCTTTCAGGAAGGATTGGCCTTGGACGAGATTGCCATGGTGACCGGGGCGCCCCTGGGCACGGTGAAGTCGCGGCTGTATCGCGGATTGAACATGCTGATGTCGCGGCTGAAGGGAGCGCAGGCATGACGCGGAACGCACATGACGAAGCAAGGCAGCTGATCGCTCTGGGTGAAGGTCTCCCGGATTCGCAGCAGGTTTGGCTGCGGGCCCACCTCGATGAATGCGAGGCATGCCGTCAGTATGCGGAGGCAGCAAATGGGGTGGTTCGTACTTTGCGTTCGCTGCCCCTGGCCGCCGACTCCCGCCTGGTGCGAGCCACGCAGATGCGGGTGCGCTTCCACGCCAGCAGGCTCCGGGAGACGCGGGAACGCATGTGGCTGGTAGGGATGGCTTGTCTGGGCGTAGGTCTTTCTGCGACGCTGACCGTCCCCTTCTTGTGGCGACTTTTTGCATGGATGGGCGAACGGGCCGGAGTCTCGACCCTGGTTTGGCAAACCGGCTTCATGTTTTTCTTTATCGTGCCGGCCCTGGTGGTGAGTGTGCTGTTGTTGGCTCGCGGCACGCACCTCACCAACAACGGCGAGCAGTCGCGGTAATGGCTGTGACAAGACGGACAAATTTATGCAAGTAAGAAACGAAACTCAAACTGGACTAAGTGCGGAAATCAAGATTGTTCCGCTGTGGGCATGGGCGCTCGCGGGGATGGCATTTGTCGCCGCCCAGTTCTTCTTTAATGTTGTGGTGGCGCGGCACTCGGGCGGGCCGCCGGCCTGGGCAAGACCGGTACTTGGCCTACTGGCCGGTATTGCTGGGGGCTGCTATCTGCTCATCATCGGCTATATAAACCGCGACGCGAAACGACGTGGGATGAGCCCTACGCTTTGGACGATTATGGCCGTTGTTATTCCCAACGCTTTGGGCATCATTCTTTTCTTTCTCCTACGCCAACCGCTGGGCAGTGCCTGCCCACAATGCGGCCATGCCGTGCAGATCGGATTCAACTTCTGCCCTCGCTGCAACTACAAACTGAGCCCGAGCTGTCCGCAGTGCCAGCGCGTGATTGGCGTCAATGATGTGTATTGTCCGTACTGCGGAACCTCGCTGCGCCATCAGGCACCCCCGGTTTCCAGTCTCCCAACGAAGCTCCCGGGCTGACGAGCAAAAGGTCGCAAGTTCCGGACTATGCTGCTTGCCCGGAGGCATGCGAATGACATTTCGTGCCGCTCATAGAAAACCACCCGAAGAGGAGGCCATGAAATGACGGAACGGATCGCAGAAGCCTCGCCGCGATTGAGGGCCAGAATGGCCGGGGTCCTTTACTTGATCGCCGGCATGACGTTCTCATATGCCGATGGCTCCGTTGGCGGCAAAATTGTTGTATATAGCGACGGCGCGGCTACCGCACACAACATCCTGGCGAACGAAATGTTATTTCGGTTGGGTTTCGCAGCCGCACTCATCTCGGCCGTGTGTTATATCACTGTGACGCTGCTCCTTTATGACATGTTTAAGCCAGTGAACAGGAGCGTCTCTTTGCTCGCGGCCTTCTTCAGTCTCATGGGGTGCACCATTCAGGCTCTGAGCAGCCTCTTCCATCTCGCCCCGTTGGTCGTCCTGGGAGGCGAGCAGTACTTGGGCGTGTTTAAGGTGGAACAGTTGCAGGCGCTGGCGCTCACGTTTCTTAGATTGCGTGCTCAGGCCTCCAGCATCTACATGGTATTTTTTGGATGGTATTGTCTCCTGATCGGCTACCTCATTTTCAGGTCGACATTCCTGCCTAGAATTCTGGGCGTATTTATGGCGATCGCCGGTTTGTCATACCAGCTCTTTCTGTCACCACCGCTCGCAAGCTATCTGTTCCCCTATGTTGTGAAACCCGCTGGCGCCTTGGGGGAACTCTCGCTTATCCTGTGGCTCCTCGTCATCGGCGTGAACGCTCAACGATGGAAAGAACAAGCCAGCGCCGCGGGGATTCGCACATGAAAGCCGCCGTCTATAGCCGATACGGACCCCCGGACGTTGTCCAAATCAAGGACGTCGAAAAGCCTGTTCCCAAGGACAACGAAGTTTTGATAAAAGTCCGCGCGGCATCCGTCAATCCACTTGACGAGGGCTTGTTGAAAGGCGGCGGTCGCCTGGTGACCGGGCTGCTCCAACCAAAGGTCACGCGACTAGGCGTTGATGTGGCGGGCCAGGTTGAAGCGGTGGGCAGGGACGTAACCCAGTTCAAGCCAGGCGACGACGTGTTCGGAGTGTGCATCAGTGACCCGCAAGCTTCGGCTCTCAGAGTTTGGATCCCCCGGGGGGCCTTTGCCCAGTATTCTTGTGCTCACCAGTCTGCCTTGGTCATGAAGCCGGATAACGTGACGTTTGAGCAGGCAGCTTCCGCCCCGGTGGCGGCGCTCACTGCATTGCAGGGACTTCGCGACAGGGGCAAGATTCAGGCGGGGCAGAAGGTCTTGATTAACGGTGCGGGGGGAGGCGTGGGTACGTTCGCTGTGCAGATCGCCAAGGCGTTCGGCGCAGAGGTCAGCGGCGTCTGCAGTTCGAGGAATGTGGGCATGCTCCGGTCCATCGGCGCAAATCACGTCATTGATTACACCCAGGAGGATTTCACCAAAGGTGGGCAAGGTTACGACCTGATTTTTGACTGCATTGGGAACCATTCGTTGTCAGCCTGCAGGCGCGTCTTAAATCCCAGGGGAATATGCGTCATGGTCGGAGAGCGGAGCGGCCGGGGGATAATCGGTATCTTGGCCCGTTTGATCGCAGCCCTGGTGTTGTCGCGGTTTGTGAGCCAGAAGATGGTCACGTTTTTGGCGAGACCGATCAAAGAGGACCTGACCGTTATGCGCGAGCTCATGGCGGCTGCAAAGGTGACCCCGGTCATCGATAGGCGTTACAGCTTGAGTGAGGTCCGTGAGGCCATTCGATATCTGGGAGAAGGACACGCTCGCGGAAAAGTAGTGATAGTTTTGGAATCTAACCACAAAACCTAGCAACGCGCGGCACCCGCCTGATGGGCTACCCGGAACTGATTCAAGGAGACTCGTACCGCGTCTTGTTGGTGAGCCACAAGCAGTTATCTTGAAGTTCTCTGCGGGCCATGCCGCACGCGCTGCCACCGTAGAGTAGACTGCTCGCCGAGGTCAAATATGAAGGCGAGAGCAGCCCTGAACGTGGTTACCACTCTGGCGATCGTGCTACTTGGGCTTTAGCAGTTCGCGGGCTCAATCAATTCAATCCAGCGTACCTTCAGCTCCTGATCCGACTGCGAAGCCGCTTCTGCTGGAAAGGAATGAAGGTGAGTTGCGGATTCGCCGCATTCACACCGATGCCAGTATGCCCGCTGCTTCGCAATTCATGCTGAAGGTCAGTCCGAAAAATAACGGCTCTCAGCACCTTGTGCTGGGTACAGAGGAGCTTGCCCCGGGAGCGGCCCTACCCAAGCACAAGCACCTGATCCAGGATGAAATCGTGCTGATCCAGAGCGGAACTGCCCACGTTTGGCTGGGCGATCAGGAGGGCGATGTCCATGCTGGGGGGCTTGCGTTTATTCCGGCCAATACCTGGGTAAGTTTGAAGAACACTGGCACCGAACCCATCAGCCTTACCTTTATCTTCTCAGCGCCCGGATTCGAAGACACGATGCGATGCAACTCCGTGCCAGCCGGTGAAACACCCACCCAGATCACGCCGGAGCAGCAAAGAGAGTGTGCACACCTGGGCATGCTGAAAACGCGGGCCGGCCGGAACCGCCCAAGAAGTGAACTGCCGCTACTCGCAACCCAGGGCCTCGACCGGTTCCATACGCGAGGCCTTCAGGGCGGGCCACATGACGGCGGTCACGCCCACAAAAGTGAGAATCACAAAAGCCATCAGCATTACGCTGCCGGAAGTCTTCAGCACGATGTCGCCTTCGTGATTGGACGTCTTGTACAACTCGGAGTAAAGCGGCATGGGCGGAATGGCGTGCGCCAGCAGGACCGAGACCAGCATGCCTACGAGGACCTAACCATTGATCAATTGGTTAATATGCGCATCCACGGTATCGATTAGGAAGTCTCGCGCGAGGGCAACTTCTGTTTGGCCCACATTCATGGGAAGTTCTAGAAGCCAGTCTTGAGCCGCACTGCCTTAAACGGAATCACCACCACGGCTTCGAGATCAACCGCGGCGCCGTTCTTGGTGGCGGGCCGAAAGCGCCAGTGGGCAAGGGCGGTGCGGGCGTACTGGTCGAGTTGGTCGTCCACGCCGCGCAGGACACGCACATCGCTTACCGAACCGTCGTTACGGATGACGGCGTAAAGCGTGACTGTGCCCTGCACATTGCGGCGCATCAATTCCAGGGGATAAGCCGGGTCCACTTTCCGAGTCGCTTCGGGAGCGGTCAGGTCGCCCTTGGCTTCATTCGGGTTGAGCTCGGCGAAGCGAATGACCCAGCTTCCACCCGCGGAATTCAGGTTGGGCATGTTCAGGGTCACGGCATAAAACTTCTTGTCGCCAAAAATCCATCGATCGACGTCGGTGGCCTTATCTCTGGAGACCTCCGAAAGCGAACGAGGAGGAGTTGACGAGACCCGCGGCGGCGTGGCATCGGCCATCAGGCGGGTGGTGTCAGGGCTCTGGGCCGCCGCCATGCCGCCACCGGTTCCATTTCCTGGTCCCTGACCCGCTACCGCCGAGCGGTTCTGGTTGTCGGGACCCGCGCCGACGATCAGTCCGGAAGGGATCCCATCACGGCTCTTGCCGCTTCCACTGCCGCCGCCAGGGTTTGTGCTGGCGGAAATATCAGGAGTGCCGGGCGCGCCGGTTTTGCCCTCTGGAGTCGCGGCAAAGGTCCCACGACGATTTCCGGCCGGCTTTGCCATTCCGTCGCTCATCGCTGTGGGGTGAATTCCGAGCGAGATGATCCGCCCATTGGGACTCGATCCGGCATTGCCCGGGATCGAAGGGGGCGGCGGGACAGCAGCAGCGCCGGTGTTGCTGCCTCCGGCGAGCGCTGCTTGCGTCCTTCCGGCGACCGCGTACTGTTCAGCCATAGGCAATTCCGGCGCGGGTGCCACCACCTGCGCGTGCCCGATGGTGATTTCTCCCAATCGGTGTGCCGACGCGGCGTCCACCTGGGGTGGAGGCTGGACCACCGCCGCCTGCGGGGCTCGCACAGTGCGCTCAGATTCCGCATCTACTTCAGGCGCCGGTGCGACCGCGGTCTGCGTAAAGATAGGGGCCCGCTGGCGGTTGGCTGGCATGGTTTCCGCGGCTGGCGCGACTGCGGTTACAGGCATCTCGGGCAGTCTCAGGTTGGCTGCCGCCGTCGTTGACGCGAGCGGCACGGCAGGCTGGGCTGGGGTCTGCGACCAGGCCACCATGTTGGGCAGCGGCACGTCATGATTCAGCTTGATATCGGAAGGAGTAACGATCGTCTGGGTGCGGTTGTCCGCCTCCACCGGCACTGAAATGATGGGCTGCGGCGCATGCTCCGGTTCACCCTTTTGCGGAAGCGGTCTCCGCGTTCCTCCGGTGTCGAGCGGCGGAAGATATTCGGCAGGAGCGTAGTAAATCACGTCGGCGCGAGTCAAAACCGGGGGATCCAGCACCTGGGGTTTTTGCGGCCAAAGCTGCACCGATCCCCAGAGCGCCACGATCACTGCCACATGACAAATGAGCGATTGCGCAAACCGGCTCCAGGGAAGATGAGAGGCGACGAAAACATCCGGCCAGAATGAGCCCGGCCGAGAATAGAGATGCAGCGACGAATCTTTAGGGGAATGAAACAGGTCCGACAGGTTGTGCAGGAAGACGGTACGCCAGGGCGGCAGATTCACCAGGAACGCCGGTGCGGGCGTGGTTTCTGCCGTTGATTCCGACAAGGGTTCCAGGAGCACCGAGGCTGGCTTCATCGAGTAAACCGCATGCGGCAAAAGGCTAATTATAGCTTGCGTTTCGGGCAGTAGATACTGATCACTTCATGGTTGATGGAGGACGGGCGTCCCGCCCGCCCCTGGACAACGCGGGCGGGGGCGCCCGCGCCACACTGAGCACGGGTTATCTCCACTACTCTTTTGCTTTCCATGCTTTAATACGCACATGGTCAGACCTTTCCGGATCCTTCCCGCCATGTTGCTGCTGACTTGTCTGCTTTCGCGTGGGCAGAATGCCGCGCCCAAGACGCCCGCCCAAAAACCCGCCGACGACTATTCCGGCATGTATTCCTTTTTGCAGGACGGCGAGTTTGTACAACTCACGGTCGAAGACAAAGGCCGCGTGACCGGCTTCATTTCACGCTATGGGGACCTGGAAAGCGATCGCGGCGAGTTTCTCGATTTGTTCTTCAAGTCGGGCAAACTCGAGGGCAAGGACTTGAGCTTCACCACGCAGACGGTGCACGGTGTGTGGTACGACTTCAAGGGCACAGTTGAACGTGGCGCGGGAAAGAATCCCGGAGACGAAGCCTACTACCTGCTTAAGGGCACGCTGATCCAAAACACGACGGACGCAGACAAGAAGACCGCAGCAAAGTCGCGCGATGTCGCCCTCAAATCGTTCCCGCAGGATTTGGACGCTCCCGCTCAAAAATAAGATCGAGGTGTCATCACAGTGAAATTCATCTGTCATCCTGAGCGGAGTGGAAAGTTCGCTTGCGAACTATCCATGGAGTCGAAGGACCCCTATTGCAACAAGGGCGGCGGAATCTTGCGCGGCCGTATCGAGCGGTGGTGCGTCGAGCCCACTAACTCGCAACTCTGGTAGGGGTCCGACTCCGAAACAGCTTCGTGAAGCGAACCTGTTTCGCCCTCAGGATGACAGGGCGCGGCCAATTGCTGCCCGCCTTGGCACTTCACGTCAGCGCGTTGTATCCTCGGTTCGTGCCGCACCCACATGCGCCTCATCGGTCTCCTACTCCGGGGCTCGTCTTGGGGCTGATCATTACCCTGGCCGCCGTGGTAGCCTACTCCGGATACATCATCGGGCAGATATCCGGTCTGCGGGAATTGCAGAACAAGCTGGTGGACCGCAACCGCAAAGACTCCCTGCAGTTGCTGCGCATTCAAAACGATCTCAACACCCTGGCGCTGGCCATGCGTGACATGCTGGACAACAACGAGCCCTATCCCCTGACCGCATGGACGGCACAATTCCAGCGTGTCCGCGCGGACCTCAACGACGCTATGGCTAAAGAGGAGCAGGTGGCGGTTGCCGACCGAACTCCGGAACAGCGTCAGTACCTGAAAAATTCCATGGCCCAGTTCTGGGATGCAGTCGATCGCACCTTTGCGCTGGCCGCGAATGGCAAGCCCGGCGAAGCGCGGACCCAGATCCAGCTTTCCTTGCAAGCGCGACAGGCGGCGCTGAGCACGGCCGTGGCGCGGCTGCTGGTGCAGAACAACGAAAGCGAAGAGCAGGCGGCCGAACGCATCGCCGAGATTTACAACCGGGTGCAGCGCCAGGTCTACCTGTTCCTCACCCTCACGCTGGTGGCGATCCTGCTCACCGGACTATATTCGATCCGTTCCAACCGCCAATTGTTTGCGCAACTGGCTGCGCTCTCCGCCCAGCGCAGCGAGCTGGCGCAGAAACTGATTTCGACGCAGGAGTCCACCTTGCGCCACATTTCCCGCGAGCTGCACGACGAGTTCGGGCAGATTCTGACCGCGGTGGGCGCCATGCTGTCTCGCGCGGGGAACCAGGTGCCGGAGGGTTCGGTGCTGCGGGTCGAGCTGCGCGAGGTGGCCGAGATCGCACAAAGCGCCCTGGACAAGGTTCGCAGTCTTTCCCAGGCGCTGCATCCCGTCATGCTCGATGAGACCGGTCTGGAGAGCACCCTCGACTGGTATTTGCCGGTGGTGGAACGACAGGCGGGCATTCACATATCCTATGAGAAATCGGGTACGGCATATCCTGTGGATGGAAATGCTGCTATTCATGTATATCGCATAGTGCAGGAAGCTCTGAACAATGTGACGCGGCATTCGGGGGCCCGGGAAGCCTGGGTGCGTTTGCGATATTCTGCCCAAGACCCTGGAACTGGAAGTGGAAGATCACGGCAGCGGATTCGTGGCGCAGTCCGTGCAGCAGGGAATTGGGCTGGTGGCGATGCGGGAGCGTGCGCAACTGTTGGGCGGCGCGATCGAGTTTGCGCGGCCGGTGCCCAGCGGTACTCTGGTTCGATTGACGGTCCCGCGAGAGAAAATGGGAGAAAAATTGGGAGAGAAGCTGGAGTCGCATGCCGGATAAAATTTCTGTCTTGTTGGTGGACGACCATAGCCTGGTGCGGCGCGGATTCCGGCGCATTCTGGAAGACGAGCCCGACATCGAGGTGACGGGCGAAGCCAGCGATGGCGCGGAAGCCATCCGCCTCGCGCACGAGCTCAAGCCGGACGTGGTAGTGATGGATTGCGCCATGCCGAACATGAACGGTTTGCTGGCCACCAGGAAGATTCTCGAGCAGCAGCCGAAAACCCTGGTGCTCATGCTCAGCATGCACCCCGAGGAAACCCTGGTGCGCCAGGCCCTGGATGCGGGAGCTCGGGGATACGTTTTGAAAAATGCCGTGGACCTGGAATTGGGGGCGGCGATCCGGAGAGTGGTAGCGGGAGAAACCGTGCTGGATTCGCAGCTTAGTCGTCCGTCGACGCTCAAAGGTGACCGCGACGAGCATCTCACACCGCGTGAGCTCGAAATTCTGCAAATGATCGTTGAAGGCAAATCCAATAAAGAGATTGCCACGGTTCTCGATCTCAGCGCCAACACCGTGGCGGTACATCGCGCCAACATCATGGACGCGCTGGGAATCCACAAGACGGCGGAACTGGTGGTTTACGCGATTCGCAACGGCCTGGTAAATCTTCCGTGAACCGGCGTGACTTTCTGTGGGGCATGGCGGGCCTGGCATCTGCTCCAGGTTTCGTGCTGGACGGGCTGGCCGCGCCTGCGCCGCCATCCGCTCCCGGCTTTCGGCTGGTCGATGTGACCGCTGGTGCGGGCGTGCAGTTCCGCCACAACAGCGGCGCCTACGGCGGCAAGCTGCTTCCCGAAACGTTGGGCGCGGGATGCGCTTTTGTGGATTACGACGGCGACGGCTGGCAGGACATTCTCCTGATTAACGGCATGGACTGGCCCGGCCACAAACGCCAACGCAGCACGCTGAAGCTTTATCGCAACAATCGTAACGGCACTTTTTCCGATGTCACCCGCAGCGCCGGGCTCGACCTCGAGATGTACGGCATGGGTGTGGCGGTCGGAGACTACGACAACGACGGCTATCCCGACATCCTCGTGACCTGCGTCGGACAGAATGTCCTGTTCAAGAACACCGGAAAGGGCACCTTCCGCGACGTAACCAAAGCCAGCGGGTTGGGCGGCCGGCAGGCGTTCAGCACGTCCGCGCTCTGGTTTGATTTCGATCGCGATGGGCTGCTCGACTTGTTTGTCTGCAACTATGTGAAGTGGTCTTCCGAGCACGATGTGTTCTGCAGCCTCGACGGGAAAGATAAGTCCTATTGCACTCCCGAAGCTTACCGCGGAGAAACCTGCTGGCTGTTTCACAACCTGGGGAACGGGAAATTTGAAGACGTCACGCCGACCAGCGGTATTTTTGACAGCAGCTCGAAGTCGCTGGGCGTGGCCTTGCTTGATTACGATCAGGACGGCTGGCCGGATTTGCTGGTGGCCAACGACACGCAGCCCAACAAACTCTACCGCAACCAGCGCAACGGCACGTTCAAGGATATTGGCGTGGAGGCTGGAATCGCGTTCAGCGCGGAGGGCAAAGCCCGCGCTGGAATGGGCGTGGACGTGGCCGACTTCAATAACTCGGGAACTCCCGGCATGGCCATCACCAACTTCGACAACGAGATGATCGGCCTCTACCGGGCCTCCGGTGACGGAAGTTACCTAGACGTAGCCACCCAGAGTGGAGTAGGACTGGCCTCGAAAGACAGGTTGGGATTCGGTTGCGTGTTTCTGGACGCCGACCTCGATGGCTGGCTCGACCTGGCGGTGGTTAACGGGCACATCGATGATACGGTGCGGAATGTGCGCGGAGTCGGCTACGCCCAGGCGCCACAGTTGTTTCTCAACGATGGGCAGGGAAGGTTCCGCGACGTGGCCGGCGAAATTGGCGGCGGTTTCACTCAGCCCAAGGTCGGGCGCGGGCTGGCTTACGGCGATTTCGATCGCGACGGCGATCTTGATCTGCTGATGACCACCAACAACGGCCCTGCCTATCTCTTTCGCAACGACCAACTCGCCGGCAACCAGAGCATTCGCTTTCGGCTGGTCGGCACGAAATCGAACCGCGACGCCATTGGAGCCCGGGTGCGAATCTTTCACGGCGCAACCAGCCAGTCGCGTCTGGTCAAAGGTGGGTCAAGCTATCTCTCACAGTCGGAACTTCCCGTCACTTTCGGCCTGGGAAAGCTCGCCAAGATCGATCGCCTGGTGATCGATTGGCCCAACGGCGGGACGGAGGAGTACAAGAACCTCGCCCCAGGCCGCGCTTACGAGTGCGTGGAGTCAGAGGAGATCAAGCCATTGGGAAGTTACTGAACTATTTCTGCGCTTATTTCTGTACTGGAGAGTGGACTCAGCTTCGCTTGCGCGTACGGCGATTGATGAACATGCCACCCAGGCTGAAACCGAGTAGCGCTCCGAGCAGAGCCGCGGTAAGCATGGTGCCGGGCGAGGCTCCGCTGGTGCCGCGGGAGAATAGGGCGGAGGTGTATGCCAGGGACAAAGTCCAGAAGGCCAGTCGCAAGTACATGGGGGAGCCTCCTGGCAGGATTGTCTCACGAACGCGCTGGAAAATTGCAGAAAATTTAGGGCACTGAAGCTAATACATCAGGGCCTTCCGATGCCGGCAACAGGCCCTTCACCGGTATTATTGTTCCTGCACAATCGAAGATGGAAGGCTGTGAAAGCGTTTTCCTTGTAGCGGATGGGTTCAATTGCCAGGCAGGTACTCACAAGACTTACGCTCCGCTGGTCGCTATAGTGAGCCAGTCCATGGCCAGGCACTCCTGGCCTGGTCAGCGGGCCATCGGGAAGCGTATGCATGTCGGCAACCCGAAAAAGGGACTGCCATGGGCCACGGTTGTCGGTGTGGTTGCCGATGCCAGGTTCGGTCCTCGCGATGAGCCTGGCATCGCCCAGTGGTATGTCCCCGCGCAGCAGCCTGCTATTCTTTTGGTCCGCAGACCTCAGGGACGCTCATCGACGCGGCTGGTGGATGCATTACCCTCCGTTCGGCCCTTCCGCCCGAGCAGATGACTCAAACCCTGCGCTCGGCCATCGCGGAAATTGATCCGCTGCTGGCTCTGCAGCAAGTGCAGCCCATGAAGAACGTGATCTCGAGCGCGGAAGCGCCGCGCCGTTTCAACACCGACCTCATTACTGTATTCGCCCTGGGCGCTCTCCTGCTCGCCATCACTGGGATCTATGCCGTGGTCGCGTTTACCGTTTCGCTGCGCACCCAGGAGATCGCCATCCGCATGGCACTGGGCGCGCAGCGCACTGGCATCGCGCGACTTGCCCTCATTTCTGGCGCGAAGATGGCGCTCCTCGGATGCGTTCTCGGCGTGCTTGGTTCGCTGGCCGCGTCACGCCTGGTCAGTTCCTTCCTCTTCGAGGTCAGCGCAACCGACCCACTTATCTACATGGCGGGCGTGGTGATCATGATGATGATGGCGCTTCTCGCGTCCGCGCTGCCGGCGACGCGTGCCGCTTCCGCCGACCCAATTGAAGCTCTGCGCTCGATTTAGGGCGAAGGCATGGGTGAGAAATGAGCTTGCGGTCGTTTGCGCGGTTAGCCATTAATAGGTGGCAGTAGTATTTTCTCAGTATTGCGCCCGGTCACCACATGGACTACGTTGTAGGCAACTCCTGTGACCTCATGTGCGACCCACCCCGGTCGCAGTTTTGAGGAGTTCACCCCACGAAAGAGGTAGGTACGGCTACCTACCTCTTGTTCAATTTCAACATTTCCAATTCAATAAGCAGGTCCGCGCAGAGATCAGGTTATTTCACTGTGGGTGGAACTTTCCTCCATGCTGAAGTAAAGTGAACTCCCGCGGCCACGGCGGGCCTGGAATGACTCGGCCGGAGATTGCTCAACCAATGTCCCTTGCGTCTGCGCCGAAAGCTCTTCCGGCCACGACCGTGCGGTGGCTTGTTCCGGCGCTGCTGGCAATCCTCTACGTGGCGCAATGCGCCTGCTTCATCCGCACTCAATCGCTGACCTACGATGAGCCCGTACACATCGCGGAAGGATTGAACGCCTGGCGTTACGGACGGTTCGAACAGTACAACGACCATCCTCCGCTGGCCCGCTTGTGGTGCACGCTTCCGCTCATCGATCAGAGATGGCAGGTGGAAATACAGCAGTTGCCAGATTCATTTCGCGTCAATCGGGTTGCGCCTGATCCGGTATCGCTGGCATGGCGGGCCCGCGCCATGAATGTCTTGCTGGGCCTGGCGCTGGCGTGGCTGGTGTGGCGGGCCGCAGATCGGTTGTTCTCGCGGACAGCCGCAAATTTCGCGCTGGCGTTGTTTGCCTTCTCGCCTTCACTGATTGCGCATTTTTCGATCGCGACCACCGATGGTGCCGCCACGCTCTTTATTTTTGCCACGACGTGGGCCTTGGTGCGCTGGCGACGAGAGCCGACCTGGCAAAAGACATTCGGGCTCGGATTGCGGTTGGGCCTCATGCTCCTGGCAAAGTTTTCTACGGCACCCATGTTCGTGCTCGCTGTGCTATGGATGCTCCCCCGTGCCCCAGACAAAGTCATCCTGTCGCCTGCGAGGTGGAACTGGGGCAAGACCGCAACGGCCCTGCTGCTCGCATTCGTGGTGGTCTGGGCGGGATACTTCTTTCATGTGGCGCATCTCATCGTCCGCGACGGCACCTTGACCGCCACTTTTCCCAACTGGAACCAGCCGATCGTTAAGCCCGTGCGCGGCAGCAACTATAGCGTGCTGGTTCCAGCAGGAGAATATGTAGAAGGTTTCCGTGAACTGGTCCGCCACAACCGCCAGGGTCAGCCTGCATTCTTTCTGGGAGAAGTTTCGAGTCATGGCGGATGGAAGCTGTACTACCCCGTCGTGATCCTGCTGAAGTGGCCGACGATCGTGTTGGGCCTGGCCCTGACCGGCCTGGCTGTGGCTTTAAGACGCAAGCTGCGGATCCAAACGGATCTGTGGATCATGGCGTCATTTCCCGCGCTCTACCTGGCGATGGCGATTTTTGCCCGTTTCAACCTGGGAGAGCGGCACGTGCTGCCCATGTATCCCTTTGCGATTTTATTTGCGGCAGCGGTGTGGGAGTGGGCCCGGCACAAGCGCGCCGGCGTCGCGCTCCTGATACTGCTGGCTGTTCTGAACGCGGCTGATGCGTTGCGCTACGCGCCGGGTTATCTCTCGTATTTCACGCCATTCGTCCGTCCGGCGGAAAGCTACCGCCTGCTGACCGATAGCAATCTCGATTGGGGGCAGGGACTGCTGGCTCTCAGAGACTATCAACTCAACCATCCCGGAGAGCAGATCTCACTATCGTACTTTGGCAGTGTCGATCCACAAGCGTACGGAATTCAGTCTGATTTCTTCGGGGGGCACAAGCACGTCTCCGGCACGGTGATCGTGAGCGCAACCAATCTTTCGGGACAGTACCTGGCCGAACCGGAAAGATACCGCTGGCTGCTGGAACAGAAGCCGGTGAAAATTCTCGACCACTCGCTTTATGTTTTCCAGCTTCACGACAATGAGGGACACGAGTAGATTTCTGATGCAGGGGTTGCGTTTCGCCGTGCAGAGCTGAAAGCTGAGAGCTGAAAGCTTAGGCCAGCCTACTGTCCCGCCCGTAACGGTGAGATCAAAAGCCGTCCGGCGGGCTTCTTCGTGGGATCAGCCTTCTCGTCGCGGTAAGACAAGTCCAGAGAGCCCTCGGCGGTTGGGGAAGCCTGGGCCAGTGCTGACGCCAGAGACCGGAAGGAGCGCCCAATGTCGGTGTTTTCGTGCATGGCCACGGGAACTCCCTTGTCGATGGCGGGAGCAATCGACTGGTAGTTATTGGGAATTTTCCAGAGCAGCTTGCAGTTGGTAGCCTTTTCTACATCCTCGTCGGTGAACCCAGGAATCTTCTTGTAGCGATTGAGAATCACTCGGACCCGGTCGCGGGTGGCGCCCTCTTCCAGAAACGCGCGTATGCGGCTGGCGCTCCACAGCGAAACCACATCCGCCTGGGCCACCAACAGGACCGCATTTGAATGATCGCACAGCAAGCGCGCCGTCTGGTCCACGCGGCCGGAGCAGTCCACGACGACATAACGGAAATGGGCCACCAGCAAATCGAACAGGCGCGCCAGTTCTGCCGAAGTCGGCGTTGGTCCCTGGGGCTGCTGTGGACCGGCCAGCAATTGCAGTCCGCCTTTGTACTGGGTCATCAAACCTTCCAGCAGGGAGGCATCCAGGCGGTGCAGGTTCTGCAGCGCATCAACCACTCCGAACGTGGGCCGTACATTGAGATGAAGAGCGCAATGCCCGAGCGGGGCAAAGTCCACCAGTAAAACTCCACCCACGGTTTCCTGCAGCGCGATGGCGGTATTGACGGCAACGGTCGTGCCGCCCGCGCCTCCTTTGGAATTCATCACGGTGAAGATGCGCGCCCGGCCCGACGAAGTGCGGCCCTTGCCGCGGGAGGCAGCAAAGCGTGTAAACGCCTCGATCAGGGCCTCGGAGGTCGCCTCGCGTTCCAGAAACTCGCTGGCGCCGGCGCGCATCGCAGCCACGATGGTGGGCGGATGGTTCAGTTCGCCGACGGCAAAAATTGCAATTTCGCTGGTGTTCGCCTGAATCAGTTCGATCGCGCTGATGGCTCGCGCGGGATTGTGCGCGTCAATGTCCACCACGACTACTTCCGCCCGGACGTCCTGGACCTGGCGCAGTACCGGGTCCGTGGGGCTGGTCGGAAAGCCCACGTGACTGAAAACGTTGCGGCCCATTCCGGTTCCTTCCAGACGATGCTGGAGCACCGACAGCCGTTCCCGGTCTTCGGTCAGAAGAGTTACCGCTACACCCTGCATTGGCATCACTCTGTTTCTTGATTCAGTATGTTATTGAGATATAAGGGCTGCGCCAAGTGACTTCCGTAACTCACTGAACTTCCCCGGGGAATTCGAATCTACCACGCGAAATCGCACACTGGTGGCGAATCTTCAGTCATTACTGGGGGACACTACTTCAGGAGGAATCGGAGGCCGCTCTTCCATCTGTAGTTACCATTCTATGCAAAAAGGGTGGGATTGGGAAGGAGTAAAACCGTGGAAAACCCGCACCCCGCAGCCCTTGCAAAGCCGGGCATACGCGACAGAAGGCCGGGGTTCCGGCTGGAAGGCCGTCGTCAGGCTCCGCTTCCTCAGCCTTCCGCTACGATGGCGGGTGAACCTGGAACCGGAGGGTCCTTCCGGGTTTGATTGGCGTTGTGTCCGCCGGAAACTCGGGGGAAGCTGGCCGAAGCTTGAGCGGCGCTCTCGGGCGCGGAGAGATACTCGTATCCCTCCAGATGCACCGCCACTCCAAACTTGTGTTCTACAGGCAGAACACGAGTGACTCGTCCGCGACAGCGGACTCGCATATTCTCAGTCAGCGTGATTTCGGCGGGCATCACGAAAGTGAGTTCAACCGCGTTCCCTTCCGCGAGTTGAAAATCGGTGTAGAAGAATGCTCCGCGTCCGCTCAAGTCCTGGGTAAAACCACAGCCCTCGCGGTCAGTACCGGACAGGCGCAGGGCAACCGCAAGCTGAAAGTCGAAGCGCTGTGACGCGCGGCGCTCAAAATGAACCTGAACCGTGCTCATGGTTTCTCCGATAGCCGGCATTCCAACATCAGAATGGTTTTGCAGGAGGCTACATCGACGGGAATTCTCTCCGCGCACACGGGAAATTCCAGAGTCAACGAGTGCCCAGCCTCTATACTAGCCAAACAATGGCGGAAACTCCCGGACAACCCGACGTCGAACATCGAATACTCTACTCCACGCTGAGGCAGGGCGGAAGCCAGAAGTTGCTGCCGACAGTCAAATTTCCAGTTTTGGGCCGCGAGGCAGACGGCATCTCCGGAAGTTGCCGGCAGCATCCAAAACAGCGGGACTGAAAGTGATCGATGCGGGTACTCCCAACGGATCTAGCGGGTAATTGTCGGTGAACTCAGGACCACCAGCGCAGAAGACGGCCTGGCTACCTGCAACCCTGCGTGCCTTACGCCACCGTAACTTCCAGCTCTTCTTCAGCGGGCAACTCGTCTCTCTGATCGGTACGTGGATGCAAAGTATTGCAGAGTCATGGCTGGTCTATCGCCTGACCGGCTCTGCCCTGCTGCTGGGGGCGGCGGGATTCGCCAGCCAGATCCCGGTATTTCTGGTGGCCCCTGTGGGCGGCATCGTGGCCGACCGCTTCAATCGCCAGCGGGTCGTCATCGGGACCCAGATTGCGTCCATGATTCTGGCCTTTGTCTTTGCCATGCTTACGCTTACTGGCGTCATACGGGTACGGCACATCTTCGTGCTGGCGGCTCTGCTGGGAGTGGTGAATGCCTTTGACATTCCAGCGCGGCAATCTTTCCTGGTGGACATGGTGGGAAAAGAGGACCTGATGAATGCGATCGCGCTGAACTCTTCCATGTTCAACGGGGCGCGAATTGTCGGACCCGCCATCGCCGGGATTCTGGTTGCCAGGATCGGCGAAGGCTGGTGCTTTCTGGCCAATTCTCTAAGCTACATTGCGGTCATCACGGGTCTGTTGACGATGCAGGTTGCCCGCCCGGCGAGCCTCGCACCGCGCGGGCCGGTGCTGGTCCACCTGATTGAAGGCTATCGCTTCGCCCGCCACACCGCACCCATTCGCGCCTTGCTGCTTCTGCTGGGGCTGGTGAGCCTGGTGGCCATGCCCTACACCGTGCTCATGCCCGTTTTTGCCGACCAGATTCTGCATGGCGGTGCCCGCGGCCTGGGAATTCTGATGGGAGCAACCGGCGTGGGTGCGCTGCTGGGCGCGCTTACGCTGGCCACGCGTTCCGGGGTTCTGGGACTGGGTCGCTGGGTTGCATATTCCTGCGGCGGCTTCGGGCTTGGCCTGGTCCTGTTTTCATTGTCGCGTTATTTCTGGCTGTCGGCCGCGCTTCTGCTTCCGGTGGGATTCTGCATGATGCTGGGAATGGCGTCGTCGAACACCCTGATTCAGGCCATGACTCCTGACCATCTGCGTGGCCGCGTGATGGCGATGTACACCATGATGTTTATGGGGATGGCCCCTTTCGGCTCGCTGTTCGCCGGGGCTCTGGCAGAACATTTGGGAGCGACGTTTACAGTTGCCGTCGGTGCTTTGGCCTGCATTGGCGCCGCCGTTCTATTCTTCTTCCACCTGCCAAAGATACGGGTTAAAGCCCGGCAATTGATTGTGGCCCAGGAAGTCGCGGGCGGTGAGCCATCGGAGGAGATGACGGCGCGGGTGGTGGAAGACTAGCAAGGGATGGTTGCCCCGCTGTGTGCCCCCGGCGTAGTGGGCAGTTTGAAATTCTACCTCTCAGCTGCGAGTCATCCTGAGCGAGCCCGTCTCTTCGCTGGCGAAGAGGTGCGCTCAGGATAACTCGCCCACGGTAAGCATCAGAATTCCAAACTGACGCACTACCTCCCCCGACCTTCTCTTGAAATCACTGCCCCGGTTAGGACTAGGCTTCTTGCCTGCGACCCGCGACAACTGTCCCCTGGAGGTCCATCGCGGGCAGGATTTCAGGCGCCGACCTTTTCGACAAAACGGAAACCCTCCGCAAACTCTGGCCCAAGCTGGTCAGGAGTTGTGCCATCGACGCATTCGAAGCATCGAAAGAAAACTACAAGTCTGCAACAGCACCGGTGAACACCGCGCCATGGAACCCTTCCGGGGCAGGAAGGTGCTCCATCGCCTCTGCCAGCTTGCGCTCGTAGTCGCGGTACACCGCCTGCAGTTCGCTCGAAGGTGAGCGGGAGCCCATCGCGTTCAGCTTTCTGGACACTTCGCCCCATTGAATGCCAGCACATGGTTCCCGCCCGCATGCGAGATGCCGACGAACTCGTGACCTTTGCGGAGACTGCCGTCCATGATAGCCAGCAGTTCTATTCTTCGAGCTGAAGTGTTCATGCTCACCGATGAACTGCTGGGCGATGCCCGGAACGGCCACTCTCACGCAAGTCTACAAGTTCGTCGGATCTGCCGCGGGCGGACCAGGCGGCGTTAATGGAGCGATTTTGTCCAGAAGCCGAACCATTTGCTCCCGCGCACCTTCGAACGATCATCCGGTGGACCGCGACTGACGATCGTGATCTGGCACAGGCCAGCACTGCGAGCCTCGGAAGGATTCTCGATGCACTGTGTTCACCATGCGGCCAGGTCGAGGGCCGAGATTTTCGCAAAACCGAAAGCCTTCGAAGCCCTGGCGCAAATGGTAAAGTTGTGCCATCGACGCATTCGAAGCATCGAGTGAACTTCAACTTTGACAGACTTCGCGAGCTGGATCGGACGCGGCGCCTGCGACACCGGCGGATTCCCGCGCCCGGCATCGGTCACGCATCGCCTGCGCCAGACCAACCGTGTTTCCCTCTCCCGGCATCGCCCGTCCAGGACTTCTGGATCGAGGGCACAGGACATATCCAGTGAGAGAACCCGATCGAGGTTCAACGTGCCAAGAGCGCAGACGACCCCTTTGCCGGCAAGGTCGTTTGGGGCGCCAAGTGGCTGAACCGCATTTCTCGCGGAAAGCCAACCGCCTGAGCCCCACGGTTCAAGGTTTACGGTCCGCGTAGGGCGCGCACCACCTGCAACAGGGAACTGTGCGCGAAGGGCGCCGGCGTCAGCGTCACCACCATCATCAGCAAGGCGAAAGCCGCCAGCCAGCGCCTCCCCGGCGTTACCCCCGGCCATTGCTCCACCATGGGATGCCGCATGCCGCTTATCCGCAACAGGATCGCCCACAGCAGCCAGCCCGCCCAGAAATAAAATGCCATCGGAATCAGCGCCAATATGGTCAGCCTGGACACGATGCGATGCGCTCGCGGACTAAGTGCGAAGACGATATGGCCGCCATCCAGTTGTCCGCCCGGCAGGAGATTCAGCGCAGTGGCGAACATGCCGACCCAGGCCGCAACCGCGGTGGGATGAAAGTAAATATCCTGCAGCGACGACGATCCTCCCTGGCCGTTCGCCAGTGGCCACATGGCCGCGACCATGCGGAAGATCAACGGATATCCCATCTCAATATCCGAATTTGTCATCACGCCCGGCAACAGGTGGGAATGAGGCATCGCGATCAGGAGTACGGTCAGCGCGACAACAAATCCGGCGATGGGCCCCGCGATGCCGATATCGAATAATGCGCAGCGGGAACGGATGGGCGAGCGTATCCGAATCACGGCACCCAGGGTACCAATCAGGGTTGGCGCGGGGATAAAGAAGGGAAGCGTTGCGTACACGCCATAGTAGCGGCAGTAAAGGTAATGTCCCATTTCGTGCGCCAGAAGAATAAGCAGTAGCGTGGCCGAGAAGGGAATTCCCAGCAACAAGCGGGACGGCTCGTGAAGTGCCCAGCCTACGGGAAAGAGCGGCAAGGCCTCGTCGCCATGAACAAACGGCGGCGCGTTGTTGAGGAAATCAAATTCCATTTTGGCGCCCACCACCAGCGTGGTGAAAATGGTCGCGACAAATAACAGGATGTGCAGCCAATATCTCGGGTTGGGCCTCCGGATCACATACACTTCTGCGGGCAGATACTCGGTCGCTGGAGCGGGGAGTGGGGGATTGAGGTCGGACATGAAAACTTTAATCTGCTGTGCTGCGTGGAAACGGGGGGTGTTGCCCGTGCGGCTCACACCGACGGCTCGGGCCAGGGCTGTGTACGGATAGCAGTCCAGGAACTAGTCGATCGACTGCAACTCCTTGCCCGGCTTGAACCGCACCGCCTTGCCAGGCGGAATCGAGACTTCGGCGCCGGTGCGCGGGTTGCGCCCGATCCCAGTCTTGCGCGGGCGCACGTTAAACACGCCAAATCCACGCAATTCAATACGTTCGCCCTTGGTGAGGGAGCGCCGCATGCTTTCGAAAACGGTTTCGACGGCCAATTCGGCCTTGGTCTTGGTAATCCCCGTCTTGTTCACCACTTCGTTGATAATGTCGAGCTTGATCATTGGAGGCTCCCGCCGTCGACTTGAGAATAACCTACCAAGTGATTGATGCTAAGGGACATATGAGAGATTGTCAACGGCAGCGTGTCTCCCGTAAGATCAGTCGTACTCCAGTCGTCGGTCGTCGGTCGTCAGTCTTCAGCAAAAAAACAAAATGCCTGCGGAAGCGCAGGGATTTTCCTGACGACTGAAGACCGACGACTGAAGACTGCATTCCAAGGAGCCGCATGCTTAAGAGCGACCGCTGGATCCGCAAGATGGCGATAGAGAAGGACATGATTAACCCCTTTTCTGAGAAGCAGGTGCGGGAGGGAGTGATCTCTTACGGTCTGTCTTCTTATGGCTATGACTTGCGCGTGGCCGACGAGTTCAAGATTTTCACTAACGTTAACTGCACCGTGGTCGATCCGAAGAATTTCGACGAACGATCGTTTGTCACCGTAAGTTCGGAGTGCGCCATTGTCCCGCCCAACTCGTTTGCCCTGGCGCGCTCGGTCGAGTACTTCAAGATTCCCCGCGACACGCTGACTATCTGCGTGGGCAAGTCCACCTACGCCCGCTGCGGCATTATCGTCAACGTCACCCCGTTCGAACCGGAGTGGGAGGGTTTCGTCACCCTCGAAATCTCGAATACCACGCCACTGCCCGCGAAAATCTATGCCAATGAGGGTCTGTGCCAGATCCTTTTCTTCACCGGAGATGAAGTCTGCGAAGTCAGCTACGCAGACCGCAAGGGCAAGTACCAGTCGCAGAAGGGAATCGTGCTGCCGAAACTCTGACCTCGGACGCCAGGCGTCGGCCCTCGGCTCAGGACTTGGCTTTTTGGTTGCAGAGCTGCTTTGAAAAAGGGACGATGCAAAGGCCTGTGGGACATGCCCAGGTCCGAAGTCTGACGCCCGATGCCTATTTCCTGTTCTCACCCTCTTTAAACATGTACTTGATCGCGGGCTTGTAGATCAGGACGTTGGACTGGCCGTTGCGGGTGATCTTCAGGCAGCTCTTGTCGTACCACTCGATCATGCCGTGAATTTCCTCGCCATCGCGCAGTACGATTACCATCGGGGTTTTCGACTGCATCTGCTTCTGGTAGTAAAAGTTCTCGGCATTGGTCTGTTCCGGAGGTGCGGGCTTCCTGCCGCCACTGGGCCGGTCGTTTCGATCGCCGCGTTCAGGCCGCTCTCTGTGATCGCTCATCGGTGCCTGCGCATGATTGTTGTGGTCAGTTCGGTTCAGCGAAGGACGAATCAGCTTGCGATTGGCAAAACCTTCGCCGTCCACAGACCGCTCGGCTGGAAGTGAATCGACTGCATCTTTCATGGCGCCACCGTTAGACACGCTTTTTGCGGGCCACAACCCGCGCTGCCGTGATTGTGGGATGAAGGCGTGAGTTGTTGATAACCTAGCACAGCAGCCGCGGCTATGACAATGCCCAACTAGTGGGGGAGAAAGCACTTAGCAATCAGCGGTTTGGTAGCGCCGGCGGTCGTGTGGGGCGGGCGCCCTCGCCCGCCGCCTTTGACTTGGACATTCGGCAGCAATCCAAATTCACATTTGCAGTGGACAGATAAGAGTGTAACGGCGAGGGGACCCAAAATCGCGAACCCGACGCGAGATCAAAAGCAACGGCAAAGGCGGCGGGCGAGGGCGCCCGCCCCACACCCAGTTCGATAGTTAAAGCTAAGTGGTTCGTTCCAGCGCGGTCGCGAACGCATCCAGGGACAGTGAGCGCAACAGGTTACGACGCATTCCCCGCTCTACGTCGTTCAATCGATCGGCGGCGAATGCGATCCAGCCGAAGTCCACGGCTTCCGATAGCTTCTTCAGTTCAGCCTGAATATCGGTATTGCGGACGAGTTCCGGCGTGCTCGAATTCAGGAAGGTCAGGTCTTGCAGCAGGCTGTAAAGGGTGCGCAGCAGCCTTTCCAACTTGTCGCGGCCGTCGGCACCGGCCCGATAGGTCTCAGTCATCTTGAACAGGTCGGTGTGATCTGCGCTGCGTAGCGCCGTATTCAGAATGGTCAGGGCCTGAGTGCGAGCGGCGGTGTATCCAGCGAGATCAAAGCTGCGGGCGGCTCCGATCGCCCCGTTGGCCAGACGGGCCGCCAGGGCGCGCTGCTTGGGCGTCCACTCCGGACGATGTTTAGCCAGGTCGCGCTCGATTTCCTCCGCCGGCAAGGCGGCCAGCGTGATGACCATGGACCGCGAGCGGATGGTAGGCAGCAGCTCTCCCGGATTTTCGGTCAGCAGAAAGATAGTTGCAAAAGCGGGTGGCTCCTCCAGCACCTTCAGCAGCGAATTCGCCGCCTCCTTCATAAAAGCGGATTCGGTGAAGATGTAAACCCGCTCCCTGGCCTCGCCCGGCCGGTAATAAATGGTTTCGATCACGCGCCGCACCTGGTCCACCTTGATCATCATCTGCGGCGGATCGGGCGGGATCACCAGCACATCGGGATGGGTTTGCACAAACAGGCGCGTTTCTTTCTTATCCGTCTCGCGCAAATTCTCCCGGGCCTCGACTGCCTCCTCGAAGCGGGCATCGAGGTCCTCTGACTGGGCGATGCGAACGCAGTTGGAACATTTGCCGCAGAAGTCGGGCAAGCCGTCGGTGGTGGTCGGCGCAAGGCAATTAATCGCCTTGGCCAACATGAGCGCCAGCGTGTATTTTCCCGAACCTGCAGGACCCGCCAGAATCACCGCTTGGGGAAAGCGGTCGCGCGCCTGCATCTCGCGCAGGCGATGGACGACGTCGGAGTTGCCGTGGAAGTCGTTGAACAAAGCTCTCAGCTTTCAGCTCTCAGCCACTTAGCAATTGGCAGGCATTTGGCCGATTGGGATTTTCCGAGTCTAGCAGAATCAAGCTGAACAAATTTCAATTGCTCGAGCCTCGGCTAATTGCCAAGTGCTAAGTGGCTGCTGTTTGGCTGAAAGCTGATAGCTGAGAGCTGCTTTACGCCGTCTTCGCCGCCAGCCTCACCTTCCGTCTGACAATCTCAACGATCCGCGCGTGGGTCTCGGCTGTTGTTCCTCTCGCGTCCACCAGGACAACTCTCTGCGGTTCGCGGGCGGCAATCGCCAGATAGGCGCTGCGTACTCTGGCGAAAAACGCCCGGCTCTCCTGTTCGAAGCGGTTTTCGTCGTGCCGAGCCCGGCCATTCTTCGCCGCGTCCGCTTTGTTGCGGCGGCGGGCTCGCTCTACGCTGGCGGCCACGTCGGAATCCATCAGGATGCTCAAGTCCGGCTGCAGGCCGTGGCACAGGATGCGATGTAGGGCCAGCACTGGCTCGCTGCCCAGCTTGCGACCACCGCCCTGGTAGGCTTCGGTGGAATCGGTGAAGCGGTCGCAGAGCACGATGCGGCCTTCCGCCAGCGCGGGTTGGATCACCTGCGTGATGTGTTGGGCGCGAGAGGCGAACATCAGCGCCAGTTCCGCCATGGGCGAGAGACCGGCAGTTGAAGTATCGAGAAGCAAGCGCCGTATTTTTTCTCCGGTTGCGGTTCCGCCTGGCTCACGCGTCACCACCACCGACAGGCCTTGCGCTTTTAATACGCCTGCCAGCTTTTCCAGTTGCGTGCTTTTGCCGCAGCCATCGAGTCCTTCGAAGGTGATGAAGCGGCCGCGATGAGAGTGCGAAGACACAGCGGAAATGATAAATCAGCACTTGGCATTTGGCACTTGGCATTATCTGAGACCAGTCTGTGTGGGGCGGACACTCTTGTCCGCCGCTTTTGACTTTGATCCTGTGCGGGATCTGGAATCCTAATGTAGCGACGTGGCCGCCGAATCATTCCAAGGCAAGATCAAATTCAAAAGCGGCGGGCGAGGGCGCCCGCCCCGCATGGGTGACCAGATTAGCCGGCGGCTGTTATATTCATCTGTCCTAAAACGATTTCGTAAGGGCCCAAGGAGCGTGTTCGTGATCGACTTCCCAGGAAAGATTTTTCGCCATGTCCTCCTGTTAATTGCTCTTGTCTCGCCGACGTTTGCTGCGGGCACACCTGCTCCGCAGGTCAGCCTGTTTGTGGACGCCACCGACGCACCGCGAAAAATCTTTCATGCCCGCATGACCATTCCCGCCAAGCGGGGCAGCCTCACTCTTTATTATCCCAAGTGGATTCCTGGCGAGCACGGCCCCACCGGCCCGATTCAGGATCTTGCGGGACTGAAGTTCACAGCCGGCGGAAAGGCTCTGCCCTGGCGTCGCGATCTGCTGGATGGTTGGACGTTTCACGTCGAAGTGCCGGCCGGCGCGTCCAGCATCGAAGCCTGGCTGGATTTCATCTCGCCTGCCGGGTCGGAGGGCATCTACACCGGCGGTGCCACGGCCACGGACCGGCTGGCAATCATCAACTGGAACGATGTGCTCCTCTATCCCGAAGGATGGCCGTCGGATGACCTGACCTACACTGCCAGCCTTCGCCTGCCGGCCGATTGGAACTTCGGGACCTCTCTCGCAGTGACCTCGCAGTCGGGAGGAGAGATCAGGTTTGCCCCGGTTTCACTCACCATGCTGGTTGACGGCCCGGTTATCACCGGAGAATATCTGAAGGTTGTTCCGCTCAACCCCGGACAGACGCCTCCGGTGGAGATGGACATCGCGGCCGACAGCGCGGCCGCGCTCGATGCTCCAGCCGAGGTTTGGGAACACTACAAGAACCTGGTCAAACAAACCGATGCATTGTTTGGAGCGCAGCACTATCGCGACTATCACTTTTTGTACAGCCTGAGCGACCACGTGGCCCACTTCGGCCTGGAGCATCATGAATCGAACGACAGCCGCCTGGGTGAGCGGACCCTGGTCGATTCCACCAAGCGTCTTCTGGGCGCGGGATTGCTGTCCCACGAATTCGTGCACTCCTGGAACGGAAAATACCGGCGTCCCGCCGATCTCGCGACTCCTGACTATGAAAAGCCCATGCAGACCGACCTGCTCTGGATGTACGAAGGGCTGACCCAATATTTGGGTGAGATCCTCACCGGCCGCATGGGAGAACGAACGCCGGAGGAATTTCGCGACGCTCTTGCCTACACTGCCGCCGAACTCGACCACACTCCCGGACGCGCCTGGCGCAACCTGCAGGACACCGCCGACGGCGTTCCCTCCATGCAGGATGCGCCCCGTCAGTGGAAGTCATGGCGACGATCGCTCGACTACTACGAGGAAGATGAACTGAACTGGCTGTGGGCGGATACCATCATTCGCCAGCAGACTCACGACCAAAAATCCCTGGATGACTTTTGCCGGATTTTCCACGGACCTCCGAGCGGGCCTCCGCAGGTGAAAACTTACACGTTCGACGATATCGTCAGCACCCTGAGCCAGGTGGTGCCTTACGACTGGCGCGAATTCTGGACCGAGCGCCTGACCAACCACGGGCCGGGCGCTCCCCTGGGCGGCATCGAGGGGAGCGGCTGGAAAGTGGTTTATGACGACACCCGTTCGCCACTGGTGCAGGCGGAGGAGGGTGAGAGGAGCGCCGTGAACGCCGCATACTCGATCGGATTGTGGTTAAAAAACGATGGATCGGTGACCGATACGGTTGAAGGCATGCCGGCGGCGCAGGCGGGCATCGGGCCGGGTATGAAACTGGTTGCGGTCAATGGGAAAAAATTCTCAAAGGACGTGCTGGGGGACGCGTTGCGGGCAGGGAAGAACAGCAACGCAGGGCTCGAGTTGCTGGTGGAGAACACGGAATATTACAAAACCTACAAGCTCGACTATCACGGTGGAGAGAAATTTCCCCACCTGGCGCGGGATGAAACCAAGCCCGACGTGCTAAGCCAGATCATCAAGCCGCGGTAGGAGTCGTCAGTCCTCAGTCTTCAGTCGTCAGCCTTCGGGAACGTGTAATACGCTGTGCGAATGAAGGTGTGTTTCCGGAAGACTGATGACCGAAGACTGACGACTGCCCCTTACTGCTAAGGCACTTCTTCGCTGACGCCCGCGAACAAGTCGCTCTCCGGCATCAGCAGCTCAGCTTTCACTGCGGCCGCCAGATGGAACATCTCCCGCTCCCCGCGCTTGCGCGCATACTCCTCGAATATCGGCCACAGAGGCTGCTGGCTGACATGCGCCCTGAAAGCCTCAAGTTTGGTTTCCAAATACTTGCCAATCTCGACCACGGCCGTGGCCGGGGCCAGAGTGATAGGTTGCCGCCCAGGCAGAGTGAAGTCGGCGGTGGTTTGGTAAAGCTTCTGGACTCGGTGAGGCGCGACCGGGCCGCTCAACTGGTCAGGAAAGCGATTGCTCCGTCCTGCCCAGTGGAAGGCAAGCGTGGCGAAGACTGATGCCATGGTGTGATCGGTGTGCCCGGTTATCCCGCCCGCGGGATCAAACGTGAGCAGGACCTGTGGACGAAATTCCCGGATGCGCAGGGTGAGATCGGAAACCACCCGTTGCAGGTCCAGCCGGTGCAGTTGGCCGTCGGGATAGTCGAGCGCGATCCAGCGGGAGACTTTCAGAATTCTGCAGGCAGCGGCAAATTCCTCGCGTCGCACAGCGCCCAGTTCCTGATCATTACGCGCCCCGCCACGATGCGTGGCCGCCTGCCCGGAGGTCAGGCAGATGACACAAGTTTCCACGCCCCGCTCGCTATATAGCCGCAAAGACCCGCCAAAGCTGCTGGCTTCGTCATCCGGATGGGCGGTTACCACCATCATGCGCCGCATGCAGGGGATTGTAACGTAGCGCCGGCGTCCCGCCGGCTGTCGGGTGGGCGTCCCGCCCACCCATCAGGCTTGCCGAAGGTCGTCGCTATCGAATTCCTCATTCTCCTCAAGCATGAACGCCAGTACATCTTGCGGCACGGGCGCATTCCATACCGGCGCAAATGACAGGCGATGAAGCGGAGAAGGTCCATGCTCTCGCAATGCCGCCAGATGTCGAGGCGTGCTGTAGCCTTTGTTCGAAGCCAGTCCGTAAACCGGAAAGACCGGGTCCCATTCGACAATCATGCGGTCGCGCTCCACTTTGGCCAGGATGGACGCGGCCGCGATCGAAGCTGAAAGGGCATCGCCGTGAATGATCGGTTGCTGTGGAAGTTCGCAGTCCAGACGCATCGCATCCACCAGCAAGTGGTCGGCTCCCGGATCGAGTCCGAAGACGGCTTGGTGCATGGCCAGACGCGAGGCCTGATAGATGTTGATCTGATCGATGCGGGCAGCATCGACCGCCGCTACCGCCCAGGCCAGGGCGTGTTCGCGGATTCGTTCTGCCAGGATTGTACGCCGCTCTGGCGGCAACAGCTTGGAGTCACGCAGGCCTCGTACCCGATATTCGGGATCGAGGATGACGGCAGCAGCGACCACGGGCCCGAACAGCGAGCCGCGTCCGACTTCATCTACGCCAGCGATAAAGCGCGCACCCAGTTGCGATGCCTTCTTTTCAAACTTCAGGGTGCAGTGCAGCTTCTTCAGCAGACGCAATTTGGCGGCGGAGGCAGAGAGCGCTTTCCCGGGAGCGGACGTGAGTTCTTGCGGCACGCAGTTGGCAGATAACTCATCTTCGCCCAGTTCGCGCTTGTAGTGCAATGTGGAAAACTACTCGCCGCAAGGGCATTGCCTCTGATCTGCAAGTGTGGGTCGGACACTCCTGTCCGACGCCTTTGAGGTTTTGGCTCTTACTTTTTTGCTGCGAGCCGAACTGGTTTCGAATGACCAAGATCCAAGTCAAAGCCGTCGGACAGCAGGGTCCGACCCACACTTGCCCAACTGCCGTGGATTCATCGGCCCAAAGGTAACCAGCCTGGGCCATTACTGCGGTAAATTGACCGGCGCGCTGCCGATTGCTAGGTTCAGTGAAGAGAACCGTCAGCGCACCGGATCCCATTTTGAGAGAAGACACTTCCAAAGCAGTACCAGAGCGCCAAAAAAAGCGCATCCAGTTGGCTCTTCCCATTCGAGTCACCTACTGGGATGACGCGCAAAAGCCTTGTCTTGAGATTGCCTGCACCTATGATATTTCCGAGCACGGCGCCCGGGTCACAGGCCTGCGCTGCGTGAAGGCAGCTGGAGAGGTTATTGCCATCGAACGGGGGAAGAACAAGGCGTTCTGCCGCGTGGTCTGGGTGGGCGAACCGAATTCGGAGCTGGCGGGTCAAATTGGATTGCAGTCTGTGGAATCGGACCGGACGCTGTGGGAAGCCGAACTGAAAGACATGGTGGAGGTCTATGAGCCCATCCTGCTGGATGGAAACGCGAAGCGGTCTCGTACCTTTGCCTCCCACGAGCGTCGGCGCCGCCGCGAGCGCTTTAGTCTGGAAGGAACCGCGGAACTGGTCGAGCCGGGCTCCCACAGCTTCAAAGCCGACGTCGTCTTGAAGAATATGTCAGAGATTGGCTGCCTGGTGCTGACCAAGCACATGGTGCCCGCCGGCACCGAGTTGACAGTGACGCTCCATGTGGATGACCACAATTTGACGCTAAAAGGTCAGGTCAAGCATGCGGAACCGCAGGTAGGACTCGGAATCGAATTCCACCAGATCCGTAAGGGCGAGCGCCAGATGCTGCAGTTCCTGATCCGGAAGTTAGCCGAGAAGCATCTCGAAGATACCTTGCAGTTCGAGATCCACAAATAGCCAGCCTTCGGACGTCAGACCTCAGCCTGTAATGTGGGCCCGGGCGTCCCGCTCGCGGCTAGATACGCGGCGAACTCTTCAGACTTCGGGCCCCTACGCCTGACGTCCCAGGTCCGACGTCGCTAAGTACTGGCCACTTCAGCCACAGCCTGCTCGCGGTCCACATCCTTCAAGCGGGCCGCCTTGCCCTTCAGGCTGCGCAGGTAATACAACTTGGCACGGCGGACTTTGGAGGAGCGCAGTAACTCCACCTTGTCCACCACTTTGGAATGGAGCGGGAAGATGCGCTCGACGCCGTGGCCGAAGCTGATCTTGCGCACGGTAAAGCTGGCCTGCGGCCCCCGGCTCCGCGCAATCACCACGCCTTCAAATGCCTGCAGGCGTTCCTTGTCGCCTTCCTTGATCTTCACGTGCACCCGGACACTGTCGCCCGGAGCGAAGTCAGGGATATCAGTGCGTTTGGTCTTAGCCAGAAGTTTTTCGATGATCAGGTTGGTCACGATTTTTCCCCCCAGTGACGGAATCTTGGACTGCTCAGTTTTCCTTCCCCGTGATGCGGGCCAGCAATTCTCTATCTTCGTCGCCCAGCGCGGCCCCATCTAACAAGTCAGGCCGGTTGCGCCAGGTTTTCTCCAAAGCCGTGCGCCGGCGCCAGCGGCGTATTTCTTCGTGGTTGCCTGATAGCAAAACCTCAGGCACCTGCAATCCGCGAAAGTCCGCCGGCCGGGTGTAATGCGGATAGTCCAGCAATCCACCCGAGGCACAGGTGGAATCGGCGCCGACGGGTTGCACTGCCGTCCCCGCCGAAAACGACTCCTGCCGCGCCGAAGCTTCGTTACCCAGGGCGCCGGGAATGAGGCGCGTGACCGTATCCAGAATCACCGCCGCACCCAACTCGCCGCCGCTCAGCACGTAGTCGCCGATCGACAACTCACGATCGGCCAGATGCTGTCCCACGCGCTCGTCCACGCCTTCGTAACGGCCGCAGATCAGCACAATTCGTTCTAGGGCTGCGAGTTCTTCCGCCACGCTCTGGTCGAAGCGCCGACCTTGTGCCGACAACAGCACTACGCTCTGCTTCGCACTCGGTGCAAGACGCCCCGCGCGATCCTGGATATTCAATCCTTCAATGCATTCAAAGATCGGTTCCGGCTTCAGCACCATGCCTTCGCCGCCGCCGAAAGGGCGGTCATCCACGGTGCGGTGCCGGTCGTGCGCAAACCTCCGCAAGTCGTGAACTTCTATCGTCGCCAGGCCAGATTCGCGGGCCCGGCGAACAATGCCGTAATCCAGCGGTCCGCGAAAGAAGTCAGGAAAGATCGTTAAAATGTCGATCTTCATCGCTGGACCCTAAATCCCTGTCATGCTGAGCGACCGTGTGGTGGCGGGCGACTCGCCCGCCCAGGCCCCTTTTACCATCGCATCGCAAGAAGGTAGGGTCCTTCGACTCCGCAAGCGCTTCGCAAAGCGAAGCACTTGCTCCGCTCAGGATGACGGCTTCTTGTTACTGATCGTTTGTTGCTCTTTCTCTTCGGCCGTCATGGGAGCATTCAGCTCGAGCATGCCTTCCGGCAGAATCATGCAAATCTTCTTTTGCTCAAGGTCGGCGCCCTTCAAATACGCTTCCGCGTAAGGAATCTCGTACTCGCTCGTTCCCGCCTTGACGATGAGCAGGGGTGCTTCACCCGCTCCAAACTGTACATCCTGGACCCGGCCAATCTCGCGATCGCCGTCGAAGACGTCGCATCCCACCAGATCGCTGACGTAAACCCAACCCGGCCCCAGCTTCGATCGCTCACTGGCAGGGACCTGCAACTCGCATCCGATCAGGGTTTCGGCATCGGAAATCGAATCAACACCTTCGAACTTTAGGACCAAATGACCTTTGTGTGGCCACAGTTCCTCAATCCTTAACTCGCGCCGGGGCCCGTCTCCATCCTTGGGCAAGGCCCACAGCCGCATGCCTGGTTGAAACCGGTCCGGGACGTCGCTGTGCGGTTCGGTTGCGACTTCGCCACGGCGTCCCTGGGTTTTGAGAACGCGCGCCAGCGTGATGAACTCGTCGGCTATTCCAAAATCTCCAGCGCGAAACGCTTGTTGAACTTCAAACCGGCCGCGCCCAGCAGGTTACGCATAGCGCGTGCGGTGCGTCCCTGCTTGCCAATCACTCGGCCCAGATCGTTCGGGGCAACCGTAAGCTCAAGCACCGACTCCCCGTCTTCTTCGACCTGGTTGACCGAGACCTGGGTTGGATCATCGACCAGAGCTTTGGCAATCTGCTCGATCAGGACTCGCATGTCCCCGGTTGGCTCGCTCATAGGATATCCAGTTCTATGCGGTGGAATCTGCCGGAAGGCGCAACCCGGGATCAGGCAACCGGAACGGCACTGGCCGGTGCCGGCCGGGAGACGATCTTGCTGACCCGGTCCGACAACTTGGCGCCTTTCGATACCCAGTAGTCGATGCGCTCGCGCTTAAGTTCAATGCTGGCCGGGCTGGTGCGGGGGTTGTAAGTCCCGACCACCTCGACCGGACGGCCATTGCGCGCGCGTTCCTTTTCGATGACCACCACCCGATACTGCGGTTGTTTGCGCGCACCGGTGCGCGACAGACGAATCATTAACAAGAGCTTATGTTCCTTTCCTAATTGCTTCAGGCAGGCTGAGACAAACCATTATTTTTGCAGAATTTACCCGGATTAGCAAGTTGCGGCGATGGAGCTCGGGCGTCCCGGCCGTGTCGGCTGGAACGGGTGAGGACGCCCGTCCTCCATTAGTTCGCGACGTTAATCGAAACAATCTCCAAAAGTTGCACCCACAGCGTGCATTCTTGTTAATATAACGAGTTCAGTACAGTTCGGCTGGCGAGGGAGACAGGAACAATGACCTACGTGATCGCAGAACCGTGCATCGGAACCAAGGACACCGCCTGCGTGGACGCTTGCCCGGTGGACTGCATTCATCCTAAGAAAGATTCGCCGGCGTACGCCGAAGAAGAGATGCTGTACATCGATCCCGTAGAGTGCATCGATTGCGGAGCTTGTGTGCCCGTGTGTCCGGTATCGGCCATCTTCGCGCTGGACGATCTGCCGGAAAAGTGGGCGTCATTCACCGAGCGTAACGCGAAGTATTTCGGACGGTAGAGGCGGAGGTCAGACTTTGGGCGTCAGACCTCGGACCTCAGGCGTCTGCTGTCAATTTCTGCAATGAAGAGCTCCAGAGTATTGCTGGAGCTCTTTGTTGTTTGTGCCGCCGTGCGATTCGAAGATTTGAGGTCCGAAGCCCGAAGCCCGACGTCTGAGGGCTGAAGTCCGAGAGACGCCCGGCCTCCGCCTTCCCATCTCAGCACTACTCCATTACAATCAATCGTTAACCTGCTGGGCTTCCATGACACTGAAGGAGTCGGAAGCGATCGTCCTGCGCACGTACCCTTTGCGCGAGGCCGATCTGCTGGTCACGTTGTTCACGCGAGCGGAAGGGAAAGTTCGCGGCGTGGCGCGCTCAGCCAAGAAATCGAAGCGGCGGTTTGGCGGCGCGCTGGAACCGCTGACCTACGTTCGGGCTTTTTATGAAGATCGCGAGCGGCAGGAGTTGGCTCGGCTGGACTCCTGCGAGGTGCTGGAATCACCGCTGGCGACGGAAGTAAGTTATCCGCGGGCGGTCGCGCTGGCGCATGTGGCAGAGCTGCTCGACGAGCTGCTGCCGGACCGCGAAGCTAATGATGCTGCGTTTCGACTGGCGCTTTCGGTGCTCGCGGGATTGCGCGGGCCGGACGTCTGGATGCCTGTGACGTATTTTGAGCTGTGGATGACCCGCCTGATGGGCTATCTGCCCGACCTCGGCGAGTGCATGGTTTGCGGACGTACCCTGAATGGCAGCCGGGCCTTCTTTCACGCCTTGACCGACGGCTTGATGTGTACCGAGGACAAGCGGCTGGCATCATCCGAGATATCCGCAGAATCGCGGGCGCTGGCTGCCCGGATGTTTCGCGCCCCGGTAGAAGGTTTTGCGGGAACGCCCTGGCCCCAGAAGCAGGGACGCGATCTGCGCAAGTTTCTGATCCAGACGCTGCAGAGGCACATTGAAAAGAAGCTGGTGACTGCGGGAATGCTGGAGAAGATCAGGTCTTAGCTCGCTTCCGCTAAGAACTGAGAACCACGAACTAAGAACTAAGATCAAGAATTAACGAACTGGGAATTACGGATAGATATCTTCATGCCGCCTTCTCATGCCAACCCGCTCACTTTCCAGGAACTGATCCTGCGATTGCAAACCTTCTGGGCGGAGCGCGGTTGCGTTCTGCAACAGCCCTATGATGTCGAGGTTGGTGCGGGCACGATGGCGCCGGAAACTTTTCTGCGCGTGCTGGGACCGCAACCCTACAAAGTCGCCTATGTGCAGCCTTCGCGCCGGCCAGCCGATGGACGTTATGGAGAGAATCCCAACCGCCTGTTCAAGCACATGCAATTGCAAGTCATCCTGAAGCCGCCGCCGGAAAATGTGCAGGAACTCTATTTGGAGTCGCTGGGCGCGATGGGCATTGATCTGCGCCAGCACGACATCAAGTTTGAAGAAGACAACTGGGAATCTCCCACCCTGGGTGCCTGGGGGATCGGCTGGCAGGTCATGCTCGACGGCCTCGAAATCACCCAATTCACCTACTTCCAGCAGTGCGGCGGCGTCGATCTGGACCCGATTTCAGCCGAGCTCACGTACGGGCTGGAACGCATCGCATCATTTTTGCAGGATAAAGACTCGATTTATGACATCGTGTGGGCCCGTGATCCCGAAACCGGCGGTGTCACAACTTATGGCGATGTTCGCCTGGCCGATGAGCTGCAATTTTCGGTGTACAACTTCGAGTTGGCCGACGTGGAAAAGGCCTGGAAACATTTCGAGTTGTGCGAAGGAGAGTGCAAGACGTTGCTGGAGAAGTATGCGGCACTTGCGAAAGAGAAGAACGATGGAGTTGGACGCGACAAACAGCGTGTTCCCCTGCTCGCAGCTTACGATCTCTGCCTGAAGTGCTCTCATCTGTTCAATATCCTGGACGCGCGTGGCGCAATTTCTGTAACCGAACGCGTAGGCGTGATTGCAAGGGTAAGGGCGCTGGCGGTAGGAATCGCGAAGGCATGGGTCGATCAGCAAAACGCAAAAGCGTCCGTAGCGATTCGAGAGGAACCGATCGCCGAGAAAAAGCAGAGCAGCAAGAAAGAGAAGTTGTCGTCTGTGGGATCGTAGGAGCGGTGCGTAGATTTCTTGTAGCGCCGCTGTCGTGGGGGCGTCCCGCCCGCGCTGCCGAGGGCAAGATGCCCTCGGGACAGCCGGCAGGATGCCGGCGCTACAAGGGTTGGGTTTATCGAGATGCCAGATTTTCTACTCGAAATCGGTTGCGAAGAGATTCCGGCGCGGATGATCGACACGGCGTCGCTGGAGCTGCGTGAACGCCTGCACAAGCTCCTTGACCGCGAACGGCTGCTGCCCGCGGCTGCCCTGGCCTATCTCGATACACCTCGTCGCCTCGCGGTGCTGGCAGCAAATATTCCGGTTGCGCAGCCTGACGTCGTCGAGCAAGTTACCGGCCCATCGGTCAGCGTGGCTTTCAAGGATGGCCAACCCACTCCCGCCGCGTATGCCTTCGCAAAAAAAGCCGGCGTGGATGTTTCCCAGTTGCAGCGTACCGCAACTCCGAAGGGCGAGTACTTGACCGCAATCGTCACCAGGAACGGACGCTCCGCCGCTGAGATTCTAGCCGAGGCCCTGCCCAAAGAGATCGCTTCTGTCTACTGGCCCAAGAATATGTACTGGCGCAAGCCTAGCGAGCGCTTCGTGCGTCCGGTGCGCTGGCTGGTGGCCATGCTCGATGACGAGGTCATCCCGCTGGAGTTCGCTGGAGTTCGCGCTGGAAATCAATCGCGCGGACATCGAATCCTGGCAAATGGATCGGTTGCGATTCCCCGCGCAGGCACCTCGTATATCGAGGCGCTGGAGAAAGCCAGGGTCCTCAGTCGCGAGCAGAGAGAAAAGCAGATTCGCAAGACTCTCGATGCCGCGACTCGCACCATTCCCGGCGCACGCTGGCGCGAAGACAAGTCGCTGCTCGACACCGTGATCAACCTGACTGAATGGTCGGCGGCGATCCTGGGCTCGTTCGATCCTGAATTTCTGGAACTGCCCGAGGAAGTTCTGGTCACGGTCATGCGCGACCATCAAAAGTACTTTGCCGTCGAGGACTCGCGGGGCAGCCTCTCGCCACACTTTCTGGCCGTGCTGAACACCGACGGTGATCCCGACGGCATCATCCGGCACGGGCACGAACGCGTGCTGCGGGCACGCTTCAACGACGCGCGCTTCTTCTGGCAGACTGACCAGAAGCATCCGCTGCGCGAGCGGACGGTGTGGCTCAAGAACGTCACCTTTCAGAAGGATCTCGGCAGCTACTGGGACAAGGTGCTGCGGGTGCAGCGGGTATGCAGTTGGTTGTGCGAAAAGATTCGCCAGGGCGGCATCGCGGTTCGCCCCGGAGTCGTTCATAAAGCGGCATTGTTGGCGAAGGCTGACCTCACGACCGAACTGGTGAAAGAGTTCACCGAACTGCAAGGCATTGTGGGAGGATTGTACGCCAGAGTGCAGGAACTCGATCCCGACATGAAAGCCGACGCCCGCGAAGCCGTTGCCATCGCAATTTACGATCACTATAAGCCCGAATCCATGGAAGACTCAGTTCCGCGGACGGTCGAGGGCGCTGTACTCTCGATCACGGACAAGGCCGACAGCATTGCGGGTATGTTCGCGCTTGGACTGCAGCCGACAGGATCGAAGGATCCGTTTGCTCTGCGCCGCCAGGCCAATGGGATCGTCAAGACCATCGCAGAGCAAAAGCTGCCCGTGAGTCTCAGCCAATTATTCAAGGATGCTCGGGAAGCCTACCGCGGCTCGGCCGCCGAGAAAAAGTTCGCCCCCGCCGTTGACTACGACGGTACCGTAAGCCATTTCCTGCGGGAACGTCTGGAGTTTTACTTGCGCGACACCCTTGGCTTCAACTACGACGTGGTGAGCTCAGTGCTGGCAGCGGATGCCGATGATGTAGTGGATGCGGTAGCGCGGGCGCAGGCACTAAAGGGCGTCCTGCAAATGCCCCAATTTCAAGCGATTGCGGCCGCCTGCAAACGTATGCGCAATATCCTGAAGCAGGCGAAGGAAGCCGGCATCGAGGCCGCCGCGGAGTTTCAGGCTTTTCCTGATTCTGCCGATGAAGAGAAGAGGCTCGCTGCCTACGTTGAGACTTACGCTCCAAGAGTTGAAGCACATCGGCAACGGAAGGAGTATCAAGCGGCCCTCTCGGTACTCTCGACTGCAAGAGAGCCGGTGGACGCATTCTTCGACAAGGTCATGGTCATGGTCGAGGAGGAGCGAATCCGGGCTAACCGTTTGGCCCTTTTGCAAACATTGCTAACTGAATTCTCGACCATAGCCGATTTCTCCGAGATCGTGACCGAAGGCAAGGAATCCAAAGAATCTTCGAAACAATAAAGGAAGAACACTCATTATGGCGACGCAAACTCTCCCCGAAACCAGCGTTGAGACCAGCGACAAGAATCCCAGCACGAAGTACGTTTACTTCTTTGGCGGCGGCAAAGCCGACGGCAACGGCAAGATGAAAGACGATCTCGGCGGCAAAGGCGCGGGTCTCGCCGAGATGACCAACGCCGGCCTGCCCGTGCCTCCGGGCTTCACCATCCAGACCGAGGCTTGTCGGGAATACATGCGCAGCGATGGCGTGTCCGCCGAAGTCGAACGCCAGATGGATGCGGCGCTCAAGAAGTTAGAGGAACTGCAGGGCCAAAAGCTCGGTAAGGGCGAGAATCCCCTGCTGGTGAGCGTGCGCTCGGGCGCGAAATTTTCCATGCCCGGCATGATGGATACCATTCTCAATCTAGGCCTCAACGATCAGAGCGTCGAAGCCCTGGCGAAGCGCAGCAACAATCCTCGCTTCGCCGCTGATTCCTACCGCCGGCTTATCCAGATGTTCGGCAACGTGGTGCTGGACATCCCGAAGCCCGCCTTCGACGAGGTGTTCGATGCCAAGAAGAAACAGAAGAAAGCCAAGCTTGACACAGATCTCGACGCCAAGGCGCTCAAGGAAGTGATCGAGGAATATAAAAAGGTGGTCAAGAAGCACACCAAGCAGGACTTTCCTCAAGATCCGCACCAGCAGCTGGTGATGGCGCGCGACGCCGTGTTCCGTTCCTGGCAGAACGATCGCGCCAAGCACTACCGTCGCATCAACAACATCGATGACATGCTGGGCACTGCGGTCAACGTGCAGGCGATGGTCTTCGGCAATCTCGGCGACACCAGTGGCACGGGTGTGGGCTTTACCCGCAATCCTGCTACCGGAGTGAAAGAGTTCTACGGCGAGTTCCTGATGAACGCGCAGGGCGAAGACGTGGTGGCCGGCATCCGTACCCCGGTTCCGATCCTCGAACTGCAAAAAGTCACGCCCAGCGTGTACGACCAGTTGCGCGAAATCACTACCCGGCTGGAAAAACATTACCGCGACATGCAGGATTTCGAATTCACTATTCAGGAAGGCAAGCTCTACATGCTGCAGACGCGCAACGGCAAGCGCACCGGACGCGCCGCGGTGCGGATCGCTATCCAGATGGTGGAAGAGGGACTCATTAGTAAAGAAGAAGCCATCTTCCGCGTCGAGCCCAACCAGCTTTACGACTTCCTGGTTCCCGGGCTGGACGAGAAGGGCGGAAAAATTGAGGTGCTGGCCACAGGCTTGCCCGCCTCGCCGGGCGCAGCCGTCGGCCAAATCGTTTTCACTGCAGACGACGCAGTGGAGAAGGCCGGCCACAGCCGGAAAAATCCGGTCATCCTCGTCCGTGCGGAGACCACACCCGAAGACATCCACGGCATGGAAGTCGCAGTCGGCATTCTGACGTCGCGCGGCGGCATGACCAGCCACGCCGCCGTGGTCACACGTGGCATGGGCAAATGCTGCGTAGCGGGGGCGGGCGACATCCAGGTCGAGGAAAAGACGCGAGAGATGCGCGTGAAGGGGCAGGTCTTCAAGGAAGGCGATTGGATTTCGCTCGACGGCACCACCGGCCGCGTGATTAAGGGCAAGCTCAACACGGTTGCGGCGAGGCCCGACGATCCCGAACTCATGAAGCTGATGGGTTGGGCGGAGCCGTTCCGAAAACTGAGGGTCCGCGCCAACGCCGACATTCCTCGTGACGCCATTCAGGCCCGCGCTTTCGGCGCCGAGGGCATCGGCCTGTGCCGCACCGAGCACATGTTCTTCGCCGAAGACCGGCTACCGCACATGCGGACCATGATTCTCGCGAACAACGAAAAAGACCGCCGCGCCGCGCTCAAGAAACTTCTACCCATGCAACGCGCGGATTTTATCGGCGTGTTCCGCGCCATGGACGGTTTCCCGGTCACCATCCGTACGCTCGATCCGCCGCTGCACGAGTTTCTGCCGCGCCGCGAGGATCTGATGGTCGAGATCGCCGTGCTCGAGGCCACCAAGCCACGTTCTCCCAAACTGAAGGGACTGCGGACGCTGTTGCGCCGGGTGGAAGACCTGCACGAATTCAATCCCATGCTCGGACATCGGGGCTGCCGCTTGGGAATTACCTATCCCGAGATCACCGAAATGCAGGCCCGCGCCATTTTCGAGGCCGCTGTGATCGTGGCCAGGGAGGGCGTCAAGGTCTATCCCGAAGTAATGATCCCGCTCACTGCCACGTTGAAAGAAATGGCGAACCAGGGTGCGATCGTCCACCGGGTTGCGCAGGAAGTCTTCAAGGAGAAAGAGAAAAAAGTGGACTATCTCGTGGGCACAATGATCGAATTGCCCCGGGCCGCGCTAGTCGCGGATGAGATCGCGAAGGAGGCCCAGTTCTTTTCTTTCGGCACCAACGATCTCACGCAAACCACATTCGGCTTCTCCCGCGATGACGTCAACAAGGTGCTGCCCACGTACCTGGAGGAAGGTATCCTCAAACAGGACCCATTTGCGGTGCTCGACCGCGAAGGAGTCGGCCAGTTGGTCAGGATGGCCACGGAAAGGGGCCGGAAAACCCGGCCCGATCTCAAAGTCGGCATCTGCGGAGAGCACGGCGGCGAGCCTTCTTCAGTCGAGTTCTGTCATCAGGTCGGACTGAACTATGTTTCCTGCTCGCCCTTCCGCGTCCTGACCGCGCGCCTGGCTGCGGCGCAAGCGGCAGCAGCGGACAAGTTGAAAGTCGAGGGCGGAAGAACGAAGTAGCAGCTTGCCGGCAGGCGAGGGCGGAGGAAATTCAGCCGTTTTCCTCCGTGCTCTGTGCGTCCTCTGGTGAGCGCTATGCGAACCGCATCTTGTCCGGCGCCGCGAGAGAGAGCACAGTTGTCAGATGAGACATGGAAGTACACAAGCGTCGATGAAGTGGCGTGAGT
The DNA here is from genome assembly GCA_963779255.1 of Terriglobia bacterium. Lineage (GTDB taxonomy): Bacteria > Acidobacteriota > Terriglobia > Terriglobales > Acidobacteriaceae > JAIQFF01. The sequence continues at coordinate 5,437 of CAVZXU010000010.1, read as the reverse complement.
TGGTTTCCGAACAGAGTCAGAGCGGTCAGAGCGTGGCGGCGTTTTGCAACGAGCGCGGGCTCTGGGCCTGGCAGTTCTACGAGTGGAAGAAGCGGCTCCCGAAATCGCGCGGGAAGCGGCCGAGATGGTGGGTGCGCTCTTTGGAGTGGAGAAGGAAGCCAGAGGTGTTTCCGTCGCCGAGCGGCTTCAGTTGCGCCTGACGCGATCGGCGCCAGTGCTGGCCGTCTTCGCGAAAAGCTTCTTCTATGGAAAGAGCAATTGCTGCCCAAGCATCCCATGCCGGAGGCGGTGAATTACGCCCTTGGACATGGTAAGAACGGAACGTCTATTGTTCCGACGGTGCGGCTGCAATCGACAACAATGTCAGCGAACGCGAGATGAAGCGCGTCGTTTTAAATCGAAAGAACTCTCTTTCGTGGGCAATGCCCGCGGAGGGCGAACGGCGGCGATTCTGGCCAGCCTCACAAGCACATGCCGCAGGCACGAAGTGGATCCTCAGCTATATCTCACCCAACTTCTGATTAACTTACCGGCAGTACAAATCCGTGAGCTTTCGACATGCTACCCGATCAGTGGAAGCGAACTCAGGCAGCACGAACAGCCACCCTGTAAACCAATTTTGGGGCTACTTCTTGCTAGCGGATATTCGCTCACAACTTGAGATATCTGAAACGGCGATAGCGGTGGAAGAGTCTAACCTGTTAAGTTCTCAACGATTGTCTGCAACTCCTAACAATGAGTGTTTGCATACGAGGAGAGGTGCGCAGAATGACCTCTGACCTAACGATCGGCATTCTACAGGGACAAATCATACGAGCAAACCTGTCCAGTCGACACAACTCGGAAGCTCAGGCAAACGAGACCTCAGGGTCTCCGTCTCCCCGCTTGAGTCGTCGATTGTTCCCGAGTTCGGCAAGCAGGAGTTCCGGGTGGATTGTGGTCCACTCTCACGTCGCTGTGATCTAGCTGACCATGCGTTGTCGGTACTGGCTCCGCAAGGCAAACCAGCCCCGCCGACTTCCCGCAGCCTGTGGTTCACGTATCGCTCACCGTCCTTTGTGGTTTGAAGGTTTACTGCACTTTCTGCAAGCGGGCAACCAGTTTTTGCGCGAAGTTCTGTTCCGATTCTGACCACAACAGGCGGGCATTGGCCCCGGAATTCTTTTCCACCTTGCTGCTGAACTCAACCAGCTTTTGCACGTTGGCGCGCACCCTCGCCTCGGCCTCGGCGGTCAGGGGCACGTCTTCCTGGAGGAAGGGCGAGTCCAGCCCAAGGTCGACCTGGATGTGGCCTTCCTGCTGGTAGATCCTGTCATCAAACTCCAGGCCGCGGACCAGAAACTTCACCGGAGACGGCTGCACCGTCCACTCTCCATTTTCGCCCAGTACCCACAAGTCCCAAAAAGCCTCAAACAAGTAAGCGTAGTCTTCATGCAACAGGTCAGAGGCGATGAGCACAGCTTCCTCGGCGGAAACTCCAGGCGTAAACCCCCGTTCGAGAATGGTTGGTTCATTCCAGGAGACGGGGTGGAGAACCAAATATGTGATCCCGAGCCGCGCAACCGAAAACGGGAACTGGCGCATCACTGCGAGGGCGTGAGGCAACATGTCGTCCGCTTCAAAGGAGGAAAACCAAAGGCTCAGGTAGAGAGGATCAGGCATGCCAGGCTCGTCGACGAGGTCTCTATCTATTGTAAATTGTCCCACGCAGTCACGCGAAGGCTGGCCGAAACAAATCGTGAGGTGCGAGCCCCGCAATGAAAAGTGAAGCAGGACAATCGGGACCCTTTTCGTTCGCAGCGCATGGTTCGAATGACTCTGCAAGAAACGCAACCCGTGAGGAGGCCCAGCGCAGTCGGTTGTTTTGACACTGTTCCAGCCGCGCTGTTAACATCAAAGCTAAATCGCAGGCTCCCACCTCATCATTGTGGTCCCCGTCGTCTAGCCTGGCCTAGGACATCGCCCTTTCACGGCGGTAACACGGGTTCAAATCCCGTCGGGGACGCCAAATCCAATCAATGACTTAAGAGAAAGCAGGCAGTTTTTCGCAGGCACAAAAAAAGGAACGGCAGAACCGCTAGATCTGTCCGTCCTGCCGTTCCACAACTGCATTTCCCAAGATTTGTCGGTTTTTTCGTAGGCACAAAAAGGCACAGACATCACACCGCTGTTTTAGGCACCATTGCGCGACGCGGAGCAAACGAAATCACTCCACTCTGCGCTTTGCGTTTTTGTGGTGACTGCCTGTGGCTGGCGAATTGCTATTTCGCCCATGATTACTCAGGATTTCCCGTCCTGCTACCATTCTTCGATGCGCAATCTGGCCGTTCTTTTCATCCACTTGCTCGCCACCCTGGCTCGGTTGCTCGGTCCTGGCGGCGTCCGTTCCATCGTCGCGGAGACGCTTCTCCTCAAACACGAGCTCCTGATCCTGAATCGCTCCCGAAAACGATCGCCGAATCTATCCGCGTCGGACCGCATCTTCGCCGGCTGGCTGGCACTCTGGGTGCGTCCAACTCGTCTGCTCCGTTCCGCAATTGCACTGAAACCCTCGACACTGTTAGGACTTCACAAAGCCTTGAGCAACCAAAAGTACCGCATGCTGTTCTCCCCGAATCGCCGTCGCAAGCCCGGTCCGAAAGGACCGAGCGCAGAACTCATTCATGCGGTCGTCGAAACGAAGCAGCATAATCCCAACTGGGGCTGCCCGCGAATCGCACAACAGATCGCCTTGGCGTTCCACATCCCAATCGACAAAGACGTGGTTCGCAGGATTCTCGCCCATCACTACCGGCCAGCTCAGCCCTCCGGTGGTCCCTCCTGGCTGACGTTCCTGGGCCACATGAAAGACAGCCTCTGGAGCATGGATCTGTTCCGGTGCGAGTCGGCCACCTTGCGGACCCACTGGGTCCTGGTCGTCATGGATCAATATACGCGCCGGATCCTTGGCTTCGGTGTCCATGCCGGCACGGTCGACGGGGTCGCACTCTGTCGGATGTTCAACCGCGCCCTTCGAGGGCATCGCTGGTTGCCGAAGCATTTGAGCTGCGACCATGATCCGCTCTATCGGTTCCACCAGTGGCAAGCCAACTTGCGGATTCTGGAGGTGACAGAAATCAAGTCCATCCCCTACGTTCCCCGTCTCATCCGTTCGTGGAAAGGTTAATCGGCACGCTTCGACGCGAGTATTTAGATCACATGTTGTTCTGGACGACGGCAGATCTGGAAAACAAGCTGCTTGATTTCAGGAGCTACTTCAACCACCATCGCACGCATACCTCGCGGGAAGGGCGACCGCCGGATCCGCCCGCGTCACAACCAGCAGCCAATCTCAGCTCGTTTCGATGGCAACCCCACTGTCGGGCCCTGTATCAGACGCCGGTGGCTGCCTGATTTGTCAGAGACGCGCTCGCTGCGATCTTCGGTCAACCTCGACAAAACTTCCATTCCAATTCCAGAAATCATCCAGCGTTTCCCCATCGCAGAGCATTGCTCGGTTGCGATCGTTTCCCTGCCACCGGTGCATCCCGAAAATGCGACTCAGCTCACTTTCGCAAGGCGATCACCGTTAAAATCAGCTCCCCCGTAACAATTCGCCAGACACGCTCTATCGTCACGAGCTACATCACGGGCCTGCTGCTCGAATTCTGGAAGGGACAAGGAATCCCGATTTATACGCGATATCACATCCGCCCATCTCGGATCGTGGCGATCAGAATGGACGGTCAAGTCGCCTCAGGCGCGGAGGTCGTTTCAAGAGAAGGTTCGCAACTTCTTCAAGTTCTGCTTTGCGGCAGGCTGGATCACGACTGACCCGAGCAAGAGCCTGTCGTCGATCAAGGTCAAGAACGTCACAGCGGCTGTACGCCCTTTCACCCTGAGGAGTACGAGCGGATTATCGCAGCGGTCGATAAGACCACGCTGACCGACTACAACAAAGCCCGCGTCAAGGTCTGCATGCAGCTACAGCGACACTCTGGGCTGTCCCTCGTGGACGCAGTCTGCCTTGCTAAAGACGAATTGATTCAGGACAAGGCGGCTTTCGTGTGAAGTGCGACCGGCAGAAGACCGGAACCCACGTCGATAACGTCATTCCCGCGTGGCTTGGTCGAGAACTGCTGAAGGTCAAGAACGGCAACCCCGAGTATTTCTTCTGGTCTGGAGTGACGACCGCAAAAGATGCACCGTCGTATTTTCACAAGATGTACAGGAAGGTCTTTAAGGTGGCAGAGATTGACGGCAGTTCGCACGATTTGAGGCACACGTACGCGGTCGAATTGCTCGAAAAGGGTGTCGGGATGGAAGCCCTGAAGAAAGCCCTTGGCCACGCAGGCATTCAAATTACCGAGAGATACTACGGGAAGTGGAGCAAGGGACAGCAGGACAACCTTGATGCGGCTCTACGAGATGTCATGAGTGAAGAGATGGTTTAACGTCAATACACGCTGCGGGCGGCACTGGGAGTCTACCCAAAAATAACAAAGAAGCCCCGTCCAGCGAGGGCTGAAGAGGAAAGGGTAATGTCGATTTAAGTGTAGTAGCTTGAACTCGACCTTGCGGACAACCTTGGCGAGACCCCACGTATCGGACACAGACTGGTATCCGAGTCGGGGGGATTTTGAGTGTAATGGCGATTTTTCGCCAACAATTCTGTGACATCCGCAACTCCACGGCCTTCATTGACTTGCCAGCTTCGCGCCATAACATTTGCCCACCAATGATCGGCCAAACCATCTCGCACTACCGCATCGTCGAGAAGCTCGGCGGTGGCGGTATGGGTGTCGTCTATAAGGCTGAGGACACCGAGCTCGGCCGCTTCGTCGCCCTGAAATTCCTGCCCGATGAGGTCGCCCGAGATCCGCAGGCCCTGGACCGCTTTCGGCGCGAAGCGCATGCCGCCTCCGCTCTGAACCATCCCAACATCTGCACCATCTACGAGATCGGCGAACAGACGGGACCAGTCCTTCATTGCCATGGAGTTTCTGGAAGGAGTGACGCTGAAGCACCGGATCGCCGGGAAGCCATTGGACATCGAGCTGTACTATCGCTCGGCAATCGAGATTGCCGACGCGCTCGATGCCGCCCATACCGAAGGCATCGTTCACCGCGACATCAAGCCAGCCAACATTTTTGTGACCAAGCGCGGTCACGCCAAGATTCTCGATTTCGGGTTGGCCAAGGTGAGCTGCGCAGTCCGCCAAAGCCGATGGCGGCACCAGCGACTCACCGACACCGTGAGCCAGGAATGCATCTGACCAGTCCGGGCACGGCGCTGGGCACGGTCGCCTACATGTCGCCGGAGCAGGCGCGAGGCAAAGAATTGGATGCGCGCACCGATCTGTTCTCTTTTGGGGCGGTGCTGTATGAGATGGCGACGGGACGTTGCCGTTTCGAGGCGAAACGTCAGCCGCTCTTTTCGATGCCATTCTGCACAAGG
>CAVZXU010000009.1:0-95138 GCA_963779255.1 Terriglobia bacterium | reverse complement strand
GCTTTCCAGGAGTCGAAGAAGCAATTCCCGGTACGGACTCCGTGTTGACCCGGCTCCAACTGGATCCCGAGGATGCCCGCTTCCTGCAAGCGGCCCTCGATCGTCTCCCTGGAAACGAGGAGTTGAACAGCCCGGCCACGATCGACATGAACGGCAAGGTGGCGATCAGGGCCAGAGCTTCGGATCAGTCGGAGATCACCGAGCTGGTGCTCAACCGATCGAGCTATTCCGGCCCGCCCATTCGCATCAACACCAACCGAAGCTTCCTGAAGCGAGCCATTCAGCTCGGCTTCAGCGAGATCGGCATCTCGGACGTGGAGACGCCGTTGGTTTGTCGAGAGCAGCACCGAGTCTATGCGTGGCAGCCCCTCAGCGGCGATGCGGCGATCAAGCCGGCTGACAACGTCATCCGTATCGAATCGCACCCTGAACCCGGCGTCACAAACCGCATCACGATCAACAACGAGTCCCCGAGGAGATCTATGAGCGCACAGATCGAGAACAACGGCCACGAATCCGCGGCTCCCGCGAACAGCAATGGCCACGCAACCAGCGATAACCCCGGCACCAGCCTGGCGAGCCTGATCAACGATGCCGAGGCTCTTCATGCAACCCTGACTGAAGCACGAGCGAGCCCCCTCGTCTGATCGCCGGGCTACGTCGCCACCGCAAGCAGTCACGACTTGTGAACGAGACCCTGAAGTCGCTCAGGCAGCTCAAGCTGACCGAAACGGCCGAGTGATTTCCTTGCGTCCCAAACCCATCCATCAGAAAGCTCTCCCAAGGAGATCCTCTACCATGCCAATGAAGCTCAACGTCGGCGTTTCGCAAAAGGTCGGCCAACCCAACTACGGGTCAGTGGGGGCAAGCTGCAATCTGGAGATGGAGCTCGATGCCAGCCTGATTGAGAAGGATCTCGACGGCTTTCACGCCCGGATTCGCGCTGCTTATGTTGCCGCCCATCAGGCCGTTCACGACGAACTGGCTCGCCTCCAAGCTCCGGCTAACACCGGTCCGGATCACGGCCACTGGCGCGTGCCGGAATCTCGACCAGGAACGGCACCGCCCGGGAGAACGGCAACGGCTGCGTGGTCACGCGTGTCCAGAGCGATCGCGCACGGCTCCAAGACCGGCCACTGCGAACCAGGTCAAGGCAATCCAGGCGATCGCGCGGAGGCAAGACACCGATCTCGGGGGCCTGCTACGTCATGAGTACCAGGTCGACCGTCCGGAGGATCTATCGATACGCCAAGCCAGCGAACTGATCGACCTGCTCAAGAACTCAGACACGGCCTGAACCAGGCACTGGCCAACTGATCTCATGCTCAGATACCGGGCTCGGATGGCCACGGCTAACGCCGTGGCCGCCCGGGCTCGTCTCTCTTTTAGCCATCAGGGAAACGCTGAAAGCCCATTTTGTGCAATTCATGCAGTGGTGTCGGCTGCACCCCCGCGAGGATGTTAAATATGAAGTATAGATTATCAACCAGAGCTTTCGTGAACAGATAGCACAACGACGGGACCCCGACCACGGCAACCACGACGAGCGAGAACGAGCCCGACTTCAGGTGCTTCATGATGGAGCCCATTTTACCTCCCGCCTTCTTGCTCGTGTTGCACCCGACCAGGGTCTCCTGAGCCTACAACGACTGGCCAAGAGGCAGTTCTCCGATACTGTCAGCCTTTCGGTTGAGGAGCAGGCTTCTCTTTCGCGATTGGCGTCGGAATGCCCTGTTTAGCCTGACCCGATTCAGGTGTGACAGGCCCAGCCGTTCCCGTCTCATCCGGGTCTCCGCATCCGCCGACAAGTACTACGGCTCCGACGAGTGCGGCCAGCCTGAACTTGCTTCGATGCCTCATTGGCTCGACTCCTTCGCGGTTGCGACAGGTGCCTCTGCCTGCCGCTGTGTGAATTTGACCTGGACCCGGGCGTACCCGGGCCTTGAGACTGCTTGTGATTCTTTCCAATCCCAGAGGATCTTCCCGGTGTACTCGGCGATAGACTCGCCAGCTTCGTTGAGCTTGGCATCTCGCCCGTCCGGGTAGATCACGAAGCCACCGATGAAGGTGTCCGTCACATAATTCCGATCCCAAATCTCGAAGAAAAGCGGCTGCCCGTTCTGGAATGCTCGTGGCTGTTCGACGCCCGCATCCGTTGACTTGAATCCACTCCACTCTGCCTCTCGAAGACCTGAGGCATAGCGAGTTCGGAGAACCTGCCGGTCGCCATCCATGACGATCACGTAAGGATCCACGGTCTGTCCTTCGTCAGCCAACTCGAAAGCCTGGATGTTGACGACCTCGATGAGCTGGCCGTCTGACGTATCGGCGCTGCGTTCAAGGATCTTCCGGTAAACTCCCGTGTCGACCCATGCCTTCAACATCGCCAGCCGCTCCTGGTAATAGGGATGCTCCAAGGGCTGCCGCTTGACATCCAGGATGAACTTGACGAACGGCTCGTATTGCCATTGACGAAACTGGCGGATCACGGCCTGGGGATCGAAGTCCTTCTTCTCTGGGTCGATCCAGGGGCTATCTGCTCGAAGGCCGTGCTGCAGTCGCATGATGGCCTCATAAGCGGGTCTGGGCTCACCGCAGCAAAGAAGCCCTGCGCGATCTGCCGAGAACTCCGACTCACGACACCAGCTCAACAGGCGGCCCAATGCGAGCAGAGGGAGCATGTTCTGGCACTTGTCGGGAACGAGCGCGATGTCCATCGCCTGGATAGTGAAGAGGACGGCGTATGACTTGCGCTTCAGCTCGGCATGCCCGCATTTGATATGTCCAAGCTCACGGCCGACCACGAACTTCAATTCGGCCGGTCTGCCTTCGAATAGGTTGAGCAGCCCACTGGTGAGAACGAGGTGATATCGGCCGCCAGACTTGACCGTGTAGATCGCGAGTTTGCGGTGAGTTCCGCACGTAAACCTCTGGCTTGTCCACCTCCAGCGTTCGCGCGCATTCGTCGACGAGCTTGTCAACCGGCTTGAGGGCCGGCTGTCCCTCGACTGGGAACGTCTCGGTGACGATGTTGGCCAGGGCGGTCGCGTCGATGAACTGACTTATCCAGTCCCCAAACTGAGCCGGCATTCCGCCCAGCAGTTGTTTGGACCAATCGCTGATCTCACCAGACATCACAGGGGCAACGAGTCGGGAGAAGAGCAAGTCGTCCCGTGTGGCGATGTCGTACTTGGTGATTCGGCCCGTGGCTTGACTGGACTGAGAAGCCGTGAGTGGAGCCGCTACGCTTAGGAGCCCCAGCCCAAATAGGGAGGTCGCACAGATGCCGGATATTGATCGCGTGCGGATCACGACGTCTCTCCTCATCGAGGCGAACGAGTGCTCGAATCGATCAGCAATTCGAAGAGCCGCCCGGGCACTGGCTGGCCACGTTCAGGTTGTGGCATCGTTCAGCTGGACCTCGTCGTTCCTCTGATCTGAATCATAAGCGGGGCCCTGCCTGTAAACAATAGTTTACCGACAGGACCTGGCGGGCCAGCTATCGTCCGCCCATGATGGGCGAAGAGTTGCGTCAAGCGCGTGAACAGGCTGGGCTGACCTACCACCCTGTGAACATGAAGAGGTAGTTCCGTTCTAACTTTTATCTTGTCTGGTTTTGCCCTTGCTTTGCCTGGTGGGGACACCCCCCTGGCTTTTGTCGAGAAGCTTCTTGGTGGCAACGTGGTGAATTCTGTTTCCGGAGCTCTTCCTGGTCTTCCTCGGCTTCTTCGGCCCACGTCGGCATCGAAGCATCTGTTCCAATGGCACCCTGGCGGCCAAGTCGGTCAGCAGTTCCGCGAATTGGGCCACCGAGCAATCGCACAGGAACGACCACTCCGGCGGTGGGACCGCCATCATCATGCCAGGGTAGACCTCGGCCACATCATTGACCAGAGCGTAGGTCGACAACTCGGCAACCATCTCGTCGCCGTGGACCGCCCGCAGGTGCCCCTTGAGGATGGCCAAGGCGTTTCCGGCGAGGATCGACATCGAGAAGGCAAACAGGGCCGCTCGCGGGTAGCCCAAGGTCGGGATCTCACAATGCAGCAGGTCGGTCAACTTTTGAAAATGGGTCTCGATTTCCCTCGACAATAGTTGAACGGAAGCGTATTTCGGGAAACTGGTTGCTGTCCAGCACCTTTGGGCCGAGCATGGTTTCCTGAATCTCAGCCCGATCCTTCCCCGAAACGTCCTTGTCCATGACCCGCATCTGGCGCGCATCGACGGTCAGATTGACGGACCGATCGCTCTCGCTGAACCTCCCCTGCTGGATGGGGGCGCTGATTTCGTGCTCGTGGCCAAAGGCCGAGAACAGTCCCGCCTTGGACACCCGCAGTGTCATCACCGGCTTCTGAACATCAATGTCCCTGGGCGTGCCAGAATCGGCGGCCCATAGCACGGCAGGCAAGGCCACCGCCACAACCCACATCGCAAACCTGGCTCGAGTCCTCATCTGTCCCCCCAATTGTAATGTGTCTGTGTGGAGCGGACACTCTTGTCCGCTGCTTTTGAATTGGATTTTTTCTAAACGCATTCGACCCTCTGGTCGCTGAAGACACCCCAACCAAGATCAACTTCAAAATCAACGTCAAAGGCGGCGGACAGGAGTGTCCGCCCCACACCCCGAGACTTGGTAAAATCCTTTCCACTAAGATGCGGTGACGAGGACTTTGGGTGAGCGAGAACGAAATCGAACGCTATGCTCCGGGCTGGCCGGGTATCTCGCCGCGCTGGACTTCGAGTGCCAAAACCGGCGTGGGCACCGCGCTCAACCTGCACAGCCGCGTGTGGTTCACGCTCAGCCACGGCATCCTGAACGAAGTTTACTTTCCGCGCGTGGACCAGGCCTGCACCCGTGACCAGGGATTGATTGTCACCGACGGCTCCAGCTACTTCTCCGAAGAAAAACGCCACTGCAAGTTTGAAAACCATTCCATTGAGCCGGGCGTTCCCGTTTACGAGCTGACGAACACAGAATTGCAGGGGCGCTACCGGATCGAGAAGGAAGTCTTTTCCGATCCCTACCGCAATGTCGTGCTGCAGAGAATCCGCTTCGTGCCACTGCAGGGCACACTTGCCGATTATCGTCTGTACGCGCTGCTGGCGCCCCATCTGGCAAACTGCGGCCGGGAAAATACCGCTTGGGTCGGAAGCTACAAGGGCACGCCTACCCTGTTTGCACACCGCAACGGTGTCGCCCTGGCTTTCGCTTGTTCGGTCCCCTGGCGGAAGATGGCAGTGGGTTTCGCCGGATTCTCCGATGGATGGCAGGACCTCGCCCAGCACTACCAGCTGACCTGGAACTACACTCGCGCGGAAAATGGAAATGCAGCACTCACCGGCGAGATCGACCTGGCAGCCTGCAACGGGGAGTTCACGCTGGCGCTGGGTTTCGGCGGCATCTGGTCCGAGGCTGGACAAGAGGCGCGTTCCACTTTGCTTGAGCCCTACAACGAACTCCGCGAGCACTACGTCTGGCACTGGAAGAATTGGCAGGACAACCTGTTGAAACTGGACGAACCCCGCCGCGAGGTTGACCTGTATCGCGCCAGCGTGGCCGTGTTGCGGTCGCACGAGTCCAAAGATTTTCTGGGAGGCGTAATCGCCAGCCTGTCCATTCCCTGGGGATTTAACAAGGGCGATGAGGACCTGGGTGGATACCATCTGGTCTGGCCCCGCGATTTGGTGGAAACGGCGTTTGGTTTCCTGGCCGCGGGCGCCGAACCCGACGCGCTGCGCGTCCTGCGCTATCTGGAGGTCACTCAGGAGGCGGAAGGAAATTGGGCGCAGAACATGTGGCTGGATGGGCGTCCCTATTGGGACGGTATGCAGATGGACGAGGCCGCATTCCCCATTCTGCTGGTTGACATTCTGCGGCGACTCTCTCCCTTTGTCCTGGGCGATCTGCAACGCTGGTGGGCGATGGTCAGTCGGGCCGCTGGATACATCATTCGCAACGGTCCGGTGACCCAACAGGACCGCTGGGAGGAAGACTCGGGTTATTCGCCATTTACTCTGGCAGTGGAAATATCGGGACTGCTGGCGGCCGCCGATCTGGCCGATGCGGTGGGAGAAACGGACATCGCGAACCATCTACGGGAAACGGCGGATTACTGGAACGACAGCATAGAGCGTTGGATCTACGCCCAGGATAGCGACCTTGCCCGGCAGCTCGGCGTGGAAGGCTACTATGTGCGGATCGCACCACCGGACTCGGACTGTGCGGCGTCGCCGCTGGAGGGATTCGTCCCTATCAAGAACCGGCCACCCGGGCAGAGTGCAGCGCGTGCCGTGCACCTGATCAGCCCGGACTCCCTGGCCCTGGTGCGATTTGGTTTGCGGGCGCCGGATGATCCGCGAATCCTGAACACATTAAGAGTGATCGATGCCCTGCTCAAAGCGGACCTCCCCCAGGGCCCCTGCTGGTACCGCTACAACGGCGACGGCTACGGCGAGCACGAAGACGGTTCACCCTTCGACGGAACGGGTATTGGGCGGCCCTGGCCTTTGCTGGCGGGCGAGCGGGCGCACTACGAACTGGCGGCAGGACGTCCCCAGGCCGCCGAGGATTTGCTCAAGGTGATGGAACTTTCGACCGAGGGCGGCCGCCTGATTCCCGAGCAGGTTTGGGATGCGGCCGACATTCCCGCTCTCGAATTGTTTCGCGGAAAGCCCTCGGGCTCGGCCTGCCCACTGGTGTGGGCGCACTCCGAATACGTCAAGCTGCGGCGATCGTTACGTGACGGCAAAATATTTGATCAGCCGCCGCAGCCCGTGCAGCGCTACCAGGTGGAGCGGCGGAAGTCCGCCTACTGCGAATGGCGATTCAACAACAAATGCCGCTCTACCCCAAAAGGAAAGAAGTTGCGCCTGTTGTTGCCGTCGCCGGCTATGGTGCACTGGAGCTTCGATGGATGGCAGACCGCGCAAGACACGAACACCCGAGACCCTCTGGGAGTTTTCGTCGCCGACCTGCCGACAGACACGCTCGCGGCGGGACGCGAAATTGTTTTCACCTTTTACTGGCTGCAGGAACAGCGCTGGGAAGGATCGAACTACACCATAGTCGTCGAGTAGCCATGGTGATGTGGCGTGGTGGTTGTGTGGGTCGGACACTCTTGTCCGACGCCTTTCAAGTTGGGTTTTGTTTTGGGTGCTGTTTTCCAGTCACATCACTGAGGACCTGCCACAAAAAGTCCAAGTCAAAGGCGTCGGACAAGAGTGTCCGACCCACACACGCACATCAATCACTCCAACTGGAGCGCAAGATGTTCCAATAAAGCGCACCGGCGCAGATCGCCGACGCCGTCAATAGCCCAATGCCCTCCCAGAACGGCCCCAGCAGCACATGCCCCAAGCCAAACAACGCCATGTAAACCATGAGGCAACCGAGAATCCATGAAAGCAGATTACGCCCCAGGTCCTGGGTCTGAGGTACCTCGATGGCGATAGCTGCAATCGGCTGCCATCCAGTAATTTGCGGGCGGACACTACGGTAAAACTTGAGCAATATTTCCTGTGGCTCGGGCCTGGTGGCAAAGGTGACGATCAGCCAAACCACGGTAGTCACCCCGGTGACGACCAGGGCCCGCATCGCCGTATCCACGGCCGAGCCCCTGGGATGGAAAGTGGTGAACCGCAGTCCCAGACTCATGACGAGAGCCGCGGTCATGGCGGAGATTTCGCTCCAGGCATTGATCCGCCACCAGTACCAGCGCAGCAGGTATACCGCCCCGGTCCCCGCTCCGGTCTCAAGCACGATCTTCCAGCCTTCGCCCACCGACTGCAGCAGCGCCGCCACCAGGGCCGAGGCAATCACCAGCAGGACCGTAACCAGGCGGGAGGCCACGACGTAGTGCTTCTCGCTGGCCTCGCGCTTGATGAAGCGGCGATAGAAATCTGACACCAGGTAAGACGCGCCCCAGTTAAGCTGGGTCGCAATGGTGGACATGAACGCCGCCATGAACCCCGCGATCACAATGCCCCGCAGCGCGGGCGGCACGTGCTGGCTTACGACCAGCATGTATCCCGTTTCCGGATGTTCCAGGTGAGGGTAGAGAACGATCGCCGCCAGGGCAGTCAAAATCCAGGGCCAGGGGCGTAAGGCGTAGTGTGCGACGTTGAACCAGAGCACCGAAAGCAAGCCGTTGCGCTCGTCCTTGGCGCTGAATATACGCTGCGCGATGTAGCCGCCGCCACCCGGCTCCGCCCCCGGGTACCAGAACGCCCACCATTGCACCCCAATGTTTACCAGGAAGGCCAACACCGGGAGCACCCAGATGGCTTCCTGCGTCAGGGGTCGCGACAAGTCGGGAAGGAAGGCCGTCGCGTCTCCCGCACCTGGGCCTGCGGCCGTCCGCATCTCAGCCAGACGGGCCAGCAGCGAGCTCATGCCGCCGGCGGCCGCAACTGCGTACCATGCCACTCCAATCACGATGGCCATCTTGAGCGCGAACTGAAACAGGTCAGTCCACAGCACCCCCCAGAGCCCGCCCAGTGCGACGTAAAGACCGGTGAATGGAATCAGAAACAGAACACAGATGGCCAACGCATTGCGGTCGCTCGTCCCGAGAGTCACTGCCACGATGCTGGTCATGGCCTTGGTCACCCAGCCCAGGATCAGGCAGTTCATCAGCAGCCCGAGATAGATGGCGCGGAAGCCGCGTAGAAACGCGGCCGGCTTGCCGGCATAGCGCATCTCGGCGAACTGTACGTCGGTCAGAAGCCCGGAACGACGCCACAGGCGGGCAAACAGAAACACCGTCATCATGCCGGAAGGGAGAAAGGCCCACCACAACCAGTTCCCTGCTATACCTTGCGAGTAGACCAGTCCGGTCACCACCAGCGGCGTGTCGGCGGCGAACGTGGTCGCCACCATCGACGTGCCTGCCAGCCACCAGGAAACGTTGCGGCCGGAGACAAAATAGTCGTCCACACTCTTGCCCGAGCGCGAGCGGAAATAAAGGCCCAGCGCCAGGGTGATTCCGAGGTAGAGAACGATGGCCGACCAGTCAAGTAAAGTGAAGTTCATGGCGGGAAAGAATACATCAGGTTAGCCGGGTTCCAACAAGAAAGTGTTATATAGCGGTTTGGAGACGTCCCAACCCACGGCGCGGGGCATCTGGCCCGCAGGCGGTGACCGGAAAGACCTGCGAACGAGATTATTGCGCTGCGGCGGGCTTCGCTTCTGGCAGGCCCTCAGACAAATAGATTTTAGCCACATGCTCCGCAATCTTCCCCGGATCAGCCTCGGCCAGATTGGCCAGGACAACCACGGTCAGCTTGTCGTCCACATAGCGGGAAATGTGGGACTTGAAGCCTTGCCACGCCCCGCTGTGGCCTATGACCCGATGGCCGTGTGCACTTTCGATCTCCCAGCCGAATCCGTAGTGACCAGAATTCGGTTTACCGTCGTTCAGCTTGGCGACGGCCCACATCTGTTCCAGGCTGGGGCGTTTCAAAAGCTTTTCCGAGTAGAGCGCGGCGTCCCACTTCGCCAAATCCAGAATCGAAAAATAGAGACTGCCGTCGGCGGTGGTATTCAAGGTTGGCGAAACCCACTCCTGGTTCTTCAACTCACCCTTGACCAGGCGATACCCCGAGGCGCGATTGGGAATGATGTCAGCTTCGCTCATGATACGAGTAGTCTGCATTCCGAGCGGCCGGAAGATGCGCGCCTGCAGCATGTCGCCATAGAAGTTGCCGGTCACACGGTGGATCAGAACGCCCAGCGTTAGATACCCGAGATTGCTGTAGCTCCATTTCGTGCCCGGCGGGAAGGCCAAAGGAATTCCAGCCACGATCTTGAGAAGATCGGCTTCGCTGTAATCTTTGCGGAAATCGAAGTCTTTCGGATAGTCGGTGAAACCCCCGGTGTGAGTGAGCAGATGCCGAATCATGACCGGATTCCAACTGGCCGGGGCCCCAGGGAGATATTTCGTAATCGAGTCATCCAGCCCGATTTTCCCCTCCTCGACCAGCATCATGATGGCGGTGGCGGTGAACTGTTTGCCGACGGAACCCGACTGGAACAGGGTCTCAGGCTTTACCGGCACCTGAAGCTCGACGTTGGCCAAGCCAAATCCCTGGGCCCGGACAATTTCTCCGTTACGCGCCACCAGCAGTGCAGCTCCAGGAATGTGCTGCCGCGCCATCTCCCCGTTGACATACCGCGCGACCGCATCGGATTGCGAGGCCGGGGTCTGTCCAAAGGCCGTGCCCGCCACCACCAGCACCACCATCAGGAATCGCAAGACAGGGTCCTTTACCAAGTTGGGCCTCCATGCTGAATCGAAGACATCGGATCGAAGTCAATCCGCACAGCCGCGAAGCGGCGCAAGAATGCAGCCCAGGGCGCAAGCCCTGGGTGAGGAGTGGAAATCACAAAGCCCTGAAAGGGCGAAAGAATGTTTGCGATACAGACCCGATCCGAGCAGTTCTCTAACCCGTATACACCAGTTCCACCACAGTGCAATCGTCATTGAGCGGCGTGCCGCCGCAGAAATTGGCGACGGCGGCAAAAATATCTTCGATGGTCGCACTCTTCGCGGCCACTGCTTCCAGTCGCGAATCTTCGAAAAAATCGCCGCGGGCATTCTCGGCTTCGGTGACCCCGTCGGTCACCAGGATCAGGCGATCGCCGGCATGCAGGCTGACGTGGTCGCTTTCGTACGTCGCATCCGCCAGCAGGCCGACCGGCAGGTTGCCATGGGGCGGCCGGATTACCTCTTTGTTGCAAACCAGCAGCGGAGGCACGTGGCCGCAGTTGACGTATTCCAGCTCCCCGTCCTTCCGGATACGCGCGATGATCATCGTGGCGTACTTTTCTCCGATGTGTTTGTGGGTGAAGAAACGGTTGGCGGCGACCACAATATCGATCAGCGGCATGCCGGCTGATAAGCTGGGAGTAGACCATGCCCTGAAGGGTGGAAGCCAGCAGCGCGGCCGAAACTCCCTTGCCGCTGACGTCCGCCAGCACCACCGCCAGACCTTCGTCGGTATTCACCGCGTCAAAGAAGTCGCCGCCGATTTCCTTACAAGAAAGGTTCCTGCCCTTGACTCGCGCAAAAGGAACTTCGGGAATGGTCACCGCCATCAGCCGCTGCTGAATGGAGGCGGCGATCGACAGTTCCTGCTGGTAGCGGCGCGACGCTTCTTCGGCCTGCACCAGGCGGGCGTTCTCGATCAAGTGACGCCGCTTCAGTCGCGATGGCCCGCAGAATATCGTTGCTCACGCTCGAGATGTCGCGCGAGGCAAAGCGCGAATCTACGTACAGCGCGCCCATCACTTCCGCCGAACTCTCGGTGGACGACCACAGCCTGCGCGTCCCGCGTGGTCTGCACTTGCGGCTTGCGCAACGGCATGCAGATCACGGTGCGCAGATCGTAAGCCACGATGCTGTGCCGGCCCGCCAGGTCGAGCGACTGGCTGGTATCTGTGATCAGAAACTCGGAATTCGACTTCACTCCTTCATCCAGGATGGAGTGCGAAATCGTCGTGTCATCGAGCAGCGGTTCGCCTTTGGAGTTGCGTCCGGCGGCCAGACGCAGGTTGTTCTCTTCGTCGCGCATGAAGACGTAGCCGCGTTCGGCGCGCGTCAGTTTCAAGGTTGCATCCAGCAGCGTCACCAGGATTTCATCGAGCACGCCGATGGTGTTCAGCTTGCGCGCGGCTTCGAGGAACAGCGTCAGCTTCTCCAGATCGGTGGCGTCGGTCGAGATCTGGATGCCCGAAATCTGGCTCAGGAACTCGCGCGCCGTGTTGGAAGTGGCGTGATGCGGATGAAAAATGACGTAAGAAACGTCGCGCACGCCGAACTCCACGCGGTCGTTGCGCTCGAGAGTTTTGCGCTGGACCCTCTCGCCGTTGACGAAAGTGCCGTGCTTGCTGCCCTGGTCGACGACGAAGAACTCTCCATTTTCGGAAATGATCAAAGCATGGTCGCGGGAGACGCGAGGGTCGGCGATCACCAGGTCCTTGTCCACCTTGCGGCCCACCGTGAACGGAGTGTGGTCGAGGTTGATAGTGCGCTGGTCGTTCCCCTGGACGAACACCAGGGTGGGAAAAATTCCCGACCCCGGGGATGAAACCGGGCCCGTGATGGGTTGAAATACCATTTAGTGCTTGCCTGCCTTCGTTCGTGCTCAGGAGACCCGCCCCGGCAGGCTGGAGTGCGATCCCCCGGCCTTCCCGACGCGCGGGAAGGCTACCTCAAGCGCTCAAGCGGCCCCACGACCCAGGGCGGTGAGCGCCTCCTGTTCACTGTCAAAAACCTCGAAAACCGTTGCCAGCTTGGTAATCTGCAGCACATCGCGCAGGCGCTGCCCCAAGCCGGTAAGCTTGATATCGGCCCCAGCCCCACGCGCTGAAGAATAAACCCCAACCAGCGTCCCCAGGCCGCCGCTGTCAATATAGGTCACGCCCGAAAGGTTCAGGACCATGCGCGGGGTCTCGGTCAGGACTTGCTTAAGAAAATCGCGCAAAGCATTGGCCTCGTCTCCAAACATGATGCGACCCTGGCACGAGACTATGGTGACCCCGTCGACCTGGCGTTTCTCGACTTTGAGGTTCATATCGTCCTCCGAAACGTTCTCGTGGCCGCAGCGTGGGAGAAGACTAACCTGTGATCGCGGCCCAATGCAAGGCCGATGCGGCTTGTGCGGGGCGGAAACACCGGATTTTCGAGGTGCCGCAAGCAGCGTCAGAAACATCCCTCAACCAGTTAAAACAGCTTGCGGAAGAACCCTAGCGATAGTTAGTGCAAACGGGAACCTGTCGTATCTTCGCGGTGATGGCATGCTTCCGACTTTCCGCTAACAGTTCCCGCCGCGCTTGCTGGCGCAAGTGTCGCAGCATGTCCAGTTGCTCATAGAGTCGTTCGGCTCGACGCCGCACGCCGGCTTCGCGGATTTTTGCCAGCCACTGGGCTCGATGCCGGGTGTAATAGACGTCTCTTCCCGCACAGGGAATCGCCCAGCTGCGGTACAACGCTTTCAGCCGATTCATGACCCGAGACAGATCTTTGACGATGGTCAGATAACTTCGGGATAGTTCGCGCAGCATGCGCACGCCCGTCTCGCCATGGTAGACCGGCTTGAGCTGGTTGCCGCGTAACAACTCCGCCAACTTGCGGGCATCGATGCGATCACTTTTGTTCCCGTCTTTGAGCAGCGCGTTCTTCCGCGGATTGCACACCACCAGTTTGTCAACGTGAGGCTTGAGCACATCGTACAACCAGGCGGCCCAGGTCCCTTCTTCGAAGGTCACCGACAAAGTTCCGCGCAATCCCGCAAAGAACTGAAGAATCGTCGCTGCTTTCGTCTCCAGGATGGATTCCATGACTAACTTGCCGGTGGAATCCATCACCGCGACCACGATGGTTGCTTGATGAACGTCGAGCCCAATATACTTTTCACTGTCCATAGAGGGTGCTCCTTTTCGTAGGTGATGATGCGAACAATCACAACCTACTCCAAGAGGGGCGCCCTTTTATAATGCGATTACAACAGTGGTCAGCAGCGTGTGCTGATTCGTTTGCTAACAACAGCCACAAGCCTTGCCGCGCATGGCCTCCGGAGCCTCGAACACAATGAGCGGCGTGATTACTAAAGCTGCAACCGGGTCGGCCCATGCAATGTGCCAGATTGCGTGAACCGCGAGACCCAAGAGAGCGATGATTGAGAGGTAAGCGCACAAGGCTGATTCGGCAGCATCGGCTCTCAGAGCAGCACTTCCTGTCAGGGTTGATAGACGCCGTTTCTCCTTGGCAAGCACTGGCATGATAAGCGCCGCCCCCAGCAGGACCGCCATCCCCAAGTAGCTAGGTCTTGGTTCGTTGTACCCGAGCAAGGACATCGCCGAAGCCAATACCACGTAAGCAGCCAGCGCGAAAAGCAAACCACCTGCGATACGCGCAGCAACCGGTTCCGCGCGATCTGATGCATGGGTGCGAAAGCGCCACAGTACGACCACTGCTGACAACAATTCGACAGTGCTGTCACCGCCAAAGGCAGTCAAAGCAGGGCTACGGGCCGTCCACGCTGCCCACAGCGATAAGGCAGCCTCGGCGCTCATCCAAGCAATCGTGAATGTTTGAATCCGCTGAATATGCTTCAGAGTATCTTTGGTCGGGATTTGACCTATCGACACCACAGAAGGGATTATCCCATTCAGGCGTGGTCGATTGTCGGCGTAACATCGCCTCTACACCAACAATCGGGACCCGGCCGGATTCCCTTTGGTCTATCCATGCGGGTGCAGGCGACTGGTTTGGGCCGCCGACTCCAAGCAGATAAACAGCCGTTGGGACCCTTTCACGACACTTCTCAGCGGGTAAACTGAGGTGCCTACTTCGACTATTTCGCTGGCTGTCAAGCCGTGCAGGCCTCTGCCAAAGACTCTACAGTTTCGGCGCACCAACTGCCGAGGAAGTCTTCAATCGATCGCCCGCGCACACACTAAGCAATCCTAGTACCACAAGTGGAATGCCAAGACTCGTATAGAGAGGTGCAGCCCAGGCTCTTTGAACCGAGCTTGCAGCTAAGTATTGTGAAGCCAACATCAGCCCGCAGGAAGCCAGCCAAGGCCAGACGACCACCAGCAGCCCCACTCCACATGCCATGCGAGTAAGCCCGCCTCGACTCCACAGATCTCTCCACGAGATAGCGATCATAAATACGGCAGGCAGGAGAAGTATCTGATTGTAAGGCGCGAAGCTGGGCACGATCACCAGGGTTACCGCCAGAACCAGCGCCAGCATAGCGCTGAACGCGGCCGAATCGTGAGGCTCATGCCGAACCTGCCAGCCTTTGACGGCAACTGCGATCACCGCCGCCGCGGCAATAATCTTCCCCAGCCACTGCGTGGTCAGCACGTCAAGCAGCGAACCCGCGCCTCCGGTGTATTGGCGATAGGCGGCCACCGCGGAGCGAAACTCCGCCATCCACCCCGGCAGGACGTACTCCGACGCGGCCAGAAAAATTGTCGTGGTCAGCGCAAAGCTCCAGACAAGAAGTTGACGCCGACGCCAATCGCTCACTGCCCACAGCATCAACCAGCCTGCGATCGGCAGTGCCAGTTGAGGCTTGATGGTTGCCAGGGCCAGCAGGAAACCAGCGAGCGAGAAGTGCCCCGCCACCAGCGCTGCGGCGCACCCCGCAAGCAGAGCGCTCACCACCAGGGTCAACTGCTGCAGCTTGATTCCCTGCACCACGGCGTAGCTGCCAAAGGTCAGTACGATGAGGATCGCGGTCGATGCGACTGAAGGGCGCCAACGCAACACCCGCAACCACAGCAGTACACTTGCCGGCGTCAGCGTGACCAGCAGCCAGCGAAATCCGGTCTGCACCACTGGAAAAGGCAGGCCAATGGTCGGCGCCAGCAGAAAAATCACATGCAGCGGGTAAGCAAAACCCTGCTGATCTTTGGGATCGTCAATGCGCCCGGGGTCGAGCGGGCGTCCGTAATATCCGCTCTGGATCTCGCGCGTGACTTCGGGGCTGTAAGGGTCGCGATGGTGCAACAGCAATTCCCGGGTCCCCAGCCAGCGGGGATAAAGATCAGACAGATTGCCGCGGGGCCGTCCGTGGGCCGCAGCGTCTGCCTTCTGGTAGGGCACCAGCACCCGCTGCACGTAGAACCACATGCTGGCGGCAAACAGCAAGGCCAGCAGCAGCCCGAGTCTGGAGTCTTTGAGCAAGCGCGTGACGGAAGCAAAAGCCGCTCCATGTTACAACTTATGCGAGCGAACTTCCGTTGCGATTGCGAATCTGCGTCTCCGCGATGATCGGCGTGGCCAGTGCAGCGTTCTGCTATTTCCTGCTGCACATTTCCATCAGGGAGCCGCCGACTTCGGCTGGGCAGTCCGCGCGGCCCGGCAAGTGCTATCAGGTCAGAATCCTTATGACACTCCCCTGGAACAATATCCGCTGACGGCCGCATTCTTCGGAGTGCCCTTCGTCTGGCTGCGTCCTGAGATCGCGGGCGCTCTCTTCTACGGCCTCAGCTCCGCACTGCTGGCATTTGGCCTCATCCCTCACGGATATCAGCGGTTGCTGGTATTTTTGGCCTATCCCTACTGGGGAGGCCTGTTGGCGGTGCAATGGTCCACGCTGATCCTCGCCAGCGCCTTCTTCCCTCTTTTTCTACCTCTCGCCATGGCCAAGCCCCAGATCGGGTTGCCGGTGGCGTTTAGGAATTTGAGCCGGCGTGGCGTGCTGGCTTGCGTGGTGGTCGCGCTGCTTACCCTGGTCGCCATGCCGCGCTGGCCGGTGCTGTGGCTGGGACAGCTGGAGTACTACGAATTTTTTATTCCCCTGCTGGTTCTGCCCGGACCGCTGCTGGCGCTGGCCCTGTGGCGTTATCGCGACAAGGATGCCTGGTTTCTGGCCCTGTCTGCGATTATGCCGCAACGCTGGTTCTTCGATCCCTTCATCCTGTGGCTCATTCCCAAGTCCCGCCGCGAGATTCTCTTCACCGCCGCCCTGAGCTGGGGAGCCGGCATCTGGCGCTGGTATCACATCCCGCACAGCTTCGCGGAAGTTGGACGGTTCACCGTACTGTTCATCTACCTGCCGATGCTGGCGGTGATACTGTTCCGCCAGTTTGGGCGCGAAGAGAGTTGATCAGGCTACCAGGACAAAGAATACGCGACCAACCAGCTCGTTGTGGAACGACGAAGCGCCCGAGATTAGCGCGTCGGGCTATACTCCACCTATGTTTTTGGCTCCTCGCGCGCCTATAGCTCATCGCTCAGACCCATTTCTTGTCACCTTTCTGGCTGCGATGATTGTCCTGCACGCGTGGATGTTTTTCAGTTTCCGGAAGAAATCGCAACTGGGTATCCGGACTTTACGAGTTCTTATACCGCCGGCAAATGCATTATCCAGGGTCGTGGTCGCCAACTTTATGACCTGGAAACGCAATTCGCAATCCAGCGTGAGTTTGCCTCCGAGGTCAAGAACCGCGAAAACCCTCTCCCCTTTAATCATCCGCCGTTCGAGGCTTTACTGTTCGCGCCTCTGGCCCGCCTTCCCTATGTGACGGCGTACCTTGTTTGGGCGGTATTTAACATTTCCCTCATTCTCGGCTTCTGGAATCTGCTTCGTCCGCGTTTGCCCAGCCTTGCACGGTTTTTTACCTGCCCTGCCCCTGCTGGCCATGTTCGCCTTTTTCCCCCTAGCCATGGCATTGATGCAGGGCCAGGACTCAATCTTGCTCCTCTTTTTCTATGGCCTCGCCTTCTTGGCCTTGGCTAAGGGACGCGCCTTTGTTGCGGGACTTGTGTCTCGGTCTGGCTCTTTTTAAGTTCCAGTTGGTTCTGCCCTTTGTGCTTGTGCTGGTGCTCAAACGTCAATGGAAAGCGGTTGCAGGATTCACTTATTACCGCTTTCGTGTTGCTCTGGGTCTCAGCCGCAGTGGTCGGTTGGAGCGGTGTAATCGCATATCCCGGATTTCTGCTCCGCTTGACTCGCAGCGGCGCCCGAGTCGGGCATTGATCCGCGGGATATGCCGGACCTGCGCGGTCTGGTTGCTGGATCGCTGCACTTGGCAGGCCTGCCAGCTACGCTGCTGATCATCGTGCTTTCTGTTGCGCTCGTGGCGTGGTCGTCGTTGGTGGCGTGTCAACCAGGGCGCCAGTTCGTGCTCGGGTTTTCGCTGTGCCTGACGGTCACTATCATTACCAGCTACCACCTCAGGTGCACGATCTGAGTCTGCTGATTCTTCCAATCTTGCTGGTCGCGGAATTGCTCGTCGCCGGTCAAATCGTTGGGCCGGCGCGCCGGATCCTGATAGCGTCTCTCGTGGTTCTGTTTTTCACGCCCTTGTACGAGGTCCTTCAATTTTGGTTGCGCGAGATGAATCTGATGGTGACTGCTGTTGCCATGTTTGCCGGCAGAGCTACCGCAATCGCGCTGACCTCAAAGCAGAAGCGACGAAGAAAACCCATGAAGCGAGAACTTCGTGTACTTCGTGTCATAGAAGGTAGCTCTTTGACCCCGAAGGTGCATTCCGACGCGCGATGTTCCGCGAGGAATCTGCTATTTCGCAACTGCGCAGCAGTCAGACGATAGGCCGTCCCGATGAGGGCTGTCATCGTCGGCACGAGCTGCGCCACGACTCGAATTTTCCAACTCTATCGGCTTGATCGGACGAGCGGTATAATGCGCCGAATCGGAAATCGAGCAAGACTTGAATCTCCGAGGCCGGCGGTCACCATTGCCCCTGATAGCGTCCGTGCTCCTCCGCTGCCGGCAAAACCTGAACATCCTGGCGCGAAAGCGCACGCTCACGGTGATCCTGGTTGGCCGTGCTTACGCTGGCGATTCGTGCCTGTCTTTTGCCCCTTCTGCCCGTACCCAAGCCGCATTTTCAAGATGAGTTCAGTTATTTGCTGGCAGCGGATACTTTCGCGTCCGGCCGCTTGACCAATCCTTCTCACCCCATGTGGGTGCATTTCGAAAGTGAGCACATCCTGCAGCAGCCGACTTATATGTCCATGTACCCGCCGGCGCAAGGTCTCGTCCTGGCCGCTGGTCAGATCATTGCCGGCATCCCCTGGCTCGGAGTCTGGTTAAGCGTGGGCGCCATGTGCGCCGCTGTCACCTGGATGCTGCAGGCATGGTTCCCTCCGGGGTGGGCGTTGTTTGGCGGCCTGCTCTGCCTGATGGGACAAGGCATCTCCAGCTATTGGATGAATTCATATTGGGGTGGCGCAGTGGCCGCCACTGGCGGAGCCCTGGTCCTGGGCGCCTTTGCGCGCATCCTGCGATGGCAGAGAACGCGCGACGCCTCGATCATGGGATTCGGCCTGGCGATACTGGCGAACAGCCGGCCCTTTCGAAGGTTTTCTGTTCAGTCTTCCCGTGGGATTTTCGCTGGCGCTCTGGTTGTGGAGGCACCCAACGCGATCCTCGTTTGACACGGATTGCACTGCCCCTGGTTCTGGTTCTTGCCTTCGCTGCAGTTGCGACCGGCTACTACAACTGGCGCGTAACCGGCAACGCTTTGGAGATGCCGGAAGCGCTGAATCGTAGAACGTACGCCATTGCACCGCTCTTTCTCGGCCAGCAATTGCGTCCGGCACCGCAGTACCGAAACGCCGAGATGCAGAGATTTTATGCAGACTGGGAACTTTCAAGGTATCTGAGAACTCGTACGGTCTCGAGGATTGGCACGGGAAGAATGGGCTAAGCTGGTAACTCTGTGGTGGTTTTTTCTGGGCCCTGTACTGCCGCTTGCGCTGCTCGCCTTGCCTCGTATTGTTCGCGATCGTCGCATGAAGCTTCTTCTGATTACCGCGATCGTTACCCTCGCTGGGTTAGCCGTTGAGGCCTGGCACCAACCTCATTATTTTGCTCCCATGACCTGCGTCATTTATGCCATCGTGATTCAAGGACTGCGCCACCTTCGGCAGTGGCGGCGAACCGGTACAGATCTGGGACGAGCACTCGTCCCGATCATTGGCATCGCGTGTTTTGCCGTGTGTCTCTCTAGCATCCGTGCCGAATATCTCAGAGTACCGCGGAATCCCGATACTTATCCCTGGCATTGGCAACGTGCCGAAATCCTGGATCGCCTCCGGCATGCAGGCGGTCAGCATCTCGTCATTGTCCGCTACAGTTCCCGCCACGACCCGATTCACGAATGGGTCTACAACCGGGCTGACATTGATGCCGCCGAACGTCATCTGGGCGCAAGATATGGGGGATCAAAATCAGGAATTGATCAGGTATTTTGGCCCGCGGCGAGTGTGGTTGCTCGAACCGAATGAACCGGGAATGGCGCAGATTGTCGCCGTATCGTTCAAAACCACCAGCAGCAAGGCCAGGTGCAAACAACGACCCGCGATCACTGGCTCTCTTTACCTCCGCATCCAAAAAGTACGAACGTTAGTAGCGCCGGCATCCCGCCGGCTGTCGCGAGGCCATCCTACGGGCGCAGCAGTCAGTGAGCTCACACTGCGCGGTTAAAACGCCGCAAGGGCGCTACAATCGGTTCGCCCTTATCGACCGAATGACCAGTCTGCTGCAAACCCGCCGACTCTGCGTATTCATTCTGGCTCTCGGCCTGTTCACCATGGCTGCTCGCGGCGTGAGCGATCCCGACGTCTGGTGGCACCTCCGCACTGGACAACTGATCCTGCAGAACCACAGCGTCTTCCATACCGATCCTTATTCATTCACTCGCTTTGCTCACTCCTGGATAAACCACGAGTGGCTCTCGGAAGTCTTGCTGTTCGTCATCTATCGCCTGGCTGGATTCTGCGGACTCATCGTGGCTTTTGCCGCTGTCATCGCGGCCGCCCTCTTCCTGGTTTTCCTGCGCTCGCCGGGCCGCCCCTACCTGGCCGCCGTGATAACGCTTTGGGGGGCGTTGGCTTCCGCCGCCACCTGGGGAGTTCGTCCTCAGATGTTCTCTCTCCTGCTGGGCAGTATTTTTCTGCTGCTGCTCGAAGCCTCCGAACAACGTCCCAAAATCTTGTGGTGGACTGCTCCCTTGATGCTCCTGTGGGTGAATCTGCACGCCGGATATCCCATTGGGCTTGCCTTTATCGCACTCTTTCTGGCCGGCGAAGGGTTGGAGGCGGCAAATCGTCCGGAACCGTGGCAGAAATATTTGCCTCGCCTCAAGCAGCTAGCCGCCGCATTCGCGCTCTGTCTGGCGCTGGTTGGCGTGAATCCCAATGGCATCAGACTTTACTGGTACCCATTTCAGACTCTGGGTTCGGAGGCGATGCACCGTTTCATACACGAGTGGTTTTCTCCGGATTTCCACGACCCCACCTACCTGGCTCTCCT
Organism: Terriglobia bacterium; assembly: GCA_963779255.1. GTDB lineage: Bacteria > Acidobacteriota > Terriglobia > Terriglobales > Acidobacteriaceae > JAIQFF01. The sequence goes on along the minus strand of CAVZXU010000009.1, from coordinate 74,339 downwards.
GCTTATGCTGCTGGCTCTCATCGCGGGACTGGCCGTGTCTTCCCGATGTCCCCGTCTTCGCAATCTTCTGTTGTTACTGGTCACGATCCCGGCGGCGCTGCGTTCGGCGCGGCATATCCCGATCATGGTACTGGTCATCGTACCGGTTCTCTCCGAACTGGCCGAGGCAGGGCTGCAGCAGTGGGGCGCAACCCGGATACTAAGAGCGCCGTTGGCCGGGACCGCCCGGCGCACGCTTGCCGTCAATTTTGTGGTGCTGATTAGCTTCGTAGTCTTTACCGTGGTGCGAGTGCGAGTGGTCGTGAACCGGCAAGCAGAAACTGAAGCCACACATTTTCCCACTGCCGCAGCGGCTTTCCTCCGGCAGGAGCATCCCCCCGCCCCGCTGATGAACCATTACAACTGGGGTGGGTATTTCATATGGAAGTTGTATCCCCAGTATCGCGTTTTCATGGACGGCCGGGCTGATGTCTATGGCGACGCGCTTATGACCGATTTCGGCTCCTGCTATTACCTGAAGTACGATTGGAGAAAATCCCTCGAGGTATGGCGGATCCGCACGGTGGTCCTTCCCCCGGACGCTCCTTTGATCACCGCCCTCCGATCGAGTCCGAAATGGAAGCAGATTTATGCCGATACCGAGGCCGTCATTCTGACCCGGAGCCAGTAGCCGCCCCCACCAGGAATCAAGTTAGGTAATCCCCTGCATCAACTTTCAGCTGCAAAACCTTGCACAGTGGACATTATCATTCCGTTTGCATTTCGCAGCTTTGCCCGCTCGACGTTTATCTCCGGTTAGAGGCACAAAGTGAGGTCAACCATGATCCGTTGTTTAGGCCGGTTGTGGGAGGAAGATGGCCAGGATGTCGCGGAATACGCGGTTATGCTGGCCGTGATCCTCGCCGTGGTCGTAGGCACCATTCGGATGATCGGATCAAACGCCAACAGCGTCTTTTCTTCGGTGTCCAGTTCGATCCAGTAAGCCCGGAAGCGGTTTTCTTCGAAAAGATGAGTCGGATCCTGGGCGGGAGAGGTAATAGCGCCCGCGGGCGCCCTCTGACCCTTCTATACCACTATCCCCCTTGGAAGTTGCCCTCATTTGCCCTCCCGACCCGTCAAACGGCCATTATTCGACCCCAGACGGCCAGCAGCGGGCAGGCGACGTTACCAGCGGTGTAAGAAATTGTCGCTCAGCACGATGGCCGCAGGGTATTATGAACATGGGGATTCAGCACTATCGCTCTGGCCGCGTGTAAGCTATTGATTCGGAAACAACAACGAAAACCGTGTTTCAGGGCGGAGGGGGCTGTCCAAATTGCATCGGGACGGGAGTTTCTGCCTGTCCATCTGATTCAGTTGGAGGACAACATGATGAGAGCGAAGGTTATGCGTTTGTGGCGCGAAGACTCAGGCCAGGACATCGCGGAGTACGCCGTGATGCTGGCGGTGATTCTGGTGATTGTGGTGGGAACCATTCGGCTGATCGGTTCCAACGCCAACAATGTGTTCTCTTCAGTCGCCAGTGCGGTCCAGTAGCGAAGGTTTCAGCGCGATGGCCCGCGCGGCCTTCGGTTGGGGTTCGCCGCGGAGCACCTGACCGTCAGCGCCGGGGATGATGCATCGACCCCGGTTCGCGAGAGCCAGACGGATCTTACTCTGTCAATGGCATCGCGCTGCGGACATCGGTCAGGTAGTTAACACCAATCGGAGAAGTTCAGCGGTCGCAATCAGGCGCCGCCGCGTCAACTCTGAGGAGAAGTCATGAATCGCACCCGGCTTTTGTTGATTGGCTTTGTGGCCCTTGCCCTGGGCGCAATCGTGAGCTACACCGTCTATCGCACTCTGCAGACCAAATCCGGAGGTGACGCCGCACCCGGTGTCGAGGTAGTCGTGGCGGCCAATGATATTGCCGTGGGGGCCAAGGTCGGAGAGAACGATGTGAAGACGGTGCGCTATACCGCGGCCGATCTGCCCGCCAACGCCTTTCACTTGAAAACCTCCGTCGTGGGCCGGGGCGCAGTCCTTCCCATCGCCAAGGGCGAATTCTTTCTGCCTAACAAACTGGCGGGAGAAAATGCGGGTGCTGGAATGCCGTCCCTGATTCCGCCGGGAATGCGGGCGATCTCGGTGCGAGTGAATGAAGTCATCGGGGTTGCCGGTTTTGTGGTGCCGGGAACGCGCGTGGATGTGCTGCTCACCGGCAACCCTTCCGGCGCGCCCGAGCAGCAGACCACGACCGTTCTCGAGAACGTGGCCGTGATCGCCACCGGCCAGAAGTTGGAACGTAACACGGCCGGAGAACCGCAAGTGACGCCGGTCATCACCTTGCTGGTGTCTCCGGACGACGCCCAGAAACTCACCCTGGCCACCACCCAGGGCAAGATCCAGTTGGCGTTGCGCAACCCGCTGGACACCAAACAGCAGGAACTGGCTTCGGTGAACACCGGGTCGTTGTACAAAGGCGTCTCCACCCCCGTGCATGTCGCCGCCCCGCCGCGGTCAACCAAGCCGATTAAACGCACCACTCCGGTTCCAGTGACCGCCATGCCGTCGGGCTATTCGGTCGAAGTGATCAAGGGAACAAAAAAAGACGTTACCAAGTTCCAGGAATAGTCAGCACTCCGAGGAAGAAGACATGTCGATCTGCTCCCGCAGGTGGGAGAAACACAGCGTGAAACCGAGCCCGAGGCTACGAGGGGCGCTGTCCTTGTTGTTACTGTTCACGGCGTCTATCGCTCTCTCTCAGCAACCGCCGGCTACCCCAGCGGCGACCGAGCCGACCCAGCCCCCCCCGAGCCAGGCTCCCGCGACCCCGGCCCCCGGCCCCGAAGCCAGTTCACAGGCCCCGCAAGCCGCGGCGCAAGGCGCTGCGCCCCTGCGGGTGATGGTGGGCAAGTCGCTGCTGATCAATACCACCGAGCGGCTCAAGCGGGTTTCCGTCACCGATGATGCCATCGCCGATGCCATTGTCGTCACCCCAACCCAGATCCTGGTGCATGGCCGCGCTGCGGGCGAAGTTTCGTTGCTGATCTGGGACGAACTGGAGCGCTCGCGCAGCTTCGACTTGCGCGTGGATGTGGACGTCACCGCCGCAGCCGAAGAAGAAAAGCGGGTCTTCCCCGACGAGCGGATAAACGTCTCACCATCGCGCTCCGCCATCGTGCTTTCCGGCCACGTTTCTACCGAGGATGTCTCCAAGCGCGCCGGAATGATTGCTGAGGCCTACTCCAAGAACGTGGTCAATGTGCTGACCTTCGGTCCGGTAGGGGCGCAGGAAGTGCTGCTCGAGGTGAAGTTCGCCGAAGTGGATCGCTCAGTCATCACCCAGCTGGGAATCAATATATTCATGCCGGGCCTGGGCAACACCATTGCGGCCAGCCAGACCGGGCAATTTGGATCGGTCCAGTTCACCAGACCACCGGCCACGACCAGCACGAGTAATGGCGCGACCACCACCACTGCGACCGCACCCACAACCACCATCAGCGACTTTCTCAATCTCTTTGTGGCTCGCACCGACGTTAACATCGGCGTGGTGATCAAGGCTTTACAGCAAAAAAACCTGTTGCAGATCCTGGCCGAGCCCAACTTGATCGCGGTCAACGGCAAAGAAGCCAGTTTTCTGGCCGGGGGCGAGTTTCCCTTCCCCATCGTCCAGCCCGGCGCGGGCTTTACCGCGGTCACGATCTCGTTCAAGGAATTCGGGGTGCAGTTGAAATTTACCCCGGTGATCATGCCCAATGGGAATATCCATTTGAAAGTGGCGCCGTCGGTCAGCGCGCTGGATTTCGCCAACGCGCTTACGATTTCCGGATTCACCGTGCCCGCGCTGAGCACGCGGAAGGCGGAAACCGAGTTCGAACTGCAGGACGGGCAAAGCTTTGTGATCGCAGGATTGATCGACAACCGGGTGACCGATCTGTACAACAAGATACCTGGGCTGGGCGACATCCCTATTCTGGGAAATTTCTTTCGTAGTAAGAGCGCGCAGCGCACCAATTCTGAACTGATGGTGCTGTGCACGGCGCACCGCATATCGGCCAGCACGCAGGCGCCTCCGCTGCCAGCCACTGCCAAGCCGTACATGGAGAAAGAGCAGTTCGATGGCCGGAAGCCGGCTGATGACAAGAAGTGAAGAGGATGACCTGGGTAATCTGCAAGCTATAGTTCAGGCACGTAGAATGTTGAAGGAGAAGGATCAGTAGGGGGCCAGAAATACGATGCCCGAACTTTCTGTAGTAGTCATCGCCCAGGATAGCGAGCAGCGTGCCGTGCTGCAGGTGCTGGTGGATGGCACCAGTGTGGCGCGCGTGGTGCACATTTGCACCAGTTATCCGGTGGTGGTCACAGACCCGGTCCTTCGCCGGGTGCAGAGCGCCGCCCCTCAGGTTGTGCTGGTGGACGTGCCTACGGACAATTACACCCTGGCGCTGCGGGCCATTGAATTGATCCACCAGGAAGTGCGGGACGCGGTCATTTTTGCGGTGGGCAGTATGTCCCAGCCGCAGGTCATCGTGAGCGCCATGCGTTCCGGCGCGCGCGAATTTATCGAACGTCCCACCACCACCACCGATCTTCTCGAAGCCTTCGTCCGGCTGACCGCGGCGCAACGGAAAGTTGGCCGCGAAGGGCCGCGGGGAAAAGTCTTTACCGTAGTCAACGCCAAAGGCGGCAGCGGCGCTACCACCACCGCTGTGAACCTTGCCCTGGCGCTGCACGCGGCCCACGGCAATGTTGCGCTGGTGGACATTGCGCCGCTGGGACACGCTGCCCTGCACATGAACCTGAAGCCCCAGTTCACGGTGGCGGACGCTATTCGCAACCTGCACCGCCTCGACAGTTCGCTGCTCGAAAGCTTCATGACTCGCCACAGCGGCGGCTTGCAGTTGCTGGCCGGCGCCAGTACGCCGCTAGTCGTGGAACCCGCCACTGCAGAATTCGCGCGCTTGTTCGATTTACTGGTCGGCCACTTCCGCTACGTCGTGGTCGATGCCTCTACGCGGGTGGATGCCACCACGCGCCTGGTGTGCAATCTTTCGGAAACCGTTCTGCTGGTGGCCCATGCCGATGTCGCATCCTTGTGGAGCGCGAACCGGATCCAGCAATATCTGGGCGAGACCGGAGGGCGGGAGCGAGTACGGCTGGTGCTCAACCGTTTCCGCAAGATCGCCGGTTTCAGCGAATCTGATGCCGAGGCTGCGGCCGGAGCCAAGCTGCTGTGGAAGATTCCCAATCAATATTTCGCGGTGTCGGGCGCCATCGATCGCGGGGTCCCGCTCATGCAACAGGCCTATAGCGAAATGGGCCGATCTTTTGCCGGGCTGGCAGCCGCTTTGACCGAGAACGACATCGAGGTTAAACGTAAAGCGTGGTCCTTGTTTAAGACAGTGTAGGTTCAAGACGGGTTAGACTGAAAACAGCAGCCGGCTGGGTCAGGGTCAGGTTAGGCGTATGGCGAATTTGCAGACCTTCGAAAGAACCGAATACCAGCAGGTCAAGGCCGATCTCCACCGCAAGATCCTTGACCGCCTCGACCTGGAGAAACTGGGGCGCACTCCCAGCGACGCCGCGCGCGAGGAAGTTCTGCTGCTGATCCGCAACACGGTGAACAGCGAGGCTGTGCCCCTCAGCTTCGCCGAGCGCGAGCGTCTTTCCCGTGAAATTCTGGATGAGATCTTCGGACTGGGTCCGCTGGAACCACTGCTCAAAGATCCCACCATCTCCGATATTCTGGTCAACCGCTACAACAAGGTTTACGTGGAGCGGGCGGGCAAACTCGAGCCTACCGGCCTGAGCTTCAAGGATGACGCCCATCTGATGCAGATCATCGACCGCATCGTCTCGCGCATCGGACGGCGCGTGGATGAGTCCTCGCCCATGGTCGATGCACGTCTGGCCGATGGCTCCCGCGTGAACGCCATCATTCCGCCTCTGGCGCATCGACGGGCCCTGTCTTTCCATCCGTCGCTTTGGTCGCGATCCGATCACCGCCCGTAACATGATCGAGAACAAGAGCCTGACTGAGCCCATGCTGGAATTGCTGTCGGCCATGGTCAAAGGCCGGCTGAACTTCCTGATCTCCGGAGGCACCGGCGCCGGCAAAACCACGCTGCTCAACGTCCTTTCCAGCTACATTCCGAATTCCGAGCGCATCGTCACTATCGAGGACGCCGCCGAATTGCAGTTGAAACAGGAGCACGTGGTCCGCCTGGAAACCCGTCCGCCCAATATCGAAGGCAAGGGCGCGGTGCGGCAGCGGCAACTGGTCATCAACAGTCTGCGTATGCGTCCCGACCGCATCGTGGTCGGCGAGGTCCGCGGCGAAGAGGCCTTTGACATGCTGCAGGCCATGAATACCGGTCACGAGGGCTCGCTGACCACGGTGCACGCCAACACCCCGCGAGACGCCCTGGCCCGGATCGAGAACATGTGCTCCATGGCCAATCTCAATATTCCCGGAGCGGGCCATGCGGCACCAGATCGCAGCTGCCATTCACGCCGTGGTCCAGGTCTGCGCGCCTCTCCGACGGTACCCGGAAAGTGATCACCATCGCCGAAGTGACGGGCATGGAGGGTGAGGTGATCTGCATGCAGGACATTTTTGTCTTCGATCGTCAGCGGCATTGACGAGACCGGGAAAGTTCGCGGCGCGTTTCGTGCCATCGGCATCCGCCCCAATTCGCCGACCGCCTGGCCACTGCGGGCTGCCGCCTGCGTCCCGCGCTGTTCGATTCGCGGATGGAGGTCTAGAGCGGCAATGGCTTGGTGCACGACATCGTCATGCTATCGGCTTTATCGCCGTTACTGGTCTTTCGTCGTGTTGTCGACCATGGGCGGTCTTTGTCGCCGGCTTGTCGCGCTTCCCTGTTAGACCAGCGCAACGCCCAGGCCCGCCTTCTGCGCGAACGGCTCTCCACCGTCCCAGAAAGCCGGCAGAACGCGAGCCCAATCAGGAACTTGCCCTGCTGCGCGACGAAGTGATGAGCCAGATCCCGGCGTTCGACAACTTGCTGCGCCGCTCCGAGCGAGTCTCGAACTTCTGCAGACAATGCTGGAGCAAGCCAACGTGAAGTCCGCGCCGGAAATTTCCTGATGCTCTGCGTCTGGTCAGCGGTGCTGGGCTGGGGCTGATCGTCCTGTTGTTCGCGGGCGTCCGCATTTTGCTGGCTGGGCGGCGCTCTGCTCGGTGCGTTTCTGCCCTACGCCTATGCCTCGCATATGCGCACCAAGCGTTTCCAGAAATTCGAAGAGATGTTTCCCGAGGCCATCGACACCCTGGCCCGGGCGGTTCGCGCCGGTCACGCTTTCACCACGGCTCTGGAATTGATTGCCAACGAAGTCTGCCGAACCGGTTGCCGCAGAATTCCGCAAGCTCTACGAAGAACAGAAATTCGGCCTCCCCGTGCGCGACGCGCTGATCAACCTCGACCGACCGCATTCCCCTGGTGGACGTGAAGTTCTTCGTGACTGCGGTGATGCTGCAGCGCGAGACCGGCGGTAATCTTGCGGAAATCCTCGACAACCTCTCCTATGTGATTCGGGAACGCTTCAAGATCATGCGGCAGGTGCGGGTACACACCGCCCAGGGACGGCTCACCATGGTGCTGCTGATGGCACTGCCGCCGATCATCGTGGTCATCGATGCGGCTCATCAACCCCAGATTTATTCGGCCGCTGTTTGACGGATCCCATCGGGCACGCTGCTGATCGTGGTCGGCATCACTTTGCAGACGATTGGCTATTTCGTGATCCGGAAGATCATTCAGATTCAGGTCTAAAGCATGGCTCTGGCACTGGCAATCTTATTGTTTCTGACCATCGCCCTGGTCGTGTTTTCCTTCGGGGCCGCCGCGCTATGCGCCTTCTTCGGTGCTGGGTTCGCGCCTGCGCGACCTGGGCTGGCAGCAGACCCAACCCCAGGAAAAGCCGCCATTCAAGGAACGCCTGGAGCAGGCGCTCGATCCTCTGAGCAAGGCCCTTCCGCTGTCTCCCAGTGAAGTTTCACGAACGCGACTCTGGCTGATTCAGGCTGGTTATCGCGAGCCCCGCCACTTGACGATCTATGTGGGCGCGCGGCGTGTTGATGGCCCTGGTCGGCATGCTGGGCGTGGTCGCGGTCAAGCGGATTCAACTTCGACTCTCCTGCTGATGATCGGTGTAGGGCGGCTTTGGCTTCTTTCATCCCCCGCTTCGTGCTGAAGCGCATGATCCGTAACCGGCAGCGGCGAATCACGCCTCGGGCTTCCCGGACGCCCTGGACCTCACGGTCATCTGCGTCGAGGTCGGCCTGGCGCTCGACCAGGCCACTGATGCGGGTCGGCGAAGATCTGCGGCATGCCCATCCCGAACTGAGCGATGAATTCCATCTGATCAATCTCGAAATGCGGGCCGGAAAACCGCGCGCCGAAGCACTGCGAAATCTGGTCGATCGCACCGGGGTTGACGATGTTCGCGCGCTGGTCGCCACCCTGATACAGACCGACCGCTTTGGAACCAGCGTCGCCCAGGCCTTCGTATTCACTCTGATTCGCTCCGCACCGAGCGCCGTCAACGGGCCGAGGAACAGGCCGCAAAAACCACCATTAAAATGATCATTCCCCTGGTCTTGTTCGTTCTTCCCTCCATCATCTTCGTGACGCTGGGTCCGGCCATCATCCAGCTGTTTCGTATCCTGGCGCCAGGGGCACACTGAAATGCCTTTGCTGCAAGGTCAAGCCCAGGAGTTGTGATGCCGGTACAGGGTCCCACGGGATACGCTCTCAATCGAACGCGCCAGACTTACCTGGCCCGGCAACTGCGCATCGCGGAGACCCACTGGTCCCGCTTCTGGGGATTGATGTGCACCGATGCCGGCAGCTTCCCCGCTGGACAAGGCTTGTGGATCGTTCCTTCACGCGGTGTGCACACTTTCGCCATGCGCTTTCCCATTGACGTGGTTTACCTGGATGGCGACAAAGTGGTGGTTCACCTGGAAGAAAATCTGAGACCGTGGCGCCTGGCTCCGGTACGGCTGAAGGCAGTATCCGTGCTGGAGCTGCCGGGCAGCACTTTGAGTTCTACCCAAACCGCCGTTGGGGACGAGATCGAGATCGCTTTGGGACAGGCAGGCCAAGAGTGAACGACGTACCCACCTTCCTCATCGAATGGCCCTCGCCCTGGGACGAGTTCCGCACCGCCATCGGGCCGGCGATGGGGAAGTCGCCCAGGCGCCTGGCCGGCGAGGCCCGGGTTGGCCTGTTTCCGTGGTGGGGGATTCTCCTGTCCTGGGCATTTGAGCTGTTTCTGCTGGTTGCCGTTATCGTTGTGCCGGCGAAACTGGCCAGCATGCGGCCCTACGAGCCGCTGCCCAAACCTAAGTACGACATCATCTACTACTCCGGCAATGAGCTGCCGCGGACGGAAGATGTTGGCGGAGCGGAGGCGGGCCGCTCCGGCCGTTCTGGCGGCCGCGAGGCGCACCATCCCACGCAAACCATTCGGGTGGCGCGCGGAAGCACGTTGCGGGAAACCGTGGCGGACGCGCCCAAACTCGATCTGCCTAAGTCCAATTCCGCTGTGGCCAACCTGTTGGCGTTGAAGGCGCTGCCCGGCCCCGCTCCGGCGGAAGGCATGCGGTCTTCGCTGCGAGCCCCGGCGTTGTCTCAGATCGCGATCGCGCCTGCTCCCCAGGTACCCGACCAGCTGCGAGCCGCGCCCCAACTGAACGTCGGAGCCGTCCCGCCCAGCGCGGCTGTGCCGCAGCGCGAGGTTTCCACGCTTCGTCTGCCCGGATCGAATGCGGTGCAAGTGGTCCCGCCGCCGGTCTCGGCTCCGGAGCAGATGACGAACCTGAATCCACGCCTCACCATGCCAGCACCGAGCGTAGTCGCGCCGCCGCCCACCATGACTCGGGAGGTGGCGACGATGGGGCCTGGCTTCGGGCCTGGCGAACTGCAGAAGCAAGTCGTTCCGCCTCCGGTGCAGGTCGGCAACACCTCGCCCGAACGCCGCAATATCAGCGGCCTGGGCAACACTTCGGTCGTGCCTCCGACGGTCCAATTAGGCGCCGGTGCGGCGCAGCGCGCCATGGCCGGTGGCTTGGGCACGGGCACGGCTACAGCCGTTGTCCCGCCACCGCCGTCGGTCTCTGGCGGAGGCTCGCTCACCGGACAGGGCAGAGGAAATCGCGGCGCAGGACTGGGCGGACCCCTGGACGCCGGTCTGGCCGCAGCGCCTCCCAGCAGCAATGGCGGCGGCAGCACCTCGGGTGTCGTAGTCTCCAGCCAGCCCGGCTCGAAGGTTGGTCTGCCCGGCAGCGGCGGAAGCGGCGCCCTGGCTATGTCTCCTTCTGGAAGTGACAAGGCTGGCCTGGGCGGATCGGGCGGCGGTGCTGGCCTCGGACGCGGCGATGGACCAGGCAGCGGTTTCTCTGGCCCCGGCGCGGGTGCCGGCAAAGAAGGTACCGGCCCAGGATCAGACCCCATGGCACGCGGCGGGATCTCACCCTATCCCGGATCCGGCGGCGCGGGCACGGGAACCAGCGGCACCCCGGCCATGCCTGGAGTCTCGGTAAAAGGTGGCAGCAGCAACGTCGTGACCTTGCCCAGCTTCGGTTCCGGCGGGAAGGCGGCGGGTAGCCCGGGACGTTCGAACACCAGTCCCGAAAATCGCGGCCCAGATATCACTGTGGTGGCTACTTCACGTTCCGGGGGCGCATTCAATTTCTACGGCACCCTTAAGGGCGACAAGGTTTACACCATCTACATCGAGACCACGCTGGGCACAGCGGTAATGCAGTTTGCGGACCCTGCGTCCGCGGTACATGGTTACGCCGAAGACCTGACTGCTCCCCAAGCCATGCGCTCTGACCTGCCGACTGGCCTGCCCAAGGCGCGTCTGGTCATCGCCTGCGTCATCGACCGCTCCGGATTGCTGCGCCGAGCTCACGTGCTCGAACCCGCTACCGCAGTCATGACCAGCAAAGTCCTGACCGCGCTCAACAGTTGGAAGTTTCGTCCCGTCCTGCGCGGAAACGAACCGATTGAAGTCAACGCTATCCTCGGATTCAATATCGATACCAACGACCAATACTAAAGCTCCTCTAGCTTCTGGCCTCTGGCTTCTAGTCGGCCCTGGTCGATAAGCTAGGAGGAGCTAGCAGCTTCTCTTCCGTTCCAGCAAAACTGCCGTTCCATCCCGATAAACCACATTCCACCGCGATGTTTCTTCCAGCATGTTGGCCAGCGCAGACCCGGCCGGCAGCAACGCCCAGTTGACGTGCTTCTCGTTCAAGAACTGGTCCCAGTCAGGGGTCAGCCTGATTGACTTGAGGTAATCCCGCAGAAAATCTTCCCCGTAGAAATCGTGGCGGTCGTCAACGAAGACTTTGTTTTGCGGGTAAAGACGGTAGATCAGGTATCCGCCCCAGGAGTCTGGTGCGAAAATCGGTTCGCGCAGGCCGCGCTGGACAATCGCATCAGTGGCTTGCACGGGCAGGTGTTCCGGATCGAAATGCGCGATCATCCATTGGGTCGATCCCAGTTTGCCTTGATGTGCACACACCATCAGTCCCAGGAACACCGCGGCAACCGGCCAGACATGGCCGCGGAAGCCCAGCTCAATCTGCCCCACGCGCACCGTGAATGCCCGCCATCGGGATAGGAAGGCTCGCAGGCATAAGGAGAGATTCGGATTGTCACAGGCTTCGGTGAGCGCTTGCGTCCACAGCGGCGCGACAATCAGGGTGAGCAGCAGCGATGAAACTGGAAGACTGCGCGCCGCGTACAAACCGCTGTAGGTCGCCAAGAGCATGACGAACATCCGCGAAAGCGACGGCTTGCTGCGGGCCACGGCCAAGGCCGCAATCGTGATCAGCAGGATCGCCACAAAGCACTGCTGGGCCACCCCGTGAAAATTAGGCGAGAGAAATTCGTCGATGTGGTTCATCAGCCAGCGACTGGTGAGGTACCGGTAAACATGCAAGTGGAGCTCATAGCCGTACGGGTTGATGAGACTGGCCGCCAGCGAAACCACAGTCACCGTTCCCAATGTTCGCAGCCGTTGTGCCAGTCTGCGCCGCTCTTCTCCCTGCGGGCACCGGTAGTAATGGATGGCAGCGCTCAGCAGATACAGACCGAGCAGCGCAAATCCCAGCACAAAGCCTCCGTGCACATTCACCCAGAGCAGCATCAGCGCGGGCAGATACCACAAGCGCCGGCGGCTCCCTGCACTGTCTCCGCTCTCTGAGCTGTCCAACACCTGGAACCAGATCACGGTAAACAACCAACTCAGCACATGAGGCCGGGCAAATAGATGAATCATCGAGACACCCAGAGACAGGGCGAGCAGGAGCGCCGCGACCGGCAGGTCCGCACCGCGCTGCAAGCACAGACGCAGAGTGAGAGCAAAAGTCAGGGCAATGATTACCGCGGTGAGGAAGACCACTCCGTTCAGTCCCATCCAGTGGTGGATGGCCGCAATCTTCGCATCATAGAGCCATTCCCAGGCATACCAGGTGTGCCTGCCCATGGTAACGGAGAACAGATCGGTGCGCGTGATCGAGTGGGTGCGCAGCATCTGTTCGCCGTTGCGTATATGCCAACCAATGCCGGCATCCCCCAGCAGCCGCGGCGCCAGCGCTCCGCTGCTCATGGCAAACAGCAGAATGATAAAGATCAGATCGGTGACGGAAGGAGCAAGAAATCGAAACCACGCCGGCGGTGGGACTCCATCGGAAGCAGTTTCGATCTCAGCGCTGTTCGAATCCAAGATGTGTTCACACCCAACCGGACATGTTACCCGATAGCGTGAAGTCGATGGGTTCGAAGTCTGGAATCCGCAATCAGCAATTCTCAATTAGCACTCGGCAACTGGCCAACCCGCTTTGCTGTTTAGCCCAAGCGCCGGAACCCAGACCAGCACTTCGTAGCCGGCTTGAATAGAACGGCGGGTTGCCTAATTGCCAATTGCTAATTGCTAGCCCCTACTTGCCCGGCTTTCCCGCGAGCACCGGTTCCCTTTCGAATTCACTTTCCGGAAGCGTTTTGACCTTCTTCTGGGAGCGGAGCCAGCTCTGGAAGGAATCCAGATAGATGTAATAGACGGGGGTAATGTAAAGAGTCAGCAGCTGAGAGAATACCAGCCCACCCACGACCGCCAGCCCCAGCGGGCGGCGGGATTCCGCGCCGGCGCCAAGACCCAGCGCGATCGGCAACGTGCCCATCAGAGCGGCCATGGTGGTCATCATGATGGGACGGAAGCGCAGCAAGGCGCCCTGATGAATCGCCTCCTGGGGCGCGGCATGGCTGTCGCGCTGCCGCTCCAGAGCCACATCGATCATCATGATGGCGTTTTTCTTCACAATCCCGACCAGCATGATCACGCCCACAAAGCCGTAGAGGTTGAGCTCGAGGTGAAAGAGCATGAGCGTGATCAGAGCGCCAAAACCAGCCGAGGGCAGCCCGGACAGAATCGTCAGAGGGTGAATGAAGCTCTCATACAGAATGCCGAGTACCAGGTAAATTACCAGGATGGCCATCAACAGCAGCAAGCCTAAGCCGCTGATGGACGATTCAAAGGCTTGCGCCGTGCCCTGAAAGCTGGTGCTGACAGTTGCCGGCAGCATTTCTCGCGCCGCCTTGCCCACCGCGTTGACGGCGTCGCCCAGCGAAACCCCCGGACGCAGGTTGAAAGAGATGGTTACCGCAGGCAGCTGTCCCAGGTGATTGATGGTGAGCGGCCCCAGCGATCGCGTCAGCCTGGCTACAGCGTTTAACGGCACAAGTTGCCCGGTCGAAGAGCGCACATACAGCATCGAGAGCGCGGAGGGATCGAGCTGGTATTGGCTCTCCAGTTCGGTGATCACGCGATAGGCGTTGTTGGGCGCGTAGATGGTGGAAATCTGGCGCTGGCCGTAGGCCGTGTAAAGCGCATCTTCCACCTGGTTGGCGGTGATCCCCAGGGACGACGCCTTGTCTCGATCGATATCCACATTCACCTGCGGATTGGTGATCTGCAAATCGCTGGTGACGTCCTGCATGAGTTTTTGCAATTGCGGATCGCTGCGCAGTTTCGCTTCCAGCTTGGGCGCGTCCTGATAGAGTTCGTTGGTGTCCGGCGCCTGCAGCGTGAACTGGTACTGGCTCTTGGTCAGCTGACCGCCGATGCGGATGGTCGGCAACAATTGCGGAAAAGCGTTAATACCGGGCACGGCTGCCAGCTTTCCTCGCAGGTCCTGAATGATCTCCTGCGCCGGTTTGCGCTGGTTCCGGGGCGTCAAGCGGACAAAGATGACGCCCCGCGTTGCCTCCCGCAGCCGTGGACATGAAGGAGTCAACGTAAGGCTGTGCCATCACTACCCTGTTCAAGGCCCGCTGGTGCTCGACCATGTTGTCGAAAGAAATGCCCTGCGGACCTTCGGTGAAGATGAAAATCTGTCCCTGGTCCTCATCCGGCAAGAAGCCCTTGGGAATGGCCACGAACAGATAGGCCGTCCCCGCCATTACTGCCACGGACACCGCCATGGTGGCAAGTTTGTGCCGGAGCGTAACCTGCAGGGTGCGATCGTAAAGTCGTAACAGCCCTTCGAAGAAGCTCTCAAAAAGCTTCCACAGCCGGCCGTGTTGTGTTTCTTTCGAAGCCCGCAGGAAACGGCTGCACAACATGGGCGTGAGGCTGAGCGAGACCACGCCGGAGACCAGAATCGCCACGCTGATGGTCACCGCAAATTCGTGCAGCAGCCGTCCCAGAATGCCGCTCATGAAAAGCACGGGAATAAACACCGCCGCCAGCGACAGCGTCATGGAAACGATAGTGAAGCCGATTTCGCGCGCCCCGCGAAAAGCCGCCTCCATCGGGCGCTCGCCCATCTCCATATGGCGCACGATGTTTTCCAGCATCACGATGGCGTCATCGACCACGAAGCCGACGGAAAGGGTCAGCGCCATCAGCGACAGATTGTCCAGCGAATAGCCCAGCAGATACATCACCGCGAATGTACCCACAATGGACATGGGCAGCGCCATGCTGGGAATGGCCGTGGCCGAAAGATTGCGCAGAAACAGGAAGATGACCAGGATGACCAGCACCAGCGCCAGGAACAGGGTGAACTTCACATCGTTCACCGACGACCGGATGGAAACCGAGCGGTCGTAGAGCGTGTCCACGTTGACCGAGGGCGGCATCTGACCGCGCGGAAGCTGGGCATCAACTGGTTGATGGAATCCACCACTTCGACCGTATTGGTCCCGGGCTGGCGCTGAATGGCCAGAATGATGCCACGCCTCAAGCCCCTGGCGTCGTAGTACCAACTCGCAGTCTTGTCGTTTTCGACTCTGTCCACGACCTGACCAAGGTCCCGAAGCCGCACCGGCGCACCATTGCGGTAGGCCACGATGAGTGGTCCATAATCCGCGGCCTTCTTGAGCTGACCGTTGGCCTGGACAGTAAATGCCTGGTGCGTCCCGTACAGAATGCCGGTGGGCAGGTTAACGTTGCCGTTTTGAATCGCGTTGGAGACTTCGTCAATGCCGATCTGACGGCTGGCCAGCGCTTTGGGATCAAGCTTGGCGTGCACCGCATACTTCTGCGCCCCGTAGACACTGCACCTGGGCCACCCCGCTCACCATGGAGATACGCTGCGCCATCAGCGTTTCCGCATATTCATCCACGTCGGACAGGCGCAGCGTCGGCGAGTTTAAACGTCAGGTACAGAATCGGCTGGTCGGCAGGATTGACCTTCTGATAAGAAGGCGGGCTAGGCAAGTTCTGCGGCAGATCGCGGGCCGCCTTCGCAATCATGGACTGCACGTCCTGGGCGGCGGCATCCAGATTGCGGCTCAGATTGAATTGCAGCGTGATCTGGGTCGAACCCTGAGTGCTCGACGAAGTCATCGAGTCCACTCCGGCGATGGTGGAAAATTGCTTTTCCAGCGGCATGGCCACCGCCGATGCCATGGTATCCGGGGTCGCACCCGGCAGACTGGCCGAAACCAGGATGGTGGGGAAATCCACGTTGGGCAAATCGCTCACCGGAAGCAGGCGATAACCCATGATGCCGAACATAAGTATGCCCAGCATCACCAGGGTGGTCATGACCGGACGGCGAATAAAGATTTCGGCGACGTTCATGATGACTATCCTCCGGCCCGGGGAGGGCTCGGAGCCGGTGCCGCAACTTCCTTAAGTTCTACTTTCGTCACCCCGGGTACCAGGCGAAGCTGGCCGTCAGTGACAACCTGCTCGCCGGGTGCGAGTCCTTTCGAGATGACTGCCTGCCCGTCGGTACTGCGATCGAGAATTACCGGGCGGGCCTCGACCGTCATGTCCGGCTTGACCACAAAAACGAATTGCCCTTGCTGACCGTTCTGCAGGGCCTGCGAGGGTACCACAATAGCGTTAGGCTGTTGCGCCAGGGTCAGGACCACGTCCACAAACTGGCCCGGCCAGAGCCGCCGGTCAGCGTTCGGAAACTCGCCTTTCAGCTTGATGGTGCCGGTGGCCTGGTCCACGGTGTTGTCGATGAAACTCAGCCAGCCCGCTGCCGGCCGGGTGTCGTTAGGAATGAAAGCCTGCACCCGCAGTTTTTCCCGGCCGGAGTAGCGCTTGATGTCCGCTAGATTTTGCTCGGGCACGGTAAAGGTGGCATAAATCGGCTGCACCTGGTTGATGCTCACCAGAAACGGTGTATCGTTCGCCTTGATCATGTTGCCTTGGTGTATCAGCAGAGGACCCGTGCGGCCATTGATAGGCGAATAAATGCTGCAGTAAACCAGTTGCACCCGCGCGTTCTCGACCGCCGCCTGATCGGCGACTACGGCGGCGTCGAGGGCATCCGCCTCCGATTGTATCCGGTCATATTCTTCTTTAGAGACTACGCCCGCCTGGTTCAGCTCACGGGATCGATTGGCCTGGTTGCGCGCGTTGGCCGCCTGGGCCTGGTCGCGGGAGAGCATGCCCTGCGCCTGTTTAAGTGCCGCTTCGAAAGGACGCTTGTCCAGCGTAAACAGCAGTTGTCCCTTGCTGACGTCCGCGCCTTCTTTGAAATGCACGCCGACAAGCTCCCCGGTCACCTGGGTCTTCACCGAGACGTTCGAGTAGGCCTCGACCGCGCCAATCGCCTTGAGCTGCAGAGGCACAGCTTTCTGCTCCACCGTGGCCGCCAGCACCGGCACCGCAACTGTACGCGGAGGCTCGGCCTTGGTTCCGCCGCATGAGCTCAAAAGCGCTAAGCTGCTGCACGCAAGAAGTGCTGTAAGTTCTCGAACCATGTTCCCTTTTACTTACCCTGCCTGTTTGATAACGTTTCGATCACTGAGAACCGAGAACCAGTAAACTGGAAACTGAGAATTCAGATCCTCCTGCTCAATCCATCCCACGAAACCCCGGCAGCAAGTCCCGCCTGTAGGCCTCGAGAGTTTGCTCTTCCTCGCCGCACATCAGATAAATATTGAATTGCGTCACGCCCACCTCTGCCAGCCTCTTCAGCTTCTGGCGATGAGCTTCAACCGCACCCACCAGGCAGAACCGGTCCACCACTTCATCGGAAACGAAGTGGGCGTTGTCGCTGCCCACCTCGGCATGATGCTGGTAGTCGTATCCGGTACGATCCTGCACGTAAGAAGTCAACGATGCCGGCAGCTCTTCAGGCTTGTATCGCGATATCAGATCCACAACGTGATTCGAAACCAGCGCAGGAAACCAGCGCACCCGTTGCCGCGCCAGCTCAAGATCATCAGAGATCCACACCGGGGCCGCTGCCATGACTTCCACCGCCTTCGGGTCCCGCCCCGCTTCCCTGGCGCCTTGCCGGACAAATCCCAGGCACCAGGCAATCAGGTCAGGATCAGCAAATTGCAGAATGACTCCATCCGCGATCCGCCCCGCCAGGTTCAAAACCTTCGGCCCATAACCGGCAATCCAGACTGGAGGCGAGCCGGTCGCCCAGGTAAGCCGGGCAGGCTGACCTTCGTATTGCACTTCCTGTCCCGCCGTGAGTTCACGAAAGGTGACGACTGCGCGCTCCAACTCCGCCGGAGTGACCGGCTTTTTGCCTAGTACCCGCCGAGAGCTGTCGCCGCGCCCGATGCCCAACTCCATGCGCCCGCCTGAAATCAGGTTGAGCGTAGCAAAGAGGCTGGAGGTAACCGTGATATCGCGCACCGCCGGATTAGTTACGCACGGCCCCAGCTTCATGCTGGTGGTGGCGTTTGCCATCAGGGTGAGCAGCGGGTACGGCTCCTTCCATAGCACATGGGAATCAAAGATCCAGCCATACTCGAAACCAGCGGCTTCCGCTTGCCGGGTCAACTCGACAATCCGCTCCACTGAAATATCCGGTTTGAGGGTGATCCCGAACTTCATTTCTCCCTTTCGCGGTTGTGGGATAGAAGTCAACCGCAGAGGCTGAAGCCGAATCTGTTCTTCGGCTTATGCCACGACAGAATTGGTTGCGGAAAAACTCCACCAGAACCCCAACGGCAAACCTCAGGCGCCAATGCGCAAACCCATTTTCAATGACCTGGTGGCACGACTGAAGTCGTGTCCTTCCCAAAGGCCTGGCGGCACCTCTGGAATGCCGCATTCCCAGCAGACAGCAGCACCGCCGCTTTTCCGCAGCCTGCTAGCATAGAATACATCACGCTTCCTCCCGGACAGGCAGGACTCTCGCAGAACAGAGGATTAGCCAATGGGGTTCGACACCATCATTACCGGTGGCACCGTGGTCACAGCCGCGGATACTTGTCAGGCCGACGTCGCCATTTCAGGCGGCCGGGTTGTTGCCCTGGGCAGCAGCCTGCCTCGCGAAAATGCCACGCGCCTGATTGACGCTGCGGGCAAGTATGTGTTTCCAGGCGGAATCGATGTCCACACCCACCTGGATATGCCGTTTGGAGGCACCACCAGTGCGGACGATTTTGAAACTGGCACGCGCGCTGCCGCCTTCGGCGGCACCACAACGTTGATCGACTTCGCCATCCAGTACAAAGGACAATCTCTGCGCACCGCCTTCGACGCATGGATGCAGAAGGCGTCCTCGAAAGCGGTGGCCGATTACGGATTCCATTGCATCATCACCGACCTGCCCGACGCGCAGCTGGCGGAAATGCCGCAACTGGTGCGCGAAGGGGTCAGCAGCTTCAAGCTGTTCATGGCGTACCCCGGCGTGTTCATGCTCGACGACGCCAGCATTTTCAGGGCAATGCGGACTTCGGCCAAGGCCGGAGCCATGGTCTGCATGCACGCGGAAAATGGTGGAGCCATTGATGTGATCGTCAAGCAGGCCCTGGCCGAGGGCAAGACGGCGCCCAAGTATCACGCCCTCACTCGCCCCACCACGGCGGAAGCCGAAGCCACGTCCCGTGCCATTGCATTAGCCGAAATGGCAGGCTCGCCGGTGTACATCGTGCATCTCAGTTGCAACGACGCTCTGGAAAAAGTCCGCGAGGCCCGCGATCGCGGCCTGCCCGTTTACGCCGAGACCTGTCCTCAGTATCTCTACCTGTCGCTCGAAAACATGGACGCACCTGGTTTTGAAGGTGCCAAATATGTTTTCACGCCGCCGCTGCGCGAAAAATGGCACCAGGAAGAATTGTGGAAGGGGTTGACTCACGACCATCTGCAGGTGGTCTCGACCGATCATTGCCCGTTCTGCTTCAAGGAGCAAAAAGAAATGGGGATCGGCGACTTCACCAAGATCCCCAACGGCGGCCCCGGCATCGAACACCGCATGAGCCTGGTGTATTCCGGCGGCGTCGCCCAGGGACGCTTCAGCGTAAACCGCTTCGTCGAACTGGTGGCGACTACCCCCGCGAAGCTCTTCGGCCTCTATCCTCGTAAGGGCACGGTCGCGGTGGGCAGTGACGCTGACCTGGTCATCTTCGACCCCAAGCGTGAGCACACTATCAGCGTCAAGACCCATCACATGCGTGTGGACTACTCCATGTTCGAAGGCATCAGGGTGACCGGCATGCCGGACGTCGTGCTCTCCCGCGGACGGGTACTGGTCGACGGCGAGAAATTCTTGGGCCGTCCAGGACAGGGTGAGTTCATTAAGCGAGGCGCCTGCCCAGCGATCTGAAGTTCAGGGATTGTGTGGGGCGGACACTCCTGTCCGCCGCCTTTGACCTTGATTTTGGGTTGGGGATCTTGGCAAGAATCAAAACCTAAGTCAAAAGCGCGGACAAGAGTGTCCGCCCCACGTTCCGTAAAGTAGAGGACGGTACTTATGCCCATCACGCTTGCGCCCGACCAACAGGAACAAATGCTCTCTGCTGCCCGCTCTGCTTTCAAGAATGCCCACGCGCCCTATTCGAATTTCAAGGTGGGAGCGACTATCCTCACCGAGCGCGGCTCGATGTATCACGGGTGCAACGTAGAGAACGCCTCGTATGGCCTGACCATCTGTGCCGAGCGCAACGCTATCTTTTCCGCTGTCGCAGCCGAAGGAAGCGGGATGAGGATCAAAGCGGTCGCCGTCGCCACCGAGCGCGACGGCCCCTGCGCCCCCTGTGGCGCATGCCGTCAGGTGATCTTTGAATTTGGCCCCGACGCCCTGGTTCTGTTTCGCGGCCAGTCCGGCACCGAGCAGATGGCGATTACCAAGCTCCTCCCCGAGGGCTTTCGGCTGTAACGAAGGCCAGCTCGCACCCCTTCAAGCGGTAGACAGGAATGAATCGGCCAGACGGAGGTGCCTCAGCATGGAGCGCTTTTTCTCCTGATGGGCTTGCATGCGTTTGAGGATGTCCGCCAGCACGCTGACCGTCGTGACCGCATAGGGCCCTTTGTTCAGCATGACGCATTCCGCACGCTCACCCATGGCGGCGTCGGTGATTTCCGATCGCGAAGGCATGCCCTTCTTGGCCAGGGTCTCCAGAACTTGTGTGGCCCAAATCACAGGCACGTGAGCCGCCTCGCAAATCCACAGGATCTCCTCCTGCACCTCTGCCAGACGCTGATAGCCGCATTCCACCGCCAGGTCACCGCGGGCAATCATGATGCCGATGGAACGCGTCCGCATGGCGGCGAGTATAAGCTTGGGCAGATTGTCGAAACCCTTGCGGGTTTCGATCTTCAGAATCACGCCCAGATGTTTGCCGCCCAGCTCTTCCAGGTGCGCCAGAAGCTGGC
Organism: Terriglobia bacterium; assembly: GCA_963779255.1. Taxonomy (GTDB): domain Bacteria; phylum Acidobacteriota; class Terriglobia; order Terriglobales; family Acidobacteriaceae; genus JAIQFF01. Next base: position 53,234 of record CAVZXU010000009.1, on the reverse strand, counting down.
GAACGTCCGACTCGGTGCGGACAAAGGAGTACCCGACCAGGTCCGCGTGCTGGACGATGAACTTCAGCGCCTCCAGGTCATCGGAGGTAAGCGCGGGTATGTCAATGCGCGTCTCCGGGAGGTTGATGCCCTTTTCCGCGCCCAGCGTTTCTCCCTGCGGGCGTGCTTGCGTGATTTCGACGGTAGCCGATTCCGCGTTCACCGAGCGGAAAACACCGCCGATCTTGCCGTCATCAAACCAGATGGGTTCGCCCGGTTTTGCGTGGTCGAGTACTTGCGGTAAAGAGACGCCAATCCGGGCGGGAGCGACGAGTTTTCCCGTCTTGCTGTACCGGGCTGGCGTTCCCAGAGTGTTCCCCCGGGACAGGCAGAGCATATCGCCAGGCTTCAGAAGCAGTGTCTGCGGAAGTGGTGGGAGCTTACCGACGCGAGTTTCTGCTCCTTTTCGAGTTCGACTCGATTTCGTATCTCTGATTGCCCAGACTTTTAGTCCGGACAGGAAATAGACCGTTTGCCTGGCCTCGGCCCAACAACTTGTGCCCACAACCTGAGAAACGTGCAGGGTTCGCTGCGCCCCGCGGGCGTCGCGAAGGCGGATTTTGTCACCCGGCTTAAGTTGTTTGAGAAAGCTGGCCGAGAGCGGAACGCACGCTGTAGCGGGACCAGGGGGCGGTTTGGGGGCATCGTAGGGCGTCAGCCAGATGCGGGCCGGAGTCACAACCCGGCCGCGAACGTCACGCGTGGGCCGGCACTTGAGGACCGAGGGGCCCGGCTCGATAGCACCGGTGCGCAGTTTGGGGCCAGCAACGTCCATCAAAATGCGGCAGTTGCGACCGGTCTCTTCCCTGGCTTTCTTGAGATTGCGGATCATGCCGAGCCAGACTTCCGGATTGTCATGGGCGCAGTTGATGCGCATACAGTCCATGCCGCTCCGGACGAGATCGCGCACCAGTTCGTAGTCCGTGGCCGCGTCGGTGGACATGGTCACCATGATGCGGACCTTTCTGCCGGGTGGGGGAGGACCCAGGAGGGCGTCGGCGTTGGCTTCCAGCAATTTGGATCCCTCGCCCATCTCGACCGCGGGCACCTCAGGGGATGGCAGTGAGCCGTTAGCTCCCAGTAAGGCTCTCAGCACGCGGTGAACGGTTTGGACTGCGGTAAAGACGTGACTCTCGGTGCGGCCGAGAGATGAGAGACCCAGAAGGGCAAGCTGGGATTGCAATTCACGGACATCATGCCGGCGTAGCGCAAGATAGTGGGCAAGATTCTGGGCACTGCGCCGATGCGCTTCGTGCAGCGCTAACGGCCGCTTAAGCAGAGAAGCTTCAAGGTCGAGCATGTCCGAGCAAAGCTGGGCCAGTTCCACGGAAAGCTGTTCAAGAAGAGACCTATCCAGGATTTGCATGGAAGTGAACACTCGTCCAGGATGACGAACCCACGGAATCTTACACTTCTGATGTTACTACCAGATGAATGGCCGGAACAGCTGGTGGGATAGTTCATTCCGGCGGCCAACCAGGAAACACTTTCCTCCTTCCCGTTCCGCAAGGTAAGCTTCCCTGTTCCCAACGACGGAGCCCGATGTCGAATAGCTCAGCCTCAGTGACTCAATCTCCAGCGAGCACAAGCCTACGTCCTCTCGACCTCATCCGCAAAAAACGCGACGGCGGCGAATTATCCTCTGACGAGATCGGGTTCCTTGTCCGCGCCTACACCCGGGACGAAATCCCCGACTATCAGATGGCGGCCTGGCTGATGGCTGTGGTCATCAAAGGAATGACCCGTCCCGAGTTGAGCGCGCTTACCTCCGCCATGCTCCATTCGGGCGAGGTCCTGGACCTCTCTGATATTTCCGGCCCCAAGGTGGACAAACATTCCACCGGGGGCGTGGGCGACAAGACGTCGCTCATCATCGCGCCCATCGTCGCCGCGGCCGGCGTGACCGTGCCCATGATCAGTGGCCGTGGGCTTGGGCACACCGGCGGCACGCTGGACAAGCTGCAGTCTATCCCGGGCTTCAACATCAATTTGTCGATGAGCGAGTTTCGCCGTGTGCTCAAGAGTTGTGGCTGCGGCTTGATCGGCCAGACCGCTGAGATCGCTCCTGCCGACAAAAAGCTCTACGCCCTGCGTGACGTGACCGCGACGGTCGAAAGCCCAAATCTGATCTGTGCCTCCATCATGAGCAAGAAGCTGGCCGAGGGCATCGACGGCCTGGTGCTGGATGTTAAGACCGGCAGCGGGGCGTTCATGAAGACCGAGAAAGACTCGGCCCACCTGGCTGAACTCATGGTCGAAACCGGCGAGCGCATGGGCAAGAAGATGGTGGCGCTCATCACTGACATGGACCAGCCTCTGGGTCTGAAGATCGGCAACGCTCTCGAAGTCGAGGAGTGCATCGAGGTGATGAACGGCGGAGGACCCGCCGATCTGCGCGAGGTCTCGGTTGAGCTGGCGGCCTGGATGTTCCACCTGGCAGACCGTACCTCCAGCGTTGATGAAGGTCGCGAGTTGGCAGACAGACTCATTCGTGACCGCTCTGCGCTCAAGAAGTTTCGTGAGATTGTCGCGGAACAGGGCGGCGACCCAGGCGCCATTGACGATCCCAAACGCTTGCCCCAGGCGCAGAATCGGACGCCGATCCTCAGTCCTGCCAACGGGTTCGTTGAATCTATCCAATGCGAACAAGTGGGAATTGCCAGCCTGGTGCTGGGCGGCGGCCGCGAAAAGAAAGAAGACGCGATCGATCCCGCTGTCGGCCTCGTCCTGCATAAGAAAGTCGGCGATCCAGTCCAAAAGGATGAACCGCTCTGCACCGTGCTCTACAACTCTGATGCCCGGCTCAGCAGCGCGCGCAGTCTGTTGCAACAGGCGTATCGTATTGCCGGCAATTCCCCGGCCGTCAGGCGGCCATTGATTCACCGCGTCATTTCTGGAAAGGGAGCACAAGCATGACGATGGCAGTGCCGTCCGGCTGCACGGTTCTCGTTACCGCAGTCCCAGATGTTATGGAAAACCAACTTTCACACTGCACGACGGGGAGGCGCGAATGGGCCGTCTGACGGGGCTTTTGGGCTTGGTCACCATGCTGGTCCTGGCGTATCTGTTTTCCAGCAACCGTCGCGCCATCCGGCTCAAGACGGTGGGCTTGGGGCTCGTCCTGCAGTTCGTATTTGCCATCTTCGTTTTACGCTTCAACTTCGGTCGGGCTTTGCTGGAGTGGGCCGGCCACGGCGTGGAGAAGTTTTTGGAGTATTCCTTCGCCGGTTCGCAGCTTGTTTTCGGGGAATTAGGGCGGAAGGGTGGCTCGCTGGGAATGATCTTTGCCTTCCAGGTGTTGCCCACGGTGATTTTCATATCCGCATTCTTCGCCGTGCTCTATTACTACGGCGTGATGCAGTTCATCATTCGCCAAATGGCGAAGGTCATGATTCGCATGGGCGCCAGTGGGGCGGAGTCGCTCGACGTGGCCGCCAGCATCTTCATGGGCCAGACGGAGGCGCCGCTCACCATCCGTCCTTACCTGCCATCGTTGACTCGCTCCGAACTGATGACCGTCATGACCGCGGGCATGGCCCACGTCTCCGGTGGCATCATGGGCGCCTATATTCTCTACGGTGTCGAGGCCAAACACCTGCTCAGCGCTGTGATCATGACCGCTCCTGGCACCATCCTGATGGCGAAAATGTTTGTGCCGGAAACCGAGGAACCGGTTACCAGCCCGCACCGCAAGGCGGAGGCCGAGAAGGCTTCCTCGCTGGTAACCGAGATTGACCCTGAGGCCATCACCAAAGACGAAAATGTTCTCGGAGCCATCACTCGCGGCACTATCGACGGTCTGCATCTGGCACTGAACATCGCCGCCATGCTGATTTCCTTCCTCGCCCTGATCGCCCTGGTCAACGGCATCTTTGGCGGCATTCACAACCACATATTTCATTGGTTCCCGTCGAGTCTGGAGCAAGTCTTTGGTGTGGTCTTCGCTCCCATTGCGTTTGTGATCGGCATTCCCTGGCGGGAGTGTGGCATCGTGGGCAATCTTCTGGGAACCCGCATGGTGATCAACGAACTGGTGGCATACGGCATGCTGGGCGCGCAGAAGGGCATTCTTGATCCCCGCTCCTTCGCCATCGCTACTTTCGCGTTATGCGGCTTCGCGAACTTCAGCTCGATTGGAATTCAGATCGGCGGCATCAGCGCTCTTGCGCCCAACAAGCGCGGTGAACTGGCCAAGCTAGGCTTCCGCGCCATGATCGCCGGCACCATGGCGAATCTGATGTCAGCCTCGATTGTGGGCATCCTGCTGCGCTGACTATCGGTTGGAAACGGAAAGCACGCGAAGAAGAAGCGAAGAAAGCTCCTGAGTTGTCATCCTGAGCATGCAGTCGAAGGCCCCCTACGCTGCATCCTTTCCAGGTACGGCTGTCATGATGGTAGGGATCCTTCGACTCCACCATTCCCTTCGCAAGCGAACGGAATGGCTGCGCTCAGGATGACACCGCTAGTCTAAGTCAACCCCGCCCAGGCCACGTTGGCAAACGGATCCACAGATGCCAGGCGTGAAACAACGCCCATGCTTTCGATGGCTTTCTCGGCCATGATCTGGTCAAGAATCAGGGGGGCCTCAAAGATGGCGTAATTCCTGTAAGCGCTGACGTTCCGGCGGAACTCCGCGAACGTAGCTTCCGTCAGCAACTGCTCCACCGCAGCTCCGATTTCCCGGAAGTCTGGCACTACCATTCCCAAGCGCTTTTCGACAAGCCATGTCCCGTTGTAACGTTCCTGTGGCATGGTTCGCGCGTTGTGCTCCACAATCACCGGCAGGCCGAATTGCAGGGCTTCGCTGATGCTGCCCGGCCCAGGCTTGCCAATAAAGAGATCCGCCAGCGACATGAAGTAGTCCACCTGGGTGGTGAATCCTTCGATCACCGCCGGTTTGGTCAGCCCCAGGCTACGCAGTTTCGCCGCCAGTTCGAGGTTGTGGCCGCACAGAAAAATCAACTGGAGCTGGTTCGAACTCTGGTCCAGCCTTTTCGCGATCTCGAGCATTGACGCCGAACCCTGGCCTCCGAACATTACAATGCCGGTCGGCAAGTCAGGCCTCAGGCCCCGTTTCAATCTTTCCGCAGCTTGATCGATCTCCGGTTTGCGATAGAACGATGGCTTAAGAATCATGCCGGAGGTCTCATACACTCGCCGCTTGGCATGACCCAAGGCCAGCGCCTGTTCTCTGGCGAGCTGGCTCCCGCAGATGATGAACTCCGATTCGGGCACAATCCAGAAGTTGGGCGGATAGTCCGCCAGGTCGGTGAGCAGCGTGACAAAAGCGGAGTTCGGCGTCTCCTGGCGAATGCTTTGGGCCAGGCAGCGGTTGAAATGCGGAATCACCGAAAGCACCAGTTCAGCCGGATACTGGGCCCAATAGTTTCGCAGAATGCGAACGATGCGCGAATGATGCAGCTGGATGGTGCGCTGAAAAAGGGTCAGCAAAGGCGGCGTGAGCCGGGTCCAGCCCTTCTTCAGGATCAGGTTATATCCATCCTGAATGCGCAGGCCCGTAGCCCGGTGGACAAAGTCGATCGGCTCCAGCAGTTCTTGCAGGTTCAGAAGGGTTACGTTCCAGGGATGATACTGCTGTTCGAGGACTGTCTTCAGCGCTCCGGCGGCACTCCGGTGCCCTCCGCCCCCATCGTGAAAGACTATGGTGAGGTCATGCATCTCCAACCTCCCTGACCGCTGTCGAACATAAGCATCTCAACTTCGCCTTAAGGCAAGATCAACGCTCTATTAATTTTCCGTGAATTAAAGGTAAGGAGAACAAGTAACGTTACTAACGGAACGTGCGAGTCATGCTGAGCGCGGCTCGAGCCGCGCTGGCGCGGTGAGAGCAAGCCGAGGGCCCACTATCTGGCCGAGGACGCATCCGCTTATAGGGGTCCTTCGACTCCGCCAAACATTTCGCAAGCGAAATGTTTACCTGCGCTCAGGATGACAGGTGTGATGACGCCCCCTGCAATGTAGTGTTCAAATTACGGCAGAGTATTCGAAAGGGGAGCTGGGGCCATCGTCGAAACAGCCAGGCCATTGCCGCGAATGATCTCACTGAATAGCTTCGCGCTGCTCCGCAGGGTGCGGTGTTGCGTCTCCGGGTCGAGTGCGACCAGGCCGAAGCGAAGTTTCCAGCCTTCGTTCCATTCGAAGTTGTCGGTGAGCGTCCAGTGCAAGTATCCGCGGATGTCGTGCCCCTCGCCGATCAGCCCGTGCAGCTCGCGCAAGGCGCTCACGATCAGCCAGGGGCGAATCAGGTCTTCAGCATCGGGCACGCCGTTTTCCATGATGTAAATCGGCTTGCCCAAGCCCGCGGCACGTCTTACCGCCTCGCTGATGGCCTGGGGATACGCTTCGCCGTAGGGCCGGTCAAAACCGGGGTCTCCCTGGGGGACGTGCGAGGGCACAAATACGTTGGCAAAAAATGTGCTGGCGTACCGAACATCAAAGGCGACATGGAACCGGCTGTACACGTTGAGGCCAACGAAATCACAGCAGCCCCTGGCCTCGCGATCGCGACCGTTGAGCAGACCAAACGGAAACCCCAGCCGGCCGCTCTCGATCAGATCGAAAAAAGTATGATTGAAGAGCCGGTCCAGCAAACTGGCGACCCATCGGCTGGCCATTCCCCGCACCGGTTCGAACACTACGTAGTGCTGTGCCCAGCCTACCTGGGCATCCGGGACCAGTTCGTGGAGGGCGCGATAGGCCAGGACATGGGCCCGCGCCTGAATTCGGTTGACCCGGAGAGCGCTGAACAGTTGCCCTTTGTGGCCCGGCGGGAACTCGCCCAGCACATATCCGCACGCCGCATAAACGTTGGGCTCGTTGAACGTGACCCAGAAATGGCAAAGGTCCCCGACCGCTTTCGCCACCTCCCGGGTGAAACGTTCGAAGAGTTGCGGCGCGTCCGCCCGGAGAAATGCCCCGCGCTGCTCAAACCATCGCGGGTGGGTGAAGTGATGCAGACAAACGATCGGCTCAATCCCTCGCTCGTGCAAGGCTTCCAGCATCTGTCGGTAACGTTGCAGCGCCGCCGGGTCAAAACGCCCTTCTTCCGGCTCGATGCGGCTCCACTCCAGCGAAAGCCGCAGTGCCTTCAGGCCCAGGTCGCGGGCGATATCGAAGTCGCGCTCAGCATTCTCCCACCAATCGCAGGCCTTGCCGCACGTGTCTCCGGATTTGATCCGGCCCGCGAGTTCCCAGTCCGACCATTGATTGCAATTGTCGCCTTCAACCTGGTGAGCAGCCGTGGACACGCCCCACAGAAAGTCTTTGGGAAAGAGGAGAAACGGCTCAGGACTTGGGTCACGAAGATCCACTTCGTTCATGCCGCGCATTCCATGAATGACATTCTACGATATTGTCACGCCACTCCCCGAGTTGCCACGCTTCCCTCGCAAAACTAACGTTGCGCCATCTTTAGCTTTTGCTGTCTTCAAGAGGATCTTCGACTTAACCCCTTTCGTGGTGCACATGTGGACCTCGTGTCTTATGCAGCCGACATGATGTGCTAAGCTCTAGGCGATTCCATCGCGGCCAAGACCATATCCGCGAGACCGTACACTCGATTCAATGCGGTCACGAAGAATTCGACCGCAAATTACCTCAACCCCATGGCGGGACAATCCCAAGCCCCTTCCGCTCCTGCCGGTGCGCGGCCTCGGTCGGCCACGCTTGCAGCCGAGGACTCCTATTGGAAATACTTTGCGTTTATCGGGGCAACTGCTTTTCTGCTGCGTCTCGTGTGTTTCACCGGGTTGATCGGATCGGATGACTTGGAGTATTCGCATTACGCGCAGCTGGTTGCTCAATTCAACTACAAACCTGAACTTTCCCAGTTCGCCCTGCGATATGGCGTGATCATTCCGGTAGGTATTGTTTATAAGCTGTTTGGGATTGCCGAGTGGACCTCGGTCCTGGTCCCCCTGCTCGCTTCGACGGCGTCAGTCGCGATGCTGATGTTGGTGGGCCGGAAGTTGTTCGGCTCCCCCTGCGGCGTTGTTAGCCGGTTCCCTGCTTGCAACATTTCCGGCCGACCTTCGCTATGCCACGATATTGGTTCCAGAACCAGTCGCGGGAGCGGTCGTTCTGGCCGGTGTATTGGTGTATGTGTATTGGGGTGCGGAGAGCCCCGGCTGAATTCGACAAGAATGAAATCTCGCTGCTTTCTTCGCTGGTATGGCCGAAAACACCGGAGTCCGAAGGGTTGCGCTGAGGCTCTTTGCGACAATGGCAATCCGGCAGGTCCCTTCAGGGGACCTCGAGCAAAGATCAATAGCCCAGCTTCTTATCAACGGCATTCATCAGCGGCTCACCCTTTTGGAATCGTTCGAATTGCGCTATGAAGAACTGCATGGCCCGGTCCAGCCAATCGGGAGTATGGTCGGCACAATGCGGGGACAGCAATACATTTTCCAGCTTGTAGAAGGGATGACCCTGGGGCAGCGGCTCGTGATCGAAAACATCCAGGGCAGCGCCTTTGATACGTCCATGCGCAAGCGCACTGACCAGCGCCTGCTCTCGGATCACGGGGCCGCGGCCGACATTGATCACTACCGCTGTAGGCTTCATGGCCGCGAACTCCGGCTCAGCGATCATTCCACGCGTCTCTGTAGTGAGAGGTGCGGCCGCGACTACGTAATCGCAGCGCGATATCATCTCAATGCGGTGATCCGGGCTGTACATCCGCTCGACCAGCGGGTCCGCGCCATACGAAGGCGAAACATGCCGTTTTACGGCGAGGACCGCCATTCCCAGCGGCCGCACGCTGGCGGCTACCGCGCGGCCGATATCGCCGTAGCCCACGATCCCGACGGTTTGGCCCGAGACGGGCATCACGTCAAACGCTTCCCAAACGCCAGCCATCTGATTGCGGACCATGCGGCGGAAGTCTTTAGCGAAATACAAGATCGCGGCGAGCACAAACTCGGCCAGGGATAGGCTGAACACGCCGGAGCCATTCGTCAATGGGACAGGTCTTTCGATCAGCTCGGGGAATAGCGTTCCTTCCAGCCCCGCCGAGCGGCTATGCACCCAGCGCACGTTCGGACACAATCCAAACACTGCTCTGAGCAGCTCCAGGGAGCCCGACCAATTGAAGATGACAGTGGCATTCGGCGCCGCTTGACCGAACGCTTCCACGGAGTTTCCGGTTATGATGTTGGCCTCTGCCCCCAGGTTCTCAAGCGCGCTGAGTTGAGGCTCATTTGGATCGCCCAGCACTAGAATGGTGTTCTTCATGGGTTCCGACAGCCCTTTTAGAGTAGAGATGTTTTCACGTGGCTGACAATTACATCACAATCGGCGCCGACAGTGACTGCTTGTGCAATCTTAGAAAGACCAAAGATCGTGGTTAGGAATATTTGACCTTTTTCGATTTACCGAGCTCGTCGCACGCTCGTTCGAAGGATCTTATGCCACAAAAAGATTCCAAGTCCTTACGGAGTTATCGCTGGTACGGCCCCGATGATCTGCGTTCATTCGGTCACCGCTCACGGGCCGCCTCGATGGGCTGTATCCAGGCTGATTATGCCGGCAAGCCCGTCATTGCCATCATCAACACCTGGAGCGACATCAATCCGTGTCACAGCCATCTCCGGGAACGGGCCAACGACGTGAAACGCGGCGTCTGGCAGGCCGGCGGTTTCCCGGTGGAGATGCCAGCACTCACCCTCGGCGAAACTTTTCAAAAACCCACCACCATGATGTACCGGAACCTGCTGGCCATGGAGACAGAGGAGCTGCTGCGCTCCTACCCAGCCGACGGCTGCGTGCTGCTGGGGGGATGTGACAAAACAACGCCCGCGCTCTTAATGGGTGCGATCAGCATGAATATACCAGCGATCTATGTTCCGGCCGGGCCGATGCTGCGCGGTAACTGGCACGGACAGATCCTGGGCAGCGGATCAGACGTCACGAAATATTGGTCAGAGCGCCGGGCGGGCAACATCGATGTGCAAGCCTGGACGCAGATCGAAGATGGTATCGCGCGCTCGGCGGGAACCTGCATGACCATGGGCACCGCGTCCACCATGACCAGTTTGACCGAGGTGCTGGGTTTCTCTCTCCCTGGTGCGAGCTCGATCCCGGCGGTGGATTCCAATCATGTCAAGATGGCCAACCGGTCTGGCCGGCGCATCGTGGAAATGGTTTGGGAAGATCTGAAGCCGCGGGATATTTTGAGCGACGCTTCCTTCAACAACGCAATTGCGTCAGTGTTTGCCCTGGGGGGCTCGACCAACGCCGTCATTCATCTTTTAGCACTGGCTGGACGCGCAGGAATCAAGATCACACTGGATCGATTTGACCAGTTGTCCAGAAAGACGCCGTTGTTGGCCAACTTGCGTCCCAGCGGCGAATATTTGATGGAAGATTTCTATTACGCGGGAGGGTTGCCGGCCTTGCTGAACGCGTTTGCACCCCAGTTGGACTTGAGCTGTTTAACCATCACAGGAAAGACTCTTGGGGAGAACGTTGCAGGCGCAGAAATCTACAACACAGATGTAATTCGCAGGTTGGATAATCCGGTTCTCGAATCTGGGGGACTGGCCATTCTGCATGGTAATCTCGCGCCCACCGGCGCTGTCATCAAGTCCTCGGCGGCCGAACCCAGGCTCCTGAAACACACTGGGCGCGCCGTCGTTTTCGACAGCTACGACAAGATGAACGCGCGGATCGACGACCCTGCCTTGGATGTGGACGCAAACAGCGTTCTGGTGCTGCGCAACGCCGGCCCCAAGGGAGCGCCGGGCATGCCCGAATGGGGCAATCTTCCGATCCCGCAAAAGTTATTGAAGGCCGGAATCCGTGACATGGTGCGCATCTCCGACGCAAGAATGAGTGGTACAAGCTACGGCGCCTGCGTTCTTCATGTTTCACCCGAATCGTTTGTCGGCGGGCCTCTGGCGTTGTTGAAGGAGGGAGACATGGTCGAACTCGATGTGCCGGAACGCCGATTGAATATGCGCGTGAACGATGACGAGCTTGGCCGGCGCCGCGCTGCCTGGCGGCCGAAAGAGGGGATTTATCCCCGCGGCTATGGAAAGCTCTATATGCAGCACATCAAGCAGGCTGACCAGGGGTGCGATTTCGATTTTCTGGAGGGTACTGCTCCCATCCCGGAACCCGAAATTCACTAGGACCTGCTGAAGCAGGACATTTCGGGCAGCCTTCGACCTTCTCACGTCCGAGCCAGATCGCCACTTCACGAATGGGTGAGGTGTTATGACAATACAACCAGCAGCTCCATCTTCGGATCACTGATCTCGCTGGGCACGAAAACGCTGACGGCGCGTGCCTGCACCAGTCCATCCCAGATAGGCCCGCTTTGAACCAGGCTGAAGTATTGGTTGTCGAGTTTGGTCGGGACCGCCGAAGGTGGCGACGGCAGGTGACGCAACACCACTCCGGGCAGCGAATTTCGCACCAGTCGGCTGATTGCGTTGGGGGAGGAAAGTTTGGCGAGTCGCGGGAATTTTGCGATCAGCTCGTCCACTGGGATGTTCGCACTTACCGACAGTATGAACTGCGAGTCTTTCAGGTAGCGCTCGTCGGAAACGCTTCCCCGACCACACCAGCTTTTCCTTAAGCTCCAGGGGAATGGTGACGCACTTGGAGGGAAGCACGGTCTCCAGCAGATCGCGAATTCTTAGATCCAGCGCGGTAAAGGATTCACCCAGGTTGTCGTGATCATAGTCAGGGAAGTCCCGGACACTCTGGTTCATGGTGAAGGTGGTCAGAGCGCCGGCCAGGCGCAGCATGGCGCGGTACAGCACATCGGGATGGCCTCGCCGCACCTTCCAGATGTGCTTGAGTTCCGGAAGATAAGAATTCACCGTATGCAGCAGCCAGAAGTTCGCCACCTCGGTGGTGGTGAAATCGGCCACATCCCGTCCTCGCTGTACGCTTGTGGAACCCAGTCAACTCGCGGTGGAGAACGGAGCTCGTCGTGCGTTAATACCGATCGAAAATCGACGCCAATTCTTAGAAGTCTCCGGTGATGTGGCCGAACGACTGGACCCGATATTCTACGGTGACGCGCAAGTAGCGGCCAACAAGGCATGGGGTATCACCTAATAGTGCTAAATGCAGAATACAAAAGTCTCGCGAGTATGCATTGCGAGTAGCATTTTGTCGGGATCCGGCTTCTCCGCGCGGAAATGAGCCCTTGAAACAAATGTCGACAAACATCTGTTTGTGGGCAGCGAATCGGCGATCTTTGCGACGGTGTGGATTCAACGAATTACACTACTGATTGTTGAGACGTTTTTGGGCAAAGCGCACCCAGCATGAGGAAAGGGAAAGGTCTCGACTTTCTGCTTGGCCAATACTTTTCGCCGGGAGACTGCAGCTCGCGCACGCGGTCTTGCCCGCTCGATGAGCAATGAAAGCGCAACTTTAACTAATCCATTGGGGCGAGTTCCAGATACCTCCAGAGACAAGAACGCCGAGGACTAGAATCACAGCCCAGATGATGATTTGCGCTACCCTGGCCACAACCAACTGTACACCCCTTCATGCTGCAGGAACCTACAACCAGTCACAGTCGCACGCGAAACCCCACCCGGGAGACGGCTCCGGCAGCGCGGAGTGATGTCGTCAGGCTCAACAGGCATGAGGCAGCAGACAAAAAGAAAACCTAAGCGCAAAAAGACGTCTTGCGCTACCATCGTGTCATGGATGGGCCACCAACAAACAGGAAAAGTTTAAGACTTTGGATCATCACGGCTGCCTTGCTTGGTCTGGCCGCGTGGACTTACTTCCGGAGATAGCCACGACGCAGCACGTAGATAAAGGCGACAATCGCCTGCGCCACCACCGCCAGCACAGTTCGGCTCGTCACCAGCAACAGCGGTCCGGTCCAGGATACTTGGCCCAGCGCCAATCACTTCTCAATCTCCGCTTGAGAGTTGGCGAGGGCGAATTCCTCGCTTGCAACTCACCAACTCGCTAGCTGGCGCGTGCTGATTCTCAAAGAATGGCCTCCCAGTTGCATCATCCTCGGCAGAAGTGAGCCTCAGAATACCCTTCTCATTTGAGACCCATGTGGATCGCCGCTACGATTGCGATCGCTGAGATCGCAAAGAGGATCAGATAAATAGGAAGCATGAAGCGCAACCATTTGGTGAATGACACCTGCGCAACAGCTAACATCGCCAGCAGAGCACCATACGTTGGCGTAATCACACACGAGGCCAAAGAAGCGTACTCATAGACCAGCACTACCACTTGTCTTGAAACATGAAGCAGGTCGGCGAGGGGAACCAGAATTGGTAAAGCCAACATCGCCTGTCCCGCTTGGCTGGGCATCGGAAAGTTTAAGGCAGACTGTGAAACCAGCATCATCACGCCGGTAGCCGCTCGTGGAATGTGATGCAACGGCCGAAAGAGCACCTCAGTAATCGTGTCGAGTATTAGTCCTCGCTCCAGGATCACCGAAACCGCGCGTGCGACGCCTACGAGGACCGATGCTAGCGCGACTCGTCTTAAACCCTCGGCAAAGGCTTCCGAAGTGCCACGAAGCTTCAATCCTCCAGCTAACCCCGCCAGAACACCGATCGCAATGAGCACCGCACAGAATTGGTTCAAATCCCAAGACCAAAGTATGGCTCCCACAATCATGACCGCCAGTCCACCGTTCAAAAATTAGTAAAACCAAATAGTGACGGTTATTCATTCTCGAATGATCGGAAGGCTTTGCAGCCTCCGCTTCGGAAATCTCAAGCTGTTGAACGGCACTCATTCGATAGGCTTGCCACATCAGGTAGCCAAGCCAAACCAGAATGGCAATCGCAAAAACCACGCTGCGATACCAAAATCCAGAGAACAACGGCAATCCGGCCACGACTGATGGCTAGGAGGTAGGTATTGAAGGGAGAATACGCGCCGGCCACCGACGCTGAACCCAGCGATACCGCCACTGCCATCGTATTGGGCAACCTCAGCCTCCGCATCAATGCACAAAGCAGCGGAATGAAAGCGATGATCTCCTCCGACATCCCATAGGAAGCCCCACCGAAGAGGAAGAGAAGTGAAACGATAGGTAGAATGAATATCGGTCGCCGGATAAAGTACTTAGCCAATGAATCGAGGGTGGCCGTCACGGCTCCGGTGGCCTCCACTACCGTCAATGCCGCTCCCGCAAGCAGCACATAGAAAACAATAGATGCTGCCTTCTCCAGTCCTTGCGGAATAGCAACAAGCACTCCGCCAACACCAACGGGATGGCGTGGCACTCTCATGTAAGATCCCGGCACGACTTGAATGAGCGCGTCCCCCTGGGTATTGGATGTGCGCTTGTACTGCCCGGCCGGAACCACCCATGTAAGAGCTGCTGCAACAATGATGATGCAGCCTAATAGAACCAGCGGGTCCATAGCCCTCGCTTCCATGACTCGCTCTCTCACAGGGGCTGCTGTTGCCATGTACGCACCTATCTAGTCAATTCTTGGTAAGCCGCCAAGCTGTGAGTAAATATCTCTGTTTAGTCAGCTTAGCGCCTCCAGCGCGCCAAATGCCTTCCGGCGCTGCTGGAACCACGAACGGAGCAGAAGAGCTCCTCTTTGCAATGCCTGGGTCGAGTGTCCCTAACAGAAACGTCTAGGAATGAGGATGAGTAAAGCTTCCAATCAGATGGAGGCGGAATATTGCTCTCAGCTAGGACAATTGTCAAGTGGCCTCTCAATTGTTTGCCTCTCAATTGTTCTTTGGCACCTGACCTATGCACAGATTTTGAGTTGAGTGGCAACGACTGAAGGGAAGGACCATTTGGAGACCCTGGAAATCCTGTCGTAAAACAGAGAGGCCGCGAAGTTCGCACCTTCGTGAGCCGATTTCCAGGAGCTACCCAAATGGTTAGACGTAGGCCACAGCATAGCGAGGAAACCCGCGCCCCACAAGGGACAGAGCGAGATAAGCCGGACCCCAATAAAATCGGGGCTTCCACCCCCTTCGACTTCTCAGGTAGAGGGCTAACTCCCTATGGCGGCCTGCTCCCGGTGGCCACAATGCTGGAGAAACTGGGATTTCAAAAGCGGGTAGAAGAAACCCTGACCGTCACTCGCATCCCGCGCGTTATGCCGATCTAGCAATTCTTGTTGGGGATGGTGCTGGCCCTGTATGTGGGCTTTTCCCGTCTGAATCACTTGCGCTTTGTGGCGCACGACGCGATGCTTACCGGGATCCTGAAAGGTGTGGGAGCTGCCGCCGCAGTGCACCTTCTGGCGATTTCTGGCGTCGTTGCATTGGGGGGTAGCGCGGCAACTGCTGCAGGTACAGCAGAGGATGCGAGAACGGGTGTGGGAGGCGGCCAACGTGCGGCTAACCTCCATCACGTTGGACACCGATACCACTGTGCACACGCTCTATGGCCACCAGATGGGCGGCCGGAAAAGCTACAACCCGAAGAACAAGGGCAAGAAGAGTTATCAGCCCATCCTTACCTTTCTGGCGGAAACCCGAGAATACCTCTGGGGCGAGTTGCGCAATGGCGATCGGCCGACGGGCCAGCAGATCGCGCGCCATCTGGAGAGTGTTTTCTCCGCTCTCCCGCGATGCATCGTAAAGATCTTCGCTCGGGCGGATGCTGGGTTTTATTGCGGGGAGGCAGTGCAAGCCTATGAGAAAGGACAGGCCTCGTTCATCATCGTGGCGCGCAAAACCACCCGTCTGTTGGCGGAACTGCAAAGCGCCCGCTGGCAGCCCTCGCCGCGCACCGATGCCGACGAGCAATGTGAGTTCTGCTATCAACCCGAAGGTTGGGGCAAGCCCTACCGCTTTATTGCCTTGCGCTACCAGAAGCAGGACCCGCTCTCGCCCGAGCGCGAGCAGTACCAACTGTTGGACAGCCCGCGGTATATCTATCGGGTGGCAATCTATTTGCCCGGGCGATATCGAAGCAGCCGTTGTAGTACTTGGTCGCTGAAGCACACAGCTTGTACCGCCACTCGTCAAATCCAGAGTAAAAGGCTGAAAGTCTTTCGGCCGGTTGGGCTGCACGGATTGCTGTCTCAGTTGAACGCTCGCAGCCCCAAACATCTTTCTCCAGTTCGATGGCCAGCTCCTCTTGAAGAGAATGTAGTGCATCCTCAAAAGTAGATTGACCTGTAGGGACTTTGGCCGGCCTGCCGCTCCGGGACTGCGCTGAAATCTTTTGCTTCCCGGCAGCCTTCGCCGGTTTCATCCTCGGAGCTGGGGACACCGGCCACCTTCTCACGTGACCTTCTCGTTTTTTGGGATACCTGGAAAGGGCGGCCGAGAAGTGCCGCCCTTTGTCACTCGCTGACCGTCGCCGGCGAGCTATCCGGTTCTGTTTTTAGTTCTGAGGAAATTGTAGCTGAACATTGGCCCGTTGGTGTTTTAAGGTTCGCAGCTTTCCCGCAACCCACTCATCCACCGACGCGGGATTGCGATCTTGTGATTGTAACCGCGCGGAGTCAAGCTGGTCGGAGTATCATCTGTGGGCATGGCGCAATCATTCGTCCATCCAGGTGGGCGTCGCAGACGCGGAAATCCGAACTGGGGCAGTGGCGGGCAACCACTCCAACCCGCTCGTGCTCCCGCTACTGAGTTCGACATGCAAGTTCGACAGTTGGGGCTCAGCAAGCAAACTTGCGCCGATTCAACGGAGTTACGCAGATGGTGCGAGTGCAACAGAAACCGGTTCTACGTTCCGGAATGGCTGCTTGAGGTGTGGGGAATCCCGGTGGATCCAAACCTCGGCTGGTGAATGTCTAGACCTTGGGACCGTAGCAAAAACCGGTGATCTGCCCCGGCGGTTATCCGGTTCTGAGGGCGATTCTAACTGTGTGGCCAACCAAAACTCCCTGAGGAACAGCCAGCGCGTAGAGGCGGCAGGCACTTTTTGACGGGTTACCCAGGAAAATATAGTATGTACGGTATCGAACATTCGCAGGGGTGCCACAATGACCCCCGAAGATCTCATCGATGAGCTGTGCCACAAGGTAGTGTTAGCGCCGGACGAGCCGGAACTAGAAGCTGCGCTTGGTGAACTCCAGTCTGCCCTGCAAGAACACTGCGACTACCTGGAGAGTGTGTCCGCTGAGCCTTCCTCCCGCCATTCGGAAGAAATTAAGCAAACTCCACGAAACGATCGCCGCTTAACTTCTCCGCTCTGCTTTTGCAAAGGCGCGAGGCGACCTTCACACCTGAGCCTCCCGCCGCTTTCTCTCGGCTACTCTTCCTTATCGCCACCGCCTCATCTATGCTCTTTCTCGCTCGACATGCTGAATCACGCTACCCGGTTCAACTCTCCGCATTTCCGACAAAAGCATTTAAACTCTGGCTTCTCGGGGTTCGCTGAGTGGCCACAGTTCAGGCAGATAAACCAACCTTCCGCGCGAGGCAACATCGGTCTGACGTGATCGCCCAGAACGCAGTAGGGGCAGCGAAGGATCTGCTCAGCCATTCTTTGTCCCGTCCTTCCTCACTTTGGCCCAGCGGGCCTGGGCAGCTTTGAGCGCGATGGCTTTACGCTGCTCGGGGGTGAGCTTCCTCGCGGTGGCCTGTCCGCCTTTACGGCCAAACTTGGCGAAGTACTCCCTGATTTCCTTCCTCGTCACAAACGCAGCCTAGCACGGTGCAGAGGGGGTGTGCAAGATTTCTATTGACAATGCACACCCCCTCTGCATATAGTGTGCTTGTAAGCGGGCTGAGCGAGTGTTGAAGCACTCACCCAGCCCTGACCAGTTCGCCTGACTAGGAGGCGAACGTGGCTAAACAATCACAGGTGGGTCGTTCGCATATGGATTACAAACTCCTTCGTTTTCCCGACGTCGGACGAGGATTCATCAGCGCTTGTTCAGCTAAGCGTCCCACACTCAGACTTTTCATTTTTAGCGCCCCGTGACCGTCAATGGCTCAGGCCGCTGGCGCGTATCGGCGGTCGGCTCGGACTAGGAGAGCCATCATTTCGTCCAGCGTTGGAATGTCGAACTCCGACATCGAGCTGACCTTCTTGAGCCTTTCCCGCACTGACCTAGACGGATTGAACAGCTTGAACCGAATATCGTGGTCCTGAGCCCATCGCTGCAGAAATACGAGCATGCCAAGTCCGCCGCCTTCTATGGCATTCACCTCGGAGAGGTCGAGCACAACCGTTCGGGCGTCTCCTTGCAAGGTGACAGCTTCGCGCAATTTGAAAGCCGCGTCGCTCTGCACAATTCTGCCTTCGCACTCAACGACCGCCAAATCCCCAATGTTATCGACATTGATTTTCAGCATGATTTACTCCCAGTAAAAGAGGCAAACGGCGCGCCCCTTTGTGGTCTTGCAAACGCAGAGGAGAATTAGCGCACAAACTCCACGCGCCGGTTTTGCTTCCAGCATTCCTCCGTCGATTCCAAACAGTTCGGGTACAGTTCTCCCCATCCGGTAGCGAACACGATGCGATTCTCAGCGACACCCATCCGGATTAACTCCTGTTTGACTGTCTCCGCACGTCTTTGCGAAAGGGCAAGGTTATAGACGATGTCTCCGCGAGGATCAGTGTACCCGGCAATCTTGAACCTTACGTTCGGATGACCTATGAGCCATTGTGCGTTTGCCTCAAGGATTGCTTGTTCAGAAGCGGATTCGTGGGTGTCAAAGTCAAAAATGACGTCTTTCAGGTCGTCAATTCGGTCGGGATCTCTCCACAGTCGCAGGGTGGAGGGATTGGGCGCTGTCGCGGACTGCCCTTGATCTTGAGGCGCGGCGTTCAGCGGGGCTGGCAACGAAGTTGCCACAGCAAGAATAACGATCGATAGAACCGACATCACGAAAGTCAGTTTCATAGCCATCTCCTTCACAGATCCCCTTGCCAGACACAATCATTGTCGATGGCATCGCCGAAGGGAGAAACTGACAAAACTAGCAGCACTATGGGGTTGCCGACGGGCCGAAGCCGACGCAGGCTAGCTAGTGACTGCGCCGAACAGGGAATTTCAGCGGCGAATGCCACGTTTTGTCTTCCCTGGCCTTCGCCTGCCTGAACTACGCGTTCGCGATCAAATCTCCAGACGCCAATGATCGGTTTGCGGTAGAGGGTGCCAAGAGCGTTGTGCGAGATCAAGTGGGCTCCTCGCGTTTACCAAGCTGTGAGCGTAACGCCGTCAACGTATTCCGTCATGCTGGCTCCAGCATTGGCGATGTCCATCCGAAATTGTAAGCCCATATCTTCACCCCACCCTGCGGGTAGAGGACCAGACGCAACGTGGCTTTAGGCCTTAGCATTCCGCCGCTGCACTTCTTCCATCCAAAGTTCTCTGGTCCTAGTGTGTCATTGTGGATGTAACCGCCCACGCACACCGCGTTGTAGGACGGGCACAATGCGAACTGCATCGACAGATCATGATCCGTATCGAAGTTACCCGAACCACTGGCGACAAAGATGCGATCAGAAAAGACGACGTGGTCGTAAGGCACTTGGCTTCCCTCGAAATCATAGGAAAATCAAAACCGGAAAAGTACCTACGAGGTGACCTGTAGCGCGGTTCAGCTAGGCTAGGCGCTCTGAGGAGCGATCCGCCTACTCCAGGTCATGCGATTGCCTTGGCGATCAAGAAGGGGGTCCCAACCGAAGTCGCGATTGATAGACAAATTCCAACTTAAGGGTCTCGGGCGTCGCTTCGGACTCTGACCGAGTATGGCGAACACAGCTGCTGAACTGTATCCAATTGATCGAGGAGCGAACAGCCCGAATGTGCGCACAGCGTGTTCATAACGCTCCGGCATGTGTTGCGCCCACGCAGCGAGGAATTCCTTCGGTGTGAGGCGAATCATCACCTGACGACGCAGCCGTCTGTCTTTGGCCCAGAATGCTATTTCTTGCCCGCTGATCTCGGTGATGCGACGTTGAGCAATGGGCGGACGCCTCGCATATCTGCCCGCATATCGCAGGAAGTGCTCCTTAGAACCCAGCGACTGCAACTTCACACTCCACCAGCGATTCTCTTGGCTACTGAGCGTTGCGTTGACCTGTTCGGCGGGCAGGTTACTGGAGAGCATTCCGGCTTGTAAACTAGCTCGCAACACACGGATGACAGCCTTACGCCAGTAGTGGGTGAGAGCGTCAACATCATAGTAAACAGTAGCGCGCCATCTTCCCGACAGTTCCAAACCTCCCGCTGTCACCATTACGTGAACGTGGGCATTAAATTCGAGCCTGCCATTGAATGTATGAGGGATGGCAATCACCCCGACCCTCAAGCCGAACTTGGCGCGGACCCACGCCTCAACGGTCTTTGCGGCAAGAACTGGCAAGAGCCGCGCAAGTCGTCTATCGCGGAAGAAGGGCCATAAAACGTCCGGCATCGTGAAAGTTATTCCTTTGTAAGGCACGTCCGGGAGAGCAGCCCAGCGCTCACGTTGCCATCGTGAAGTCGCACGAGCCCCGCAACTGGAGCACGCTCGCCCCTTGCAGGTGTGAAAAATCACTCGTTCTTCCATCCCCGAGGAATACACCTCTGCACCCAGCGCCGCAGTTCCGCACTCCAGAGCCTTCGTAAAGGCGCTACGGACTGAGGGGCGTGTAGATTCAACATCCCACAGATTCCGGTTCTCACGCAAAACCCTCTTGAGTGGGTGCCTGTATTTCATGGCTATATCAATCGTTCGCTCTGGTACATGAACGCTTGAATATCCTCTCCCACAAGGATGACTGATCGCTTGCGTCGGCTGAGCTGCATTGAGACCGAACCAGGCTGTTGTCGTTCCTGTTGCTGCAAGCTGTTCAGAACAGCCGCGGCGTCCAAGGTCCGATTCGTGCTCCGACGAAACAATTCGTGTTCGATTTCGCCAACGACCTGATCGCAATACTGTTCTGTTAGTGCCTCAAGTTGTCTCGCGCGTGGAATTCTGCAAAGAAGATGCGCACGATTGATTGAGATCGATCCATTCGCTAACTCGCCCAACATCCTCGGATGACCTTTGTCGAGGATTTCCTTCACTTTGCTGACATTACGACCTCCTGCCCCCGCAATCGCAGCAATCTGCTCTCTAACGTCGATCTGGGCAGCCTTTGGCAAAGTTGCCGAACCCTTGTATTTGCCACCCATCCGCTTGTTGGTCAGTGCTCGCTCATTGGCCGGTCGAGCAACATCGAAGTTCCCGCGGCATTAGGTTTACTTGCAGCGCGGTATGTGGGAAACCGGCCGAATCCGCTCTGCTGGAACGACCCCTTCCCCTTCCAGCAGGGCATAGAAGCGATCGGCTGCGAGGTTCTTGAACGTCTCAACTTTCCCGGAAGGCCAGCGGACCTCCAGCGACTCAATCTTCTCTGCCGACCCTAGCCCAAAGTGCAAACGGAAATCGCTCTGGGAGATGTAACTACCGCCACTGCGAACCTCGTCGGTCTGCGTCATCCCTCCGGCCACGATCTTAACGCGCGCCCCGATTGCCATGCGATTGCTCCTGGTACCCGCCAATTCCAGACTCACCCAGTGGCGGCCGGAAACACCGTGGTTCTGTAGGATCATCGGCGCGCTATCGAGATCCTCGACCACGACGTCCACATTGCCGTCGTTGAACAGATCCCCGACCGCCAGGCCCCGTGACACGCGTCTTTCTTCCAGAGCCGGTCCGGCCAGATTGCCGGCATCACAGAAGGTGCCATCTTTCTGGTTCATGTGGAGCAGCTTGGTCTGCGCGTAACCACCGCTGGCAGGCACCTTTTCCATTTGCGGATAGACATGACCGCTCACCGCCACCAGATCCAGCCAGCCATCGTTGTCGAGATCCACGAATGCATCGCCCCACTTCACAAGAGGAAAGGAGGGCAAGGCTACCCCTGACGCATAAGAGACATCCGTAAACATCCAGTTCCCGTCGTTGCGATACAGGTCGCTATAGTCGTCGCCGAAATTTGTCACGTAGATGGAAGGACGTCCATTGTGCAGGTAGTCGCCGAGGGCAACTCCCATGGAGGCTTGCTCAGAGCCCGTCTCGCTCAACGCGGTGCCGGATTCGAGGCCAATCTCGGTGAACTTGCCTTTGCCGTCGTTGCGGTAAAGAAAGTTAGGCAGCGTGTCGTTGGCCACGTAGATGTCAGGCCAGCCGGTGTTGTTGAAGTCGGCCCAAACGACACCGAGACCGTAGTAACCGTGCGGGTCATCCACGCCGGCGGCCTTGGAAACGTCGGTAAACGTGCCATCGCCGTTGTTGTGGAACAGCGAATCGCCTGCGCCCTTCAATCCGCGCGGTCCGCAATAGACATCGATACCGCGATATTTGCAGAGTGACTTGCCGCCAAACGGGGGCAGATGGTCGAGTTGGAAGTCGACATAGTTGGCCACCATCAGGTCCACGAATCCGTCGCGGTCGTAATCTCCGAAAGCCGCACCAACAGACATGCGACCGTCCGCAACGCCGGCTTTCGCGGTGACATCCGTGAACGTGCCATCCCCATTGTTGCGAAACAGAACATTTCCGCCGAGACACGTCAGGTACAGATCTGGCCAGCCGTCGTTGTTGTAGTCGGCCACTGCGCCGCCCATGGCGAAGCAAGGCGCCGCCAGGCCTGACTTGTCCGTCGCATCGCTAAATGTGCCGTTGTGGTTGTTATGGTAGAGTGCTCCGCGAGCCGATTCCTTGCGCAGGGCCATCTCGATGGTAGGCGCGTTCGTGAAATAGATGTCCAGCCAGCCATCGCGATCGTAATCCCACAGAATGACGCCGCCGCTCATCGACTCGACAATGTATGTGCTCAGCGGATTGGCGATATGGCGGAAACGGATACCTGCCTTCTCCGTGACGTCCTCCAGCTGCGGTACCGGACGTCCTTTGCACTGAACCTTCTTGGCGTTCGGCGGAGGAGGAGGCGCGGCCGGATGCTGCTCCTGACTCAAAGCCATCGGTGCAAGCAGCACCGCTGCGCCGACGAGCAGGACGCGAATGCAAAGTAATGGTTGCGGATTCAATTGCTGTCCGTCGCGCTCAAGTTCATGGCTTCTTGTCTTCCTTCTTTTGCGGAACCTGCCCGGGGACAGTAGTCCCCAGTTCTCGCAGAACCGCGCGAGCCGCATCATCACCCGGGGCAAGTGCCAGCGCCTTTCGCAATGCCCGGATTGCTTCCGGCTGGTTCCCGGCGCGATAGGCCGTGAACCCGAGATTGCGCATCAGGTTGGGTACTTTGGGATCCCATCCCTCCGCTTCCTGGTAGTGTCCGAGAGCTACGGCATACTGCTCCTGCATTGCTTCGACCGTGGCCAGATCATTGAAGGCGCCGCCCAGAACAGAACGCAAGAATTCTTCCTGGGCCGCTGCCTGTCTCTCCTGGCCCTGCGTCAGCTTGGCGTGCGACAGCGCGTTGCTGCCTAACGGCGTGGCCGCATCCTTGCCCGTCCCCCCCAGAGGAACCGGCGGCTCGTTTTGCGGAAGGCTGGGGACATCGGCTGAAGAAACTCCGGATCCACCCGAATCACCCATGCCACTCCCTTCCTGGTTGTCGGCGATGATGTTTTGCTGAATCGCGCGCGCCTTTTCGAAGTATCGCTCCCCTTCCGCTGCTCTTCCGGAAGCAATGAGGATCCGGCCAAGACTGGTGTAGGCCTTCCGGATATCGTTGTGAGCGTCTACGCCGCTACGTTCGGCGAGTGCAATTGCCTTCCGGAAGAGCCGCTCCGCGCGCTGATTTTCCTTGCGGCGGTAGGCATTCAGTCCCAAGTACAGCCAGGCTTCCGATGAAGACGGATTCAATCTCGCCGCCTCCCCCAGATAGTGATCCGCCTCCTGCGGCTGGTTCGAACTGAACGCCATATAGCCCAGGAGATAGTTCGCAAAAAAATTTCTAGGGTCGACTCGCAGTTGCTCGAGAAATTGCCGGCGGGCCTCCGGCGTGAGCACCCATTCGTTCCGCATCAAGTAGGTCAGGCCGAGAAAGTAGTGGCCGTTTGGAACTTTGGGATCGAGTGAGAGCGCACGCTGGAACTCCCGGATAGCGTCGCCGTACAGGGTGGCATTTCGATAAGCGACGCCGAACAAGAGATGCAGGCTGCTGCGATCACCGGACGCCACCGTCATCTGCTGGAAAATGGCCGCGGCCTTTTCCTTCTCTTTCAATCGGAGCAAACAACTGGCGAGACCGTAGCTGGTTTCGCGGTCGGGACGAATCTCGAGGGACTTCTGGAAAGACTCCACCGCGGCGCGGTAGTCCTTTTTCTTGATCTGCGCCTGGCCCTGAATGGTCCAGGCCGTGGCGTTGCGCGGATCGGCGGCAAGAGCCTGGCTGATCTCTTTGAGTGCTTCGTCCAACCGGCTGGTAAACAAGTTGGCAGCAGCGAGATCGACGTGCGCATCTGCAACATCCTCGAACTCGAGGGACCTGCGGGAGAACCTGGCGGCCTCGGGATATGCGGCTTCAAAGAGGCGCAACTTTCCCATTTCGCGGAGTCCGAGGGCGACTATCTTCTCGCTGGCGGCAGCGGCAGCGGGCAAGTCACCCGCCTCCTTCGCCGAGTTCGCAGCGGCAAATCGCCGCTCAAATTCGTCGAGTGGTGACGCGGGCTTCTGTTGCGCGCTGGCTTGCAGGCACCCCAGAACGGCAAGCAGGAAAAGGCACGCGCCACGCGCAGACCGTCTCCAGAGAATGACGTTCGAAGACCGGGAAGGTGGGGTGTGGATCAAAGCCGAATGTCCCAGGTTGGTACCTAAAAGTACACGCTTGGTGGCGAGCTGTTCAAGTCGCGGGATTTGGCGAGAAATCTGTAGTGCCGTATCGACAGTGCTCCGCAGATAGAGCTGTGTTGAAGGCGGGCAGTCGAGGCGGAGCATTGACGATACGGCGATTTGGACTAAGCCGCTTCCGGGAACCCAGGCGCTATGGGTTTTGAATGGGTTGGTTGTGGTGCGGAGAGCGAAAGAGCGCATTGCAGGGGATGTGCGCGGAGGGTTGTGATGGGTGCGGAGCGAGCGAGTACGAGGTGAATGAGACGGCGTTTGGAGAGGTTGGCAACTGCTTTAGGTGCATGCGGACACACTGCGGCACGCACGCACACAACGCGCAATGCAGCAGCGATCCGGGTTGGTGGCGTGAGCGAGATGGTGATGACGAGTTAATCTCCGCGAGATGCGAGTCATCGGTTGCGGGCACAAGGGTGGTGAAGCGAACGACGAGGTGCAAGGTGCCTTGTTTGCACTTGGGGCAGCAGCGATTGATTGCCGACTGTTGCGGAGGGGTAACGAGGTCAGTGCCTTGTGGAGCTACGGCCTTGAGATGGTGACGGCAAAGAGCCAGCGCCTGACGGCGATTGCGGTTGGCGAGCAGCCCGAAGTGGCGGATCTTGACGAAGCCACAAGGCAGAACCTGAAGCAGAAAGCGACGGATAAACTCAACCGCATCGAGGCTCATCACCTTGATGCGGTTGTTGTCTCTGGAGTCGCGCCATTGAAAACGCAGCTGCCCGTTGTTCAAGTCCAAGAGCCTGCCATTGGCGAGGGCAACACGATGAGTGTAGCGTGCCAGGTACTTCAAAGCGTGCTCAGGACCGCCGAAAGGTGCTTTGGCATAGACGACCCATTTCTGATGGCGCAGGGTGGAGAGCATTGCGTGGAACGGGCCTGGCTTAGAGAACGCAGCTAGAGTACCTGGGAAGCGCAGTGGGTGGTTGTCGTAAGCGTGTTTCAGGAAGGCCAGCATCTTGCCACGGAACATGCAGCTGAGCACCGGCGCGGGAAGGAAGTAGCGAGGCCGACAAGCGATCCAGCGTGATGGGTCGGGTGCCAGGCCGCCGGCCGGAACCAGGCAGTGCAGGTGGGGATGATGTTGCAGTGGCTGATTCCAGGTATGGAGTACGGCGAGAATGCCGATGCGAGCACGGAGGCGGTGTCGATCGGCGGCGATCTCCATCAGGGTCTCGGAGACAGCACGAAACAGCAGAGCGTAGATAAGACGCTGGTTTCTGAGTGCGAGTGCAGCTAAATTTAGTTGCTTGGGCAGCGTGAAGACGACATGGCTGTAGGGCACGGGCAGCAGACTCGACGCCTGCTTCTGCAGCCAGCGATCGCGAGCGGTCGACTGGCACTTTGGGCAGTGGCGATCGCGGCATGAGGCGAAAGCCACGTACTCATAGGAGCAGCTGTCACAGCGTTCGAGATGACTGCCGAGTGCGGCAGTACGGCATCGACCCATGGCTCCGAGCACCTTGCGTTGCTGGCGGGAGACAACATGGCCCCAGCGCTCGAGAAACTCTGGCTGGTGCGCGTGAAAGACATCGGCCACTTCGAGCCGATGCTCTCTCATTTTTTTTCGGCCTCTGCTTGGCGAGCTGGAAGCTCATCGAGCGGACTTACGGTGGAGTGCAGCCGGTGCTCGGAGACATGGAGGTAGCGCGCGGTCGTCTCCAGGTCGCAATGTCCGAGCAGCAGCTGAATGGTGCGCAGATCGGTTCCGCTGTCGAGCAGGTGAGAGGCAAAGGAATGGCGCATCCCATGGGCGGAAAGCCGCTTGCCCATGCCCAGCTTCTTGCGCAACTGATGGCAGAAAGCGTTGACGGCGCTGGCGTACATCGGCCGGTCGGACCTCATTCCGGGAAAGAGCCAGTGCTTGGGCTTGCACTGGTTCCAGTAGACACGAAGCCACTCCAGCAGCTTGGGCGAAAGCATCACCTGACGAGGATTGTGCTCCGCAAAAACTCCATCCGAAACCGTTTTCCCTCAATGTAACATTGTTACATGCCCCCGGATGGAATTTTTGCGGAGCACAGGTCAGCCCGGCGGCCCTCCGATACCGCTCCTTGCGGTCTAGGAGGAAGGCTCGGCGGAAAACCTTTTGGCACTCCTTGTCGCAGGTCTTGGCCCCGCGGCGCACTCGTTCCTCGGGAATCTGTTTGCGATCGACGATGCAGCGCAGCGGAATCATGGCTATCCTTTCACTCTACCTAGTTGCCTCGGCTTTCTCCCTCCACGATGTCATCGATGTGTGCTGTACCGCGGACTGGCTGGGGCGCACTCATGATTCGGCCCTTCTCTTCCGTCTGGGTTGCAAAGAGGCAAGTCTTGGCACCCATCGTTGAAAATTGTTTTGGACCAGTTTGGGACAGAATGGAATTACAGGATGGCCGCAAGTGATTGAAAATATGGTGGAGCTAGTCGGGATCGAACCGACGACCTCATCGTTGCGAACGATGCGCTCTCCGATAAATTAGGTCGCAGTTTCAATCACTTCCGGGCCGTCTCTGTCCCATTCTGTCCCATAAACAAATTCAAGCTTGCGGCCAGAGTTTGCCTCAAAACTCGCGCAAGGCGAATTTTACCGGGCACGCGTAAATCAGGCAGGCAGAGGACGCCAGGAAGACAGGGCGTGGCATTCGCTGTTGAAAATTCCCTGTTCGGTACAGTCACTAGCCTGCGATTGTCGCACATCGAATTTCTTGGAGGTAACGCGGGTGAGCGCCCGCGAGCGGGTCAACCTGTAACTGTGGTCACATCCATCAGCGACGCAGATCACTTGCATTTCTGCGTGTAGTGAGCTAGAAGAGGCCTTGGAGGATGAAAATCAGGAGGGGATGGAGAGATGGGAATTTCTGAGGCCTCCGAAGCACTAGGGAAATTCCAGAGTTGGTCACCGCTAATCCTCCCAATCTCCTCGCTCTGAGGACAGCGGCCAAGACTGCGAAGCGTAAAGACGCCCAGGAGTTTCGACGTACCGACCCTGTCGGGTCGGAAGGCTTCCCAACCTGCCGCTGTCCTCAAGTTTTTGCACCGTGCGATCATCTTGCCTAGCTTTATCGGGAACCGCGGGAATCACATAACTTCAGCAGGTGTGCGCTATGTTCTCTGGAGGAGAATGGATTCTTATCGGTGTCATTTTGATCGTGACCTACGTCTCGGATGTCCTAGGCGGCCATCTCGTAGCCTTCATCTGGGGGGGTATTGGCATACTCATCCTTGTCATCGTTCGCCTCACACATGAGGAGCCACCCGTCCGCGGGCGGCAGGATGAATTACCCCGTGAATCCAAGCCTAGGCGGCCTGCTGCATGAACACAGCAATTTCCCGTCACAAAACCACCGCTGCTGAAATTCCCTGTTCGGCTCAGTCACTAGGCTGCGGCGGCCTCCCGCGTGAATCCCTCACACAAGCTGAAAGTCACTTCGAAGAGGGCTGGGGGGAATAAAGGAGCAGAAAAGCTGCAGAAGCGCCTAAATGTGCGGTTGGGCCCGGCTACAAGAGCATCGCCCCAGCCTGTTATCTTTACTAGTTTCTCTCCTTCATTGCTGCAGTTAGCCTCAACTCGAAAGGCCAGGTCGCTAGTGTTTTAGGTCTTTTGTTTCCGTTTTGCGCGTATTCGTTCGAAGAGAGGTAAGTTCAGTGGCGCATAGCGTACGACCGATGTTTTTTCGTTTGCAAGTGACGCGAATGATCGGCTTTTGCTTGGCAGGAGGAGCCTTTCTGGGACTAGCTGTCCAACCACAGATACAAGCCACGACGCAGGCCCCAACAAGTTCCGAAAACGCGCCGGGCGACAACCGGAAGCAGGTCGCCGGGAAGGTAGTGTCTGTCGAAATTCCGGTGGTTAACTACCATGCTCATGGTGGGGAAGCCAAGGTCAATTTCATCCCTACAGCTCTCATGCCCAGCGCAAAGGGACAGGGGAAGGTAAAGATATTGAAGGATGGCAGCGTCTCGGTCGAAGCGCAGTTCACTGGTCTCGGAAGTGCAACCAAGTTCGGCAATGAATTTATGACATACGTGCTGTGGGGATCTGTTCCGAAGGGTCGGACTCTTAAGATCGGTGAATTGTCTTCGCAGGGTCAGGTAGTAGCCACCACGGTGTTGCGCACGTTTGCGATGCTGGTGACCGCAGAACCATACGCTGCCGTCACGCAACCAAGCAGCATCGTGATTTTTAAAGGTGCTTCACCTGCTAGCGAAACGACGCAGACGGAAGCAGCGCAGATTGAATTGCTGGGCGATGCTTACGCTCCACCCGGTTACAACTACGAGCCGCTGGATACCGGTTCGGGGTATGCTCCGGAAATAATTCAGGCTATGAATGCACGTCGGATTGCAAAAGTCCTGCAGGCAGAGAAGTACGCGCCCCAGGAGTTCCGAAGTGCAGAAAGTCTTTACGAGTACATGATAGGCTCGGCAATCCAGGGAAAACAGATATCCAAACAGCTTCTCAAAATAGCCGAGTCTGTGGCCCAGAGTTACGAGACGGCTCGCTCCGTCTCAGTTCGCCAACAAAATATGAGCCGCTGACGATTCATGACGGGCCGGTGCGCGAATCGCGTAATTCAGGCAGGCGAAGGCCAAGAAGACAGAGCGCGGAAATTCCCTGTTCGGCACAGTCACTAGCTAGGCTGCGTCGTCTAGAAACTATTGGGAACAGGTCTGCAAGTTCTTCTAGTGGCTTGATCCTT
Source organism: Terriglobia bacterium (assembly GCA_963779255.1). Classification (GTDB taxonomy): domain Bacteria; phylum Acidobacteriota; class Terriglobia; order Terriglobales; family Acidobacteriaceae; genus JAIQFF01. Next base: position 23,826 of record CAVZXU010000009.1, on the reverse strand, counting down.
TCTGCAGAACCAAGCTAGGCTTGGTTTCCGGGGAACACACGATGAACAAGCGCAAACCGCTTCCGCTCGACTGGGATGCAAGGGCTGGCGGGCGGCGGCACGCATCCGCCGGGGCCGAGCGTTTTACGGGAGTGCATTTGCGCATTTTGGCCATCGTGTGTCTCTTGTCCTTTGTTCTAATTCTGCCGAGTTGCGGCGGGGGTAGCTTAATGACGCCGGAGGTGATACCTCCGGCGATAACTGCCCATCCTTCGAACATAACTGTAACCGCGGGTCAGCCAGCGACCTTCACAGTCATAGCTCACGGCAGCCCTCCTTTGTCATATCAGTGGCAGAAGAATGACGCGGCGATAGCTGGAGCGACCTCGGCCAGCTACAGGATCGCCGCCACGGCATCGTCGGACGACGGCTCCCGATTGAAGGTGGTAGTCAGTAATAGCGCAGGAAGCGTGGCCAGCAATCCAGCCACACTCAACGTCAGCGCCCCATCGGTTGCGCCCTCGATTACGCAGCAGCCCTCGGACACGAGCGTAAATGTAGGGCAGACCGCGACTTTCACTGTGGTAGCGAGTGGCAGTTCCCCCCTCGCATACCAATGGCAGAAGAATGACTTACCTATAACCGCGGCGACGTCCGGTAGTTACACCACTCCGGCCACCAGATCGTCTGACAACGGCTCCAAATTTAACGTCGTAGTCAGCAATTCGGCGGGAAGTACGACCAGTAATGCAGTTACCCTGACAGTCAGGGCTGGCAGTATCTCGGTGACCATCAGCCCCAAGCGGGCTTCTGCCGCGGCCAGCGGCCAGACTCAACAATTTACGGCTACAGTAAGCGGCGACTCGCAAAATCTTGGCGTTACCTGGACCGTAGACGGCATTGCGGGTGGGAATGCCAGCGTCGGAACAGTAACTGGCGGCGGCCTCTATACCGCAGCCTCGAGCGGCGGAATGCACACCATCCAGGCCGCCAGCGTTGCAGACCCGACGAAGAACGACTCCGGCGCAATTGCCGTTACCGATTTGCAAGGGGTGTTCACGTATCACAATAACCAGGCCCGGGACGGCACCAACACTCAGGAGTATGAGCTGACGCCGTCAAATGTCGCCGTGGCGACATTCGGCAAATTGTTTTCCTGCCCGACGGATGGCGCCGTCTACACCCAGCCCCTTTGGGTGCCCAATGTGTCGGTGAACACGGTGAAGCACAACATCGTATTTGTGGCCACGGCGCATGACAGCGTTTATGCGTTCGACGCGGAAATCAGCCCCTGCAGTCAACTTTGGCATGCGAGCCTTCTGGATTCGGCCCACGGGGCGGACGCAGGTGAGACTTCGGTTCCCAACACCGACCTGGGCGGCTCCAACGATATCCAGCCGGAGATAGGAATTATCGGCACGCCGGTCGTGGACCTCAGCACCGGCACGCTTTTTGTAGTGAGCAAATCCGAAGGGCCGATCGGAACCTTCCATCAGCGCCTGCATGCTTTGGACGTGGCCAGTGGAAGCGAGAAGTTCGGCGGTCCGGCCAACATTTCTGCGTCCGTAGTCGGCGCCGGGTACGACTCTTCAGGCGCGACCGTTACCTTCAATCCTGGCACTCAGAACCAGCGTTCCGCGCTTGCGCTGCTAAACGGCGTGGTCTACATCGTCTGGGCTTCGCACGGCGACGTAGATGCATACCATGGCTGGCTTATCGGATACAGCGCTTCGAACCTGTCCCAGGTAGCCGCCTACAACACTACCGCCGACGGTAGACGCGGCGGCATCTGGATGGCGGGCGGCGCACCCGCCGCTGACAGCGCCAACACGCTCTATGTGAGCACGGGAAACGGAACCATGGATCATGATTCCCTGGTGACGCCGAATACCGATTTGGGTGACAGTGTTCTCAAAATAACGACGACATCCGGACTGTCATTGAGCGATTGGTTTTCCCCGTTTAACCAGACGGATCTCGATATGCAGGATGCCGACTTGGGAGCCGGTGGGGTTCTGCTATTGCCCGACCAATCCGGTGCAGTCCCACATTTGCTGGTCACCGGCGGCAAAGAGGGAAGACTCTATCTGATCAATCGCGATTCCATGGGCCAGTTTTGCGCTTCATGCACCGCTACCACCGGGGACACGAATGTCGTGCAAAACTTTATGGCCACGAACTTGATTTTTGACACGCCTGCGTTTTGGCAGAATGGGATGTATCTTGGAGGAGTGTCCGACAAGTTGAGGCTTTTTCCCTTTGATCCTGTTGCCGGAAAATTCAATACCATTCCGGCATCGCAATCCCCAACCGCTTATTCTTTTCCGGGAACAACACCTTCGATCTCGTCCCAGGGCTCGACGCAGGGCATCGTCTGGGCGATTGATTCCAGCCAGTATGGCATTCCTGAAAATGCGGGAGGCCCCGCGGTTTTGCATGCCTACGATGCTACCAATCTGGCGACTGAACTTTGGAACAGTTCGCAGGCACCCAATCTCAGAGACCAGGCTGGCCCGGCCGTGAAATTCACCGTGCCTACAGTGGCGAACGGGAAGGTTTACGTCGGTACCCGCAGTACAGTGGAAGTTTACGGTCTGCTGTCACAGTGAGGTAATGTGATGGACAGCCTATTCCCCCGCTCCCATCATCACAATCGGCATCGTAGGCGCGGTTGAGCCCTGCTCCGGCTCGACGGTAATCGCAAAAGCCTTAGCCTCCACGCCCGCAGGCAGCGGTGGTTGAATCACGGTCGCACTGCCGTGAGCATCAGGCTTGAATACTCCTGCCGGGATGGAGCTCCGGGAGCTTGTTTTCACGCCCGGCAGGTTTTCATCAGGAACACGTAAAAGAGGCGTGCAGAGGTCACTGCAAGGCGCAGTTGCCCCCTCCCCGTGGTGGTTGGCTTACGGAACGACAGCCAGCGGTAAGTCGAGCGTAGGAAGAATTGTCGGCAACAAGAGTTCCAAATCTCGTACGTCCCAAGCGCAGTAATTCAAAATCGACTTCTTCTCTTCGGCGGTGTATGGCCCGCCACGCAGGATCAGATCCCGCATGGCCGCTTTTTCAGCCATAGACATCGCCAGATGGCCCAAACCCTTCTCCTCCATCAGGTGCAGCAGGCTGCACTGCAGGGGGCGCATCTTTCCCTGGCGAAATTCCATGAAGCCGTTGTTCTTCATCCGGTGTAAGGCGTACAAGTCGAGAATGTTGGAGGGCAGGTCTAAGCCCCAAGCCAACCAACAACTCCACTCAGCTGGTGCGGAATAGGACACATACCGGACGTCCGGCCCGTCAGGCAATTTAGGCAGTTCCTCTCGGTCGCCGTTGTCTGTCCACGCCCGTCTTCCCCTGGAAGTTCCCACTTAGGCTTTGCTGCGGCGAGCGACGCATGTCCGCTTTACCACAACCCGACGGTGCTACTCTCGCGCGTGAGGCAAACTCGGCCGGCAAGCTTCGAGGAGGATTCGAAGCAGCCATGGCAAGGAGGTACCAGCGTCCAAAACCGAAGCGAGAAGGGAATTTCTGGTATGTACGGATCTGGGAAGACGTTTTCATTGACGGCGTTCTGACCAGGCACCGCAAACGAGTGAAGCTAGGGCTGGCTTCGCTCGGGCAACGACAGGCCCAGAAACTAGCTGACGAGCAGCTGGCCCCCATCAACGCGGGCTTAATCACCCTCGGCAGCGCAACCAACTTCACCACTTACGTGAACAACGAGTACAAGCTGAGGTACCTTCCCAAGCGGGCCAAGCCCGTGCAGGACTGCTACGCCAGCATGATCGACAATCACCTGATTCCGGCGTTTGGTCGGCTAGCATTGCGCGAGCTGACGCCGAGAACTCTGCAGGGGTATCTTGCCAACCGCGCCGGCGGGGCCGAGTTCCCCACCCTACTGAAAATACGGGACACCCTCAGCAGTATTCTCCGCTCAGCCATTCATGGGCGCTTTCTCACCACAAACCCGATGGACGGACTCGAACTACCGCCCGACAAAAGGCCACGGCGGCGGAAACCCACAATCTCGCCCGAAGAGTTCCATTCTCTGATGGAGCTGATCCCCGAACCATATGCGACGGCGGTTTTCGTTTGCGTCTGGACCGGACTTCGGGTGAGCGAACTGTTTGCACTGAAGTGGCGCTGCATCCACGCTGACTCGATCACGATCGAAGAACGTTTCTGTCGTGGCGACTGGGCAGCGCCAAAAACCGACGAAAGTGCGGCACCGATAGCCGTGGACCCGGAAGTGATTGCCCGCATCCATCGGCTCAAAACCCTAACCATTCAAATCAGAGCTGGGCTAGCCGTCAGGAAGTATCCCGCGGTCAAGGCGAGCGGCCCTGATGACTTGGTTTTCCAATCACCCCAGGATGGAAAGCCCCTGCGGGATAACAACGTCCTGCCGCGATTCATCAAACCGGCAAGACTGAAGCTGGGCATCAAAGTCGTGAACTGGCAGGTACTGCGGAGATCCTACTGCACCTGGATGATTGCGGCCGGAGTCGACCCGAAATCAGCCCAGCGCCAAATGCGGCACACGCGCAGTGCGACCACCATGGACATCTACGCGCAATCTCTCCCGGCGGGGCAGCATCGCGCGGTAGAACAACTTTCGAAGTTCGTGAAAAACGCTATTCCAAAGTCTGTCCCACAGCTGGTCCAATAGGACAGGCTTTTTTAGGTCTGGAAGTGATGAGACTGTTATCCAAGACGTTGAAAAGAAATGGTGGAGCTAGTCGGGATCGAACCGACGACCTCATCGTTGCGAACGATGCGCTCTCCCAGCTGAGCTATAGCCCCAATCTGTGGGAATCAAACCAGCAGTAGGGCGATTCTAGCAGCGTATCCGCGCGGAGACCAACCCCTTGAGTTCGGCCGCCCGTAACATGACTCTGCGAAAATTATGTTTACCTGCCGCGCTCTTCCACGTCTAATGGAAGAAGCCGAAAATCTGCAACCTCAACCATGTTTACGCCGATCCAGCCCGGTGGTGGTCAACCCCGACTTGAGAAGTACTGCTCTGTGGCCGCGCATGGGCTGTTGTTGCTATGGCTTCTGCACCCGCCCAGCCCGAAACTGGTCGCACCGTCATTTGTGGTTCATGGCGATCACGGCGTTCAGATTGTCCATCTCTATTGGCCAAATCCGCCAACACAGAGCGTGACCGATGCTTCTCCGGGCACTACCGCCACCGACTCACGCCAGCAATTGAATTCACACTTGGCCTGGAAGCGGCGTACCGAGGTAACCAAAGCGGCCGGGCATGAGCTGCCCCGTCCCAAGATTGGTCTGGACGACGAGACCAGCGTGCCCGGGCAGGCCGCTCGAGCGCGTCCCGCAGGCTCGCCACTGGGAACGGTTCTGGAGGGACCACTGAGCGGCGAAGAAGTCCGTCCCGCTCTGCCAGTTGTTTCTCCCGACCCACATGTCGCTGCCGACGAACTGGGCGGACTGCAGGGCGACGTGATTGTTGAAGTCACAATCAACGAAAAAGGTAACATTGTCCAGAAAGTTGTCATTCAGAGCCTGGCTCCTGTGATCGACGGCAAGGTGCTCGAAGCACTGGAGAATTGGCGCTTTCGCCCGGCCACTCGCAACGGCGTCGCCATCGCTTCCAAGCAGGACGTGTATTACCACTTCCCTCGCCTCGGGAAAGGGTAGTTGCAAATGTAGGCGCGAGCCTCCACGCTCGTGCTGCGCGCCCTGGGCCATCGCCGGTGACCATCCCCGCATCCCGCTATAATGTTCATGTGTCTTCTAACCAGGTTCGACAGGTAGCCTCCGCCGATTTCCCTACCCGGTGGGGGAAGTTCCGCATCTACGGTTTTCGCGGGGAATTCGGCGCCCCTGGCTCTCCCCGTGATGAGGATGCTGTCGCCCTGGTCATGGACGATATCCATTCCACAGCGCCGCTGCTCCGCATCCATTCCCAGTGCCTTACCGGAGATGTCTTCGGCTCGCTGCGCTGCGATTGTCGGGGCCAACTGGAAATGGCGCTCTCGATGATCGCAAAGGAAGGCGCGGGCATCCTGATCTATGAGCAGCAGGAGGGACGCGGCATCGGTCTGATGGCCAAGCTGCAGGCTTATGAACTACAGGACCAGGGGCTGGACACGGTCGAAGCCAACGAACGCCTCGGATTCAAAGCCGACCACCGTGAGTTCACGCTGCCCGCGGAAATTCTGAAGGCGCTCGGAGTTTCAAGCGTGCGCCTGCTGTCTAACAACCCCGACAAAGTGGCAGCTCTGGAAAAAGGCGGGATTGTGGTGGCCGAGCGCGTGCCTTGCGAAGTCGCTCCCGAAGCCCACTCCGAAGACTACCTGAAGACGAAAAAAGAAAAGCTGGGCCACCTGTTCACCTCGCGCTAGGTCTTGGTAGCGCCGGCATCCTGCCGGCTGTCCCGAGGGCGTCTCGCCCTCGGCGCGGTAGGCGAGGACGCTCACTGGACAGCCGGCGCTACCAAGTTCAATTCTCGGCCGCCGCCAGCACTGCCCTTTTCGTAAATACTCGGATCATCTCTCGACGATACTCAGCCGTCAGCGCCGAGGTGGTAAGTGGTCGAGCCATCTTTGCGACGAGGTCACCGACCGCTGCCGCCAGCGCTTCGTCCAACGTTTTGCCCGCCAGCAACTCGCCGGCACCTCTCACCAATAGAGGAGCGGGATTTACCGCCGTGATAGCCAGACGGGCATCTTCGATGTGGCTATTCGACCGCTTCATGACGACGGCGACGCCGGCCAGGGGATAGTCAATCGATCCACGGACCCGCAACTTTCGGTACACGCCGCGGTAATCAGCAGACGATTCCGGCAAGAAGATGCGCGTCAGCAGTTCAGCTGTGCCTAGCGTGCGATACGCATCGCCCTCGCCGGTATAGAAGTCAGACAGGAGCATGCGACGCGTCGCCGCTGTGCTAGCGATCTCGACTTCGGCGGCAAGACACAGCAGCGCCGGCGGAGTGTCCCCGGAGAAGGCTGCCCAGCACTTGGTTCCGCCGGGAGCGACGTGGCACAGATCGCCGTCCTTCTTGATGCAGAAGCCACACCCTTTACGCCAGGTAAGCGACTGGTTGTACCAGAGGCATCGGGTGTCGAGGCAGATGTTCCCCCCGATCGTGCCCATGTTGCGCAGCAGGGGCGAGGCGACGGTGGCCGCCGCCTGGGTGAGCACCGGATAACGGCGACGGAGGAGGGCCGATTGTTCGATTGCCGTAAGCGATGCCAGCGCTCCGATCTCGACACCGCTATCTGTTGGTCGAATGTCCTTGAGTCCGGCGACGTGCCGGATGTCCAGCACATACTCCGGCTCGAACAGCTTCTGCCGCATGGACGGAATCAAGTCCGTGCCCCCCGCCACCACTCGTGTGGCGCGGGCGCCCTCGCCCGCGTGCTTTGCCAGCAATGAGAGCGCTTCTTCCAACGTGCGCGGGCGAAGCAATTTGAATCGCGGCAGGCTCAATCGTCGCCTCCCGCTTCGAGCGGCTGTGCCCGCCGTGCTGGATCCAGCGCATGCCGTTCCGGGCCTTTGCCCTTAAACCAAAGCGATCCCCCATGCTCGCGAAATCCCGAAGGGTTCGTGGGATCGATGCCTTCAGTCAAATTAAGCGGCTTGGCATTTTTCTTTGCGCGCAGCGCCGCCAGTACGCGCTCCGGAGTGAACGGCGACTCATGCAGTCGAACGCCCACAGCGTCATAGATGGCATTCGCGATGGCCGGAATCGTCGCCGCGAGCGACCCTTCACTGCACTCCTTGGCGCCGAATGGTCCCTCGGGGTCAATGCTCTCCACGATGATGGGTTCCACTTCCGGCGACTCGATCGAGGACGGGCTGCGATATTCCAGCAATCCGGGGTTCATCAGCATGCCGTCTTTCCAGACCATTTCTTCCGACAGTGCCTGGCCCATGCCCATCCACACTGACCCGATGATCTGGCCTTCGACCGAAACCGGGTTCAGCGCCCGCCCGCAATCATGCGCCGCCCAGACCTTGTGAACCGTGACTTCTCCCGTTTCCTCGTCAACACTGACTTCTGCCACCTGGGCGGAGTACGAATATGCCGGCGAGGGCCCGACGCCACCGCCTTTGTGCTTGCCGCCCCGTGCCTCGGGCGGCGGCGCGTAGGAGCCCGTCCCGGTCAACGTGCCGTGAAAATCAATGGCAGCCACCACGGCCTCTTCGAAGCTCATCGAATCTTTCGGGCCTTCATCCTTGCGCTTCTGCTGCAACGACCCGCGCAGAATCTGCCCTTCCACACGTCCGCTGACCGAAGCCTCCGGCTGTGCGGCACGGGGAGAAGGTGTGGCGGGTATGGCCGCCGGCCACTCGCCCGCCAGGCTTTTCCGGAATACAGCATCATCGCGAAACACAAGCTCCTCCGCCGCGCAGCCCATCTTCCGTGCCGCCGCCGAAGCAATCTGCTTCTTTACTTCGGCCGCCGCCCGCAGCGTGGCATTCCCCGCCATGAACGTAACCCTGCTGGAATACGATCCGATGTCAATAGGTGTCAGGTCCGTGTCTGCGGCCACGATCCTGATCCGTCCCAGTGAGCAGCCCAAGGTCTCAGCCGCGATCTGCGCTGTCATGGTGTCGGAACCCTGCCCGATTTCGGAGGCGCCGGTGTACACCACAACCCCACCGTCGCGATCGATTTTGATGTTTACGGTAGAGTGCGGCATGTCGGAACGGATGATGGAATTGGCCGCGCCACTCACGTAGTGGCTGCAGGCAATGCCCAGGCCTCGACCCCTTCCCAATTTTCCTTTACGATTTTTCCAACCCGAACGCTCGACCGTTTTCTCGATGCACTCGGGCAAGCCGTAACTCTGCACTCGCAGCCGGTTGACGGTCACGCAGGGCGGCTTCAACAGATTGCGCCGCCGAATCTCGGCTGGATCAAGATTAATTTGGGCGGCCAGTTCGTCCAGTTGTGACTCGAAGGCGAAGCGTACGTTGACCGTGCCGTGCCCGCGCATGGCGCCACAGGCAGGCTTGTTGGTCAGCACCCGGTATCCGTCATATTGAATGTTGGGGATATCGTAAAGCGCTCCCAAAAGCGCGCCGGAATACAGAATCGTGACCACGCCGTAAGAACAGTAAGCACCACCATCCTGCACCACACGCGCCTTCACGGCCGTGATGCTGCCGTCTTTCTTCACCCCGGTCTTGAGATCGATGAGAGTGCGCGGCCTTCCGCGATGGGCCCAGAACACTTCTTCGCGCGTGTAAGTAATTTTCACCGGCGCCCGCGCCTTGCGCGCCGCGATCGCCGCGATGATCTCGAGCGGGATGACTTCGCTTTTGCCGCCAAAGCCCCCACCAACCAGTGGTTTGATCACCCGGATCTGCGCCATCGGCATGTCCAGCACCAGCGACAGCTTGTGCTGCAGGTAGTACGGAACCTGGGTAGACGACCAGACGATCAACCGGCCCGGCTTTCCCGTCTGTGAGTCGATCTCAAAACTGGCCAGCGTGGAGTGCGGCTCCATGGCGGCGTGAGTCACTTCGCCGGCGATGAAACGGGCCTCGGCAACGCAGTCCGCTTCCACAAAACCCTTTTCTGGATCGCCAAACACATGGTGATAGTCCTTCTCCAGGTTGTGCGGTTTGTTGTCGTGGATCAGGTCAGTCTCTGCTCGCATCGACTCTTCCGGATCGAAATAAGCGGGCAGCACTTCGTACTCGACATCGATCAGCTCCAACGCGCGGTCGGCGGTCGCTTCATCCACCGCGGCGACGCAGGCCACGTTGTCGCCTACGTAGCGGACTTTGTCCAGGGCTAGTGCGTGTTCATCGTGCCCGACGGGAAGAATGCCGTACGTATTGGGCGCGTCTTTGCCGATCGCAACGGCAACCACGCCCTCCAGTTTCTCGGCGCGGCTGATGTCAATGCTCTTGATACGCGCGTGAGGATAGGGAGAGTGCAAGATCTTCCCGACCAGCATGCCCGGGACGCACAGGTCATCGGTGTACTTGCCGGCGCCGGTGGTCTTGCCGGCCGCGTCCACCATCGCGATCGGTTTCCCGATAATTGAGAAGTCAGTCATGGGTCGTTGGTTTCGTAGCGCCGGCGTCTGGCCGGCTGTCAGGTGGGCGTCCCGCCCCGCCTACCGGGTCGTCGAGGATGCCGACTCCACTCCCTTCTGCTCGGCCACAATCGCGGCCTTGATTGCCTGATACATCTGGTTGTATCCGGTACACCGGCACAGGTTTCCGCTCAGCGCGCCACGAATTTCTTCGTCAGTCGGCTTTGGATTTACCGCCAGCAGATGCTTTACGGTCATAATGAATCCCGGCGTGCAGAAGCCGCACTGCGCCCCTCCCCAGTCGCCGTAAGCCTTCTGGATGGCAGCCAGGCTCCCGTGTTCGCTTACGCCTTCGATGGTCGTGATCTCCTGCCCTTCGCAACTGGCTGCGAGCAAGGTGCAGGAGAGCATGGGGACGCCATCCACCAGCACGGTGCAGGATCCGCAGGAAGAGTCGTCGCAACCTCGCTTGGAGCCGGTGAGCTGCAAATCCAGGCGCAAGGCGTCCAGCAGGAGCGCGCTGGGCTCGAGCGCGAGCTCGTGACTGCGGCCGTTGACGCGGAGTTCGATGAGTTCTTTTTTCATTAATAGCTCTTAGCCATTAGCCTTTAGCTCTTGGCGCCATGTTCCCGAGCTAAAGGCTAAGAGCTAATGGCTAAAGGCTGCCGTTAATACAGCGGCACCTTCGGATCCACCGTCCGCGCCCAGCCATCGATCCCGCCGCGCATGGACTGCGCTTTCTCGAAACCCTGTTGCCGCAGCCAATTGGTGACGCTCAAGGAGCGCAAGCCGTGATGACAAACCACCACCATGTGTTCGTCGGGATCAAGTTCCTGGTTGGCCCGCGTGGGAATATCGCCCATGGGAATATTCTTGCTGCCCTCCAAGTGGGCTTTCTCCAGTTCCCAAGGCTCGCGGACGTCCAGCAACGTGAACTTGTCGCCGTGCTTCAGCAGAGTCTTTACTTGACCGGCACTGATTTCGAAGTCCATAAGAACTCGCTGCTGGCTACTAGCTCCAACCACCGGCTCTGGGCTTGCTTTGGACAGAAGCTAGGAGCTAGAAGCCAGCAGCGCTTCTCAGTATCCAAAATCCGTCTGCGCCGCATACGCGTGCTGCTTGACGCCCAAGTCTTCCACGCGACATCCGCCGAGTTGGTTCATGTACGCCTGGCGATCGGTGACGCTATGCACCCAGCGTTGCAACCAGGCCTCGCTGTCGGCCTTAGTTTTCGTCTGCTCGTGATATTGGCGGAAGAACGCATTGTCGCGCCCATAACATCCCTGCACCGGGGAGGGATGCGCCCCGTAGCGGCACTCCACCACCGCGCTGACTAGAAAACCGGGAATGACGGTGCGATTGGGATCGCTGGCGATCACGTCAGCATCAACAATCTCTTCCGCTACCGCAATCACCCGCCTGGCCGCGCGGACGGCCTCGATCATCACCCCGAAGTTGCCCCAGCAGTGGGCATTGCCATCGCGATCCGCGCGCTGCAGATGGACAATCGCCACGTCGGGAGTCAGCGCCCTAACCGCATGCAGCTTTACCGGCTCGCGTAGGGGCGGACGCCCTGGTCCGCTCAGGCGAGTCGAAGACTCGCCTGAGCGGGTATCTTCAAACGGCGAATCAATCTCCGCAAAGAATTCATTACCGCGAGCCACATCGCTACCGAGCGCTGTCCGTGTCGGCAGAAAGGGTACGCCCATCGCCGCCGCCTGCAGCGCCAGCGCCACCGCAAAGTTGCTCAGGTTGACGACCTTCAGGCCGCCTTGTTCCACCGCGCGGCGAAAGTTGTAAGCCGAGCCCATCATCACATTGCCCACCCAGGCTGCAATCGCCTGCTCCACACATCCCGCAGCAATGAGCTGATCGAAGAGCATGTCAGAGATTGGTCCGATCAGAGTGAGGCCGCGTTTGTTTTGCCGGATGATTTCGTGGCCCGCGGCAAAGGGAATCATCTGCTCCATCTGCAGTCCGAGCGCGACGGAAACGCCATCCGGCACCAGGTCTCCAATCGCCTCGCGCATGGTCAGGAGCTTGGACATAGCGCGTTCTATTTCCCCTTCCAGGCCGGCTGGCGTTTCTCGAGGAAGGCACTGATTCCCTCGTGAGCATCTTCCGTCTTCATCAACTCGTCGAAATAGATTTTCTCCGCCCGCGCCAGCCCTTTGTCGAAGTGCACCGAGTCCCAGGCGTAGTTTGCTTTCTTGCTAATCGCCAGCGCGGCTGGGCTCAGTTGTGAAAGCTGCTGTATTGCCTCCTGCACTGCCGTATCAACGTCAGCGTCAGCAACCGCGCGGTTGGCCAGACCGATACGCGCCGCTTCCGCACCCGAAATACTGCGTCCGGTCAGGATCAAATCGGCCGCGTGCTTTTGCCCGACCAGAGCCGCCAGGGCCGTAGCCGCCACCGGCGGATAGCATCCCAGCTTGATCTCGGGAAATCCCCACGATGCGGTTTCGGCGGTGTAAACCAGGTCACAGACCATCGCCAACTCCGCGCCGCCGCCCAGGCAATGACCATGTACAGCCACGATCGTCACCTTCCTGCTGCTGACCAAAGCGCGAATGACGGCGTGAAACCTGGCCAGCATGCTTTCCACTTTGTCTGGAGTGTGTGCGGCAACGTCCACACCAACCGAGAACGCCTTCCCCGTGCCGCTCAATACGACGGTTGATATATCACTCCGTGCCTCGATCTCGGCCAGTGCCTGCGCCAGTTCATCCATCATCGCGATGTCAATCACGTTGAGCAGCGGATGGTGCAGCGTGAGACGCGCCACCGGAGGCTGGAAGTCGAGCATGATCCTCGTTTGCGTGAGCGTTCCGCTCGCCATGGTAGTTCCTACTTTGTCCAGAAACCTTCTTTGTCGTATTCCCGGATCGTTTTGAGCTCTTCCGAACTCGGCTCCGGTGTCAACATCACTTCACTAGAAACCCGTAGCGGCCATCCGGTGTTGCACAACACCTGGTCAACGTTTACGCCGGGATGTGTCGACGACAGGTAAGCTTCACCATCTTCGCCGAAGCGCAGCACCGCCTTGCTGGTAATCACTGCTGCCGGACCGCCACGCGGCAAACCGACCCGCTGCCGCCAACCCTGACCATCGCCGTTTCCGGGACTCGTAACGTACGAAACCCGCTCCGGCAGGCGCTCCCGGCTGTGCTCGAGCAACACCACGAAACGCTGTGCCAGTGAAGCGATATCGCAGGCGCCGCCCGACCCCGGCAGTCGCGTCAGGCCCCGGGGCCCGCGCACCTGAGTCGAGTTCAGGTTGCCGAAGCGGTCCACTTCAGCCGCCCCCAGAAAACCCATGTGCACGCGCCCGGATTGCAGCAGGCTCATCACGCCTAGCATGTCCAGGCACTGGGTCGCGTTCCTGATGTTGGCGGGATCCGCCATGGTGTAGATCAGTTGGGGGGAGGGTGTGCTGCGTATAACGCCATTTTCAAACAATCCCACAGCATTAGGGGCATGTGCCTTCTTCGCTACCACGAATGCGATCAGGGGCAACCGCATCCCGACGAATACTATTTCGCCGTCGCGGATTTCGCGCGCGGCACTGACCACCATCAACTCACCCGGCGTGTAAGCCCGCCTCTCCGGAATAACGGTAGTCATCGCCATAAGCCAACTGACATCCGGAAACTAACAACTGAAAACCGGTTTTCTGGAAATCGCACAGGCAAAACCCTACAAATTAATAGCCGACTTACGGACTTCGCCAATCGAAGCCAAGGGATCACGCGCACCTTCTTTGGGCGCAATCCATTTGTTCTCGCTGCTGATAATGTCCAGCAGCAATTTCTTATCTTCCGCCGACGGCAGATACTCCTTCAGGTGCTGCTCGTAACCATGGTCGTCCAGCGCTTCCCCGGTTTCGGCATGGAATTTCTGCCCGGCCCAGCTCCCGATGTTGCGGTTAAACTTGATATGCGGTGCGTAAAGCTTTGGCTGACCAGGTTTTAGGAAGTTGTTGAAGCGTTCGATCAGACCCGCTACTTCGTCGCGGTAGAGGCGACGGTTGTAGTCGTTCAAGTCATCAAGGTCCGCCGCCTGCTCGTTCTTCGGCTCGTCGTATCTTCCTTTGATGCCCCACACGTAGGCCCAATGTGCAGATGAAGAATGGTCGGTCCCGAACAGGTCGTACGAACTCGAAATCCACTTATTGAGATATTTCTGGATCAACCAGCCCGGAACCACGCCCGCCTCGACAATGCGGCGTAAGCCGTCGTTGCCAGTTCCCATGTGGAAGGCTTCCTCGCGCAACATGTATGACATGGAGCGCCCCAGCGGCGCGAAGGCGGAATACTTGAACATCTGCAACTGGAATTTGCCGTCCCGGTCCACGAAGTCGGTATAGGTGAAAAAGTCCATCCAGTTATCGACGTCAACGTTGAAGGCGCCCAACAGGCGCTTGTTCTCGAACGCCCTCCGCTCCAGCATCTTTTGCGCCTCGACTTTGCCGGAGTAACCGAAGTGGCCCACCAGCAGGGCACACATCTGCCATCCATGACGCATTTCCTCGATCATGACCCGCGTGATGGCGCGGCGGTCCCAGTCGGTGGGAGCGCTTTCGAAGAGATATCGCTGTTGCTCCACGCTGGCGAACTCGGTGTCGCCCTGGTAAACGATCATGTTGATGAGGGCGTCGCGCATCTGCTGGGTGGGTACCTGGCGCAGGTTCTCCCACTTACGCCGACCCTTGTAAGAGCCGAATTCGATCTCTTCGGTGTCGATCGCGCCGAACAGCGTGTCGAACTTGAAGCTGGCAATTTCGTCGTGATTGACGCCGATCTCTTTGCGCCAATCGTCAAAGAGCCCGACCCAATCACTGAAAGTTCCAATTTTTGCTACCTTGCCTGGCATAGCACCCCTTCACTGGTAGCGCCCGCATCTTGCCGGCTGTCCGGAGGGCATCTGGCCCTCCGCCTCGCCGGCGGCACGCCGGCGATACATTATTTCGCTTTGAAAATCGCCGGCCTTTTCTCTACGTACGCCGCCAGCCCTTCCTTGGCATCCTCACTCTGGAAAAGCAACTGCTGGTTCTCGCGCTCCACCGCCAGCGCGGACTCCATCGGAATCTCCCATCCCGTCTGCACCGCGCGCTTGATGCGCCCTACGGCCTTCGCCGCTTTGTTCGGTGGGCAGAACTGGCGGGCATATTCCATGATGTTCTCCATGAAATTGTCGCGCTCGTAAATGTCGTTGACGATGCCCAACTCCTTCGCTTCTTCGAAAGAAAAAGTGTTGCCTGTAACCATCAATTCGATCGCCTTGCTCTTGCCCACGATGCGCGAGAGCCGCTGCGTGCCGCCGGTGCCGGGCAGTACGCCCAGATTCACTTCCGGAAGGCCGATCTTGCCTGCATCCTGGCGAGCGATGCGAATGTCTGCCGCCATGGCAATTTCCAGCCCGCCGCCCACACAGTGTCCGTTCAGGGCCGCGATCACCAGCTTGGGCGTGTGCTCGAGGCGCAGCAGGGTCTCATTGGCATGCAGGCAGAAGTAATACTTGAACGTCGGATCAACGCTGACCAGCATCTTGATGTTCGCGCCCGCGGAGAAAAACTTGTCGCCTGCGCCGGTGAGGACAATGACGTACACGTCGTTGTCCATGCGCGCCTTGAGAATCGCCTCGTCGAGCTGCCGGTTCATCTCGTAGGTGTAGGTATTGGCCGGAGGATCGCACAATTCGATTACCGTTACACCGGCGTCCACCCGGTAGTTGATCAGTTGTTTGGTGGTCTCGCCGCTCGCCGGCTGCACTGTCGTCGCCATAGTCTTACTCCTTTTCGCAATGCAAAGATGTCGTATTCAGTTCGATGTTGCAGGCTTCTTCCTTTGCGGTGGTTTGGCCGAGCCCGCCCCGATGCCTCGAAGGAAAATGTCCCCCATCTCTCGTGCCAGTTCCGCGGCGTCGGCATCCACTCGCGGGTTGTACCAGGTATAAATCCAGTTCATCATGCCAAACAGGCTGAGTACCGCGGTCCGGCTGGAAAACTCCAGTCCGCGGGCCCGCTTGTAGTCGTCCAGCAACTCCATGCAGATGCGGTAGTACTCGCGCTTGATGGCGGCAATCTCCGCCCCAAATCCGTTCTTCAAAACGTCATCCTCGTGGGAGAGGACTTTCATGGCCTTCTGGTTGGCGAGGAAGTATTCGAGATGATTGAGAATGAACATGCGAATCCGTTCGACCGGATCAGCGACTTCTTCTAACCGACGCCGCAGTCGATCCACAATGGTGGTGAAAGTGTGCTTCTGGATAAGGTATAGCAGTTCCTCTTTGGACTCGAAATAGTAGTACAGGCCGGAGAGCGAAACCCCGCTGGCGCGCGATAGATCGCGCATCGATGCGGCCGCATAACCCTTGTCGTGGAAGACATGGGTAGCGTGGACCAGGATCCGAGCCAGACGGCGATCAAACCGGGTCTCCAGGCGGGGTCCAGAGGCCGGACCGCGCCGTCGCGGAGAAAGCTGCGCGTGAATCGGAATTGGCGACGCCATTGTTCGAACGTTCGTTCAAATAATAGCAGCCGGCAGTGCAGTGGAACAAGCGATTTTTCCTAAGGGAATAGCTTGATTTTTACGAACGGCAAAGCTCGCACCATGGGCGCTTAGTTCCGAATATCCGCCAGCAACTGCTCCACCTCGGCCTTCAGGGCGGCCGTCAGCGGCAACAGCGGCAGGCGGGCGGGGCCACCATAGTATCCGTTCAGGTCCATCCCATACTTCAGGCCCGGAATGCCCATCTCGCCCGAAACTCGTGTGGTGGCCTTTGTGATTCGCTCCTGCTTCAGGTGGGCCAGTTCCGCATCGCCTTCCTTCCAGGCAGCATAAATCTCGTAGCAGGCCGTGGGCGCGGCATCGGCAAAGGCGAGGATGGCGCCCACGGCACCAGCCTGCAGTGACGGTTCCAGCTTCTGCGCCAGTCCCACCACGATCTGGAATCCGACCTCCTTCTGCCGGGTCTTTATTCCACTCACCACAGTCACCGCGGTCGAGGATGGTTGCGTACCGCTCACTCCCGCCACCTGCACCAGTTCTCCGCCCTGTCCGTTACCGCCGCTGGACGCCTTGAGCATACGCGGGGTCACGGCGTCAAAAGTTTCGGTAACGGTAACCGAGCGCTTCACGTGCCGTGTCGATTCCGCCATCTTTCGAATTTTCTCCACGTCGCCGCCCGACTCCTTCATCCCAATGATGTTGGGATGGTCTGCCAGTTCCACCACCACTTCGGCAGGAATGTCGTATCCCGTGAAGCCGGGGACGTTGTAAATCATCACCGGGAGTGGCGAGCGGTCCGCGACCGTGCGATAGAAGGCCAGCATGTTCGCCTGCTGCATCTGCTTCTTGTAGAAGTGCGGCGTACGCACCAGGGCAACGTCATAGCCGAGTTCAGCCGCATACTCGGTCAGGCGCAAGGTCTCGCTGGCTGACTCGACGCCGGTGCCGGCGATCAACACTTTGCTCGGCGCCGCGGCCTCCCGCGCCGCCTTGAGTACCTCGCGCCGCTCTTCGTCGGAGAGCATGATGGACTCTCCGGTCGAGCCCAAGACCACCAGTCCAGCCGCGGGCGTCTTCGAATAACGCTCAACATTGTGCTCGAGCTTCTTGAAATACACGTTGCCGTCAGGATAGAAGGGCGTCGTGAGGGGAGGAAAAATACCCTGAAGGAGCATGGGAATTAGTACCTGCCGAGACCGTTCGCCTGAAAAGCATATCAAATCCCCGCCCTGTCATCCTGAGCGGAGCGGGAACTTCGCAATGCGAAGTTCCGGCGGAGTCGAAGGACCCCTATAGCAGCGTTACTCTGTGCGCCGCTTTAAGGCCGCGGTGGGAGCGGTTTGACGTCCACATTGTGAAACGCAGTGATCCACCATTCGCTATTTTCTTTGGCCAGGACCAGTTGGAGTTTGGCCCGCAGAGCGCCGTCACTTCCGGCCTGCACTCCTGGAGGCAACCTGACATATCCGGTCACCGCGGCATTTATGTCCACAACCGCAATATCCGGACGGATGAATCGCAGCTTTCCAATGGATTGTTGCAGCACGCTCCCCTTGTAGATAGTGCTGAAAATCTCAGTATGTCGCTGTTCAAAGATTGGCCGTCCGTAGTCAACCATCCCCAACACGTTGGTGAAGCCTCCGTCGGCGGCAAACCTGGCGGAAAAAGCCTTGGCGTCCCCACGGTTCCACGCGTCGGTCAACCCGGCGACGAAGGCTTCGATAGCGCGGGTGTCGCGGGATAAATTGCGGCGCGGCGTTTGAGCATCAGGCATGATTTCTTCTTCCTGTGACGAACCTGCAGCCTGGTCGGCCAACCTATCAGGCTGATCGCCGTTCCGCAGGCGGCACAAAGTGTGCCGCCGGCACGGCGCCGATCTGCACCAGCAGACCCAACTGGTCCCAGTTGTCCCAGCCTTCGACAATCTTGCCGTTGGAAATCCTCTGGGTCGACGTGCCGGTGATAGTGACTTTCTTCCCCGTCGGCGCGAACCCCAGGAAGTCTCCCCGGTGGGTCATGGTCGCCGTCCAGCGGGCCGCCACTTTGTCTCCCTGCTCAACGATGTGATCGATCTTTACTCTGATATCCGGAAACGCTGTGCGGAAACCGCGGGCAAATGTCCTGAACTGTTCACGGCCAATTACGGTGTCATGTTGGGCCTGGCCATGACCGACGACGTCGGGCGACGCCATCTCGTCGATCGCTTCCATGCGTCCGTTGTTCCACACTTCCTCAAACCAGCGACGAATCAAAGCGCTATTTTCTTGCGCCATACTGCACCTCCGAGGCAAAGCTAGCCTCTTTGGCCCTTCACTGTACGCTCCGCATGCAGGTGCTGCAATGCCTGAACCCGTAGTTCCCCGCGCTGCAAAGCCGCGATGCCTTCAGCTGCGGCGCGGGCAGCGGAAAGAGTGGTAATGGTGGGAATGCGAGCCATCACAGCCGCCCGGCGAATCGCCTTCTCGTCAAACCAGGGATCGACGCCGTGCGGCGTATTCACGATCAGGTGAATGCGCTCACCCTTGATCAGATCTACCACGTTGGGGCGTCCTTCTTTCACTTTGTACACCCGCTCCACGGACATGCCTGCGGACTCAAGTACGTCGGCGGTACCTGCCGTGGCCACCAGCTTGAAACCCATGTCCACAAACTTGCGCGAGACTTCAGCCACGCCCGGCTTGTCATGATCGGTGACGCTGATGAACACCATGCCCTGCGTGGGCAGCTTCTGGCCGGCGGCAGTCTGCGCTTTGGCGAAGGCCTCACCAAAATTGTCGGCCACACCCATGACTTCACCGGTAGACTTCATCTCCGGACCGAGCACCGTATCCACACCGGGAAATTTGTTCCAGGGGAATACCGGCGACTTCACGTAGTAGCAATGGCCGGTGTCGAGGTCGGCGGCGCGTTCGATAAATTCCGGCAGAAACTCGCTTAGCTTGCGCCCAGTCATCAGCCGGGCCGCGATTTTCGCCATGGGCACGCCGGTCGCTTTCGAAACATAAGGTACGGTACGCGAGGCCCGCGGATTCACTTCGAGCACATACACCTTGCCGCTGCCCGTGTGGGGGCGGGTCTCTGACCCGCCCGGACGGGTCGTAGACCCGTCAGAAACTAAGCTCGCCCGCGGAATGGCAAACTGAATATTCATCAATCCCACAACCTTCAATGCCCGCGCCAGCTTGAAGGTGTACTCCCGCATTCGCCGCAGCAGATGCCCGGGAATATCCACCGACGGCAGCACGCAGGAAGAGTCGCCGGAGTGGATGCCGGCTTCTTCAATGTGTTGCATGATGCCGCCGATGACCACATCTTCGCCATCCGAGAGCGCGTCCACGTCCACTTCGATCGCGTCTTCGAGGAAGTGGTCAATCAGCACCGGCCGGTCCTGCGAATACTCCACCGCCTCCTTCATATAACGAACAACCATCTCTTCGTCATAGGCGATGACCATGGCGCGTCCACCGAGCACATACGAGGGCCGCACCAGCACGGGATACCCGACGCGGTTCGCGCCTGCGATCGCTTCCTCCACCGAAGCCGCCATTGCCCCGGGGGCCTGCGGGATTTCAAGTTCATCGAGCAATTTGCCGAAGCGCTTGCGGTCTTCCGCCAGATCAATCGACTCGGGAGACGTACCGATGATGTTCACGCCCGCGGCTTTGAGTGGCAGGGCGAGGTTCAAGGGTGTCTGTCCGCCGAACTGTACGATCACGCCCACCGGCGCGCCGGAAGAAGCCTCGTGCTCGCAGATGGCGAACACATCCTCCAGGGTCAGCGGCTCGAAGTAGAGACGATCGCTGGTGTCGTAGTCGGTTGAGACGGTTTCCGGATTGCAGTTGATCATGATGGTCTCGTAACCGTCATCGCGCAGCGCAAACGCCGCATGGCAGCAGCAGTAATCAAACTCGATTCCCTGCCCGATGCGATTAGGCCCGCTCCCCAGGATGATCACTTTTTTCTTCTCGGTGGGCGCGGCCTCGTCTTCCTCTTCGTAAGTCGAGTACAGATACGGCGTGTAGCTTTCGAATTCGGCGGCGCAAGTGTCCACTCGCTTGTAAACCGGCACAATGCCGTGCTTCTTGCGCAGATGCCGAACTTTTTCCTGCGCACCTTTACCGTCGAGCCTCCACACTCCAGCCAGGCGACCGTCGGAGAAGCCCATGCGTTTGGCTTCGCGCAGTACTTCGGTCGGAATCGATTCCATAGGATGCTTTTCCAGCTCCAGTTGCATGTCGTTAATCTCTTTGAGCTGGTACAGAAACCAGGGATCGATCGATGTCATCTTGGCCAGTTGCTTTACCGTGTGTCCCTGGCGCAGGGCGTAGCGAACGTAGGAAAGCCTTTCGGGATGCGGCGTCACCAGTCGCTGCGTCAGAATCTTGGGCTCGATCTTCTCCGCTCCAACTTTCTTGCCGGTATCGAGCGCGCGCACTCCCTTGAGCAGCGCCTCCTTGAAGGTGCGGCCAATCGCCATCACTTCGCCGACTGATTTCATCTGGGGCCCAAGGTTTTCATCGGCGCCGGGAAACTTTTCGAACTGCCATTTAGGGATTTTCACCACCACGTAATCAAGCGTCGGCTCAAAGCAGGCAGGCGTCTTGCGCGTGATGTCGTTGGGGATTTCATCCAGCGTGTAGCCCACAGCCAGCTTGGCGGCAATTTTGGCGATGGGAAATCCGGTTGCTTTCGACGCCAGCGCCGACGACCGCGAGACCCGCGGGTTCATCTCAATCACCACCATGCGGCCTGTAGTGGGATGCACCCCGAACTGGATATTCGATCCACCAGTCTCCACGCCGATTTCGCGAATCACCGCAATGGCAGCGTCGCGCATGGCCTGATATTCGCGGTCAGTGAGCGTCTGCGCCGGGGCAACTGTGATGGAATCGCCGGTGTGCACGCCCATGGGATCGAAGTTCTCGATCGAGCAAATGATGATGACGTTATCGCGCAGATCGCGCATCACCTCGAGCTCATATTCCTTCCACCCCAGAACCGACTCTTCGATCAGTGCTTCATGTACAGGAGAGAAATCAAGTCCGCGGGCCAGCACTTCCAGCATCTCTTCGCGGTTGTAAGCGATGCCGCCGCCACTGCCGCCTAGAGTGAATGACGGCCGCACGATTACCGGAAATCCAATCTTGCCGGCGAACTCCAGGCCATCTTTCAGATTGTTCACCAGCGCCGACTTAGGAACGTCGAGACCGATCTTCTGCATCGCGTCTTTGAAATAGAGACGGTCCTCGGCTTTCTTGATTGCGGCCATATTCGCGCCGATGAGCTGCACGTTGTACTTTTCGAGCACGCCGCCGTCAGAAAGTTCGATCGCCAGATTGAGCGCAGTCTGTCCGCCGACGGTGGGTAGAATCGCGAAACCCTGCCCGGGCGACAGCTCGCGCTCGATGCGGATGATTTCTTCCAGATACTCGCGGGTGAGCGGCTCGATGTAAGTGCGGTCGGCGATCTCCGGATCGGTCATGATGGTGGCCGGATTGGAGTTGGCCAACACCACTTCAAATCCCTCGGACTTGAGCGCCTTGCAAGCCTGTGTCCCGGAGTAGTCAAACTCCGCCGACTGGCCGATGATGATGGGGCCAGAGCCGATGATCAGGATTTTCGAGATGTCAGTTCGTCGCGGCATTCGTTCCTTGTAGCGCCGGCATCCCGCCGGCTGTCTGGCGGGCGTCCCGCCCGCCCATCGGGCCGCCGGGACGGCGGCGCTACCCTTTCCACTCCTCCATCATCTTCACGAAATCCTTGAACAGATAGTGCGAATCATGCGGACCCGGCGACGCCTCGGGATGGTATTGCACACTGAACAGGGGCAAATTCCGGTGCCGCATCCCTTCCAGCGTGTTGTCGTTCAAGTCCATGTGCGTCAGCTCGACTTCGCTCTGCGGCAGCGAATCGGGATCGACGGCAAAATTATGGTTGTGCGCCGTGATCTCGATCTTTCCCGAATGCAACTGCTTTACCGGATGGTTGCCGCCGTGGTGTCCAAACTTCAGCTTGAAGGTCTTGCCGCCTAGCGCGATTCCGGTGAGCTGGTGGCCCAGGCAGATCCCGAAAATTGGCTGTCGTCCCATGAGCCGGCGAATGTTGTCCACCGCGTAGGTGCAGGGCTCGGGATCGCCTGGGCCGTTCGAGAGGAACACGCCATCCGGCTTCAGGGCTAGCACGTCCTCCGCGAGGGTCTGCGCCGGCACCACCGTGACCTTGCAGCCTTCGCCGCGCAGCTTGCGCAGGATGTTCTGCTTGATGCCGTAGTCGTAGGCCACGACGTGAAAGCGCGCCGGCTCGTCTTTGACGCCGACCACTTCATCGGGCAGATGCGAGCGTTCGCCAGTCTCCCAGACGTAGGTGCGCTTGGTGCTGACGACTTTCGCCAGATCGGTCCCGTCCATCTTGGGGATGGAGCGGGCCTTCGCCACCAGCTTGTCGGCGTCGCTCTCCAGAGTGGAAACCACGCCGCGCATCACACCGTGGTCGCGCAAATGCCGCACCAGGGCCCGCGAGTCAATTTCCGCCAGCACTGGAATCCTGAACTGTTCGAGATACTCTTCCGCGACTTGCTGCGAACGCCAGTTGGAGCTGACTTTGGAAAACTCGCGGACGACCAGGCCCTCGATATACGGACGCGTAGCTTCGTTGTCTTCGGCGTTGGTGCCGTAGTTGCCGATTTCAGGATTGGTGAGGACTACAATCTGGCCGCAGTAGGAAGGGTCGGTGAAAATTTCCTGATAGCCAGTGATGGAAGTATTAAAAACGACTTCGCCGTAACATTCGCCTTTGGCGCCGTATCCTTTGCCTCGGAAGACTCTGCCGTCTTCGAGCGCAAGCGTAGCTTGCATTCCTGCTCCAGGGAGTGGATTTTCAGAATTTTATCAGGGATACCGAAATCGCGAAACAAATGATTTCGATGATTCCGATTTGTCTTTGCGCTCGTCGCGGTTTTCTTTGCGTCCTTTGCGGTCAAAAGCTTTTTACTGCTAAGGGCGCAATCCGCAAAGGACGCAAAGAACCCCTACCGCACTCTTCCCATCTTGTCCATCGGCCAATATCCGAACACGGCCTTGCCGTATATATAGCCAACGTTGACTGGCCCAAAGTCGCGGCTGTCGTTCGACATGGTGCGATGGTCGCCCAGCACAAAGTAGCTATCGGGAGGCACCACAGTCTCGGATACGAGCGCTGGTCGGAGTAGGCGCCGGGAACGTAGTCTTCTTCGAACGCTTCCCCGTTGACGAAGACTTCGCCCGAGTCAATCCGGATCCGGTCGCCCGCCAGACCGATCACGCGTTTGATAAAACTTTTCG
>CAVZXU010000008.1:0-77453 GCA_963779255.1 Terriglobia bacterium | reverse complement strand
TTCGCTGCAGTAGAGCCCGGCGGGCGCTGCGGGACGCCCCGGGCGTAAGGCTCGCGCATTCGAACACAAAAGAGGGCCCGGCGATCGCGGGCCCTCTCGCTGCACTGCCGCACGCTTGCGCCTCGGCTACATCATCCCGCTCATGTCGGGCATGCCGCCGCCGCCGCCGCCCGCGCCTTCCTTCTCGGGCACCTCGGCGACGATCGCCTCGGTGGTGAGGATGTTCTTGGCGATCGACGCCGCGTTCTGCAGCGCGGAGCGCGTGACCATCGCCGGGTCGATGACGCCGGCGGCGACGAGATCGACGATCTCGTTCGTCGCGGCGTTCAGGCCCTGGCCCTTCTTGGCCTTGCGGACGTCGTTGACGACGACCGAGCCCTCGAGGCCCGCGTTCTCGGCGATCTGGCGCAGCGGCTCCTCGAGCGCGCGCAGGACGATGCGCGCGCCGGTGCGCTCGTCGTCGGCGTCCGATCGCCGTCGACGCGTGACGGCGCCGGAGGCCTGCAGCAGCGCGACGCCGCCGCCGGGCACGATGCCCTCCTCGAGCGCCGCGCGGGTCGCCTGCAGGGCGTCCTCGACGCGGTGCTTCTTCTCCTTCATCTCGGTCTCGGTGGCCGCGCCGACCTTGACGACGGCGACGCCGCCGGAGAGCTTGGCGAGGCGCTCCTGGAGCTTCTCGCGGTCGAAGTCGGAGTCGGTGTTCTCGATCTCGGCCTTGATCTGGTTGATGCGGCCCTTGATCGCCTCGGCGTCACCGGCGCCGTCGACGATCGTCGTGGTGTCCTTGGCGACGACGACGCGACGGGCGCGGCCGAGCTGGGAGACCTGCGTGTTCTCGAGCTTGAGGCCCATCTCCTCGGTGATCACCTCGCCGTCGGTCAGGATCGCGATGTCCTCGAGCATCCGCTTGCGGCGGTCGCCGAAGCCCGGCGCCTTGACGGCGACGCCGGTGAACGTGCCGCGCAGCTTGTTGACGACGAGCGTCGCGAGCGACTCGCCCTCGACGTCCTCGGCGATGATCAGCAGCGGCTTGCCGGACTGGATCACCGCCTCGAGCACCGGCAGCACGTCGCGCACGGAGCCGATCTTCTGGTTGGCGATCAGGATGTAGGGGTCCTCGAGCACGGCCTCCATGCGGTCCTGGTCGGTGACCATGTAGGGCGAGATGTAGCCCTTGTCGAACTGCATGCCCTCGGTGAACTCGAGGTCCATGCCGAACGTCTGGCCCTCCTCGACGTTGACGACGCCGTCCTTGCCGACCTTCTCGATCGCGTCGGCGATCACGTCGCCGATCTCCTCGTCGCCGGCCGAGATCGTCGCCACGCGGGCGATCTGGTCCTTGCCGGAGACCTCCTTGGACTGCGAGGCGATGTTCGCGACGACCTCGTCGACGGCCTTCTCGATGCCGCGCTTGAGCGCCAGCGGGTTCGCGCCCGCGGCGACGTTCTTCAGGCCCTGGCGACGATCGCCTGGGCGAGCACGGTCGCGGTCGTGGTGCCGTCGCCGGCGACGTCGTTGGTCGCCGTGGCGACCTCGCGCACGAGCTGCGCGCCCTGGTTCTCGAAGGCGTCCTCGACCTCGATCTCACGGGCGATCGTGACGCCGTCGTTGGTGATCGTCGGCGCGCCGAACTTCTTGTCGAGCACCACGTAGCGGCCCTTGGGGCCGAGCGTGACCTTGACCGCGTTCGCGACCGCGTCGACGCCGGCCTCGAGCGCCTTGCGCGCCTCGGCGTCGTACTTCAGTTCCTTGTGTGCCATGTCTGCTAGTTCTCCTTAGGACTCGACGCGGGCGAGGACGTCGGACTCGCGGAGCACGAGCAGCTCCTCGCCGTCGACCTTGATCTCGGTGCCGCCGTACTTGCTGTAGAGGACCTCGTCGCCCTCGTAGACGTCGAGCGGGATGCGCTTGCCGTCCTCGTCGAGCTTGCCGTCGCCGACGGCGAGGACCTTGCCCTTCTGCGGCTTCTCCTTGGCGGTGTCGGGGAGGACGAGGCCACTCGCCGTCGTCTCCTCCTCCTCGATCGCCCGCACGATCAGCCGATCGCCCAGGGGCTTGAGCTTCATGTTGCAAGAACCTCCGTCTAGAGACTGCGGCGGCCCGCGGTCCAGCTGTGCGTCGGGGCCGGACCGCCCTTTGGCACTCTCGGTGGTCGAGTGCCAACTTCGCAACCACTATATAGAAGATTCGCGAGGCCGACCGGCAGCGCCTGGCACTCGTGCAGGAGAGTGCCAGCAGGCCGCCGAGGTCGGAGCCTCGGCGACCTGCCGGGCCGGCGCCGCGGCCGGGCCCTAGTTCTGCGCGCCGCCGAAGCCTTTGATCGCCTCCGTCATGCCCGCGGGCTTGTCGATGATCTGCGAGAAGCGCACGACGGTGACGGTGTCGTCCATCGAGACGTCCGGCCGTAGATCTGCTCGAGGAAGTTGATCAGCTCCTCGTGGCGGCGGAACTCGGGGTTGTCGTGCTTGATGTCGCGCGGGGAGAGCTCGGCGCGCTTCATCACCTCGACCTGGTCGATCACGGCGTCGAAGATCTTTTCGCGGGGCGAGTACTGGTAGCCGATCGTGACGAGCACCGCCTGGTTCTTGCGGTACTTGCGGGACTTGTCGCCGAGGCGGATCGTCGCGGTCTTGCGGCCCCGCTTGAGCTGGTCGGCGAAGATCGTTGAGTAGAAGTTGAGGACCTGCATCGATCCTTGGGAGGGTAGCGGTCGACGGGGCCGCGCGCTGCGGCCCGAGAGCAGGCTATCGGTCTTTGCCCAGGTAGGCCATCGCGGCTCGACCATCTCGCGCTCGGCCGCGTAGCTGAGCGCGCTCAGCGCCTGCTCCAGGGGCACCCAGCGGACCTCCTCGACCTCCTCGTCGTGGTCGGCGATGTCGCCCCAGACGTGCTCGAAGAGGAAGAACTGCACGCCTTGCCGATCGTGCGGCCGTCGCGGCGGTACCAGTAGCGCATCTCGCCGAGCTCGCGACCAGCTCGGCGTCGATGCCCGCTCTCCTCGCGCACCTCGCGCGCGCGCCGCCTGCTCGGCTCTCGCCGCGATCGACGTGGCCCTTGGGCAGCGCGACCACGCGCGAGCCGTCGGCGGCGCGGCGGGTGGGCACGATCACGACGACCTCGCGGCCGTCGCGCACGACGACCCCACCGGCGGAGAACTCGCGCGGCCTGCCGCGGAGAGGGCCCGCGGTGGGAGGCCGATGCCCGCGGGCGCCCGCTGGCGGGCTCAGAAGACATACTGCTTGAGCGCCTCGGGGTTGTGGACGATCAGGCGCCCGCGCCCCTGGGAGATCACGCCGGCGCGCTCGAGCACGGCCATGAAGCGGCTCGCGGACTCGCGCGAGGAGCCCGCAAGCTGTGCGAGATCGGCCTGCGTGGTCCTGACGAGCACGTCCTTCGTCGGGCTTGCCCGCGGCGATCTCCTGCTCGACGAGCTGGGCAGAGCACGACCGCGACGCGGCTCTGGACGGTCTGGAAGGACTGCCTGCGAGAGCCGCTCGTTCATCTCCCGCAGCCGGCGGCCGAGCGCGATCACCAGGCGCGTCGCGATCTCCGGGTGCTCGCCCATCAGGCGCCGCATGTCCGGGCCGAGGACGCCGATGACGGTCGTGCTCTCGATCGCCTGGACCGTCGCCGAGCGGCGCTCGTCCTCGAACATCGCCAGCTCGCCGAAGATGTCGCCCGGCCCGAACGTCGCGAGCGTGATCGCGCGGCCGTCCGGGTTGGTGCGGATCGCGCGCGCCTGGCCGCTGCGCACGACGTAGCAGGTGTCGCTCGCGTCGCCCTCGCGGAACACGGTCTGTCCCGGCGCGAACTCGCGCGGCACGGCCACCTGCGCGATCCGCTGCAGGTCGGCCTCCTCGAGCGTCGCGAACGCGGGCACCCGCCCGAGCAGCTCGACGACGTCCGCTGAGCGTGTGGCCCCCATCGTGCAAGGAGATACCACAGCGGCCACGCGCGTTGCTGCGTCCGGCAGGCTGCTGCCCCGCCGGCGGCGCGCTCAGGCTATCGTCAGCGCATGGCCGATCACAGAACGCAGAGGGCGCTGCGCACCGCATGCGCCGCGGTCGGCGCGAGCCTGCTCGCGCTTGCGCGGCTGTCGCTCGCACCCGTCAGCGGTGCCGGCGCCGCCACGCCGCGCCTGACGCCGGCCCAGCGCGCGCTGCTGACCTCCAAGGAACTGTGGGCGACGATCGACGTGTGCGACCCGCCCGACCAGCCGAACACGCTCGGCGTGCGCGGCTCGATGCCGGGCGACGGGCAGTTCGCGGCGATCGCATGTACATGAGCTTCCGCATCCAGTACCAGGAACCGTCGAGCAGGCGCTGGGTGAACCTCGCCACGCGACACCCATGCACCGTTCGTCTCGGTCGGCGGCGGCGGCTCCTCGCGCCAGGACGGCAGCACCTTCCAGATCACGCCTGTCGCGGGCAGGCCGGCCTTCCTGATGCGCGGAGTGGTCCAGTTCCAGTGGCGCCGTGGGCACCGGATCCTGCTGTCGGTCTCGCGTACGAGCACGGCCGGGCACAGGAGCCTCGCGGGCGCCGACCCGGCCAACTTCAGCGCGGCTACCTGCTCGATCGGCTGAACAGGCGCGGATCGTTGGTGATGATCCCGTCGACGCCCATGTCGGATCCCCATCTGCGAAAAAAGGTTGGCTCCATTCCGACCGAGCAGGCCGAGTCGCACATGGTGGTGATTTCACCCGACGGGCACCGCGCCTACACCGCCAATGTTCATGCCGGTACGGTTTCCGCGCTGGACCTGAGGCACCGAAAATTGATCAAGGTGATTCCGGTGGCCGAAACGGTGCAGCGCATCTCCATGTCGCTGGATGGACGCTGGGTGTTCACCGCCGACCAGAAAAGCCCCCGGCTGGCGATCATCGACACCGCGACCAACCAGGTCTCGAACTGGATCACGCTGCCTGCAGTCGGATACGGAACCACGCCCACGCCGGATGGCAAATGGCTGCTGGTAAGTATGCAGAGCGCCAATGCTGTGGCTGTAGTGGACCTGGCGCAGATGAAGGTGGTCCGTACCGTGCAGGTGGGCGCGGACCCGGTGCAGATTATGGTGCGCCATAACCGTCCCGTGGCCTACGTTTCCTGTAGCGGAGACGGAAAAGTCGCGGTGCTCAACCTGGACTATTGGAAAGTGGAAAAGCAGATTGAGACCGGTCCCGGCGCGGATGGCTTGGCCTGGGTGGAGAGAAAACCTTAACCGCTTGTTCGTGTGGGGACGGGTCCCTGACCCGTCCGGACGAGCGCAGCTCGTCGTGCTCGTAGATCGAGAATGTCTGCAAGGAGACCTATCCGCCAGTTTGCATCCGACTGCGAGTACGGGGGAATATCCAAAGCAACACCCGGCCGAGCTTTGCTCGGCTGGACGGGTCAGAGACCCGTCCCCACACGAGCTGTGGTCAGAAACTTCGGCGGCTTCCGAGCTTTAGTGGCTTGTTCAAAGCTGTAGGCAATCTTAAGCAGAATGGACTCGCTCCACGCCCGCCCGAAGAACGACACGCCCACCGGCAGCCCTGCAATAAAACCCGCGGGCACGGTGATGTCGGGATATCCCGCCACCGCTGCCGCATTCGAACTTCCGCCGCCGGAGTGATCGCCGTTGACCAGGTCCGTAAGCCAGGCTGGGCTTCCGGTCGGCGCCATGATTGCATCCAGGTGAAACCTGTCCATCAGAGCATCGATGCCCTCGGCGCGTGTAAGCCGGTGATTGGCCTCAAGCGCATCGAGGTATTCCTTGCTGGTCAGCGGGTCCTTGGCTTCGGCCTTGATGAAAATGTCCTGTAGGAAGTAGGGCATCTCTTTCTCTTTATTGCGTTCATTGAATTCGATGACGTCTTTCAGAGAATGAACAGAGGCGTCGGGACGGGTCGCGAGATAAGCGTTGAGATCCGCTTTCAATTCGTAGAGCAGCACCAGAAATTCGCTGTCGTCAAACTTGCCGTAAGTTTCCAGATCAGCGGGATCGAGCAGCACGGCGCCCTGGCGCTTCATCTCTTCCATCACGCCGCTCATCAGAGCGTCGACGCTGTCACTAAACCCGAAATATTTGCGGGCCACGCCAATCCGGGCGCCACGCAATCCGTTGGGATCGAGAAAGCGGGTGTAGTCCGCGGCGATCTTTCCGTCATTTGCTGCGGTTGCGCTGTCACGGGGATCGGCTCCAGCCAGCGCATTAAGCAGGATTGCGGCGTCGCGGACCGTCCGCGCCATGGGGCCGGCTGTGTCCTGGCTGTGCGCGATAGGAACGATGCCGGAGCGACTGATCAGACCCAGTGTTGGCTTGATCCCCACAATGCCATTGGCGGACGACGGGCACACCACCGAGCCATCGGTTTCGGTGCCTACGGCTAGCCCGCAGAGATTGGCCGCCGTGGCCGCTCCCGAGCCTGAACTCGAGCCGCAGGGATTGCGATCAAGCGCGTAAGGATTTCGGGTGAGTCCGCCCCGGCCGCTCCATCCACTGACAGAATGGCTGGAGCGAATGTTCGCCCACTCGCTCAGGTTGGTTTTGCCCAGGATGACGGCGCCGGCCTCGCGCAGTTTCTGCGCCACGAAGGAATCCTTCGCCGGACGCGACCCCACCAGCGCCAGGGACCCGGCAGTGGTTTGCATGCGGTCGGCGGTATCAATGTTGTCCTTGATCAGGACCGGGATGCCGTGCAGCGGGCCCCGCGCGCCCTTGGCTTTGTGCTCCTGGTCGAGAGCTTGGGCGATGGCCAGAGCGTCGGGATTGAGTTCGATCACGCTGTTCACGGCCGGCCCGCGCCGGTCGGTTTTTTGGCGATCGACTTCTTCGATCCGGGCGATGTACTTCTCCGTGAGGGATTGACATGTAAATTTTCCCGATGTGATCGCCGCCTGAAGGTCCGCGATGGTGAGCTCGTCGAGTTCGAAGCGCCCGACTTCGGGAGGGGCCGGTGGAGCGGCGGCCATCTCGCGGGCGCCCGCCAGCGCGGGCAGCATGGCAGCGCTGACTCCGCCCAGCACCGTGGTCTGCAGGAATCTGCGGCGGGGCGGAACGGCGTTGGCGGGAAGTGTGTTTTCCGGTTTGGGCAAGGCTGGTCTCCTTCTTGAAGGTGCGGAGCGGGAAGCGGAATTATAGGCGATCCGTCAATGATGTGGCGGTCGAGCGATCCCCGAAACCATCCTGAGGGACTTCAGTCCGGAAAGACCTGGCGTGCGGCTACACCACCGCGGGCCAGCGCTTACCTGCCTCACGCCAGATCCCTTCGACTTCGCTCAGGGTAGGCTCATCGCAAGCTCAGGATGACCCCTGCTTAAAAGCAGATTCAGGCTGGGCCATTACCGCGAAAGCATCCCGCTTTCCTTTCGCCGTCCTGCCCGTCCAAGACAGCAAAACGGTGTGATGATTTCGAGCTGTATGGGCTGTTACAATCGCACGTTCGTTTCGTGATGAGAGACTATTCCACTTTCTCGCCTCCGGAACCCCGTCTGGAAAGACCTGTCAAAGAGGAGTCCTAATGTCTTATCCCATAAGATTGCTGCTGCTGTTGATGCTCGCGTTCGCCTGTACAACGTCCGCCCAGGAAATGACGGAAGGCCGGCTGATGCGTTTTCCTGACATCTACAAGGACAAAATCGTCTTCATGTACGGCGGCGATCTTTGGTTGGCATCTAACTCGGGAGGCGAAGCGAGGCGCATCACGGCTGATGCCGGACGCGAACTGTTTCCGAAGTTTTCACCCGACGGCAAATGGATTGCCTTCACCGCACAATATGACGGCAATTTCAACGTGTACGTAATGCCCGCCCAGGGCGGCCAGCCCCGGCAGTTGACCTTCTATCAGGGGGCCGCGGCGCAGCTCAGTGACCGCATGGGCATTCACAACGAAGTGGTCACCTGGTTTCCGGACAGCAAGCGCATTCTGTTTCTCTCCCGTCGCGATGCCTCGAATGGCTGGACCAAGCGCCCCTTCAGTGTGAGCATCGACGGCGGTTTACCCCAACCGTTGCCGGTTGAGCAGGGAGGCCTCACCTCGTTTTCTCCCGACGGGACGAAAATCGCCTACAACCCCATCTTCCGCAACTTCCGCACCTGGAAGCGCTACACCGGCGGCCTGGCCCAGGCCATCGCCATTTACGATCTCAAAAACAATACCGTCGCAGACGTGCCGCACACGGAATGGACGGACACTTTTCCCATGTGGCACGGAAATGCCATCTACTTCACGTCCGATCGCGGCCCGGAGCATCACCTCAATATTTACAGTTACGATTTGAGCAGCAAGCAGGTCGAGCAACTCACGCACTTCACTGAGTTCGACGTGATGTGGCCGAGCCTGGGTCCCGATTCCATCGTGTTCGAGAACGCGGGCTACCTTTACACCTTTGATTTTGAATCGAAGCAGCCGAAGAAGTTGAC
Source organism: Terriglobia bacterium (assembly GCA_963779255.1). Classification (GTDB taxonomy): domain Bacteria; phylum Acidobacteriota; class Terriglobia; order Terriglobales; family Acidobacteriaceae; genus JAIQFF01. The sequence goes on along the minus strand of CAVZXU010000008.1, from coordinate 69,050 downwards.
CGTGTACCTGCCCGGCGACCGCGACCAGACCCTTACGCACTGGACCAGCGTGGCCAGAAATATCACCGACTTCGATATTTCGCCGGAAGGGAAGCGGGCGGTGTTCGGCGCGCGGGGAGACGTGTTCACCGTCCCTGCAAAAGAAGGAAGCGTTCGCAATCTTACCCGCACTCCAGGCATTCGCGAGAAATCGGTGGCTTGGTCGCCCGACGGCCGCTGGATCGCTCTACGTCTCCGACCGCAGCGGCGAAGAGGAAACTCTACATCTCGCCCCAGGACGGGATGGGCAAGGAGCAGCAGATCACCAGCGGGTACAAAGGTTTCAAATACGCTCCCGCCTGGTCGCCCGACAGCAAGAAGGTTGCATGGTCCGACAAGGACTGCCGCCTGTGGTATGTGGACATCAACGGGAAGAAGCAGGTTGAGATCGACCGGGGAAAGTACGGTGAAATCCTGAACTATTCCTGGTCTCCCGATAGTAAGTGGCTGGCCTACGACAAGAATGACGAAAACAGTTACTCGGTCGTGCAACTCTACTCGTTGACCGACAGCAAAATCACTCCGGTCACCACCAGCATGACCAACAGCTTCGCTCCGGTCTTCGATCCCGATGGGAAGTATCTGTACTTCCTCTCCGACCGTGACTTTAACGAAGTGCTGGGCAACGTGGATTTCGAGTTCGCCAATCCCAAGACGACCCGGATTTATGTCGTGACCTTGCGCCAGGATCGAGGCTTCGCCCTTTCAGCCGCTGAGCGACGAGACCCAAATCAAGAAAGAAGAGAACAAAGACGAGCTACTCACCCCTCCGGCCAAGGAGCCAGGCAAGACCGGAGGCAAGGCCGAGACTAAAGGAAGAATAAGAAGAAGAACGAAAAGGAACCTGCCCCGGAAGCGAAGGAAAACGATGAAGACAAGAAAGAAGACAAGGAAAAGCCCAAAGAATTCCGCATTGACCTTGCTGGCATCACAGGTCGGGTGGTGGCTTTGCCCATCGAGCCGGCGGTCATCAGTTCCTACTTAGCTGCCAAGGGGTTTATCTACTATTCGACCAGACCCATCCAGGGACTCTCCGGGCCGATTCCAGGAGAGGGGCCAGCAGTCCACGTCTACGATCTGAAAGAGCGCAAGGACAAAGTCGCTGATCGAAGGCGTGCAACGCTTTGCGCTCTCCTTCGACGGCTCCAAGCTGCTGTACGAGGCCGATGGCGGACGCGATGGCCACACCTACGGCATCATCGACGCCAAGCCGGATAGTCCCAAGAAAGTCGGCGATGGCGCGCTCAATCTGGGCGGCATGAGGGCGCAGATCGATCCGTCCAGCCGAGTGGAAGCAGATGTTCAACGAAGTGTGGCGGCAGGAGCGCGACTACTTCTATGCTGCGGCCATGAACGGCGTGGACTGGGAAAAGATGCGCGACAAGTATGCCCAGCTGCTGCCTTACGTGGCCGACCGCTACAGCCTGACCTACATCATGGGCGAGATGATTGGCGAACTTTCCAACTCGCACACCTACGTGGGCGGCGGAGACTATCCGGATCTGCATCCCGTGAACGTGGCTTGCTGGGAGTGGATTTCGAAGCCGACCAGGCCAGCCGGCATGTACCGCTTCAAGAAGATCTATGCCGGAGAGAACTGGGATGCGCAAACCCGCTCGCCCCTCACCGAACCGGGCGTGACCGTGAAAGAAGGCGACTATCTGATCGCGGTCAACGGGCGTCCGCTGCGCGCTGCCGCAAAACCCCTACGAGCTCTTTGTCAACACGGCCAACGAAAACGTCACGCTGACCGTGAATTCGAAACCTTCGGAGGAGGGCCCACAACGTTCAGGTAAAGCCCATCGCCGACGAGTACAGCCTGCGCGAACTGGACTGGATCGAGAGCAATCGCAAGAAGGTTGACGCGGCCAGCAACGGGCGCATCGGCTACGTCTACCTCCCTGATATGGGAGGTCGCGGGACTGAACGAATTCGTGAAGCAGTACTTCCCGCAGATTCGCAAGGAGGGAATGATTATCGACGTCCGCTATAACGGCGGCGGCTTTGTGGACCAGCTCATCTTCGCCAGCGCCTGCGGCGGGTGCTGGCCGGCATGGGGTCGACGCGTAACTGGGAGAGCGGCACAATTCCGCCGGTGGTATTCAACGGCGCCATGGCCTGCGTGACCAACCATTATGCGGCTTCGGATGGCGACATCTTCAGCTACTACTTCAAGTACTACAAACTGGGCCCGCTGATCGGCGAACGCACCTGGGGTGGGGTTCGCGGCATTCGCGGCCAGATTCCGCTGATGGACGGCGGCTACATCACGCGTCCCGAGTCCGCGCGTTACGGCCTGAACAGCAAGTGGGTGGTCGAGAACCGGGGCGTGCAGCCGGACATCGTGGTCGAAAACCGCCCGGACCTGGTGGTAAAGGGACAGGACCCGCAACTGGAGAAGGCCATCGAAGTGGTGATGAAGGAAATCCAGGCGAATCCGAAGAAGCTGCCGCCGCGGCCGCCAGATTTGCCCGCTTATCCCGAGGGCCCAGGCCTGTAAAACCGCAGCTCGCGTAGGGGCGGGTGCCCCCACCCGCCCAGCCGGGCAAAGCCCGGCAGGGTTTTCAGTAACCCTAAGGCAGACCCCAGGCGAGCTTCGCTCGCCCGCCCGGGTCCTGAGCGAAGTCGAAGGAGGGCGTCCGGGCCTACGTGGTTTGAGGTTACTAACGGAGTTTCACCGGCGCACAAATAGTGTCGCATCAATGGTTCAAAGTTGGGCATCTAATCGTATAATCAGGAGGCCCATGCCCAAGTATTCCATTGTCGTCCCCTGCACAACGAGCAGGAGAATGTCACCGATCTCTATGACCGCCTGAAAGCGGTCATGGAGGCCAACGGTGAGACCTTCGAGATCGTGCTGGTGGACGACGGCTCAAGCGACCGCACCTTCCATCTGCTGCGCGAGATTGCCGCGGTCGACAGCCGCGTGACCGTGGTGAAGCTGCGCCGCAACTTCGGCCAGACTTCGGCGCTGGCCGCCGGCTTCGACCACGCCCGCGGCGAATACATCATCGCCATGGATGGCGACCTGCAGCACGATCCCGCCGACATCCCGCTCTTCCTGGAAAAGATCGCCGAGGGCTACGACATCGTCAGCGGCTGGCGCAAGCAGCGCATCGATAACTTCTGGCTGCGCCGCATTCCTTCGCGCTGCGCCAACTGGCTGATGGCCAAGCTGAGCGGCGTGGACATCCACGACTTTGGCACCACCTTCAAAGCCTATCGCCGGGAAATTCTGGAGCAGGTTCCGCTCTACGGCGAGTTGCACCGCTTTATTCCGGCGCTGGCGTCGTGGCATGGAGCTTCCATCTGCGAAGTTCCGATTCAGAACGTGAATCGCGAGCGCGGAGTTTCGCACTACGGCATCTCGCGGACCTTCCGCGTATTTTTCGACCTGATCACCATTCGCTTCCTGCTGCGTTACCTGTCGCGTCCGCTGCACTTCTTCGGCACGTTCGGGATGTTGAGCATCTTCGCGGGATCGAGCGTCGCACTCGTGGCTGCTCGTTGAGAAGTTCCTGTACCACACTCCGCATCATGGCTAACCACGGTCCGCTGATGATCTTTACCGCAGTGCTGCTGCTGGCCGGGCTGAACATGCTGGCGGTGGTCTGCTGGGCGAGATGCAGGTTCGGCACTATCACGAGCCCACCCGGCGCGCGCCGTATTCCGTTGACCGCGTCCTCCGCGCCCAGAGCGAAGAGCACACCATTTCGGAGTAACGTGGGCGCGAGTATCCCGCTCGTGCGACCCTCTCTTTGCTCTATCGTTTCCTGATGCTGTGACGTGATCCAGCACGAGCGAGGACGCTCGCGCCTACACGAACGCTTCTTTGTTCACCACGTACGGCATTTTGGTCACGTCGCCGCCGTAGTTGCCTTCGAGCACATCAATCAACCCTTGCACCGTGCGTCCCGCCATGCCTTTTTCGGGATCGGATGAGAGTCGTGTAATGCGGCCGGCGCTGGCGAAATGCGGGATACAGCCGGCAGCAGTCTTCGATCGCAGGGTCACGCAACGGCGAGTCCGCCGGCAGCGGTTCTTTTTCGTACACATCCAGCGCCGCGCCGGCAATCCACTTCTCCCGGAGCGCCTTTGCCAGGGCGGCTTCTTCGACCACCGGCCCGCGCGAAGTATTGACCAGAAACGCAGTCGGCTTCATCCGGCGCAGCGTGCGTTCATTGAAGAGATGGTAAGTGGGCGCGGAACTTTCTCCTTCACGGAGTAGCGGCACATGCACGCTGACGAAATCGGCCTGGCTCAGCGCCTCGTCCACACTGACGTACTTGATCCAGTTCTTCGTCTTTCGAAATGCCCCGCGCGAGGCGCAAGTCCATCGTTCTCCTGGATGGCTTTCACATAATCGTGGTTCTGATAGGCCGGGTCGTAGCACAGAATGTTCATGTCGAACCCGGCGCATTTCTTGATCATGGCCAGGCCGATCCGGCCGGTGCCGATGATGGCGATGGTCTTCCCGGTCACTTCGTCGCCGAGGAAGGGCAGGTAGGGATGCCAATAGCCCCACTTGTTTTCCCGGGTCAGATGCTCCGCTGTCCACAGCTTTCGCGCCAGCGCTCCCATCATGAAAAATGCGAATTCCGCCGTGGCCTCGGTCAGTACGTCCGCGGTGTTGGTGAAGGGAATCTTGTAGCGGTTGGCATCGGCGCGGTTGATGTTGTCGAAGCCCACTGCAATCTGGGCCACAACTTTTAGCTTCCCCTTGCCTGCCTCGAACACCTCGGCATCAATGGAATCGCGCAGAGTAGTGATCAGCCCGTCGATGCCGGATTTCACTTTCTCGACGATCAGCCTCTTCGGGGGCGCTTCCGGTTTCGGATAGATTTCGACTTCGTAGCCCCGCTGGCGCAGGAGATCAATGGCATCGCCGATGTCGCAAGTCGCAAAAACGCGAAATTTCTTGGGCATGTTCCGATCTTACCGCACCACCAGCCACGTGGGGACAGCCGCCCTCGTCTGTCCGGTCGAGCGCAGCTCGACAACTTTTGTCGATCAAGAAAATAGCGAGCTTCGCTCCGCCGGGCGGGTGAGGGCACCCGCCCCTACGTGGTCATCTAGCCCTTGAACTTCCAGCGCGTGGCGTTGCCCATGAAATTCTTCTCATACAATCCGAAGACCACGTGCGGGCGAACCGCGAATACAGGTTCCTTCGTCGCGAGAATGTCTTTCTCCATTCCCGCCATATCAAAGTGGTATTTCGGCTGGTATTTCTTAAGGAACTCCCGGCGAACAGGCACGTCGGCGATCTCAGCTACACCTTCGACGACGACCGCTTCCTCCGCGTGTTCGGTACAAACCACGCAGCGCGGATTTTCCGCCAGATTCCGGGCCTTGCGCGACTGCCGCCCCGTGCTGAACAGGAAAGCCCCACCCATCCACAGGCCCCAGACCACCATGGTGTGTGGCGACCCGTCTGGCTTCACCGTCGTGATCCAGTAGTTGTGGCTCTTGCGCAGGCGTTGCTCGGCCCACTTCCAGGGCAGCAGTCCTTTCTTATTCTCCGGCAGTCCGTACCCCGGCATGAGGGGACGGCTGGGTTTGGGCTGCCTGGTCTTTGGGGCTTTTGCCATGACGATTTCCTTTCGCTAGGGCTTCTGCGTAGGCCGGAGCAATACTTCGCTGACGAACGATCGTGGCTCTTGCGTCACCAGCATCGCAACCACGTGGGCCACGTCTTCCGGTTGCAGCATCTTCTTCGGATCTTTACCCTGATGCGGGCCCAGGTCGGTGTTCACCGATCCGGGACAAACCACAGACACTCGGATGTTGTGGCCGCGCAGTTCTTCGGCCACCGAATAGCTCAGCCCATTCAGCCCCCATTTGGATGCGGCGTAGGCGGCACCGTTGGGCAGAGCATTCTTTCCGGCCAGGGAAGAAATGTTGACGATGTGCCCACGGCCCGCGCGAATCATCATGGGAGCAAAGCTGCGCATGCAATAATAGACGCCGCGCAGGTTGGTGTTCATGACCTGCTCCCACGATACGGGAGACATCTGGTGCAGGGGGCCGGCTAAGCTGCCTACTCCGGCGTTGTTTACCAGGATGTCGGCGCGCCCTGATTTGCGCTCGACCAGTGCGGCGACCGACTCAACTGAGCCCAGGTCGGTCACGTCGCACTCGGCGATTTCAGCCTGAGCGGCCGCTTTGACGATCGCTGCGGCTGTGCCTTCGAGGGCGGCACGCCGGCGTCCGCAAAGAAAAGTGAGCGCTCCCATCTGGGCCAGACGGCGTGCGATCGCCGCCCCGATTCCACCGCCTGCGCCGGTAATGATGGCCACCTGCCCTTGCAATTCAGCTTCGGTTAATCCAGGCATAGAACGATTCTCCCTGGCACTTTCGGGCCCCTATTTGGACCTACGGATGCGCCCTGGACCGCATCTTACAGGATGAGGTGATGGGCCGTTGTAAAGACGAACTTGCCTTAGGCGAGACACATACTTATAATCCGCCTCACCGGAAATGCTGCCTTCGGCTAATGTAGACGTTTACTCGCCGAGTGTTCCGGAGCCCGTCGGCTGGGTACTTGTGTCGCCTGTGTTCTAGACCCAGGCTTGCTTGGGTGATACCTGGGTGCTGTCGCCGTTTTTCCCGAATATCTAAGGAGCGATTCGAATGAAGACGACTCTAGTGGCGCTATTGCTGGTGTTGGCTAACCTGGCATCCGGACAGGATGCTGCTGCGCCGCAACCGCAGGCGTCCCAACCGCAGGCATCACCATCACAGCCGCCAACCCAGAAGAAGGAAATCAAAGATCCCGCCGAATACAACGCGTACGTCGGGGCGGTACAGCAAGCGGATCCTGCTGCGAAGATCAGCGGACTGGAAGCCTTCCTCACTCAGTATCCCAACAGCGTGATGAAGGAAGATGCCCTGGAACTGCTGATGGGGACCTACCAGCAGGCCAACAATCAGGCCAAGGTCATCGACACCGCGAATCGGCTCCTGGCGGCGAACCCCAACAACGCTCGCGGCCTGGTGCTGCTGGCGTACAACGAGCGCGCCGCGCAGAAGTGGGCAGACGCGAAACAACATGCCGAACGGGGTTTGCAGGCCCTGGAGAAGATGCCCAAGGCGGATGGCGTTTCCGATGCCGACTTCGCCAAGCAAAAGACTCAGCTTGCCGGTTTGCTGAACAGCGTGGCCGGCTTCTCCGCGCTGCAGTTGAAGGACTATGCGTCGGCGCAAAAGTATCTGCGGCCGGCCGTTGAAGCTGACCCGAACAACGTCGAAAATGTTTATCCTCTGGCACTGTCCTACCTGACTGCTACTCCTTCGGATGACGTGAACGGGCTCTTTTTCATCGCCCGGGCGGCGAATCTGGTCAGCGATCCAGCAGGGAAGGCGTCGATCATCAAGTTCGGTCACAGCCGGTACGTGAAGTATCACGGATCGGAGCAAGGTTGGGATGACCTGCTGGCCCAGACCAAGACCACACCTCTGCCGCCCGCCGGATTTACCATCACGCAATATGTTCCTCCGACCCCGCAGCAGCAAGCCGCTGAGTTGGTCAAGACCAAGAAGCCCGAAGAGATGAGTTTCGCGGAATGGGAACTGGTTCTCTCGGTGGGAACGCAGGAAGACCAGGACAAGGTCTGGAATTCGCTCAAAGGCAAGAACCTGCAGATGGCGGAAGTGCAGGTCATCTCGGCTTCGCCCACCAAGCTGGAGTTGGCGGCCAGCGTGGATGACATTGACCAGAAGCGTGCCGACATCGAACTATCGTTCCCCGGGCCCATCCCGGCCAAGAGCCTGCCCAAGCAGGGAGACAAGATCAACTTTGAAGGCACGCCGGTCTCCTACACTCCCAGCCCATTCGTGATGGTCATGGAAAAGGGAGCGTTATTGACCAAGGCTGCCCCGACGCCGGCAAGGAAGCCCCCGGTGCGCAGAAAGCCACAGTAGAACTCGATCGCCGGATATAGCTAAGGCAGCCCCTGGGGGCTGCCTTAATTTTTGGTGTGCCGAGTATGTCCGACAGCTTGGAGGTGCAAGTCCTCTACCCAGTCTGATGGAGACGAAGGGTTAGCGAAGCGCAAGGGCGAAACAACACTCGCCGCGAGGCGGGGCCTGAAAGAAGCGTGGAGCAAAGACGCGAGCCGATGAACAAGAACCGGATAGGAGGCCTACAGTGGCGGGCGAGCGGGCCAATGATTGCGAAGCCCATATCCATCAAGCTCACGGGTAGTAGATCCGGCGGCTGTGCGTTGAAGGCGGTCGAACTTACCTGGGGAGATCTGCGGCAGGTCACACAACGTGACTGAGGGTGAAGCGATTCATTCTGACCGTGGCGAAGAAGTCAGCAGAGGGCAAAGTAGCTCATGCAGTCGGCGAAGCTTCCAAGGAACTCCTCTCACGCTGAACCGGTTGGTTATGCAGCCTTGGGTTCGATGGGGACAAGTTCGTAGCCCAGTTGTTTGGCTTGCCGTTTGAGTTTTGCTTCTAACCTTTTTTCCCTCTGAGCATCTCTGGTGGCCCACAGGGTGTCGTCATATTCGACTTGGTTTTTGACCATGGTGTAAAAGATCACTGCGATCTTATGGGCGGTTGCCATGGTGGCAGCTTCGGGGCCCAGTTTGGCTTTCATTCGGCGCAGGTAGTTGCCTAAAGGCGTGAGGCTGTGATGGAGGGAATAAGCGGCCATGCGGAATAAATGGCCGGCCCGGTTTTTGACCTTTCGGGCTCCCTGCCACAGTAGTTTCCCGCCGCTGATGTCGTTGTCCGGACAGAGTGCAAGCCAGGAGATGAAGTGCGCTGCGTTGGGCCAGCCTCGACATGTCGCGGCCGACCTCACTGAACAACGGCAACGCGTTTTCTTCTAAGCCTGGAATTTGAGTGACATCTACTCCGAAGAGTTTATAGGTTTCGGTACGCATATCGAACTCGGGATGGGGATGGCCGTTTTTCTTTCTCCTTTTGCTCCCGGCTCGATTTCGTTTTCGGTCGGGTGGTAACGGTCTTTCCGCGGGGTCGGTGCGGGGCTCGAACTCCTGCAGCATCTTCTCGATTTCCAGATCGCAGTTCACGATCTGTTGCTGATAGATGCGGTACAGATCTCGCGATTGAGCGAGGGTAAACAGATGCTCAGGCCGCCAGTTGCCTTCCAGCGATTTTCGGATGGTCTCGGTGTCGGCTTTGATGTGTGGATCCCGCAGCTTGGCGAGTTCTGCGCCGTCCCGTTGTCCAGCCAGGATGGCGTCCACAATGGCACGGCCCGTCAACCTGGCCTGCTCCACCCGAAACCAGGATTCTTCGCAGTCAAGGACCACTGCAGGACAGCGTGGAGACGCTAGCGCGCCGCCTTCTTCTCGTAACCAACCGGCCGGGCGCTGCGCGGTGGCCGTTTGACGCCGTCGCGCAGCTGCCGTACGTCAATCTTGAGTTCTGAAATGGTGCGGCTCAGGGTGTTGCGATGCATGCCAAGTTCGCGCGCGGCGCGGCATTGGTTGCCCTTGTTCTCCTGCAGAACGGTGAGAATGAATTTCTTCTTGAATTCGCGCACACCCTCGGAATAAAGAATATTACTCTGGTACATCTGCATAATAAGGGCTTCGAGCTGATCTCTCACGGCATCTCTCTTTCTGCGCGAAGAATCGCTGGCCTGAAAAGGCCTGTTCTCCAATAATGTTTGCCGAACTTGCTACTTCGCCGGAGCTTGAGGGGGCGCCCCGGCGGGAACGGTCTGCGGCATACGGCGCAGCAAATCCAGTCCCTGATAAAACCTGGCCCGCAGTTCTGCGGGGGCGACCCAAATGGCGGCCCGCCCCACCGCCTGAAAATACGGGGCCCACTCCGAACCTGCCAGCCACCTCGACGTTGGTGTAAACGCAGTCAAGGTTACCGCAATCACCGCCACAATCAGGCAGCCCCGCAGCAACCCCAGCGCCCCACCCAGAAGCCGGTCCACGAAGCTGAGACCGGACTTCTTCATGATCCAGCGGGCGGTGTGGCCAGCTACGCCGGCGGTCACCGCGACCGCAAAAAAGACAATCAGGAATCCCGCACTCTCAGCCAGCCAGGCCGACTTTAGATACCTCTCCAACCAACCAGCGAGGAGCTGATACTGCCATGCCGCCAGCAGGTATCCGGCCACCAGGCCCCCAAGGTGAAACGCTTCCTGGAAAAATCCCGCGTATGCCGCTTGCACGGTGGACAGCAGCACCACAGCTAGGATGGCCCAATCCGCGCCGTTCATACCGCCTTCCTGCAGTTCACCGTGCGCTTAAACATCCAGCTCGAGTCCGGTAAGCTGCCGGTACGCCTCGACGTACTTCTCGCTGGTCCGTTGCGCCACTTCAGCCGGAAGTGCCGGCGCCGGCGGCTGCTTGTTCCAGCGAATTTCTTCCAGATAGTCCCGAACGTATTGCTTATCGAACGACTCCTGAGCACGGCCCGGGGAGTACTTGTCCGCCGGCCAAAAACGGGAAGAGTCCGGAGTCAGCACCTCGTCCGCCAGAGTGATGCCCCGCGCCGTGCGCCCGAACTCGAACTTGGTATCCGCAATAATGATGCCTTTCTGCCGTGCATAGTCCGCAGCCTTTACATAGACAGCCAAAGTGAGGTCACGCAACTGCTGGCTCAACTCGGGTCCCACCAGCTTGGCCATGTCGGCAAAGGAAATATTCTCGTCGTGACCGCTGGTGGCCTTGGTCGCAGGGGTGAAGATGGGCTCTGGCAACCGATCGGACTCCCGCAAACCTTTGGGCAGCTCAATGCCGCAAACCCGGCCTGTGGCCTTGTACTCCTTCCAGGCGGATCCGGAAATGTAACCCCGCACTACGCACTCCACAGGAAACATGTCCGCCCGCGCCACGATCATGGAGCGGCCCCGCAGCTGGTCGGCGTACTTCTGCAAGGGCGCCGGATATTCGCTCACCTCAGCGGTAAGAAGATGGTTAGGTACCAGCTCACGAAGAAAATCGAACCAGAAAAGCGAAATTTGCGTCAGAACCCGGCCCTTGTGAGGGATGCCGGTGGCCAGCACATAATCAAAGGCGGAAATACGATCGGTAGCCACGAAGAGCAGCCGGTTTTCATCCAGATGGTAAACGTCACGCACTTTGCCGCTGGCATGCAGTTTCAGTTCGGGGAAGTCGGTCTGCAGCAGAACGGAGTCGAGAAGTTGAGAGCTCATGACTGAAATTCTACAGGCATAAATCGTCGCGTATTCTAGTCCTAAAGAAATTTTTGTCAACGGCTTGTCTCGCGCTCCTGCAAGCCCGCGGGAAAGCGCTGAATGCAATTTGATTGACAGGATTCGCAGGCGCTGAGATCGCCCGCCAGACAAGGCTTTCATGGCGTCCCGATTGTGGAAAAACTGAGGATGCCTGTGCAAAGGGTGGCAGCAGGGAAGAGTGCCGCGCCAACCCCAGGCGCGACTGCGTTATACTTGGGTGGCGATGTCGGCAGATTCTCATAAGACGTTCTACCTGGAAATTTTTGGCTGCCAGATGAATGCCCACGATTCGGAGAAGGTCGTCGGCACGCTCCTGTCCCAGGGATACCGGCAGGTCTCCACCGTCGAAGAGGCCGGGCTGATCCTCTACAACACCTGCTCGATTCGCGACAAAGCTGAGCAGAAGGTCTTCCACCGTCTGGCCGACTACAGGAAGCTACAGAAACTGGGCAAGCGCTTTGGCGTGCTGGGCTGCGTGGCGCAACAGGAAGGCGAGAAGATTTTCGAGCGCGCTCCCCATGTCTCGCTGGTTTGCGGCTCAGCCTCGTATCGCAATCTGCCGCAGATGCTGGTGCAACTCGAAGCAGGGAAGCCTCGGGTCACCGGACTGGACGACCGCGAGACCGACGAATGCTTTGAGACCGAATTCACCGCCCGCACCAACCCGCACCGCGGCTACCTCACCATCATCGAGGGTTGCGACAAATTCTGCGCCTATTGCGTAGTACCCTTCACCCGCGGCAAGGAGCGCAGCCGGACTTCAGATTCCGTCCTGGCGGAGGCCAGGCAAATGGCCGATCTTGGATATACCGAGGTTCAGCTTCTGGGGCAGAATGTGAACTCCTACAAAGACCCGTCAGGAAAGAAAACCTTCGCCGAACTTCTGGCGGCGGTGGGCGAGGTTGGCGGCATACGGCGAGTGCGGTTCACGACTTCGCATCCCAGGGATTTCGGCCGTGACATTGTCGAAGCCATCGACACGGTTTCGACCCTCTGCGATCACGTACACCTGCCGGTACAAAGCGGCTCGGATCGCGTGCTCGACGCCATGCAACGCCTCTACAGCCGGGGGCACTACCTGGAGCGCATTGCCTGGATTAAGGCGGCGAGGCGGGAAATCAGCATTACGTCGGACATGATCGTCGGCTTTCCGGGCGAAACCGAGGCCGATTTTGAGCAGACGTTAGGGCTGCTGGATGTAGTCGAATACGACAGCATTTTCTGCTTCAAGTATTCGCCGCGCCCCAATACCCCGTCGCTGCGATTGGAAGACGCAATCCCGGACGCCGAAAAGTCCCGCCGTCTGATCATCCTGCAGGAGAAGCAACGAGAAATTCAAAGACGCCGGTATCAAAGGCACCTGGGGCAGGTTCAGGAGGTCATGGTGGAAGGGAAGAACGAAGCCCGCGGCCAGTGGGTTGGCCGCACTTCGCAGAACAAGACCTTGAATTTCACCGCTTCTCCGGGAGTGACTCCGCAGGTGGGCAGCTATATTCCCGTGGTTACCACTGGGAGTTTTCCCAACAGCCTGTTAGGCGAAATGGTGATATAACGAGCAAAGAAGGGATGATTGCAGATTCTAGATTTTAGATTGAAGATTGCGGGTTCGGGTGAGCCTGAAAATCTACAATCTAAAATCTTCAATCTGAAATCGGTGTTAGCCCGGGGGGCACGATGGAAGTCGAAATGAAAATTCGCGGGCTCATGATGGACCCGGTCACCAACATGCCCATCGTGATCCTGAAAGACACCAGCGGCGATGCAGTCCTGCCCATTTGGGTAGGGATTTACGAGGCTAACGCCATCGCACTCGAGATCGAGAAAGTCACCACCCCGCGTCCCATGACTCACGATTTGATCAAGAATGTTCTGGTTGGGCTGGACACCCAGGTGCACAAAGTCGTAGTCACGGAACTAAGAGAAGATACCTTTTATGCCGTGATCTGGATGGAGCGGCAGGGAAATGTGATCAGTATCGATTCCCGGCCCTCCGATGCGCTGGCTCTCGCCCTGCGCGTGGATTGCCCCATATTCGTCGAGGACGATGTCCTGAAAACCTCGAAGCAGGCGGCCAACGTCTCCGACCGGGTCACCAGCGAGGAACTACGCAAGTACCTGGAAGGACTGAACGACGAAGATCTGGGCAGATACAAGATGTAAAGCGGCTTCTGGCTGCTGGCTCCTAGCCCCTAGCCCCAACGCAGCTCTTAGCGGTTAGCCGTTAGCTTGGAGCTAGAAGCTAGTAGCCAGAAGCTTTTCATGCCCGATCCCGCCGAACAACTGCAACGTATTTATCTGGCTGGCTTTGAGCTCCAGACATTCGACCGGTTCCCCAAGTGCGTGGGAGTGGTGCGTGACCACTGCATAGCGCTCTTAGTGACTTCGGTCGATGGCCTGCAAATGCTCGGCACTCCCGGCTGGCGCATGGGTGAAGCCATCGGGGTGCTGACCCAGAAGGATGGACGGGAGGTCTTTCAGGCCAAGCAGGAGTTGGTGGACGCCACCCCAGAGAGGCTGGAGATCTTGCGTTGCTTCCGGGCTGAGCTGCAGACAATCCTGGCTGGGCAATCCTAGCCGCCCACCCTGATGCTTCAGGCCGTAACAGTAAAGCTGGCCAGATGCACGCGGGGTTGAGCCACACTTTGCCTTTGGGTAGGGTCAACCGCCAGAAACTCCACCCCATCGTGATATCCGGTACGATTGCAGATCTTGGCGTCCACCCGTATTGGAGGCGAAGAAAAGGGTGAGTAAATTCGACCGCCACCTGGTCGCCCAGCCGAAATTCCGCGCCCGCGAACAGTGCCATGCCGCCTTCGCTCAAGGAAGTTCCTCTGCCGTCAAAAATCGAGGCCTTCATGGCGCGGGAAACGATGACTCGAATCGGAACATTGACCTTGTATCGCTGCCAGCGACGACTTGAAGCGTAATCTGGGGAACGAGACTTGAGACGGAACGGGAACGACGTAGGGGCGGGTGCCCCCACCCGCCCAGCCGGGCAAAGCCCAGCAGTTTTTTTTCGGCGTTGCAGGACAAACCCACAGGCGAGCTGCGCTCGCCCCGCCCGGACGAGGGCGCCCGGGCCAACGTGATGGTTTACATAATAACCATTATCGGACATTACATCATTCAAACGATCCAGCCTTGACAGCCCGCGAATCCCGTCGCACTATCTCAGTCCATGAACGCCAACCTGATCCGCTGTATGTTGCTTGCTGCCCTGCTGACCGGCGCGTCGCTGACCCAGGCTGCCAGCCCGGGCTCTGCTCAACCGGCGGCAGCGGTCGCTCGCCCCGCCATTGTCGGTGTCGCCCACATCGGATTGAAAACCGACAATCTGGCGGCGGCCCGTAAGTTCTACACCGGAGTTCTGGGCTTCCAGGAGCCTTTCAGTCTGGACAAGACCCCCGACGAAGGCACCGGCCTGCTGCTTACCTATTTCAAAGTCAACGACCACCAGTACATCGAAATGTTTCCCGAGTTGACCGATCCCAAGATGGATCGACTGTCCCATATATCGTTCGAAACCACCGACGCCGAGCAGATGCGGGCCTACCTCGGCAGCCGCGGCGTCAAGGTGCCGGAGAAGCTCGAGCCCATGCAGGACGGCAATCGCGGCTTCGACGTCATCGATCCCGACGGCCACGACGTTGAGTTTGTGGAATTTCATCCCGGGTCCCTGCACAGCCGCAACTTCGGCAAATTCCTTCCCGACACCCGCATTTCGACGCGCATCATTCACGTAGGCGTGGTAGTGAAAGACCGGGCGGCAGCAGACCGTTTCTACAAGGACATTCTGGGATTCAAATTGCAATGGCAAGGCGGTATGAAGGACAAAGACACTGACTGGGTGGCCATGCGTGTTCCCGAAGGGACCGACTGGCTGGAGTACATGCTGAACATAAACGACCCGGACCCGCACGAACTGGGTGTCATGCACCACCTTTCGTTAGGCGTGCCCAGAATCCAGGACGGATACAAGCTGGCACTGAAGCGCGGGTATCAGGGGAAAGAGAAACCTCAGATTGGCCGCGACGGCAAGTGGCAGTACAACCTTTACGACCCGAACTTCACCCGGGTTGAACTGATGGAGCCGAAGCCGGTCCAGAAGCCGTGCTGCTCGCCCATCATCGAGTAAGACCACGTAGGGGCGGGTGCCCCCACCCGCCCAGCCGCGCAGAGCCCGGCAATGTTTGGGCTAGCACAGTCCCCAAACCCCAAGGCGAGCTTCGCTCGCTCACCCGGACGAGGGCGTCCGGGCCTACGTGGTTCGTGGGGTGTCACCGGCCAGCACAATTCTGGGATGGAAAAGCGTTCCGGCGATCCGGGTGGCGATGGCGATCAGTTCCCTTTGCCCGGCGAATACCTTTACCTGCCGGGCTTGAGACAGCTCCGGCAAATTTACCGCCCGCCCGTTGCGAATGAGCGCTGCGGTTTCTTCCGTGGCCGTAACGCAAGGAAACTCGGGCAGCAGCAGGCGCGGGTGAATGAAAATCTCCTCAATCTTCCCGGCCCTGCAGGCCGCCTGCAACTCCTCTAGGGTGTGGGCCCGGCTCAAATCAAATTCGCCCAGCAGGGTGCGACGCAGCGACTGCAAGTGCGCGCCGCAGCCCAGCTGCTGGCCCAGGTCGTGGGCGACGCAGCGCATGTAAGTTCCCGAGGCCACCCGGGCGAGAAAACTGGCCTGGTCGCCATCTGTCGCCAGAATCTCGAATTGCTTGATTTCCACCTGCACCGGTTTCAGGGCAACGTCCTGATGCTTGCGGGCCAATTTATAGGCGGGCACTCCCTTGATCTTCTTAGCGGAAAATGGAGGCGGCGTCTGTTCAATCAAGCCCACAAAGGTGGTCGCAAGTTCGCGTATTTGTTCAAGTGATACTTGAACTGCCTGGATCGACCCCCGGACCTCCCCGTCAGAATCGTAGGTGTCGGTGGCAAAGCCGAAGCGGATGACGCCTTCGTAGGTCTTCTCCGACGCACCGTAAAATTGGGCCAGCCGGGTCAGGTTGCCGGTGACCAGCGGAAGGACGCCAGTCGCCAGCGGGTCCAGCGTGCCCAGGTGACCCACCGAAGGCTGCTGCAAAATACGGCGCACCTGGTTGACCACGTCATGCGAGGTCATGCCGGTGGGCTTGTCGATGATGAGTACGCCGTTCATGCGGGATTGAGTAATTTGGTAATTTAGTAATTGGGGAATTGAAAACTTCTAAGGCGTGATCGAAGCCCGCTTGCTTGGGGCATATCCTTGGCTGTTCTTAAATTGCCCAATTGCTGAATTACCAACTTAACAGATTGTTTCATCCCCCATGATCCCCCTTCGCGACGACCAGCCCCGGTTCAGCACACCCTATGTGACTTATTTCCTGATCGGCCTCAACCTGGTCGTCTTCCTGTTCGAGGCGGCTCTCACACCCCAAAGCTTCAAAGTTCTGCTCTTCCAACTGGGAATGGTGCCCGCCAACATCACCGGATTTCTCGCCGGAAGCGACCGGGTGGGCTTGATGGCGGCATTTCTTCCTACCCTCACTTCCATGTTTCTGCATGGTTCATGGATGCACGTGATCGGCAACATGTGGTTCTTATGGATCTTTGGGGACAACATTGAGGACTACCTGGGGCACTTCAAATATCTGCTCTTCTATCTGCTCAGCGGATTGGGAGCTGCGTTTGCGCAGGTCGTTCTCAACCCTCATTCCCAGGTCCCCACGGTCGGGGCGAGCGGGGCGATCGCTGGCGTCCTGGGCGCGTACTTCCTGCTCTATCCCCGGGCCAAAGTGCTGATCTGGTTTCCCATTCTGTTTCTCTTTTATTTGCCGGCCTGGGTCACGCTGGGCTACTGGTTTGCCATGCAATTTGTGAGCGGCGCGGCCACCTCAATCGCAAATTACAGCGAAACCCGCGGCGGCGTCGCGTTCTGGGCGCATGTGGGAGGCTTTGTCGCGGGAATTGTTCTGATCAAGCTAATTCCCGAGCGGCCACGACGCTATCGCTACGGAACCTGGTGAGTGCTCAGGCGTCGGACCTCTGCGGATCTGAAGCCCGTTCGCGAACGTGTCACATCGCCGGCTAGGTTTTCAGGGCTGAGGTCCGGGGTCCGGCGTCCGCAGTCTAGACTCCGTTTGTGCGGTTCCGGATGAGCGACAAAAATTCGGTGCGTGTTTCCTGCTCGTTGCGGAAGCATCCCAGCATGGAAGAAGTCACCGCGGCCGAGTGCTGCTTTTCGACGCCCCGCATCATCATGCAGAGATGGCGCGCCTCGATCACTACTCCCACGCCCTGCGGCTCGATCGCTTTCTGGATGGTTTCGGCAATTTGCGTGGTCAGGCGTTCCTGAATCTGCAGGCGCCGGGAAAAAATCTCGATCAGGCGGGGGATCTTGCTCAGTCCGATCACCTTGCCTTTGGGGATGTAGGCGACGTGGACCTTGCCGAAGAATGGCAGCATGTGATGTTCGCACAGGCTGAACATTTCGATGTCTTTGACGATTACCATCTCGTCATAGGTGACCGTAAACAGGGCCTTGCGCAGCATCGCGTCCGGATCTTCCTTATAGCCCCGCGAAAGGAACTCCCAGGAGCGTCGAACTCGATTCGGCGTGCGGACCAGACCCTCGCGTTCGGGGTCCTCGCCGATACGGACAATCATTTCGCGCACCAGGTCTTCGAAGGTGGCGCTGGTCAGCGAAGGTACTTCAGTGGTCGGATTCATGGTTGACCCCAAGTGAGCAATTTGGAAATTGAGTAATTTTCAAGTTGAAAAGCTCGCTCCAATTGCTCAATTACAAAATTACTTAATTACGCAATCACCTTCCCCCGCGTATTCGAAGGAATTCATCATGGTCTCGTCAATGCGCACCTTATCCAGATGAGCGTAAGCGAAGCCTCGCTGCAAAATATCGTAGATGGTGGTGCACAGGTTTTCGGTTGTCGGTACCGTCCGGACAAATTCCTCGCGGGTGTTCAGATTTTCCAGATCGAAGCGTCGCAGAATTTCGCGCTGCACAAAACCGTCCAGATCAACCAGGTTGCAGACCATTCCCGTGCTCTCGTTCACCGGTCCGCTGACCGTGACTTCGAGCGCATAGTTGTGTCCGTGGCCGTACGGGTTGTTGCACTTGCCGTAAGTAGCCGCATTCTCGGCTTCGGACATGGCGTCGCTATGTAACCGATGCGAAGCCGAGAACATGTAGCGACGGGTGAGATGCGCTTTCATGCTTCACCGTAGAAATCGACAAATAGATCGGGCGTTTCGTATACCCGGACGCGGTGTAATTGTGCCTTGTTCAGCTTGGATACCAGGCGTTGCCAGATCACTATGGCCAGGTTCTCAGTGGTCGGAATCCGGGCGGAGAATTCCGGCACTTCCTTGTTGAGGAAGCGGTGGTCCATGGCGTCGAGCACCTCGCGGTGCAGAATTTCCTTCAGTTGCTTGAGGTCGACAACAAACCCGGAGCGCGGATCCACTTCGCCTTTGACCGTAACCTCCAGCGTGTAGTTGTGGCCGTGGCCGTTCGGGTTATTACATTTGCCGAAAATCCGTTGGTTCTCCTCCGCAGTGAAATCCGGATTATGGTAGTAGTGCGATGCGGCGAATTCGGCTTTGCGCGTGAGATAGACCATGCGTTCTGCTTCCTGATTTCTAAGCCGAGGTGCGCTCGGCTGGGCGCTGTCTTTTTATGATGGCGGCACCCGCTTCCAGGTGGTTTGTGCGGTCTTCGTACGTTCTTCCCTTCCAGCGTACGCTTCCCTGCTTATGTGAGAGTTTGGAGCGCAACAAAAGATACGCAAAGAGCGGGAGGCCTGCCGCAGACAAGGCGGTTGACCCTAAGGAAAAATGTGCCTTGCGAATTCGATTCAGAAGAAAACCGTAGATCGTTGCCGCCAGAACCGCTGACGCTACGGCCGGCCTGATGTGGCCGCGCAACAGCGACGCAACGGCTGCAGCGGCGCCGGCTGCAATCAGCACGAACTCGGTCAACCTGAGTATCGCAAGGCGCGCCGGGGAGGGAAACAACAGTGCCAGGTTTTTGGTCCAACCTTCGCGCAGTTGCGAAAAGCTGCGGTACATGCGAGTGCGAACGGCGTCGCCGCCAAAGCGAAAGAAGATCCTTCGCCCCGATGCCTTCACCGCCCTGGCCAGCGCCACGTCTTCCAGCAGGCTGCCGCTCACCGCCGCGTGTCCGCCGATCGCGTCGTAGGCCTCGCGCGCGATCAGTATGTACTGGCCGTTCGCCGCCGCGGCCGGCGACCTGGGATCGCTGACCAGCGCGGGCCGATAAGTCGCAGCCAGTTCGGCAAAAATGACGGGCATCAGCGCTCTTTCCCAGAAGCCGTGGACTTCCTGCTGAGGTGAGTACGAAAGTAAACTCGCCCCGCGCCGAATGACTTCCGCGACCGCGCGAGCCAGAGAGCCCGGCAGATGGACTGTGTCGGCATCCGTGAAGAGCAGCCACTCGCCGCCGGCAACGGCGACGCCGGCAGCCATGGCATTGTTCTTTCCCGTCCAACGGGCGGGCGGCGGGCCGGCGTCCACCACCCGCACGGACGGAAACGACTGAGCTATTTCGCGAGTCCGGTCGGTCGAAGCGTCGTCCACCAGGATAATTTCGAAACTCACGCCGGTCTGGCCTGTCAGTGACTCCAAACAGGCGCCCAGGCTGGCCTCCTCGTTGCGAGCCGGCACAATCACCGACACGGTTGGCCTGCTCGATACTGTCTCTGGCGCCGTCATAGGCCCAATCAGCTATTATAACTTTGTGCGAAGGTCTTTGGTTTTGTCCGGCATCGTAGTCCTCTTCCTGACCCTGACGGGCTGTTACGGTGGCAGCCGTCCGCCCCACATTGGGACGCCGGCCCCCGACTTCACAGTCCAGGACAGCGACCGCAAGGTCAGCCTCGACGAATTTCGGGGCAAGGTGGTCGTGCTGAACTTCTGGGCCACCTGGTGCCCGCCCTGCATTGAAGAGATGCCGTCCCTGGTGGAGATGCAGCAGAGAATGAAAGGTAAGGGGGTCGAGGTATTTGCCATCAGCGTCGATGCCGACCAGGGTGCGTACCAGAATTTCCTGAAAGCGCACAACGTAAACTTGCTCACCGTGCGCGATCCCGACCAGAAGAGCAACAATCTCTACGGGACCTTCAAGTTTCCCGAAACCTACATCATCGACCGCAAAGGCGTCCTGCGCCGCAAGTTCATTGGGGCCGTGGACTGGAACCAACCTGAAATCGTGGATTATCTGGCTAAACTCTAAGTGATCTCCCGCTGAGTTGCCTGCAGTCCTGGCAAGACCCCGATCTTGTCAGGTTGGCACGTCTATCTTATAGTCGAGTTCCGCGGGGTATTTCGGGAACGATGAGAACACTACGTTTCTGTGTGTTCGCCCTGCTTTTTTCGGGCATTTCGGTTGGCCAGGCAGCACCCTCAACGGCTCCGCAAATCGTTGAGATCCCCAGCGGCAATGTTCGCCTTAAAGCGTTCCTGTGGAAGCCTGAAGGTTCCGGCCCTTTCCCTGCCGTCCTGTTCAATCACGGTTCAGGCGGCGCCGATGCCGCGCATACTGCCGGACGGGCGATTACGGAAGCGGCCGAGCAGCTTGCGCCACTCTTCACCAAACGCGGCTACGCTTTCCTGTTTCTGTTCCGGCGCGGTCAGGGCCTGTCCGCAGACCAGGCACCATTCATCCAAGATGTCCTGCAACGCGAGGAGACTGCCCAGGGGAAAGAGGCTCGCCGGCACCTGCAGTTCGTCCTGCTGACCACGGATCAGCTCGACGATGTCATGGCGGCGTTATCATTCCTGAAAACTGCGCCCGGAATCGCCCCCCGGCATATTGCGGTGGCTGGGCATTCGTTCGGTGGGCAACTCACGCTGCTGGCAGCGGAACGCGACCGAAGCGTACGCGCCGCTATCAGCTTCGCGGCCGCCGCCAATTCCTGGCCAGACTCGCCCGAACTGCGCCAAGAGCTGCTTACGGCCGTCCGCCGGACAACCGCCCCCATTATGCTGATTCAGGCGGCCAACGATTACAGCACAGCTCCCGGCCGAGCTCTGGCCGAGGAGCTCGAACGCCTGCACAAGCCGCATCTCTTGAAGATTTACCCGCCTGTTGGCCAGACTCCGGACGATGGCCACAACGCGGTGTATCAGGATACGCGCCTATGGGAAGACGACGTTTTCAAATTCCTCGACGAGCACGTCCGACCCTGATCGCGCAATGACGTTTCATGTTGCACAACCACGACATCGAAGCGCGTCCGGTTGTCTTCTACAATGCAAACGTGCAAACCTGGGACGTCATCATCGTCGGCGGCGGGATCATCGGGCTTTCGCTCTCGATCGCGCTGCGCAAGCGTGGTGCCACCATCCTGGTAGTAGAACGCGGAGAGCCCGGACGGGAAGCATCGCACGCTGCCGCCGGCATGCTGGCCGACTTCCCGCTCGAAACTCCGCTTTCGCTTCAACCCCTTGCCACTGCCAGCGCGCGCATGTATCCCGAGTTCGTGCATGAACTGCAGGACGAATCTGGGATGAACGTTGATCTGCGCGACCAGGGCACCATTTTCTTCGCCACGGCGGAGCAGCTCCACGAACGCCCCGGTCTGACCGAAGACTGTCCTCTTCCCTCACCGCTCTCCGAACTCGAGCCCGCGCTTAGCCATGTAAACCTGCCGGCAATTTATCTGAAGGAACGCAGTGTGGATCCGCGCGCACTCTCCTCGGCGGCGCTGAAAGCCGCGCGCCACCGTGGTGTGGACATCGCTTCCGGCACGGCCGTCACCGAAGTGCTTCTGGCAAATGGAAGCGTGGCCGGGGTCGGCACCAGCAGGACCAGTTATTCCGCTGCCGCAGTCGTAAACTGTGCGGGCGCGTGGGCCGGGCAGTTGCCGCCGCACCAATTTCCGACCCGTCCGGTCAAGGGACAGATGCTGTCGCTGGTGGGAGCATCGCGCGACCTGCTGCGCCATGTCATTCGCTCTCCCGAAATTTACCTGGTGCCGCGCAGCGACGGCCGCATTCTGGTGGGAGCGACAGTCGAAGAAGCCGGATACGACAAGCGCACCGACGCTGCCACGATTCAGCGCATGCAGCAGGCGGCGATCCATCTGGTCCCGGCTCTGGCCCAGGCGCGCATGCTGGAAGCCTGGGCGGGATTGCGGCCAGGCTCTCCCGACAACTTGCCTATCCTCGGGGCCACCCGAACGCCGGGCTACTTCGTAGCGACCGGTCACTTCCGCGATGGCATCCTGCTCACGCCGGTTACCGCACAGGTGATGGCGCAAATAGTGACTGGCGGCAAACCAGAATATGATGTCTCGCCCTTTTCTCCAGCGCGTTTTCAGAACTGATGAGCGCCGCCATACCCATCACGGCTGATGAAATCAGAGACCACTATGACTCTCTCGCCTTCATCTATCGCACTTTTTGGGGCGACCACATCCATCACGGACTGTTTCTGGACAACGAACCGCCCGTGGAAGCGCAAGTCCGGATGCTCGAGTACTGCGTCAACCTGCTCGGGCTTTCCCCTGGCGCTCGTGTCCTCGACGTGGGCTGTGGCCACGGTGGCACTCTGATCCACCTGGCGCGATCGCTGTCGTGCTCAGGAATGGGGCTCACCCTCAGTCCTAAGCAGGCCGGCCTGGCACGCGAGCACGCGGCCAAGGCAGGAGTTGAAGGCCTGTTGAACTTTGAAGTCGGGAACGCCGATTCGTTCCACTTCCCTGCTTCATCGTTCGACCTGGTGTGGACCATGGAATCTGCCGAACACTTCGCCAACAAGGCCCGCTACTTCACGAATGTGGCAGGCACGCTGCGGCCGGGCGGCCAACTTCTGCTGGCCGCATGGACGGGTTCCATGGCCAAGTCTCGCGTGCGCGAAGTGGCCCGCGCGTTTCTATGTCCGGAATTGTGGACGGCTGAACAATACCAGTCCGCTATCGAGGCCGTTGGGATGCGAGTACGCCACCGCGAGGACCTCACGGCAAGAATCGTACGCACCTGGGAGATCTGTCAGGAACGCGCACGCGCCGCCAGCATTGCCATCAAACTATTGCCCCGGGCGGCGCGGAAATTCGTGGAAGGCATTGACATCATTTTCGATGCCTACAGCTCGGGTGATCTGACCTACACGGTCCTCACCGCGACCAAGCCGCCATCTTGCCAGCTGTCCTGAGGGCATCCTGCTCAGCGCGCGAGCTCATTGAAACAGGCGTGGAGTATGGCGCTGCTCTCAAGGGCTGCGAAAAGGGTGCCCTCGCCCGTGTGGGCGGGACGCCCCCACGACGGCCGGCGGGACGCCGGCGCTACTCTTCATCAGAGGTGATGCGGCGAGCCGCGGAGCGGCCCAAGAGTGCAACCCAGGCGCAAGCCCTGGGTGAACTCCGAAGGCGAGCCATCCCCAAGTTCCTCCCAGCGGGTCAGTTATACTAAGACGTTTTCTCTCTCCAGAAAGGCACCGCCCATGGCCTCTCCCGCAGTCGATTATGCCCGCGGCAATCAGCAGCGTTTCCTCAACGAACTGAAGGATCTGCTGCGCATCCCCAGCATCAGCACGCTTCAGGAGCACAAGTCCGACGTACAGAAGGCGGCTGAATTTGTGGCTGCTGAACTTCGGCGCATCGGGCTCGAGCACGTCGAAGTTGTCCCCACCAAGGGCCATCCGCTGGTCTATGCCGACTGGCTCCACGCTCCCGGCAAGCCGACCGCGCTTTGCTACGCGCATTACGACGTGCAGCCGCCTGACCCGCTCGATGAGTGGATTTCGCCGCCGTTTGAGCCTACCGAGCGCAATAACAACATTTACGCCCGGGGCGCGGTGGACGACAAAGGCCAGCTATGGATGGAAATCAAAGCCATCGAGGCCCTGATGAAGGGGCACAACGGCACTCTGCCCGTGAATGTGAAGGTAATCATTGAAGGCGAAGAGGAGGTAGGCGGTGAATCGATCGCGGCCTATGTGCGCCAGGAAAAGGCCAAGCTGAAGGCTGATTTCGCTCTGGTCTGCGACACCGAACTATTTGCTGCCGATCTCCCGACCTTGTGCGTGGGACTGCGCGGTCTGGTCTATACCGAAATTGAAGCGGTAGGAGCAAAGACGGACCTCCACTCCGGCATGTATGGCGGGGCGGCACCCAATCCATTCTTTGGCTTGATCGAGATCATCAGCAAACTGAAGGACGCCAAGGGCAAAGTCCTGATCCCGGGCTTCTACAAAAATGTGAAAGCGCCCAGCAAAGAAGAATTGAAGGCATGGAAGCGCCTGCCCTTCAACCCAGAACACTATCGCAAGGTAGAGGTAGGTTCGACCGTACTCACCGGCGAGCCGGGCTACTCGGTTCTCTACCGCACCTGGGCGCGCCCCACGCTCGAAGTGCACGGCATGCCCGGCGGCTTCGTTGCTCCGGGCGCGAAGACGGTGATTCCGGCCAAAGCCTCCGCCAAAGTTTCCATGCGCCTGGTCCCCAACCAGAATCCAGACGACATCCTCAAGAGGTACAAGAACTACGTAAAGAAACTCACCCCCAAGGGCATCCAGACCAGCGTCAAGGTTTGGAGCAAGGGTCCGGCGTGCGTGGTGGGCACCAACAACAAGTACATCAAAGCCGCCACCGAAGCCATGCACGACGTCTTCAAGAAAGAGACCGTATTCATTCGCTCCGGCGGTTCGATCCCCATCGTCACCGATTTCCAGGACGTATTAAAGATTCCGTCGGTGATGATGGGATTCGGTCTGCCCGACGACAACCTGCACGCGCCCAACGAAAAGTTTCACATCCCGAACTTCTATCGTGGAATTGAATCGATCTGCCTGTTCTTCGAAAAGCTGGGGGAATAGCTGGAGCGGCTGGCACGATTGCGACCACGTAGGGGCGGGTGCCTCACCCGCCCGGCCGGGCAGAGCTCGGCGGCGCTGGCGCAAACGTTGAACCCTCAGGCGAGCTGCGCTCGCCCGCCCGGACGAGGGCGTCCGGGCCTACGTGTTTTTGTGGCCCAACAAAATTTCACGCTGATATGGCGCTGGGAAATCGAGTCTGAAAATCCAGGAGCCCAACCCATTCCGGCGTGATGGTGATACGCACCATGCTTGAAACCAGGGTGCGCAGTTGGGCCATCCAGGCTTCTCTCTGTTCGCGGCTGAAGTAGCGCTCGGCGGCCGCAGCGTACTCGGGCACGATCCCATTGACCGTTTCCAGGCGTGCGGTACCTCGTATCAGCAGCACCTTGTGGGGAAAATCATTGTCGTCGATCGTCAATGACACTTTCGGATTCTTGGCCAGCGCCTTCAACTTCGGGGCTTTGGGCGGCGTTCCCATGACGATTTCTCGGCCGTTCCAGTGAAACCAGATGGGAACGACTCTGGGCGTGCCGTCAGTCCATATGTAGGCCAGGCGAGCGGGGATTTTCGAGTGCAAGAGTTCCTGCGACGCGGGATGCTGCAGAAGCGAAAGGTCTCCCTGCTTAACGGTCATGAGCGACTCCTTTGCGCACCGACAAGCGGTGCCGTGCTCGAGATCATTCGCGAGCACTCGGTATTCCCGGGCACGGGGATTCTGAGCCTGTTGCGAGTCCCGGTCAAGTGGGTCGGTCGTTCCCATGACGTTTCTTTGCGTCCTTTGCGAATCCTTGGCGTCCTTGCGATTACGCCTTCGGCCGGCCGGCCGGCACTAACGTTGTCTTCCGACCCGCTTGGGTGTAGCCTTATCGTGCTCTCGCGCTTCTCCGCTCCTTCGTCAAATCCCCACTCGATTCACAGGCAGATGCTGCATTACGTGTTCAATCTGGCGCGGTTGCTCACAAGGCCATACCAGATATAGTGTTTTCGTGCTTGACCCCGGTATGATTTCGCCGTTACAGTAGCTCTAATTTGTGCCTCGCCGACTCCAGCCTGGGAGGCGCTCACCAGAGCGATCTGTTGGAGGAATCCAATTAATTAACCCGGCTGATGATGCTTGCATGCACCACCGATAGCAGTGACAGTCCCGCGGGCGAGTCGCCCGCGGCTACACAAACTCGGCGACCTAATCGGCGACCCAAGGAGTAGAAGTTGCTCAAACTCAAAAGACTCCAGATTCTCGGATTCAAATCATTCTGCGACCGCACCGAACTCAAGTTTCACGGGGACGGCGTTGCCGCCATCATTGGCCCTAACGGTTGCGGCAAGTCCAATATCGCCGACGCCATCTCGTGGGTGCTGGGCGAGCAGTCGGCCAAGACCCTCCGCGGTTCGCGCATGGAGGACGTCATCTTTGCCGGCACTCGCGACCGCAAGCCGACCGGCATGGCCGAAGTGTCGCTGACGCTGATCGATCCCGAGGTGTACGACGGCGCCGATGCGCACGAACCCACTGAAGTCGAAATCCAGGACGAGATGCCCCGCCCTGTGGAGGACTGGGATGAAGCTGAAGTTCGAGCCGAGGCGGCGGAAGAGACCGAGCGCCTGACGGAAGAGGCCTGGCCGGGGAGAGTAGAAGAAATTGAGGGTGTGGCGACTGCTTCCGACGGGGAGACGCCCGTGCCGCCGGGCGGGGACGCCAGGGCATTCACTGACGTGGCTGGACCCCAAGTGGTGCTGAAGATTCGCCGCCGACAGTTCAAGCAACGGTTTAAGGCTGGAGAGATCGTGGTGAACCGGCGCCTGTTTCGCAGCGGCGAAAGTGAATACCTCCTGAACGGAAAGCTGTGCCGGCTGCGCGATATCCAGGAACTCTTCATGGGGACCGGACTCGGCCCGGAATCGTATGCCTTGATCGAGCAGGGGCGTATCGGCCAGATTCTGAGCAGCCGTCCCACGGATCGCCGGGCCATCATCGAAGAAGCTGCCGGCATTACCAAGTTCAAGACCAAGAAACGCCTGGCGGAAGCACGTCTCGAAGATGCCAAGCAGAACCTGGCACGCGTGAATGACATTTTCGAGGAAGTCACGCGGCAGATGAATTCGCTCAAGCGCCAGGCTTCGAAGGCCGAACGCTATGCCAAGCTGCGGGAGGAGATGCGGGCCAAGTTGCGCCTGGTGCTGGCCAGCAAATTCGCTCACCTGGAGCAGGAGAGCTCAGCGCTCGACACGCAGATTAGTTCCATCTCGGAAGAAATGCGTCAACAGGCTGAGACCGTTCAACAGGCCGAGGCCGAACATGCCGAGCGCACCCAGCGCGGCTATGCCATCGAGGCCGAGGTGCGCGAGAACCGCGAGCGCCTGAGCCAGCTGAAGCTGGAGTCGGATCGTGCCCACGCCCAACGTCGTCATAACGAGGAACGCTGCACGGAACTGGTGGCGCGCTCGGCGGCATCCGAGGCTGAACTGGCGCAGGCGCAGCAGCGGCTGGCTGCGCTGGCCGCGGAACGCGACGCCAATCGTCAGATCCTGGACTCGGCGGCGGGCGATCTGGCTGCCGCGCAACAGGAGTTGGCTCAGAGTCAGCAGGAATCCAGCGCCACGGCTCAGGCTTTGGCTGAACTGGAGCGTCAGCAGGAACAATCCCGAGTCGCGATCGTGGAGGCGGTTGCGGCCGCGTCTGCTCTACGCAATCAGCACACCCAGGTCGAAGAGAGGCTGGCTGGGGTCGATCGCGAGGCGCAGCGCCTACAGACTGAGATGGCCACGGCCAACTCTCAGATGGAAGCCTTTGGAGGACAGCGCGGACAGTTGGGACTGGAATTCGAAACTGTATCGCAGCGCGTCTCCGGATTGACCGAGGAGCTACGCCACACGCGGCAGGCGCTTGATTCCCGCCGCCACGAAGAGTCTGAAGCCAAGAACCACCTCGATAGCCTGCGGGCCGAGTATGCCTCCGCCATCGGCAAAAAGGGTTCGCTCGAAGCCGTCATTGCCGAGCATGGATACTCCACCGAGTCAGTGCGACGGCTCTTCCAATCAGGAGTGATGCAGGGCGGAATGGCTCCGGCGGGTGTCCTCGCCGACTTCCTTGAAGTCGAGACCCGCTATGAAGGCGTGGTCGAAGACTTCCTGCGCGACGAACTGAACTATATCGTGGTCAAATCGTGGGATGCCGCGGACGAAGGCTTGCGTCTTCTCCGCACCGACGTGGATGGGCGTGCGACGTTCCTGGTGCATCCCGAGGATTCGCAGGCGAAATTCTCATTTGCCATTGCCGCGAACGCGCACCAGGTGCAGCCGGAGCGCCCGATTGTCCCGTTGAAAAATGCGATTCGCGTGCTCAATGGGTTTGGCCGATCGCTCGAAGTCATCCTGCCCAAGCTGCGCGACGGCTACATCGTGCCCGACCCCGCCTTTGCCCGCGAGCTGGCTCTCGAAAATCCCGATGCGTTTTTCCTCTCGCAGTCGGGTGAATGTTTCCACAACGTGACCGTGACCGGCGGCAAGCAGCGCGCGGAAGGCCCACTCTCCATGAAGCGCGAGCTGCGCGATGTGTTGCGCCAGCTGGGAGAACTGGAACAGGGCTTGCGTCATGAAGAGATGCGCGTGCTTACCCTGGGCCGCGAAATCAAAGACCTTACTTCCCTGCTGGATCGTCTCGAAGGCGAAAAGCGCGATGCAGAAAAGCAGGCCATGACGTCTGGCCACCTGCTGCAGCAACTGGAATCCGAATTTACCCGGGCCGGCGAACGCATGCAGACCTCGCAGCAGGAACTGCACCGGCTGGAGACTGAGCGCACGGAAAAAGGATCGCTGCTCGACCGGTTACGGATGCAGATTGCCGCGGCGGAGCAGCAGCGCGTCGAACGGGAGCATTTCGCGGCCGCGGGCCAGGAGCAACTCGCCAGCCTGCGCCAGCGCCGCGATCAGGCTGCGCAGAATGCCTCGCAGTGCCTGGCCAGGGTGGCTACCCTCGAAGAACGCCATCGCAGTGCGACGGTTGGGCTGGATCGAATCGAGTCGCTGGTCGCGGAAATGATCGAGCGCGTGGTAGCGCTGCGCCTGCAGCTCGAATCCTCGGCGGCCGAGAAACTGCAGCGCGAGACCGAGAACCAGGAGATTGCGATTCGCCTGGTGGATTTCGACGCCGAGCGCAATGCCTCTGAAACCCGTGACAGCTTGCTGCAGGTCGAGTCAGAACAGGTTCGCGCCCGTCTGGCGGAGATCGACGAGGCCTTGCATCAGGCCCGCCAGTTGCTCGACCAGTTGCGCGATCGGCGCGGCGAACTGTCCGCGGCCGCAGCCAAATTACAGTCGGACGCGCAGTATATGGCTGAAACCTGCCTGAATGAACTGGGCGTCCAGACTCACGAGCTGATGGCGGACGTTACCATCTCGATCGTCCGTGATGAACAGCTCACGATCGAAGACCAGATCTACCGCGACATGCGTACCCGCCTGGATGCCATGGGTCCGGTCAACATGATGGCGCTCGAGGAATACAAGGAGACTGCGGAACGGCACGCATTT
This sequence comes from Terriglobia bacterium, assembly GCA_963779255.1. Taxonomy (GTDB): domain Bacteria; phylum Acidobacteriota; class Terriglobia; order Terriglobales; family Acidobacteriaceae; genus JAIQFF01. The sequence goes on along the minus strand of CAVZXU010000008.1, from coordinate 39,459 downwards.
CTCGAAACTCAAAGAAAAGATCTCTACGACTCCATCGAGAACACGCAGGCCACGATCAAAGAGATTGATACTTTCTCGCGTCAGAGATTCGAAGAAGCCTTTCACAAGATCAACGAGAATTTCCAGGCCACCTTCCGCAAACTGTTTGGCGGTGGCCAGGGCTTCATGCGCTTGACCGACGAGGAAAACACCGCGGAGAGCGGCATTGACGTGGTTGCCTCGCCTCCGGGAAAAAAGCTGCAGAACGTGTTGCTGCTCTCAGGCGGCGAGAAGGCCCTGACCGCGCTGGCGCTGCTGGTCGGCATCTTCCAGTATCAGCCCAGCCCATTCTGCATTCTCGACGAAGTGGACGCGCCACTCGACGAGGCCAACATCGGCCGCTTTACCGAACTGGTGAAAGAGATGAGCATCCAGACCCAGTTCGTGCTTATCACCCACAGCAAGAAGACCATGAGCATCGCGCCCGTGCTCTACGGCGTGACTATGCAGGAGCCGGGAGTTTCCAAGCTGGTATCAGTGCGGTTCGGAGCGACCGCGTGATGTAGCGCCGCCCCCCGTGTGGGTCGGACAGGAGTGTCCGACCCACACACATCCCGGACAGCCGGCAAGATGCCGGCGCTACACAACCCCGGCAATATTGCGTGAGTCGATCGTCTTTCCCTGTTCGACAAAGGCCTGCATCCAACCGAGCACTCGTACCCAACCGTCGCCGTGGCTCTTTGCCTGGGCCAGATTGCCGGCAAATCCTTCATGTCGGATTTTTACGAACGTGCCGGTGCCAACTTTTTTCGGCCCCGGACCCTGCAACCCGAGAACCTCGCGCGACTCCAGTTCCCAGCGTACCACCGTCTTCAGCAGCCCCGAGTAGCTTGCAATCCAGGTATGGACCAGGAGGCGCGGCCGGTCAATTTCCAAGTACTCGCCTTCCACCCGGAAGGTTGTGCCATCGGCCCCGACGCCGTCGCTTTGCCACTTGCCGCCGGGGCGTAGGTCGGCTTTCCACTCGGTGACGCGATACAGACCTTGTTGTCCCCACCATAAAGGCATCTGGTGGGGATCGGTGATGGCCTGGAACACACGCTCCGGTGGCGCTGCTATGAAAACTTCCGCAACAACGGTGTCGTTATCGGGAGTCACTGCACTGGTAGCCATGATTTCTCTCCTCGTTCTTTCTTATTCGCAATGTTTTCTGAGCATTTCGAGCACGCCTGGCCCTACATCGGCGTTTTGTCTGACTGGAGGATGGGCGTCCCGCCCGTCCCACGGTCGGTGATCCCCGCGTTACTTCTTGCGCCACAGGTCAAAGACTTCTTTCATCTCTTTGCCGTGGTCGTTGTACACCCACTCTTCGGTGTGGTGATTCGCGTCCGGCATGGAGATGACCAGGTGATTCATGTGCGGGGCGTCGGGAGTGGCGAGATTCGTGGCATCGAGAAAGGCGAAGGTGAACGTCTTGCCGTCGGGCGAAGGGCTGGCCACCATGCGGGGCTGGTTGCCCACGGCGCAATAGTGCGTCATCAACAGGCGCTCGCCGTCGAGATTGAACATGGTGATCATGTCCTCCTTGCCTTTGATCTCGCTCATCAGGGCGGACCCGTTCGACGTCACCCTATAGGACAGCTCGACCGGCTCGCCGTTCGCCCCCTTTCCTTCCCAGGAGCCATCCAGCGTCTTGAGTTCTTCGAAAGACTTCTGCGCCGCCGATGCAGCAAAGGCGGCAGACGTGACCAGCACAAACAGCAGAGTGATTGCGATGCGAACTGGCTTCATGTTCAACTCCTCCTCATTAGATCGGTCGCGCGGACCGGTATTGGTGTTTTCAAAGTCCTATTACTCGTTTGGTCTTGAACGTTTAGCGCTGTCTTTTCTTTCGCCTCCCAAACCGGCGGTTTCCCGGGCATGTTCGGCCTCGACGAACGCCTTCAGGCTGTTCAGGTTGGCCTGCCAGAAGACGCGGTACTGCTGCAGCCACGAGTCCACTGCCTTGAGCGGTTCAGGGTTAAGCTGGTACAGACGATGCCGCCCTTCGCGTTTCTCCTGCACCAGATGAGCGCGGCGCAGCAACCGCAAGTGTTTGGAAATCGCGGGTCGCGACACCGGAAACGCCCGCGCAATCTGCCCCGCCGGTTGGATGCCCTGGCGCAACAGGTCGAGGACGGCCCGGCGGGTGGGGTCAGCCAGCGCGTGAAAGGCAGCTTCCGGCGAATATGTAACCGAACGGTTCCGCATAATGCGTAACCATAGCGTTACATGTGGGTCGTGTCAAGCGGAAAAAATCACACTCTGCCCTGTTCTTACTCTGTGTTATTATGTAAGCCATGTTACGTCGGATAACTACAGTAAGCAGCAAGGGGCAGTTTGTCATCCCCGCCGAATTTCGGGCATCTCTCCGGATTGAGCCCGGAACTCGAATCTCGGTGGCCCTGGAAAACACTCGCATCGTGCTGGAACCCGTGTCCGACGAACTGGTTGACCGAACCCGGGGGATGTTCAAGGGCGGTCCTTCCCTCTCCGCCGCGTTGAAGAAACAACGGCAAAAGGACAAATGGTAACGTACGCCCTCGATGCCAGCGCGGTGCTGCGCTATCTGGACGGTGAGGCGGGTTCGGATCGTGTCGCGGAAATCATAAAGTTGCACCTTGGCGGGAACTGCCGGGCCATCATCTCAGCTGTTCACTGGGGGGAGATCGCCGGTGTGACGGCAAAAACTTACGGCCGGTCTGCCATGGATCTGGCTCTGATGCGTCTCGAGGCGTTTGGCTTTGAGATCCTGCCTGCGACTGCGGAACGAGCGGTTCGCACTTCCCTGATCAAACTCAAGAGGAGAATTCCCTACGTAGATGCTTTCGGAGCCGAACTGGCGGCAGACTCGACTGACCATGTCCTGGTAACTGCCGACTTCGACTTAAAGCCTGCGAGCAAGGACGTCAAAATCGAGTTCCTTCCCTCCAAATGATCCTGCGCCGAGAATGAAGCTCTGGGCTCCTCGACCGGGTCACTTCTTGTGGCCGTTTGTCACCAGGTCCAGGAATGCGCGATGCACCCGCGTATCCTCTGAAAGCTCAGGATGGAAGGTCGCCGCCATCGCTTTCCCCTGGCGGACAGCTACGGGATCCTCGCCTTCGGTAGCGATCACTTCGACTCCGGGACCGATGCGCTCAATCTTGGGTGCGCGGATGAACACCATTTCAATCGGTGACTCGCCCAGCTTTTCATCGACAAGTCGGCCTTCACGGATGGAGCTGTCAACCTGGCGGCCGTAGGCGTTCCTACGAATTCCGACATCGAGCACTCCCAATCCCGCCTGCTTCGGGTTCTCGACTTCATTGGCCAGCAGGATGGCCCCCGCGCAAGTTCCAAAGGTGGGTTTGGTGCGGGCGAACTGTTTCAGCTTTTCAAAGCCAGCATCGCCCAGCAGCTTGAGAAATGTTCCGGACTCGCCGCCGGGGATGACCAGTCCATCGATTTCGTCCAGCTGCTCGGATTTCTTGACGAGCACGACTTCGGCGCCCAGCTCTTCGAGCCGCTTGCGGTGCGCGTCGAAATCGCCCTGTAAGGCCAATACCCCAATTCGCATAGATGTTTGTAGCGCCGGCGTCCCGCCGGCTGGCTCGGGGGCATCCTGCCCCCGGGGGCGGGCGGGACGCCCGCGCTACGGGTTTAGCCGCGCCGCGACCCGAGTAGCGTACTGTGCTTCTTACCAGCCCCGCGTCTGCAGCATGTGCGCTTGGTCCAGGCCGGCGACCGCGAGGCCCTTCATCGCGCCCGTAAGGTTCTCGCTGACTTCAAGTAATACTTTAGGATCGTTGAAGTGGGTCGCGGCGAGCACGATCGCCTTGGCGCGCTTCTCGGCTTCTTCGGGATCGGCGAAAGTGGTCGAATCCTGCATGAAGATGCCGGAGCCGACGAACACGGATTCCGCGCCCAACTGCATCACCAGCGATGCATCCGCCGGAGTAGCAATTCCGCCCGCGGAGAAATTTGGTACCGGCAGCTTCCCGGTCTTGGCCACCATCCGCACCAACTCATATGGAGCCTGGTGCTCTTTGGCCTTGGCGTAGAGTTCTTCTTCGCCGAGGACGGTGAGAATCTTCATCTCCTGCACAATCTGCCGCATGTGTTTGACGGCATGCACCACGTCGCCGGTGCCCGCTTCTCCCTTGGTGCGGATCATGGCCGCACCCTCGGCGATTCGGCGCAGCGCCTCGCCCAGATTGCGCGCACCACAAACGAACGGGACCTTGAAAGCGTGCTTGTCCACGTGATGAGCTTCGTCGGCCGGGGTCAGGACTTCGGACTCGTCGATGTAGTCCACGCCCAGCTCTTGAAGTATCTGGGCTTCCGCGAAGTGCCCGATGCGGCACTTAGCCATCACGGGAATGGAAACCGCGGCCATGATCTCGCGAATCTTTTTCGGGGAGGCCATGCGGGCCACGCCGCCCTCGGCGCGAATCTGTGCCGGAACCCGCTCCAGCGCCATCACCGAGACTGCGCCTGCCTTTTCGGCGATTACCGCTTGCTCGGCATTGGTGACGTCCATAATGACGCCGCCCTTCAGCATTTCCGCCAGACCGGTTTTCAGGCGCAAGCTGGTTGAACCTCCGTTGTGCTGCGACATGAGCGTCTCCCTCTTATGGTGATCTTGAAAACATAGACTACCTTTAGATTGGACTTGTCATAAGGTCCATTTAGGCTATTCTGTACATACCATTTGAAGGCCGTTGGTCGTTCGTCGATGGTCGTTGGCCAAAGTCACAAGACCTAAGGGCCGAAAAGACTGACGACCGAGGACTGATCTTGCCCAAACAGACCACATCCTTGCCTTTGAGCCTCCCTGCTCCTCCTGCGGGAACGCCCCTCTATCGCTGGTTCTATGACGAACTGCGCTCCGCCATCCTCGAGGGGCGGATCGTGCCCGGAGCGCGCCTTCCCGCTACGCGGGACCTGGCAAATGAATACCGGCTTTCACGGGCGACGGTGGTAACTGCGTTTGAGCAACTGAAGTCCGAGGGCTACGTGGAGGGTAAAGTGGGCGCAGGCACCTACGTCAGTCAGGTACTGCCGGACGATCTGCTCCAGGTGGCCGGCACCAGCGCGGGCAAGGCCGCCGGGCCCCGCCGCGTGACCTGGTCGGCATACGCACGCCGTCTGCCGCTGGCTCGAAGTGGCAAACCGCGCATCACCCGGGCCTTCCGCGCCAACCAGGCGGCTCTCGATGTTTTTCCCACCACGCTGTGGGCCCAGGTAATCGGTCGCCGTTTGCGACGCGCATCGGCGCAATTGTTGTCCGGCGGCGAGGCGCTAGGATACCGTCCCCTGCGTCAGGCGGTGGCTGCATATCTGAATACCTCACGGGGTGTGAAGTGCTCGACTGAGCAGGTGCTGATCATTTCCGGAGTGCAGGAAGCGTTGGAGCGTGCCGCCCACCTGCTGCTGGATCCCGGAGATCCGGTATGGACGGAAGACCCCGGTTATCCCGGTGCGGCCATCGTGTTCCGAGCCGTCGGCGCTCAGGTCCGCCCTGTGCCTGTAAATGCTGAAGGCCTGGACCTGGAGTGGGGACAGCGGCGCTGGACCAAGGCCAAGCTGATCTACGTAACCCCCGCCCATCAATTCCCGCTGGGAGTCACCATGAGCCTGCGCCGGCGCCTGGCGCTGCTGGAATGGGCACGGCGCTCGCACACATTGATTTTCGAAGATGACTACGACAGCGAATATCGCTACCAGGGGCGCCCCATCCCTGCTCTTCAGGGCCTGGACCGCGCGGGCGTAGTCATTTATGCCGGCACCTTCAACGAAGTTTTATTTCCCGCGCTGCGACTGGCCTATCTCGTGGTGCCGCCCGGCATGGTGGACCGTTTCGCCGCCGCGCAGGCAGTCAGCATGCGTCACGCTCCGCTGCTGGACCAGGCCGCGCTCTGCGACTTCATCACCGAGGGACATTTCGCGCGGCATATTCGACGCATGCGCGAACTGTATTCCGAAAGGCTTGCCGTATTTCTGGAGTCATCGCGCTCCCGGCTTGAAGGGCTGTTGGAAATCCCTGACATCGAAGCCGGCCTGCAAACGGTGGGATGGCTGGCGCCGGGAATCTCTGCGGATCGCGCTGCCGAAGGGGCGGCCAGGCGCGAGGTCGAAGTAATACCGCTCAGTCGCTACTCCTCCCGCCGGTTCACCCGGCAGGGGCTACTACTCGGCTTCGCCGCTGCGGATGCGCGAGAGTTGCGGCGAGGGGTTGAACAGTTGGCGCGAGCTCTGGAGGCATGCCGGCGCGAGGGCCGGTAGGTTGAGGAAAGCCGATGGGCTTGACGAAATCTTGCGGAGCGTTGCTCCGCCGCACAGGCGGGACGCCCGCGCCCACATTTTGCGACTCACTTTTTCATGAACTTCGCGAATATTCGTGGATCGATGGCGATGAACAAGGCCCGGCCGCGGGCCAGCACCTCGCCTTTCTGATTGAGGATCTCGCCCATGTTCACGTGCCTGCGTCCGCGCACGCTGACCTCGCGCGATTCCACGCGCAGGGGTTTGTGGAGGGGCACGGGCCGCAGGTAGTCCACCGTCATCTGTGAAGTCAGCGCGATCACCTGGCGCAGCTTATTCACTTTGCCCATGGCTTCGTCGAGAATCGTGGCGATGATGCCGCCATGGCAGTGTCCCGGAGGCCCGGTGTAACGGTGATCCAGGCGGAAGCGGCAAACGAACACCTGGCGTTGTTTGTCGAAAGTAAATTTCAAACGCATGCCAGCCGCATTGTCCGGCCCGCAGACGAAACATTTATTCTTCGGCAAACGAACTCCGTGGATACCGTGACCGCGGCCGTGTGATTTCCTGGGCATAGGCAAGAGATTTTATACCGGCGAGCAGGCCCGGTTGCCTTTCTCTGTGATCTCCGTGTCCTCTGTGGTTAGCGTTCACTCTAGGGCTTGCGCCCCTGACGTGTAGCTGTGATAGACTTCCCGGCGATCCACAGATTTGTTTTTGATTTACCAGTCTGGTCTGTGTCTGTGCAGGTGTCCGAATTCCACGACCCTTAGGAGGTCTGGTAGATGGGCCTCGCTCTGCTCGCGATTATCTGGCTGATCACCTTCTTCAGCACTTACTTCTTTGTGGCAAAAACCTGGTGGTTACCCCACGGTGCGTCCACGTCGGCAGCCTTTATCGACAATCAGTTCGCCCTGACCTATGTCCTTATGGGAATCGTATTTGTGGCCGCGCAGGGCGCCCTGGGGCTGTTCGTCTGGCAGTATCGCGAACGGCCGGACTCTAAAAAGGTTGAGTATTCCCACGGCAACACCAAGCTCGAAGTGCTCTGGACGCTGCTCACCGCCGTGCTTTTTGTAGGGCTGAACCTCATGGGCAGCAGTGTTTGGGCGCATGAGCGTTTTGCACCGGCGGAGGCGGGATCGGTTCCGGTGGAAGTGACGGGCATGCAGTTTGCCTGGTATTTTCGCTACCCCGGCCCGGACGGCAAGTTTGGCGCTACCAGTCCCACCTTGATGGATCCGTCCGCCGGCAACGAAGCCGCGGTTGGTCTGGACACGACCGATACCGCCGCGAAAGACGACGTGGTCACGGGCACCATGTATCTGCCCGTCAATCGCCAGGTGGACCTGAGGCTGCGCGCCGTGGACGTGATCCACAGTTTCTTTGTGCCCAACATGCGCTTCAAGCAGGACGCGGTTCCCGGCCTCGAAATCCACATGCACTTCACGCCCACCGAGATCGGAGATTATGAAATTGCCTGCGCTGAGCTTTGCGGTCTCGGTCACTACAAAATGCACGGCATGCTGAAGGTCGTCAGCCAGGAGGATTTTGACAGATGGCTGGCGGCGCGGGAGGCGGAGAAACAATAATGGTTGCCCAGGACGCTCACGACCCTCACGGAAACGACCCGCACGGTCACGCGATTCACGCTCATGCGGCCCCGACCAGTTTTATCCGTAAGTACATTTTCAGCCTGGATCACAAAGTTATCGGGCTGCAATACTATTTTCTGGCGCTTACGGCCGTGTTTGTCGGCATGTTTCTGTCCCTGCTGATGCGCATTCACATGATTTGGCCGACGGCAAATCTGCCGCTCTTTGGCCACATCCAACCGGAAACCTACCTCAGCCTGCTGACCATGCACGGCACCATCATGGTGTTTTTCGTGCTGACCACGGCGCCCCAGGGCGGATTCGGAAACTACTTTCTTCCTATCCAGATCGGCGCGCCGGACATGGCGTTTCCCGTCCTGAACATGCTTTCGTTCTGGACCACGTTCATCGCATTCGTCGTAATTCTCGCGGCCTTCTTCGTGACTGGAGGCGCTCCTCTCCATGGCTGGACAGGTTATGCACCACTCAGCGCGCTGCCCAGCGCCGGGCCGGGTGAGCAACTGGGCGCTGATTTGTGGATCGCGAGTATCGCTATTTTCTGTGTGGCGTCGCTGATGGGCGCTCTGAACTTCATCACCACCACGCTCGACCTGCGGGCCAAAGGCATGACCATGATGCGCATGCCGCTGACGGTCTGGGCCTGGTTCATCACCGCCATTCTCGGCCTGCTGGCTTTCGGCGTTCTGCTTTCGGCGGGAATCCTGTTACTCCTCGACCGCAATCTTGGCACCAGCTTTTACGTCCCGCTGGTGGTGGTGAATGGCCAGATCATGGGACACAAGGGCGGCTCACCCCTGCTCTGGCAACACCTGTTCTGGTTCTTCGGTCATCCCGAGGTGTACATCGCCATCCTGCCGGGCATGGGCGTGGCTTCGCAGCTGCTATCCACTTTCTCGCGCAAGCCGATCTTCGGATACAAGGCGATGGTTTACGCCATCATGGGCATCGGCTTCCTCGGCTTCATGGTCTGGGGCCATCACATGTTCATGAGCGGCATGAGTCCGTACTCAGCCTTTGCCTTCTCCATCATGACCATGGCCATCGGCGTACCTTCGGCAATCAAGACCTTTAACTGGCTGGGGACGATTCGAGGCGGGCGAGTTCGTTTTCAGACTCCGATGCTTTACGCCATCGGATTCGTTTCTCTCTTCGTTTCCGGCGGACTGAGTGGCCCGTTCCTGGCGCAGCCGGTTCTGGACATCCCTCTGCACGACACCGCCTTCGTAGTCGGACACTTCCACCTGATCATGGGTGTGGCCGCCATCTTCGGCATGTTCGCCGGGACCTACTACTGGTTCCCCAAGATGTTCGGCCGCATGATGAATGAGCGATGGGGACGAATTCATTTCTTCCTCACGCTGGCGGGCACCTACGCCATCTTCATGCCCATGCACTATCTGGGCATGGCAGGACAGCCTCGTCGCTATTCGCAGTTCACGGAACTGGCATACCTGCAGCACTTGATTCCGTTGAACACGTTCATGACCTACGCGGCTTTCGTTACCATTGGCGCCCAGTTCATCTTTGTGATCAACCTTTTCTGGAGCATGTTCAAGGGACCGAAGGCGAACGACAATCCCTGGGAAGCGACCACGCTGGAATGGACTACTACGACGCCGCCTCCGCATGACAACTTTGGCGGGAAGACTCCGGTGGTTTATCACGGGCCGTACGAGTACAGCGTTCCGGGAGCGCCAAAAGATTACGTAATGCAGACGGATCCGGCGACGGCGAGTTCGCATTGAGGTAGCGCCGGCATCCCTTCGACTTCGCTCAGGGCAGGCTCTGCCGGCTGTCGGGAGGGCATCCTGCCCTCCCCGCGCGGGCGAGACGCCCCCGCGACAGCCGCCGGGACGGCGGCGCTACAAAGAAGCGCGCGGGCGAGTCGCCCGCAGCCACACAGAGTGGCCACATAAATATGGCAACGTTGAGTTCAACAGTCACGATCACCGAACCGGTCGTCAGGGAACCCAAGACCGGCCGCGGCAGCGGCGGGACGCATCCCCCTGTCCCGGGCGGGGGTGGTGGCGATCGCGGCGGCAGTGGCTCATCCGACCCGGGCGAGCGTCTGCGCCGTACCCGGCTGGGGCTGATTGTTGGCCTGGTGGCCAGCAGCATGCTGTTTGTTTCGTTCACCAGCGTTTACATCATGCGCCGGGGGCTGCCCACTCTGGACGACCGCACCGGCGGCTATGTCCGCGACTGGCTGCAGGTCAGCCTGCCGACCACATTGCTGCTGGTCAACACTTTGCTGCTGCTGCTCAGCAGCAGCACGGTGGAGATGGCGCGCCGCCAGATCACGCGTCAGGCAGCTTTGGCTCCGGTTCAATCCATTCCGGGAGTTTCTATCGGGAAGGAACGGAACTTTCCCTGGCTCGGTGCCACGGTCGCACTCGGTCTGTCCTTTTTGGCTGGACAGTGGATGGCCTGGCGCGAGTTGGGAAATCGTGGATTCTACCTGGCCACCAGTCCAAGCAGTTCCATGGTTTATGTGCTTACCGCGGCGCACGCCATTCACCTGGCGGGAGGTGTGCTGGTGCTACTCTACGCCGGGGCCACGGCCCTGCGTCACAAGCCGGTTGAGGATCGCCGTATCGTCGTCGATGTCACTGCCTGGTACTGGCACTTCATGGCTTTGGTTTGGCTTTACATCTTTGCTCTTTTGGAGTTCGTGCGCTAGCGTGCTGGAGCTGGAGTTTGCCGGTTCGGTGTGGCTTAGAATTGTCATCCCGACCGGAGCGCAGGCGAAGCAAGCGCAGTGGAGGGACCTGCTGTTGCGGGTTCTACCGCAGGCTCGGCATTCAGGATGCGACTGTGGAAATACAAGGAATATCGAATGCGAGACAAGTTGAGAGCGCTGTAAAACAGGTCCCTCCACTGCGCTTGCTTCGCTGCGCTCCGGTCGGGATGACAGTATTGGACATCCAGAGCAACACCCTTGCGCGTTTGTCATAATTAACACCGGGAGATCAACACATGTCTGATGTGGCGGTGCCGCTGGGACCAGGTGTTTACGAGCCTTCTCTGTTTGGCACCTATTCCAAGAAGATCGGGATGTGGCTGTTCCTGCTCTCCGACTCGCTGACCTTCGGAGCCCTGTTGTATGCCTACACCTACGGCCGCGTCTCCACGCCGAACTGGCCGACTCCGTTCCATTCCGAAAGCATCCGCAATGCGACGCTGATGACCGGGTTTCTGCTCACCAGTTCGCTGACCATGGTCTTTGCAGTGCGAGAGGCCGCTTTGGGAAACGCGAAAGCGCAACGGCTGCTGGCTGCTCGCCACCATGGCCTGCGGACTGGGATTCGTCGTACTTCACGGCCTCGAGTGGACCAAGCTCATCGCCGAAGGCCTGACTTTGCCCATGTTCCCCGTCCCTCCTGGGGAAACCGGTAGTGCTGAGTTTGTGAATGCGGTTAAGAACGTGCCTCAGTTTCCGCCACCTTCTTCGGCCTTACCGGAATGCACATGCTGCACGTGACCCTGGGCGTGGTCTACCTGGGCGTGATTGCGCTGCGAAAATGGTTCATCCCTGTCCTCCTGGGATTGTGGCTGGTGGCGTGGTTGGCGACGCCCGCCTACAGTCCCTTCCATTATGGTGCGTACGTGCTGCTGATTGCAGCGATTGTTATTTCGATCATTCTGTGGTTGAAGCCCAAAGTCTATGACGCCTCGGATGTCGAGGTTGCAGGCCTTTACTGGCACTTCGTCGACCTGGTCTGGATGTTCATTTTCCCGCTGGTTTACCTGATGTCAACCAGGATTGTGTAGCCCAACAATTTTTGAGGAGCTCTACTTCAAATGATGGACGCAACCCAATTAGCGCTGGAGCAGCGAGTGGCCGAAAACCACCGGCATCATGCCAAAGGACAATTCCTGTGGGTCTGGGCCGCCTTGCTGGTGATGACCGGCATCGAAGTTTACCTGGCCTATCAGAACATGGAACTGATCCGGATGTTATCTATCCTGATGGGCCTGTCGCTCATCAAAGCCGGGCTCATCATCGGTTACTTCATGCACCTGAAGTTTGAGATCTCGGCCATGAAGTGGGTTACCATGAGTTCGCTGGTATTTTGCCTGGCCATGATGCTGGTCTTCTTGCCGGACGCCTATCGCATCCTGCACCTGGGAGTAGGAGTGAAATGAAGTTGCGTCTCTGCACCCTCGCCCTATTCCTCCTGCTCTGGGCTGCGCCCGCCTTCAGCCAGGGCTGCGCCATGTGCTACGCCAGCGCGAAAGGGACCAGCAAGGAAGGCCAGAACGCCATCAACCGAGCTGTCCTGGTTCTGCTGCTCCCCCCCGTCGCCTTCATGACTCTCGGAGCAGGCATGGCCGTCCGCTACAGCAAGAAGCGGGATAAAGAGAACAAGTAACTCCGCGAACCAGGTAGGGACGGGTGTCTTCACCCGCCTGCCGAGCGAAGCTCGGCAGGGTTTATCCCGCATGTCCCGCCCTGCTTTATAATAGAACGATTCGCCAGTCGCACCTGAAGTCTTCTGAGCAGCCTCGGCAGGTCGAGAGCGGCTCGGACCGGTCCTTCTTAACTGATGTCCACGGAAACGATAGTGGTTCGCGGTGCCCGGGTTCACAACCTCAAGAACGTGGACTTCGAAATCCCGCACAATTCATTGACGGTGGTCACCGGCGTCTCCGGCTCCGGCAAGTCGTCGCTTGCCTTCGATACCATCTACGCCGAAGGCCAGCGTCGCTATGTCGAGTCGCTCTCCGCCTACGCCCGCCAGTTCCTGGAGCGCATCGAGAAACCCGACGCCGACTCCATCGACGGCATCGCTCCGGCCGTAGCCATCCGCCAGAAAAACACCACCCGCAACCCGCGTTCGACGGTAGGCACGGCCACCGAGATCTACGACTATCTCAGACTGCTCTTCGCCCGAGTCGGCCGAACGTACTGCCTGCAGTGCGGCCAGGAGGTCAAGAAAGACACGGTCGATGAAGTGACTGCCGCAGTTCTGGCGCTTGGCGAAGGTACCCGTCTAAATGTGTTGTTCCCCCTGATCAGTGGCGCTTCGACAACGAGTCCAGAGGAACCGGGCCGAGCCAGGAAGCGAAACCCTGACCGTAGCGCCGGCGTCCCGCCGGCTGTCGCGGGGGCGTCCCGCCCGTGCCGCAACAGCAGTGCAAACTCCGCGCTTTCGGATCAGCTGCGAACCCGCCTCTTCGAACTCCGCCAACGCGGCTTCAACCGGCTCTACCAGTTTGGCCAGATCTTCGAATTCTCCACTCCGGAGTCCCTGCTCGATGTTGACTTCAGCCAGCCTGTTTTGCTGCTGGTTGACCGCCTGGTGGTTTCTCCGGACGCCCGTGCCCGCATCGTGGACGCCATCGAGATCAGCTATCGCGAGGCTGGCGAGGTCATCTTCGAGACCGCTCCGCGCGAGGACCAGAGCGCAAGACAACTCCGCTTTTCTCAGCGTTTTGAATGCAAGCAGTGCAACTTGCGCTACGAGGAGCCCGAACCGCGGCTGTTCTCTTTCAACAACCCGTACGGCGCCTGCCCGCGCTGCCAGGGTTTCGGCAACACCATCGACTTCGATGTCGACCTGGTCATTCCCGACAAATCGAAATCCCTCAACGAAGGAGCCATCGACCCCTGGACCAAGCCCAAATATCGGACGCTCTTTACGGAACTCAAGCGCTTCGCCAAGCAGGCCGGCATTCCGCTCGATGTTCCGTGGGCCGAGCTTGATCCGGGGCAGCGCCGACTGGTGGTTGAAGGCGAGGGCAAGTTCCTCGGCATACGCGGCTTCTTCAATCATCTCGAGCGCAAGAAATACAAGCTGCATGTGCGCGTCTTCCTCAGCCGTTATCGCGGCTACTCGACCTGTTCGGCCTGTGGCGGCGCCCGGCTTCGCATCGAGGCCCAACAGGTCAAGATCAATGGCAAGAACATCTGCCAGGTCACCAGCATGACCGTCGAAGAGGCATCGAAGTTTTTCTCCTCGGTCAAGCTGACCGAGCAGGAGTCCGCCATCGCGGACAAACTCCTGCAGGAAATTCACGAGCGCTTGCAGTTCCTGATTGATGTAGGGCTGGAATACCTGACTCTGGACCGGCTGGCGTCAACTCTTTCGGGAGGCGAGGCGCAGCGCATTCAGCTGGCAACGTCGTTGGGCTCGCGGTTGGTGGGGACGCTATACGTCCTGGATGAGCCGTCCATCGGATTGCATAGCCGCGACACTCACCGCCTGATCAAGATTCTGCACGACTTGCGCGATCTGGGGAACACCATTCTGGTGGTGGAGCACGATCCCGACGTCATGCGCGCTTCCGACCGGATCCTCGATCTCGGCCCGGGCGCGGGAGAGAGCGGCGGCCAGGTGATCGCGGTGGGAAGCTACGACGAGATACTCAAGGCGCCCGGTTCCTTGACTGGACGCTACCTTTCCGGAGAGCTGCGGATCCAGCTTCCTCAGGCGCGCCGCAAGCCGGGCTCGCGGCAGATCAGGATTTCCGGAGCGCGGGCGCACAATTTAAAAAATATCGATTTCTCCGTGCCCCTGGGAATGCTGGTCGCTATCACCGGCGTGTCCGGGTCGGGGAAATCAACTTTGCTGCATGACGTGTTGTTTCAGGCCTTGTCCGCCGCCAAGCGGCAAACCAACGGCGAGCCGCTGCCTTCCCCTGACTGGACAGAGCTGGAAGGTGACGATCTCATCGACGACGTCATCCTGGTCGACCAATCCCCGATTGGTCGAACACCGCGCTCCAATCCGGTTACGTACATCAAGGCCTTCGACGGAATCCGTGATCTCTTTGCCTCCCTGCCCGAGGCCAAAAAGCGAGGCTTCACTGCCGGGCACTTTTCTTTCAATATCCCCGGTGGGCGCTGCGAAACCTGCCAGGGCGACGGCACAGTCACGGTGGAAATGCAGTTTCTTGCCGACGTTGAGCTGATCTGCGAGGAGTGCAAAGGCGCGCGCTACAAGCCGCAAGTTCTGGAAGTGCGCTATCGCGGCAAGAACATTCACGAAGTCCTGAACCTTACGGTAAGAGAAGCGCTGCATTTCTTCTCCGGCGTCCCCAAAGTGGTGGAGAAACTGCGCGTGCTGGAAGAAGTAGGGCTGGGCTATCTGCGCCTGGGCCAGTCCGCGACGACGCTTTCCGGCGGCGAGGCGCAACGCATGAAGCTGGCAGCCCACCTGCAGCCTTCGTCGCGGCACCTTGGACGTCCGTCAAGTTCCGCCGAGCGGACCCGCCGCCGCAATCGCATGCTATATATCTTTGACGAACCCACCACGGGGCTCCATTTCGACGATGTCAGCAAACTACTCTCTGCCTTCCGGCGTCTAATTGAAGCAGGGGGCTCGATTCTGGTGATCGAGCACAATCTGGAAGTAATCAAGACCGCAGATTGGGTCATTGATCTCGGTCCCGAAGGCGGCGAACGGGGCGGATACTTGGTCGGCGCCGGTCCACCGGAGGCCATCGCCAAGCTGCCGAATTCGTACACAGGAAAGTTTCTGGCGCGAGTCCTGAATGGAAATGGACTACCAACCAACGGCCGGAAGTAGCAGCCCATACGTAGGGGCGGGTGCCTTCACCCGCCCAGCCGAGCGTAGCTCGGCAAAAATGGGGAGCATTGAGCAACTCGCTGTGAGCGCGAACTTGGCGAGCTGCGCTCGCCTGCCCGGACGAGGGCGTCCGGGCCTACGTGTGATCGTATTGATTATGCTGCTTGCTCTTGCCGTACATGCCCAAACCGGCAAGACCGTCCGTCACCAAAAGGTTGCGGTTGACGATCCCTCATCCCCTCCCGAACTCATTCAGGCCGAAGGTGCCATCGAGAAGCAGGATTACGCCACCGCCGAACTCTTGCTGAAAAAAGTCGTCGCGCAGGATCCTGATCACTACGCCGCCTGGTTTGACCTGGGATTTCTCTACAACGCCCTGGACAAGACTGACGATTCGATTGCCGCCTACCGCAAATCCGTTGCCGCCAAGCCCGGTGTTTTTGAATCCAATCTGAACCTCGGTCTGATGCTAGTGAAAGCGCGCCAGCCCGGCGCCGAACAGTATCTTCGCGCCGCCACAAAACTGAAGCCAACCTCGCATGTTGCCGAGGGCCAGGCCCGCGCCTGGTTGTCTCTCGGCCACGTGCTTGAGGCCAGCAACCCTGATGGGGCAATCGAGGCCTACAAGCAAGCCGCGCAACTCGATCCCAAAGATCCTGAACCGCATCTTTCTGCCGGCCCGTTGCTGGAAAATCAAAATCGCTTTGCCGACGCCGAGCAGGAGTACAAACAAGCGCTCGCCCTCGATCCCTCGTCCACCGACGCGCTCACTGGCATGGCCAATATCTACATGCGCGGCCACCGCTACACCGAGGCCGAGGAAATTCTGCGCAAGCTGGTCGCGCTCCACCCCGGTGATGCCGGCGCCCACATGCAGCTGGGCCGGATGTTGGCCGCCGACGGCCAGAACGAACCTGCTATCGCGGAGCTGCAACAGGCACTGAAGCTGGCCCCCGGCGATGCCTCGGTGCAGCTCGACCTGGCCGATCTATACGTCAATGCGAAGAAATACGATTTGGCCGAGCCCCTGTATCGTTCCCTGTTGACGGCCAAGCCCAACGATCCCGAATTGCGCTATGGCTTGGGGAGGCTGCTCCTTCAGCAGCGCAAGTTTCCCCAAGCCCAACAGGAGCTGCTGGCGGCCCTCGAGCTCAAGCCGAGCATGGCTACCGCGTACGGCGATCTGGCTGCAGCCGCCAATGAAAACAAGAATTATGAACTGGTGATCAAGGCGCTGGACGCCCGCGCCAAGCTTCTGCCTGAGCTCCCGATCGGCTATTTTCTGCGGGCCACGGCCTACGACCACTTGCGCCAGTACAAGCCGGCAGCGGAGAATTATCACCGCTTCCTCGAGACAGCGACAGGGAACTTTCCCGACCAGGAATGGCAGGCTCGCCATCGCCTGATCACGATCGAACCCCGAAAATGACTACCATGCGGACCCGGATATTTATTCTCACGCTCCTGGCGGTGGCTTCTCTGGCCGCGTTCGCTCGCGACGAAGAGAGCCTCGATCAGCTCATCGCTCGGGCCGAATCCGCCCGTCCGGAAGATCGCCCGGCTCTCTACCTTAAAATCGCCCTACTGAAGTCGGAGGTGGCAGATAAATCTTACGCTGACGGAAACGCGGAGGCGGGCAAGGCTGCTCTGCAGGACGTCGTGACCTATTCTCAAAAGGCGACGGATGCGGCCATCGCAACGGGAAAGAAGCTGAAGAATATAGAAATCACGCTACGCAAGATGGCGGAGAAGTTCCGCGATGTCAAACGTACCGTTGCCTTCGACGATCAGGCGCCGATCCAACAGACGGTGGATGAACTGGAGAAGATGCGCACCGACCTGCTCTCCGCCATGTTCGGGAAGAAGAACGGCAAATGACCTGGGTTCGCGTTAGCCTCGCGGGCTTGGCCCTCTGCGTGTTTTTTTCCCCTGCTCTCTCCCAGCGGCAGCGCGATCCGCTCACCTCAGCGGAAATTGATCAGCTGCGCGACACGGCGCTGGAGCCCGACTTCCGGCTCAAACTCTATGTCACCTTTGCCCGGGCCCGTCTGACGGCGCTCGAGCAGGCGCGGTCCGACCCCAAGACCGCGGACCGTGGTCAGGTCACGCACGATCGCTTGCAGGATTTCCTGGATGTTTACGACGAGTTGAACGAAAACATCGACACCTACGTCGATCGCAAATCCGACTTGCGCAAAGTGCTGAAAGCAGTCATCGAGGGTGACACTGAATTCCAGGCCAAGCTGCGGGCCCTACGAGACGATGCCACCGCCAAAAAAGAGGAAAGCGTGCAATACGAATTCCTGCTCTCCAATGCGCTCGATACCCTCGACAGCAGTGCCCAGGACCATCGCCAGCTGTTGACTGAACAGGAAGAAGCAGCCAAGCATAAGAAGCCGGCGAAGCGTTGAATATGTTGTTCTCTTGCATCCTTAGCGTCCTTCGCCTTGTAAGAAGTTTTGTCGTGCTAATCTAGCCGGACGTGAGCAACAGCCTCCTCCAAATCTTTGAGCAAGCGTATCGCGAACTTCGCCCTGACGCTTCCTTGCCCGGCCTGAAGGTGGAATTCTTCGCTTTCACCAGCATCAAGAACACCATCCGGATGCGCGAAGGCAGGCTGCTGGTGCGGCTCTCGGACCTTCTGGAAGGTGCGCCCGCGCCCGTTTTGCAGGCCATCGCCCACATCCTTCTGGCCAAGATGTACCGCCGGCCGGTTGACCGCGAAGCTGCGGCCCGCTATCGCCGTTACGTTTCCAGCCATCACATCAGCCGAAAGGCTCACCTGGTGCGCCAAATGCGCGGACGGAAGCATCTCAACTCCGCCCAGGGCCGAACCTACGATCTGGAAGCTGTCTTTGAAGATCTCAACCAGCGGTTTTTCCATGGCCTCCTGGCCCGTCCGCAGATGACCTGGAGCCGCGACCATGCCCGCAATAGCCTCGGCCACTACGACCCGGCGCACAATGCTATCGTCGTGAGTCGCATCTTCGACCATCCCCGCGTTCCCCGTTCTGCCGTCGAGTACATCGTGTACCATGAGATGCTCCACCTCAAGCATCCGGTGAGATTGCGCGGCAGCCGCCGCTGCGTGCACTCCGCCGAGTTTCAGGCAGAGGAGAAGCTTTTCCCCCAACTGGACGAAGTAAAGCAGTTTCTGAGGCACCTGTAGCGGCAACCGAGGAGTGCCCCGTCCTCGTCGTTCCGTAGTTTGGAACGACAGGGCGGGGACTTTCAGTCTCTCCCCCCACGTCTCTCCAAAAAAGCGGAGAGACGATGGTGGGTACCCACGGATGATGGTTACCAAACACAAGTGAAGGTACAAACCACTCACTCCGTGGACAAGACACGTGGACAAGACCTCCGTTGACGCCTGCACTAGGGGGAGACTATGCTTAGCGAAGTGTTAGTCGCGTTGTTAGTTGCAACTCGGTTGCAATAAGCGGGTTTCCCACAAGATGCTACAGGCATTCATCGTAACTTTGCGCGAAGGGGTCGAAGCCGCGCTCATTGTCGGCATCACCCTGGCCTATCTGACCAAGATTGGTCGTCCCGAACTGCGCAAATCCGTCTTTGCGGCTTTGTTTTCCGCCTTCGTCGGCAGCGTTGGGATCGCCATCCTGCTGTCGCGCGGCCACTGGAATCAGGACATTTTCGAAGGCTGGATCATGCTGATCGCCGCTTTCTTCGTCGTCAGCATGATCATTTTCATGATGAAGACGGGCCGCGCGCTTAAGGGACAGATCGAAGGCAAAGTCGGCCTCCTGGCCGGCCGCAATGCCGCCTTCGGCCTGTTTCTGTTCGTTTTCCTGATGGTCCTGCGCGAGGGCGTCGAAACCGTCCTCATCCTGGCGAGCGGTGTCGCTGAACTCCACCGAACTGCTCAGCTTCCTGGGCACATTGTCAGGCGTGGTCGTGGCCATCGTATTTGGCGTGATGTTCGTCAAAGGCAGTGTGCGCATCAATCTTCAGAAGTTCTTCCGCGTGACCACTGCCATTCTGTTCTTTGTGGCGGCGCAGCTGATCATCTCCGGCCTGCACGAGCTTTCTGAAAACGGCGTGCTTCCCTCTTCGCGCCAGGAGATGGCCCTGATTGGCCCCATCGTGCGCAATGATCTGTTCTTCTTTGTCACCATCGTGGCGCTGGCCGCGTTGATGGTGCTATTCGAGGTCAAGCGGCGCCAGCCTGCTACCCTGTCCGATTCCCCGGCCGACCGTCGCAAGGCGCTGTGGAGCGCCCGCCGCGAACGCCTTTGGATGGTTTCGGTCTATGCCAGTTCGTTTTTATTCATCCTGATGGTCACGGCTGAGTTTATCTATGCCAAGAGCGTCAGTGCGCTGTCACCCGCGACCGAAGTCGCCTTTCAGGACGGACAAGTGAGCATTCCGCTGGCCCAGGTCGCTGATGGCGATCTTCACCGCTTTGCAGCCAGCGAAAACGGGACCGAAGTTCGGTTCTGGCTCTACCGGAAGCCGGACGGCAAGGTCGCCACGGTGTTCGATGCCTGCCAGATTTGCGGCCCGGTAGGTTTCTACAAGGGTCCCAACGGAGTGGTTTGCAAAAACTGTGCCGCGCCCATCAACGGACAATCCGTAGGCATGGCCGGCGGTTGCAACCCGATTCCGCTGCGTGCTGAACAGACCGCCGACGCGGTCATCATCCGGGAGACCGACGTCGCGGCGGGCGCCCACATTTTCCACCCCTGACCCATGTTCCTGCGCCTACTTTATGAGTCCTTCCGGCGGCAGAAGCGCCGCAAACTTCTGGCTGGAGTTGCCATCATGCTCGGCGTGGGCGTGGCCACCGCCATGATCGCCGTCGCCACCGATATTGGCGACAAGATCAGCCGCGAACTGCGCACCTACGGCGCCAACCTGATCGTCACTCCCCAGGAAGACACGCTGGACGTCGAGATTGGCGGCGTGAACCTGAAGCCGCCCAGCGATGGTGCCTACTTGAACGAAGCCGATCTCCCCAAAATCAAAGGCATGTTCTGGGGCAACAACATCGTGGGGTTCGCTCCCATGCTGCCGGTGGGAGTAACTCTTGGCGACGAAAACAACGTGACGCTGCTGGGTACATATTTCGCGCGGCATGTGGTACTCGGAAAACAGGATTTCGTAACCGGCGTGCGCACCACTCATCCTTGGTGGAAGGTGCAAGGCGCCTGGCCGGATGACAGCTCGGAAGATGTTTTGATCGGTGATCACCTCGCGGCAAAGCTAAACCGGACGGTTGGACAGGAGATCGAAATTACGAGTCACCCCCACCGCGTTGCCGGCATTCTATCCACCGGCGGCCCGGAAGATAATCAGGTGGTTGCGCCTCTTCCGCTGGCGCAGCAGATCGTCGGCAAGCCCGGCGCGGTACGCCGGATCTACGTCAGCGCCCTGACCAAGCCCGAAGACGCCTTCGCCCGTCGTGATCCCAAGAGCATGTCGCCGGAGATGTATGACCGCTGGTACTGCTCTCCGTACGCGCAATCCATTGCATTTCAGTTGCAGGAAGCCATCCCGCACTCTCACGCCGAGCAGATTCGACAGGTGGCCCAAAATGAGGGCACCGTGCTCTCCCGCATCCAGGGACTGATGCTCCTGATTACGCTGGCGGCGTTGCTGGCGTCCACGCTGGCGGTTTCCGCTTCGATGGCGACTGCGGTGGTGGAGCGGCGCGGCGAGGTTGGCTTGATGAAAGCCCTGGGCGCCGGCAATCTGGCGGTGGCAGTTCTGTTTTTTGCTGAGGCGGCGCTGTTGGCCTTGTTGGCGGGAATAGCCGGTTTCGCTGGGGGCGCGCTGCTGGCCCACCAGATCGGACACTCCATTTTCGATTCGCAGATCACCATCCAGCCGGTACTCCTGCCCGTCATTCTGACCATCGCCGTGATCGTGACTTTTGCCGGCAGCGCGGCCGCGATCCGGCGGGCGGTAAAGTTTGATCCGGTGTACGCCCTGCGAGGTGATGTGTGAGCTCGCCCGATACGAGGCACGTTGCCCAGCGCCGCTCGGGCGCACCCCACACGTCGATGTTCCTGCGCATGCTGGTGCGTGCCGCCGTCCTCCGGCGCGGCCGCGCTGCCTCGGCCTTGCTGGCCATGGTAGTGGCTGCCGCCGTGGCCACCGCCATGCTTAACCTCTACGTGGATGTCCAGGCCAAGCTGCGCCGCGAATTTCGCAAGTACGGGGCCAACGTCGTAGTAGTTGCTAAGGACGGCCAGAACCTGCCTGACGATACCCTGGCGACCGTCCGGTCGGCGCTAGGTAGCGGAGGCATTGCGGTCCCTTTTGCTTACGCCGTGGCCCGCACCGCTGACGGGCATTCGGTAGTCGTTGCCGGCACCGATCTGGAACAGGTCCAGAAGCTGAATGGCACCTGGTGGAAGGTGACCGCTTGGCCGAAAGATGCTCACGACGCGCTGGTTGGCGCTCGTGCCGTCAGAGTCGTCGGCCCAGTCGGAAAAGGGTTCGATCTCAGCTTTCAAGGCCGCAGCATTCGGCTCAACCCGGCCGGCACCTTGCAGACTGGCGCAGCCGAAGATAGTCGTGTGTACGTGTCACTCGCCGATTTTGCCGAGTGGACCCATGTCCCGTATTCGACGATTGAGATCTCGGCGTCAGGCTCAGCGGAGGAAGTGAGCGCCGTCATCCAACGCCTCGGGCATGCCCTTCCCGTGGCCGACGTCCACCCCGTGCGCCAAGTTACCGAGGGCGAGGCCAATGTGTTGGGCAAGATGCGCTCCACGCTTCTTGTGGCGTCCATTCTCATCATTCTCACCGCGGCCGTATGCGTGCTTTCCACGTTGACGGGATGGGTCTCGGACCGCCGTCGCGACTTTGCCCTCATGAAGGCCCTTGGAGCCTCCGGAAGGATGCTTCAGGGGTTCTTCGCTGCGGAAGCCGCCGCCCTGGGTGCGGTCGGGGCGACGTTAGGTTTTGCCATCGGAGTAGGAGTGGCGATCTGGATCGGCCACGCCAATTTTCATGCTCCAGTCAGTCCGCGCCTGAGCGTATTGCCGGTCATTCTTGTGGGCGGGATCGCCATCGCGCTGCTGGCTGCGATCCTGCCGATAGCTCTGCTGCGGCGGGTCCAACCTGCTACCATCCTGAGGGGAGAATGACATGATCAAGCTCAGCCATGTCAGCCGCCTTTACCCGGCCCGGGCCGAGACCAATGGCGGTGTCATCCGTGCACTGGATGATGTCTCTCTCGAGGTGTCGCCGGGTGAGTGGCTGGCCGTCATGGGCCCGTCCGGCTCCGGAAAGTCCACGCTGGTCAATCTCGTCGGCTGCCTTGATCGCCCCACCTCGGGTGAAATCTGGCTCGATGGCGAAGACGTGGCACGGATTTCCACCCAGGATCTGAACCGCGCCCGGGCGGAAAAAGTCGGCTTCATCTTCCAGCAGTTCCACCTGATTCCTTACCTCACCGCGCTCGAAAACGTCATGCTGGCCCAGTACTTTCACAGCATGACCGATGAGCAGGAGGCGCTGGCCGCACTGGCCAATGTGGGTTTGAAGGACCGCGCCGGGCACCTGCCCGCCCAGCTCTCCGGCGGGGAGCAGCAGCGGGTGTGCATCGCGCGCGCCCTGATCAACGATCCCAAGATTGTTCTGGCCGACGAGCCCACCGGCAATCTGGACGCGGTCAACGAAGAGATTGTCCTGCGCCTGCTGCGCGAACTGCATCGCCAGGGACGCACCATCGTGATGGTCACCCACGACCCGGTCGTCGCCCGCCTCGCCGACCGCCGCATCGAGCTGCACCACGGCAAGATTGCCGATCAGGAAGTATTCGCCATGGCCGACGAGGAGCAGTTTGACGAAGTCCTCGAAGAACTATGGGCAGTTGAGGAGCACGGAGAAATTGCTGAAATCGAGCGCATGGAAGTTCACGGTGCCCTGCCGGTAAGCATCGCGGTCGAGAAGATGACCGACCTGGGCCTGCTCACAACCAAGCCGCATCCGCCGGAGGTGCACAATCACAAACCGTTCGTGAACCCGTGCCACGATGCGCTCAAGCCTGCGGGCGTGTCCACCGGTGACGGCAGCATGATCGTGGAATTTACTCCCCGCGGCCGCTTGCGGGCCGCCGACATCATCCGCCGCCACCGCCTGGCCGAGCGCCTCTTCACCGACAGTCTGGCGCTTGACAGCGAATCGGAGATCGAACAGCAAGCCTGCAAGTTCGAACACATCCTCTCGCCCGAAGCGACGGACAAGATATGCACCTTCCTTGGCCATCCCCGCACCTGCCCCCACGGCGCGCCTATCCCGCTTGGGCCCTGTTGTGAGCGCAATCTGGCAGCCCCAGAGCAGGATCAGGTCCAGGCGTCGGGCTTCAAGTAAATGCATCTAACGTTGGAGCGTGCCCCATTCGAGATACCGGGTGCCCCATTCATTTCGCGTTCCTCGCGAAATGAGTGGGGTCCGTTCTACCTGATCTTCTTCCACAGCACGTCCTCGTTGTTCCTGCGATGAATCATGGCATCGGCCTTGCCGCTGTCAGTCCGCAGAATAAATCCCCTCATCCTAAGCCGGCATAGCCGGAACCCAACAGGTCTGAGATTATTATGCCTGGATGGGATTGACACTGCTGACGGAGCGACATGCTAATCAGATCGCCGGTGTGCTTGCCTGCTATGACCGCATCCTGGTGTTTGGAACCTTGCCGAATATCTGTTTCGCCGAGGGGATGACCTCGTACCTGTAGGCGCGCCAGGTGCGGATCTTTGACTACCCGCGCTTTGCCCAAGCCGTTCCGCGAACAGCTGCGGGAGAATGCGGAAGGGTTGGCGGCTGAGAACGGAATGGAGATCCAACACATCCGCAAGAAAAACATAGGCAAAGAAGAGCTGGTGCAAGCCGCACTGGCCCAGCGGGGGTCCCACCCCGGGCTGGTCGCCATCCTGTCGGCCATGGCAGCCTGCCCAACCTATCCGCCGTGGCACAACCAGCAGACCGGCAAGAACTATTGGAAGCCGGACGACGGCCAGTGCTTGCACTACTATTTCTACTTCCTCGACGAGGAACTGGGGTTGACTTACGTCCGTGTGCCCACCTGGTTGCCGTGCCGTTTGCAGGTTTACTTTAACGGACATAGCTGGTTAGCCGCTCAATGGCGAAAGCGCAAAATCCCTCACCCACTGCTGGACCATGCCTTCGTAGAAATTGGCGATTGGCAGGAAGCGCAACGCATGGCCGAGGATTGGAAAGTCAAACGGATCCACCCGAAATTGGACGAGTTTGGGCAGCGGTTTTGCCCAATTTTTGGTTCCTTCGGCGTGCACGATCACTGGAGCCTGGATCAGGCCGAATACGCCACCGACATCGTTTTCCGCCGGCAAGCCGATCTTCAGCCTCTTTATGCCAACCTGACACGAACCGCCATTCACGCCGTCAAGCCCGACAACATCGCCACTTTTTTAGGGAAGAAGTTGCACGGCAACTACCAGGATGAGATGGGCAATCGCTATAACATCCGCATCGAAGGAACGCGGATCCAACACACCATGGGGCCCGTCTCGCTCAAGCTGTACGACAAGTTGGGCTTGATTCTACGGCTTGAGACGACGGTCAATGATGTTTCCTTTTTCAAGCACTACCGCGAGGTAGAACATCGGGACGGAAGCCAAGAAATGAAATATGCCGACATGCGGAAGCCGATCTACAGTCTGCCTGCGCTGCGAGAACTGCTGCTAGCCGCCCATCGCCGCTATCTGGAGTTCCTTTCCACCCTCGAAGACGATACCGCGGGTATCGATAAACTAAACAAGATCTCAGGCGCCGTGGAAGAAAACGGCCGCTCCTACCGCGGCTTCAACTTCTTCGACGATGACGACCAGCAATTGTTCCAGTCCCTTCTCCGCGGGGAGTTCAATATCAGTGGCTTCCCAAGCAGAAGCCTGCGACTTCGACTCCAGGGCATGACCAGCGGCCAGATCTCACGCCTGCTAAAGCGCCTCCGCCTCCACGGCCTAATCAAGAAGATTGGCAAAACCTACAAGTACTACCTCACTTCCTTCGGCCAACAGGCCATGACACTCGGCCTCAAACTCAAAGAACTCCACATCATTCCCCAACTTTCCACCGCTACCCCAACTTGAGATTTGCCAAATTTGGCAACGATTTGTTTATAGAGGTACTAAACGCTGTCGCGGATTGTCTGCGCAAAAACTCGGCGCGCCCGTTATGATGTTTCTTCGCAAACATTCATGACCACCGCTCGACGACCCTGCATCGGCGTGTTCGACTCCGGTTTTGGCGGACTGACCGTTCTCAAGGAACTGGTCGCGCTTGCCCCTGACGCCGACTACATCTACTTTGGCGACACCGCGCGCCTTCCCTACGGCTCGAAGTCGGCCTCGACCGTCGCCCGGTACGGTATCGGTGCGGCGCAATATCTCGAACAACACGGCGCCCAAATGCTGGTGATTGCCTGTAACACGGCTACCGCTTTGGCCCTCGATCAAATTACCCGGGCTTCCAGCCTTCCCGTGGTGGGTGTCGTAGAACCCGGCGCCGCCCGCGCTACAGCCGCCAGTCAGACGCGCAAAGTGGTGGTCATCGGCACCGAGGCCACGGTGAGCAGCCATGCCTACGCGAAAGCTCTCCTGGCCCGCGGCATCCAGGCTACCGAGAAGGCCTGCCCTCTGTTTGTGCCGCTAGTCGAGGAAGGATGGGCCGAACACCCGGTCGCTGAACAGGTGGCCCGCATTTATCTCGACCAGGCCTTCGCCGGCGATTTCGAGTCCGCCGACGTCCTGGTGCTGGGTTGCACTCACTATCCCCTGCTCAAACCGCTGCTTCACCGCCTGGTGCCGGGCGGCGTGACCATCGTCGATTCGGCTGACTCCACTGCCCGCGTGGTCAGCCAGTTACTCCGCAAAGGCCTGCCAAAACCTTCTGCTAAAAGCGAACGCCGGAGAGTGCCTCGCCTGAAATTCTTCGTGACGGATTCAGTAGAAAAATTTCGCCGCTTGGGCGCGCAATTTTTGGGCAGTCCGATCGAAGACGTCCAGCACGTAGAACTGAAAGAGTAGTGTCACGCTGAGCGGAGTAGCTGCTTCGCTTCGTGAAGCAGCTATGCAGTCGAAGGGCCCCTGTAACTAGATCGGTGCCTGGGTTCAAGGGACGTTGCTGGTGTCAGAGAACAGCTTGTGAACTGAACAGTCAGAGCGGGTATAGGGGCCCTTCGACTCGCCGCGATCGTCCGCCAGCGGACGATCCTAACTCGCTCAGGGTGACACGTTCGTTGTAGAACGCTTTGTACTAGCGCGAAACCAAAACGGCCGCGAAAATATCGCGGCCGCTCTTCCCACAAAAATTAAATCAATACAACCGGAAGCTGACTTCCACGTTGATCTGCACTGCCACCGGCTTTCCGTCTTTCATGGCGGGCTCAAACTTCCAGGTCTTGACCGCTTCGATGGCCTTCTCGTCCAGCCCCAGGCCCAGGCTGCGGGCCACGCGAATGTCTCGCGGCCTGCCATCCGGTCCTACCACCAGCCATAGCACGCAGGTCCCCTGATACTTCGCCTTGCGGGCTTCTTCCGAGTACTCAGGATCGGGCTGATACACAACTCGCGGCGCGCTGACACCGCCGCCTACACGGAACACTCCACCGCCTACGCCGCCACCACGTCCCTCACCAACGCCGGGACCCGTGCCAACGCCCACACCGCCACCGTGCCTGACCCTATGCCACCGCCCGAACCGGTTCCATTCGATGGCGGACCCGAAGGCAAGTGCGACATCGGATCACCCAGGTTGGGCATATTGTTCATGGCCAGCTTCACCTGCGGCGGAACCACCACTGTTGGCTCAGCCGTCAGTTTGGGATTTTCGTTCCGCACCACCATCATCGGAGGAGTGATTTGCTCCATCGACTGCTTGGGCAATCTGCCTTTGGGTGCCTGGAACTTGTCGCGATCGCCGCCGCCGCCGCCACCACCAGACAGCGTCTTCGAGGGCTGCAACGGAGGAATGTCGTCCGGAGAAACCAGTGCAATCGACTCGTGCGGCTTTACAATCTGCTGCACCACTCTTCGACCCAGCAGGGTTACGCCGATGATGGCGCCGACCGCCAGCATGTGCACGATGGTCGAGCCCAGCACTCCGTTTTTCTTGTAATTGTAGAAGCCCCAAATGTCCTTGACCGGAACCGGCTTGGAAGTCAGTACCAGTGGAGGCAGTTTCTTGGGAAAGAAAAAGTCGTCCAGGTTCTGAAAGAGCGACTTCCACAACGGCTCTTCCAGCGTGCTCTTCGAAAGCAGCAAATTGAGTTCGGGTTCGGCTTCGCCGCGGGGTTTCATCTCGAGTGTTGGCATAGTTGACCCGACTTAGACTGCTTTACGCGGGACCCATCAATAACCTGTCTCAGGGCTAATCTATCTTAAGCTTGATGAGCACATTAGCTGCCAAGTTGCTTTCGCGGCGTCGAATACTTTCTTCTCACCCGTCGAAAGCGCAACTAAATCCTGCTCGCGTCACGTCTCCATGTTGTTTAGATGCCAGGTTCAGGCAAACGTTACCTTCAAAATTGTACACGTTTCCCCTGCCTTTCTGACAGTGCTTTTGCGACTCCCGTTCAACCTCCGACCGGGGTCGGCCGCACCCATTCCAGACCTTCATCCACAAGGTCAATGGACGTTCGTTCTCCCGCTCCCTATAATGAAAAAAATCAATCATTTGGGAGAAATTAACCGCGTGCCGCTGGAGCTGAAATCCACCATCAATCTGCCTAAAACCGACTTCCCCATGAAGGCCAACCTGCCCCAAAATGAGCCTAAAGCCCTGGCTCGCTGGCAGGAGATGGGGATCTACGAGCGCATTCGCGAGGCCAGGCAGGGGGCTCCGAGCTACGTGCTGCACGACGGTCCGCCCTACGCCAATGGCCCCATTCATCTGGGCCACGCGCTGAACAAGTGCCTGAAAGATTTCATCGTCAAATCCAAGACCATGGCCGGATTTGATTCGCCTTACGTCCCCGGATGGGATTGCCACGGCCTGCCCATCGAGATCAAAGTTGATCAGCAGCTGGGCGGCAAAAAACTCCAGATGGAACCAACTGGATGTGCGGCGAAGCGTGCAGCAAGTACGCGCAAAAATTTCTCGATCTGCAGCGCGAGCAATTCAAGCGCATCGGCGTCTTCGGGCGCTGGGACCAGCCCTACTCCACCATGACTCCGCAGTATGAGTCGGTGGTGCTGGCCACCTTCTACGACTTTCTTGAAAAAGAGTTCGTCTATAAAGGACTGCGCTCCGTGTACTGGTGCATCTACGACAGGACCGCCCTGGCCGAAGCTGAAGTGGAATACGAAAACCATACCAGCCCGACCGTCTGGGTAAAGTATCGCCCTGGCCGAGCGATCCCGGCGCGGCTCGACCCCGCGCTCGCTGGGAAAAAAGTTTTCACCATCATCTGGACCACCACGCCCTGGACGCTGCCCGCTTCCATGGCGGTGGCTTTCCATCCTGACGCGGAGTATGTCGCGCTGGAGTCCGCCGGCGAGGTCTACATCGTCGCCGAGCAACTGGTCGGCGAATTCGCGGGCAAGGTACGGACTGAAGGAGACGCAGGATTCTCGCCCGCTTCCCCGGCAGGAAACTGGAGACACGCAAGTTTGCCCATCCATTCCTCGACCGCACCGTACTCGGCGTGCTCGCCGATTACGTCACCATGGATCAAGGCACCGGCGTGGTCCACACCGCCCCTTCCCACGGCGCCGATGACTTCAACACCGGCGTGAAGTACAAGCTCGACCTGACCACCAACGTGGACGCCGCCGGCATCATGCGCAACGGCCTGCCTGAATACGATGGCAAGAAAGTTTTCAAGGCCAACGAGCCCATCCTCGAGCTGCTGAAAAAGCGCGGCGTGCTGATGCACTCCGAGAAGCTGGAGCACTCGTACCCGCATTGCTGGCGCTGCCATAATCCGATCATCTTTCGCGCCACCGAGCAGTGGTTCATCTCCATGGAAACACCGATGCAGGGTGGGACGCTGCGCAGCCGCTCGCTGGACGAAATTAAGAAAGTGAAATGGGACCCGGCCTGGGGCGAAGAGCGCATCTCGAACATGATCGCCACCCGCCCCGACTGGTGCATCTCCCGCCAGCGCATCTGGGGCGTGCCCATCGCCGTGTTTCTGTGCGAAGGCTGCGGCAAGCCCATGAACGATCCCGCCCTCAACCGCAAAGTGATCGAACTGTTCGCTCGCAGCGGCGCCGACGCCTGGTACACGCCTCAAGCCGACGCGCTTGTGTCCGCCAGGCACCAAATGCGCGAAGTGCGGCAGCACGAAGTTCCGAAAGAAACTGACATTCTCGACGTGTGGTTCGAGTCCGGATGCAGCCACGCCGCCGTGCTCGGCCACGAACCCGGCCTGCCCTGGCCCGCCGATCTCTACCTCGAAGGCGGAGACCAGCACCGCGGATGGTTCCATTCTTCCCTGCTGTGCGCCGTCGGCACCCGCAATCAGGCTCCCTATCGCGCCGTGGCTACCAATGGCTGGACGCTCGACGAACAGGGCCGCGCCCTGTCCAAATCTCGCGGCAATGACGTGGATCCCGTGGACATCGCCAACCGCATGGGCGGCGAAATCGTGCGTCTCTGGGTGGCGTCCGTCGATTTCCGTGAAGACGTCGTCGGCTCCGAACAGCTGATGCAGCGCGTCGCCGAAAGCTACCGCAAGATCCGCAACAGCCTGTTCCGCTACGTCCTGAGCAATCTCTACGATTTTGATCCGCAAAAAAATGCTGTCCCATTCGATGAGATGGACATCCTCGATCAATACATGCTGCGCCAGACCGTGGCCATGGCGGTCGACGTGACCCGGTGGTACGACGAGTTCGCGTTTCACAAGATCTATCACCGCATAAACGACTTTTGCGTGGTGGAGTTGAGCGCGTTCTACTTCGATGTACTGAAAGACCGCCTGTACACCTCCGCCCCGAACTCACGCGCCCGGCGGGCGGCACAGACGGCGATCTGGCGCATCGGCGAGGCCCTGGTTCGCCTGCTCGCGCCCATCACCAGCTTCACTTGCGACGAAGTGTGGCAGTATCTGCCCGCACTGCCCGATCGTCCCGCCAGCGTGCATCTCGCCAACTTCCCTGGTGCATCTGACATTCTAGGCGGTTTGGTTCCCGCGGATGACCCCAAGCAGCATGAAGATTGGAGCACGCTGCTGGCGGTCCGTACCGAGGTATTGAAAGCGCTCGAAGAGGCCCGGCAAAGCAAGCTGATCGGCGGCGCCAACCTCGAGGCACAAGTTACAGTCACAACTACCGAACCAGTGTTCTCGGTCTTGTCGCGCTATCGGGACCGCCTGCGCTATCTGTTCATTGTGTCGGCGGTCGCGCTGGTACCGGGCGCGTCAGCAAACGGGACCGGCGGGGTCAGCGTCCAGGTGAGCAAGGCGGACGGCAAGAAGTGCGAGCGTTGCTGGAATTACTCCGTCCACGTGGGCGAGGACAGCGTCTATCCTACGGTGTGTGAGCGCTGCAGTGCGGTGTTGAAAGAGATCGGTGGCTGAACGCAGTTCCGGCCGGCCGCAGCCATCTTTGCCGCCTATTTTTTAAAATCCGAATGACGACTCATGCCACACGCAGCTTCCACTTCCTGATTGCCGTCATGGTGATCGTCCTCGACCGTGCGGCAAAGTGGGCGGTAGTGAAGAACATTTCCTTGCACGACACCATTCAGATGATCCCCGGATTCTTCCGCCTCACGCACGTCGAGAATCGCGGCGCCGCCTTCGGCATCTTTGCCGACTCGCCTTCAGAATGGAAGATTGCCGTGCTGGTGATGTTCTCAATCGTGGCCCTCGCCATCGTCTCGGTCTTGCTCTGGCGCAACAGCCACTCCATGCACAGCACGGGAATCGGGTTGGCCTTGATTCTTGGGGGTGCGGTGGGCAATCTCTGGGACCGCCTGCTGAGCGGCCGGGTGGTTGATTTCCTGCTGTTTTATATCGGCCAATACCAGTGGCCCGCCTTCAACGTGGCCGACAGCGCGATTGTGGTCGGCGCGGGTCTGCTGGTAATCGAAATCCTGTTTGGAAAATCTTCAGCGCCGGCAAAGCCGGCCTGAAAAACTTAACCGCAAAAGGCGCAAAGAAAGGCCGCAAAGTTCGCCAGGAAATTCCTTGGCGTCCTTTGCGGCAGTTCCTTTGCGTTTTTTGTGGTTTAAGTGTTTCCCGTAAAGCTACGCCGACTTCCTCTCCGCCATCTGAGCGTAGAAGTCCGCGGCTCCTTTTTCCATTTCCTGATCGGTCAGGTCGGCCACGTGCGTGGCCACTGTCCAGGCATGGCCGAAGGGATCAACGAAGTGGCCCAGGCGGTCACCCCAGAACATGTCATTCACACCACCGGAGGCCTTGCCGCCGGCGTCCACTGCCCGTTTGAAGATTTCGTCGACGTTGGACACGTAAAGATAAATCCCCCCGGTATACGCCCCTGCAGATTGCGGCGACTTGCCCCCCATGCCGGGGATTTCATCCGACAAGAAGATGATCGAATCGCCGATTTTTATTTCAGCGTGTATGATTCTTCCGTCCGGACCCGGCATCTGCATGCGTTCCTCGGCGCCGAATGCTTTCTTGTAGTATTCGATGGCCTTCGCGGCGTCGTGAACGACCAGGGACGGGGTTGCGGTATGGAAACCCTCAGGAACCGGTTTAACGTTAACTGGCATAAGATTGTCTCCTCTGTATTTGCTCCGATTTATAAAAGTTCAATTGCCCCAGGTTCGGACTTACCGTATTCGCGATCATCTTAACCCTCCCCCGCCTGTGCGGAATAACAAAAAATTGTAAAAAGTCATGACCGTCAGATCCTGAGGAATTGGGCCAGAGCTTGGAAATCCGTAGGCGCTTCCCTGACCTGCACAACTACCCAGCCGCGACGCGGCGCAAGAATGCAGCCCTGGGCGTAAGCCTTAGCTAAGCATAGGTAGTGTAGTGACGAGCCTGAAAGGGCGAGACAGGGGTGGTGCTAACAGGCCCCAACCTTGCCGACCACGACCGAGCCCCGGGTGCTATGGCGCCCCGTACAGCTGCCGGTACACGTTGGCATTACGCAAAATCGCCTGCACATATTCCCGGGTCTCGGTAAACGGGATGGACTCGACAAATTCCTCCGGGTCGCGATATTTCCCCTGGCCCAGCCAGTCATCCACACGGTTCGAACCCGCGTTGTAGGCGGCCAGGGCGTATTCGAAAGTGCCGAACTTGTCCACCATCTCGCGGAAATAACGCGTGCCCAGCTGCAGATTTATTTCGGGCGTAAACAATTGCGACGAGGAAAAATTCCGAAGCTTCTCCTGCCTCGCGACCGAGCTGCCCACCTTGGGCAGCAGCTGCATCAGTCCCAGCGCATTGGCTCGAGACACAGCGCCGGGATTGAACTCCGACTCCTGCCGTATCAGGGACGCCACCAGATAGGGATCCAGAGCGTTCTGCGAGGAGAATTTCTTCAGGTCGGGCCAGTACGGCTTGGGAAACAGGGCCTCCCAATAAGGACGCGGCAGGGTGGGCAAATCCACCGCGAAATAGTTGGGCACGGCGCGTTTGAATACCTGGATGGCCCCGTCATAGCGTCCCGCGTCTTCATAAAGTCTCGCCGTCTCGGCCGTCACCCAGTTCCCCTTGTCTTCGTTTCCGGCGGCTTGCAGTTCGCGAACCGCAAGGTCTACCAGGGCCCCGTTCTCCAGCAATTGCGCCTTCTGATAACGCAGGTTGTCAGTCGGCGGCTCGCTGGTTGTGATGTTGGTTCCGGCGTTGATAGCAGGGACCCGGTCCAGCAACGCGTAGTTCTGAGGAGTGTCGTCCGCCTTGATCTCTCGCAGGCGGCGGCGCGCCAGCTCGCCATAATAGAAATTGCGGAAGCGCTCCGAAATCTTCTGGTAATAAGCGCGCGCCATGGCGGGATCTTTGTCTTCTTCCGCCAGGCGGCCTCGCCAGTACAGCGCCGCGGGAACCTCCGCCGAAGTGGGATACAGCCCGATTTGCTGCTCGAATCCAGTCTTGGCCTCGGCCGTCCTGCCTTGACGCAGGCTTAGCCAGGCTACTTTCCAGTGGGCATAGGAGGCCCGGCCGCCGTTGGGAAAGCGCTGCTGCAACTCCCGATAGGCGTCAATCGCCTTGTCGTAGTCGGGCTTGAGCAGATAGAAATTGCCCGCCGAAAGCAAGGCCTGCTGCAGCCAGAAACTGGTGGGTGCGGCTTGACGCAGCTGGGCCAGGTACTGCAGGAAGCCCGGCTCGTCGTCGTCGGAGCGAGCTATCTCCCCCAGGTTGAAAATGCGTTGGGTGTTAATTTCCGTCCCAGGCGGAGTGTCCAGACCGTCCAAGACTTTCTTTGCTTCTTTATTGTCGCCGGAGCGGCGCAAGGCCACCGCTAGCGCCATTTGGATCTCAGGGCGATCGCTCGGACTCACCACGCTGACCAGGTCGCGATACTCGGCTGCGGCATCGCTGAATCGTTTGCCGCTGGCCAACAGATCGGCGCGAGTTCGGCGCCCGTTCAAACCCAGGGGTGGCAACTGTGTAGTCGAAGCCAACTGCTTCAGTTCGACATCAGCCTGGCCGGCCTCCGCACTGAGCGGCATGGTGATGTACAGGTTGCGCAGGATCTCCGCCGCCTTAGCCGGCTGCCCGGCCGCGGCATAGGCCCTTCCTAACGTCAATTCCAGGTCGGCTCGCGGCGGCTGCCGGTCTTTTTCCAGAAGCGCAATCGCATCCTTCGACTGCTTTTCCGCCACCAGCGCGCTGCCATACAGGACGCGCGCGTCGCGCAGCAGCAACGACTCCGGGTATTCCTTCTCGAAGCCACTCAGAGTGGTGGCGGCATCCGCCGTTCTCGCGCTCTGAAAGTAGGCGGTGCCCAGGTAAAAGTCGACGTAGTCCCCCAAATCCCCTGCCCGAGGCTTGGCCCGGCTGAGAGGGTCCACGGCTTTGGCGTAATCCTTATCGAGGATGTGCGCGTATCCCAGCACCAGCCAGGCGAGCGCGCCCGCGTCTTCCTGGTTGTGGCGTCGTGCGTAGGTTTCCACCCCCGCATAGGCGGCGGGAGTCCGGTCCTGCAGGAGTTGGCGCGCCATCGGCTTCAAACTCGTGGAGGCCACGAAGGCAGCATGCATTCGCCGCGATCGGGGCGTGGGATGGCTGCGGCGCCTGGCCGCGACTTTGCCGCGTTTCTTCCTGGAAGACTGGTTTTTGGAAGGCTGGACTTTTCTGGTGGAAGATTGTGCGGCAGCGGGCACGGCGAAGGGTGCCAGATCCAAGCACACCAAGGCCACGATCAAATAAATTCTAATCAGTATCGATTGCCAGCGCTGAAAGACCACTCTGATTAATTTCGCCGAAAATTGGCGCCCATGATGGAAGTGTCATCTTCGGCCAGACTGCGAACCAGTTCCTGGCTGAAGTAGTCGGCTCCGCCAGCTGCCGTGTTGCCATATCGTTTCTGATATGTGATCCGGCTCTTCTCGATGTCTTCCTTAAGCCGGTCGTATAAATCCCGGTTCTTGCGTCCTTCAGAAACTTTCACCTGGTTGTACAGCTTGATCTCATCGACCAGCAATCGGGCGAAGCGGTGCGCCTTGCGATGAACGTCAGCGTCCTCGGGAGAAAGATTCGCAAAGGCATCGGTCGCGGGGGCGGGAGCAGCCGCTGCGGCGGTGACCACCGGCTCGGCTTGTGCCACCGCGACCGGTTGCTCGACTACCGCAGGTGAAGCCGGAACCGGCTCGGGATCGGGAACAACGTGCTTTGGAGCATGCGCGGCAAAAGGGTCCGAGTGGGCTGAGGCGGTTTGCACCGGAGGCGCGCTTTCAGTCTTCTCGCTGGCGGCCTCGGTGGATTCTTCCTTGTGCGCCTGTTTGCGCAGCGACGCCACCTCCAGCCAGGCACTGGTCGCCAGCACCAGCAATTCGACCGCGCTGGCGTCCAACCTTCCCCCCGCGCCAGCACCGGCGTCGGCATAGACCAGGGCCGCCACCTTTTCCTTCAACAACAAAGGCAGCACCAGCAGATGGTCATCGGCCGGCGCTCCGAATTTTGCCACAAATTCCGGATCGATATCGCGGGTCGCGCCGCTGAATGGCATGCGCGATCGCAAGGCTTGCTCCGGCACTCCCGTCGTCACGTTGAGCGCGAAATCCTTAATGCTGTCGTCGCCGTCCTTGTCGAAGCCGCGTCCCTGCCAGCCTGTGGCCGCGCCTGCTTTGACTACGAATAGTGCCCCGCGCCCGCTGTAACGCACCGTATTGTCCAGCAGCGTGCGCAAAATCTCCCGTTGCGTCGTCCCTGACTGGATGGCCGAAATCGCCTTCAGCAGATTGGCCGATCCACCTTGTTCCGAAGCGCCCTCGGTCATCGCGTCCGTCGCATGTGGCAGCTGCTCCAGGACCCGGCGTACCAGTTCCTCCCGCAGCTGGGGGACGTGGCTGTCCAGCACCTGGGCCACCACCTTCTCCACGATCTGTTCCACTCCGGTTCTCTCCGCCATGGTCGGGTCAGCTGTTCAGCCGCTGGATCCGGCTTTTTTGCCCTTCATCCTGGTTAAACCTTGATTATAGGGTCACTTGCCCGGTGTTTTCCGGTCACCTAAGGACGTGTTCTACTGCGGAATGGCCGCTCCTTGGAATTTATCGCAAACCGCACCGGGATAGATACGTCAAAACAAATAAGCCGAAAGCCGGGTTACCAAGTAAAATAACATTTCTGTCGCTGCTCGCAGTGCGCGAAAATTGTTGCATCGGAAGATAGATGACAGCCATCCAACAAAATGTAAGTGAGCCGGTCAGCGACGAGCTGGCGCTGGTTCAGGCCGCCAAGGGCGGAGACGTAGGCGCGTTTGAGGAACTGGTCCGGCGTTACGACCGGAACGTGTTTCGCATCGCACAACACATCACGCAGAACCGCGAAGACGCGGAAGATGTGGTGCAAGATGCGTTCCTCAAGGCTTACACCAACCTGAAGCAGTTCCAGGGCCAGTCGAAGTTTTATACCTGGCTGGTGCGCATAGCGGTCAACGAAGCGCTGATGAAGTTGCGGCGCCGGCGTCCCGAGCGCACGGTTTCTCTGGACGAGGATGTAAAGACCGAGGAAGACTCACTCCCCCGCGAAGTCGCGGATTGGAGTCCGAATCCGGAACAGCAGTACAACCAGGCCGAGCTGAAGGAAATCCTGAGCAAGACCATTCAGGGACTTCCCCCCAGCTTCCGCACGGTTTTTGTCCTGCGCGACGTGGAAGGGCTTTCGACCGAAGAAACCGCAGAGGCGTTGGACCTCAGTATTCCTGCGGTCAAGTCGCGCTTGCTGCGGGCCCGGCTGCAGTTGCGGGAACGGCTCAGCCGTTACTTTCAGAAACGTGAGAGCGGAGATGGCAAACAGTGAAGTGCGCTGAATTTCTGCAGGAACTGACAAACTACCTGGACGGCGTCCTCGATGACCGCACCAAGGCTGAACTGGAAGACCATCTGGCTTGGTGCCACAACTGCTACGTGGTTTGCGATACCACCAAGAAGACCATCGAAATTTACCGCGACTCTCAGCTCTACGAACTGCCCGACGATCTGCGCAACCGTCTTCGCTCCGCCATCGTAGCCAAGTGCGAGGCCCACAAGAAGACCGGCCCGCGGGAGGCCTGACCGATTTTCCGGAAATGGTACCCTGGCTCCTGCGATAGCTAACTCGTCATCAGCCATGTACTTCCGGGATCTGCGATGGGATTGGCGCTCCGCGCCGGTATCTCGCTCGAAACCTTTTTGAATCAGACTGAATCTAAATGGTTGTTAACCGGTTGGAAGGCCCGACGGTGCGGGCTGTTGCGGAGGAGGGGGTATGATCGCGGAATTGATAGATGCTGTCTTCGGCTGCAAACATCCTCATTATAGTTTTCCTATCTCGGTCAGGCCTGTTTCGCGCCGTAATGCAGCGGCCAAGCTGACCGGCACCTATGTGGCGTGTCTGGATTGCGGCAAGGAATTTCCTTATGACTGGCGGGAGATGAAGGTCATCGAATCGCCGGCCCAGCAGCGCAGTTATGTGGCCTCGCTGACTCACAAGGCGGCTGCCTGAACGCTGGTGTTGCTTCCCTGTAGGCCGCGAGTTCCTCGCGGCCTTTTAACGTGTAAGGTCGCAATTGCTGGATGGAGGACGGGCGTCCCCGCCCGTTCCCGCTCCATCGCAGGTCGCATCGTCGATCATGAACACGGGAACCATCGAATTGATCCCCACAATCACATCGCACATGAGGCCTCCAGATCGTCAAGTGAATGCAGAGGACACCGCTGGACTCGGCTGTGGGCGGCAAGAAAGAGCGGCGGAAAGAGAAAATCACTCGTCAGTTTTTTAGTTGCCAGTTCCCGGTTGGGTTCTTGCTGACGATCGACGACTAGCTCTTCTGGAGTCTCTGTACGTCGTGCACGCCTGGTTTGTTTCCTTCCCGATTTCCGGCGAAATAGAAAACCGGCGGCCGAAGCCGCCGGTAGGTGCACATTCACACTGGATCAGTTGCTGCTGCTGTCATCCCGCCGCTTCAGCGTTGGCCGATCATCATCGTTGGTCTTGTCGTCGCTGCCATTCTTGTCGGTCGCCGATGTCCGCCGCAAGCTGGGCCGGTTCTTGTCTTCCTTCTTGTCCAGGATCTTGTGCCGGTTTTCAATCGCCGCCAGTCGCGCCTTGACATCGTCAAACTCTGACGTCGAAACCGTGTACTGCGCTCGCGCCGGCAAAATCGTTGCAATTTCACTCTTGCGACTTCTCAATCCGGTCGGGCGTCTGGGGATGCGTCGAGAATGCCTTGGCCAGACTCCCGGGCTTCTTCTTTTCTTGAGCCTGCACCTTTTCGAAGAAGCTGATGAAGGCCTGCGGATCATATCCCGACTTGTACATGTACTGCATTCCCAGGTAATCGGCCTCGGCCTCGAAACCACGCGAGAAGTGCAGGAACGTCAAGGGCAAGGCCAGACCCGCCGCCTCGTAGGCGGCATAGCCGACTGTGCCGCCAACGAAAATCAGCGGGATCGAAGCCATTTGCATCAAATTGCCGCGGGTATTTTCGCGCGCCGCATGGCAGGCCGCCACGTGCGCAATTTCGTGCGCCATCACTCCGGCCAGTTCCGCTTCTTCATCCGCTGCCAGGACCATCCCGAATTGACGTAGAAAAAGCCGCCGGGCAGGGCGAACGCATTGATCTCGTCGGAGTCAATCACCTTGATCGTAAACGGCACCTGAGCATCGGAGTTGCGTACCAGGTTCTGTCCCACCCGGTTCACATACTCCGTAACCACCGGGTCCTGGATCAGCTTGACGCTTGATTCCACCTGCTGGGCATATTGCTTGCCCATGGCGATCTGTTTCTCCACTCCATACCAGTTGCCCATGCCGGTCTTGCAACCTACGTTCCGGTTGCCGACGGCATCGACGTCTTCCTTGCCGCCGTCATGTTTGACCTTATCCGGGTCGGCAGGCTGTACTGGTGCCGGCGCGGTGCTCTTGGCCGCGCTGTCGGGGGTACTCTGGTCCGGTGTTAGCGGCACCACCCTTGTCCTGCGCCCAACTTCGTGGCGCCGCATAACTCAGCGTTAGCAACACAGCCGACAGTGCTAAGAGCCGTAACTTCATGATGGACCCCTGTATTCCGTTCCCGCCGCCGAGAACTCTTTTCGGATTATACGCCCGGGCGGAGACACCGATTCCTAGGATTTACCTCTCTATACAGTTGGACGCAGAATTCGGCAGCAGGGTTACCCGACCCCCTATTGCTGCAGCCGGTTTGTCCTCTGAACCCGACTCCTCCGCCGAGCCGGGCCTTCAGGAGAGGATGCTCAGGGCTTCGCCACGACATCAAACTCCACCCTCAATTCGTTCTTCACCCGCACCGCCCCACCCCCAACGCTGATGGGTTCGATTCCGAAGTCCCTTTGTTTCAACTGCGCGGCGCCTTGATAGTGGCTATTTTTAGCCTGGATCTCCAGCTTTACCGGGCGGGTTTGGCCGTGCAGCGTCAGGTCGCCGGCCACCATCCAACGGCCTTCGCCGGCGGGCT
>CAVZXU010000007.1:0-118585 GCA_963779255.1 Terriglobia bacterium | reverse complement strand
TGAAATCCGCTTTCCGTAGGTCTTCGGTAGGAAGGCCCGATCTTTATAGCGTTGGCGGTAGCCGGCTGCAAGCTGAGGAAATTCCTTTTCGAGAAAGGGCATGAAGACCGCGGCCGAGCAGGGTTTCAGAAATAAGGGATTGGCAAAGATATGTTTTCCGCCCGCTTCTGCGGTGGCATGAACCAACGCGTCCAGGTTGCGGAGCGAGTCGGTGATGCCGGGAATCACAGGCGCACAACTTACTCCGGCCTTGATCCCTGCCTGACTCAGCTGGCGGACGGTTTCCATTCGCAGATCGGGCCGGGGCGCCCGGGGCTCGAGGATGCGCGCGAGTTTTATATTCAAAGTCGTGATCGTGACATTCACCATGAGTCGGTTGTTTCGTGCAATCTGATTCAGCACGTCCAGGTCACGCAGGATCAGGTTGCACTTGGTGACAATGCCCAGATCCAATCCCTGATGTCGGGCGAGTTCTTCCAGAATGGCGCGGGTGACTTCGAAACGGCGCTCGGCCGGCTGATACGGATCGGTTGCGGTGCCGATGGCGATCTCCTCGACGGCTTCCCTGTCGCCAGTTCCTGCCGCAGTAAATCAGCCGCGTGCTGCTTACGTAAATCTTCTCTTCAAACTCCACGCGTCTCCCATGCCCATATATTCGTGCGTATAACGCGCATAGCAATACTTGCAGGCGAACTCGCAGCCGCGATAGGGATTGATGGTCCAGTAAACGGCATACGGACGCCGGTGCAACGGTTGAGCAGGGAACGCACGGGCAGGGTGAAGTATTCGACTTCGTGTCCCTGGCGCAGCGATTCGCCTTCGGCGGCCAGGCGAGCGATACCTACCAATTTGGTCCGGTGGCTGGTAGAAGGGGAAGGTAGCCATGACATTTTCGCTTTTTGTTCGCCACAAGATTAGCCGCCGGAGCACCTGCTGTCAAGAAGTTTCATCCAGGGTTTCATCCTGGGTTAACGGGCGTGGGTCCCCGCCCGTGCCCCCTACGGAAGCAATTGATTCCAAGCAGACTTAATTAGTGTCCAAGAAGGGGCTCACCAGCAGCCACAGACCAGCCAGGGCAAGAACCGGGCCGCCCCAGATGTAGAGAACAGACCGCGCCGCCAACTCTTGAACTACCGCGCGCTGGCTGCGCCAGGAAATGAAAAACGGCTCACCCGATGTGCCCTTCATCAGCACCACGGGGGGATTGAGATCGAAGGCTTCGGTTTCGAGCGGAGGAGCTTTCGCCAGGAGTGGGACCGTGCTACCGGGAGGCCACATGGATTCGATCGCCGCCCGCCGCTGAAGATCGGCTGCAGCGGCACTCAGAAATCCTTGCTGTCCCTGGGCGGCGGCGTCACCGGCCAAACAGTCGGCGGCGCTTTCGACTCCCGGATTCTCTCGGAGCGTGGCGAGGACGAACAATGATCGCCGGGCGGATGCAGTACTCCTGGAGTTTCGCTGGTACAGCGCTGGAAAGCCCGCGGCGCACCAGAAAATGTCGTGTGAACGCATCGCCCGTAGAAGGCGAATATTCCTCATCCACGGACGGCCGAAGTTCCATCTCGGTGCCGCGCGGATCAACCATCAAGCGTCCCGTGCCGTCGTCGAGGAAGAAGGGGGCATACAAGACTTCCTCTTCCGCTTTTTTCTCGTCTTCTCCTGTGCTGCGCGCCACGGCATGGTAGTAGAAGCAGTCCGATTCGGAAAGGGGTGAGATCAAAATGTACGGTCCCACTACTGTGCCGCTTACTTCTACCGCACCCAGCGCTGCGCCACGGATGGTGGATGTGGGTGTGTTCTGGATCAGACGTTTGCGCATGAGGAAAGGGAAGCCGCGAAAAAAAAGCCAGATGCCAATGCCGACGCCGGCAATTCCCCAGAGAATCGGTGAGCGCAGGACGAACAGTGGATCGGGCGACGATCCGGACCTGATGAAGCACATCGCGGCGGCGGCGCTTTTGGTGATATTCTCCATCTTGTCCGGCGGCGTGGTCCCTGGCTACTGGGCCGGCTTGGCTGGCGGTTCCGGAGGCCCACCCGGAGGTGGAGGAATCGTGATGTCGAGCTTGGTCACCTCGCCAAGCGAAGAAAGCGGCTTGTCGAATTCAGCCGGATTGCCCACCACCAGTACTGCAAGCTGATCCTTGTGCAGGTACTTTGCGGCGACGCGGGCCACGTCGGCGGGCGTAACTTTCTCGACGCCTGCGCTGAAAGCGTTCCAGGAAGTCGGCGGGGTATCCGTAGAACTCGTAGGCCATGCGCTCGCGCAGAACCTTGTCGGGCGAGTCGAAGTTGAAGATGAAGGAGTTCAGAATCGAATCCTTGGCGCGCTTGATCTCGTCCCGGTGATGGGCTTGCTTTGCAGGTCGTCGATCTGCTGGTCGAGGGCCTTGATGGCCTCGACCGTGCTTTGGCTTTTCGTGCCCATGGCGATGCGCAGTATGCCAGGATGGTCGAAAGCGGTGCCGATGCCGCCGCCGACGGAGTAAGCCAGGCCCTTGGATGGTGCGAATGTTCGCCATGAACAGGCGCGAGGAGAAACCGCCGCCGAAAGCTTCGTTGAAAACCTGAATGGCGTAGTAGTCGGGATTGTCGCGCCGTGTGCCCAGTTCGACCATGCGGATGTTGCTCTGGTTCACGTCGTCTTTCTGTGACGAGGTAGTAGCCGGGCTTGGCGGGATTGAATTCGATCTTCGGTGCGTTCGACGGCGGGGCCTTTTGCCCATGAGCCGAAGGCTTCGCGCAGCTTGGCTTCCAGGGCAGCGGAATCGAAGTCGCCGACGAAACCCAGGATGATGTTATTGGGAGTTACGTGGGTGCGGTGCCAGTCGAGCAGATCCTGGCGCGTGACCGCGGCTATGGTCTGCGTACTCGGGCTGACCCGCGCATAGGGGTTGTCGGGGCCGTAAGCCAGCTTGGCGGACTCTCGCGAGCCGCGATCTCTCCGACGTCATCGTTGCGGCGGGAGATGGAGTCGTAGACTTCCTTCTTGGCCAGGTCAATCTTGTCGGCGCGGAATTCCGGATTCCGCAGCAGGTTGGTCGAACGACCTTGAATACGTCGTCGAAGTCGCCCTTCAGGCACGAGAAGGAGATAGTG
Organism: Terriglobia bacterium; assembly: GCA_963779255.1. Classification (GTDB taxonomy): domain Bacteria; phylum Acidobacteriota; class Terriglobia; order Terriglobales; family Acidobacteriaceae; genus JAIQFF01. The sequence goes on along the minus strand of CAVZXU010000007.1, from coordinate 115,486 downwards.
GTGGAATCGGCGCTGCCGCCGGTCTCCACTTTGGCGGCGCGGACTTCGAGATAGTCATCCAGTTGATCGCCGGTTTGCGCCTTGGTGCCGCCGGTGCGCCAGACTTCACCGTAGATGTCCATCATGCCGGTCTTGTCCGCAGGTTCGGAGCGCGAGCCGCCACGGATGCGGGCCACGCCGTCAATCAGCGGAAGCTCGTGATCCTCCTGCAGGAAAATCACCATGCCATTGGGCAGTACGATGCGCTTCGGCTCCTGCGGATGGAAGGCGGACAGCGGGGGAATTTTGATCTGCTGCCAGTCGGTGGCCTGAGCGGCCGCGGCTGGTGCCGATAGCCCAACCGGTCGAGAAGACGACGATAAGAACGGCAAGGATAAGTCCTCTTCATTGCCCACCTCCTTTTTGGCCGGCCGGCGGGCGGTGCGAGCGTTTCGATTATCCCGACGGTCCGGTTGTTGGGCACGAAAGTCTTGATTGGCGACGCGGCGGATATCGGCCTTGCTGACTTTATCGATTCGGTCCACCGGATCGGAAAAGCTCACGCCAGTCGCCATAGCGGGCCTGGTAGACGCCAGCTGCGGCGGCCAGGCCCTCGTTGTCATCCAGGCCGCGCAGGAGGTTTGCTTTGGCCCGCGTCTTGACCATTTTGAGTTCCTCGTCACTGATGTCCTCCTTCTTCAGGCGATCGATTTCGGCGTGAATCGCGTCCGCCACCTCTTCGGGCTTGTGGCCAGGCAGAGGAAAGGCATAAAAAGCAAAAGGTGGGGATACTTGTTGCCGGGCAAGCCGGAAAGCCGGCCGAGTACAGCCGCGATCTTCTTATCGCGCACCAGGGCCGCGGTACAGACGCGAGGTGCGTCCGTTGGACATCAGGTCGGCGATGGCGTCGTAGACGGCATCGTCCGGGCTGCGGTAGTCGGGCCGGTGATAGCCCTCCAGGTAAAGCGGCTGCGACCGGTCTCATGCAGGACCACGCGGCGCTCGGAATTCTGCGGCGGCTCGGTGGTGGTCCGCTCGTCGGGGCTTTCGCGGGAGGGAATGCGGCCAAAATACTTTTCGATGACTGGCATGCGTCTCGGTGGCCTTCACGTCGCCCACCACGGCCACGACCATGTTCGACGGAATGTAGTACTCATCGAAGAATTGCTGCGCGTCGGTGGCAGAGAATGTATTCAGGTCGGACATCCAGCCGACGCCCGGCCGGTGATAAGGATGCGCCTGGAACGCGGCCGTGGTGAACTGCTCCAGCAGGCGCCCGATGGGATTGCTGTCAGTCCGCATGCGCCGCTCCTCGATCACGACGTTGCGCTCTTTGTAAAACTCGCGCATGACCGGATGCATGAAGCGCTCCGACTCCAGATAGGCCCAGAGTTCCAGCCGGTTTGCCGGAAAAGAATAGTAGTATTCGGTCTGGTCGCTCTGCGGTTGAGGCATTTAAACCTTCCGCGCCATTGCTCTCGAGGATTTGAGGAAACTCGTTGGGCTTGACGTACTTTTGCGCGTCCGCGATCGCGTCCTGCCAGGCCTTTTGCAGATCTTTCAGCTTCTGCTCATCCCGGCCCACTGGTTTATCGCGCTCCTCGATATAGGCGGCGTAAGCCTTCTCCACTTTCGCCAGCGCGATCTTTTCGGCCGGATAATCCGTGGTGCCAATCTTGTCCGTGCCTTTGAACGCCATGTGCTCGAACATGTGGGCCAGACCGGTCTGTCCCATGGGGTCCTGCGCCGAACCTGCGTCCACGTGGGTGTTGAAAGAGAAGACCGGGGCCTCCGGACGCTCGCAGATGACGACGGTCAGGCCGTTGTCCAGCTTCTTGACCGTGATTCGCTTTTCGAAGGCAGCCAGATCTTGCGCGGCGGCGATCGCGGAGAGACAGAAACGATAGCTACAGACTTGAGTGCGCGGTATTTCATCGGACCTCCACTGCGGCTGGACAGAACATCACAGGAAGAACTTGAAATTACGTGGCGGGAAGGGAAGTTGTCAAACGGCCGGCTTCGATGTTCTCTTAGACACTTGCGATTCACAATCCAGCAGTGTCTTGTAGCAGTCTCAGGTGCACCCCCGCAACCTGGCGTTTGAGGTGGGGTCGCACGAGCGGGACGCTCGCGCCGACATCGATTCGTGGGCGCCGTTATACTCTTCTGCTTGGTGTACAAGCGAGGTCGCGTGAGCAGCTCACCGATGGTTGAAATTCAGGGCAGGCAAGTAAAGCTGACCAATCTGGACAAAGTCCTGTATCCCGCCACCGGCTTCACCAAGGGACAGGTCATTGACTACTACGCCCGCATCGGTCCGGTTCTGGTTCCCCATCTGGCGGGACGGCCGCTAACCTTGAAGCGTTATCCCAACGGCGTGGACAGCGAATATTTCTTTGAAAAGAACGCCACTGCGCATCGGCCTGACTGGGTAAAGACCGTGCCTATCTGGAGCGAGGGCAACCGGCGAACGGTCAATTACATTCTCGCGGACGATCTAAGCACGGTGGTCTGGATGGCAAACCTGGCCGCAATCGAGCTGCATCCTTCGCTCTCTTTGGCAAAGGACATCGGCTGTCCCACCATGATGGTGTTTGACCTCGATCCTGGACCGCCGGCGAACATCGTGCAATGCGGGCAGGTCGGCATGTGGCTGCGGGAGATCTTTGAGCACTTCGGCCTGCAGAGTTTCCCCAAGACCTCTGGCTCAAAGGGATTGCAGATTTGCGTTCCGCTGAACACGCCCACCAGCTACGAGGTCACCAAACCGTTTGCCCACGCGCTTGCCCGGCTGTTGGAAGACCAACACCGCGAACTGGTGGTTTCAGACATGAAGAAGGAGTTACGTAAAGGCAAAGTGCTGGTGGACTGGAGTCAGAACGACCAGCACAAGACTACGATTGCAGTGTATTCGTTGCGGGCAAGAGAGCATCCGACAGTGTCAACCCCCGTGAAGTGGGAAGAAGTCGAGCACATGCTGAAGAAAAAAGATCCCGGGCTGCTGGTGTTCGAGGCCGATCAGGTGCTCAAGCGTGTGGAAAAAATGGGAGACTTGTTCGAACCGGTTCTCAAACTCAGGCAAAAGCTGCCCAAGCTGACCACAGATGGGGGCGCGGGCGCCCTCGCCCGCGAGGCGAGCGAAGCTCGCGGATCGTCCTCCTCCGAAGCCAGAGTGGAAATCGCAGCCCAAGCCGGAAGCCGGAAGAAGGCCGTGAAACCCGGAAACAAGAAGGCAACAGGCAAGAAGACCGGGAAGAAATAATTCGGGATCAAACATGGGGCAACTCTACGTGGGCACTTCGGGATGGGCGTATCCGAGCTGGAAGCCGGATTTTTATCCGGCCAAGCTTGCCGCAGAAGAATTTCCTGCAGTACTACGCCACCCGGCTCAATGCGGTCGAGGTCAACTTCACTTTCCGGCAGTTGATCAAGGAGACAACTGCCCAGAAGTGGATTGTGGAGACGCCCCCTGGTTTTCGTTTTGGGGTGAAGGCACACCAGGTGATCACGCACATCAAGCGGCTCAAAGGGACCGCCGATTTTGTGCCCCGGTTTCTCAGCACGATTGAACCCCTGGCCCAGGCTGGAAAACTGGGCCCGGTGCTGTTCCAGTTGCCGCCAAATTTGAAAGCCGATGTGAAATTGCTGGAGGAGTTTCTTCCCGCAGTGCCCCGGGCGGTCCAGGCGGCGTTTGAATTTCGTCATCCCTCCTGGTTTACCGAAGAAATTTTCGATCTCTTGAAGAGTGGCAACCGGGCCCTCTGTATAGCCGAAACCGAAGAACGAACCACGCCCGACGTTGTGACCGCGGACTTCTGCTACTACCGCTACCGCAAGCCTTCCTATACCGCCGACGAACGCCGCGCCATGGTGGATCGAATGCGCGAGCTTCTAGGGCAGGAGCGTAATGTGTTTGCATACTTCAAACATGAGGAAACGCCCGAAGGGGTGCTGTATGCGGAGGAAATTTTGAAAGAAATTCACTAACCGCGGAAGACACAGAGGACACGGAGGAAGGTCCAAACACCCCGTGCCCTCTGTGTCCTCCGTGGTTCACCATACTCGCCACTTTTCCCTGCGTCCGATAACGCGCATACTCGCGGTGTGTTTTCTGCAACTAACGCTCGCGTGGTCGAAGGGTTCCTCGACTATCTGAAAATCGAAAAGGGACTGGCGCCGCTTACCGTCGTGGCCTACACCACCGACATTGGGCAATTCGCCGGTTTTCTGGAGAAGCGCAAGCGCACGTTGCTCAATGCCCAGCGCAACCATGTGCGCGAGTTCATCCAGCAGTTGTTCAGCAATTCTGTTGACGGCCGTTCCGTGGGGCGCAAGCTATCTGCCCTGCGCCATCTTTATCGCTATCTCTTGCTGGACAAGATGGTGGACCATGATCCGACGCTGAACATCGACTCGCCCAAACAGTGGAAGGTATTGCCCAAGGCGTTGGCCCGCGACGAAATGGAAGGCATGCTGGGCCGGCTGCATCCGGCTTCGAACCGGAAGGACGCGGAAGCGCTGGCGGTACGCGATCGCGCCATGCTGGAAGTTTTCTATGCCGCGGCGCTCCGCGTGTCTGAGATCATTGGCGTCAAACTGGAAGACCTGAAACTCGATCTGGGTTACCTGCTGGTCCGCGGCAAGGGTGATAAGGAACGGATTGTTCCCCTGGGAAAAGGGGCGCAGGATGCGCTGGGTCACTATATGAAAGGTGCGCGCGCGGTTCTGGCGAAAGGAAAGAGCTCGCCGCTTCTATTTCTCGGACGCGGAGGCAGAAAGTTGACCCGGCAACGGGTCTGGCAGATGGTGCGAGCGGCTTCCGTGAGCGCGGGGCGCAACGCCAGCCCGCACATGCTGCGGCATAGTTGTGCTACGCACATGGTCGAAAACGGCGCCGACCTGCGCACCGTACAGACCATCCTGGGCCATGCCGATATCTCCACCACGCAGGTGTACACGCATTTGGCTCTGGATCGACTGAAGAGTGTGTACCAAAAACATCATCCCAGAGCGAAGGCGAGGACGAATTTGTAGCCGCCGGCGCTACGAACAATGAGTTTGATACTCCGTGAAGTCCGCCGTCGTCGAGAAAGCTGTACGAAATTTCTTACATTGCCTCGCTGCGCCAGCGCAATGCCTCGGTTCACACCATCAAGGCCTACAGGGGTGATCTGGAACAGTTCGCCGCGTACGCCGGCTCGCGGGGCTGGAAGCAGATCGATCACGTCACTATTCGCGGATTTCTGTCGCATCTCTACGAAAAGAGGCTGGGCAAGACTTCGGTGGCGCGGGCGCTGGCGGCGGTACGGTCGCTCTATCGCTGGCTCGCTCAGGAGGGAGTGGTCGAGCACAACCCGGCCGCCCTGGTCTCGACCCCGAAACTTCCTAAAAAACTTCCACGAGTTCCAACCATTGAGGAAATGAATGGTGTACTTGACGGAAAAATGCCTGAGGTCGCCGCCTTTCCCGAGCGCGACCGGATGATGTTTGAGTTGCTCTACGGCTGTGGCATCCGGAACTCCGAGCTGGTCGGGATCAACGTCGAGGACATCCGTTTGAGTAATGAGGCGATCCTCATCCGGGGCAAAGGAAAGAAAGAACGCTACGTACCGTTTGGTGACACAGTAAAGGTGGCTCTCGCGGCTTACCTGCCGGCCCGACAGCACGTGTTGGCCGAACAGAAGCAACATTCTTCGGCGTTGCTTATCAATTGGCGGGGTGGGCGTCTCACCACCCGCAGCGTGGGGCGGATCATCAAGAAAATCGCGGTGGCCAAGGGCCTGTCTCCGGACGTCCATCCGCACACCTTGCGGCATGCGTTTGGGACTCACCTGCTGGAGGAGGGCGCCGACCTCCGCGCGATTCAGGAGATGCTCGGCCACGAGCGTCTTGCCACCACCCAGCGCTACACTCAGCTCTCCATCAAGCACGTGCTCCAGGTTTACGACCAGACCCACCCCCGGGCCAAATAGCATTCCGCGTCGCGATTACCTGGGTAACTTGGAGTGACCCCATCTTTGTTCCACCATAGCTAGGCTGGGCGAGTCTCGGCCTGAGAGTTCGCCGGCGCAGCCAAGGGGACTAGGCCCGCGCACGGCGATCGGAAAGAACTGTGCGAAAAATAAACAAAGAGCTCTGGTTGTTGCTGTCATTGGTACTGATCGCTGCCCTGATTCACTTCCTGGTGGCTTCTCAGGCCATGGCGCTGGTGTTTTATTTCCTGCCCACTCTCTATTCGGCGTACTACTTCGGTCGCCGTCATGCCACGCTGACGGCTTGTGCCAGCGTGTGTCTGGTGGTACTGCTCATTTACGTGAATCCCGCCATGTTCAATCGTCGGACGGACTACATGCCGCTCGACAGCCGCTGGTTTGACATCACGGTTTGGGGCGGAGTGCTGGTGGTGACCGCTTACGCCATGGGCACGCTGTACGAGCGGAACCAGAAGAGTGTGAATGAGCTGAAAGACGGATATGACGGAATGCTGGCTATCCTGCAGCAGTTTCTCTGCAACCAGAAGAACAGCGAGGCCGATTCCTTCCGGGTTTCGTCCTATGCGACCAGGATCGCCGGGGCGCTCGGACTGGACGCAGAGAGTTCCGAAGACCTGCGAACTGCCGCCCTGTTGTGGAATGTGAACGCGATTGGCATCAGCAACGAGATTCTCTATAAAGCCGCCAATCTTTCGCAGGAAGAACTCGAAAAAGGCATGCGCAAGGGAGAGAACGGCGGCGTGACCAAGGCCCAGCTCATGGGTGGCTCGCTACGCCGCGCGATTCCTATTCTGGTGGCGGCCCAGCAGTTGCAGGCAACCGGCTCCAGTCCAGCCGACTCCCTGGTCGAAGTGCAGATCCTGAATCTGGCTGAGAAGTTTGAGGCCCAGGTCAGCATGGCGGGTGCCGGCAAACTGACTTCCGCTCAGGCCGTCGAGAAGATCGCCAAAGACTCGGCTGGAGATTACGATTCGATGATCGTGGACGCTTTCGTGAAGGCCTTCGGGCAAAAGGCTCAGGCGGCCGCGAAGTAGCCAGGAATCAGGCCCGAGGTCCTTGGTCAGAGCATCCAACGCAGGTCCCAGACAGGCCGTGCTGGTGATCAAACCCTTCCTTCCTCGCTGAACTTCGCCATCTCGCGGCGCGATCGAGCCTTGGCTAGCGCGCTCACAATGACAAAGAGTGCGACCACCACCAGCAGCGAGAATGGGCGCGGGATCCAATTCATCGGAGCGACCAGGCGATTGAGTTCCGGCAGGGAAGGCAGGCTAGGGGCAATGAGGAGCAATGATTGCATGCCAATGGCTCCTCCCTCTCCGGTTGTCGAGAATAGATTCTGCCAAAGTATCAAACATAACAGCTTTTCCAGAGGGTGTTTGAGCTTAAGATGCGGTCATGGGAAAGTGCTTTCGGTGTGCGGATGTGAACCAGGCGCTGCTCCTGCCGCCCTCCCTGCATGATTGGCTGCCGGAAAAGCATTTAGCACGCTTTTTGGTGGATGTGGTCGATGCCTTGGATCTTGGGGCGATCTACGATTCCTATGAGGAAAAGGACGGGCGTGGGCAAGCCGCCTATGACCCGGGGATGATGGTGCGGGTGTTACTGTACGCCTACTGCACAGGGAGCTACAGTTCGCGCAAGATCCAAGCGAAGACCTACGAGGATGTAGGGTTTCGGTACTTGGCGGTCGACGAACATCCCGACCCTAGTACGCTGGCGGAATTTCGCCAACGGCATCTGGAGGCACTGGCGGGGCTGTTTAGCCAAGCCTTGCAGTTGTGTCAGAAGGCGGGGCTGGTGAAGCTGGGCCAGGTAGCGATCGATGGCAGCAAGATCGCGGGCAATGCGAGCAAGCACAAGGCGATGAGCTATGAGGGGATGAGCGAGGCGGAAAAGAAACTGCAGGCGGAAGTGGAAGGGCTGTTGCAGCGAGCCGAAGGGGTGGATGCGGCCGAGGACGAGAAGTACGGGAAAGGGCAAGGGGACGAGGAGTTGCCGGCGGAGTTGGCGCGGCGAGAAAGCCGGCTGGCGAAGATTCGGGCGGCGAAAGCGGAGTTGGAGGCGGAAGCCCAACAGAAGGCCGAGGAGAAGAAAGCCGCCACCGAAGCCCGGATGGGGCAGCGCCGGGAGCAAGAAGCCCGTACCGGCAAGCAGGTGAGCGGACGTAAGCCGCAGGTGCCCGATCCGGAGCAGGCGGTGCCGGAGCCGAAAGCGCAACGCAACTTCACCGACCCGGAGAGCCGGATCATGCCCGATGGGAGTCACAAAGGCAGCTTCGTGCAAGGCTATAACGCGCAGATCGCGGTCGATGGAAAAGCCCAGGTGATCGTAGCGGCCGAGGTGACGCAGCAGAGCAACGACAAGCAGCAATTGGTGCCCATGTTGGAGCAGGTGAAGAAGAATGTGGGTGCCCAGCCCCAGGCGGCGAGCGCCGACAATGGCTACTGGAATGCGCAGCAAGTGGGAGACGCGCGGGTCCAAGGGATCGACTTCACGTGGGGCCGCCGGAAAGCAGAAACATGGAACCGAGTAAGGCGGCGGATGAGGATGCGACGGAGTCCACCGCAGAAGCTTTGTTGCTGGAGCAAATGAAGCAAAAGCTGAAAACGGAAGCGGGACGGGAGCTGTACCGGATGCGCAAGGCGATCGTGGAACCGGTGTTCGGGCAGATCAAAGAATGGCGTGGGTTCCGACGGTTCCTGCTGCGCGGATTGCAGAAGGTGCGGTCGGAATCGAAACTGATATGTCTCACCCACAATTTGCTCAAGCTGTTTCGCTCAGGGAGAGCCTTGCAGATGTCCTAAGGAATCAAGAGGGAAAAGCCATGTCTGGGCTGCGAAAAAGGGCCCTTGCGGGAGTAGGGAGGCAACAAATGAAGTAACGCCGGTTTCCCGCTTCCGATTTTGGTGCTGCTCAATGCACCTCCACCGCAAGGTCAAGCTTGTGCTCACGTATTCCCGACAAACTCCTAGGATTGGGCGGAGTTCTTGCCGCGCAATCCCGCCCACATTTCTACCACGCGCGCTTTCAACTCTGCGGTGAGCCCCTCGTAGGCTGATTCCGATGCTTCGGCTTCGGGCGGAGGATAGATCGGGTCCCCGATCTGAATCTTCAGCGGTACAAACTTTTGAAAGCGCTGACCTCGCGGCCAGGCGTCGTGAAAGCCCTCAATCGCTACCGGAACTATCGGCACCTGCAGATGAATGGAAAGAATGGCAGCGCCTTTCTTGAAAGTCCGGGGCGTACCATTGATACTGCGCTCGCCTTCAGGATAGAGAATGAGAATGCGGCCGTGGCGCAGTCCGAAGGCGCCAGCGCGCATGGCGGAAACCAAGTTGGCATCGGGGTCGACGACAATCACTCGCAACCAGCGCGCCAGACGGCGCATGAAGCCGGAACCGAAAATTTCGCTGGTGCCAACGGCAAACAGGTTGCGGAACACCCGCCACGGCAAAATCGACGCGAGCACAACCGGATCCAGGTAACTCTGATGATTGGAAGAAATGATGTAAGGGCCCTGTGTGGGAAGCTTTTCCAAACCACTTACTCGCAGATGAAAGCGGTCGTACGCAAAGATCTGGAGTGGTTGGAACGCAGCGTACAGGAGCTGTTCGGTGAGTCCTCCGGAGCGGGCCAGGGCCAGCACTTCCGGATCGGTTGGTTCTTCCTGCAGGAGCGATTTCCAGCCGGCCTGTTGCTGACTCGGACTTGTGCGGGTCTTTCCATTTGCCGCGCTTTCGCGAATGGCGTCCACCAGTTGGCGCACGCTATAGATTTCAGCCATGGCCGACTCTTGTACGTCACCGCCAAGCTCTTTTTCGACTGCGACCAGCAATTCAATCCGTTGCATGGAGTCGAGACCCAGGTCAAGCTCCAGATTGTCGCTGGGACGGATGACTTCCGGCGCGCTCTTGCTGGATTCGCGAATGATCTTTAACGCCTGCTGGACCTCGGGCTGTTCCAGCCATTGAGCATCCTCGGCGCTTAGCGACGGTGCGGAGCGGGCCTCGAAATCGGGTTGTCCCTTCTTCTGGTTGGCACGCACCCGTTTTTCCATCTCGAAACGTTTGAGCTTGCGGGTCGTGGTGCGCGGCAGTGGGTCCTGCCATATTTCATAGCCGCCAATGCGCTTGGTGGACGGGATCTTGGCCGAGATGCTCTCGATATCGAACCGTATGACTTCCTTCGCATTCACAATCTTGCGTTCTTTCAGCAAATCGAAATCTGGCACGACCACGCCATAAAGGCGGTCAGAAGCGGGATTGCCGGGCTCGCTCTCTAGCGCCATCACCCCAATTTCCTTGATATAAGGGGACTTCAGATAGTAGGACTCGATTTCCTCGGGATAGACGTTCTTGCCGTTGCTGAGAACGATCACGTCTTTCTCGCGACCGGTGATAAACAGATTGCCGCCCGAGTCAAAGTAGCCGAGATCGCCGGTATGTAGCCAGCCATCTTTGAGGACGGCGGCGGTAGCGTCCGGGCGATTCCAATAGCCTTTCATCACAATGGCGCCCTTGATGGCAATTTCTCCGACTGCGGGACCGCCGTCCTCCCCGGGTTTCGGGTCGAGAATCTTTCCTTCTACACCGGGCAGCGGCGGTCCGACCGAACCAATTACGTTGTGATGGGGCAGAGCTGCGAAGGCGGCGCCGGTGGTTTCCGTCAGACCGTAGGCCTGCAGGATGTCGATGCCAAGAGCGTGGAAGTCATATCCGATCTGCGGATCGAAGCGCGAGCCGCCGGTTATCAGGTAACGCATGCGGTCGCCGAAGGTGCTGTGCAGTTTGCCGAAGAAGATACGGCCGGCGTTGAAGCCCACGGTGCGCAGAAGGCGGTTGAGCGCCATCAAGGCCTTCAGCACCCAGGACGCCAGCTTGCCGCGCTTGGCGACTTCCTTAAAAATGCGCTCGTGAATCAGGTAGAAGAATTGCGGCACCACCGCAAAGATGGTGATCTGACGCTCGTTGAGAGCCCGCAACAGCTCAGTGGTGTTCAGCGTTTCCAGGTAAACGACTCGGGCGCCCTTCACCAGGGGCAGCAACAGATTTGCCATCTGCGAGAGCACATGGAAGAGCGGCAGCACTCCGAGGACGGCATCCTCCGGAGTGACGTGCGCCCATCTGAATACCGATTCAACCTCGCCCAATAGATTGGCATGGCTGAGTATCACGCCCTTGGGATTGGAAGTTGTGCCCGAGGTGTAGAGCAGTGAGGCGACCACATCCGCTTCGACCACGGCAGGCACGAAACCGCCCGGACCTGTCGCAAAGATGCTGTCAAGATCGGCCACTGGCGCAAGCGTGGCCGCACCAGAATTCGTTTCAGCTTTGGCAAACTTATGCTCGGCGGGATTGATGATTGTAATCTTGATCGGAAGCTCCCCTATCGCCTCCTGTGCCGTTGCGAGGTGTTTGACATCGCAAAATAGCAGCGAGCTGCCGCTGTCCTTTAACAGGGTCGTGATCTGGTCGGCGTGAAGGGCCGTGTCCAGGGGGACAGCTGTGCATCCGGAGGCAACCACGCCCAGAAATACGGCCACCCAGCGGGGGTGATTGTCAGCCAGAATGACGATGCGGGCGCCGGACTGATATCCGTTTCTGGCCAGCCAGGACCCGACCGACTCGGCCATGTGTAGCAGCTCGGCGTAGGTGCAGCTCTCAACCCGCTCCCGGCGCTGGATCTCCAGGGCGATGTTCTTGGGCCAGTGCTCGACACACTCGACAAAACGGTCGTAGAAAGTGGGCATTGGTTCGCGGAAATATTACCTGAAAGGGGCACCGTTGCCTAAACCGCGAATCGGCATCCGCCCAGTAGCGCCGGCATCTTGCCGGCTGTCCCGAGGGCGTCTCGCCCTCGGCACGCGGCGGGCGAGGCGCTCCCCGGACAGCCGCCGGGACGGCGGCGCTACTTGCACGCCCTCAGCGCCAAAACAGACCCAGTGCGGGTAGAGGTCTGGCGCGCAACGTCGCGATTCCCCTGGGCACTCTGCGCCTTGTGGTTCCTCCTCGCGACTTACCCGCTGTGCCCGCATCTAATATGCTAGGCTTCTACTAGGGGCCGTGCTGCCTCCAAAGGTGTTTCGATTTGATTAACACGCTATTAGGTAAGGTCTTCGGGACCAAGAACGAGCGCGAATTGAAGCGCCTGATGCCTCAAGTTGAGGCCATTAATGCGCTTGAGCCGCAGACGCAGCAGCTCTCCGACGAGCAGTTGCGCGCCAAGACGGACGAATTCCGCAAACGTATCCAGGAACGCCTGGCCAGTCTCCCCGACGAGCCGGACGCCGATCCCGACCGCCTCAAGCAACTCGAAGATGATCGCACCAAGCTGATCAACGAAGTGCTGGACGAACTTCTGGTGGAAGCTTTTGCCGTTGTCCGCGAAGCCGGACGCCGCGTGCTCAACATGCGCCACTTCGACGTGCAGTTGATCGGCGGCATGGTGTTGCACCAGGGCAAGATTGCCGAGATGAAGACCGGCGAAGGAAAAACGCTGGTCGCGACCCTACCGGTGTATCTGAACGCGCTTAGCGGACGCGGCGTGCACGTGGTCACGGTCAACGATTACCTGGCCAAGCGCGATTCCGAGTGGATGGGCAAGCTTTACCGCTTCCTGGGCTTGACCGTGGGCGTCATTGTGCACGATCTGGACGATGAAGAGCGCCGCGAAGCCTACGCCTCTGATGTTACCTACGGCACCAACAACGAGTTCGGCTTCGACTATCTGCGCGACAACATGAAGTTTGATGTTCATGATTGTGTGCAGCGCAAGCACAACTTTGCCATCGTCGATGAAGTGGATTCCATCCTGATCGACGAAGCCCGCACGCCGCTTGATTATTTCCGGCGCCAGCGAAGAGTCCACCGACAAATACGCCCGGGTGAATCGCATCATCCCCAAGCTGGAAAGGGCGAGGAGATTGACACTGCGCCCGGCGAGCCCAAAGAACTCACCGGCGACTATGTGGTGGATGAGAAGCATCAGAGCATCACGGTGACCGATAACGGCTGGGAAAAAGTCGAGCAGCTTCTGGGCATCGGGAACATTGCCGATCCCGAGAACTGGGACCTGAAGCATCACGTCGATACCGCGGTCAAGGCGCACGCACTGTACCAGCGCGATGTCGAGTACGTAGTGAAAGACGGCGAAGTCATTATCGTGGACGAGTTCACCGGGCGGTTGATGCCGGGCCGCCGCTGGTCGGATGGCCTGCACCAGGCGGTCGAAGCCAAGGAAAACGTCAAGATCGAGCGCGAGAACCAGACCCTCGCCACCATCACCTTCCAGAACTATTTCCGCATGTACAAGAAACTGGCTGGTATGACCGGCACGGCGGAAACGGAAGCCGCTGAATTTGAAAAGATCTACCGCCTGGAAGTGATGGTGATTCCGACCAACAAGCCAATGCTCCGCGCGGAAAACCCGGACGTTGTTTACCGGACGGAAAAAGAAAAATACTTCGCTGCCTCCGACGAAATTCTGAAACTGTACGCTACTGGCCGTCCTGTGCTGGTGGGCACCACCTCCATTGAAAAGTCGGAGCGGCTTTCCGAACTGCTGAAGAAGAAAGGCATCAAGCACGTCGTACTCAATGCCAAGTACCACGAGCGCGAAGCCGAGATCGTGGCCCAGGCGGGACGCAAGGGCATGGTGACCATCGCCACCAACATGGCGGGTCGCGGTACTGACATTCTGCTCGGCGGCAACCCGGAATTCATGGCCAAGCAGGAGTGCGTGAAGAAGGGAATTGCGCAGCCCTTGCGCGCCGCCCAGGGCAAAATTCAAATCGATGTGGACGAGACCAAGAGTACGGTCTGGTATTACGCTGGAAATGAGTATCGTCGCTCCCACCGACCAGTGGACTGAAATCTTCAATCGCTATAAGGTCCAGACCGACAAAGAACATGATGAAGTCACCGCCGTCGGCGGCCTGCACATCTTTGGCACCGAACGCCACGAAGCGCGCCGGATTGACAACCAGCTTCGCGGCCGTGCCGGCCGCCAGGGCGATCCTGGATCCTCCCGCTTTTATCTTTCACTCGAAGATGACCTGATGCGCATCTTCGCCAAAGAGTGGGTTTCCAACCTGCTGCAGCGGCTGGGCATGGAAGAGGGCATTCCCATCGAATCGCGGCTGATCACACGCCGCATCGACACCGCGCAGCAAGCCGTCGAAGCTCAGAACTTCGAGGCCCGCAAACATCTGCTGGAGTACGACGACGTCATGAACAAGCAGCGCGAGGCCGTCTATGGCCTGCGCCGCCAGTTGCTCGAGGGTGTCGAGCAGAAGGAACTCATCCTCGAAGATTACGTCTCCGGCATTCTCAGCGATGTGATGGACCAGTTTTGCGCGGTGAAGGTCCATCCTGAAGATTGGGACATGAAGGGTCTCAAAGACGCAATCTTCACCCGCTTTGGCGTGGACATTCTGGCGGAAGGAATCAAGCCTGAGTCGTTGAACCGGCAGGAACTGGGCGATGCCATTTTCGCCAAGCTGAAAGAAAGGTACGACGCCAAAGAAAAACTTATCGGCCCCGATGCCATGCGCTACCACGAGCGCATGATCATGCTCAGCGTCCTCGATTCGCAGTGGAAAGACCACCTGCGGGACATGGACCACCTGAAGGAGGGCATCGGGCTGCGCGGTTACGGACAGCACGATCCGCTGGTCGAGTACAAGCGCGAATCGTTTGACATGTTTGAAGCCATGATGCAGCGCTTTCAGGAAGAGACCGCCCGGTATCTCTACCTGATGCAGATCCTGGAAAGGCCAGACCGCGGCGACCGAAGCTCAGCCGCGACGGCGCGGGTTCGGACGGCAACGGCAGGCGCCCTCGCGCAACGTCGCCACTTCGGTAGATGAACTGGAAGAATCCTTCCAGCGCAAGAAGCGGCGTGAGCTGGAACAGGCACGCATGGCCGGTTCCGGCGAGGCGCAGACCGTACAACAGGTCGTGCGCGGCAGAGCCAAAAGTGGGCCGCAACGACCCCTGCCCCTGCGGCTCGGGAAAAAATACAAGAAGTGCTGCGGCGCCCAAGGGTAACTGTCATCCTGAGCGAAGTAGCTGCGCAGTCGAAGGACCCCTGCCGCTGTAGCGAACCTCTCCCTGTTGACGCTTCTGACCTTGTAAGCGGCACGACTCAAGCTGCACGAATACACATAGGGGTCCTTCGACTGCGCTCAGGATGACACCCAACGTGATTTAATCCGTGCAGATCCGTGTGAATCCGTGGCCGCTTTTCCGTCTATGGCGAGGGCTTCGCCAGCACGAACGACTTCACCACAATATTATTCGGCTGCACGCCGACCGGGATCATGGTCAGCAGGGAATACTCCGTCGGTTCCAGCCTGGTGGGATTGCGCTTTTGAATGACCGTGACGTCGCCCGACTGCGAGTCCAGCACCAGCAGATAATTTTCGCTTCGGGAGAGGGCCAAGCCGTCGGGATGACTGCCTACCGGCAAAGCTGCGATCAGCTTGCCGATGTCAATGTCATAAACCGCGATGCTGTTGGAGCCGAAGTTGCTTACGTACAGCCGCGAACTGTCCGAGGTGACGAGGCCTCGCGCAGGGTGGGTGCCGATCAGGTAGCTGCCGCCGACTTCGTTGGTCGAAGTCTCGATGATCGAAATGTTGTCGGAGTCGAAGTTGGCGACCACCAGCTCGCCGCCATCCGGTTTCAGTTCGAGATCTGTCGGCGTTTTGCCCACGTCCAGCAGGGCCAGCAGCTTGTCTGTCTTCAGGTCGATGGATGCCACCTGCCCGGAGCCGGCGCAGGCCACGAACGCCTTGCTGCTGTCGGGAAGGATGGCGATGTCCTCGGGCTCCTGGCAGATAGGGATGGTGCTCCGCACTTTGAGTTGCGTTGCATCAATCAGCGAAACCGTGTGCGTCGCCCCGGTTGCTGACTACAACGGTTGAGCCGTCGGGCGAAACCCGCGCCAGTCCCGGCGAAGCGCCGACCCGGATATTGCCCAACACACAGCCGCTTGTCCAGATCCATCACCGAGACATTGGCGGATTTGGAATTGGCCACGTAAGCCCGTTTGCCGTCCGCCGACACGTCGATGAAATAAGGGGCGGCGTGCACGCCGATGGTCGCCACCACCTGGTTGCGTTCCGCATCAATCACGCTGATGCTGTTCGACTCTGTATTCACCACGTAAATTTCGTTTTTCTTGCTATTGGCGGCAATGCCGGTTGGATCGCTGCCGACCCGGATCGTGGCTGCGGGCTGGAAGGTGCGCAGATCAATGACCGAAACGGTGTTGCTCTTGCCGTTGGTGACGTACGCATACTCGCGGTAGGCGGGGCCGTAGTTGGGTAGCAGCCGTTCGCGGAAATACCACCATCCCAGACCGCCGGCGATGGCGAGCGTGACAACGAGGAAAAGAACTTTTCTCAAGCGGATGGGCTGATGGCAGCTCGGACCCCGGACTGCGCCGGCAAGGTTTCAGGGTCCGGGTATGGGTCCCGATAGCGGGCACCATTCTCCCCACCACGGGCGCAATCTGCCGCACCTGCTTCATCAGTTCGTCGAACTGCTCGGGATAGAGGGACTGCGATGCCGTCGGACATGGCCCGGTCGGGTTCGTGGTGCACTTCGACGATCAGCCCATCGGCGCCCACCGCGATGGCCGCGCGCGACAGCGGCGTGACCTTGTTGCGCTTGCCGGTGCCGTGGCTGGGATCCACCAGGATGGGCAGGTGGCTGAGCCGTTGCACTGCGGGCACGATGCTGAGGTCGAGCGTGTTGCGCGTGTGATCGGCGAAAGTGCGCACGCCGCGCTCGCACAGGATGACCTTGTAATTGCCCTCGCTCATCACGTACTCGGCCGCCATCAGGAATTCTTCCAGCGTGGCCGACATGCCGCGCTTGAGCAGCACCGGCTTCCGCGCCCGTCCCGCCCGCTTGAGCAGCGAGAAGTTCTGCATGTTGCGGGCGCCGATCTGGATCACGTCGGCGTACTTCTCCACCAGTTCCAGCGACTCGTTGTCGATCGCCTCGGTGACAATCCTCAGGCCGAATCTGTCGCGAATCTCGGCCATGATCTGCAAGCCCGCTTCGCCCAGGCCCTGGAAGGAATACGGCGAGGTGCGCGGCTTGTAAGCGCCGCCGCGGAAGAATTGCGCGCCGGCGCGGCATACCTGCTCGGCCACCGCGAAGGCCTGCTCGCGATTTTCGATGGCGCAGGGTCCGGCGATGACGGCCAGTTCCTTGCCGCCGAAGGTGGCGTCCGTGCCGGGAAAGGTGATGACCGTGTTTTCCTGTTTGACGTCGCGGCTGACCAGTTTGTACGGCTTGGTGACGCGAATCAGTTCCTGCACGCCCGGCATTTCGTCCAGCGTGCCGGGCTCGACCTCGCCGCGATTCCCGGTAATGCCGATGGCGGTGCGCTGCGCGCCCGGCATGGCATGGGCGCGGTAGCCCAATTCCTCGATTTTCTGGCAAACGGCGCGTATCTGCTCTTCGGTGGCCTGCGCCTTCATGACAACTAACATGGATTCCCCTCACGCTCGCCTTGAGTTTATCGTTGTTTCCCGTGGCATCGCAAATGGAGCCGCGGCCCTAGCACCGGCGATCTGGTGCGTGGCCGTGCAGAGTCGGCGCATGCCGCGGAGGAGGTGCACGCCGGATCCTGCACACCCTGAGGGCCGTTCAGGATGACGCCATAGACGAGCGTGGAAACTTCGAGCGGTAAAGTGGCAAACTGATGGAGTGCCTCGCTCCCTTGCCCGCGAACAAGACATCCTCAAACTGTCATCACCGAAGCGCCCGCCCCGTCTGACTTCGCGCCGCATTGGCATCCATACCTCGAGCGCGGGCGGCGTGCAAAATGCCGCGGAACGAGCCTACCGCCTGGGCTGCAACACTTTTCAAATCTTTTCATCCAGCCCGCGGCAATGGGCCGCGCGTGACCTGAGCCGGCCTGCATTGCGATGCGATGAAGAGGCTGCGTGACAAGTATGACTTGAAGCCTCTCGTGATCCACACCAATTACCTGGTGAACCTGGCGGGCGCGAATGACTTGTTCCTGAAGAAATCGGTGGAAGCGTTCCGCGGGGAAATTGAACGGGCTTTGGCCTTGTGCGCGGAGTATGTGGTGCTGCATCCGGGATCGTTCCGCGGATCCGACCGCGAGCAGGGACTGATGCGAACGGCGGCCGCCATTGCTGCCGCCGCGCAGGGGCTGGACCTAGCCAAGCCCGGCCTCACCATCCTGATCGAAAACACAGCCGGAGCAGAATACTCCCTTGGCGGCAGCTTTGAGCAGGTTGCAGAAGTGCTGGAATACCTGCGAAACCTGGTTCCGGTGGGCGCGTGCATAGATACTTGCCACACTCACGTTGCCGGTTACGACATTGCCAGTCCGCAAGGGATGCAGGATACACTGAATCGCCTGGACGAGACCGTCGGTCTGAAGAATGTTCGCGTATGGCATTGTAACGACGCGAAGGCCGCCCGGGGATCGAAGCTTGATCGTCATCAGCACATCGGCAAGGGCAGTATCGGGCTGGAGCCGTTCCGCCGTCTGTTGAACGATCCGCGGCTGGCCCATGCCGCCTTCATCGCCGAAACCCCGATTGACGAACCGGGAGACGATGGCAGGAATGTGGCATCTTTGAGAAAGCTAGTCAAGAAATAAGAGGATCGAGTGTTTAGTCTGAAATCCCGCCGTCTTTGCCCGGCGTCATGCTGAGCTTGCGAATCATCTGGCGTGAAGCGGACGGCACGTTGGGCGGCATTCGTGGCCAGATCCTTCGGGACTGAAGTCCCTCAGGATGATGCCGGAACAGAAAATTGTTCAAACTGAGTAATTACGTCGGATTAACAGCTTTCATCCAGGAGGTCTTGCAATGAGTTGGGCCAACAAGTTTTCCAAACCCTACCGGATAGAGCACGGCAAGAAGTTTCGGCTCAAGGACCACGATCCCGCCGACACCGCGAAGCTGCACTCGCAGGAGCATGGCGAAGAGCTTCTGGCCAAGGGTGTAGCCCGTATGGCCGAACTGCAGGACAAGCTTTATGCTGACAACCGCTGGGGCCTGCTCCTGATTTTTCAAGCCATGGATGCGGCTGGAAAGGACGGCGCCATCAAGCACGTGATGTCCGGGGTAAATCCGCAGGGCTGCCAGGTGTATTCCTTCAAGACCCCTTCGCCGGAAGAACTGGACCACGATTATCTGTGGCGCAACATGAAATGCCTCCCCGAGCGCGGTCGCATCGGCATCTTCAACCGCTCTTACTATGAAGAGGTGCTCGTGGTCCGGGTCCATCCGGAAATTCTGGCCAACGAGAAAATACCGGAACCGCTACTCACAAAGAACATCTGGGAAGAACGCTTTCAGGATATTTGCTCCGTCGAACGCTATCTAGCCCGTAACGGCTTTGTGATCCGCAAGTTCTTCCTCAACGTGTCCAGGAAGGAACAGAGGAAACGGTTCCTGGACCGCTTGCAGCAACCGGAGAAGAACTGGAAGTTTTCCTCGGCTGACCTGCACGAACGCGAACGCTGGGACGATTACATGGACGCCTACGAAGATATGATCGCCAACACCTCTACACCGTGTGCGCCCTGGTTCGTCATCCCAGCGGACAATAAATGGTTCACCCGCCTGGCCGTAGCAGCGGCCGTAGTGGATGCGCTCGACGACCTCGACCTGTCTTATCCCAAGGTGGATCCGCAAAAACAAAAAGAACTGGAGGCAGCGCGAAAGCTGCTGCTGAAAAACAAGCAGAGTTGATGGCAGCGTACCAGGAGTTGCAGGGCCGGCCCGCGCGTCCTGTTTTGCGGGCCGGATCACAACCAGCTCGCTGCTTTCCGCTACTTTGCCGCCATCATGGGTGCGCCAAGCATTCCCTTGGCAGTGTATTCGACCGGAACCGCGCGATAGCGGTACACCATGTCAAAACGTCCCTCCTCGGACAACATTTCAGCTCCGCTCGGATGCTAGAATCAAGCACATTCCCTCACCCTGAGAACGACTAAGCCGTGGACCTGCATCATGGTCCGACGCGGCATCGAGAGTCGTGAACATCCAGGCCCGACCTGGCCTGAATGCCGTCACGTGTGATGATCGGTTTCGGAGCTTTCAGCTGCGATCCAATCAGTTTCGATCCGGTCATTTCGACCGGACCGTGTAATTTCAAAGAAGCAGGGGATCTTTCTTGCTAGTGGAGGACACAACCCAATGAAAACGAAAATCATTTGGGCAGGTATTGCAATTTTTTCGGCCATTCCACTCTGGGCTCAACAGGCTGACAGTAGTCCGTCGTCGAACAGCGCGCCGGATGTAGCGGCCATGCAGCAGCAAATCAGAGATTTGCAGGACCGCCTGATTTTGCTCGAAGGCCAGGTGCGTATGCTCAAGGGCGCGCAGCAGCCAGCGCCGCCAGCCGCGCCTGCCCAAGGCGCGGTCGCGCCGTCAGCAACACCGGCCGCGGAGGTCCCGGCTGCCGCGGTCACCGCGACCCCGGATCAGAACATTGCATTGGGCGGGGCTGGTGGCTCCGCGGCCAAGGCGCTCAATCCGGACATCAGCGTGATCGGCGATTTCATCGGTGCCGCCGGTACCGGCACGGTTCCAGCCCTCGCCCAGCAGACACCGTTTCCGGCCATGCAGATGCACGAGTCGGAAGTTGGCCTGCAAGCCATTATTGATCCCTACGCCCGCGGAGACTTCTTCATCTCATTTGGAGAAAGGGGCGTAGATCTGGAAGAGGGTTACATTACATTCACGGCGTTGCCGAAGAGTTTTGTCGTCAAAGTGGGAAAGATGCGGTCCACCTTCGGCAAGGTCAACACTATGCATAACCACGTATTGCCGTGGATCGATCGCCCGCTTGCCACCACCAACCTGGTCGGCGGCGAAGATGGCATTGACGATGCGGGCGTGTCCATTCAACGCATCATCCCGGCCCCGAAAGGGATCTTCCTGGAAGCCACGGGCCAGGTCTTTCGCGGCGACTCGGGCGAGGGTCCGCAAAGCGTCTTCAAGTCCTGGCAGAGAAGCAATGTCAGCACAGTGGCGCATTTGCGCAGCTACAAGGACGTCACTGAGTCCACTAACGTTGACATCGGCCTATCCTATGCCCGCGGCTATAATGATTTTGGCCCGGATTTTCTCACCAACCTGTATGGTGTGGACGCCACGGTGCGCTGGAAGCCCTTGCGCCGCTCGATTTACCACTCTTTTATTGGTCGCGGCGAGTTGTTCTGGAGCCAGCGTCAGCAGCTTCCGGTGGAGCAGAAAGCTTTCGGCTTCTATACGTCGGCGGACTATCAACTGGGGCGGCGTTGGTTTCTCGGGGGCCGCTTCGACCGTTCCGGGCGCAGTCAATTCGGCAACCTTACCGACCAGGGTGGTTCGGCGGTGCTGACTTACTGGCCGAGTGAGTTCAGCCAGGTCCGCGGTCAGTACCGGTACACCAGTTACGCGGAAGGCAGGAGCGCGAATGAGCTGCTGCTGCAATTGATTTTCTCGCTGGGCGCGCACGGCGCGCACCCGTTCTGACAGCGAGGTTCCCGTGGGACAGCCGCCGCCCTCGGTTGCCTGGCAGCCAAGGCGCGCAGAATTCGAAACGGCAGGTTTCCGGAGGACGGAATGAAGAAGAAGCAATCTCGGCGGTTGTTCTGCATGGGCTCGGTTTGCCTGTTGGCGTTCAGCCTGGCGGTCCCGGTTCAAGCCAGGAAGCTGAACGTGGTCACTGCCACTACCGACATGGCGGCCCTGGCACAGGAGGTGGGAGGCGACCGCATCAGCGTGGAATCGATCGCCAAGGGTTATCAGGATCCCCACTTTGTTGAAGCCAAGCCGAGCTTTCTGCTGAAACTTCGCCAGGCGGATTTGCTGATCGTCGTGGGATTGCAATTGGAAATTGGCTGGCTGCCCCCGTTGATCACGCAGAGCGGCAATGCCAGAATCCAGGTAGGCGCGAATGGCTACCTGGACGCCTCCCAGTTTGCGGAGATTCTGGATATTCCGACCGGCACCGTGACTCGCGCCATGGGTGACGTTCATCCCCTTGGCAACCCGCACTACTGGCTTGATCCTGACAATGGCCGCCGCATCGCCAAAGGCATCGCCGGCAAACTGGGCGAACTCGATCCCACAGATGCCAGCTACTTCCAGGAAAGGTATCAGGATTTCGACAAGCGACTGACCGCTGCTGAGCAGAAGTGGGACGCGGAAATGAAGCCCTTTCACGGGCGCAAGGTCGTCACCTACCACAATTCGTTTCCCAACTTCGCCAAGCACTTCGGACTGAATGTTATCGGTTATGTCGAACCCCGGCCGGGAATCCCGCCGACCCCGAGCCACACCATCGAACTGATTGGGTTGATGAAGCGCGAGAACTGCAAGGTCATCCTGGTCGAACCGTACTTCGATCTGAAAACGCCGAATTCCATTGCCCGTGAGACGGGCGGTAAGGTAGTGCAATACTTGCCATCCGTCGGTGGAGAGAAAGACGTCACCGATTACTTCAAGTTGTTCGATTACGATATTGGCCTGTTGACGCAAGCTTTCCAGGCGACACAGTAAGAGTCGTCAGTCGTCGGTCGTCAGCAAGTTCGGGGTCGAATTGCAGGCGATTTGCCGACGACCGACGACTGACCCCCAAGGAGTGACATGGAAATTCTGCCCTTTCTATTGTGGCCGTTCATCGCCAGCCTCATTCTGACCGGCATTCACGCCTATCTGGGCGTACATGTGGTGGAACGCGGCGTGATTTTCGTTGATCTGGCCCTGGCACAAATTGCGGCCCTGGGAGCCACCATCGCCATTCTGGTCGGAATGGATCCGCATGGACGCGGGGCCTACTGGCTGAGTCTGGCCTTCACTTTCGTGGGTGCGGCCATTTTTGCCTTCGCCCGCTCACGGCGCGGCCACATTCCGCAGGAAGCTTTTATTGGCATTGCGTACGCCGTGGCCTCGGCTACCGCCATTCTGGCCATGAGCAAGGCCACGGGCGAAACTGAACACCTCAAAGACATGCTGGTCGGCAACATTCTTGCCGTCGATAAACAGGAGGTCATCAAGACTGCAGTGCTCTACGGGGTGGTTGGCCTGTTTCATTACATCTTCCGCCGCAAGTTCCTTCTGATTTCCACCAACCCGGAGGAAGCCGAAGCACGCGGCATGAACATTCGTTTCTGGGATTTTCTGTTCTATGCCTCGTTCGGTTTCGTGGTCACTTCTTCGGTGGCCATCGCTGGGGTTTTGCTGGTCTTCTGCTACCTGATCGTGCCGTCAGTGGGCGCGATGCTCTTCGCGGATCGCGTAGGGCCGCGCCTGGCTATCGGCTGGATCATGGGGACCCTGGTGTCCGCCCTGGGTGTTTACTTCTCTGTCTTGGGCGACCTTCCTACCGGCGCCACTATTGTCTGCACCTTTGGCGGGGTACTGGTGCTCATGTTTTTCGTGCATTTGGCGTTCTTCCACGGTCACAGGGCCAAGGCCCTGGAAGGAGCGAGGTCGGCTAATCCCAAGGACGCTGCACCCCAGCGCTCCCACTAGACCCCTCTCGTACCCTGTCATCCTGCGCGGAGTCGACGGACCCCTATAAGCTGATCAGTCGGTGGCAAGGTAGGGGTCCCTCGACTTGCTCTCACCGCGCCAGCGCGGCTCGAGACGGCGCTCGGGATGACAAGGTGTTAGTTAGCAGGGAGTTTGAGGTGGTTACCTCCTATTACTTTTGTGCCATATGGATAGCACCAGTGGTTCATTGACCTACTGGTGACTGCTTGTTAATTTGTGCTCGTATGGTGCGGCTTATCGCACTCCCCCCAATGGGCGAAAGAGCATCTAACAATTTGGGGTGAGCCATGAAGCTAGTCTATGTTTGCTATGCGGCCCTGGGCTATGCAGTGGCCCGCTGGATCTTTCAGCGGCAGTCGATTCCGGTGACGGATCCGGTCACTCGCTTTCGTTCCTCTGGCCTGCTGTAACGGAGGGCTTGACCTCGGGCGTACAGCGCCCCTTAGCGTGCCCGTCCGTCCCGCGTGCCCAAGTGTTTGCAATACGTCCCGTCGTTCCGAGGGTTCTACGACCAACGTTCGTGCCTGGCTTGTCGTTCCTGCCTGAACTCCTGAGTACAATTTCTTCAGGACCAGTTCCCGCTAGTTATCAATCGAATGCTGGCAGCAGCGAGGACCGGCGCTGGTGTGCTGCATACGGCACAATGTAAGGGAACTGTCCGTGATGCCTTCATGAAGCGCAAATTATTCCTGCCGTTTGTCGTCACTCTGCTGGGAGTCTTCCTTCCAGTGCGCGGAGTGGCGCAGTCCGATAGCGGGGAACCGTCCCTGGGCGACCTGGCGCGCCTGTTCCGCAAAGGCAAGGCGGCGCCGGAGCATGCCGTAATCGACAATGAAAATCTTCATCAGATCATGGATGAGGTGCAGAACCGCAAGCTTAATGGCAGCTTCTTGTTCAGTATCGATGGCGCAGCGAAAAAGTTTCAGGTCTCTTCTCCCGATGTGACCTGCGACCTCTCATTTAGCGCCGCAGCGACTTCCTTGCTGTCGGACGCGTACGCGCCGCAGGACCTGCCGGCAGGCGAGTTGGCCAAACTGGATGGTCCGGCCACGATCACGGGAGACACGCTGCAGGTCTCCGTGCACAACGGCACGACCTGGAACATAAAAGAAATTACCGTGGGACTGACCATCCTGCGCAGCTCGGAGGCAAACTCGGCCCGCCGTGGTTCCGCGCGCCTGATGCCGGCCGCCGAAACCACCACGCTGCTCTCGGAAAAGCATCCTGACTCAACCGTTCTCTACCACATCAAGGGTTCGGCTGCGCCATCCAGCACGACGGTCTTCCAGGAGAGTTTAGGGGTTGCGCCGGGCCAGGACCAGGATTGGCATTGGGCGATCGTGCAGGCCAAGGGAATTCCTGCAACCACGGCGCCGACGCCGGCCCCGTAAACGTTGATAGGTCGGACGCTTACCTGACCCGGGCCACGTCCTCAGTCTTTCCGCTCTTCATACTTCGGTAGGCTGCGTCCAGAATTTCCTGGTTTTGCCAGCCTTCTTCGCCGGGCACCGGAAACCTGATTTTGCCCTCGACTGCCGCTGCGAAAGCGTCCACCTGTTGGGCATATGCCAGGCGGTTCGAGACCTGATCAGTCTCAACTGTAGAACCGGCGCGACGCAACTCCAGCGTGATGGGCCGTTCCACGTTGAACGCATCATCAGCGCGCAGGACTCCAGTCTTGCCGACCAATTCCAGCGGAGTGCGGTACTCGGCGCGGAAGGAAACTGCCACCGTGGCCAGGGTGCCTCGGGCGAAATTCCATCGTGAGCACCGCGGCCGACTCTACTGCGGCGGGCCCGAGGTCGTGCAGGCCACGCGCGCTCACCCGCACGACTTCATCCTGAAGGATGTAACGCAAAGAGTCCACGCAGTGGACGCCGACATCGGCAATGGGTCCACCGCCGGCCACGGCGGGATCATTGATCCAGGTTCGGGGGTGTCCGGAAGCCGCGGGGAAGGAAAATTCGGAGCGCGCGAAAACAACCTTGCCGATCTGTCCGGCGGCCACCCTGTCGCGCAAACGAGCCGTGCTCTCCTCGAAGCGAAAAACCTGGGCAACGCCCAGCAACAGCTTTGCGCTGCGGGCCGCTTCTACCATCGTGCGGCATTCACCAGCGCGGACGCCCATGGGCTTTTCACACAACACCGGCTTGCCACAGCGCAGAGCAAGCTGCACGTCGGCCAGGTGGCAGGCATTGGGAGTGGTGACAAAAACGGCATCGACTTCCGGCGACTGGCACAGCTCCTTGGCCGAATCGAATGCCAGCGGGATATTGTGCTGCCGGGCGGACTCGCGCGCCTTATCCAGGGTGCGTCGCGACAACCCGGTGACGCGGCAGTTCTGCGCCAGCGCGAAACCTGGCATCAGCCGCTTGACCGCGTGCAATCCAAACCCGAGAATGCCGAAGCGAACCATCAAAGTGAATGTGTGGACGCGGGGCGACCTCGCCCGCGGCTTTTG
Source organism: Terriglobia bacterium (assembly GCA_963779255.1). GTDB lineage: Bacteria > Acidobacteriota > Terriglobia > Terriglobales > Acidobacteriaceae > JAIQFF01. The sequence goes on along the minus strand of CAVZXU010000007.1, from coordinate 89,508 downwards.
CAGTTGATTTGAAGGCTTCTATCCGACCCAGAGCTTGGTGGTAACAGACCCGCAGAAGTTCCACGGTCTTTACCTATGAGCTCCCACCTGCGCGGGCGAGTCGCCCGCGACCACACATGCTACCCCTACTTCGCGAAGGCTATAGAGGCCGGCGCCGAATTAATAGTGGCGGTGACCGTACTGCTGGGAAGCCCTCCAGAATCCGGGTTGATCTTAAATTTAGTGATGTTCTTGGAACTCTGATTACAAACGTAGAGAAACGTGCCCGCCGGATCGACCGTCGCGGACACCGGTCCAGTCCCCGCACTGAAAGGCGATGCGTCGAGTTCGGTGGTCGCGCCTGTGGTGGAATCGATCGAATAAACGGAGACGTTGTTGGAGCCCAGGTTGGTCACATACAAAGCTTTTCCCGGAAGCCGTGACTGAGATCGGCCCAGTGCCAGCGGCGAACGGAGAGTTCAGTGCCGAGGTCAGGGCGCCGCTGGTGGAGTCGATCTTTAGCCCCGAGACGGTGTTATCACCGAGGTTTGCTACGTAGAGAAAATGTTCCGAGGGATCCACCACCAGGGAACTCGGCCCTTTGCCCACCGCAAACGGTGATCCCGGGATTGCCAGCAGGCTGCCCGTCCCTGCAGTCACGGAATAGCCGAACACCAGCGGCAGATTTCCGCTGGCCACGTACAGGAATTTACCCGAAGGAGACAAAGCCAGCGCTACCGGCCGAGCCCCCGTGGCGAAGGGCGATCCTGCGACTGCGGTCAGAGTGCCGTCGCTCGAACTTACGGAATAAACAGAAACCGTATTCGAGGTTTCGTTGGTCACAAAAATCAGGTCCCCGCTGGAGTCCATTACTAACGACGACGGATTCAGCCCCGCCGCCGTGCGGGGCATGACTTCGGTAAGCTCTCCCGTATTGCTGTTGATGGTGAACAACGAAATGTCATTCCCGCCCTGGTTCGCGGCATAGACAAACTTGCCCGAAGGATGGACTGCAACCGCAACCGGGGAGGTCCCACCAGCGAAAGGAGAACCCAGCACGCGGGTAAGATCGCCGGAGTCGCTGTTTACGCGGAAAGCGGCAATGGCGTTGCCCTGGGGCACGGCGACATAGGCATTGCGGCCCGAGGCAGATCCGCCACCGCTATTGCCGCCACAGCCCGCTAACCAAGCCAGCGCAAAAACCGTGCTCAGCCAGCCCGCCCGTCGGATCAGTATCATCAAGTCCCTTCCAGAAAATTCGCGCACCGGGGAGCGGCTCGACTACGGAGTCAATGTGGGCGCCCGGTGCCCCTTCTTGATCGCGCCCCAGTGATAAACCAGCCCGGTCGAAAAGCGCAAATTGTTCTGCGTCTCCGAAAACAAGCTGGTGTGCAGATAATCCACCTGAAATACGCGCACAGAGAAGCGAGAAGAGAGATCGAAATCCATGCCTCCCCCCAGGGCCACGGCTCGATCCGTGTCTTCTTCTTTGTTTCCCACGCGCACCAGAGATCGGGCACTGCCAATGAGAACGTGTCCGAAGAAAAGCGCCTTGCCCTTCCGGTAGAGGAACTGTGGGCCCACGGCGATATCGCGCAGGTTGAGGTTCGAACCGTATTGTCCGCTTACTTCCGCCGCCACCCCGAATCCACGGATCAAGTTGAAGGCAGGTGAAAAATTGTACCCGTTCAGGCCGGACGGGTTAGAGAAACCGAATGACGGGCTATCAAACCGGGTGTAAGAATAGCCGGCGAAAACCTGCACCCTGGGGATGTCCTGCGCCGCCGCTGGCCAGGCGGTACAGAGGGTCAGCAGCAAAAGAAGGACTGTCGCCGCCATCCCTGGAATTCTTGCCAGTTGGACATCAGCCTTCAGGTGAACCAGAGGTGTGGCCACAGGTTGATGGACTGTCATGGAATATTTCTGGAGTCTTCTGTTAAACCCCTACTTCAAGCGAAAGTTGCGCGCCAACTCTCCGGTGGATTGGATGCGGGCACTCCCCAAATAACCACTCGCAGGAACGCGTTATTTCACCGCCATGGCTCCGACCATGGACTCGAAGATTTTGAAGCCCTCGGTGCCTCCCAGTTCGGGCTCGCTGAAGCGTTCCGGGTGGGGCATCATCCCCAGGACGTTCCGGCCCGGACTGCAGATTCCGGCAATGTTTTCCAGAGATCCGTTAGGGTTGGCCTCGGGGGTAATCTCGCCCGCAGGCGAGCAATAACGAAATACAATCTGTTGGTTGCTCTTCAACTGGGCCAGAGTTGCTTGGTCGCAGAAATAGTTGCCTTCCATGTGGCCGATGGGAATGGTCAGCACTTCACCCTGGCGGCAAGCGCCGGTGAAAGGCGTGTCCGCATTCTCCACCCGCACCTGCACCGGTTTGCACACGTACTTCAGCCCCACGTTCCGCATCAACGCTCCCGGCAACAGGCCGGACTCGCACAGAATCTGGAAGCCGTTACAAATCCCGAGCACCAATCCGCCCCCGGCGGCGAAGTTCCGCACCGACTCCATCACCGGAGAGAATTTCGCAATCGCTCCTGTGCGCAAGTAGTCGCCATAAGCGAATCCGCCAGGCACGATGATGGCGTCACATCTCTCCAGATCGTGGGACTCGTGCCAGAGGAAAGTGACCGGCTGGCGGGCCACCTGTTGGATCGTCCAATACGCATCATGGTCGCAGTTGGATCCTGGGAAAATGATGACGCCAAATTTCATCTGCTCTCCTCGGAGATGAGGCTCGTCTGAAAGTCTAACACGAAGAAAACGCCGCCCCTGTTGCTGAAAAGCATTACACGGGCGGCGGCGGAAAATTTCTCGATTTCAGTACATGTCTTCCGGAAGCGGAGGAAGAGGAGGCACCGGGACTTCGCCTGGCGGCTGAGTCATGAGCGAGGGCCCTGCGCCGGGAGGCAGCACCTTGCGGAAGAATATTCTGTCGCCGCCGCCAAATGCGCCGCTCTGGCCACGGATCGACTTCAATTGCCGCCACTGATCGAGCGAGAGCACTTTGCGCAGATCGAGATTCATCATGGTGAATTCGCGTTCCAGCTTGCCGCGCGCGGTCAGCACCTGGTCCACCTGGGCCTCGACCTGCCCCTCGTTGGGGACGTCAGCATCAAGCAATGACTGCAGCTTCAGGTCCTGCTTCTCCATTTCCGCGCCGTAGTCGATCAGCTTCACCTTGTGGTCGTAGAAGGTCTGGTCGAGCTGAGAAATTTGACCGTCACTGAGTTGCAACTTCTTGGCAACGTCGGAGTTCTGCCACCACTTTCCCAGTTCGCCGTGGTAAACCATGGTGACTCTGGCGCCCGGGGTGGCCACGGTCGTCGAAGGCTGGACGGTGCGGTTCTGGGCCAGAGCAGACAGCGGAAAAAGAAGCAATGCGAATACGCGTGAGTATTTAATTTTCATGAGTCGGCTCCTTCTTGCGAATCGGGGAATGTGCCGCCGGTAGCTCCTGGACCATCTCCTCGGCCAGAAGCGCGGCGGGATCGAGCGCTGCCGGTCCGTTGTTTTGTAGCGCGCGCTCCACCGCCATTAACAATTCATGGTCAGGATCAACCTGAGCCTGGGGGGCGGAATAGATGAAGCGCGATCCAGCATCAATGCCGCCAGTAGGACCATCGCCGCCACCGCCGACCCTGCCAGCAGGAGGGACCGGCGAACCGCCCGGTTCTGCGGATGGCGCTCCAGGGAAGAAATACGTGACCAGATAACAGCCCGCTGTTCTTGCCAGAATTCCTCGGGTTGCTCCGTGGAGGTGCGGGCCCAGTCGGGCAGGGCCTCGAGGGTCGGCCGCAGCGCTTGCCGGTCGCTCTCGATCACCAGGTCGGTCAATTCCTCGTTGCTCAGATGTCGAATTATCTCCATTGTCTCTCCTTCATCTCCCGCAACTTCCCGGTCGCGCGCGACAGTTGCGTTTTCACCGTGCCTATCTTGACTTCCAGCAGTTCGGCGATCTGCGCCAGCGGCATTTCCTCCTCATAGCGCAGGATGAAAATGGTACGCTGCTGCGACGAAAGCGAAGACAGGGCATTCCACACGGCTTCCAACTCTTCGCGCGCCAGCAAGGTGCGTTCCGCCGAGGGCTCCCGCGCGGGAAACTGCCGGGGCTCGGCGCCGGGACTCTCGCCATCATCCAAGCCCACCAGCCTCTTCCAGAATGAAGCCCGGCGGCTCTTGCCATGGTCGCGCACCAGGTTGACCGCGATGCGCAGGATCCAGGTCTCCACCTTGCACTCGCCCCGGAAGCTGGCGCGCTTCTGGTAGGCACGCAGGAAGCACTCCTGGGTGAGCGTGTCGGCGGTGTCGGCATCCCGCACCAGTAAGTAGATCACACGGTACACGCGCCGCTGGTGCCGGCGCATGACGTCGTCGAACCTGTCCGCCGAGATCTCTTGGGCTGCTTCAGCTGCGGGCGAAGTCAAGGCTGTCGTCAGGACCGTGTCCACACGCCCTCTCTCTGGATTTCGACCTATGGATATTTCGTGCTAAGAGTATGGACGAATGACAGGGAACAAGGTTGACGACCCGTCGGAACTCTTTGCAAACTTTGCGGTTGAGCTTCTACCGCAAGGAACGCAAAGAAACGGCGCAAGGGACACAAAGAAAGACAAGACAATTAGCTTCCGGGTTGTTCGTCAGGGCTATCATCGACGCCCGCGGGAGCATCTTACACATGTGGATTTCGGGGAACACTTTCGAGTCACCGGCGGCGCGCTGAAGAACTGGCTGGTGGCACAGCTACAGGATTCTTTGGCGGTCGGCCTGCTGTGGCTGGTCGGGTTGCTCATTATCGGTGTGCCCTGGGCGCCGTTGTGGGCCGTGCTGGGTGCCGCCTTCCAGTTCGTGCCCCAGATCGGAGCCGTGCTCGGAGTCATCGGTCCCGCCCTATCCGCCATGTTCAAATGGGGAGACTGGGAGCATCCACTCTATGTTCTGATGCTGTACGCGGTGATCGCCCTCGTGGATGGTTTTCTATTGCAGCCTTACCTGATGAAGCGCACGGCCAAGGTGCCGCTGTGGGCTTCCATCCTGGCGCCGATCGTGCTGGGCATCGTGATTCCGTTCTGGGGTGTGCTGCTGGCTCCGCCATTGCTGGCCGTGCTGTATGCGTATAAAGCCCGGCAGGCTCGGGTTCAGGGTCCCATGCTATAATTTTTTGTTCGGCGGCATTCATTTGAGGCAATCCGTTGATCTCCTCGACGGGCCAGTTCCGCGCCATTAAAGACTTTTAAATACGAGGTATTTCCATGTCCGGCCATTCAAAATGGGCCACCATCAAGCATAAAAAGGGCGCTCTGGACGCCAAGCGGGGCAAGATTTTCACCCGCCTGATCAAGGAAATTTCCATAGCCGCCAAAAATGGCGGAGATCCCGACACCAACCCGCGTCTGCGCGGCGCCATCGTCGCGGCCAAAGCCGAGAACATGCCCGCCGACAACATCAAACGGGCCATCCAGCGCGGCACCGGTGAGCTTCCCGGCGCCACCTACGAGGAGTTCTCGCTGGAGGGCTATGGCCCGGGCGGCGTGGCGATCCTGCTCGATATCAATACCGACAATCGCAACCGCACGGTAAGCGAAATCCGACATGCCTTTGGCAAGAATGGCGGCAATATGGCGGAGGCGGGCGCGGTGGCCTGGATGTTTCACAAGAAGGGTGACATCGTCATTCCCAAGACAGCGGCCAAAGAAGACGATTTGATGGGCATTGTGCTTGAGGCTGGCGCCGAGGATTTACGCGATGATGGCGACAACTGGGAAGTGCTTTCCGAGCCTGCGGCCTATGAAGCCGTTCTCGAAGCGGTGAAGAAAGCCGGGATTGAACCAGCATCGTCCAGCGTGGCGATGATTCCGCAAAACTACATCAAGCTGGAAGGGCCAGCCGCGACCCAGATGATCCGGCTGATGGAAGCGCTCGAAGAGCACGACGACGTGCAGAACGTACACTCCAATTTCGATATCGACCAGAAACTCCTGGAAGAAGTCGCCGGCTAGCGCGCTTCGACGCAGCGAACTCTCCAGTCTTAACTTTGCGAACTTTGCAGGCCCTCTTTGCGTCCTCTGCGGTAAAGGGTTGATCTCGCCTAAATCGTTCAGAAAATCTTGAATCGCAAAGGTCGCTAACAAAGGCCGCCAAGGGCGCCAAGAGTGCTGAATTAGGACGCTGCCGGCCTTTCCATCCTCTCGACTTTTCAACATCGCTGTGCAAAATTCTGTGGGAAACAAGAAAACTACACTGTTAAGTTGTTTGTTGCGAGTGCTTTCTGCATCTTGCACCTATGCGGGTGCTCAAACCGGTTTGGTTGCACCAGGGCTGAGAGATTCTGGAGTCTTGTTTTGAAAGTACGGCTCGACAAATTACTGCTCGAACGTGGCGTCGCGAGCTCGCGGGAACGAGCCCAGGGTCTGATCCTCGCCGGCAAAGTGCTGGTCAACGGACAAAAAGTCGAAAAGGCGGGAGCCGGGGTGGATGTCACGGCGGATATTCGCTTGCTTGGAGAAGACCTCAAGTACGTGAGCCGCGGCGGTCTCAAACTGGAGGAAGCACTCAAGCACTGGCAGATTGATGTGGCCGGCAGGACCTGTCTCGACGTGGGCACGTCAACCGGAGGATTTACCGATTGTCTCCTGCAGCGCGGAGCGGGGCGGGTCATTGCCGTCGATACCGGCCACGGCCAGATCGATTTTCGTCTCCGTCAGGACCCTCGCGTGCGCCTGCTGGAAAAGACCAATGCCCGTTATCTCACACCGCAACAGGTTGGCGAAGCTGTGGATCTGGTGGCAATGGATGTCTCGTTCATCTCGGCGACTCTGGTTCTGCCCGCGGTGATCGCAGCCGCCTTCCCTCAGCCGGATGAACGTCGTGGCCGGCAGATCGTGGTTCTGGTCAAGCCGCAGTTCGAAGCAGGCCGCGAGCAAGTGGGGAAGGGAGGCATCGTACGCGACCCAGCGGTGCAAAAAGCTACAGTCGAAAAAGTTCGTCACGCCTTGCTTGCCCTGGGATGCACGCAGACAAGCGTGATCGAGTCTCCCATATTGGGTGGTGAAGGGAATCGCGAATTTCTGCTGTACGGACAATTCTAGGTTTTACTCTGTGTCCTCCGTGTCCTCGGTGGATAAGCTTTTCTCCGGAATTTCTGTACAATTCGACTTTCACCATGGCAACCAGGAATGCGGTCTCCACAAACAAGTTCGCCGGCATTATTTCGAAGCCGGGCAAAGCGGAATTAGCGGACATCGTTCCACCCCTGCTGGCCTGGTTTCGCGAGCACCAATACCAGATTGTGGTTGATGCGGAGACCGCGCCCTATGCTCCGGGCGTGGAAGTCCTCGCCCGAGAGCAAATGGCGTCCCGCCCGTTGAACTTCGTTGTGGTGCTGGGGGGCGACGGCACGCTGCTTTCGGCAGCCCGGGCCGTGTCCAAGGCGGGAATTCCGGTGCTCGGCATCAATCTGGGCTCGCTCGGATTCCTGACTGAGGTGCCGTTGGAGAATTTATACACCACTCTGCAGAATATTGAGCAGAGTTGCTGCAACCTGGACACGCGGTCCATGGTGCATTGCGATGTGCTGCGAAAAAACGCCTCCATCGCCAGTTACGACGCGCTCAATGATGTGGTGGTCGGCAAAGGCACCATCGCCCGCTTGAATCATTGCGACGTCTATATTGACCGATTGTTTGTTTCGAGCTACCAGGCGGACAGTCTGATCGTGTCCACCGCGACCGGCTCGACCGCGTACTCACTGGCGGCGGGCGGCCCCATCCTGATGCCTTCGGTGGATGCGTTTGTAGTTACGCCGGTCTCCGCCCACTCGCTTACTCATCGTCCGCTGGTGGTCCGTGATACCTCGGAAATCGAGATTGTGGTGAAGACGGGTGAGGATGAAGCCTATCTGAGCATCGACGGCCAGATCGGTATGCCTATGATGGATGGGGACCGCGTGCTTTGCCGCAAGTCGGAGCACCAGGTTACGCTCCTGCACACGCAGGGGACATTCTTCGACGTGCTTCGCACCAAGCTGAAATGGGGCCAGCGCTAAGCGTGATGCAGGCGCGAGCACCCCGCTCGCGCCTGCATTCAAAGCTATGACACTAAGCTAGACAGCTTCGGCGAAACCGAGTTCGGAACGTGGGGCTTTGCGCTGGCGCGAAGGGGACGCATTCTCCTGGGTTGTTGCCTCCTGCGCTTCGACCACTATTTCGTTCTTACCCTCTGCCAGGAATTCACGAATCCGAAGTTTCGCCTTGTGGAGTTGCGACTTGGAATTTCCCACCGAGCAATCCAATATTTTTGCTATCTCCTGGTGCTCGTAGCCCTCTACCTCATGCAGCAGGAAGATGGTCCTGTAGCCGGCGGGCAGATCTTTAATGGCGCGGGTCAGTGTGATGCGGTCAACCGATCCCGACAGGCGGCCATCGCGGCTGCCGTATTCGCGACGCACCATCTTGGCATCATGGCTTGAAGGCTCGTCCAGCGAGATCTGCTTCAGGGCCTTCTTCCGGAAGTGCATCAGCACAGTATTAACCGCGATGCGATAGAGCCAGGTGGACAGCGCCGAGTTTCCCTTAAAGGTGGATAGTTTCCGGAACACCTGCAGAAATGCGTCCTGGGTGAGATCCTCAGCCTGCGCCGCATTGTTGGTCATGCGCAGGCAAATAGAATAGATCCTGGCCTTGTGGGCGTGGAACAGGGCGGCGAAAGCCTCAGAGTCGCCTTGCTGGGCGCGCTCTACCAGCTCAAGGTCTGTACTGGATCGGACGGTACTGTTCAAATCGGGGCTCATTGCCGTAGAAATGTTCTGGTTCGTCACGCGTCTGCCTCCCGGGTCTGAGATTGACCCTCGCAAATCGGTTTTCATAACGACGATAAGACTAGGTGCAGAAGCGATAAGGGTCTATCCGGTGCACCCTGTACTGGTTTCAGTAACTTGCTGTACAGGATGAACCCGGAACCGATCCTGAAGTTGTGTGCGCCGCGTTCCGGGCCGCGCCCAGACGCGAAACGTGACTACGATTCCAGCGCCACTATCGGGACACTATCTGCCGTGCGGCCGACGTGACCCAGAGAACCTGACACCCTATTCAATCGTAGGTTGGACCACGTGAACGATATTGTTTCGGACCGCGTATAGCACCAGGTCGCTGACCGAGTGCAGTTGCAGCTTGCGCATGATATTCGAACGGTGAGTCTCCGCCGTCTTCACGCTCAGGCCCAGCGCAACCGCGACCTCCTTCGTGCTCTTACCCTCCGCAAGCAGTTGCACAACTTCGCGCTCGCGCGGAGTAAGCCGGTCGCGTCCCAGAGAAACGGCGGCCGCCTTGGTTCCGCCTTTCAGATAACCGTCCAGTACCATGGCTGCGACTTTGGAAGTAAAGTACGTTTTGTCGCGCTTGAGAGCTTCGACCGCTACCACCAGATCGCGGGCAGCATCGGATTTGAGGAGAAATCCCCGGGCGCCGGCATTCAGGACGTCTCTCACCACCTGGTCGGAGTCATGGAAGGTCAGAATGAGCACCTTGGCTCGGGGGTCGTCTTTCATGATCTGCCGGGTCGCCTCCAGACCATTCAGGCCAGGCATGCCAATATCGAGGATGATGGCGTCCGGCTTCAATTCCCGGACCTTCTCGACCGCTTCACGCCCGTCCGCAGCTTCGCCGCAAATCTCCCATCCCGGCTCTGCCTGCAGCAGGGCGCACAGGCCCTTGCGTACCACTTCGTGGTCGTCGGCGATGAATATCCGGAATGCGCCCATAACCTACCTCCCCAGAATTACTCGGCTCGACGGACAAAACTTCCCTGGATGCCCTGTATAAGCATCACAGTTGCCAAACGGGGATGCCCCGCCCTTCCAACGCGTTACCCGCCTGCGGAAAACTTTTGCTGTGTAATTCTTGCTGATTCGCGTGCTTTGTTGCGAAACTTTGCCCTTTGTCGACGGCAAAGTCAAGAACGAACATAATAGGTCTGGCGGCGGAAACCCTTGCTGGACGCGCCTTCAGACACTACCCTAGATTGCCAACCAGTCTATACTGAAGCCAACCGCGGGCCAATACAGTTTGTCCTGTATTTTCGGATTGCCCCTATCGGTGATTTGAATCCGGGCTGGATTCGACTCATTCCGCCGGTTCGTTGCGTAAAGACCGTAGATCGACGCCCAATTGCTCCGCTTTCTTGTAGAGGTGGCTACGCTCCAGGCCCAGGACCTTGGCGGCGTTGGTGACGTGAAAGTGGCTGCGTTTCAGCTCGGCCAGGATGACTTCCCGCTCGAAGGCTTGAGCCCGTTCCGCCAGGGTGCCCGAGCCAGCCAGGGAGGTTGGAGGTGTAAGTCCGCGGGGTAACGCCATCTCGACGGTGTCCCCGGTTACTTCGCCTTCGGTCGCCAGTAGGATCAGCCGTTCCACCATATTGCGCAGTTCGCGGACGTTGCCCGGCCAACCATAGGCCTGTAGGTCCTGAATCGCTACCGGACTGAAGGGCATGGGTTTCCAGTTATTTTGGGCGCAGACTTGTTCCGCGAAGTGCGGCACCAGGACGGGGATGTCCTCTTTGCGCTCCCGCAGAGGCGGCAGCAGGATGGGAAAGACGTAAACCCGGTGAAAGAGGTCCTGCCGGAACTTACCCTCGCGCACCAGAGATTCCAGGTTGCGATGCGTCGCGACGACGACTCGCACATCCACCCGGGTGGGCTTGTCGGCGCCGATGCGCTCGACCTCGCCTTCTTCCAGCACCCGCAGCAGCTTGGCCTGCATGGGCAGGGGCATGTCTCCGATTTCGTCGAGGAAAATCGTTCCTCGTTCGGCTTGTTCGAACTTACCGATGTGGCGGCCGGCGGCACCTGTGAAAGAGCCTTTCTCGTGACCGAATAGTTCAGACTCGATCAGTTCGGCCGGGACTGCGGCGCAGTTCAACGTGATGAACGGGCCGGAAGCGCGGGGACTCCGTTCATGCAGCGTGCGTGCCACTAACTCCTTGCCGGTGCCGGTCTCGCCCAGAATGCAGACCCGGGTTTCGCTTGCCGCCACCTTTTCGACCTGGGCCATCAGCTTTTTCATGGTTTCGCCGGTCCACACGATCTCGTGTTTGCCCACGCGTTGCCGGAGCTGCCGGTTCTCGGATTCCAGCCGTTGCAGTTTCAGCGCGTTCTCCACCGTGAGCAGCAGCTTTTCCGTGGAGATCGGTTTTTCCAGGAAGTCGAGCGCCCCCAGGCGCGTGGCCCGTACCGCCATATCGATGTGCGCCTGCCCCGACATCATGACCACCGGAGTCGTGACCCCCTGGGACTTCAAGTCTTCCAGCAGGGAGAGTCCGTCTTTGCCCGGCATGACCACGTCCGAGATGATCAAGTCGAAAGGCTGAGACCGAGCCAGTTCCAGGGCCTTGGCGGCGTTATCGCAGACCGTAGCCTTATGGCCAGCGAGACGAAACGCACGCGAGAGCGAGGCCAGAGTGTTAGCTTCGTCGTCAACGATCAGTAGATGTGCTTTCTGGGGCACCGATAGCTCCTTAGCCCGCCGCGGCCAGCTTGTCCAGATTGCCCGGCAGCTCGATCATAAACGCAGTTCCTCGTCCCGGCTCGCTGTGCACGCTGATGCTGCCGCCATGATCGCTGATGATGGATTGCACGATAGCCAGTCCAAGTCCGGTACCGTGCGCCTTGCTGGTGTAATAGGGCGTGAACAGGCGCTCGCATTCTTCCGCGGTAAGGCCGGTGCCGGTGTCGGCAATTTCAACCACGACCCGGTCGCTGCTCTGACGCGTGCGCAAGCTGAGTGTCCCGCCCTGGGGCATGGCATCCATCGCGTTCAACGCGAGATTGGAGAAGGCCCGGTGCAGCAGTTCCGGGTCTGCCGCAATTGGTGCAAGATCGTCCGCCAGTTCAAGCCGGCATTCAATAGGAGGATGCTTCGGTGATTGCAGTTGCGCCTGCAGCAGGCGCGCCACATTCTGTACGATCTCGTTCACCTGCACCCGCTGAAATTGAGGCTGCGGCATGCGGGAAAATTCGCTGAACCGCGAGATAATGGTTTTCAGATTCGCAATCTCCGCCAGTAGTGTGGCGGAGCTCTCGGGAAAGATCTCATCGAACTGCTCCGGACTCTGTTGCCGTGCCCGCACCAGGTTCTCCACGGTTAATTGCAGAGGGAACAACGGATTCTTGAGCTCGTGCGCCAGACGCCGTGCCAGTTCGCGCCAGGCAGCGACCCGCTCGGCCTGTACTAAGCGTTCCCGTTGCTGTAGCAGCTCTTCTGTCATGCGGTTGAAGGATTCGGCCAGGGCCCCCAGTTCGTCTGACGAATCCACTGGAACCCGCGTGTTCCAGTTTCCCGCCGCCACTTCTCGCGCCGCCTCCGCCAGTTGCTCCACCGGCCGGGTGACCCGGGAGGAGGCCCATCCGCTGAACAGTATGGCAAGAACAATGCCGACGCTGCCCGCCAGCAGCGCGGCCGAGCGTATGCGATTGCGCAGTTCGACATACGGACGCCGTGTGTTGCCCACCAGAAGAATTCCCAGTAACTGGTTATCCTGGCCGTTCAGTGGGATGGCGTGGACACTCTCGTCGTCTGCCGCATCGCCTGACCAATGAAGGAGTGCCGTGGCTTCCTGCTGATGTTGCTGGACTTGCTCAATCAGCGGGGCCAGTTGCTGCGCGTTACCCGATGGTCCGACCAGTAGAGGCGGAGAGAAGCCCTTGGTCAGGTTGCGATAAAGCATGGCCCGCATTCCGGCCGGGAGTTCGAGGCTGGCCATGAAGTCCTGGTCGAGGCGGCGACCGCCGATTACATAGATGGGCTTTTCGCCGACCTCGACTGGCCGGATAGCGGAAAGGCTCAGGGCAGCGCCGTCGGGGAGGTCCTCCTGCCGGAGAAAAGCGCCTCTTGGTGGTGCTCCCGCAGGGAGAGAGCCCTCCTTATAGCCGAATTTCGCTGGCCACTGCGCCGACGAGAGAATGGTGCCGCCGCTGTCCACGAACTCCAGAAAGTCCAGTTGCTGGTTGTCGGCCAGAGCCTTGGCCTCATTTACGTAGGCACTGTAGTCAGTGGAACCACGGCTTACCGCAAGTGCCATGCGCGTCGCGGTCTCACTGCCCGCGATGGTTTCCACCCGGTGTGCCACCTCTTCTCCCCGCCGGCTGAACTCGCGGCGAAATTGGGCGATCAGCGCCGTCGTCTGATCTTCGCTCGCCCGCTCGAAGGCGCGCCGGGTCACCGTGGACACGATCCAGGTGACTGCGCCCACGCAAAGAAAAACCGTCAGCGCGAACACCAGCAGAAGTTTGCGGCGAAAGCTCAAGGTTTCCCCGTTTCCAGCCAGACGTTCTGCAAATGCCAGCTGCCGTCTGGATCTTCCTGCCAACCCATTACGTTTGCGCTTAGCGCAACCGCAGTTCGCAAATGCAGCAGGGGAATTACACGTTGCGATTGCAGCAGAGCACTCTCTGCTGCATACGTCGTGGATGCGTTTGCATTCTGCTGTAGGGGATCGATGTCGAATTTAGGCTGGGGCAGCCCGAGGTTGCCGGCAAGCTCACCGAGCGCAACCCACGCATCGAGCGAGGGCAGCGGCATGCGGACCAGTCGTATGTCCGCGACCGCGGAGGTTGTAGTTTGAAGCGTGAGTCCGGCATCGCGCGCGTTCAGCGCGATTCTTTCCGCGATGACTCGCGCCAGCGGATCTGATGCATCGTAGGCCAGCGTCCACGCCGGCGCCTGGTGAACCGCGTCCCGCGCCTGGCGTGCACGCTGTAGATCGACGGCGGTGGGAAAAAGGAACGCGTAGCCGGTCATCCAGTTGGGCAGGATCGTGGCGGCGGGTTCGCCTCCTCCCTGCAACAGAACGTTGTTCATTGCATCGCGATCGATGCTGAGCGCCAATGCTTCACGCAATTTCCCGTCCTCCGCCGACTGAGCATCGCGGCTGAAGACCAGGGCCATCCATTCCGCGGGAGCTGAGCTCACCAAACGGCGGCCCTCCAGAACCGCGCGACGTGCCTGGTCCGGCGCGATCTCTACCATGTCAGCCTTGGCCAGATCGAGCGCGATCGTCTGTTCGCGGAAGCTCTTGCCCATTTCGATCTCAATGGAGTCCACAAACGCGCGGCCACCCCAGCAATCGTCACGGGCAGTCAGTACGAGCTTCTTCCCCGCGTCCCAGCGGTTGATGGCGAATGGTCCACTGCCAACAACCTTCCCACCAGTGCGTTTGGCGATGCCATAGCGCGCCAGCGCCAAGATCGCGGGCAGGTTGGGAGTCGGGGCGTCGCACTCGACGATGACCGCTTCTCCCGTGGCGAAAACTTTCCAGTTGGGATTGGCGGCGCGCAGGGAAGCCGCGACCGCATCCGAGCTCACCGCGGCTCCATCATGAAATGCAACTCCGCGGCGTATGTTGAACTGCCAGCGCTGATTGCCTGGCTCGACTTGCCATGAAGGCGAGAGGGCGGGTTGAGCCTGGCCGCGCGCGTCCAGCGTGACCAGCGTGTCAAAGATCAGCCGCGAGAGACTGGGAGGCATCGACTTCCCCGCCGGGCCGACGTCGGCGGGATCAATCGACGCAGGCGCCTCCGCTATAGCCAGGCGAAGGTTCCCACCGTAGTGTGGGCGGGTGCGGGCCGGCGCCGCGACCGCCAGACAAAAACTAACGGCCGCAAGTAAGAGTAAGCCGGAAGGCCTCATATCTCCCCGTTTCCGAATCGTGCACAACCGCCACGACGCCGTTTGCGCCGGATTCTGTCCATAAAGCGGTGACCGAGCCGCTTACCTCGAGGGGCGTGCTCACGGCGACAGGTTCCCGACCAGGGATTTCGAAGGCTTGCACCGCATCGCTCCGCCCCGCACCCGTTCCAGTTGCGAGAACCTGCCAGCCCGCCCCGCAGCCGCTGCGTAGGCTGGCGATGTCACTGCCCCAACCTAGTTTTTGCGCCACTTGATCGGTGATGCCGTCGAGCACATGGACTTTCTCATCCACCGCGGCCAGCAGCCACCAAGTGGAGTGTTCGCGGGGAACGGCCGCCGCGGAGTAAAACGCGGGCGCCGTGGTTAGGTTGCCTACTCCGGGAGAGAGTGCGGCGCTAAAGAAATTGCGCGCGGAAGTAAAAGACGCATTCTGGCTGAACAGGTCCGTCCCGATGGGCCAGGGATCATTGCTCTCGAAACACGTCATAGCCGGCGGCGCGTCCCCCGAGCTTCGACAATAGACGCCGGGCAGGTAGGCATCAAAAAGGCGATCCTTGTCTTTGCGCAGTACCAGCCTTCCGCGCAGATCGCGCGGCCACGGTCGTGAATGAGCGACGGGAACGGATTGCTCCAGCACCCAGCGGTTGTCCTGCATGCGGTAAGACGTCACGCCATTCGCGTCCAGCACTAGCATGCGCGCAGGATTGCCATCGATGACCGCAACATCCAGAATGAGTTCCGGCTGCGACCACAGTGAAACGCCGCGGAGTACCATCGCTGCGGCCGCAGGTTCGACGGTCAGGACGGCGGATCGCGGCAGGGAAACCATCACCACCGAAGGCGCATTCGCACCCTGGCGAATCTCCGCGACCCAGACGTAGCTTTGCAGATCCTCGGAGAGTGAGACCCGCACATTTGCAGCAGCCTGTTCGGCGGCAACGAAACGCACGCTCAGGACGGCCAGTTGGGTCAGAAGATTGCGACGGATGTCGTTGGTCGCCGCTGCACTGAGCGACGAGCGATTCGACACTTCCAGGGCCATGGTTTTCGGGCCGGTGGCCGCCACGATCTTTCCTGCCAGCAGCCCTTCCGCGCCGGCCCAGTTCTGCGCGTTTCCCGAGACGACGAAGAGCAACACAAACAGAAGTGACCTGAAAAACCTCGAAGTGAGTGGTATGAGCATGCCCGGGATGCGCAAATTGATGCGGGGATTGATGGGCGAATTATAAACTGCACAGCGCATGGCTCTGGACTCTGCACTTGGTACTCTCTGGGTTCGTCCGTTTAGCATTAGCCCCAGCCCTCTCGCCCTCTTAAGAGCAAGAGCGCTACGAACATTGACCTGTGCCCGCCGGCAAAGGTTCCAATAGACAGCTTGGGGCCTAGCGCTGAACGGCCGTCCTGGGCTGTGGCGCCCGAGGAGCGAAAAACACACAGAGCACCTTGCCGAAGATCAGCTCTTCCACAAGGATTGCGACAGCAAGCGAGAAAGTCATGCCCCCGATGACTGCGACGGTCGTGAATACGAGTTCCATATTTGCCTCCATTCGGACAGGCCGTACGTAGCGAGTGAATGGCCGTTCGTATGTAATTGATTATAAAATACTTATACTTCGACACATGTGGGTATTCGACGACAGTCGTGTCAGGGCTGACACAGCCGAGCTGGATGGTGTGGGGCCGACACTCCTGTCCGCCCGCTTTTGACTTTGAGTTCCGAGTATTCAAGTAAATGGATCGCTAACGGGAAGGACGAACCCAAGGAAGAGCAAACCCAAAGGCGTCGGACAAGAGTGTCCGACCCACACAGGCAGGGCAGCTCACGGTAGGGTTGAAAAAAATCAGCCGAGGTCAGAATTCCGGTTCAGTAGAAACCGCGCACAACTCTTTTTCTTCTTTTCGTTCCGATTCCCGTGGCAAAACCGGCTCCGCTTCGATTGGGATCTCCCGACGCAGAGCGTCGAGCAGCGCATCCAGAATGACCTTCAGCGACTCCCGGTTTTCGGCCAGCACCCGTTCCAAACTTTCGCGATGGACAGCCAGTTCTCCCGATTGGGCGCGCGCCGCTAATGTCAACCCGGCCGCCTGAAATCGTAGCGCGCCGCCAGCCGTTGGCGCCCAGGGCGATTCGCGCGAAGGGATAATCAAGACTCCCCGTCGTCATCCACTGAATTACCAGTTCCTCGACATGGTCGATGCCGCAGGCCACCTGAATGCCGGCCCGGGCGGCCATCTGGTCATTCCATTGCAGAATCGTCAATTTGTCCTCCCAGGTATTCTCTGCTAACAGGAAACGGGGCTGGTTCGCGGAGCGCTCTTCTCCGCAGATCGCACAGAGATGAGTTCTGAAATGATTCATAAGGCACCTTTCAACTCCCCGGGATACGCAGTCATCGTCCGCTGCATTTCCGTCAGATGCACTGAAGGCACAGGGCGGTGCCGGGCAGGAAGCGGAACCGTCACCATTCCTTTCCCTCGTTCAAACGCCAGGGTGAGTACGGAGGAACAGCCATCGCATAACCAGTAGCGCTCCATGCGACGAAGCGAACGCTCTCTTCGACCCTGAATGTGGTTCCGGAGGTCATGGTCTCGCAGTTGTCGGTCTCCAGAAGAAACAGCTTGCCGAGGTTGAGGCTGTGGGACAGACTGGGACAGGCGGGATTTGCGCACTTATGCAACATTCGAGGGTCTCCTGGGAGCATGAGCCGATAACCGGGAGCGGCTGGACGGCCGAAGGCATGCACTCCAGGGGCCGCAAGTCAGAGATGAGGGAAGTTACTTAACTGACTGAAGTCTTGAAGATCTTATGCGTCGATCTAGCCGACGCATGCCGAACTGAGGTCACTTCTGCCGACCCTCCGTCATCCAGTCTCTTGACTCGTCTTCGTCGGCTCTGGAATCCCTCCCAAACCGCCCAAACCGCAGCTACGATTGCCCGCTCTTTAGCCCAGGAGTAAGATTGCCGCACGGCGGCTCAGCAGAACTGTCCCAAAAGCCTCGGGACACTGTTCTCCAATTCTGAATTTTGTAGGCCCTATGGTGGAGTTTCAGCCCACTCTCGCGAGTTCGACTCAGCCCCAGGATTCCCTGTGTGGCACGGTGGTAGGACGCTTCCGCATTGGAGAACGGCTGGGCAAAGGGGGTATGGGCGAGGTTTACAGCGCAGAAGACACCAAACTTAAACGTACCGTTGCCCTCAAACGCCTCGCGCCCTCCTTACGAGCTGACTCGCTATACCGCCACCGCTTCATGGAGGAAGCAGAGCGCGCATCCCGCTTCGGCGATGCTCATGTAGCGGCTGTCTACGACGTTCTGGAGGAGCACGGCGAGATATTCCTGATTCTGGAGTATGTGGAAGGCCAGAACTTGCGACAGCGGCTGCGGCAACCGCTGTCGCTGGATGAGTTCTTCGCGGTTGCATTTCAGTGTGCGGAAGCCCTGCTGTCAGCGCACAGGCATGGCATCGTTCACTGTGACATCAAGCCGGAAAACATCATGCTTACCACCACCGGCCTGGTCAAGATACTGGACTTCGGCGTGGCCAAGCACTTACCGCGTTCCGACCAGAGCTCGACCGTGGACCGCTCCGGCACTTTTGCCGGCACGCCTGCCTATATGTCGCCGGAAGTTCTGCTGCAGCAGGCTCCGGATGGCCGGGCCGACATTTTTTCATTGGGCGTGGTCTTCTACGAAGTCTTGACCGGACAGCACCCCTTTCTCGCCGGCAGCTTCGTGGCGACCACCGACCGCATCCGGGGTGAAACCCCGGCATCCATCCGCATTTTTAATCGCTCTGTCTCCCGGGAGCTGGAGGCGTTGGTCAACAAAGCGATGGCTAAAGATGCAGGGCAGCGCTACGCCAGCGCGCAAGAGTTGTTGGAGGCCCTGCGCGAGGTGCACCAGGGATTGACCTCCAGTGGGCTGGCGCGGCCGGTGCCCCTGCCACAAACGCGTCCGCGGCGCAAGAAATGGCTCTGGGCAGCAGGCCTCGCGGCCGCCTTGCTGCTTTCGGTTCCTGTCTATCTCCACTACCGGGTCCGTCCGGGGCTGCTCTTGACTAGGTCTTCGATGCCGGTTCAGTTGGCAGTGCTGCCCTTTGCGCCCACCACCAATGATCCCAGCAGCAAGGCCTTTGGCGACGGCCTGACCGAAACCCTGACCGCCAAGCTGGCCCAGCTCAGCGGTAATTATCCCCTGCAGGTGGTGGCGACCAGCGAGATACGCGCCGAAGGCGTGACCAGTGTCGAACAGGCCCGCAAGAATTTCGGAGTGGGACTGGTCCTGGAAGGAAACCTTCATAGCTCAGGCAACCAGGTTCGCGTGAACTATTCGCTGGTCGATGCCCAAACCCACCGCCAGTTAAGCGCCGATACCGTGGACGCCGATGTCAGCGACGCCTTTGCCGTTGAAGACCAGGTGGTTAACGGTGTGCTTCATATGCTGGGCTTGTCGGTCCAGAGCAACGACCGCGTGGTCCTGGCCGCTCACGGAACCGGCGATCCCACCGCGTATGATCAGTACCTGCGCGGTCGCGGATATCTGCTGGACTATCACAAGCATGAAAACATCGAGAATGCCATTTCCGCATTCAACGGCGCCCTTACTCTCGATCCAAAATATGGCCAGGCCTACGCCGGTCTCGGGAAGGCCTACTGGCTCGGCTACGGAGAGGGTTTGGGAAGCGCCGAGTGGCTGGAAAAGGCACGCACAGCCTGTGATAAGGCTGTGGCCGACGCGCCCGACCTGGCCGACGGCTATGCCTGCCTGGGCAGCGTGTACCGGGACCGAGGAGAGTACGAGAAGGCCATTACCCAGTTCGAGAAAGCCACGGCCCTTGACCCAGTTAACGATGACACCTTCCGTGGCCTGGCCGAGGTCTACCGGAAGCTCAACCGCTCTGCCGAGGCCGAAGCCACCTATCGGAAAGCCATCGAGTTGAGGCCGCAATATTGGGCCGGATACAGCTGGCTGGGACTGTTCTACCGGGAGGAAGGCCGATACGAAGATGCCGCCAGGATGTACCAGGAAGTCGTGACCCTGGCCCCGGACAATTTCCGGGGTTATTCCAACCTGGGAGCGATGTACGTGGTGCAGGGAAAGTATCCCCAGGCCATCGCTCTGCTGGAGAAGTCGATAGCCATCCGTCCAACCGTAGAGGTTTATGACAATCTGGGCACAGCCTATTTTTACATGCGGAAATTCGACCAGGCAGCGGCCAACTATGAGGAAGGCCTGAAATTCGACAAAACCAGCTGGCTCAGTTGGGGCAATCTGGGAGACGCATATTATCAAGTGCCGGGGAAACGGGAGAAGGCGGTCGAGGCGTATCGGGAAGCTATTCGCCTGGCGGATGACGAGCTGCGCGTCGACAGCCGTGACGGGCGCATCTGGTCATTCAAGGCTGAGTATCTGGCAATGACTGAGAATAAGCAGGAAGCCCTGGCGGCGCTGCAGAAGGCGGCGACATTCGCCCCCGAAAATCCGGGTGTGCTGTTTCGCGGCGCCCTGGTGCACAACCACTTCGAGGAGACGAGTCTCGCGCTCAAATGGCTTCAAAAGGCCCTGGCTGCGGGCCTTCCCGTCAATGTCGTAAATAGTACGCCCGACCTTGATCACTTGCACTCCAACCCGGCGTTTCAGGCTATACTACGCGGCACTAAGGTGTGAGAGGGGCCCTTAGACAATTCAAGCATTTAAGGAGGAGCGATGAAAAGGGATCCAGCCACGGTTCACGTACACATCTACGAGGATTGCGATGTGGATTGCGAAGCGGTCAATGTAAGTAAAGAATCCGGGGACGAGATTGAATGGCATTCGACTGGTGAAGCGTTTACCGTCAGATTCGAAAGTTCACCGTTTCAGGATGCCGAGTTTGAAGTGCCGGCCGGAGGATGCAAATCATCCGGGCCGGTGGTGGACGGTGCCCTGTACGTTACTTATCACTATGAGATTCAAAGAGTCGGCAGCCAACAAGCCGCTGCCGATCCTGACGTGAACGTGAAGCATTAAGAAAACCCGGCCGATCAAGGCGCTTTCTTTTTTGGGTGCGATGGTCATTCCTCCGGCCTCGCACCCTCAATTCAGTCTTTTAGCCATCCCGTTTTACCGACGCCGCAGTCAAGCCGAGAAGTGTAGTCCCCATTTCTTCGGTTACTTGCTGGGTGTTCACTCACTGATTTCAATAGCCGTGTGCTCGAAGCTGAGGCTCCCGCGCGCGGGCGTTGTTTGTGGGCGCAGGTCAGGTTGAAGCCGTGACCCCGCCAGCCAAGACATCAACGCATATATCCATACATAGAGGAGTGCTATCGATGCGAAAACTCTTGACTGTTACAGTCCTGGCCCTGCTGGTGTCGTTATCGGCGACGGCCCAGGATTTCCCCAAAGCAGAGATCTTTGGCGGATACCAGCTCACCCGGCTGGACGGCACCACCTTGAACGGCTGGAACGCCGCTCTTACCGGAAACCTTAATCACTGGTTCGGAGTCACTGGAGACTTCCGTGGCGCTTACAAATCGGAAAGTGGCGTGGACTTCGCAATTACACTTACACCTTCGGCCCGACCATCGCGGCCCGGGGCAATGAAGAGACCTTCACCCCGTTTGCTCATGCCTTGTTTGGCGGGTCTCACGCTTCTGTTGGTTTCACTGCGCTTTCGGCGAGCGATAACGCCTTCCCCATGATTTTCGGCGGTGGTGTGGATGCCAAGTTCTCGCCCCGCCTAGCCTTTCGAGTGACGCAGTTTGACTGGATGTCGTTTCCACGCCAACGGAGGTTCATCCAATAACAATTTCCGCTACTCCGCGGGAATCGTGATTCGCCCGTAGGCCTCGGGATCGAAATCATTCTCTATCGAATGAGGAGAGGGCGGCGCTGGGCCGCCCTCAGTTTTTCCGGCCGACCTTGCCGGAGAAGGTCGTGAGCTTACTCGCCCATCACCTTCACGATCACCCGCTTGTCCCGTTGTCCGTCAAATTCCGCATAAAAGATCCGCTGCCAGGTCCCTAAATCAAGTTTGCCCGCGGTGATGGGGACGATGACCTCGTGATGTATGAGCAGTGCTTTCAGGTGCGAGTCACCGTTGTCTTCTCCGGTGTCGTGGTGTTTGTAGTCTTTGCGGAAGGGCGCCAGCTTTTCCAGCCATTGATCAATGTCTTCGATCAGTCCGCTCTCGTTGTCATTCACATAGACTCCCGCCGTGATGTGCATGGCCGAAACCAGCACCATGCCTTCCTGGACGCCGCTCTTGCTTACAATTTGCTCCACTTGCGGCGTGATGTGAACGTAGGCGCGGTGGGATCTGGTGTGAAATTTCAAGTATTCGGTAAGACACTTCATGGTTCGTCCCCCTAATAATTCGTGAAAGCCAGACCAGTTTCGCAGATAATGCTCCAGAAATCAGTTTCCCGGAGGTGCGGTGGATCCTTCCAGTAGCGAACTGCAGGAGCTGCGGCGGCTGGTGGGCGAACTCACGGCGCGAGTGTTTCGCATTGAGCGCGCATTAAACTTGCCGTCGGGAGTTGCGGCCGAAGCACCGCGGCCCCAGGCACCTGCGCTGCCACCCCCGCCCGCGGCAGAAGTGAAGCCGGCGGCGGCGATGCGGAGTATTCCGCCGAGGCCGGCGCCAGCCTCATCAGGAAAGCAGAGCAGCGCGGACCTTGAATCCCGCATCGGTTCGCACTGGCTGAACCGGATTGGTATTGCCGCAGTGTTGATCGGCGTTTCCTACTTCCTGAAATTCGCCTTCGACAACAACTGGATCGGACCGGCAGGACGAGTAGCCATCGGACTCCTGGCCGGGATCGCTATCGTGGTCTGGAGCGAAAAGTTTCGCCACCGCGGATACGTCATCTTTTCCTACTCGTTGAAGGCCGTCGGCATTGGCGTGCTTTATCTCTCGTTGTACGCGGCCTTCCAGGTCTACGGCCTGGTGCCCGGCGGCGTTGCTTTCACCATGATGTTCGCGGTGACGGCCGCGACGGCGGTGATGGCCTGGACTCAGGACGCGGAAATTCTGGCGGCATTCGCCCTGATCGGCGGTTTCAGCACGCCGCTGCTGCTCTCCACCGGCCAGAACCGTGAAGTCGCCTTGTTCGCCTATGTCACCGTCCTCGATCTGGGTGCGCTTGCCCTGGTAATCCTGAAGCCCTGGCGGCGATTGTTGCTTTTGAGTTACGCCGGAACGCTGCTGCTTTACGTCGGGTGGTACTCAAGCTTCTATGACGTGACCCAGGTGCGGATAACGGTGGGCTTCGCCACGCTGTTCTTCGCCATCTTCGCGGTGGCGCCTTTGTTGGCGCGCCCGGCGCAAAAAGGATGGCTGTCCGACTCGGTTCCGCCCCTGGTCGCAGTGGTGAATGCGGCCGGATATTTTCTGCAAATCTACGTGATGTTCGAAGAGATCGGTACGAAGGACACGGCGTGGTTTGCCCTGGCTCTGGCCGCCCTATACATCTTCCTCAGCCGCCAGGCTCGGGAACGAGCGGGTAGTCCCGAGGCGGCACGCACCGTGGACCTGCTGCAGCTTGCACTCGCCATCGGATTTATCACGGTCGCGATTCCCATACGGCTCGACGCCCACTGGATCACCATGGGCTGGTTTGTGGAAGTGGCAGTGCTGTTATGGATCGCCGACCGGATTCACTCCGAGTTGCTCAACGTCTTCGCCATCGGCGCCCTCATATTGGGTGTGGGCCGGCTTCTTCTGATCGATAACTTCTACGTCACGCGTCCGATCTTCAACACGCGGATGGCGACGTACGCGGTTGCCATTGCAGTGCTCGGTGCCGTAGCCTGGTATGGCAGTCGCCGGAAAGATGATGCTGCGCAGACCGTAGCCGCGGTTTCCGTTGTGGCCTTGAATCTCTTGGCCCTGATTGCGTTGAGCCGCGAAGTGGCGGACTATTACAGCCGGGAGATGACGAGCCTTCGTCCGCAGGGGCAATGGAATCCTTCGGCCTGGACAGACTGGCATCACGTGAAAATTGCCCGCGACTTTACTTACTCCGCCCTGTGGATGGCTTACGGCGCCATGCTGATGGTCGTGGGATTCTGGCGGCGTTCGGCGTTTGTGCGCTGGCAGGCCCTGGTCCTGATTGCGTTCACCATCGGCAAAGTGTTTTTGTACGATGTGTCGGAGCTTGACCGCGGCTACCGCATCGTGAGTTTCATTGTGCTGGGGGCGCTGCTGCTGGCCATTTCATTTATGTACCAGCGCGACTGGCTCAAGCTGTCGAGCCACAATAATTCCAAGGAAAGCCCCGCTGGCCCATGAGGTCCGCTTCCTTCCTGCTCGCCTTGATCGTGACTCTCGGTTCCGAGTTGACCGGAGGGCCTTCGATCTCCTATTTCACCAACGTCCGCGATGTACGCATTTCTCAGCCCGAGCAACAGAATTATTTGGTGGTGGATGAAGAGATATGGACCCGGGCGCGCCCCGATCTGGCCGACTTGCGAATCTATGACGGCGAATCCCAGGTGCAATACGCGCTCAGCGAACAGCGCGGAGGAACGTCTAGCCATGAAGCTGCAGCAAAAATCCTGAACCTGGGCAGCGTTGGCGGGCGCACTGAGTTTGATCTGGACATGTCTAATCTGGAGAAGGGAGAAATCGGCGAGTATGATCGCATCCGATTGCAGTTGGACGCTAAAGATTTCGTGGTGACAGCATCGATCGCGGGCAGCCACCAGTTGGGCGCGAAGTCCGCAACCCAGCTGCCCCCGGCGACGCTATATGACTTCAGCCGCGAGGAACTGGGCTCCAATCCAGTGTTGAAATTGCCTGCTTCGAGTTTCCGTTATCTGCACGTGAAGCTTTCCAGCGGAATCTCTCCCGCCCAGGTCAAGGGCGCGTCGGTTTACAATCTGCAGGAAACCAAAGCGGTCTGGACTAACGTCGGATCATGTGGCTCGCCGTCGCAGGTCGCCCGAACTACCGTGATCGCTTGCAATTCGCCTTTGCGAGTTCCGGTGGATCGCGTTCGCTTTCGGGTAGATCCGAAGCAGGTAAATTTCCGGCGGCCGGTCGTCCTCTCGGATGCGAGCGATCACCGCTTCGGGGGTGGCGAAATCACGCGGGTACGAATGAATCGCGGCGGAACCACGGTGGTCTCGGAAGAAATGGATGTGCGAATCGGAGGACAGAGTTCCGGCCAGCTGAAGCTCACAGTGGACAACGGGGACAATCCGCCATTGTCGATATCCGGAGTGGAGCTGCTGTCGGTTGAACGCCGAGTGTACTTTGATCCCCAGGGCAGATCGCTCAGGCTTTACTACGGCGACGACAAACTTGATGCACCGATTTATGACTACGCCCGTTTCTTCAAGGCCGATCCGGCCGCGGCCAAGGCGGAGTTATCAGCCGGTGCCCACAACCAAGCGTACACCGGACGTCCGGATGATCGCCCGTGGTCGGAGCGTCACAAAGCCGTACTATGGCTGGCTATGCTGCTGGCGGTGATAGTTCTGGCGGCGCTTGCGATTCGCGGATTAAAAGCAAATCCCGTGTCATCCTGAGCGGAGGTTCAGGATGACACCCGAAAAACTCAGCGCATCGACTCTTCTACTTCGGAAATCCAGCTGGGCCGCTTCAGGACTTCGCGCGGCTTGGGACCGTCCGCTGCGCCCACGATGCCGTCACGCTCCATCAGATCGATCAGGTGGGCGGCGCGGCCGTAGCCGATTCGCAGGCGGCGTTGCAGCAGGGAAGTGGAAGCTTTGCCGAATTCCACTACCAGGCGCACCGCATCGTTGTAGAGGGGATCGTTTTCTTCGTCTCCGTCTTCGCCCGCGTCGCCGGCTTCACCCGGCGCGCGTTCGTCTTTCGGGGCTTGCAGGAATTTCTCTTCGTACTCGGCCGAGCCTTGCGACTTCCAGAACTCGACGACGGCCGCGATTTCTTTCTCGGTAACGAAGGGGGCGTGCAGGCGATGCACGCGGGCCGATCCGGAAGGCAGGTAGAGCATATCGCCGCGTCCCAGCAGAGCTTCGGCGCCATTGGCATCAAGAATGGTGCGTGAGTCCACCTTGGTGGCTACCCGGAAAGAAATGCGGGCCGGGAAGTTGGCCTTGATCAGGCCGGTAATTACGTCAACCGATGGCCGCTGCGTTGCCAGCACAAGATGAATTCCAACGGCCCGCGCCATCTGGGCCAGGCGCGTGACTGACTCTTCCACGTTGCCGGAGTCCAGCATCATCAGGTCAGCCAACTCGTCAATGATGATGACGATGTAAGGCAATGGCCGGTCTTCGGAATCCTCACCAAAGAGGCTGCGTGTGCCCTCATCGTCGAACAGTTTGTTGTACTGCTCCATGTTACGCACGCCTTTTTCCGCCAGCAGTTTCAGGCGGCGCTCCATCTCGCGTACTGCGTTGCGGAGCGCGTTGGCGGCGAGTTTAGGCTCGGTAATGATCGGCGTAAAGAGATGCGGCACACCTTCGTAGTTGCCCAGTTCCAGCCGCTTGGGATCGACCAGGATCAGCCGCACCTGGTCGGGCGTGGCCTTGTACAAGATGGACATGATCATGGCATTGATAGCCACGCTCTTGCCCGCGCCGGTCGAGCCTGCGATCAGCAGGTGCGGCATGCCCGCGAGATCGGCGGTGACGATGCGTCCGTTGATGTCCTTGCCCAGCGCCAGAGTGAGCTTCGATTTGGTGCCAATGAACTCGGAAGATTCGATGTTCTCGCGCAGCCAAATAATTTCGCGCTCGCGGTTCGGCACCTGAATCCCCACCGTGGACTTGCCCGCCATGCGCTCGATCAGAATGCTTTCGGCTTTGAGCGCCAGGCACAGGTCATCGGTGAGATTGGTGATGCGGCTGTACTTGATGCCGGCCTCGGGCTTGTATTCGAAAGTCGTGACCACCGGCCCGGGATTGATCTGCGTTACCTGCCCGTGGACGTCGAACTCTGAATATTTTTCCGTGAGAACCTGGGCCAGCAACTTCAACTCGTCGGCATCGATCGCCTGTTGCTCATCGGGACGATGCAGCAGGCTGCTGGGCGGCAACTTGAAGCCGCCAGCCGCGATGCGGGGCATGGTCGTCTTCGGCTTGGCTCCGGTGTCGGCACGTTCCGTAACTTCGACGTCCGGAATGATGGCTTCCGGGACATGGTGTTGAGCCGGTGGCGCGAAATCATGTTCTTCGCTGCGAATGGCCGCCGTCATGCGGTCAATGCCAGTCGTTCGCACGGGCTCAGGCGCGTGAACCGGAGCTTGAGGTGAAGCAGAACGTACGGGAACCAGTTGAGCTGTGATCGTCGGCCGGGCAGCACGCCGCTTCTCCAGTTCTTTCTGCATCTTCCTTTTCGCGCGGTCTTCCTGCCAGTCTTTGTAGCGATTCCAGAGCGCGACCACAAAGGCGAAGCGGGTCGGCGCCCAGACTCGCAGGGAAGCGAAAGAGAAGGCAGTGGTGAGATAGAGCGCCACCGCCAAGATTGTGGCGCACACAATGTAGGCGCCCGCCAGATTCAGGTAATGGATGAGGACATCGCCAACGATGCGTCCGGCGAGCCCTTCCATGGGGATTACGCCCATCCAGTGCATGTGCCCGGGCATAAGGCCCAACAGTGCGGGGACGAAGACCAGCAACCAGATTGCGCCCAGGGATTTTGCAATCGGCGAGGTGACCTTGCGCGAGCGGAACCAGCGCGAGCCCAGCGCTCCCAGGAACACAGGAACCAGAAATGCCCCGATTCCAAAGCCTTGCAGCATCAGGTCCGAAACAATCGCGCCCACCAGACCGACCCAGTTCCGCGCAGATTGCGAACCGGTCAGCACGGACGCGCTGTTGAATGAGGGATCAAGCGGAGAATACGAGGCCAGAGCCAGGAACAGAAGCAGTCCCGAGACGCAAAGCACGAACCCGATCAGCTCATTGAGGCGACGGTTGTTCGTGGGGGCGAAGATCTGTGAGAACTTCATTGGGTGTGTTTGGCAGCCTGACGGAAAGCGAGACCCACCTTTCGCAAGCCAGACCAGTCCAGAGCCCATTGATTATGTCAAGAAGCGTGCGGCCCGACAACGAGGGAATTGAGCAAGAGTATCGAGTTAGTAGCGAACCCAGTTCTTGGTAGCGCCGGCGTCCCGCCGGCCCGAGGGGCGGGCAGAATGCTCGCCAAACAGCAGGAGCGTGTTTGACCACAGAGTCAGTGAGAACAGTTCTCAACCAGCGAGCCGGGCCGCGAACGCAAGTACAAGAATCCCTACCACGATGCGATACACCGCGAAGGGCACAAACCCGTGTTTTCGCACCCAGGCAATGAACCACGCTACCGCGGCATAGGCCACCAGAAATGACACCACGAAGCCAATCGCGAGGACCACCCATCCGTGAGGATCAATCTGCGAGACGCCAATGGGATTCGCGCCCTTCCCGCGCAACGACTTCAGCAGGTCATAGAGAGTGGCGGCTGCCATGGTGGGGATGGAAAGAAAAAACGAAAACTCGAGCGCCGAAGCCCGCGACATGCCAGCCAGCTGCCCAGCCGCAATGGTCGCCATTGACCGTGACGTCCCCGGAAAGACTGCTGACAGAATCTGGCAGGCGCCAATCCAGACCGTCTGTCCCACGCTCATGGCTTCCATCTTCCAGGTGTGGATTCGGCTTCCGGGCACAGACCCGGCCGCTTCTGCCGGGGCATTCATGGCATCGACGATCCACATGACCACTCCGCCGATCAGCAAAGAGCTGCCGATGATGTGGAGGCTCTCCAGATGTTTGCCGATGATCTTGGTTAAAAGAAATGCCGGAATCGCGGTGACGACAAACGCGATGGCCGTCAGTCCCAGAGGATGGGTCAGTGCATTGCGGTCGCCACTCTCACCCTGGGGAAACGTCGAGAGAAGCTTGGCGATCCGGCTGCGAAAGTACACCGGCAGGCAAAGAATGGCGCCGAGCTGAATGACAATGGTGTACATCTTCCAGTAGCCGTCGGACAGGCTGATATGGAAGATCGCCTCGGAGATCCGCAAATGCGCGGTAGAGCTGACCGGCAGAAATTCGGTGAGCCCCTCGATGATTCCCAGGACCACGGACAGCAGGTAGTCGTTCAAGCGTCCTCCCGAGAGAGTGAAGGAAAGTATTACAGAAAAATCAGATTGATGGATTGAAACTTGGCGAAGGTACTTACTGCGTAACGTTCCCGTAAGTCGGGATGCCTTGCTCCATCAGGTAGAGCAGGCGCTGGGCGCGGGCGCCCCAGTCCAACGATGTAGTTTGCGATGCGGCTTTCTGGGCCAGCGCGACTGCCCTCGCCCTCGCTTCTTCCGACTTCTTGGGCTCTTCTTCTGTCTTGTAAATTTCGATCAGCGCGGACCTGCGCCAGGCGGCATCGTACAACGCCTCAGCTACGGCCGGAGACTGGGGATGCTCGGTGGCGTATTTTTCGTAAATCTCCGATTCCTTTACCGGACACTTCGAGCTGCCCTGCCAATCGCCGCAGAGCTTGTTGTCAATCAAGTGGAATGCTGCCAGGTCGGCCCATTTTGTGCCGGGAAATTTCTTGATGACCTCCTTCATGTATTTTTCTTCCATGCCTTCGCGCAGGAAAGCCTCACGTTCGCGGGAAGAGGGACGCGACGACACGTCCGCTTTCTCCAGCTGCCAGCGGATATCGGCCGAACGGTACATGGCCTCGCCGGCTAGCGGCGAGGTGGGAAAATAATCCGCGACACAGTTGTAGAGCCGCATCGCGTCCTGGGCCGCGCCGTTGCGTCCGTGTCGTCGGCTGGCCTGGTCTTCGGAGTCAACGGCTTCGCCAAACAATATCTTGTCGCCATTCGGGGAGGAGGCCCGGACGACTCCTTTGTCCAGCACCCAACCCGTAACCGTTCGCTCTTCCGTGAGGTTGGCCTCGACATGCACCCACTCGCGGCTGGTTTCGAGAACAATGATTTCGCGCCCGCGATCCATCTCCGCGAGTTTCGCTGAGCTGGTATCGGGCGAGAGATAGACCTGGGCAACGCGCACCACGGCACCGCGTTCGTAATTGGCAGCGGCAGCGGGGACGGCAGAGGCGAGCGCGAGCAGACAGGCTAGTACTAGAAATGTCCCGAACCAGGTAGCGCCGCCGTCTCGGCGGCTGTCCGGCAGGTGTCCCGCCCGCCGAGCGCGAGGGCGAGACGCCCTCGAGACAGCCGGCGGGACACCGGCGCTACGGGATCGGCTCATGCTCTCTCCCTCTCTAATTCCGCCAGCATCTCTGCTTCCACATTTCCGCCGCTGATCACAGCTACGTTCGTGGTCGTCCCCGGCAGTTGGTCTCGATGGAACAGGAACGCAGCCACCGCCACTGCCCCGCTCGGCTCCGCCAGCGTCCTGGGATCGACAGCCAGGCGCTGCATGGCTTTTCGGATTTCGTCCTCGCTCACGGTCACGATGTCATCCACGTAGCGCCGGATGTGTTCAAAGTTGATCGGGCCGATGCTCTGCGTGCGCAGCCCGTCGGCCAGCGTCCGGGTAACCTGCTCGGCCGGCGACTCCACAATTTTGCCAGAACGCAAGCTGGCCTGCGCGTCGGCTGCGAGTTCCGGTTCGGCGCCGATCACCTTCACCGTTGGCTTGCTCAGCTTGATGGCCGTGGCGATTCCACTTAGCATCCCGCCGCCGCCGACCGGTGCGATCACAGTTTCCACTTCGGGTAAGTCTTCCAGAATCTCCAGCCCCATTGTGCCCTGGCCCGCAATGATCATTTCGTCGTTGTAAGGCGGCACGATGGCGTATCCGTGCTGCGCCGCGAGTTCTTCTGCCTTGGCTTGCCGCTCGGAACTGGCCGGACCCACCAGTATGATCTCCGCGCCCAGGGCAAGGGTTGCCTCGCGTTTGACGGCCGGCGCATTTCCCGGCATGACAATAATCGCCTTCACTCCCAGCGCCCGCGCGGCATAGGCCACGCCCTGGGCGTGATTGCCGCTGGAATAGGTAATCACGCCGCGTTTGAGCTCGTCCTTGGAAAGGGAAGCGATCTTGTTATAGGCGCCCCGCAGTTTGAACGAGCCGATAGGCTGCAAGTTCTCCGGCTTGAGATAAAGCAGGCGGCTGTCTTTGAGGACGTCCGCCTGGTGGATGCGTGAAGGGATCAGCTTGGTGCGCACGGCCACACCGCGCAGACGAGATTGGGCTTCGCGAATGTCGTTGAGAGTGACGATGAGACTATCTCCACTGTGATCCTGAGCGGAGGCGAAGGATCCCTAGCGCACTGCCGGGAATAGGGGTCCTTCGACTGCGTGGCCGCTTCGCGAAGCGGAGCAGCCACTTCGCTCAGGATGACAGAAACGCTTGGTTCTGCAACGCTCAGATCTCCAATATCACCGGCATGATCAGCGGGCGCTTCTGCGTCTGCTTGGAAACATAGCGCTTCAGATCGGCGCGAATTTTTTCCTTGATCACGCCATAGTCGGCTTTTTCCTCTGCGCTGGAAGAATCCAGCGTCTGCATGACGATCTGCCGGGCCCCGTCGTCAAAGCCGTCTTCTCCCGGAGAAAATCCCCGGGTCACGATTTCTGGAGAAGTCTCCACTTTGCCCGTCAGCTTGTTGATGGCAATAATCGGCAGCACAATACCATCTTCGCTCAAATGCCGGCGGTCTTTGACGATCAGGTCTTCGACCACGTCGGTCCGCGATCCGGAGTCGATGCAGACTCGACCAACATTGATGCGGCCAGCTTTGCGCGCGCCCAGTTCGTCGAACTCGAGGACGTCGCCGCTCTCGATCAGAATGACGTTCCCGACCGATCCCTTCATCGCCCCGGCCATCTCCGCGTGCAGCTTCAGTTGCCGGTACTCGCCGTGGATGGGAATGAAATACCTGGGCTTCACCAGGTTAATGATCAGCTTCAATTCTTCCTGGCTGGCGTGGCCGCTGACGTGCACCGGCGGCGACGAGCCATCGTCGTAGATGACATGCGCCTCGCGCCGGAAGAGGTGATCGATCATGCGATAAATGGCCTTCTCGTTGCCGGGAATGATCCGGGAGGAGAGCATCACGGTATCGCCCTTTTCGATCTTGGCGTGCTTGTGATTGTCCACCGCAGCGCGGGAGAGCGCCGACATGGGCTCGCCCTGCGTCCCGCTGATCAGCACGCAAACCTTTTCCGGCGGAAAATTCTTCATCTCGCCGGGATGGATCAGCAAGCCCTCGGGAATCTCGATATAACCGAGATCTTCGGCGATTTCTGCGGAGTTGTTCATCGAGCGCCCGGCGAATGCCACCTTCCGCCCGTGCTGCCACGCCATCTCCACTACCAGTTTGATGCGATGAATCGAGGATGAGAAGCAAGAGATGAACAGCCGCCGCTTGGTGTGCGCGAATACCTCGTCAAATTTCCGGCGCACCGCGCGCTCACTCGGCGTGTAGCCCTTGCGTTCCACGTTGGTCGAGTCTTGAAACAGCGCCAGCACGCCGGTCTTGCCGTACTCAGCGAAGGCGTGCAGATCAAACAGGCGGTTGTCGGTGGGCGTGGGATCAACTTTGAAATCACCAGTATGAATGATCACGCCCAGCGGAGTGTGGACGGCCAGCGCCACGCAATCCACCAGGCTATGGGTGACCTGAATGGGATGGATGGTAAAGGGCCCAATCTTGAAACCCTCGCCCGGACGGATCTCACGCAGGTCGGCGTCGTCGAGCAGGCCGTGTTCTTCCAGCTTGTCTTCCACGTAGGCCAGAGTGAACTCTGTCCCCCAGACCGGCACATTCAACTCGCTGAGAATCCAGGGCAACGCGCCGATGTGGTCTTCGTGACCGTGGGTAAGAACGATACCCCTCACCCGCTGGCGGTTTTCGGTCAGGTAGGTAATATCAGGGACAACAATATCAACGCCCAGGAGTTCGGCTTCAGGAAACATCAGGCCGCCGTCGATGACGATGATGTCGTCACCCCAGCGTATGGCCATGCAGTTCATCCCAAACTCGCCCAGGCCCCCGAGGGGTACGATGTGCAATTTTCCAGTTGGCATGCGGTAATTGATCGTAGCACAAGCCCGCGATTGCCTATGTGGGTGCGAGCGTCTCGCTCGTGCCGGGGGATGAATGAGTAGCGCCGGCATCTTACCGGGACGGCGGCGCTACCAAACCCAGCACGAGCGGGACGCTCGCGCCCACATCAAGCGTAATCTTCCCCATTAGCCATCTTCTACGATAAGGTTGAACTGCATGCTTGAGCCGGAGCGAAAAACATGGCTGAGACGGCGGGTCGAGGACGGCCTGCGCCGCGGCTTCCAGCGCGCTTATGAGACCGTCAAGGTGGATCCGGAGAGATTCCTGCTGCAGGTGCGGGCCGCCTATGGCCTTCCGATCAGTAGCTTTCAGGGTGTCTATTCTCTGGAGGTCGGCCAGCTTGATGCCCTGGCGCACCGGGTGATTCGCAGTGGGATGAAGGTCGCAGCCGCCGAAGGTGCCGGATTTGGGCTGGGTGGCCTGATCACGATCATTCCCGACCTGGGAATCCTGTCGGGCGTGACCTTGCGTACCATTCAGAAACTCAGCCTGCTCTACGGCTTCGAATTCAACACCGAAGAGGAAACCGCCGAATTGTGGATTGCGGCTGCCAGCGCTGCTGGTGTGGACATCAGCCGCGAGCTGGTGGAGAAAGAAGTGATCGCCAAATTCGTGCCCCGCGTCATCCAGCGCATCGCCGCGCAGGCCAGCAGGGAAGTGGTGGAAAAATGGTCGGGCCGGATCATTCCACTGGCCAGCTCCGTGATTGGGGCGGGATTGAACTATTATTTCGTGCGCGCCTGGGGAGAACGTGCCCGGTCACACTTCCGCAAACGCCACATGGAGATACGCAGCCAGATGGCGGAGGGCAAGCTGATCGTCGTGTCTGATGCCCCAAAAGTATTGCCGTCCTGAGCCAGACACACTTGCACACAACCTCATGAAAAGTTTCGAAAGCACAGCCATTCTTTTTGATCTCGATGGCGTTCTGGTGGACTCCACTGGCTCAGTCACTCGCCAATGGCGAAGGTGGGCTGAGGAGCAAAATCTGGATCCGGATGAAGTGGTGGAGATCGCGCACGGTGTGCGCACTATCGAAATCGTGCGACGGCTGGCGCCCCATCTCGACGCCGAAGCAGAAACGCTGAGATTAGAGAAGCGGGAGGCGGACGACCACGAGGGCGTCTCAGTCATGCCGGGCGCCGCGGAATTGCTCAAGGCCATCCCCGAAGGCCGCTGGTGCGTGGTGACTTCCGGCACTCGCTATCTGGCGAAATCCCGGCTGAAGCTCGCGAACCTGCCCACTCCGAACAGTGCTGGTGTCGGCGGATGACGTGTCCAAAGGCAAGCCCCACCCCGAACCCTATCTGATGGGAGCAAAACTACTGGGCATGAACCCTGCCGAATGCCTGGTGATCGAAGACGCTCCAGCGGGTATTCGTGCAGCCCATGCCGGAGAAATGAAGGCGATCGGAATTACCAGCACCTATCCGGAGCCGGAGTTGCAGGAAGCCGATGCGGTGATACGAAAGTTGGCGCAGATCAGGGTGAGTGTGGACGGCGGGAGCAGGCTGAGAATCCGCGTGGAATAGCCGGCTGCGATTTCACCTCAGCCATTCTTCCAATTCAATCCCGCGATCCGTCTTGTCGTCGCGATATTTCACGATCACCGGCGTGTAGAGCGAAAGATTCCACTCCGCCGCTTGCCCCTTCTTGACGGCCCGTGATCCGGGCACAACCACAGCATTTTCCGGCACCTCAAGCGGCTTCTCTTCTGTGGCTCGGTAAACCTGGCCGCGCACGATGTCGTAAAGTGGCGTTGACCGGGTCAGAATTGTGCCCGCTCCCAGCACCGCTCGCGCCCGCACCAGCGTGCCTTCGTAGATGCCGCAATTGCCGCCTACCAGCACGTCGTCCTCGATGATGACCGGGGCGGCGTTGACCGGCTCGAGCACCCCGCCAATCTGGGCCGCTGCGCTCAGATGCACCCGCTTGCCCGACCTGGGCGCAGGACCCGACCAGCGCGTGCGAATCGACCATCGTTCCTTCGTCCACATACGCGCCAACGTTGATGAACATGGGCGGCATGCAGATCACCGAAGGCGCAACATAGGCTCCTTCGCGCACCGACGATCCTCCCGGAACCAGGCGCACCCGATCGGCCACCGTAAACTGGCGGGCGGGGAAGGTATCTTTATCTACGAAGGAGAGAGTCGCCGTCGCCCATCTTGCAGAGTTCGCCCAGACGAAAGCCCAGCAGGATGCCCTGCTTCACCCAGGCGTTCACCTTCCATTCGCCGTTGAGCTTTTCGGCGGCGCGAATCTTGCCGTGAGTGAGTTGCGTCACGGAAACTCGAGAAATGTCTTGCGGGCTTCCGGATTCGCGTTCCACCTCGCCTAGTGTCGCCAGGCGTTCGATGGCAGATTGCAGGGAGGGCATGAGAAGGGAAGTATAGAAGAAAGGATTTCAGATTGCAGATTAGTTCAGATTGCAAGGCACCACCGCGTCGGTTCGACAATCTGAAATCTGCAATCTACAACTTCGCATTCAAATGCACTTGCACTCGCTGCGAATCAGCACGCCCGGCATGTGCTGCGAGGCCTCGCGAGCCTCGGCCAGAGTCGGGTATGGACCATGCCAGCGGGCGTGGTTGGCGTCGTGGCCCGCGGGGCGCCCTTTGCCGTGATTGCACTGGCCGCAACTGGAGCGGTGCAGCACGATCTTGTGCGGCCCGGCCAGCCAGTTTTCGTAGACGTAGAATTCAGCTGGCTTCCAGCGGCAGGCGCTGCCGGCTTGCGTGATCAACCCCGCCTCGGCGGCGATCTTTCTGCAGCTTCGACCGCGTATCGCGGCGCATGGGCAGCAGCGGCAGGCGATACACCTCTTCGATCTTGCCCATCATCGCCAGCACCGCCTTCACCGGCAGCGGATTCGACTCGATGAAGTTCGCCTGCATCAGCGGCAGATATTTGCGGTGAATGCGGCGCGCCGTCTCCCAGTCGTTGCTCAGCGCGGCGCGCGTCATCTCCGCCATCTCGCGCGGAATCTCGTTGGAGGCCACCGAAATGATGCCCACGCCGCCGAGCGCGATCACCGGCAGGGTGACGGCGTCGTCGCCGGAGAAGACCAGGAAATGTTCCGGCACGGCGTTGCAGACTTCGGCGATCTGCGTCATGTTGCCGCTGGCTTCCTTCACGCCGGCGATGTTCGGGACCTCGGCCAGCCGCGCCAGCGTGGCGGGCTCGAGATTGGCGCCGGTGCGTCCGGGAACGTTGTAGAGAATGAGCGGCTTGTCCACCGCCTCGGCGATGGCGCGGAAATGCCGGTACTGGCCTTCCTGCGTCGGCTTGTTGTAGTAGGGCGACGCGGTCAGGATGGCGTTCACCCCGGGCCGCGCCGCCACTTCCTTGGCTTTCTCACCGCGTCCTGCGTGGAGTTCGAGGTCGCGCCGGCGACGATGGGCACGCGCCCGGCGGCCACCTCGATGGTGACGTCGATCGACGCGCAGCCACTCGTCGTGCGAGAGTGTGGGTGTTTCGCCGGTGGTGCCGCAGGGAACCAGGAAATCGATGCCGATTCCACCTGCCAGGCGACCAGGTTGCGCAGTGCGGGCTCGTCGATGGAGCCGTCCTGCTGAAAGGGAGTGACAAGAGCGGTACCGCAGCCACGGAGTTGCATAAGATAAAGATAACGCTAATTGGCGGCGGTGCGAAACCGTGTGTTCCAGGCAGTGAAAAGCCGAGCGTCACTCGACTGGGCAGGTGTAGAAACCCTCGCCTCGTGGTTCCCGTCCGAAACAGCTAGGGACAGCCGATCTCCGGCTGTCTAGAGTCTCGCGCCAGATGTCCTTGAAATCGTAGAAGCCCTGTTTTCCCGGCAGCCATTCGGCGGCGCGCACTGCGCCTTCGGCAAATCCCCGGCGCGACTTGGCATCGTGGCACAGGTAGATCGTGTCGCTGGGGGAATCGAAGCACATCTCGTGCATGCCGACCACGTCGCCCTCGCGAAACGAGCGATCTCCAGCTCCTTGCCCGAGGCTCGCGAATGATCTTTGCAGAGGTGACCGCGGTTCCCGAAGGCGCGTCTTTCTTTGCACGTGATGGCGCTCGAAGATTCGGCCCGAGTAGTCATGTTGCAAGATTCGCGGCCGCGGTCCGTGCGATCTCGAAAAACAGGTTCACGCCGATGGAGAAATTCGCGGCGTACAGGAAGCCGGTCCCGCTGTGTTCCACCAGGTGGCGCACTTTGCGCAGTTCGCCGTACCAGCCGGTGGTGCCGACCACCATGTTCTTGCCGGCGCGCGATGCAGGCCTCGATGTTTGCCCACGACGCCTGCGGGGTGGTGAAGTCCATCACGACATCGACTCGGCGCAGGTTCGCCGCAGTCAGCGCCGACGCGTTCGGATTCTCCGCTGCGCACAGCAGCGCAATTGCGTGGCGCGCTCGCGTGCCACTTCCGCGACCAGAGAGCCGGTCTTGCCGCGGCCAAGATGAGGAGATTCATGGTCAGACCTCAGATTCGTGCTGCGCGGCAGAACAGCGAATCGCAGCGGATGAAGCTGCTCTGCATTCGGCCATGTATGGCACGCAGAAGTCGTTCACTTCGCCGTACGCTTTCTTCTGCACAACCTGCTCGGAGCTCAAGAACCTGCTCGGACTCAGCGCTCGACGGTCTCCAACAGCTACGCGAACACTTCCGGGTCCACATCGGCGAAGAACGCCTTGTGCAGGCGCCGCACCACTTCGGGACCACGTCCTTCCTCGATCACGAATGTCATGTTGATCTCCGACGCGCCCTGGGAAATCATGCGGATGTTGACGTCTGCCAGTGCGCTGAAGACCCTCGCCGCGATGCCCGGAGTCTCGCGAATGTTCTCGCCCACCAGGCAGACGATGGCCTTGCGGCCCTCATATTTCACGTCGGCCAGCTTGGCCAGGTCGGCGGCCAGCGCCGGAATCGCTTCGTTGGAATCCACCGTGAGCGAAACGCTGACCTCCGAGGTGGAAACCACGTCCACGGCGCAGCGGTGACGGTCGAAAGCCTCAAAGATGGATTTCAGAAAGCCGTGGCGCCAGCAGCATGCGCGGGGCCACCACATCCACGATGGTGATGCGCTTCTTGGCGGCGATGGCCTTGAAAGAATTCCGGCAAT
The DNA here is from genome assembly GCA_963779255.1 of Terriglobia bacterium. GTDB lineage: Bacteria > Acidobacteriota > Terriglobia > Terriglobales > Acidobacteriaceae > JAIQFF01. The sequence goes on along the minus strand of CAVZXU010000007.1, from coordinate 51,753 downwards.
GGCGGCGCGCGCGCGGTGATGCGCGTGCCTTCGCAGTCGGGATTGCGCGAATTCAGCATGTGCACCGGAATATTTTTCTGGATGGCGGGCAGCAGCGTGGCCGGATGCAGCACTTTGGCGCCGAAGTAGGCCAGCTCCGCCGCCTCTTCAAAGCTGATGACCTTGATGCGCCGCGCATCCGGACAGAGGTTGCGGATCGGTGGTCATCATGCCGTCCACATCGGTCCAGATCTCGATGCGCTCGGCGTCCAGGCCGGCGCCCACGATGGCGGCGGAAAAATCCGATCCGCCGCGGCCGATGGTGGTGGTCACGCCCGCGCGGGTGGCGGCGATGAAGCCGCCCATCACCGGCACGCGCCTGCTCCAGCAGCGGCTGCACCTTCGGCGCGCAGGCGCTCGATTGGTCTCGTCGAACAGCGGAGCGGCCTGCATGTGGGCGCTGTCGGTGACGATGCACTCGCGCGAATCCACCAGCGCCGACTGCATGCCCGCGCGCCGAGAACGCCGCCGCCACGATCTTGCTGGAGAGCATCTCGCCGAAGGCGGCAACGTTGTCGGTGGTGCGCGGCGTGAGTTCGCCGACGGCAGCGATGCCGCGCAGCAGTTCGTCCAGAGTCTCGAAGTCGGCCTCCAGTTCGCCGTGAAATTGCGTGAACAGCGCGGTTCCCAGCAACTCGCAGGCGGTGTTGTAGTGGCGCTCGCGCAAGCGCGCGGCAAAGCTCCAGGGCGGTCTCGCGGTCGCCGGCTCCGGCCGCGCGGGCCATGGCCAGCAGTTGGTCGGTGACCTTCGCCATGGCGCTGACCACCACCACCGGCTTTTGCTGCCAGCCGTTCCTTGACGATCGCGCCGCGCGATCAATCGCCTTGGCGTCCTGCACCGAGGTGCCGCCGAATTTCATGACGATCATTGGGCGTAGATTCCTCAAGTCAGAACGCAAAGGAAGTGCGAGGCGGTGAATCTGACTTTCGATCCGAAAACAGGTTCAGGTTGAGCACGCTTAGCGTTGCACTGAGCAGCGCAGGTCTCGGCTTGAGCCTGAGGCTTGAGGAATCCTCACGCTCGCTACAAAGATGAAACCCCAAATGCAGGGCTAAAGCCTGTCCACTGCCGTGACCCATAATCTGGCTTCTGAGCAGCTTATCTCGAGATATCCCTGCGCCTTCAGCAATTCGGCGTTCAGCAGGGCCGCGCCGGCGGCGCCGCGAATGGTATTGTGCGACAGCACGGTGAACTTCCAGTCCAGCACGCCGCAGGGACGCAGCCGGCCGACGCTCGCCGTCATGCCCGCGCCGCGGTCCACGTCGAAGCGGGGCTGGGGACGGTCGCGCGGCGGTCATATAATGCACCGGCTGCTCGGGCGCGCTCGGCAGCCGCATTTCCTGCGGCACGGCGCGAAACTCGTTCCACGCCTCGATCATCTCCTCCGGCCTCGCCTTCTTCTTCAACTTCACCGACACCGATTCGGTGTGCCCGTCCTCCACCGCCACGCGGTTGCACTGCGCGCTCATGGCGAACGGCGCCGGGACGATGCGCGAGCCATTCAGCGCGCCCAGCAGTTTGCGCGTCTCCTCTTCCATCTTTTCTTCTTCCTTGGAGATGTAGGGAATCACGTTGCCCAGAATGTCGAGCGAAGCCACGCCGGGATAGCCCGCGCCGCTGACCGCCTGCATGGTGACGACCATCACCTTCTCCAGGCCAAAGCGCGTTGCAGCGGAGCCAGCGCCATGCACCAGGCCGATCGCCGAGCAATTCGGATTGGTCACCACGAAGCCGCCGATTTCTTGCGCCAGCGCTGCGCATTCACCAGCTTGACGTGCTCAGCGTTGACTTCCGGCATCACCAGCGGCACATCCTCCTGCATGCGCAACGCGCTGGAATTGGTAATCACCGCGCAGCCGGCGGCGGCGAAGCGCGGTTCCAGCTCGCGCGCGATCGCGGCATCCAGCGCGGCAAAAATCACTTTCGGCGCGCCCTCGGGTCAGCCGGCGAGACCTGCATCTTCGCCACGCAGCGGGAATCGGTGTCCTCAACCGCCAGCGCGCGGCTTCCGCGTAGGGCCGGCCTTCAGAACGGTCCGAGGCCGCCAGCCATGCCACCTCGAACCAGGGATGGTGCTCCAGCATTTGCACAAACCGCTGTCCGACCATTCCGGTCGCGCCCAGAATTCCAACCGGGATTTTCTCAGCCATAGGGTTTCTTGGGATTTTACAACACAGGTGGCTTGCGCCCCCGGATCGAAGACGAAACTGTTGCCTGACAAGTGTCACGATGCTTCTAGCGCCGGTCGCTACCAGGACAGCACATGGGGACGCCTGTCCCCACGTGTCGTTTGTGCCTATGTCTGGGAGTGATGCTCGAAGCTAGCCCGAAGCCATAGCAGAGCTTTTTCCAGGGAATTCCCGCCAAAGGAGTATTCATTCAGCGGTCCAAAGCGTTTCTTCTCGGCATAGAGGCGCCAGCGTCGCCACACGATGCGCAGGCTGGCCATGATGGGGATGGAAAGATAAATGCCGAGCACACCCGCGATCTCGCCCCCGGCCAGCACTCCGAAGATGGCCCCCAGGGGGTGCAGCTCCATGGTCTGTCCCATGATGCGAGGTGAGATCACGTAGTCCTGCACCAGGCGCCAGGCGCCGAGGAAAATCAGCAGGATGAGCCAGTGCGGATAGGTCATCAGCAAGGCGACGCCGAAGATGACGGCAGCGGCAACCAGGGGTCCCACCACAGGAATGAATTCCAGGATTCCGCCTGCGGTTCCGAGCACCAGAGCGTAGGGAACGCCAGCCACTTCCAGGAAGGCTATATAGGCGACAAACGAAAATGCCGCGAGGGTCAACTGCGCACGGATGAACTGCGCCAGCATCTGGTTCAGATCGCCCAGCACGCCCTGCATGAACTCACGCTGGGGACGGGAATGCACGAAAGAGAGCAACACTTCGCCGAACGTACGGCCGTCTTTGAGAAAGAATGCCGCCAGAATCGGTACCACGATCAGCAACCAGGCTTCCTTGGCCACGTCAGCTACACGCAACCCGATACGTTGGGCCAGGCCGAGAAGATCATCGCGATGGCTGGCCAGAAGCGCCGACAACTGCACCCGGGTATGTACGCTCCACCCCTGCTCCTTGCCGATCTGTTCGGCAATCTGGCCGGAACTGACCGTTTCCAGAAGTTTGGGCAGAGACTCGCTCAAACGCTGCCCCTGGCGTGCAATCTTTGGCCCAACGAAAAAGAAGAAAGTGATGAGCAGGACCAGCAGCAGGAGATAGATCACGCCAATCGCCCGCCCCCGGCCGCGTACCAATTTTTCTACGCGGGAAACGGCAGGATCCACCAGATAGGCAAAGAAAACCGCAAACAGGAATGCGATCAGGGTGTGGCGGGCAATGTATAGAAATCCGAACCCCAGCGCGAACACCAGCACTGTGAAGAGGACCCGAGACGTACGTGCGTCGATCAGGGACATGGAAAGAATCCGATGCTTAGTCCCGTACTACTTCCGTGTTGTCGCTGGGCACCAGAATGCGCACCAGCTTGAACTGATCGTCGAGCCACAGCGACCAGTCTCCGGCGTCGCTTTTGAGCAGAAAGTGATTGAGTTCCCGCTCCACGCCATGCACCGGAGTCTTCTCTTTCCCGGTGAAGGCCATACTCACCAGTAGCGAGGAACGCTGGTGCGGATTGATGGCGCCGAATTTTACCGGCTGGTCCTGCGGACAGGCGACCTGTCCTTTGTCCTGGCGGCAGCCGGTGGCCAGATATTTCCACACCAGAATTTCCCGGTGGATAAAGAAGTAGTCGTCCAAAACACTGGTTGACAGGGGAAGCAGGAAGGGATGTTCCTCCTCTTTATCCTGCGGGTTGTTGGTCGAGCGTTCGATCAAGAGATTATCGTTGGGCGTGATCACCGCTCGCGCTTTTCCCGGGCTGACTTCTTTCCATTCGTACTTCCGCAGATTACCGTTAGGCTCCAGCTGCAGTTCTGAAGACTGTACGGCCGGGGCAGTGGCCACCTCGGTCTTGAACTCGGAAGTGGCAACGCTCCCGGCGGGGTTCTGCTGAATGGAAAATTTTTCGGTGGCAACTCTCCGTCCATTCATGAAAACGCCAAAGGAGCCGGCGTCCACACTCTGGTATGCAGGCTCCTTGTCCTTGGCCGGGCCCGCCACGGCCGCCGAAATCAGCAAAAGCCACGAGATCCCCACCATCCCAGCCGTTCTAACCTTCACGTTCGCACTCCTTCGAAATGCTGGTCTCCGAACTTCAGCCGGCTTCGATGAGCCCGCCATTGCGGGGCTATAGAAGTCGCAGGCTGTCGATCACTTCCGCCGCTACGCGGTCCACGTCCTTGCCCGCGGTGTCGATGCGCAACCGGGCCTTCAGATAGCAAGGCCGGCGGGTCTCATACAACCGGCGGAACTCATCCAGATCGCCGCGCAACGGACGATCCACCTGCTGCTGCCCGCAGCGGCGGAACAACTCTTCCGCCGGAGCGTCCAGGAAGATGGTTGAAAATCCAGCCACTTCGAGCAAGGCGACATTGTTCGCCTGGGCGAAAGCGCCACCCCCCACGGCTACTACCTTGGTGGAGGCGCCCGGCTCCGCAATCAATGAAGCCAAGGCTGCATGCTCCAGCCGGCGGAACGCGGCCTCGCCGGACTGCCGAAAAATTTGCTCGATGGAGCGTCGTTCCCGAGCCTGGATGCGGTCGTCCAGATCTTCAAAAGGCCAGCCCAACCTGTGGCTGAGTGCGGCCCCAACGCTGCTCTTGCCAGCGCCCATGAAACCTACCAGCACGAGGGCCCGTACTCCGGAGACCGACGCAGAGTTTGTGGTCTCGGGCGGCCCACTGGGTCGAGTGCTCATGTAGGGCAATATCGCGGGGCCCATCCAACCGCTCCGCCAGCCTCTCACTGTCGCTTGGTTTTTTAGCGCTTCTTGAGGTGGATTTTACCACTGAAGGAAAACAACCGGACCGAAGATGCTGCCTTGTTCATCGTACCTGCGAAGGCACTCCCTGCCTTGACCACGAAGGGGGTGTGTTTGGGTTCGAGGAGAAAATCGTTTTCTACCTTGCCCCGGACCGAACGAGCGGTCACGTCAAACGAGGCGTCGGTCGGAGCGCAGGCCTCGATATCTCCGCTGTGACTGGTCAGCATGTACTCCCCGCTGCGGCCGAAATCGCCTTCATAGAGAATCTTCCCGCTGGTTGAGTTTACCTGCACCAGCGGCCCGTTCACCGCATTCAGCACCACGTCGCCGCTGACGGATGTGACTTCCACATGCCCGTTGCTGATGTTGTTCAGCGCTACCGAGCCGTTGAGAGTGCGAACGTGCACGTGGGCATTGCTGATGTCACGCACTTCCACATTGGCCTGGCTGCCTTCCAGGGTCACATCGCCGTGCAGTCCCTCGGCATGCAGAAGGCCGGTGGAGGAGCGCAGGGTAACGCTGGCGTCGGCCGGAACAGATACTTCGTAGTCCACGCGGCCGGTGTCGGCATTGGTTTCGGAAAGCAGATGGGTGAGAATGTCAACGCGGCTGCCGCTCTGGGTGTGGTCAATCTCGACCTGGTCAGAATGAAGGACCGCGGTCACGATAACCTGATTACCCACGCCGGGCTTCACCGAAATCGGTCCGTACTGGTTTGTAACCGAGATGACTGATTTGGGGCCCACGGTAAAACGGAATTCCTTGCGGACCTCGGCGGAGGCGCAAATTGCTGTTGCCAGAATCACCACCGAAACCAATTGTGCGCGCCGCGCTCTCGCCATAGTTTTCTCTCTCACAGGCTCGCTGCCAGGTTCGCAGCGACTATGAGCCTATCCTGCACTGCTTGCGTCCTGCCGTGTACCTGCCTCCCATTAAGGCAGGGAACGGTCCAAAGCCATCTCGTAAATGGCCGCGCGTTGCTCGTAGGCGTCCATCACAATCTGCTGCGCTTCCTCATCGTTGGGGTCAGCCTGGGCGGATTCCTCGGCATCGCGAATGTATGCATTCACATTCTGCAGGTTCGAAGCATACTGCGCCTGCATGGCCGGGGAGCGCGAAGCCACTGCGGCCAGCAATTGCTGGTCCTCACTATTTACAGTGGGCAGGTTTTTAGGAATCTGCGGGCTGGGTACCGGGGCAGGAGCCGCGGCCGTCGACTGCTCCGTGGCTTGTGGGCCTTTTGATCCTCTCTGGTAGACGCCGATCCCGAACGCGACCAGGGCTAGCGCCGCCACTGGCGCCAGCCATGCCCCCAGGTTCCAGCGTCGCGAGACGGGCGGCAGCAACGATGGTCCCCGCTGAGGCTCATGGATGACGCCTTCACGCCGCAATTCGATCTCAATCGAGTTCCACACCCGCGGACTGGGCTCAGCCAGCTCTTGCAGGTGCCGCGCCTCACGAGCCACCAGATCGAGGTCAGCCAGCAGGCCCGAACACATGGGACAGGACTTCAAGTGCGCTTCCTGCTCCGGCGTCCTGCCGCGATCAAAGACCTCCGGCAATATTTCCTGAAACTCTGCGCAGTTCATACTTCATCTCCCCAGTACCGCTCTCTGCTGCTCACCCATCGCTCAAAACGGCTTGGTGGCCTTTTCGGCTCTGCTCGTCCTGAGCGATTCGCGCAATTTCATGCGCGCCTTGTGGAGTTGAGATTTGCTGTTGCCGATGGAGCATCCCACCATCGCGGCAATCTCGTTATGCTCGTACCCTTCTACGTCATGTAGTACAAAAATCCTGCGATATCCCGGCGGCAGCGCGTCCACTGCCCGCTGCAGCCGCAGCCGGTCAATCGAACCCGACAAGACCGGATCTTGCGCGCCCAGTTCCTTCTTCGGGGCTTCTTCCTCGTTGTCCAGCGTTTCTTCCAGCGGGACCACGGGAAGGCTTTTCTTGCGCAACTGCATCAGGACAACGTTTACCGCCATCCGGTGCAGCCAGGTAGAAAAGGCTGATTCGCCTCGAAAGGTGGCAATTTTGCGAAACAACTGCAGAAAAGCTTCCTGAGTCAGATCCTCAGCTTCCGCCGTGTTTGCGGTCATGCGGAGACATAACGAGTAAACCCGCCTCTTATGCAGGTTGTACAGAAGCTGAAAAGCTTCTGCATCTCCCTGCTTGGCGCGCTCAATCGCCGCTGCTTCCGAAAGCTTGTCGCCCTGTAGTTTTTTCGCGTCCGTCAAGTCGCCTTTTCCGGCCGCACTCATTCAGATGCGGCGTAACTATCTTTTCGTTGTACTGCTTAAGGGTTTGCGATGGGCCTGAACCCGGCTCGAACTACGGATTGCCGTCCCCGCTCCGCGTTCCCAGTTCCGATGACCTTCGTAACTACTTAGCAGCCTATCGAGGTCGGGTAAACCACGTCAACTTATGATTCTTTGTAGCTATGATTCTTGGTAGTCTATTCCGGGCCCAGCCCCGCCACATTCCGGCTCGACTGTGAACGGGGCGGGCTTATTCCGCAGACTTGTGGCCACCGTGGTGCCCCATTGCGGTCAAGGGTTTGACCTCCATTCCTGTCATTCCAGGTGCAATCCGACCCCGTTACAGCCCAACCCGACTGACGAACAGGGCGTCCCATTGCACTGAAAATATCAGCTTAAGGACAGAAGCTACTTCCGTCCAAGGTCGTAGAGGTCTGCCGAATAATCAGGAGAATGTTCTTATGAAACGTATCGCTCTATTAGCTGTGCTTGCTGGTTTGATTGCTCTGCCGGGCGCGGTTTTCGCGCAGAATGAAAACCACGTAGAAGTTGGTGGCTTCGCCCAGTATTACCGTTTTTGATCAGGGTGGCAGCAGCCAGATCAACTTCGTTGGACTGGGTGGCCGGGCTGGTTTCTACGTAAATCCGTGGGCCAGCATCGAGGCCGAATTGTCGTATGACTTTGAACGCAACCAGACCAACTTCTTTAACAATGGCGCAACCACGAGTTTTGTGACCACCAGGACCCGCCCTCTGCATGGTCTCTTCGGTCCCAAGTTTAACTTCGGCGCCGGAAATGCCGATCTTTTTGCCACGGGCAAAGTCGGCTTTGTAAATTTCGGCAACAGCGACCAAAGCCTGGCTCAATCGTTTGGCAACGTAGATGCCGGAAACACCCGGTTCGCGGTCTATCCCGGGGTCGGCGTTGAGGGTTTTTGGGGGCACATCGGGTTACGCGCAGAAGTCGGTGATGAAATCTACTTTTCGGGCGGCCCGAAAAATAATCTGAAGATTTTGCTGGGACCTCACTTCGGCTTCTAACCGGATCGCCCTTTCGTCTAACGTAACGGCAGCCAGGACCTGGGCTGCCGTTTACGTTTTTGACCCAGGCATTTGTCCGCTGCCTTGCCCGGACCCTCCAAGTTCCGCAATGGTTCACTCTCCATCAGAAGACACCCTATCGCAAACTATTCTTGAGGCGTCCTCGCAAGCCTTGCTAGTGTCCGCCGCACAAGGTTTGTGGGGGCTGCCCGCTTTGCCAAACCTCAATCGCCTCTTTCGATCTCCTGGAACAGTCTGCTTTTGCGGCATACTCTTGTTCCTGCCGAATGCAGTCTCGCAGTCCATGGATGAAGTCCACACGATTCCGCGGGTCAGTGCCGAGTCCTCGAGACCCCCCGCGACCAAGCCGGGCGATTCCACGCTCCATCGCGCAAAAGCGCTGCGGTCCGATGTGGACGTCGTGTTGGTGCCGATCACGGTCACCGACCCCATGAATCGTCCGGTGCTGGGATTGCAAAAGAAGGATTTCAAAATCTACGAAAACAACACGCCGCAGCAGGTCCAATACTTCTCTGCCGAGGAGGCCCCGATTTCCGTGGGCCTGCTTCTCGACACCAGCAAGAGCATGGCGAACAAGTTTGTGACCGAGCGCTCCGCCGCCGAGGAATTCTTCAAGAATGCAAATCCTCAGGACGATTTTTTCGTAATTACGTTTGCCGACCGGCCCCGGCTCCTGGACACCTCCATCCAGTCGATCGAGGACATGCAGGAAACTCTCAGCTCCGACCGTCCGGACGGGCACACGGCCCTGCTGGACGCGATATACCTCGCCATCACACACGCGATCGGCTCGCTACCCGCGCCGGGCCTTGCTGATCATCTCTGACGGCGCTGAGAACCACAGCCGTTACGGCCTGAAGGAGGTACGCAGATTGGTGGAGGAGGCGAATGTGGATGTGTACGCCATCGGCATATTCGACAGCCTGTTTTTTCGCTCCTTCGAGGAATTTATGGGACGGCGTTGGCTGGCGGAGATCACGGATGTGACTGGGGGCCAAACCGTCGCCGCCGCCCGCGCCTCGACAAGGTTCCTGAAATCGCCGCCGCTGTCAGCCGCCAGATGCGCAACCAGTTCGTACTAGGATACCGCCCGCAAAATATCAGCCGTGACGGCAAGTGGCGCAAGATCAAAGTGCATGTTGCCCCTGCGGCGGGCGGACCACGTGTGCAGACCCACTACAAGAAAGGCTACCTGGCTGCTTCGAGATAAGGCGCGATCCCTGCCGTCCACGGTTCCCGCGCCCTGGTTTAATTGTGCGCGGCTTTTCTTGGCGCCAACAAGGCGTCATCCTGAACGGCCTTCAGGCCGTGAAGGATCTGGCGTGAAGCCGATGCGATCCATTGCCCTTGCGATGGTGCTGATGCACGCCAGATCCTTCGGGACTGAAGTCCCTCAGGATGACGCCGCGTAAAGGGATGGTTTCGAACAGAGCCATTACTCGCCGCCAGCCCGGATGGATCGAGCGCCTCTGGCCATGATAGAGTGTTGCACTTCGGTATCCTGAGAAGGGCCTCCCAAGCTGATTCCGAAAGGAGTCGTCCATGTCGCCGATCTATGATCTCGTAAAAGACCGCCGGGTTTATTCGATCGAAGCCGACCGCAGCGTTCTGGAAGGAGCGCGTTTCATGATGGAGCATCGCATCGGCGCGCTGCCCGTCCTGCGCAACGGCGAGCTGGTGGGCATTTTCTCTGAGCGCGACATCATGAACCGCGTCGTGGCCGTCGGACGCCTGCCTGGAACCACCAGGATCTCCGAGGTGATGACCGCCAATCCTAAGTCGGTCAGCGTTGAAGAAACCATAGAAAATTGTTTGTACCTTATGAGGGAATTTGGCTTTCGCCATTTGCCCATCGTGGATGGCAAGGAACTGAAAGGGCTGGTCTCTTCCCGCGACATACTGTTGCGCTACATTGCCCAGAAGGAAGCCGAGCAGGGCCGCATGGCGGTATGACGCAGAACTTGTGTGTGGCGGACACTCCCTTCGACTTTGCTCCGGGCAGGCTTTTCCGCCGCCTTTGACTTTAATAACCATTGCCCGTCAACGTACCAAAATCAAAGCAAAGGCGTCGGACAGGAGTATCCGACCCACACGGGCCAACCAAAAGCCTCACTTGCAAACCTCATGACTTACTCAACCGCAGTCTTGAAAATCAAGCGATCCAACCGGGTCTTTGTCATTGCTCTTTCCTCGCTCGCCCTGGCCAGTGTCAGGGCGTACGCCGTCGAACCCAGCAAATCCGCGCCAGAGGCGGGTCTCGCGCCAATCCTCAACTACATATCGTCGGGCTGGGACACGCTGACCCGCTCGATGACGGACTGCCAAACCGTGGTCGATCCCAAGCTGACCGAGGCTTCGGTGTTGTACCTGCCTGCTGATTTTCCCGCGTCTCCGGCGGTGCAGGACCTGCAGAAGCGCTGCAAGGTGCAAGTGCGGGCGCTGCCTGCTGTCATCACCGCCCCCGGACAGATCGATCCCGGCAAGATCGCTCCCGGCTTGTTGTACCTCGAGAACAAGTACGTGGTTCCCGGCGGCCGGTTTAACGAAATGTATGGCTGGGACAGTTATTTCATTATTCTTGGACTGCGTGCGCGCCGGACGCCTCGATCTGGCCCGGGGCATGGTGGACAACTTTTTTTTCGAGATCGAGCACTACGGCACTATTCTGAATGCAAATCGCGCTTACTACCTCACTCGCTCACAGCCGCCGTTTCTCACCTCGATGATCATGGAGGTGTACGACGCCGACAAGGCTGCCGGTCACGAAAATCGCGGCTGGCTGGAGAAGTCGTACGGCTATGCCAGCAAGGACTATGAAACCTGGAACCGGGAACCGCACCTTGCCGGATCCACCGGCCTTTCGCGCTACTACGACTTCGGAAACGGTCCTGCTCCGGAGAGCTTGAAAGACGAGGCGGGAAGCTATCGCAAAGTCGCAGGTTACTTCCTGTTGCACCCGCAGACGGGGCGGAACTACCTGGCCGAAAATACCGAGCGACGCCGATTCCGGCGCCGGCTTCCAGTTTTCGGTGCAGGTTTGTGACGCTGCAACCACCATGGCAAGGCCGGATTGCGAGCCGGGCCGGAAGATTTCACTCACGCCCGACTATTACAAGGGCGACCGCTCCATGCGGGAGTCGGGGTTCGATATTTCCTTTCGCTTCGGCCCGTATGGTGCCGCGACTCATCACTACGCTCCCATCTGCCTGAATAGTCTTCTCTATAAGACTGAAAAAGACTTGCAAGCCATGGCCGAGATCCTCGGGCGAAAGCGAGGAAGGGCAGAAATGGGCGCAGCGCGCGGAGGTGAGAAAGGACAGGATCCAGAAATATCTATGGGATCCCGGCCGCAGATTGTTCTTCGATTACAATTTCGAAACCGGGGTTCGGTCCTCCTACGAATACATCACCACTTTTTATCCGCTGTGGGCCGGGCTGGCCACCCCGGACCAGGCGCAGGAGTTGGTCCGCAATCTGGGCATTTTCGAGCAGCCCGGGGGCCTGGCCATGAGCAGCAACTTCGCTGACGTGCAATGGGATTATCCCTACGGGTGGGCGCCCACTCAGATTGTCGCCATCGAAGGCCTGCGGCGATATGGATTCAATGACGATGCCAATCGAATCTCCTTTAATTTCCTGGCCACCATCGCAGAGAACTTTCGCCGTGACGGAACCATCCGCGAGAAATACAACTTGGTCACTCGTTCCTCGGAGTCAGGCGTCCACGCGGGATATCAGCAGAACGTGATCGGCTTCGGCTGGACCAACGCCGCCTTCCTGGTGTTTCTGCATGAATTGCCGAAGGATATGACGGAGCGCCTGGCCAAAGAGCAGATAGGGAAGGCGTCGTCAACGACGCAATGAAGGTGTGGGTCGGACAGGAGTGTCCGACCCATACGTGCCGCGGACTACGGTTTGTCGGCCCCAAGTTGCTGCAATTGCTCGGCGATTTTCAACTCCCGCTCCGCCTCTTCGTTCCGGCCCATATCGCGATAGGCTTGACCCAACAGATGATGAGCAACGGAATTATTCGGATCCATGCCCAACGCGTGTTGAAGAGCCCTTACCGATAGTTCAGCTTCTCCCTTTTTCTGCAGCACTTTGCCCATAAGAATATAAGGACCGGTTGAAGTTGCATCCAGCCAGATGGAGCGCTGCAGCAGCCTTTCCGCGTCATCGAACTTCTGGATTCGGGAGTAGGCGTCGGCCAGCTTGTAGTACGTGGGCGCGTGGCCGGGGTTGAGGGCAAGCTCCTGCTGGAAGTCGTTGATCGCCTCCGGAATCCTCGATTTGTACAGGTGAAGCTCTCCCAAGAAAAAGTGGGCCAAGGGTAGCTTGGGATCGAGGGCAATGGCTTTCTGGGCGTACTCCTCGGCGATCGGATCAAATTCCTGGCGCAGCAGCATGCGTGCCGTGAACAGGTAACTGGCGGCAGAATCTGCCGGAACCGCAAACATTTGAGCGAATGCCTTCCGCGCCTGGGGGTAGTTTTTGGACTGGATGTAGCACAGTCCCAAAATATAGCCGGCATCCACATTGGCCCGTGGATACCAGCCCTGGACCTTTTCCAGCAGAGGGATGGCTTCGCTGGGCCGTCCGGAAAGATAGTAGGAAAGCCCGAGCAACTGGACTGCCTCCTTATTATCGGGATCCTCGGCCAGGGCCTGCTTGAATGATTCAATCGCCTTTATGTAGTCGCCTTTCTTGTAATAGGCCGTACCCAGTTCGTGGGCCAAGCCCTTTAGCCCGGGATTCTTCGTGGCGGTGGCCTGTAGCTGCGAGATGGCCTCGTCATATTTTCCCTGCTGTAGCAGGGTTTGCGCTGCGGCAAAATCTGGATTCGGCTGACTCGACTTTGCCGCAGTCGGGTGCGTACCGGCGGACTGAGACTGTGCCCCTACCGAGACCGAAGCCAACAGCGCAACTGCTATCCATTTGATCGGTTTCATTGCGCTATCCGCCGAGAGTTTGATCCCGAAAAATGCCAAGCGGGTGCCATCCTTCATCGGGAAACCTGGAGATGCTCCAGTTCTTCCAGATTTTCGTGAGCCAGAGCGTGGCCTGGGTTCAGCTTCAATGCCCGCCGGTAGTGTGACTTCGCTTCGGATAGGTGACCAATCTGCGCCAGTGCGCTGCCCAGATTCGCTTCCGCATCCGCGTCATCCGGATTCAGGCGAGTTGCGGTACGAAACTGGACCGCGGCGGCGGTGAAGTCGCCTTTCGAAGCCAGCGCATTTCCCAGGTTGTAACGGGCGTCAAAGTAATTGGGGCGATCCTTGACGGCCGCGCCAAGGTGGATGATCGCTTCGTCAACCTGCCCCGCTGCCAGCAAGGCCCCGCCCAGAGCGTTGTTCACGACTGCATCATAAGGCCGCATCCGCAATGCAGACTCGTACTCTTTCACCGCTCCTTCCCGTTCGCCTCGGGCTTGGAGCATGGCTGCAAGATTGTAATGCGCTTCAAAATCGGCCGGGTTTTTCTCGATACTATGCCGCGCCAGCGCTTCCTGCAGGAGCATTCGAGGGTCAGTTCCCGCGCCCGGATCATGGTGTGGCAGGACCTGCAGCCATAGGTGTGCCATTTCATCCCTGGCGCGATTGCCAGCAATGACTCGTTGTGGCGGATGGTTGGGGTTCGCCCTATTTCCCTCTGAATTGTCGTAACTGTATTTCATCGAAATGGCGGTGCCCTTAGGGAGGAACACCGGTTTCGCGTAGCGATAGACCGCCTGCCAGTTCAGGTCCCATTGTTTAATGTGGATCAAGGTTTGGCTGGCTCCATCCGGTAGTGTCGCCAGAGCCAGCAAGTCCTTTCCCAGATAGTGCGCATGGGGATAAATGGCCAGCAGGTTAACATCGACGGGAAGGGTCAAGCTGTCAGTGACGACAAAATTCTTCTCCCCGGGAGGAATGTCGAGCGCTGCGTCACTTTCCATCTGCAACAGCATGGGAAACATGGTCGCAGGATGGTCAGCGAAGTAGAGCCCGACGCTCGGCAGGATCACTTCGGACTTGCCCGACGTCTGCATGTGCATATTCAAAATGAGGTCAGTACCCTTATCCAGGCGGAGGGCCATCCCGTCGGGCTCGACGTACGGTATTGTCCCGGGCTTCCAGAAAAGGAAGTGACTGTCAGGATCGAAACTCTCCGATTCTAGTCTGATTTCCATTCCACCGAAGCCAGCTCCGGGCGTTTTTTCCCGGGCACGGGAAGCTTGGGTTCGGTCCACCAGAACGTTGGCGTGGTGTATCAGGTGTTTCTGGCCGGGCTTGATCTCGATGCAATTGAGCCAGCGGGTTTGGCTGATCGCAACGGGGAGGATGAAATTCCAGTATTGGTCGGACCCGCTGGCCGGGAGAACGAACGGCTTCCTGGCGGTCAGGACCAGATCGGGCTTCCCCAGTTCCCATCCCTCGGCGAATTCTGGTCGGGCCGGCAGATCGGAGGGTTCGCCCTCAACCGCGCCTTGCTGCACCCAATCCTGAATCGTGGCAATTTCCTGTTCGGAGAGGCGGAGTTCGTCGGCAAATCTCAGATCTCCCGGTTCCGGCAACCAAGGGGGCATGACACGGGCGCGCGTGACCGCTGCGATTTGCCGGCCATGTTCCTTGACACCCTGATAGGTGAGGAGCGAAAACGGTCCCCCGCCGCCTCGATGATGACATGCTGCGCAGTTGCGAAACATGATAGGGGCAACATCGCGATTGAAGGTGACTGGCTGCCCGGAGGAGACGGATCCCGATCCGGATTGCGCCAGGGCCACGATAGGCCCGGCTGCGACCGCTCCTAAGGCTAGGGTTGGCAAGCATGCCGCGATTGCCCGGACGAAGGTCATTGGAGGTCAGAGATGTAGCACCCCGCGGCGTCAGTCACGGCGGCGGCAGGAGGCTTACCAGACAAAGTGGCTTGAATGGCATCGTCCAGATCGTGGGTCGTAGGCGCCGAGCGGGAGCGGCCGAAATCCTCATACCAGTTGTCGATCCTGCCGTGATAGACCAGCCGGCCCCGGCTATCGAAAACTGCAACCTCCGGCGTCACCTGCACACCTCCCTGTGCCACCAGAACGCGTTGCGGGTCGCGCAGGGCAGGGAGCTTGTATCCGTAGTCCTGCAAGTATTTGCGAATGCCGGCTGCCGATATTTTCTTGTCGGGATACACCAGCCAGAACGCGGCCTGTCTGGAATAGCGAGCGCTCAATTCTTGAATGGTTGGGGCATAGCGGTTGGAAATCGGGCAGTCGGTCCGCAGAAAAACCAACACTACAACTTTTCCGGAAGCGTCCCGGAAGGGATCGACGTTCTTTCCCGTCAGATCTTCCACATTCTGACCGTAGCCCTGCCGGGCAAAGCATGTCACGAAGATAGCGAATAGTAGCGGGACAATGTTTCGACAGGTTCGGGCGCGCATAGTGTCCAACTGACAAAGTATACTCACGCCCGGCTCGCGGAGGAACCGCGGTTGGCGAAGGTCGTGTGCCGGGCCTCGCTTACGGGTTGCAACCTGGGGGAGTGCGATTCAGAGATTGCAAAGCTTGCTTGGCGGCGGTCATGTCCGGATTGAACTCAAGCACTCGCAGCGCGATGGCGCGCGCGGCATCGAACTGCCTCGCGGCGCAGAATGCCACCACCAGATTCATGCCCAGGCTGCTTCTGCCGGGTGTGCGCTGGAATGCCCCCTGCCATAGTTCGACGGCTTCGCGCAGGTGACCGCTTTCCATTTCAATGACGCCCAGGTCAGTGGCGGCGTCGATCAGATCGGGGTCTACGGCCAGCGCCCTGCGGTACAGTTCACTCGCCTGGGCCGTCAGGCCGTGCCTCTGCTCCACGTAAGCCAGCGCCGAGAGCAGATCGGGATCGCGGGGAAACTCCGCGACCGCGGTGCGTAACAGGTCCTCAGCGTGAGGCTCGGCTGCTTCCACGCCGTCGTTGGCCAGGGATTGCCAGGCCAGGGCCAGGTCGCGCAAATCCTGCTCGGCGGCTGCCGAGTCAGGAAAGGGAACCAGGCGCGGCGTCGCGGGCACGATCCGCACATCTGCCAGGAGCTCCGGCGAAGCTCCCGGACGCCGCGGAATGCGATGGTCCGTGACCTGGGTATGCGCGACGTCGGTACTGGCAACCGCCGGCATGTGGCAGTGGGTGCAGTCGGGTTGCGCGGCGTGGTGTTTGGCCGCGAAATGAGTTCCATGACACGCCAGACACTTCTCGCGGTAGTAGGCGGCACGCTCTTCGGCGGGCGGTTCATAATGCGGATCGTGACAACTAGTGCAGGACATCGCGTCGCCCGATTTCCTCTTGCACAGGCTCTGCGTCAAGGCCTCGACCTGGCTGACGCCGCCCAATCCTCCCTCCTGATTTCCGGCCAGCACGTAATAGCGGATGTAATCGGAAAGAGACTCCCCTGGCTGGAAGTCGTAGGCATGGCAGCCGGGACGTTCAATCGCTACTTTGCCTTCGAGATGGCACTGCATACATATGGCATCGCGGCGATCGGGCGACAGTCTCGCGGGGCTCACAATGGCACCGGCCGCCCCGGCGATGTGTGTTGCGCCCGGGCCATGGCAGCGCTCACAGGTGACGCCGGCATGGAGAAATGGCGGCAGGGGGTAACGATTGTCCGTTCCATTTAAGGGCGCGCGCATGCCGCTGACATGGCAGCGCAAGCAACTGGCGACCGCCGGCAGGTTGAGAGGAATTTCAGTCGCATTCTGGTAGGCAGGCGCCATGTCCCAACGTTGCGCGCGGCTATACCAGTTTATCGGCGATTCAAACAAGAAGCCGTTTTGGGAAAACAGGTAGCTCAGGCCTCGGCGCCCCGAACCAATGTAGTAGAGCAATTCCCGTTTGCCCCGCACGGCCGGATCACCAGGCCGCTCAAAGTTCAGCCAGACACGGTTCCCCGACGCATAGATTCTGTAGTGCACGCCGGATCTGGAGTGGACAAAATCGGCAGGAATAACATTGTCAATCGCCGGACCGCTGGCGCGGGCCATTGCGGTGCTGCTATACGACTGGTAGATGGCGGCATGACATGCGGCGCAGGCTTCGTTTCCGGCATACCCGAAATCCTCGCTGCGGGCAGGTTGGCCTCCCGGCGGCCCGGGACTCGCCGGGGCTGGTGGGATTGATCTTGTTGCTGCGGGCGCGGCGCCAGCCTCAGAGCCGGGCTGAGACTGGGCCCAGACGAAGACCCAACTGAGTAAAACGAGGGCAGCAGTCCATTCCACACAACGTGCCAATGAAGACTCCGAGAGCCGCCCCGTCGGAGTTAGATGCAGGACCTCGCATTCTCATTTGTAAAATCATTTCGCAATCGGAACCTTTGCCACTCCGATGTACTTGTCGGCCGCGCCGTAATAGAAGTAATAATTTTTACCCACTCTGGCCATGCCCTCGACGAAGACCACATTCGGGACCTGGCCAACCTTTTCCCAATCCTTCTCGGGAAGGAAGACGGGCTGCTCGGATCGCCAGAGCAACCGGCGGGGATCGCGGCGGTCAAATACGGCGATGGCGGTGCGATAGACCAGTTTGTCGTCAGCCGCGTTGTAAACCATAACGATGCCGTCTTTGGTCACGATCGGCGACGGGCCAGGTTCAACCACCCGGGAATCGAACTGACCCGGGCGCCGGGGGAGCACGGGCAAATCCGTGGCCTCCGTCCAATGAATAAGGTCGGTCGAGTACGCCAGCCCCATCTGGTCGGTCTTGTCGGCGCTGGTGCCCAGGAAATACATCCAGTAGCGGCCATTGATCTTTTCCGGCACGATGGCCCCTGATTTTGTCCAACCCACGTTCCAGTGCCCTTTGTAGGCCGGCAGGATCACGCCCTGGCGCTGCCAGTGAAGCAAGTCTTTCGAGGTGGCCAGGCAGAGCTGGGCGTCTTTCTTGTTGTAGCCGGTGTAGGTCAGGTAGTAGGTGTCTGCCGAACTTCACCAGGCGGGGATCTTCAACGCCGCCGTCTTTTTCATATTCAGCCTCGGGAGAGAGCACGGGCTGGGTGCGGCGGCTGAAGTGGATGCCATCGCTGCTCTCGGCATAGCCCAGGCGGGAAGTGCCGTTCTTGTCCTGGGCGCGATAGAGCATGACGAACTTGCCGCGGTGGAGAATGACCGCTGGGTTAAACGTGCCTGCTGCTTCCCAGCCGTCGCCCTGGGGAGAAATGATGGGATCAGGCGACAGGCGGATCCATGGGAGTCATTCGTCCAGTACGAAGTCGAGGAGAACAGCAACCCTGAGGCAAGCAGGGCCAGCAGACAGAGGGACGAGGATCGAGCGCGCATTTCGGCCATCCCAAGGCTACAAAAAAAGGGAGCCGCGAGCGGCTCCCTTGGAAAGCAGTTGCGAATTTCCTAGAAGGTGACCTTCATTCCGAAATTCAGCTGCCGCATCTGAAAGTTGGGCGCCAGGCTGGTAATCAGCCCGGAACCACTGCAGTCGATGCAGTTATTGGGGTTGTTGAGGTTTACGTGATTGAAGACGTTGAACGCTTCAAACCGGAATTGGGCGCCGACTCGCTCCGTGATGGCAAAGTTCTTGAACAGAGAGGCGTCGGCGTTGAAGAAGCTCGGCCCGGTGAAGGCATTGCGTCCGCTGCCGAACTGTGCGATCTGCGGGCGCTGGAACGGTCCCGAAGTATCCCCGTTCGCTGGCATTGGAGCCACCGGGGTGAAGAACGGAACCGAGCCTTTGACCGGGTCAAAGTGCCCGACCGAAGTTTTGAGGTCCCCGATCAGGATGGGCCGGCAAACTCCTACGTCCTGGTCCGAGTTGCACTCATTGTATCTGGCGCTCCACGGGAGACCACTGCTCCAGTTAATCGTGGTATTGAGCTGGAACCCGCCGATGAGCAAATTCAACGCCCGGTTGGCGTTGCCCATGAACCGTTTACCTCGTCCAAAAGGCAATTCATAGACTGTGCTGACCGAGAACACGTGCTTGCGGTTAAAGTCGTCCGGACCGTAGTTCACTTGGGGATCGATATTGTAGTATCCGCCGTCGTGGCTCAGGTTCTTTGACCATGTGTAGTGGGCAACGAACTGCAAGCCGTTATTGAATCGCTTGTCCAACTTCGCCTGTAACGCGTCGTAGTAACTGGGCGCGTCATTTCCGAAGTAATCGAACACCCTGCGTCCAGCCATAGCGGGCAAAGAAGGGCCTCCTTTCGTTCTTTGATGGTCCGCCCGGAACACCGAAACCAACCACCGTCGGCTCATTCGCGCCCACAGTCCGGATTGTTGGCGTAGAACCCATGACCGTTGTTTCCCACGAAGGCGAGCTCAGCGGAAATGGTGTTGGTGAGTTGATGCTGTACCGTGAAATTGTAGGCATCAAGCCTGGCCAGTCGCATTCTGGTCGGACGCGCTCGGGCGAAGATGCCGTCAGGCAGGGGCAGCAAGCCGTTAGACGGAACCGTCGGAAAGACCGGTGCTGTCGGGGCCGACCGCGAGATTGAAGACATCGGCGGTTTGCGTTGTAGGATTGAGGTTCTGAACGGCCAGCACCGGCAGGTTCTGCGTAACCGCGTGACCAAAGATGGAGCCGAAGACGCCGATATCATAGCTGCGTCCGTAGCCCATGCGAAGAACCGTCTTGGGCATCAGCTGGTAGGCGATGCCAATGCGCGGTCCGAAGTTCTTCCAGTTTCTCTCAATGTTGAAATTGCGTCCGATACCTCCAACCCCGCCCACACGGATCAGGCCTGTATTCAGGTCGAGGAGACCGCCGTTGGCATCTCCGTTGACGTACTCAGGATTCATGATGTCCCAGCGTAGTCCGAAAGCGATGGTCAGCTTGGAGGTCGCGCGCCAGGTGTCTTGTCCGTAGAAATAAAATCGCTTCTGGCGCTCGGCAGCATTGGTAGAAGTACTGACATAGCGTTTGAAGGTGGTTACATCACCCAGAAGGAACGTCGCCAATGCAACTCCCGTTGGATTCGCGGAACCAGCCAGGGAAGTGCGGTCGCGAGCGAAGGTACAGCTCACCGGCGCGGTGATTGTCGCTGGGCACTCGCAAGTTGCGGGCGTAGCGGATGTCAGCGCCAAACTTGATCTGGTGGTTGCCGGTGATCTTGGTCCAGTTATTGACGAACTGGAACTGATCTTCCTGTTCGATCAATGGGCAGTTGCAGCGGTTCACGCCCAGCCCGTATCCGAAGTTGCTGATACCGCCGCTAGTCGTGATCGCCCCGGTGTCGGTTCCATCGCCACCCGAGCTGCCGACGAAATAAGCCGGCTGACCCGAGGTAAAGTCGGTACCTGTATTGAGGCCTTTGATGCCTGCATCCGTGGCGGGCGTAGTTCCCACCCCGTTCGGAACCACGTTAACGTGATAGCGCACGTAGCCGAAGCGGAAGTCAGTGAGAACGCTCGGCCGGAAAGCATAGTCGAATCCACCGGCGATGCTCTGATCGTGGCTCTTGGAGTGCGCCGGCAAATCCGCCAGTGCCGAATCCGTTTCCGCCCAGGTCGGCAAAGGCCGCTGCGCCAGTCAGGCTGTAGTTGGCGAAGCTGTAGCGGCCAAAGGTGTGCAGCTTCGAGGTGGTTTGGTCGTCAATGCGAATGTTGAACTGGTCGTTGTTAAAGACGCCGTTGCCACCGGCAGCAAAGTTGTTGAGCAAGCCCGTGCTGGTGGGGTTAGGGAACTGCTGCAACAGAACCACGGCCTGCGGCGAAAGGCGGCTGTTCGGAATGAGATTGCCGGCGAAGGGTGTTCTGCCGGTCCCGTCCGGGTTTCCAGTAGCCGGATCGTAAATCTGGTTGGCGTACTGGCTCAGATCACAATTTGTGACTCCGGCCACGCCGCAAGTCGAGCGGACGAGCGTCGAAGGGATTGACTGCAGGAACGAGGAGCCAATCTTCGAGCGCGTCGCCTGGTAGTCGCCAAAGAAGAACAGTTTATCCTTAATGACCGGTCCCCCGACCGACGCTCCGTATTGACCATAGAGGATTGGAGGAATGGTTCGGCCGGTCACGGGATTGGCCTTACTCGGACTCTGGCTGAAGGGATCGCGCGCCTGCGTAGCGTCGCTGCGGCGGAAACCGAACACGCTGCCATGCAGGGAGTTGGTTCCGGACTTGGTTTGGCTCGCGACTACGCCGGCGATCGCCTGGCCGAACTCAGCGTCGTAGTTCTGGCTGGTCATCTTGGCTTCGGTGACCGACTCCAGGGTGGGGTTGATCACGATAATGCCGAGAATAGGATCGCGATTGTCAGTTCCATCCAGCATGAACCCGGTCCCGGCGAAAGTCTGGCCGTTGACCTTGGTCTGCAAGCTGCCTTGGGGGTTTTCGCTGGAGGCGTGGGACCAGCCCAGTTGTTGCGCACCCGGCGACGCCAGAACCAGTGATGTGAAATTGCGGTTGAACAAGGGCAGATCTTCGACCGCCTTGTCATTGAAGATGGTCGCCACGTCGGCGCGGTCGGTCTTCAGTTGAGGAGATTCCGCGGTGACTTCGACGGTCTCGGTCGATCCGCCGACCTGGAATTGTCCGTCCACGCGTGCGGCTGCGTCGGCAGAGACAACGATGCCTTTGGCTTCGAACGCCTTGAAGCCGGCGCCTTCTGCCCGGACGTTATAGACGTCGGGAATAAGGTGGGTCACGCTGTAGTTGCCGTCAGCGTTGGTCGTTGTTTCCTGAGAACTACCTTTGGTTACTGACGTGACGGTAACCTTCACGCCCGGAACCGCGGCGCCCGAAGGATCGGTGACGGTGCCGAAAATGCTGCCGAAAACTGCCTGTGCGGCGGCTTGCGGCGTGTACAGCGCGCAGCTGAACGCCAACAACGCCAAAGCGCAAAGAACAACAGAGAACTTCTTCATTGCTGCCTCCCCACCTTCATTACTTTTTTTGGCAAGCGATGTTGCCAGAGAAAAACTCACGCGCGCACCAGGAAATCGCGCAGACGATGGAACTTGTTTTGAAGACCTAGTTTTCAGATTGTGCCCCTATTGACTAAGAAGTACGCGGCCCGTTTAGTACAAAAGCACTAGTTGTAGTGCGGTGCTAGCAGTTCGCCTTCCCAACGATGATGGGCTGTAGATTGTTGATAGCATTGATAAATGCGATCCAACAACACGGATCGGGTATGACATTTGGAAGTTCACGATATGAAAAAAAATAATTCTCCAGAATTCACTTTTGGCGCTTTAGAATCCATAAAATCTTTGTAAATCAATGATTCTAATGCTGCAACTGCATCGCGACTCCCTGTGGAAGACTGGCGATGATTAGCCCACCGCGAGAAACTCCTGCGCGAAATCCGCACAAAATCTGGGCTCAATCCCGTCTTCTTTTAAGTTTCATGATGTTTGATACAGTGACCGGAGCGCTAAGTCTTCCGCTTGCCGCCTGATGCGCGGGCTTGTTACCCTACGTTAAATGTCTGTTACGCGCGCGCAGAGTCCCGAAAGAGAACGGTGCCTGGGGCAGATTGACAAACTTGTCAACAGCCAGGTGCTTCACGGATCGGAATCTCTCTGCAAACTGCTGCGATATTTGGCCGAGCGCGCGCTCGATCATCCCGGGTCATCACTGAAGGAATACCAGATTGCGACCGAGGTTTTTGGGCGGCCGCACGACTTTGATCCGCAGCACGACTCGACCATTCGGGTCCAGGCCGGGCGCCTTCGTCTGAAGTTGGCGGAGTACTACAGCACCGAGGGTGCAGAAGACAATCTGGTGGTGGAGGTACCGAAGGGTACCTACGTGGTTTCATTCCACCAGCGGGCTGCCGGACCCGCCAAGGTGCGCCCCGCGAGCGGGCGCGAACTCGACAAAGACATAACCGAAAGAAGGGCGCCACGGCAATGGCCCATGGTGCTGGTAATTTTGTCCGTGTTGCTCGCGGTAGCGATAGCCACGATTGCGTTGCTTCTGGTAAATGGGAACGCTGCTGGACGGCAAGCGGCGAAGGGAAGTGAACCCGCCCCGGCCGCATTTACCGCATTCTGGAAGGGGTTTGTCGTCGGACCGGAAGAGCCCTGGGTAATTTTCAGCAACGGTGCTTTCGTGGGGCGGCCGGAAACGGGCATGCGCTACTTCGATTCCGCACGCGACTCCCGCGATGCCATTCTGGACCACTACACCGGGGTGGGAGAAGTGCTGGCGGTCCACGCTCTCGACCGCACTTTCGGTTTGCTGCAGCGGCAAATTCGGGTCAAACGCGGAAGTTTGCTTTCGCTCGACGATGTGAAGAACAACGACATGATCTTTGTAGGTTCGCCGGCGGAGAACCTGACCCTGCGCGAAATCCCGAACTCGCAGGACTTCGTGTTTCGGCGCCTCGAGTCTGGCCCGCGCAAGGGCGACTTGTCGATCACGAACGTCCATCCCCAATCCGGAGAGGCCGAGTACTGGGTGGGCAGCCCGTCACACGCCGTGCTGAGCGAAGACTATTCCGTCATTGCACTGGTGCGAGGCTTGAATCCCGCGAAGTCGGTCCTGATTCTTGCCGGCACCACCACTATCGGCACCCAGGCGGCCGTTGAGTATGTGTGTCAGCAGGATTCGCTCGAGGAATTACTGCGACTGCTTCCGGTTGACGACACGGGGGTATTGAAGCCGTTCGAGGTGGTGCTGCGAGTCAAGGTGACGCGCGGCGTTCCGGTGGAGTCGGAAATCGTGGCGTTACGCAGCGGGAAACCATAGGCGGTCGTAAAAGGGCGAACCTCAGGCGCTAAAGCGCGATGCATTTCCCAAACCCACGCCGGTCGTGGCTTCCCCAAACACATGCAGCGGAAACTGGTCAGGGTCGCACCCGAACTCCCGCAGAGGGAACCTGCGATCCGATCCCCCGAGATCACTCTGTGGAATCAGGGAAGTTGCGGCTTCAATTGCGGATCGAGTTCCGCCGCCCGCTGAAATTCCTCCCGGGCTTCTTTGATTTCACCCTTCCTCTGTAGCACCTGCGCCAGATGAAAGTGGGCGGGGGCGTAGGTCGGGACCAGGGCGATGGCGGCGCGAAACTGGGCGATGGCGCCCTCGAGATCTCCCAGGCCGAGCAGCCTTTTTCCTGAGTTGGTGTCGAAGGTCGCGGCCTGCAGATTGGTTTTGTCCTTGCTGATCTGTGCTCCCAGCAGGCGCTCTCTGGCGGCCCCTTCCTCATCGCCAAGCTGGCGCAGGATAGTGGAGAGAGTGGTATGAGCCCCGGCAAAATCGGGTTGCAGGCGAATGGCCTCGCGCAAGGATGCGGCAGCGTCCTGTAATTTGCCCTGCTGTTTCAGTACGGTACCCAGCGTATAGTGCGCCTCGGCGTAATCAGGCTTGGACTGGATGGCGGCGCGCAGCTCATTGGCGGCCTGGTCGAACTGGCCCTGCTGCCAGAAAGTTACGCCCAGGGTGTAGTGAACGTCAGGTTGGTTGGGATCGAGTTCGGCGGCCTTCTGCAACTCGACGATGGCTTCGGGCAATTGGTCTTTCAATTTCAGGGCCAGACCCAGATCGTAGTGCAAAGTTGCGTCCTGCGGTGTGGCCTTTAAGGCGGTTTGAAATTGTGTGATGGCGGCGTCGAAATCGGCCTTCTGCAAATAGGCTGTCCCCAGATTGGTGCGGTAGCCGGTGTCAGCAGGTCGAAGACGAAGCGCCGCCTCGAACTCAGAAATGGAACTGGTCGCGTCACCGATCTGGATCAGGGCCAGGCCCAGATTGTTGTGCGCATCGGGATCATTGGGACGCAGTTGCACGAGCTGCCGGAATACCGCGATCGCCCCTTCTACATCTCCCGACCGCTGCAGTATCTTTCCGAGCTGGGTCTGGGCTTCGATGAACTCGGGCTGAAGCTTGACCGCGATTTGAATCTCCTCAATGGCTTTCTCTGGTTGCCCCGTCTCTTCCAGCAGGCGTCCCAGATAGTAATGGGCCTGCGCGTTTTGTGGGGCAGCTTGTACCGCGCGCTGCAACAGGCTGAGGGCTTCGTCCATCTGCTTCTGCTGCCAGCGCACCACACCGAGATGCAAGGCGGCCTGAGCAAAATCCGGCTGCAGTCGCAGAGCCTCGGAAAATTGTTTTGCCGCCTCGTCTGAGAGGGAACTCTGCGCCAGCACGGACCCCAGTTCGTCGCGCAGGTCAGCCCTTTGCGGTTGCAGTTCCACGGCCTTTTTCAGTTCAGTCGCGGCCCTCGCCAGGTCGGAGCGAAAACTGGCGATTCGTCCCATGGTTCGGTGCGCTTCTGCGTCGTTGGGGGCCAGACGCAGGGCTGTGCGGGCCTCGGACGCGGCTTCCGCCAGCGATTCATTTTTCAGCAGCGCGTTGGCAAGATTGATATGCGCCGCCGCCAAGTCAGGCTTCAGGCGCAGTGCAGTCCGGAACTGGGAGATGGATTCAGCAGTCTGTCCCTGAGCAAAGAGTGCCCAGCCCAATAGGTTGTGTGCTTCGGCGCTGCCGGGCGTAAGCTTGACTACTTGTTCGAAGGCCGCGCGGGCTTTCACTAGGTCGCCGGACTGTACTGCCGCAAGTCCCTGGCGATAAAGTGACTCCGTCTGCCGGGAAGGGGTTTGCTGCTGGGCAAGAGCGGAAGCGTTCAAGGTGAGCAGGCATGACGCCAGCGTAACCAACCAGCTGAGAACCAGTCCCGAGTCGTTCAGCGTGCGCCCGTGGTTCCGGATTGTTGGATGAAATGATTCGAGGGCCACTACGAAATACTACTATGCCCCGCCGGGCAGGATTTTTGCCGGATTGCTGGGTCCAAGGGGGCATTGTTCTATCGGTTCCGGCGCGAGAGGCGTCAATAGCGTATTCTAGTAAGTATGTACACCGCCGATGTGTTGAGAAACGTTGTAGCCCTGCGAAGCGAGATCGCCAACCTCCGTGACATGAACGACCGTTACGCCGCACAAGAGGCTCCAGCTCCGATGGCCTCCCGCGCAAACAAAGAGCGCAGGACACGGCTTCAGGAGATAGTGCGGGAGTTGGCCGTCATGGCCAAAGAACAGCACCCCTGAAGCGGGCCGGGTCTCGGCCGTCAAGGTCTCCTGAAAGCCTAGATCAACTCTTCTGCGCCTGGCGCGGCTTGACCCTCTCAAGGCCGCGCCCTAGTATGCAAGCTGGGCCATGAATCCAGTTTTTTCGCCGCAGTCTCGTGCGCTCCCAGCCGCTGCAAGACTGGCGGCGCTCTTCATTCTTCTGACCGCCTCTGCCGCTGAGAGGGCAAAGGCCCCGCCCATCGCCAACTTCGTGGACACCGCAGAAAAAAGCCGGCCTGACCATGACTCAGGTCTTCGGCGGGAAAGACACCAAGAAGTACATCATCGAGACCACCGGAACGGGCGTAGCCATTTTCGACTACGACAACGACGGCTGGCCTGACATTTTTCTGGTGAACGGAACCACGCTCGAAGGATTTCCTGCAGGAACGGCGCCGACCAATCACCTGTATCGCAACCAGCACGACGGAACCTTCGCCGACGTGACCGCCAAAGCTGGTCTGACCGCGAACGGATGGGGCCAGGGCGTCTGCGTGGGCGACTACGACAACGACGGATGGGAAGACCTCTACGTAACTTACTATGGAAAGAACCGTCTCTATCACAATCAGAGTGGGACTTTCACCGAAGTGGCGGAGATGTCCGGCGTTGCAGGGACAGGGAAAGCCTGGGGCACAGGATGTGCTTTCGTCGATTACGATCGCGACGGCCGGCTCGACTTGATGGTCGCGAACTACGTGGACTTCGATTTATCCAGCGCTCCGGTGCCGGGCGAGAGAGCGTCGTGCGTATGGAAGGGTATTCCGGTCATGTGCGGGCCGCGCGGCTTGCCCGGCGCCAAAAATATTCTTTATTACAACCAGGGCAACGGCAAGTTTGAGGACGTCACCGCGAAAGCGAAAATTGATCAAACCAGCGGCCACTATGCTTTCAGCGTCTCGACTTTTGACTTTGACGATGATGGCTGGACCGACATCTATGTCGCCTGCGACAGCACGCCCAGCATTCTTTACCACAACAATCGCGATGGAACTTTCAGCGACGTGGCGGTGGTGGCCGGCGCCGCCTACAACGAGGACGGTCGCGAGCAGGCAGGGATGGGATCAACCATCGGCGATTACGACGGCGACGGCCGGCTGGATATTTTCAAGACCAATTTTTCCGACGACACTTCGACCCTCTATCGCAACAACGGCAACGGCACGTTCGACGATGTGACCTTTGCCGCCGGCCTGGGCCTCTACACCCGCTATTTGGGCTGGGGGACTGTGTTTCTGGATTTCGACAACGACAGCTGGCCCGACCTGCTGCTGGTGAATGGACATGTCTATCCTGAAGTCGATAAACAGAACCTGGGCAGCAGCTACGAGGAGCCGCGCATCCTCTACCACAACAATGGCAACAAGACATTCAGCGACATCTCGGCGGACGCTGGGCCGGGCATTACCGCAGTTCGTGCCGGGCGCGGGCTGGCCATCGGCGACCTGTGGAACGATGGGCGCCTTTCGGCGGTGATCAGCAACATGAACGCAACTCCAAGTCTGCTGGTGAACCAGGTGCGCTCGTCGAATCACTGGATAGGTATTAGAACATTGGGAACAAAATCCAATCGGGATGGAATCGGCGCGCGGGTCTCCGTGAAAGTGGGAGAGCGAATCCTGGTTGACGAGGTCCGCAGCGGCTCCAGTTACGATTCGAACAATGACATGCGCATCCACTTCGGGCTGGGAGCGGCCACCAAAGTCGATTGGATCCAGGTTCGCTGGCCGAGCGGGCTTACCGAGCGCTTCGAAAACAACATCTCGGTGGACGCGATTCACACCTTGAAAGAAGGATCGGGTGTTGACGTGAAGTCGCCAGCCAAGGCTAGCTGAACTTGCATCTGGGAGTCGATCCTTTTGCGTCCTTTGCGCCAACTTTGAGTTCAATAGCCTTTAACCGCAAAGTTCGCAAAGGACGCACAGAACCGTGCTTCCGAACTCAGAAGCCTGAGCGCGCGGCAAGAGCCACCGTCGGACGGACTCCATTCAGTTTCGCGCGCATGCGGTCGGCCTGCTCATCCGTGAACCACAGGTTGCCGCGCGACAGGCGGTGCAGCTCTTCGCCTTGCCAATGTGCCCGCATGATTCCCGTGGGAGAATGGGAATTTGATCCCAGCAGGAGATGTCCCAGTTCGTGTGCCATCACATCTCCCAGAAGGTCCGAAAGGCCAATCTTCCAATCCGTGTGCAATTCCGTTGCCCGATCGTAGAAGACATCGCTGTAGCAGCCTGTGCCTTCGGCTGACAGGAACGCCACCCCCAAGACTTCGTGGGTTGAGCTCGCGGACTGGGGGACGATTCGCACCGCCAGGTGAGTTGGCCACTTGAACCTGGCACAGTCGAAAGCGGACCAGGTAGGGGCGGGTGCCCCCACCCGCCCGGCCGGGCGAAGCCCGGCGTTTTCATAGTTCGAACCTGGCGAGCTTCGCTCGCCTGCCCGGACGAGGGTGTCCGGGCCTACGTGGTTTGTGGGGCAATAGGCCCAGATCACTTGCACTCCGGCTTCCTGGAAAATCCTGGCCGCTTTCCGTTCAGCCTCGGTCAGCACCGTCGCTGTGACCCCTGCGTCGTCATAGACAGAGACAACCACTTGTGGTTTTCCGTCAGGATAGGATTCCGACCACGCGGGGAACGTAAACCCCAGCAGGAACGTAACTAACAGCAGGCATGTTTTCGAAAATTGAAGCACCGGGGACCACCTCCACCGCGCCGATCTTCGGGGCGTGCGGAGGGTGCCTCAAGGCTTTGCCGGTCACCCGCAACCTATTTGTGGGTAACCGGTTAAGCACTTAAGCGTCAAATGGTTAGGAGCGCGGGTGACACAGAAGGAAATGGACGCTTCTGCTAAACTTCGTGGTCTTGACGAGGGCAAGTGACGGTAATGAGCAGTAATGGGACGCGGATGATCCAGTTCGGGGTCTTCGAAGTCGATCTGCGGGCGGGAGAACTACGGCGTAACGGCTCGAGGGTCAAGCTGCAGGAACAGCCTTTCCAGATTCTCGCCCGCTTACTGGAACGACCCGGCGAGGTGGTCTCACGGGAAGAACTGCAGACCCGCTTGTGGCCCGCCGACACGTTTGTCGATTTCGATCACAGTCTCAACGCCGCTGTCCGCCGGCTCAGAGATGCCTTGGGAGACAGCGCGGAGAACCCGCGTTTTGTTGAGACCGTGGCCCGGAGGGGCTACCGGTTTCTGGCGCCGGTCAATGGGACGCCGCCCCCGGTCGTTGCCGAGATACCAATTCATCCATCCCGGCACGCGCATATTTGGTGGATTGCCTCGGCTGCAGCGGCAGTCTTGCTGCTCGCGGGTCTGGGAGTGGGATTGTTTCTGGGCAGGCGCGGATCGCTGCCCCCACCCGCATCCCCGCCCGTCGTTGAGCGGCGCGTGACTGCCAATCCCAGTGAATATCCGATCAGCAGCGCTGCCCTTTCTTACGATGGAAAATACTTGGCATATTCCGACCAAACCGGATCTTACTTGCGCCAGGTCGATACCGGTGAAACTCATCCATTAGCTTTACCCGATGGATTCAAAGCGCGGCCCGTCAGCTGGTTCCCCGATGGATCGCACATCCTGGCGACCGCGGTTGCGGGACTGGCCCAGGAGCCTGGTTTGTGGCAGATCTCCGCCCTGGGAGGGAGCCCGCGGAAGCTCGCCGACCAGGGTCGCGAAGCGGCGGTCTCGCCAGATGGCACACAGATCGCGTTCCTGAAAGGAACCGCGCAAAGTCAGGAACTCTGGTTGATGAGAGCGGACGGAGAGCAGCCGCGAAAGCTCGCCGGCGAGATCGGCGATCTATTCCGTTCCCCGGTCTGGTCCCAGGATGGAAAGCGGATTGCGTTTCTCCGCGGCTTGTATCGGCCGGGAACCTATGGAGTACAGCCCCAGATTGAAATCCTCGATTTAGCCAGCAACCAACGATTGGTGGTTTCGTCGCAGGCACTGCTGGGTGAGGCTATGGCATCGTCACAGTCACGGATGGGTGAGGCTTTGGCATGGACTGGAGATCGCATGGTGTATGTGTTGAGCGAAACCTCGCCCAGCCAGAACGATTCCAATCTATGGTCGTTGAAAATCGATCTGCGCACAGGAAAGCCCTTCGGGCCACCTACGCGGATTACTGCCAGTGCCGGGGCAATCCAATACCTCAGCGGCTCCGCGAACGGAAAGCGGTTGGCCTATGTAAAACAGGGCTGGCAGCCGGATGTTTACGTCGCCAGGCTGGAAGCGAATGGAACCAGGCTGAGTACGCCGCGGCGCCTCACCCTGGATGAGCGGCAGGACTTCCCCTGGACCTGGACGCCCGACAGCAAGCAAGTGCTTTTCGGATCGGACCGCGACGGATCATTCCACATCTTCCGGCAAGCGCCAGATCAAACCACGCCAGAGCTGCTGGTGGGGGGCATTGAGCAATCGATGCTGCCGAGGTTGACGCCAGACGGAAAGCAGTTGGTATATCTGCAATATCAGCAGGCCTTCGATTCGACGAACGGCGTTCGCATGATGCGGATTCCCGTTACCGGCGGCCCGCCCCAGCTTGTAATGGAAGTGCGAGGCCTCACCAACCAACAGTGCGCACGCCAGCCCTCCACGCTTTGCCTTTACAGTGTTTCCGGCGACAGGCGCCTGACGTTCATGAGCTTCGACCCAATGCACGGTGCGGGGCAAGAGGTTACACACATCGATGACGACCTGCCCTACGCCTATAACTGGAGCCTTTCGCCGGATGGCTCAACTTTGGCCATTGCCAAAGCCAGCAAGCTCGACATAGTGGCGCCGCCGGCCATCCGTCTGCTGACTCTGAAAGACGGCAAAGAGCGAACGGTTAATTTGAAGGAATGGTCTTCCGTCAACGCCCTTGACTGGGCGGCGGACGGGAAAAGCATCTGGGTCAGCGCTTCCACGACCACTGGTACCTACGCCCTGTTGAACATGGACCTGCAAGGCAGGGCGCGGCCGGTGTGGGAGCAGACCAAGATGGCGGTGGGCTGGGCGATTCCTTCGCCTGATGGACGATATCTCGCGCTATGGCAAGCCAGCGGTAGCGCCAATGTCTGGATGGTGGAGAACTTCTAACCATAGTAAAGCGAGATGTCACCCTGAGCGAGCTGGGATCGTCCGCTTGCACACGACCCCGCGGAGTCGAAGGGTCCGTACTGGATGCGGGGACGCGTGGTCCGTGGGCTCTTTATGGCGTCTTCGTAGCTGCTTCGCGAAGCGAAACAGCTACTCCGCTCAGGGTGACAACATAGTTCAGTTTCCTAAAGCTTCGATCTCATCCGTTTTGCCCAGGTATTCGTAGCGTAGCAACGCGATCGGCACATTGCCGTTTTTCCAGACAAAATCGTGAAACTCGCGCAGGCTGAATTTCACCCTGGGCCAGCCGGGTTTCCGCCAGCAATTTCGTGATCTGCAATTTGCCCGTCTGGTAAGAGATACCCATGCCTGGTACTGACGCGTAAAACGTTGCGTCCTCCATCGCCGTAGCGCAGTCGAGGGGAACCGTCTTCATGAAGTAGTCGGCGGCCTGTTCGATGGTGAACTCTCCCGTGGACAGCTTTAAATTACATCAATCTCCACCCGCAGGGCGCGAAAGCGCATGAAGTTGTAAATGATTTCGCGGGTGCGCGGACTGTCGTCGAACAATCCGGCTTGCAGCATCATCTCTTCTGCATAGAAGCCGATGCCTTCATTGGCGCCGGAGTCGTAGTAGTGACGGCGGATCGGGTCTTCGTTTGTCCACGACATTACCTTTTGGAAGTAGTGTCCCGGCATGCCTTCGTGCACGATGATTCCTCGCGGATCGCGGGCGGTGGAGAGATCGAAGTATCCGCGATCGGGGGAAGGCGTCTTGATGTAGCTGGTGCCGTTTTCCTTCAGACGCGCGGCGCCAGTGAGATCGTCGGCCACCCCGAAAGCGGCCAGAGGCGCCAGGTAAGCGGGGTAGGGAAGATTGCGATAATGCTGCACCCAGGCGGGAACAGTGAGAATGTTTTTCTCCTCAAGAAAATCACGGATCTCCTGTTCCTGGCGCTCCTCCCGGGCAATCTGTGTCGCCTGGTCTTTGGCCAGAGCCAATTGCGGCAGCTTGGCATTGCGATTTTTCTCGTAGGCCTCGAAAGCGACTGCTCGTTCCCACTCCTGACGTCCCTTGCCAACTAACTGCTCGGGCGTGTATGGAATCAACGCCACACTTCAGGAAGAAGGCGTAGTTCTCGCGCCCGACCGCCACGTTGCTGGACATACCTGGCAGTTGCTGCTGCAGCCATCCACGATATTCTTCCAACGCGCGGATAGCGGCTCGAACCGCGGGATCCAGTTGGGACGCGGTTGCCGGCGTGAGATAAGGCTTCAGCTCGCGCGCCATCTCTTCCAGGCGCGGGCCGATGTCCTGCAATTGGTGGATGGACAACTGGGCCAGCGGGCCGGCCGGGTCTTTGAGGTTCGCTTCTCCGTCAGCGATGATCCGTGGAATTGCCAGAACGCGGCGAACGATCTCGGCACTACGAGCTTCGTCGAAGGGCGGCGGCTGGGTCAGGCTGACGAACAGGGACGTCAGCGTCTGGTCCAGATAAAACCAGGGATTGCGCTGCCACCCGCGCACGTAGTCGAGCTCCCAGCGTGCCCGCGCGATGGCGGAACCAACCAGCAGGTAGTCCACGGTTTCGGGGCGAGAACGGTCGCGGGCATCTTTCCCCAATTGCTTCCAGCGATTTTCGAAGACTGTCAATTGGTCGCGGCGTTTGGCAATGGTTGAGGCCGACCAGTCGGCTGCCCATCCCTGGGGCGATCAAGGCGGGGGATATCGTCAAATGAGAACGGTTGCTCCGCGGCCCGCCATTCCCAGAAATCAGCAGAGAGCCGCTGCAGGGCACTTGCTGTCTGGCCTGAACCCGGCGTTGGCTGCGCCACAACAGAGGTAAGCATCAGGAGCAGCGGGATCATCGTGATGGCGGGTAGTCGATTCATCGGGCTTCCATGTGTGTACAGAGTTGTTGCGCGCAGGTGATCTGAGCGGCCCCCGTGCGGGCGTCATCCTGAGGGACTTCAGTCCCGAAGGATCTGGCGCGCATCGGCGCAACTGCCAGGGCAAACTGTGCACTCGCTACACGCCAGATCCTTCGCTGCGCTCAGGATGACGCCCTACATACTGAGTGAGCCTCTTGCCATGCCACTACCCTCGCTTACCCGGCACCGGGGCAGGGAACTGCATGGTGCGGACAATCCCTTCGCCTTCCTTCACAAAAATCACTTGATTGACTTTGATGTCCTTCAGAGTGTCCACCTGTCCGCTGGGCCAGCGGATTTCGAGCAGATGGACTTTGTCAGCCTTGCCCAGGCCAAAGTGGACCCGCAAGTCGTTTTGCGCGAAATAGCCGCCGCCACTCCGGACTTCATCGATCTGGGAGTGCAGCTTGGTTTCGCCCGGCGCCTGGGTCACGCAGCGCAGGCGGGCGCCGATGCCACTGCGGTTTGATTTGGTGCCAACGGTTCGCACTTTGATCCAGTTGTTGCCGGGAGCCAAATCGCAACGCAGCAGTTGCGGATAATCATTTACCGTATTTACCACGAGATCGAGATCGCCGTCGTTGTCGAAGTCTCCGAAGGCGCATCCCCGCGACGCCACTGGCACCGAGATTCCCGGCCCCGCCTGCATGGAAACATCTTCAAACCGGCCATTGCGCAGGTTGCGATAGAGCAGTTTGCGTTGCGGATAACCTGCCTCGGTCTTGAGCTGTTCGACTTCCGGATAGACGTGGCCATTGCAGATCAGAATGTCGGGCCAGCCGTCGTTGTCCATATCGAAAAATCCGCAACCCCATCCCAGATATTGAGTATGCGCGCCCAGACCGCCAGCAAATGTGGCGTCTTCAAAATTGCCATCGCCCAGGTTGTGGTAGAGCGATGGGGTGTCGCCGGCGAAGTTTGTTTTTACGATATCCAGGTTGCCGTCCATATCGTAGTCAGCCGCCGACATTCCCATGCCGGCTTGCGGCTTGCCGTCGGGGCTGAGGGCGCAACCGGCTTCCATGGCGATGTCCACAAACTTCCCATTCTTCTTGTTCTGGTAGAGAGCGCTGGCAGTGGAGTCGTTGGCTACGTAGATATCGGGCCAGCCGTCGTTATCGAAATCAGCCGTCAAAACGCCCAGGCCGAAGGTCCCATTGGCTTGCAGAATCCCGGAGGATTCGGAGACATCGGTGAACGTGCCGTTTCCATTGTTGTGGTAGAGAATGTTCTTCCCGCCTTTGAGGCCGGGCGGCCCACACGCCACCATCACACTCTTGTAGAGACAAGGCCCCGATTCCGGGACGGGCGCTGTCGCCAGGTCCAGATCGATGTAATTTGCGACGAACAAATCGAGCTTGCCGTCGCGGTCATAATCGACAAAGGCACAGCCGGTATTCCAGCGCTTGCCCGTCCCTGCGACGCCCGCTTTTTCGCTTACATCGGTGAAAACGTGCCATCGCCGTTGTTGTGGTAGAGCACGTTCTTGCCGAAGTAGGTGACGAAGAGGTCCTCGAAGCCATCGTTGTCATAGTCGCCGATGCAGACGCCTTGTCCCCAGCCGGAGTGCGCCACGCCGGCTTTCGCGGTGACGTCGGTGAAAGTGCCGTCGCGATTGTTTTTGAACAGATGGGAGGTGGGTTCCTGCCCGGTGGGGAAGCCTTCCAGTCGCCATCCGTTGACCAGAAAGATATCCAGCCAGCCGTCGTTGTCGTAGTCGTAAAAAGCAACGCCGCAACCCGTGGTTTCGAGCAGGTACTTGTTCTTGTGCTCGCCGCCGTAGATGGTCTTTGTGTTGAGCCCGGACGCGCGGGCGACGTCGATAAAGCTCAATCCCAAGCCAGAGCCGGGTATGACCGGCTCTTCAGTAGCGGGGAGAAACGCGCCTGGCCGCAGTGGACGGGCCAGCGCGAGAACGCTATCGAGGGAGAGTACGAGCGCCGACTTGCTCAAGGACTGGAGAAACGTACGGCGCGAAGAAGACAAAAGTGCGGTACCTTCCCGGAGTTGGCTCGTGCTAGAATTCGCCCCTACTCTATTCAGTGCATCGCTACTTTGCAAGTTCAGGCACGGGCGCAAATTCTACGTATCGAGCTGCATGCGAGTGTGCTAGTCCCTTGTTACATATGATACGCGCAACGCTTTGTTGGCCCTGTGAAATGGCCTCCCGGTTGATCGTGGCTGCCGTCCTGTTGATGAGTTTGGCGATTCCGGCAGATGCGATTGAGCCGTCGCGCCCCCTTGAACTCTCGCGCCCGGATCGCCCCTGGGAATTCCTTTCGTCCGTGGGCGAGCGCGCCGGACTGCTGGGAAACGAAGCGGGAAACTTTGAGGCCTGGGTCTATCCACTGAAAATTCTGCGCGACTTCCACCTGCGATTCCTGGTGGATGGCCACGTGGTTCCGGCAGAAGCGCTGGCTCGTACCCTCACGGTGCGACCGGAGTCGAGCACGATTCTCTATGCCGGGGACACCTTCTCGGTGCGGGAAACCTTCTTCGTTCCGGTGCACGAATCCGGGGCTGTGATCATCATCGAGGTTGAGACCGCAAGTCCCCTGGACGTGCAGGTTGCCTTCGAACGGGACTTCCAACTGGAATGGCCAGCCGCGTTGGGCGGAACGTTTTCTTCATGGGATCAGAAGCTAAGCGCCTTTTATTTCGGCGAGGAGCAAAAGAAATTCTCCGCTTTCGTGGGTTCCCCCACCGCCAGCGAAATCCACGCGGAATACGACACCAACTATTCCAGCGCGAAGGAAAGCTCGTTCCATCTGGGTGTCACCAGCAAAGGTAAAGAGACCAAGGTCGTGGTGATCGCGGGCTCAGTGCATGGCCAGGCAGAAGCAGAGGCGGCTTACCATCACCTCGAAAGCAACTACGCAGCGTTTTTGAAAGAGTCGGCAGATTACTATCGCGCATACCTGGATAACACTGTGAGCGTCGAACTGCCCGATCGCCTGTTGCAGCAGTCTTACGACTGGGCCCGGGTCAGCGTGCTGCAGGGACTGGTAGACAATCCCTACCTGGGCACCGGGCTGATCGCCGGGTATCGCACCTCGGGCGGCAGCCAGCGCCCGGGCTTCGCCTGGTTTTTTGGCCGGGACGCACTGTGGACTTCATTGGCACTCGATGCCGAGGGCGACTTTGGTAATACGCGCGTCGCTCTGGATTTTCTAAGCAAGTACCAACGCGCCGATGGCAAGGTCCCGCACGAAATTTCCCAGGGCGCAAACTTTGTTCCCTGGTTCACTGACTATCCGTATCCGTACGCTTCCGCAGATGCGACGCCGCTGTACATCATCACCATGAACGATTACGTGGTGGCGAGTGGCGACGTGGCATTTGCTCAGCAGAAGTGGGACAGCCTGTGGAAGGCGTATCAATTTTTGCTTTCCACTTACGATTCGCAGGGGCTGCCGCAAAATTTTGGGATTGGTCACGGCTGGGTGGAAGGTGGCCCGCTTCTGCCGGTCCATGCTGAGCTTTATCAGAGCGCGCTGGGAGCGGAGGCCTTGCGAGCGCTCTCCACTCTGGCCCATCTCGCAGGCAAGGAAGACGTCAGCAAGAAGCTTGGCGAGGATTTCTCACGCCAGCAACTGTTGGTCAACAAGACCTTCTGGTCAGCTGAGAATGGCCGCTTTGCCTTTGCTCTCGATCAAAGAAGCCAGCAGGTGGACGAACCCAGCGTGCTGGCCACGGTGCCCATGTGGTTCGGCCTGCTGGATTCCGACAAAGCCGCCGCCATGATCGCGCAACTTGCCGGCCCCGAGCATCAGGCCGATTGGGGAATGAGGATTATTTCCTCCCGCGCCGCAAAATACAGCGCCGGCGGCTACCACTTCGGATCGGTGTGGCCGCTGTTTACGGGATGGGCGTCCGTCGGCGAATACCGCTACCACCGCGCCTTGCCGGGCTTTTCCAATCTCGTGGCCAATTCCCAGCTGGCGCTCGATGGATCGCTGGGGCACGTCACCGAGGTCCTGTCGGGTGACTACTATCAGCCGCTGTCCACCAGTTCTCCGCACCAGATCTGGTCCGCTGGCATGGTGATCAGTCCGCTACTGCGCGGACTTTTGGATTTGCAAACCGACGCCGGTGCGCGCCGCGTCACCCTCGCGCCGCACGTGCCCGCTGATTGGAGCTGGTTCACGCTAGACAACGTGCGCGTGGGCCAGGCTTCGTTGCGGCTGGCGTATCGCAAGCGAGCTAACGAGATTACGCTCACCGCGACCCGAAGCGGCAGCGGCGACTGTAGTTTGGAGTTCTCTCCCGCGGTGAGCCTGCGCGCGCAGATTCTCAGCGCGGAGTTGAACGGCAAGAAAGTGCCATTCCATATAAACAAGAGTGATGTGGACCAGCACGTCACCGTGCAATTTCCTGTCGCAAGCGGAGAGAACACCTTGCGCCTTCGCATTAGGGACGATTTCGGCCTAAGCATCTCGCCAGCATTGCCGCCTCTGGGGAGCGCCAGCCAGGGCTTGCGCGTACTCTCCGAGGCCTGGACTCCGTCGCGGGACAGCCTCACCCTGGAGGTTTCCGGGGCCCAAGGCAGACGGTACGAGATTGGAATGTGGAATTCGGCGCAAGTGACATCGGTTGAGGGCGCCGAACTGGTAAAGATTGATGCGGACAGCGCCAGAGTCAATTTCACTATTCCGGCGAATGCGTCTGAACCGAATCCTCATGAGACAATCGTCATTCATTTCACGGGCAAAACGCACTAGAGTCTGTGTGCGAACGCCAGTCTACGCGGAGAGAGCCATGATGCACTCACCTTGCAAATTTTTTGTTTTCTGTATCGGGGCAATCATCTCGCTAAATCTTGCGCAGGCAGAGACCCGCGTTGCGTCACAGTCCGGCATTACGCTCGAGGCAGTGACGAGTTCGCAGCCGCGGCGCGACGGCATTGACGTGAAGGCGGGCGCGGCAAGTTTGCGCATCACCGCACTGCGAGACGATATTCTGCGGGTGCGCATAACCCTGGGTAGCAGTTTTCCCGAGGACGCCTCTTGGGCAGTCCTGCCCGGGCCGCGCAGCAAGTCCGTCAATGTGCAGCCGGCGCAGGATGCCGCTTCCGTCGGCTTCCGCACCGCGGCGCTTGATGTTCGGGTGGAGCGAACTCCGCTTCGGCTCGTGGTTCGCGATCTCGCGGGTAACGTCATCTCAGCCGACGCGGTTGGCCGCCCCACCACATTTCGGATGGGGGGCTTCTCTGTCCACAAGACCATGCCGGGCGACGAACACTATTTTGGCCTCGGCGACAAGGCAGGCACTTTCGACCGCAGAAACCAGGCTTACACGCTCTGGAATACGGACATTGGCACCCAGGAATCAATCGATCCTATTTATAAGAGCATTCCGTTCTTCATGGGCATCGGCGGCGGCCGTAGTTATGGATTGTTTCTCGACAACACCTGGCGCACCTGGTTCGACTTCGGCAAGCAGGCGCGTGACGCCTATTCTTTCGGCGCCGAAGGCGGACCGCTGGACTACTACCTCATCTATGGCGCGAACCCGAAACAGGTGGTCGAAGGCTACGCCTACCTGACCGGGACGCATCCGCTTCCCCCGCTGTGGACTCTCGGCTTTCAGCAATCGCGCTACAGCTATACCCCGGAGTCCCAGATCAGGGAGATAGCCGACCGCATGCGCGCGGACAAGATTCCGTCTGATGTGCTCTACCTCGACATCGACTACCAGGACAGAAATCGGCCCTTCACCGTCGATTCCCAAACCTTCCCCAATTTTCCCGGGCTGGTGTCGGACCTGCGCAAGCAGCACTTCCACCTCGTCCTGATTACCGATCTGCACATCGCCCATGCTCCCAAGCAGGGTTATGCCCCTTACGATTCCGGCGAGGCGGGCAGTCACTTTGTGAAAAAGGCCGACGGCAGTGAGTACGTTGGCATCGTGTGGCCGGGCCCGGCGGTTTTTCCTGACTTCACTCGCGCCCAGACGCGCACCTGGTGGGGCGGCCTCTACAGAGACTTCGTTCAAGATGGGGTGGCCGGCTTCTGGAATGACATGAACGAGCCCGCGGTCTTCGACGGACCGGGCAAGACGATGCCTCTCGACAACGTCCATCGCATCGAGGAGCCCGGTTTCGCTACTCGTACCGCAACCCACTCTGAGATTCACAACATCGTTGGACTGGAGAATGCCCGCGCCACCTATGACGGCTTGCTCAAGCTGCGCCCGGACGAGCGCCCTTTTGTCCTTACCCGCGCGACATTCGCCGGGGGACAGCGCTACGGCTTCACCTGGACGGGTGACAATTCCTCCACCTGGAACCATCTTCGCCTCGGCACTCAGCAGCTGCTCAATCTCGGCCTCAGCGGAATTTCTTTTGTCGGTGACGACATCGGCGGATTCAGCGGCTCGCCGGAACCTGACCTGCTCACGCGCTGGATTGAGATCGGAGCTTTCAATCCCCTCTATCGCGACCACACCACGAAAGGCTCCTTGATGCAGGAAGTCTGGGTGCATGGCCCGGAGCACGAGGCGATTCGCCGGCGCTACATCGAAACCCGTTATCGGCTGCTGCCCTACATCTATACCCTGGCCGACGAGTCCTCGCGCACGGGCATACCCATGATGCGCCCCATCTTTCTCGAGTTCCCCGAGGTTTTCACGCCACCCTCGAACGGGTTCGGCAATCTCGATACGGAGTTTTTGTTAGGTCCCAGCCTGCTGGTCGCTCCGCAGCCGTTTGCAGAAACCATGGACGACTACGTTGTGTCGTTTCCCAAAGCCGATTGGTACGATTTCTGGACCGGCCTCAAGGCGGCGATTCCTCCACCCGAACCTTCCATTGTGCAGATTTCCAACGACATCGCCAAAAACGGACCGGGAACCCAGTACCCACACCGGCCCTTCATTCACCCCACGCTGGATACGCTGCCGGTGTATGTGCGGGGCGGAAGCATTCTGCCGCTGCAGCCGCTCATCCAAAGCACGGATGACACTCCCAATGGTCCGCTGGAACTCCGCGTCTATCCCGGCCAGCCGTGCAGCGGCTCACTGTATCTCGATGACGGCCACACTCTCCGTTACCAACACGGCGACTTCCTCCGCCAGGCGTTTACTTGTCATTCCGATGACAACTCTGTGCGTGTCAACTTCGGCGCACGCCAGGGAACCTATCCGCCCTGGTGGAAAACTCTGGAGGTTGTTATTTACGACTGGCCGTCGGCGCAGGCCAACGCCAAGCTCTCTAACAACGCGGCTCCGCTCCAGACTTCGTACGACGCGACCCAGCACGCACTCCACGTCGTGATCCCGGACGTCGCCGGGGAGGCCGAACTTCGCGTGGGAGACTAGCTGGCGTGAAGTTCATGCGTCGATACGAACGCGACGGGGGAATGGAAATTTCGGGGGCAACGCGACCGTAGTCTGAGCCAGATGCTGTGATAAATTGAAGAGTGTGGACGCGTAGCTCAGTTGGCAGAGCAATGCCCTTTTAATAGTACCTTCCACCTTCGGAATATATACCTACCTATAGGAACAAAGACCTTTCATTCGGAACCCTAGCGCA
This sequence comes from Terriglobia bacterium, assembly GCA_963779255.1. Taxonomy (GTDB): domain Bacteria; phylum Acidobacteriota; class Terriglobia; order Terriglobales; family Acidobacteriaceae; genus JAIQFF01. The sequence goes on along the minus strand of CAVZXU010000007.1, from coordinate 10,997 downwards.
CCATTCGGAAGGAAACCGTACCAGTTGGGAACCTCTGTGCACCCGTCTGTGCACCTACTACGCTTCTTCATAATATATACTGAATTAACTAAATGGTTAAATGAATAGTCCCTAGCTTAGCTAGTGACTGTGACGATCAAGGGAATTTCAGCAGCGAATGCGACGCTCTGTCTTCCTGGCCCTCTGCCTGCCTGACTTACGCGTTCCCGATGAAAGCTGCAGGGCGTGAAAACAGCAGCCCGGGCCTTCTTCGCTGCAACGTATTTGCCAGGATTTGCCAGATCAAGATTTGTCAGCAACTTTTACTGTGGATAAGTGTCTTTTTTTTAGAGCGAGCCACTTATGCCCCGATCACGAAAAATAAACCAGGAAAAAGTGCAGGCGGCTGGGAGCTACGACAGTTAACCCACTGGCAAAGGTTTCCGCTGTCCCACCTAGTTTTGCTAGTTTCCTTTGTTGAGGAACCCTGCTGCAATGAGATCCTCGCACTTAATTAGGAACTCGGATTTCGCAAGAGAGCCGAGTGGTGTCCTAAACCGCAACTTTACTAAACGATCAAGGAGAAATTCATGAATCTGACCACTGAAGAACGCGAAGAAGTGGCGACCGAACTGAAGCGTTTCGCTAGCGACCTAAACCTCACCGACGATCAAAAGCAAAAGCTTCACGTCGCTCTTACGGAAGCAAGAGAAAAGATCGCAGAGTACATACAACAGAATCCCAACACGACCAAAGCCGACATCATCAGCAAGGTTGTTGCAAATCGCGACGCGATTCGTCAGCGGGTCGTCAGCTTCCTTAGTCCCGAGCAGCTGAAGAAGTGGGACGCCGAAAAAGAAAAAGCCAAGGACTTCCTGGGCCAGAAGATCGCAGCCTAAGGATTTCACCTTGTACTGAAGTTGCTACACTTGGGTGGCCGACAATCGACACTGCCGGCATTAGAGTTAAGACTCTCTCACGAAGGACTCACTCTCGCATTGGTCCGATTGTTGTGGCCCTTGCGCTTCTGCAACCGAGTCGCACCCAGACGATCTTCGTCAGACCATCTGGGTGCGAACCCCTCAATATTATCCAACCTGGAGCACACTAATGCCTCTTACTCCGGAACAACGCGACACGGTCTCGAGTGAACTGAAGCGAGTTGCAACCGATCTGAATCTCTCCGACGACCAAAAACAGAAGTTGCATGACTCTACTGTTAGCGCCGGTTTCAGACAACTGCATTTCCGCCGGTAATGGCGCCAGCAGAAGCGCCTGTTTTCTCTCGAAGACACACGGAGGCGCTGGCCACGGCGCTGTTGTGGCGCAGGGTCTGGAGATTTCGGGTTCAGGAGGCTGGCTAGGTGATCACGCGATAGGCGATCCTCCCGCGCCGTTAGGTGGAACATGAGCCTTGGAGTATCGAGCGTGCTTGGTGTCCGGCCGAACCGATTCGATCACCAGGTAGAGTCTGTCGGCGGTGTTGACTTTGCCCGCTATGCAGTAGGCCGTGTCAGGCCGGATTGGCTGGGCTTTGGTGAAGTCGTACAGACGATAGACGCGCTGGGTGTCGCAGTCCTGCATTAAGAACACGGCGCACGAAGGGTATTCCATTCGAGAGAGCAGGAAGAGGTGGTTGGCGCTGAAGTTAAACATGGGTGATGTGGGATAAGGAGCGGGAGCCGAAGCTCCCACCCCCTCAGCAGCGCCGTTGAGGGCGTTTCTGGTCCCTCGATTGCTGTCGTTCGCGATTCCGAGTGACCACTTCCGGATGCTTCTGGCGATATTGCTTCCAGTAGCCGGGGTGCTGCTCCCGCCATTTCTGTGGGCTCTCCAGGCATACCTGCCGGTACACCGTATCCTTGCTGATCTTTTGTCGATGGTAATCGTTGCGCCGCCGCCGCTGACAAGCCAAATCGCTACAGACAGCTTGCTCGGGCCGGTGCTTCGATGGTTGAAATGCCTTCTGACAGTAACGGCAGAGCCGTTCTCGCATGACAGCTTTGTCTCACAACGCCGTCCTGCTAACCATCAGCCCTCTTTTGCTCGGGGAAACGAGGATTTAGAAACTTGTGTAGAGTATTTACCGCGTCCCCGCTGAGGGGGACTTGGCGTCATTACTGGCGGAAATGCGGCTGTTATAAACCGGCGCCGACAGCTGGCATCTGGATGATCTGGAAGTGTCCTCGCTGATCGATATAGGGGCGGCCTTGGATACGGAATTCCGAATTGTAGCGGCTGTCTGTGGTGGAACGCTAACCCGTACACACGATCATCGAAGTGGACAGCGACCACAAGCCCCGCCATGCACCTAGCGTCTGGGCATTCCCCAAGTTCTCGGTCTGCTTGGATTGCGGCTCTTCGCGGTTTACGCTTCCGGGATACGAGTTGCGTCTGCTTACGAGAGTCCCTGACTGATGAACTGGAGCTTTTCGCGTGAGCAAAGGCGATAGCCAGTTCCATCCGCTTCGCATTTCTTAGCCCCAGATGCCGATCCTCTGCTTGGGCTCAGGCGGAGGCTTAGGAGCTGGTTTGGTCCTCATGCGGTACAAGCCGCTCATGCACAGATAGCGCGTCGCGTCCAGCAGGTGATCGTTCTGTTTAACGATCCGGCCCCTGTCATCGCGTCGGTAGAGACGAAATTCCTCAAGCCACGGCTGGCAGGACGAGAAAACCTTCAGCTTGCCGGCTGAGAGCATCTGCCAAACTTTCTCAATGCCTGCCTCGATCAGTTGGGAATCTTTGTGCACCTGTCTGTGCACCTACTTCGCTTCTTCCCTTTATATACTGAACTAACTAAATAGTTAAATGAATAGTCCTATAGGTATGGGAAGGTTTTTCTATCTCTAGCGAGTGCGAACTAAGGGAATTAAGCGAAGTCAGGCGCCAACGCAGCCTAGTGACTGAGCCGAACACAGCAGCGAATGCCACGCTCTGTCTTCGCTGACGTCTTTCCCTGCCTGAATTACGCATTCCCGATAAAAGCTGCAGACGTGCCTCAATGGTCGGTTTGGCCTACGCCATTCCGATAAAGTCCCAGACGCGCCTAAGTGTGCGGTTTGCCCTACTTGCTCTCCAGTACCACCCGGTCATAGAGCGGCTGTGTCGGCCGTGCATCGTGCCGGTACAATTTCGAAAACTGCTCGATTTCTTCTTCCGTAACCGTAACCGGATGTTTCAACACGAACCAAGTCACGTTCTCACTGCAGGGCGGCGTAGTGAGTGACCCAGAGAATGTGTAGTAGCCAAGGTCAGCAGGCAGCAGGTTGGCCACGTTGATCGTGATGGTGTCCAGTCGTTCTTCTTTCTCCTTTTCCTTGGGCAAGTCGTTCCATACTTCTTGGATGAGAGGGTTGTTTTCACCGCTCTCGAGCAGGATGGCGACAACGGCCAAGTTCCCGTCCCGGTCGGCGTGAACCAGATGCACCACCATGTCGTAAGTTTTGCCCTTGATTTTCTCCTCGCTGGGCCGGTGAAAATGGAATTGTTTCAGCGCGTATTGCTTGTCGCCCACGCGGATGGAACTACCTGGGGCATAGTTGATCATGATCGTATGACCGTTATCGATGATGTGCAACGGGGAAGGCTTGAAGTCGAACCGAATGGGCGGCAAGTCGGCCTTCCGAGGATCGCGAATGTCAACGGGCGACTGGTGGTGTCCGGTTTTGCAGGCGGCAAAGTCCGGTTTCAAGTCGCCCCAATGGCTGGGGCCTTCGTCTCCGTCGTAGCTCCAGTGGCCGGATTTATGCTCCTGGGCGAATGCAAGCGAGGTCGATAGTAGAGTCAACGCCAGAACGGCGGTTGAGAGTTGCAGGTGAGTCTGTGCTCGCTCGATCCTTGCCATCGACACGTTGCCTCCTGGAAGACCAACCTGCGCAGTAACTCATGTGTGGAAACGGAATTATACGCCTCAAACTCTCGGTCATCAGCGACTGGCAACCCGATTTGTCACCGGGCCTTTCCTGATACCTGTTAAAAAATTGCCTCTCTGACAGGCCCAGGCCTCTCCATGTAGCCTTGCAGCCATCCTTAGTTAGGATTTGCGCACGCGGATCACGCCCGAAGTTACGCCCCGCCAGCGGCGTGGGGGTAGGGGGCGCTGCACCTCTAATCCGCTCCCTTCGCGCATTTTCCGCATTCAGCAGAAATCACGGTGCAGGCCTTCTGGGGTAATCTGTCACCACCAGGAGGTAAACCATAATGCGTGGCGTGGGCAAGCTCGGGCGTTTCCTGCTGATCTCCGGACTCTTGATGCTCGGCATCTACCTTGGTGCGCGTGTCTATACGGCCTTTTCTTCTCGGTCGGAAGCCCGGAGATTAGAGAGCAGGCCACCGGAGAGCCGGCAACCGGTCGCCCAGGAACATGCTGCCGGGTTCAGCTTTGTGGTTAAGGAGCCTGATTTTAGTCTTTGGTCGCCACAGCGAATCAAGCACTACCAGCAGAGTTTGTCAGCACAACTCGGCCCGCCAGTCGCACTGCTCCGGATTCCGAAGATCCGACTGGAAGTGCCTGTGCTGGAAGGAACCGACGACCTGACCATGGACCGCGCGGTCGGGTTCATTGCCGGTACGGCCCGGCCCGGAGAAGACGGCAATATCGGCATTTCGGGTCATCGCGATGGGTTCTTCCGTGGGCTGAAAGACATCCGGGAGGGAGACGGGATCGAACTCGTCACGGCGACAGGAAGGATACTTACACGATCGACCGCATTGTGCTTGTTAAGCCGGCTGATGTCTCTGTGTTAGCACCGCGGCCGCGACCTTCGATCACCCTAGTGACTTGTTACCCGTTCTACTTCGTCGGTAGTGCACCCCAACGCTACATCGTGCAGGCGTCGATGAACGCGTCTAATCTAGAAAACATTCACGCTGCAGAACAAATCAAACCCGGAGGCAAGAATACCCATCACTGAAATTCCCCCACGCCGGTCCTATACGTGACTTTCAGCTTTGTGGTGGAATGACGCGGCGAGTCGAGCTTTGGGGCGCAGGAGCCCCTACCCCGCGGCGTTGGCGGGCGTCCATGGGGCCAGAAAAGACCTCAGCGCATCCAGGAAAGCTGACTCGAGCCCGGAAAGTCCGAATACCGCAGCTGTTGGGCTGGCAGCTGACGCGAGCGCAGCTTCACCGCGAACGTGTAGCAGGCACGGGAGAGCCGCTGCAAGTTCCGAAACCGATCACTTAGCCAGTTGACCTCTGCGCCCAGGCTTTGACACCGCACGCGGCAAGCGCTTCCAGGCCCAAGCCGATCATTAAACCGCGTCTGGGGTTTTGGTCAGGGAAGCGTAATTCAGGCGGCGACGTGCGCCAGGAATGCGCAGAAGCCCCTACCCCAACCTGATGAGGTTACGAATTTCATTGTAAACCACGTGGGCAACCGGAGCGAGAAGGCGCTTTTGCTGCGGCGTAAAGCCCACATTAGCGGCGATCCGCGCCTCGGTGGTATCCAAACACCCTGCGGCCATCGTGGCAATTCGGCGAACCACCTGAACCACGATTCACTGAGGCATTGTTCAGTGCAAACTGCTGATTCCAGTGGTGCAAAACAGCGCAGTGCACTACTGGTGCACAGAGCTCGCGGTTAGTCCTCTGTGTCGGTGATTCGTTTGCGTATCGGTGATGGTTGACCGCGGACGAAAACCCCGGAGCCAGTGATCCACCAGAGAGAGCCCCGGTTGGCGAGGACGCGGTAAGAACTCTACAACTTTGTGGAAGAGCAACGCCAGTTCGTAGCAGAGTTACTTCGCAAATTCCAAGCCGCCACGCCGGCAGCAAGGCCTAGACGGACACGCTGACGCGGGGAAAGGGAAGAGGGCCGCCTTGGTGCGTCTGGGGAGTAGGGGCCGGCCCTCTGTCTTTGCGTTTCGGATTACTCCCTTCTTAGCGCACATGCGGCGAGCCGTCTATCGGGTATTCACCTGAGGCTCGCCGTAAGACCTAGCCGCACGTAGCCGCGCGGCGGAGAATTACGCGTTCCCGATGAAAGCTACAGACGCCTCTAAGTGTGCGGTTTGAAGCATGGGAAACCCGGTTGCCGCGAGTCCCAAAATGACACAGATTGTCATTGCCGCTGCCAGAATCTGACACCCATTGAGCCACCCACCGCCCCACCGACCGTATTACCCGAATAACTAAAGATTGCCTAAGTCACTGAAAATAAACGGCGTTCCGCCAAAGAGGCCAGGGGTAGGCTGTCCTCGGGCTGTGGCCGCCCGAATGCGAACAAATTCCCTAATTGGGTCTGCTAAAGACCAAATTTCAAATCGGAGAAGAGGGACAAACGAGATGCGGAAACAGAAGGGTTTTTCACTGATTGAGTTGCTGATCGTGGTCGCGATCATTCTGATCATCGCTGCGATCGCCATTCCTAACTTGCTGCGGGCACGTATCGCAGCCAATGAATCGTCTGCCGTCAGCGCGCTTCGTACCATCAACACTGCCCAGGTTTCCTATCAGTCGGCTTATCCGACTGTGGGTTACTCGGTCAACCTGGCTCAGCTCGGACCCGGCGGTCCGGGTGCGACTTGCCCCGCGGGCGGACCAGTTCAGACCAATGCTTGCCTGGTGGACAGCGTGTTGTCGAACGCCACTGCTCCGGGTACGGCCAAGAGTGGCTTCTACTACGACGTGGTCGGCGTGGTGGGCGCGGGTGGTACTTTGATCCTGACCTACGGCGTGGGTGCGGCTCCGTCTGCTTTCAACCAGACCGGTGTGCGCAACTTCTGCTCGGCTGAAGATGGAGTCATCCACTTCAACATTGGTGCGGCTGGCGCGGTTCCGCAGAGCGGTGGCGCGGCTGCTTGCACCGGTGCCGGATATCCGGTACTGCAGTAAGCCAGGCATCAAACAGCAGTTTGGCGAAGTACTCGGGGGAGGGTACAAGCCGGGAGCATCGGATGGCAACATCCGATGCTCTTTGTTTTTTGGCGCTACTGACCCTAGACCGATCACATAGGCCCGCTGGCGTCTTTTATCGGGATCGCGTAATTCAGGCAGGCGAAGGCCAGGAAGACAGAGCGTGGCATTCGCTGCTGAAATCCCCGTTTCGGCACAGTCATTAGCCTGCGTCGGCTGCACCGTATTTGGGCAATTGACCCTTCGGTCTGACTGGGTATAGCGTGCTCTCAATAACAGCTTGAATTGCAATCCACCAGAACACAGATGATAGCGGTGGCGATAAAGAAGAGTAGCCGAGAGAAGACAGCAGGTTTCCAAGAGATGGGAACTCTCAGGTGTGACCTTTGCGGCGAAGAGTTCTTCATAGGCCACAATCCCGCATGGGTGGATAAGCGGGTTGCAGAAAAACAGGCAAAGTGGCTGGAAAAGGTTCTTGCCGAAGAGCACGAGCGAGATAAGAGACACCCAGACCGAATCGAATTGCCGGACTAGCTGGACCGACGCAAGGCTGAGGCAACCGACCATTTAGGCGCGCCTGGGGCTTTCATCGGGGGGCCCCCCAGCCGCCTTTGAAGTGACTTTCAGCCTGTGTGAGGATTGGCGCGGGAGGAAGGCCGCGGAGACGCAGTGCCCCCGTTCCCCCCAACGCGCGTCGGCGGGTAATTCAGGTCAAAATCGGGCGGCGGTGGGCTGCATCGAATCAGGATGCGGGTCTGTTGAATTGGGCGTGGCGCTGCACGGAAGAGATGCTGTGTGCTCCTGCCTTTGCAACTCTGCAGGAGTTGACGAAAACCTCTGGCCGCCTTTGGGATCCTCGGAAGTCCGCTTCGGATCACCGTGAAGGGGCCTATAGCATTCTTCGAGTGATTGAAGTGACAGAATGAAAGCGACCGAACTGCTCTGGTCTGAGCAGTATCAACCCCGATAGATACACATACCAGGAGGAGATATCCATGAAAGGCACAAATGTGCTCGTATTTGCTCTTGCGGTTGTGATGCCCCTCTCTCTGAAAGCACAATCGTCGGCGGCATCGTCAGAAACCGAAATCGATGAACTGAAGGCACAGATGAAGGCGCAGCAGAAGCTGCTAGAAAAACAGCAAGCTCAGATCCAAACCCTGGAATCAGCGCTGGCAACACAACAGAAAATGCTGGTGGAGGTCACTCACACTGGCGCGAACGGGCCGGCATTGGTTGCAGCAGTTGATCGTACCGTCGAGGTGAAGGCTGAGGCTGACGGTGTTCCAGTTCCGCAAAACCAGGTGCTGCCGTCCGACCAGCAACCGCTCTCCGCACAAGCTGGTGCACAGCAGCCAGCACCTCCAGGAGGCGCTGCCGGCCCCTCTCCGACGCCTCAAAAGTTCAATCCGACCCAGGAAGTTGCCTCGGAAACGCCGGAAGGTCCGGCACTCAAGGCGGGGCCGACGCAGCTTCGTTTCGGAGGATACCTCGGCCTCACCGGGCTCTACCGGTCAACCAACTCCGGAAACGGGACGGGGACCAGCTTCAATTCGATTCCGTTTTCAACGAAGGGGGCAGGCAACATCTCCGAAAGCCGTTTAACGGCTAACGCTTCCCGCATCACCCTGCGCGCCGACTCGGAATTCCCCGAGCTAGTGGTTGGACAGGTTAAAAGGCTTTCGGGCTATTTTGAAATGGACTTCAACGGATATTCCTCTGGTACCAACGATGTAACCAGTAGCAGTGCCGGATTTCGCCTACGCCATGCCTTCGGCGAAGCCCAATGGAAGGACCATTGGCTGTTTGCCGTTGGCCAGGCGTTCTCTCTGATGACTCCACAAAAGGGGGAGATCTCCATGTGGCCCTCCGACGCTGAGATGTCCCAAGCGGTGGACACGAACTATCTGGTCGGCATGCTTTGGGCACGTATTCCGCAAGCCCGGCTTACCTGGCGGCCGTCCAAAACGTTCAGCTGGGCTTTTTCGGTGGAGAACCCGGAACAGCAAATAGGAAAGAGCGGCGTGGTGACACTTCCAATGTGCTGTGCAACCGACATAGAGGCGCAGTACAACACTGGCGGCGACGAGTTGAAAGTGCCGGATCTCGGGCCCGACTTCGTCACTCGGGTCGCATTTAATACGAAAACCTTCCACGTCGATATGGGGGGAGTCATCCGGGTGTTCCGGCAGAACATAAAGCCCTACACCAATGACCAGAAACAAGTCGGGGGTGGCGGCAACGTCAACTTCAGCTTCAGGCCGGTGAAAGGGACGAAGATTCTGGCTCAAGGTTCGTATGGCGCCGGCATGGGACGCTATATTGGCGGGGTTATACCCGACGTAAGCTTCAAGGAGGACGGCAGCATCAGCCCGATCCGTACCACCTCATGGGTCACGGGTATTGAGCAAGCCGTCACCAAGAATATCTCTCTCGCGGGTTACTACAACGGCGTGTATGCGAGCTCTGCTTTCTTCCAGGACACCGACGGCACATACATCGGTTACGGCTTCCCCGGCTCTCCGGATTCCAACAATCGTCTGATCTCGGAGTGGAGCGCGGTATGGGCTTACCGGGTGTTTAAGACTGAGAACCGCGGATCCGTTCAGTGGAACACACAGTTTTCCTGGCTCGACCGAAGTCCCTGGGCGCCCGTGAACGGAATGGGACACGCCAGCGCCTTTATGTTTCTCTCGCAGATACGCTACAATCTTCCGTGAGGACACTGGCTCGATTCGTAGTTGCTGGTTGGCAGCGCTTCGCCGGGAAACATTCCCCGGAAGGCCTTTGACGTGATTTCTGCTGAGGTGTGAAAAGGCGCGAGGAGGGCGGGTTTCGGGCACACGGCCCCCAACCCCCACGCGCTGGCGGGCGTAACTTGCGGCTCGATGAAGCTCTGCGGCGCAGCTCTTCGCTTGCAAGCGTCTCTCGGCAATCCTGCAGCAGCTTCCGATAGCACTCCCGCTCCACTCTCGCCCGCTTTGAGTATCGCCCATCCTTTGTCACTGCCTGCCGGATGCGCTCAATTCCTTCCGCTGTCTTTGGCCCCGTAGTCAGCCCGCCGTGAAGCCGACAGCGCCCGTTCGCCATCGCGGGACACTGGCACGCGGTGCCACGCCTATTCTTGGCCCCGCAGCGTACCGCCTTCGAGAAATCACCTGAAGGGTTGCCATTTCTGAGCGTTCCCCGTCGCTTCTCATGGAGTGTTTGCTCGGTTTTCGGTGTTATCCCCCACCCCCCGTCTTGCCCTGTGGTCGTCACTGCACCGACAATGGCTTGTCCGCCTCGATGGACATGGACGTGTTCTACCGTAACCTTTTGTTGGCAAGCTTTCCCCTTCAGCCTCTGCATGGCCTCAAGTTGTTCAGTGAAGACTCGCATCAGGCGGGTTGCTCGAAGAACGTTCGCATCCCTGGCTTCAGAGTGCTGGGTTTCCACCGTCGCCTGCCATAGGAACATCAGAGCCGCGTCATTGACTGCGATCTTTTGAGTGGCAAGCATGGCTTCGGTTGCATTCTGTGGTGCCATTTCCGCTATCACGGCGGAGGCCCTAACGAGGTGGTCGTCGGCATCCTTCGGCTTCGGCCACACGAGAGCGTGACAAGCCTGCACTATAAACCGGTCGGCCGCATCGAGACACTGAGTGCCCGTAACCTTGCACGCACTCTTTATGACTTCATCGACCAACTGCTCGCTAGCCTTCTTGATTGCTACGGCCCGCGAATCTGCTTTCTCGGCTGCGGCCTCCTGAACCGCGAGGGCTTGTTTACAATTTCCTCTCCTTTTCATCGGAGTTCCTCTGTCGGTTCAAGCGGTCACCTTTGCTGACATTTACTGCCGTTCTCCCCGTCAGTTCTTCCACGTCGGCAGCCCCACGGGGATTGCGCGCGGCACGATTCATCGGGGACTGGAAAGAACTCCAACGTCCAGCCAGCACGCCCGCCCAGGAGCAAGTGCGAACTCCTGGGGGCGGACGGAGGAGAATTGTTGCCCAGAATCCGCAGATTCTTAAGCGCCTGAAGCAGTTGGTGGAGTCGAGCACACGGGGAGATCCCATGTCGCCGCTGTTGTGGACCTGTCAAAGCACTCACCAACTAGCGACCGTCCTCTCCCAGGAAGGAAATCCGATCAGCCCTGACACCGTCGGCCGATTGTTGGCTGAG
>CAVZXU010000006.1:0-87960 GCA_963779255.1 Terriglobia bacterium | reverse complement strand
TAGGCTTAACGCTACGTCTTGGATGCAAAAGTTTCGCAAACGGTCCCATTTCGACAGGGAGAAGGATGCGCGCGTTAGCGGGCGTGCGCTGGAAAAATACAGGGATCGTGCGGACTATGTTCGGTGCGCATGCTTGCGGGACAAATATTTGAAACAAATTGCTGCGACTGTACTAAACCATCCTCCCGATACCTCTCGCAACATGGAGACTGTTGATGCAATTGGCGACATCTTTTCGAATCAGTCCCAGCACCCTGGCTCATGTCTGCGCGAGTATTAGCAAGCGGTCGCGGTGGGCAGCGGATCACCGAAACCCCGCTTATGGGAATGACCAGGAAACCGGAAATCTGGCGATGGTGATGAATGTCATGGGCCACTCGGATGTAAGTACCGCGATCCGCTACCAGCATCCCATTTTTGATTCGGTTAGTGAAGGCCATCGACCAGCGCAACTCTACGTCACAATCCACGTCACAATGAGTTGAGCGTGCAATGAAAACAATCGGTAAGTGATTGAAAATACTGGAGCCGACGAGCGGACTTGAACCGCTGACCTGCCGATTACGAATCGGCTGCTCTACCAACTGAGCTACGTCGGCCTGCTTTCAATTCTTTTTAACAAAGGCAGTCGTCAGTCGTCGGTCTTCGGTCGTCAGGAAATTCGAAGTCTCATTCAACGAAGTTGGCCTGGCTGACGACGGAAGACTGAAGACTAACTAGACAAGGGCTTCGCCCTTGATATCCCTCAAGAACTCGGCAGTGAAGAGTACTCGTAGAGAGCGTTTAGAAGCTATGCTCCTGGTATCTCACCACACAGGAGTTCGCCATGAACGCTTTCTACGAGCATCACCAAGAATAGCATTCGATTCGGATATCGCTGCTTTGACCGGATTCTGCTCAACGGCCTCATCCAACCTTTCCAGCAACCCGAGCGAGTCGTGGGTTTCTTCAGCACCTATCGGAATCAGTATCCGGTGAGCCGGGATGTGCTGCGGGAGATCGCTGATCAATTCCACAATTGGGTGAAGAATCGTTCCGAGAAATGGGGCGCCCCCATCCTGGAAGCACCCGAAGGTCGTCGGGATGAGTTTGTCGAACCTTACTTTCGCCAGGCCAAGCCCGACCAGTTGGTCGTCATCCTGAAGGCCCGAGAACCGGCCCGCATTCTGACTGCCATCGGAAACAAAAAGGACAATCGCTGGCACCTGCAGCTGGCCCAGCGCTGGGTCATTCAGTACAACTTCTACGTGAACGATCGCCACTGGGGCCGAATGTTCGTTCGCATCTCTCCCTACTTCCCTTTTTCTGCACGCGTCTGTCTCAACCAGCATCACTGGCTAGCCCTGCGCATGCAGCAAGAGAAAATCGACTTTCAGCAAACCACCAACGCCTTCCTGCGTTGCCGTGACCCCGAGCGGCTGCAAGAACTCGCCGATTCTCTGACCGCGCGCGATCTGCTGATCTGCGGTCGGAAGTGGCTGAACAGCTTCACTCCCTTCTTCACGGAAAAGGAGCGCAAGCAAGCCGGTTGTCAGCATCGTCTCTTCTTTGCTCAGGTAGAGTATTGCGATAATCTCATTTTCCATCGCCGAGTTGCCCTCGATGCACTGGGCGAGCGACTCCTGGACGCCAACCGCACCATCGGTCAGCCCAATAAGATCACCGTGATCTTTGGCCGCAAGATCACCAAACAATATCGCGGCAAGCTCCAGACCGTACTCGAGGACCTCGATCTACCCCAATCCCGTCATTCGCAGTCACTATGGCCATGGCTTCATCAAACAGTACGTCCGCGATCATCTCCTCCTTCGCACCGAGCCGGCCACCAACAACGTTACCGACTACGCCGTCAACAAAGCCATCGACCATCTTCCAGAACTCCGACAAAAACTTTCCTCCATCGTCGACAACTACCTCAACGTTCAACAGGACATTCTGGAAACCTTCGTCGATCGCGGCCAGCTGCGCCAACTCAGCCAACCCACTCTCCTCCCCAACGGCAAACGCATTCCCGGCTTAAAGCTAGATCATCCTCGGCAACTGGCCTTGATGCATGCCTTGCTGCGCTTCTCCCACATCGCCGCCGAAAGCACCTTTACCACTGCAGAACTCCACCCCCAAACCGCCGAGGCCCTGGGTTGCTCCACCGCTGACTACCGCCTCTCCGCCTTGCGCTACGACCTGTCCAAGCTCAGGGCCAAAGGTCTGGTCGAAAACATTCCCCACTCCCGGCGCTACTGCCTCTTACCCAATGGCTATCGCATCTGCTTGGTTTTTCTGAAATTGTTTGAAAGGATCTACGCCCCACTCACTGCCGGCTTGCTCCGGCCCTTTCCGGCAGACCACAAAATCCCCCAGCAACCTCTGTCTCAGCTCGACAGACTCTACCAACGCGTCGCCTACGCTCTTGACGATCTCCTTCAGGCCGTCGGCCTCAAAGCCGCCTGACTATGCATGCAACGAGAACAGAATCTCCGTTACCTTATGGATAAGCCTAATGACCCAGGGCTGACGACCGAAGACTGACGACTGCCTTCGAAGACTGCTCTCCAGACAAAAAGGCCACCCTGGCAAAGGGGCGGCCTTCTCTCTTAGGGAGAATAGTTCCAACGGGACAAAAATCCGTCAAAACTTTCTGGCGAAATCTTATGAGCCGAAAAAGGGGGGTGTCAAGGAATTTTTGGGAAATAAATATCTTTAGATTCAATAACTTACAAAATAGGTTAACAGGTCTTCGCAGGCGGCCATTTTTGGACTTTGACCCCGTTTTGCTCTCCTAAACGGCTTTGATTGATGGGCTTACCTTGGAATCGGTGACCCGTCCTGACCCTCGGACAGGTTCAGGGAGATGAAATCCGCGTCCTGTTCTCGATGCAGAATGCGCTCCGGCAAAATGCGATTGAAGAAGATCCGAATCCCTCCGAAGGCGAGGCCCGCCACGCCGGCGAATACCATGAGAATCCCGCACAGCAGGAAGACGTTCAACAGCAGGTTGGCCAGATTGTTTTTCTTGTTCTGATAGGTGTTCTCGTTCCAGGTGACGTCGGCTTCGTAGTTCACCGCACTCAACAGGGCCCGAGCTTCTGCCTGCGAAACCGCGCCGGTTGCGATCACCACCATGGGACCGGTGCGCTTATCGAACATTGGTCCTGCAATCGTGATCGGACTTCCGGATTGGGGCTGGGTGTTTGGCTGGTTGGCGGCATCGATACGGCGCAGATGTTCCGCGGCCAGTTGCGGCGTCGGATACGCGATCAGCATCAGCGTCACCACCCCGCCGGAGGTCTGGTACGTGCCCATGGCCACTTCGGCGCTGGCGTTAAAGTCCACCAACTGCGCCGAGAGCGGCGCCCTGATCCTGTCCAGTCCAACCGGCCCCATCACGTATTTCGCGGTGTTCTTCACATAACCCGATTTGGGAAGATATGCCGGCAGGCTGGGTAGATTGCCTGCGTTCCCAGCGGGCCGGGGCAGGGCCTGCGACAGTTCTCGCAGCGAGGCAGCGGACATGGCGCTGAGTTTTTCGAATACCGCATCCACCAGGATGTTGCCGCGATAAAACAGCACCCGCTCGTTGAGCGATGAACCCTGGTCCGGGATCGATTCCTTGAGCATCTGCGGCATCTTGTAATAGGTGAACGCGCCGTACGCGCCGCTGGCATCTGCGAAGCGAATGGCCTTGAGGGCGACCTTGCGTCCGTCTTCGCCGGTGTAGGTGCCGGATTCGAAGTCAGTCAAGCCATACTCCTTGAGCAGGTCAGCGTTCACAGAATCGGCTACTGCCGGATCTTTGCTGGTCTGAATCGAGCCGGAAATATGCCACCCCGCAAACTGCGCAGGAAGAATGGACGGTGGTGGTGTGGCCGCGGGCGACTCGCCCGCGAGGGCAGAGCCCAAGCTCAATGCCAAAAAGAGAAGAACGGACATGAATCTGCTGGCCATAATCGGGCAGGGAGCGGAAAGCTCCTATGATACTTAGACTACAGACGGAGGGGGAAAGTTTCCATCAGGCAGGCGATGGTCGGGGCTTCTTTGCGTCCTTTGCGGTTAAGGGGTTGATCTTGTGGCTGGCAGGACGAAAATCTTGAACCGCAAAGGACGCAAAGCAAGGCCGCAAAGGTTGAGCTACTGGCTCTCGTCTTTATCAATCTTGCTGGCGACTTTGACCCCGCTCAGGCCGCTCACATACTTCGATATGCCCCGGTAGAGCGATTCCGCTATGCGCTGGCGATAATCGGAAGTTCGCAGCCGGCGCTCGTCGCCCGGGTTGCTGACAAACGAAATCTCGGCCAGGATTGACGGCATGTTGGCCCCGATGAGCACGATGAACGGCGCCTTCTTGACCCCGCGATCGCGGATTCCGGGGCTCTTGGCCGCCAGGCCGCTATGCAGGGCGCGCTGCACGTTGGAGGCAAACTCGCGCGATTCTTCGATCTTCTCTTTTAGCGCGATCTTCTTTACCAGGTCCTGGAGCTCGTGGATGGATTTGTCCGACGCCGCATTCTCTCGCGCCGCCACATCCAGCGCTTCGGCCGATGAAGTGAAATTCAGGTAGTAGGTCTCTACGCCACGGGCGTCGGGGTCGCGACTGGAGTTGGCGTGGATAGAAACGAACAGGTCCGCCTGCTCCTGGTTGGCGATCGAGGTGCGAGTTTCGAGCGGAATGAAAGTGTCGTCCTTGCGGGTGTAAACCACGTCGGCCCCAAGCCGCGCCTGCAGCAGCTTGCCTAACCGCCGGCCCACATCCAGGACGAGATCTTTTTCTTCCAGGCCATTGGGACCGATGGTGCCGGTATCGTGTCCGCCGTGGCCGGGGTCGATCACGATTTTGCCGATTTTCAATCCCAGGGCTCGGATCAGAGAGCGGTCGCCGTTGGCCGTCGGCGAAGCCTCGCGGGTATCGGGAAAAATCACCGCCGCCTTGGGCTTGCTCCGGCTGGAACCCTTGGCAGAGGTGGGCCGGGTCAGCGTAGTCGCGGCCCGGGTTTGGGGCTTGATCTCCGGCGGATCGAGTTTGGCTACCGTAACCGCGCTATCGTCGTCATCGTCCGCTTCCACGACTGTTCTCTTGGCAACGGCGCTGCTGGCCGCGCTGGTCAGGGACCCTGGCATTCTGGGGTTCTCCTTGACCGGTAGCTTGGCTTCGGCAGTCGCAGGTGTTTTGGATGGGGCCCCTGCCGGCTCTTTCAGGGATTTCTCGTCCGCGGTTTTCTTGTCCGAGTTGCCGGGATCATGGTCGTTCCGGGAGTGAACATCTTGGCTATGAACATCGATGATCAGGCGCGGCGGATCAGTGAGCAGGAAGGTGGTGTAGTCGGAACGATCCTCCACCTCCAGCACAACCCGGGCTTTTCCCGGCTGGAACTGCGCCACCCGGATCTTTTTCAACAGCCCATCATCCACGTCAAAGGTTTTGCCCAGCAACTCTGAAGTCAGATTGGTGTCGAGCAGATCGAAAAAGATGCGCTCCGGATGATCGATGCGCTGGGCCTCAAACCTTATGTCCCGCTCGAGGCCAATGGCGACCCGGGTGTAGTCCGGGCTGGACCAGTGGCGGATGCTGGTGACGTGCGCCACCTTCCGGTTTTGGCCATCCGCGTCGGTGTCGCTTGTAGCATTTTCAGGGGTTGCGGATGTCAGACTCTTGCCCGAGTTCGGTTTCTCTGCACGTTTGGGGGCGCTGGAATCGTCATCCGAATCGTCTTCGTCTTTTGATCGCAACCCGGCTTGCTGCACCGGTTCGCTAAGCGCTTTGCGGGCCTCGCCGGCCAGATGGTTATGAGGATAACGGTGGAGGAATTCCTCGAACACCAGTTTGGCCTGGGACGGGTCTTTCAGATCATCCTGATAGATCTGGCCCATGGTGAAGAGCGCATCGACGCGGTCGCGGCTGCCGGGATATTCCCGGCGCAGAAACTTGTACTGGCCGATGGCTGAGCGCAGGACCTTGTCATCGTTGAAGCGGCGGCCCATTTCCGTCAGCAACTCGGCCACAGCAACCACACTGGGGTCCGCTTTGGAGGAAGCCGGTGAACCGTAGTACACACGGCGATAGGCGGCGATTACGCGCTGGTATTCGCGGCGGCTCTGCTGTGCGGAAGGAAGACCGTCCAGGTTCTCCCGCATGCGTTCGGCAGTGGAGTATTGGGTGCGCGCCCAGGCCTCAGACTTGCCCCGTGCCCGCAGGGGCAGCACCGGGAGCAACAGCAGGAGCAGAGTTGCACCCAGGCGCCTTGCGCGTTGGCCTCGATCGGAGTTCTTCAATTTTCCAGCCTGTAGTCGCCTAAGCCCGTGATCGCGTAGCTCGTGAGAGCCAATTTCCGTTTGTGTACCCTGCTACAGATGCCGGTTTCTCAGTCGGTGTTGCTGAAGTTTAAGACGCCCCGGTCATCCCGTGTGACCCGTACGGGCTGGCGCACCGGACTGCCCAGAATGCGATAACTGGCATCGGCCCCCCCGTAGTACAACTGGGTGATGCGCTTCACGTAGTTGCGGGTCTCGCGGAAGTGCGGTATTCCGGCGCTTCTCGCCACCGCACCCGCGCCGGCATTGTAGGCCGCCAGGCTCAGCTTGACGTCGCCACCATAACTTTCCATCAGCCGCTTGAGATGGCGAACGCCCGCATCCACGTTCTGCTGGGGATCGAATGGGTTGACCACGTTCAGGCTCCGTGCTGTCTGTGGCATCAGCTGCATCAGCCCCATCGCCCCGGTGCGGGAAACTGCGTTGGGGTTGAAGTTGGATTCCACCTTGATGACCGCGCGCACCAGACTGGGGTCCACGTTGTGCCGGGCCGCAGCCTGATCGATGGCGGCATCAATCTCCGCCTGTGTGAAAGGTTTGCCCCGCACAGAAGCTGGAAACCTCCTGCGAATTGCTGACTTCAGCGGCGGCCGACCGCGCCGCCCGGATAGTGGCGGATGGGACTGACTTCCAGCGGTGAGCACTGGGACTCCAGTACATCAGCCCACTGCTTCGGATCGCAGGCGCGGTTGATACTCTTGGTGCTACTGGCGTCTCGTCATTGACGTAGACCTTGCGTCCCGAGCTGTCAACGCTGGTGGTTATGGGTGCGGAACCGGCTTGTGCCCGCAGATATGGCGTGGTGAGAGAAAGGAAGGTCGCGAGTACAGGACTAGCCATCAGGGCGATTTGCAGGCGTCTTCGCATAGCCGGGTTTGGTGCGTGCGCGCGGACAAAGAAACGCCCGCGCCTACCTACCCGGAACCTGACGGAGAAACATCTACCAGAGTGAAGCAATTATAGGCTTGGCAGTGGGCGGTAGCAATTGCTCAAAAGACCAATAGAACCACCGAAGTAATACAGCAATTGACTGAAAATATAGATATTTACGCCGCTGGCTGGTTACCTTGCTGATCGGCTCAACATGGCTTAGACGGGACAAAACGCCGATGCGGCTTTTACTCTGCTTCGCCGGGTGTAGTAGGCTGCCTCCGTCCCCAATGTCCGTCACATCATGAACGACATCTCTCTGCCGCAACGCGAAACGCCGGACTCGCTGATGCTCTACGGCTTCTGGTATCGCGCCCTGCCCGGTCGGCAGGTGGGCGGGAGCCAACTGCAAAAAGCCACGCTGCTCGAAATCCCGCTGGCCCTGGGGCGCGATCGTCAGGGGCGTCCATTTGCGCTGCATGACGCCTGCCCGCACCGCGGCATGCCGCTGTCGCACGGGCTCTTCGACGGCGATCAGGTGGAGTGCAGCTATCACGGCTGGAGGTTCGATGGACACACCGGCCAGTGCCGGCTCATTCCCTCCCTCACTGCGGACCAGAAGCTGAAGATCGATCGCATCTATGCCGGCAGCTATCCCTGCGAAGAGCATGACGACTTCATCTGGGTTTTCATTCCCGAGCCGGCGGCGCCGGGGGCTGGATTCAGCAAAGCCACGGATGCGCCCATGCCCGCGCCTCGCGTCCCCACCTTCAGCCAGAAATACAAGCTGGCTTACCTCACCGCCGATCTGCCCTGCAGCGTCGATCACGGAATCATCGGGCTGATGGATCCCGCGCACGGACCGTTCGTGCATCAGGCCTGGTGGTGGCGCAGTCGCGACAGCATTCACGAAAAGCAGAAGAATTTCGAGCCCATTCCCAACGGCTTTCGCATGAGCGCTCACACCCCCAGCTCGAACAGCGCGCCTTACAAGCTGCTGCGGCTGTATGCCGACGCGGAATCCATTACCACTACCATTGATTTTGTTCTGCCCAACTTGCGGCTGGAAACCATCCGCGCCGGCAAGTACTGGTTCTCGTCGTTGACCACAGTGACGCCCATCACCCGCAGCCAGTGCCGCATCGATGTGGTGGCGGCGTGGAACATTTTCCGTTGGGTGCCGCTGGGACCGCAGCTGCTCAAGTTTGTGTTTGCAAAGTTTGTGGAACAGGACCGGCAGACCATGGAACAACAGTCCCAAGGACTGAAACACAACCCGCATCTGATGCTGATCGATGACGCCGACCGACCCGCCAAATGGTACTTCGGATTAAAGGCGGCGCTGCTGGAGTCGCGGAGAACCGGCATTGAGATGAAACATCCCGTAGCAGGCCCGGTCACGCTGAAGTGGAGGAGCTAGCAGCGCCGGCGTTGCGCTCGTTCAGTCCGTAACCAGCCAGTCCAGCGCTTCCTCGCGAGTCTTGAACGTGGGCAATTCCCGCTGCGAAAAAGATTTCAGGTGCTCGTAGAAGACTTTGGGCAGGCTGTCCGCTCCCACCCAGGCGGAACGTTTGATATGCGGCCGGTCGAACACCAATGCGGGCTTGAGACGATCAAGGCTCTTCTTGTCCATCTTCGCGCCGGAGAAGTCGGCCAGCAGCAGCACCGATCCGCGAGGTTCAGCGGTAACATGCGCGGGAACAAGCTGGGCAAACTGTTCCAGTTGTTCGGGCGAACAATTGGAGCAGTCCACCAGCAGAACCTTTGTACCTTTGTGGCTGATGAAGTTGATGCGGTTTTTCACACGCCCCTCACATCTTTCGTCAGCGTCGCGGCTGAGAACCGGGAACTAGTATCTGACGACTGGCTCTATTCTCCCAACAGGGCCTCGACCACGCCATACACTTCGCCCAGCGCAGCATCCAGCGCTCCGGGGTCCTTGCCGCCGGCTTCGGCGAGATCAGGCCTGCCGCCACCCTTGCCGCCCACTTTCTGCGCCACCGGTGCGATCACTTTGCCCGCCTGGATCTTGCCGGTAAGGTCTTTGGTTACGCCCACGATGAGCGCGACGTTGCCGTTCGTGGCCGAGCCCAGGACAACAACGCCCGATCCCAGCTTGTCGCGCAGCTGATCGACCAGAGTGCGCATCTGTCCACGCTCGAGATTATCCACCCGGTGCGCCAGCACTTTCACGCCGCGTACATCCTTGATCTTTTCAGCAACTGAAGCCACTGAGGAGGATGCCGATTTCATGCGCACCTGGTCGAGTTCGCGCGACAACCGCTTAATCTCCGCGTCTTTCTTTTCCAGTTCCACTTTCAACGCTTCGGCCGGTGACACATTGGCCTCTCGGGTGGTCAGGCTGGCGACCACATTCTCCAGCTGAAGGTCCCTCTGGAAGTGATGCAGCGAATCTTCTCCGGTGACGGCCTCGATGCGGCGCACGCCCGACGACACGCTGCCTTCCTTTAACACTTTGATCAGGCCGATCTCGCCCGTGGCGGCAGTGTGGGTTCCGCCGCAGAGTTCGGTGGAGAAATCGCCAATCTTGATCACGCGTACTTTGTCGCCGTACTTTTCGCCAAACAGCGCCATCGCCTTGTACTCGTTGATCGCTACGTCAATCGGGACATTTTCAATGACTTCGATCGTTTCGTTACTCAGCACTTCCTTGTTGATCAGGTCTTCAATGTCCTGCAGTTCCTCGTCGGCGACCGCGGTGAAGTGGGAAAAGTCGAAGCGCAGATGATGGGGCGCCACCAACGACCCGGCCTGCTTCACATGCTTGCCCAGAACCTCGCGCAGCCCGGCTTGCAACAGGTGCGTGGCGGTGTGGTTGCGCATGGTGGACAGGCGAATTTCAGCGTCAACCACAGCATCAACCTTCTGGCCCACACGGATCGACTGTTTTGCCGTGACCTGATGCGCGCGCACGCCCTGGATCGGGTAGTAGCAGCCTTTCACTTCGGCCACGACGGTGTTGTGATCGTCGCTGTAGAGCCAGCCACGGTCGCCAACCTGGCCTCCGGACTCGGCGTAGAACGGGGTGTGGTCGAGGATGACCTCGCCTTCCTCGCCCGGCTTGAGTTCCGGTACGCCTTGACCCTTGTGGATGATGGCGAGAACCTCGCAACCTTCGGAGCGGGTCTGGCGGTAGCCTTCAAACTCGGACTTCGGAAGCTTCTGGTAGGCGGGGTTGGCGGTCTGTTTGGCGGCGCCTTTCCAGGAGGCGCGGGCGCGTTCGCGCTGTTCCTGCATGGCGCGGTCGAAGCCTTCAGCATCGAATAAGATGCCTTGGTCCCGCGCCGCATCCGATATAAAGTCCCACGGGAGACCAAATGTGTCGTAAAGCTTGAAGGCCTTGTCCCCGAGATAAGTCACCGGGTAGCCCGAATCCTTCTTTATCTGCAGAAGCGGAGCAAAATCTTCCTCGAGTTTTTCTAGGCCGATCTCCATTGTGTGGTGGAATCTGCGCTCTTCCTCATTCACCACTCGAATCACCTGCCCAGTCGCGATCAATTCCGGATAGACATCGGACATCATCTTCTGAACCTGCCGAACCATTTCATACAGAATGACGGGTCTCTTCTGTCCCAGCAGCCATGCGTGGCGCATCGCGCGGCGCATGATCTTGCGCAATACGTATCCCCGACCCTCATTCGAAGGCAACACACCATCAGCAATGAGGAAGGCTGTCGCGCGGGAGTGATCAGCGATCACGCGCAGAGAAGCCGCTGACTTCGCATGCGCTTCCTGCTGCAGTTCCCTTTCCAGTGATATCCCCGTCAGTTCTGCCGCACGCGCGATCAGCGGGGTAAACAGGTCCGTGTCGTAATTTGAAATCACGCCCTGCAACACGGCCGCTACCCGCTCCAAGCCCATCCCCGTATCAATCGACGGTTTGGGCAGGGGATTCAGTTTTCCGCTGGCATCGCGGTCGAACTGCATGAAGACGAGATTCCAGAGCTCTACGTAGCGTCCGCAGTCGCAGCCGAATGTGCAGTCGGTGTGGCCCTGGTCTGACGCCGCGACGCCCATGTCGTAGTGAATTTCGCTGCACGGGCCGCATGGGCCGGTGTCGCCCATCTGCCAGAAGTTGTCTTTCAGGCCGAACTCGAAGATGCGCTCTTTCGGCACGCCCTGACCGAGCCATAAATCGTAAGCTTCGGCATCACGCGACATTCCGCCTTCGCCGTTGAAAATCGTCACGTACAGTTTGTTCTTATCTATGGCAAACCATTGCGGCGAAGTGATCAGCTCCCAGGCATACGCGATGGCGTCTTTCTTGAAGTAGTCGCCAAAAGAAAAATTTCCCAGCATCTCGAAAAAGGTGTGGTGGCGGTTGGTGAAGCCTACGTTTTCGAGGTCGTTGTGCTTGCCCCCGGCCCGGACGCATTTCTGTGACGTCGTGGCCCGGGTGTAATCGCGCTTTTCCAGGCCGAGAAATACGTCCTTGAACTGGTTCATGCCCGCGTTGGTGAACAGCAGGGTGGGATCGTTCTGGGGGACGAGCGATGAGGAGTGAACCTCGCGGTGTCCCTGCTGGACAAAAAAGTCCAGAAATTTGCGGCGGATTTCGGAGCCGGTCAGCATAGGATGTCTGGAATCGAGTCGCTGGTTTCCTTCTCGATTCTAGCATCGGCGAAAGGGCCTCGTACGAGGCCTCACCGTGTACAATCATTACCTTCCAGAATGATCGCAGCGTCCGCACGCAAACTTATCATCGCCATCGACGGCCCTGCCGGTGCCGGCAAAAGCACGATTGCGTCTCGCCTGGCGCGCAAGCTGGGTTACGTGAATCTGGAAAGCGGCGCCATGTACCGCGCCCTGGCACTGAAAGCGATCGAGTGGGACGTGTCGTTCGACGACGAGCCCGCCCTGGTCAAGCTGGCGCATAACACGCGCATTCATCTCGAACCCAGCATGGGCGGCAATCGGGTGCTGCTCGATGGCCGGGAGGTGAGCCAGCGGGTGCGCGAACCCGACGTCACCGAGGCCGCCTCGCGGGTCTCGGTCCACCCCGGAGTGCGTGAGTGGATGGTCGCCCGGCAGAAGGAAATGGGAGTGGGTGGCGGCGTGGTCATGGAAGGCCGCGACATCGGCACCAAAGTCTTTCCCGCCGCCGATGTGAAAATCTTCCTCGACGCCGACCCGGTGGTGCGCGAACAGCGGCGCTTGCAGCAGCAAAATGTACGCGGGGCGGCGGCCCACGCCATCGTCGCGGAGCTGCGCGAGCGCGACCGCCGCGATCGTACTCGGGCTATGTCCCCGCTGGTGCCGGCCGGCGACGCCCTGCTGCTTGATTCCACCAAATTGTCGGAAGACGAAGTTTTGCAGCGCGTGGAAGAATTGGTGCAAAGCAAGCTCAAGCAGTGAGTGCTCACGTGGGCCGAGGCTAGAATCCCGCCCTGACGCCGCCAACTTTCACTTTGATGCGGTAGATGCTCGTGCTGCCTGTGATGTAAAGGGTCTTGCCATCCTTCTCACCCCAGGCCACGTTGCTCACCACTTCTGGAACTTTGATGGTCCCGAGGTGCTTGCCATCGGGAGAAATGATCCAGATCCCGCCCGGTCCCGAACTGTAGATGTTCCCCTTCTTGTCCACCCGCAAACCGTCGGGCACGCCCTTCGCCGGGTCGGAGCCAGGGTCGAGAAAGACGCTCCCATCGGTGACGGATCCGTCGGGCTGCACCCGGTAGCGCATCCATACTTTTTTGCCGGAGTCCGCGACGTACAGGAATTTCTCATCGGGAGAAAAAGCCAGGCCGTTGGGCCGGGGCAGGTCTTTGATGACCATTTGCAGCTTGTCCCGGTCGGGCGGGGCGCCCGGCTTCTGCGAGCGCGCAGCCGGTATGCGGTAAACGCCGTTGACTTGCAACTCTTTCAAGGGATCGTCGTCGCTCTGTGTGGGCAACCCGTAAGGCGGATCGGTAAAGTACAGCGAGCCATCGGATTTATAGGCGACATCGTTCGGACTATTGAGCTTCTTGCCCTGGTAGGAATCAGCCAGCACTGTGATTTGTGCCTTGGGGTCGAGGGCCTCCAGGCGCCAGACGGTGCGTCGGGCGTGCCCCGCCACGGTGACCCGGCCGTCCGCGTCGAGGGTCATTCCGTTCGAGCCGGGCTCTGGTCCCTTGTATGGCTCCGCTCCTTGATATCCGCTGGGGTGCATGAAGACACTGGCGCTCTGCCCAGGCACCCACTGGTCGATGTTGTTCGACGGAATTTCTGCGAACAGGAGAGTGCCTTTGCGAGTCCAGACCGGCCCTTCCGTCCACTTGTTGAACCCTGTCGCTACCTTTTCCAATGTGGCTTTGGCAGGCACAAGTTTGTCGAGAGCAGGGTCGAGTTTCTGAACCTCTTGCGAGGAAGCCGCCGCCGCAGCGGCCAGCATCAGGATGGTTAGTGAGAACAGTTGACGCGTTGACATGCGAGGGATTTTACCCCAAACACGCAACCACTTCCGAAACCACCCGAAATTGTCATCCCGAGCGTAGTCGAGGGACCTGCTTTCTGCATGCATAACTTTGCGGCGTCGGGGCCGAAGATCCTTTGCGCCCCTTGCGGTCGTTGCGGTTCCAGCTTGAGAACGCTCTGCACCATCGAAAAGCAGGTCCCTCCACTCCACTCCGCTCGCTGCGCTTCGCTCCGGTCGGGATGACAGTTCTCTCTCAATTTTCCTCGGGTGCAGCAACATCCCCCGTTCCCCTCCACCGGATTGACTTGCTTTCTCGCTGCTCCTAACATCGCTCCACAGCGTGGGCTCCCCTGTGATCGGTCAAACCATCTCGCACTATCGCATCCTGGAAAAACTGGGCGGCGGGGGCATGGGGGTGGTGTACAAGGCCGAAGACCTGATGCTCGGTCGCTTCGTGGCTTTGAAGTTTCTGCCTAACGAAGTCGCCCAGGATCCCCAGGCTCTGGAGCGCTTTCGCCGGGAAGCGCGGGCCGCTTCTGCCCTGAACCATCCCAACATCTGCACCATCCATGAGATTGCCAGCCATGAGGGGCAATGGTTCATCGTCATGGAGTTTCTGGATGGCGACACCTTGAAACACCGCATCGGCGGGCAGCCTCTGGAGCTCGAATCCCTGCTCTCGATCAGTACCGAGATTGCCGACGCTCTGGACGCGGCGCATGCCCAGGGCATCGTCCACCGCGATGTGAAGCCGGCCAATATTTTCGTTACCAAGCGCGGACTGGCCAAGATTCTTGACTTCGGCCTGGCGAAAATGAGCAGTGGGCAGCGCCCTGCGAATGCGCCGGACTCGGACAGTCCCACCGTGCTCAAGGATCTGACCGTAGTCGGAAGCATGATGGGCACCGTGGCCTACATGTCTCCGGAACAGGTTTCCGGCAAGCCGCTGGATGGCCGCACCGACATATTTTCTTTCGGGGTGGTGCTCTATGAGATGGCCACAGGGCGCCAGCCGTTTGAGCGGGAGACCACCGGCTCAACCTTCGGAGCTATCCTGTACGAGGCGCCGGTCCCGCCCGTACGCCTGAACAGCCATCTGCCTGCGCGCCTCGAAGCCATCATTAATAAGGCTCTGGAAAAGAATCGCAAGCTGCGCTACCAGTCCGCCGCCGAGTTGCGAAACGATTTGCAGAAGCTGAAGCGGGACACGGATTCGGGACGGTCGACCGGCTCTTCGACGGTGATTACTTCAGGTGACGTCAAACCAACAAGCCCGTCGCTGGTAAGTGACGAAACCATTGGCGACGTCGGAATGGGGCCGATAGCAACCACCGCCCGTGTGGGGACGGACGCCCCCGTCCGTCCAGGCCGAGCAAGGCTCGGCTGGATTTTTCTGTCAGTCATCCTCGCACTCGGGCTGGGAGGAGTCTTCTACTACAGGTCCCACCGCCCAAAGTCCCTCACCGAACGCGACACCATCGTGCTCGCCGACTTCGCCAACTCCACCCGCGATCCCGTGTTCGACGACACCCTCAAGCAGACCCTCAGCGTCGCCCTGCGCCAGTCTCCCTTTCTCAACGTGGTGTCTGGCGGCAAGGTGGGTGCGACTCTCAAGTTGATGACTCGTCCCGAGGACACGCCACTCACTCCCGAGGTTGCCCGCGAAGTCTGCCAGCGCGCCGGCAGCCAGGCTTATATTGCAGGACAAATCGCTCCCCTCGGCAATCAATATGTGATCGGGTTGAACGCGGTGAATTGCCACAGCGGAGACACTCTGGCGCAAGAGCAGGTCACGGCGCCCAGCAAAGAGAAAGTGGTGGACACGCTGGGCGATGCCGCCGCCAAATTGCGCGGCGAACTGGGCGAATCGCTGGCCACCGTCAAGAAATTCGACGTGCCTCTGAGCCAGGCCACGACGTCGTCGCTCGAAGCTTTGAAAGCATTCAGTCTCGGGGTCCGTGCGGGTATGCAGAAGAGCACGACCCAATCCATCGCTTACTACCAGCGCGCCGTCGAACTGGACCCCAACTTCGCCGCGGCTTACCGGGGACTGGCCAACAGCTATGCCAGCCTGGCAGAACTTGGACGGGCCAGCGAATACCAGGGCAAGGCTTTCGAGAATCGTGCCCATTCCAGCGAACGCGAAAAACTGGCGATTGCGGCTGACTACTACCGTTTCGTGACCGGGGAACTCGACAAGTCAGCCCAGACTTATCAGGAATGGATTGAGAATTATCCTCGCGACGACGCCGCCTACAGCGCGCTCGGCATCACCTATGCCTCATTGGCGCAGTACGAGAAGGCGGAGGAGGCGCACCGCCAGAACCTGCGCCTTGCTCCGGAAGTGGGCGCTCCCTACATGAACCTGGGAAATTGTCTGCTGGCGTTACAGCGCTTCGACGAGGCCCGCCAAATCGCGAAGACCGCCCTGGCCCGGAACTTCGACGACTACATCCTGCGCAACGAGCTCTACGCGGCCGCCTTTATTGGACAAGATTCCCAGGGGATGGCGGAACAGGCGGCATGGTTTCGAAGCCAGCCCGACTCGGAACATTTCGGCATGGCGCTCGAATCCGACACACAGGCGTATTCCGGCCATCTCAACAAAGCGCGAGACCTTACACGGCAGGCTATTGCATCCGCGGTGCGGACCGACAGCAAAGAAAATGCCGCGATCTGGCAGGACAATCAGGCGCTGCGCGAAGCTGCCTTCGGCAATCTCGCGGAAGCGCGCCGGAACGCCGAGGCCGCGCTCAAGCTTGAGCCCGGCAGTCAAAGCGTGCAGCTCGAAGCCGCCCTGGGGCTCGCCATGGCCGGCGAGAATGCGCGGGCAGAATCCCTGGCGCGAGACCTCGACCATCACTTTCCGCTCGATACCCAGGTGCAGTCACTTTGGCTTCCGGCCATTCAGGCGCAACTGGAATTGAACCGAAAGAATCCGGCCGCAGCCATTGATCGCCTCGAAGCCTCCACCCGCATCGACCTGGGGCAAGTCCAGTTCATCAACAATATTTCCTGCCTGTATCCGGTGTACATCCGGGGACGGGCGTACCTGGCAGCAGGCAAGGAGAGCGAGGCCGCCGCAGAATTCCAGAAGATTCTCGATCACAGCGGGATCGTCTGGAACTGCTGGACCGGCGCTCTGGCCAGGCTTGGGCTGGCCCGCGCCTACGCGCTTTCAGGAGATACCGCCAAAGCTCAGGCTGCGTATCAGGGGTTTCTTGTGTTGTGGAAAGACGCGGATGCGGATATCCCCGTCCTGAAGCAGGCCAAAGCGGCCTATGCGAAGCTGATGTAGCGGCTCAGTTCGACACTCCCGCTTTTTTAAACTGAGACGTCATGCTGAGCTTGCGAAGCATCTGGCGTGGAGTACATAAGCGGCTGGCAAGCGATTGCGGGCAGCAGGCCAGATCCTTCGGGACTAAAGTCCCTCAGGATGATGCCCTTGCTAGAGTTGGAGGACGGGCGTCCCCGCCCGTCCCGCTCCACCCTGAAATTCCCGACGTGGAACAACTTTCGCGAGATAGTTTGCCCGTCACAGACTGCGCCCCCTCGGCGTGATATACCCAGCAAGTCCCTTTCTCCAGTCCGGACTCGTCCACGATTCGATTCATCGGTGGGGGCGAGTCAATGTCGAGTGTCAGGAGTTAATTCTCTTTAGTTTCTGTTTTATTTCTCGCAACAGCAGCTATAGCCCAGGACACGTCCAGCGGGGCGATCCGGGAGTTTCCCGCAATTCGCTCCTCGGACCTGACTACGCCACCACGGACATGCGCCTTACCCGGCGTTTCTATGCCGGCGACCGGGTGAAGCTGGAACTGACGGCCGAGTCCTTCAACCTGCTGAACCGCGACAACGTGCCCAGATCACGCAGGATGGTTTTCAGAGCAACTCGGCCCAGTTCGTACAAACCGATAAGACCATTGGAATCAATATCTTCTCGGCTCAATACCGCGTGCCATCCAGCTTTCTTCGGGCCACCGACGCATACGCCCCGCGGCAGATACAACTCGCTTTGAAGCTGCTGTTCTGGGGATGAACGGTCCCGCAGATAGCAGCGTGCGGCATTTTCTCTGGACGAAAATGCCATATACCACTTGACTTGCCGTGGGAACCTTGCAATAACTATCCCCGTCCAAACGGGACCGGTTTGGGGGTGTAGTTCAGTTGGCAGAAGTTAGACTTCAAGAGGGCGAGTCTCTCGAAAATGCGTTGCGTCGCTTCAAGCGCAAGGTGCAACAGGAAGACATCATCAAGGAGGTCAAGCGTCACTCCTTTTACCTGAAGCCGGGCGAAAAAAAGCGCGTTAAGGAAGCACTAGCGCGCAAGCGCAGCAGGAAAAAAGCACGTAAAGAACAAGACTAAGGTCCATGGGCTGCCACGCCAAGTGGTGGCCTATTTCCTTGCTCGCGGGAGATTGTCAAAAATTGTAGAGCAGTAAGCCGTGTCGCTAAAACGACATGGCGGGCCGAGTCCAGGGGAAATATTCCAGGGTGTAGTTTGAGGGGGCAACGACCCTGAGTCCACGCGCGTCACGTAATTCGTCTGCGAGGTCTTGGGGAATGGGTTGAAGGGAGCATCTCTCAATGGAATTTCAGGACAAGGTATTGAAGTGCATTGACTGCGGTGCGGATTTTATCTTCACTGCGGGCGAGCAGCTGTTCTTTCACGACAAGCAGTTCAAGAACGAACCCAAACGCTGTAAGGCTTGCAAGACCAAACGAGTGTCAGTCTTAGGGGCGGCGCCTTCAGGGCAAGGCAACGGCTTCGCCAAGGTGGAGACTCGCACCACGTGCTCGGAGTGCGGCAAAGAAACCACCGTGCCCTTCAAGCCGACGCAGGGGCGTCCAGTTTTCTGCCGGGAGTGTTTCCAGCAGAAACGGCAAGCCGCTACGGCTTGATCTCGAACCAGAACCACTAGGCGATTCCCGAGTCGGCGACTAAGCTCCCCTTCCTCCCGCTTCCCGATTCCAAGGCGAATCTCGTCTGCCCGTGTAGATGTCCGCGCGGCGGAGAAACCGTTCCTCGTCTCTGCCGCCATGTCTCGAGACAGCGCCGCCACATACGCTAGTATAGAAACGTGGCAACCTTCTACGTGGCAAATTTCGGCTGCCGGGCAGCGCAGGCAGACGGGGCTGCGCTCGAGCGCCAACTGCGGGAGCGCGGGCTGGAACGCGCCGACGCGCCTGCAGAAGCGGGGCTCGTAGTTCTTAACACCTGCACCGTAACTGCCGCGGCCGACCAGGACGCCCGCGCCGCCATCCGCCGCATTCATCGCAAGAACCCTGAAGCCCAGATCGTGGTCACCGGCTGCTACGCGCAACGCGCGCCGGAAGAAATCGCCGCTCTGCCCGGCGTGAGCCAGGTCATCGGCAACTCGCATAAACACCAGTTGGCACAACTCGCGGTCGGACTTCAGACGCCAGACCTCGGACCTCGGCTTACTGATCTCAACGGCCTGCCCGGTCAACAATCCGGAGGATTCGTCCCGCTCACGCGGCTAACATCTGATGTCCAGGGGCCGAGGTCTGACGTCCGCATCCCGATCTTCGTTTCCGACATCTTCGCCCACACTGAACTTCAGGCTGCGCCGGTCTTCGACGCCGCCAACGAGCGCACCCGTCCCAACTTGAAAGTGCAGGATGGTTGCGACAACCGCTGTTCATTTTGCGTGATCCCCTCCGTCCGAGGGCAGAGCCGTTCACTTGAGCTGGCGGAGGTCATTCGCGAGGTGGACGTGCTGGTGAATGCAGGCTATCGCGAAGTGGTGATTTCAGGCATCAACCTGGGCCGATGGGGAAGGGATTTAGACGTCAGTTCTCAGCTGTCTGCCATCGGGCAAACCGACCAACGACCAACGACCAACGGCCAACGACCAACTTTCGAAGATCTTGTCCGCGCCATTCTGTGCCAGACCACACTCGAAAAACTCCGCATCAGTTCAGTGGAGCCCATGGACTGGAGCGACGAACTAATCCACACGATGGCCGCGTCTCCTCGCATCGCCAAACACGCTCATGTGCCATTGCAGTCCGGAAGTGACGCTGTGCTTCGCCGGATGCACCGCAAGTATCGTCCCTGCCACTATCGGGAAAAGGTTGAGAAGATCCGCCGCGCCATGCCCACGGCAGCGATCGGTGCGGACGTGATGGCAGGCTTTCCCGGCGAGACCGAGGCTGAATTCGACGAGACTTGCCGCCTCATCGAAGAACTGCCCCTCACTTACCTGCACGTCTTCACCTACTCCGCCCGTCCGGGAACTCCGGCCGCTGCGATGGACAAACAGGTTCCTGTACAGGTAGCTCGCGAGCGCAATCGCATTCTGCGCGATCTTGCGTCGAAAAAAAAGCTGGCTTTCATGAATAGCTTTGTCGGCCAGTTGGTCGAAACCATCACTCTGAATGTCTCCGGCAGAGATCCAGCGGGCGAATATACCGAAGGACTCACCGATAACTACCTGCCTATACGCGTGTCAGGAAAACACGCGCCCAACCGCTGGATTCAAACTCGGGTGGAGCGAGTTTTAGACGGCGCCCTGCTGGGAATCGCCAGCTAGAGGTCTGCACTATTGGCAGATCAGTCGAGGCAACGCCCTGTCATTTCTTGGCAACCAGCCGATCCGCAATCTTGTCGTACTCGCTCTGAGTCAGGATGTGACGCGTCACGAGTTGGGCCGGGGTGTCGTAAGGACGTCCCGCAATCATTTTGTTCGCATCCGAGCCGCTCACACCCGGCAAGGTGATCAGCTGCTCTCGGGTCGCGCTGTTCAGGTCAAGTGACTTGTCGCGGCTCCAGCCTTCACGTATGCCTGCTGCGACTGCTTTGGCATCCGTTTTCAGTTCAGCGGTAGCACTGGCAGTCTTCTCTTTGAGTTCTTGAGGATTCTGATTGGGAGTGCATGCCGCAAGTCCACCCAGCAGGATCATCGCTAACGGAAGCCCAAAATGTGGGTCGGACACTCCCTTCGACTTCGCTCAGGGCAGGGAGTGTCCGACCCACACACACTTATCGGTGCCCGAATACTTCTTTCAGCAGGTTGGTGGTTTGCGCTGCCGGGTCCTGGCGAATCTTTTTTTCTTCCTGGCCCAGTTCGTAGAAGAGTCCGTCGAGGGCCTTGGCGACCACGTAGTGGCTGATGTCTAAATCCTGATTTTTGGCAAACGGCATGGCTTTGTACTGCGAGACCAGGGCGTTGTACTGCTGGGTGACGCCGTTCTTGGCCATCGTCTTCTCTACCACTGGCCGGAATGCAGCTGTGAGTTGGGGCGTGGTCTTTTCCTTGAAGTAGTTGGTGGCCGCGGTGTCGCCGCCGGAAAGGATTCTGCGCGCGTCATCGAAAGTCATGGCGGTGATGGCGTCGGTAAAGATTTTGCGCGCCGCCGGAGCCGCCGACTCCGCGGCCCGATTCATGCTCAGGACAAAGTCGTCTATTTTCGGCCCGTAGCCCACCATACGCAGGCCCTTTTCCAGCGTCCGCAGGTTGTTGGGCATCAGAATTTTTATGTCGGGATTGCCAAAGTACCCGTTAGAGCGCCCGGTAATTTCCACTGCCTGCTCGGCGCCGATCTGCAGCGCCTGCTTCAGGCCCGAGGAGATTTTAGTATCACTGAGCGTCGCACCTCCCAGCCCGAGGCGTCTCGCAGTGTCTCCCATTTGGGCAAAGGACAAGGTCGTCATCAATAACCAGCTGGCGCCAAGCAACAGGCTTCGCTTCATCTTGGATTCTCCTACCGGCCCTGGATTAGGACTGGGTGCACACAATTGCCCGAAGATAATCATCTGCCAGGCTACCTCGGACCGGGTTTCTGCACCTAAGCTCCCGACGTTACACGAAATGGTGTTTCGCGAATAACTTTTTATGGAGGAACCATTCATGGGAAACGATACGGAGAAGAACCAGCAGAACCCGGGACAACAACCCAGCAATCCTGGAAACCAAGCCGACCCAAACCAGCAAAATCCGACGCAGAGCGGGAAGCATGTCTACAACCCACAGGATCCGACCACGAAAAAGCCGGGCCAGGACAGCGGCAAGACCGATCGTCCGGACCGCGAAGGATCCGAGGACGTCGAAAACCGCCGCGCATCCTAACCGGGAGCGCGACCCTGAAACATGAAGCCACGGCGAACCTGCCGTGGCTTTATTGTGTAGTGAATCTCATTTCGCAGGAGCTGTTGTTGGTGCCGAAGACCATCAGGACGGCGGGCGCCTGCCATGCTATACTTTTTTCCTATCTCATTCGCCCTGTTAGCTGACGGAGGGTTGTATCGATAAACGCTTTATCCGAACAAACGAACGCATCCGGGCGCGGGAAATCCGCGTAATTGACGATGAAGGCCAGCAGATCGGCATTTTGACTCCCTACGATGCGCTCAAGATGGCGCGCGAAAAGAACCTGGACCTGGTCGAGATTTCGCCTACCGCGACTCCTCCCGTATGCCGCATCATGGACTATGGGAAATTCCTGTACCAGCAGGAAAAGAAGGAGCGCGAGGCCAAGAAGCATCAAAAAGTAATCGTGGTGAAGGAAGTAAAGTTCCGCATCAATGTGGACGACCACGACTACGAGACCAAGAAGAACCATGTACTGCGCTTCCTCGACGAGGGAGACAAGGTCAAGGCCACGATTTTCTTCCGCGGACGGGAGATGACGCGCACCAACCTGGGACGTGAAATCCTGGAACGGCTGATCAAAGACATCGCCGACAAGGGAATCGTGGAATTCCGGCCACGGCAGGAAGGCAATACGCTGCATGCCATCCTGGCGCCCAAAAAAGATGCCGGACAGAAACAGCCCGCCCAGTCGCAACCGGCCCCAGGCCGGGTAAACCAGGCGTAGGAATCTAAGAAGCGCTTAGCAATTGGCCCTTGGCATTTAGCCAAGTCGGAATGCCGATTCGGCCAAATGCCAAGTGCCAATTGCTGAACTGAGGATTTATGCCCAAGTTGAAAACACATAAGGGTGCCGCCAAACGGTTCAAGAAGACGGCGACTGGCAAAGTCAAACGCCATCACTCGCACTTGCGCCACATGCTGACGTCCAAGGACAAGAAGCGTAAAGGCAAGCTGCGCCAGGCCGTCCTGGTAAGCGACGCGGATACCCCCAAGATCAAGCGAATGATCCCGTACTAGAAGTTTTGTTTGTGTGGACTCGCGCGGCTCGCCCGCGTTCGCTGCGGCTGCAGTCAATTCGACAAGCGGCCCAGGCGTGTGAAGAGGCAACCAGACCTTCAAGTCTCCTACCTCCAGCCGCCGTAACTTGAAAGTAAAAAGGAGCTACCCATGCCTCGCGTAAAACGGGGAACCAAACGCCGCGCCAAGCGCAAAAAGATACTGGACCGCGCCAGCGGCTATTTCCTCACAAAATCCAAACTCTACCGCTCCGCCAAAGAAGCCGTCGAGCGCGGGCTCAAGTTCGCCTACTCTGGCCGCAAGCAGAAGAAGCGCCAGTATCGCTCACTGTGGATCGTGCGCATCGGCGCTGCCGCCAAGTTGAACGGGATGAGCTACAACCAGTTCATTCACGGACTTAAAAAGGGCGGAGTGGAACTCGATCGCAAGATCCTAGCCGACCTAGCGGTGAACGATCCGGGCGCGTTTAAGAGCCTCGCCGAGCAGGCGAAGGGCGCTCTCGGCGGGGCCGCGTAAGAAAGCTCCTAGCTCTTAGCTTCTAGCTTCTGGCTATGGCGGATGCGCGTGGTTTTGGCCGCCTGCGGAAAAACACCGGCTTCTGGCCGCTTGGGATATAAGCTTTTGGGAAGGTTTTGTGGAAGGGCACGACTTCAGTCGTGCCGCCAGCCGCCCAAAACCAGACCGGCTTTAGCCGCCGGGGTTCGCGGTTTCATCCCGCCATTCATTTTTCTGCAATCGGGACAATTTTCGAGAGAAGACGTGGCATACACCGTTCCCAAATTAAAGAGCTTCACATCGGCCGCGCTGGACAAGGCTGGCGAGAAGCTCCTCGCCGCGCTGAAAGAAGAAGCCAAAGGTGTCACCTCCGAGGCCGACCGGAAAGCCTTCCGCGACCGCTGGATGGCCCGCAAGAACGGCGTGCTCACAGAGATCAACGATCTTTGGCTGAAAGCGGCCCCGAAAGATGCCAAGCGCAACGTGGGGCAGCGGGTTAATGAGATCAAGAAACGAGTCACAGCCCAAGTTGAGGCTGCCACTCTTGCCGGGCACGAGGCCAGCGGGCACGGTACGGGTGAAATCCGAACTGTCCAAGCGAGGCAGCAACCAAACGCAATCGGAACGGCAACACCGGCGGCGCTCGACATCACCCTGCCCGGAAATCGCCGCCCGCTCGGCTCCGAGCATCCCGTGATCAAGACCATGCACCAGATCGTCTCCGTCTTCCGCAATCTCGGCTACTCGGTCGAGGAGGGTCCGGTGATCGAGACCGACTACTATAATTTCGAGGCACTGAATTTTCCGCCCAATCACCCGGCGCGCGATACCCAGGACACGCTGTTCATCGCGGGTCAGGAATCGAAGCCACAACGCGATCGCCTGCTGCTGCGTACCCATACTTCGCCGGTGCAGATTCGCACGATGGAGAAGATGAAGCCGCCAGTCAGGATTGTGATTCCGGGCAAAGTGCACCGCAACGATCCTCCGGACGCGAGTCACTCGCCCATGTTTCACCAGGTCGAAGGGCTGGCGGTGGACGCGAACATTACTTTTTGCGATTTGAAGGGCACGCTCGATCACGCCATGAAGGCGCTGTTCGGATCGAGCGTAAAGACCAGCTTCCGGCCGTCGTTCTTCCCCTTCACCGAGCCCAGCGCGGAGATGATGGTGTCTTGTTTTATTTGCGGGGGCAGCGGCAAGCGCGGGTCAGAGCCCTGCCGTCCCTGCAAGCAGACGGGATGGATCGAAATTCTGGGCTGCGGCATGGTGGATCCGAACGTTTACGGTTTTGTGGATTACGATCCCAAAAAAGTTTCGGGATTTGCCTTCGGCATGGGCGCCGACCGTATCGCGATTCTGAAATACGGGGTAGATGACATCCAGTTGTTCTTCAACGGGGATGTGAGATTTCTGGAACAGTTTGGATGAGGCAGTCGTCGGTCGTCAGTCGTCGGTCGTCGGCCCAGACCAAAAGCCAGAGGCTCTGAGCCAGAGGCTAGGAGCTAGAAGCAGAAATGAAACTCTCTCCTGCATGGTTGCGTGAGTTCGTGGATGCCAAGGTGGACGACCGCCGCCTGGCCCAGGACCTCACTGCGGTTGGAATCGCCGTCGAGAGCATCAGCGGCGAAGGGAAGAATACCGTCTTCGAGATGGAGATCGGCACCAATCGCCCCGACGCCATGAACCACTACGGTGTGGCGCGCGAGGCTTCGGTGATCTATAACGTGCCGTTGCGTAGGGTTGACTCGAAGCTGCCGGCGGCACCCGGCAACTCGGATTTCGTCGTCGAAATCGTGGACAACGCCGGCTGCGCCCGCTACACGGCTCGCGTCGTTCGCGATGTCAATATCAAACCATCTCCCGATGCGGTGGCAAAGCGGCTGCTGCTGGTCGATCAGCGGCCCATCAACAACGCCGCCGATGCCACCAACTACACGCTATGGGAGATGGGGCATCCCACCCACGTCTTCGATCTTGATCTGCTCGAAGGCGGCAAGATTCTGGTGCGCCGGGCGTTCAGCGGCGAGACCCTGAAAACGCTTGACGGAGTTGAGCGCAAACTTACGCCGGAGGATCTGGTCATCGCCGACGCCGTCAAGCCGGTTGCGCTGGCCGGGGTCATGGGTGGATTCGACACCATGATCACCGAAAAGACGAAAAACATCCTGATCGAGTCGGCCTGGTTTGATCCGTCTACGGTCCGCAAGAGTTCGCGGCGTCACGGCCTGCATACCGATGCCTCGCATCGCTTCGAACGCGGCGCCGATTTTGAGGCCACGACCAAGGCTTGCGACCGGGTGGCCGTGCTGCTTCTCGAATCGGCCGGAGGCAAACTGCACGGCGGTGCAATCGACGTGGTCACCCGGCAAGTTGATCTCGCTCCTGTGGCCTTGCATCTTTCGGAAGTGCACCGCATTCTTGGCGAGAAGCTGGAGACCAACGAAATGTTCCGCATTCTCCAGCAACTGGGCTTTGAGTTGATGCCGGAAAGGGGGGGCGACCCCGACTTCACCGTCCACATTCCCAGTTGGCGTCTGGATGTGGAACGCGAGATCGATCTGGTCGAAGAAATCGCGCGCCTGCATGGCTACGACAAATTCGCCAATACTCTGCCGGCATATGCCGGCGCCGTGGTCGAGGCCCCGGATGCGGAAAAAGACAGCCGGCTGCGCACGACGCTGCTTGCCCTGGGCTACGACGAGGCCGTGTCGCTGACATTTATCTCGCATGAGGATGCCGAAACATTTTCTTCGGCGCGGTTGATTGAACTGGCGAATCCTCAGAGCGAAGAGGCGTCGGTGATGCGGAGTTCGCTGGTGCCCGGGATGCTCAACATGCTGGCCTATAACCTCAACCGCGGGGCAGACAACGTGCACCTGTTTGAGGCAGGCAGCATTTTCGAAGCGACGGATGCCGGGACGGCCGAACCTAAACGCATCTGCATGGGCGCCACGTCTCCACCCTTGCAAAAGACGCAAGGATGGGGCACCCACGATGGAGGGTTTTTTGATCTGAAGGGCGATGTGGAGAACTTGCTGCACGCTTTTAAGCACAAATCTTTGAAGTACGATGCGCAAACCTCCGACTACTATCATCCCGGGCGCTCGGCGCGGGCATTAATGGATGGGGCTCTGGTGGCCCAGTTTGGGCAGGTCCATGCGGAGGTGGCCTCTGCCCGGAAACTGCGCCAGATCGTTTTTGTTGCGGAAATTTATCTTGACCGGCTTTATCCGCAAGGCCTGCGCGTGGTCCGTCATCAGCCTTTGCCACGCTATCCAGCGGTGGAGCGGGATTTCTCCTTTGTCTTTGACGACGGAGTTACATTCGAGAAGATTCAGCAGGGTGTTATCGGTCTCGGCCTGCCCGAGCTGCGGAGGGTTGTGCCGGTGGAAATCTTCCGAGGCGGATCGACGCGCTGGATCACGACAGGCAACTATTCGATTTTGCTCAGGGTAACGTTCCAATCACACGAGCGCACGTTGCGGGAAGAAGAAGTGGCACAGTGGTCGGCGGAGATCATCAAGGCGCTGCAAGCTCTGGGCGGGAAACTGCGGGCGTAGAAGATCTTCAGCGATAAACCTCCACAATTTCGTTCTTGTACACTACTGATGTGCGTGTTCTTTTCGGCGTGACTTCGCTCGCCGCGGCGGTTCTGATTGCGGCTGCCGCCCACTCCGTACCCGAAAAACCAACCCCCACTTTCTATAACGACATTCTGCCCCTGCTCCAGGACCACTGTCAGACCTGCCACCGCCCGGGCGAAGTTGCTCCCATGCCTCTGGTGACGTACGAACAGACCCGGCCATGGGCGCCGGCAATCGCGAAAGCAATGCAGAGCGGGATGATGCCGCCGTGGTTTGCCGACCCTCGATTCGGACACTTCTCTAACGATCCTTCGCTTACGCCGCAACAGATTGCAACTGTGCTGGCATGGGTCCAGGCCGGCACTCCAGCGGGCAATCCGCATGACGCGCCCTCGGCCCCGCACTGGACCGAAGGCTGGAACATCGAGCAGCCGGACGTCGTTCTGCCAATGCCTGCGCCGGTCACGATCCCGGCGGATGGCGACGTTGAGTACACCTACGAGATCGTGCCGACCCACTTCAGCGAAGACAGATGGATACAGATGGCCGAAGTTCATCCCTCCGGCCCGCAGTATGTGCATCACGCCGTAGTGTACATACGGCCGCCGGATTCCAGGTGGCTGCGGCACGCGCCGGTCGGAGTGCCCTTCACGGCTTCGACGCTCAGCGATCCGCAGGAGCGTCTCGAGGCGCACGGAACCACGAGCGATTTGCTGCTGGTGTACGCGCCGGGCAGTTCGCCGGACCACTGGCCGAATGGCATGGCAAAGTTCGTCCCGGCGGGATCAGACCTGGTTTTCCAGGTCCACTACACCACCAACGGCATGGCAGGAAGCGACCGGACAAGCATCGGACTGGTGTTCGCGAAGGCGCCACCGCAGCAACGGATCATTACACTGCAGCTCAACGATCACGCTTTCATCATTCCCCCTGGCGCGGATGACTTTCGGGTGGAAGTGCAGGGCACGCTGCCGCACGACGCCACGCTGCTCAGCCTGTTTCCGCACATGCATCTGCGGGGAAAACGTTTTGAGTATGACATCGTGAGGCCTGACGGCTCAATTGAGACTCTGTTGCGTGTGAACTACCATTTTCATTGGCAATTGAGTTATCGCCTGGCGGAGCCGCGACCGCTGAAGGCTGCAACCAGGCTGCGCGCCGTGGCCTGGTATGACAACTCGCGCAACAATCCACACAATCCTGATCCGGATGCGACCGTGACCTGGGGCGACCAGACTTATCAGGAAATGATGGTTGGGTTCTTCGATGTGGCGGTGCCAGCGAATATGGATAAGGAACATTTCTTTATTCGCGCCCAAGGTGGACACTAGACGCAGGTGGACACGCGTCAATCATTTTTGTTCCCATGCGGCACGCCGGCTCTCCTCCGATCGAAACCAGCGCTCTTCCCCAAGATGACTCGGGTTGTCCAGGGGATCACGCGTCCGGTCGTTTGTTTAGTTGTTATGTTGTGAACTTTCCTGGACGGCCTCACCAAGAGTCCCCTTGTTGCTATCCAAACTCACATGGCCCGCGTCTCGGAACATCGGGGCATAAGTAAAAATCCAGATTTCGTTCATGGCGAGTCCGTCCGCTCACTCTTTCTGAGCCAATGCGATCCGGCCCGCGAGTTCGTGGGCCAGCTTCACCTGCGCCGGATTCTTCGACGCCTCTGCTCCCTGGCGGCATTCTTCTGCATGGGTCTGCGCCGCCGCGTAGTCCTTCTTACCTATCGCCAACCCACACAGGTTGTAGTGATGCAGGAGCTTCGCATTGTCTTTAATCTCCTGCGACAGGCTTGAGCTCTCCACCATCTGCAACGAGCGATCAAACTGATTACGACAAGGCGATCAAGGAGCTGGAGCAAGCCAACCAGCAGGATCCCCGTAACCTTTATCGCCTGGGCCAGGCCTATCCGGCCAAGGGCGCGGGAGCACAGGCACAGAAGTTGTTCGCTGAGGCTGCAGGATTTAACTCATTGCCGGCGCTGAACTATGCCTTTGTTCGGGCGAAGGCGCAGAAGATGGCGGCAGGAACGAAAGGATAGGCAGGGAAAAATATCCCATCCGGGCGTCATCCGGAAGGACTTCAGTCCCGAAGAGCCTGCCCTGAGCGAAGTCGAAGGGATCTGGCATGCACCAGCAAGTGGCCGAACCGAGAACGCGGTCCACGCCAGATCCTTCGCAAGCTCAGGATGACGTCTTCTTAGAAGGCAGCCCCAGACTTTCCCAACCCGCTTTGCCCCTCCACATCCTGAAGGAAACTGAGCTCCAGTGTACGATAATGAACAGACTTTGCTCTGGAACGGTTGCGCAAGAACCGGGCAAGACAATCGCATGCCAACTGCATATCTCGAAGAAGTGAATCCGTGGGAAGCGCAGGTTGCGCGGTCTGACGTGGCCGCGCAGAAGCTCAAGCTTGACCACGGCCTGTGGAGAATACTGCGCGAGCCCAGCCGGGAATTCATCGTGCATATACCGGTCCAGCTGGACAATGGGCATCTGGAGGTGTTTACCGGGTTCCGGGTGCAGCATTCGATCGATCGCGGGCCGGCCAAAGGCGGCATTCGTTATACCCCCAACGTCACCCTGGACGAGACTCGCGCCCTGGCGAGTTGGATGACCTGGAAATGCGCCGTAGTCAACATACCGTTCGGCGGCGCGGCCGGGGGCGTGATTTGTGATCCCGATAAGATGTCCAAGCGTGAACTGGAGCGCCTTACCCGCCGTTACACCGCGGAACTGATGGAGGTGCTGGGGCCGGAAAAAGATGTTCCCGGCCCGGACATCAATACCGACGACCAGATCATGGCCTGGATTATGGACACATACTCCATGCATGTGCACCATACCGTCACCGCGGTGGTGACCGGTAAGCCCCTCGAATTGGGCGGGTCGCACGGGCGCGTTGAAGCTACCGGGCGCGGCCTGATGATCGTTTGTGATGAGGCCGTAAAGAGGCTGGGCATGAGTCCGGACCGAACCCGGGTGGTGGTTCAGGGTTTCGGCAATGTGGGCTCGAACGCTGCCCGACTCATGCGCCGCAGGGGATACAAGATTGTTGGCGTATCCACCAGTAAAGGTGGTTTGTACAACAAGAATGGTATCGATATTGAGGCCCTGTCGCTGTACTACCAGCGCGAGCGCACGCTGGAGGGCTTTCCTGATTCCGAAGCCATCAGTTCTGCCGAATTGTTGCTCGCGGACAGCGACATCCTTGTCCCGGCGGCGCTGGAGAATCAGATCACCAGCCGCAATGCCGAAAAAGTGCGGGCCAAGATTCTGTGTGAGGGAGCGAATGGCCCGACGACCGCGGAAGCCGATGAAATTCTGGTGGACAAAGGTGTGTTTGTCATTCCCGACATCCTGGCCAACTCCGGCGGAGTCACCGTGTCCTACTTCGAATGGGTGCAAGACCGTCAGGGATATTTCTGGACGGAATCCATGGTGAACGATCACCTGCAACACACGATGCGGACCGCCTTCATGGAAGTTCTGAAGTATGCCGAGACCCACAAGGTCAGCAACCGAATTGCGGCGTACATGCTGGCCATCGACCGGGTCGCATACACGTTGAGGCAACGCGGAATCTACGCATAAACCGGACGGTTGATGACGCCAACCCCTTTATGGCGGCGAGTCGCGAGTCTCTCGGGACGCGGTTTCGCGCTGCTCCTGGCTCTATCGCTGACCGCCTGGGGCGCAGCCGCGTTGTATTTCGATCTGCTGTCCGGAACCTCTCTTCGCACCTGGGGAGCCTCAAGCTACAGCATCGCCATGGTGGGTACCCTGCTGGCCTTCCGCGGGCGCGGAAAAGGGATCGCGATTTGCGTCGCGGTCTTTGCCCTGGTACTGGCATGGTGGCTTACCCTGAAGCCATCGAATGACCGGGACTGGCAGCCCGACGTCGCCCAGACCGCATGGGCGGAAATAGATGGCGACCGCGTCACCATTCACAACGTCCGCAACTGTGACTACCGCACCGAAGGCGATTACGCTCCGCATTGGGAGACTCGCACCTTCGACCTTTCACAAATACGGGGTATGGATATTTTCCTTACCTACTGGGGCTCGCCCTGGATTGCGCATCCCATCGTAAGTTTCCAGTTCGGCGACCACGATTACATTGCCATGTCGATCGAGACCAGGAAAGAAGCGGGGGAGCAGTATTCGGCCATCCGCGGTTTTTTCCGCTACTACGAACTCATTTACACGGTGAGCGACGAGCGCGATGTGGTGCGTCTGCGAACCAATTACCGCAAGGGAGAAGAGACGTATCTGTTCCACACTCGAGCCACGCCCGAGCATGCGCGGGCCACGTTTCTGAATTACCTGAAGAAAATTAACCGGATACGAAATCGGCCGGAGTGGTACAACGCGCTCACTAACAATTGCACCACCAACATCGCCACGCTGGCAGGAGAGCCGGAGTTGGACTGGCGGGTCCTGCTGAACGGCCGCGCGGACCAGATGCTCTATGAGCGAGGAGATCTGGCGACGGGAAATCTTCCCTTCGCCCAACTCAAGGAGCAGGCGCACATCAACGCGGCGGCGCGGGCGGCCAACGATGCCCCCGATTTTTCCCGGCGGATTCGGGAAGGCCGCGCCGGATTTTGAAACCGCGATCCACGTAGGGGCGGGTGCCCTCACCCAGCCGGCGGAACGAAGCTCCGCTTGATCTGAGAACATCCCTTGTCCGGGATCGATTCGGTAAACGGCTCGTCTTCGCCGAGATTCAACGGCGAAACCAGGCGAGCTTCGCTCGCCCGCCCGGACGAGGGCGTCCGGGCCTACGTGGACGGCGGCCCTCGTTTCTACTGCAGGACCAGTTTCAGGATGATGCCGTTGTAGTCAACTACGTAAAGTTCTCCGGCAGCGTCCCGAGCGAACGATGTGAGCGTGCGGTTGGTGGCGAGCAGGTCGCCACGAGTCCAGGTATTGGCAGGCGCCTCGGTCAGGCTCCATATCTTGCCCGTAAGATCGGCGAAGATGTACTTGTTCGCCAGGCTGGGGATAGCGCTGCCCTTGTAAACGAAACCGCCAATCACCGCGACGCCGTCCGTGTGCGGGTATTCCGTAATCGGCAGAATCTTGTTGGTCATGTCACAAGTGGTTGTGGTTGGCGGAAAACAGTGCTTGCCCTCCATCACGTTCCAGCCGAAGTTACCGCCCTTCTGCAGGATGTCAATTTCTTCCCAGCTGTCCTGACCCACGTCGGCGACGAACAGGCGATTGGTGACTGGCTCGAACGAAAAGCGCCAGGGATTGCGCAGGCCGTAGGCATAGATTTCGGGGAGGCCTCCGCCTCCAGCGAAAGGATTGTCCGCTGGAATCGCGTATTCCTTTCCCGTTGCAAAGGGAGGGTCAACGCTGATTCGGAGCATTTTTCCCAGGAACGTGGACAAATTCTGGCCATTGCCGAGGGGATCGCCGCCGCTGCCGCCGTCCCCAAGCCCGATATAAAGAAAACCGTCGGGGCCGAAGACCAACTGGCCGCCCTTGTGGTTGGTGAAAGGCTGGTTTACGACCAGCAGAACACGCTCACTGTTGGGATCGGCCGTGTTCGGGTCCGTGGCCAGGGTCTGGTACTCGGCAATGATTGACTCTCGATTGCCCTCGTCCAGCGTGTAATTCACATAAAACTTATGGTTGGTGCTGTAGTTGGGATGGAAGGCGAGACCCAGCAGCCCCTGTTCCTGTCCGTCGAAGTTGGTCAGGCTCTGAATGTCCAGAAAATTTCCTGACTGCAGGGCGCCGTTTTCCAGGATCCGAATGGTTCCTCGCTGTTCAACGATAAAGAACCGGTTGTCACCGGGTGGCCTTTCCATACCCACCGGATTACTGAGGCCACTCACAACCGTGGTCAGGGCAAGAGTGCCGGAGGGCGCAGTGTAGGTAAATCCATTGGTCAAGGTGCCGCTTTGGGCATCGGTATTTGTGACCATGACGCTGACTGCTCCAGCCGCGTGGGCCGGAGTGATTGCCGTGATCGAGGTGCTGTTCACCACTGCGACGCTGGTCGCCGACGTCCCGCCCAGCTTTACTGTGGCTCCAGACAGGAAACCCGTTCCGGTGATGGTCACGGTTGTTCCGCCATTGGTTGGTCCAGAGTTGGGCGTGATCGCAGTCACCGTCGGCGCCGGGTTGGACTGAGGCGCGGTATAGGTATAGCCGTTGGTCAGCGTGCCGCTCTTGGCATCCGTGTTGGTGACCACCACGCTGACGGCGCCGGCCGCATGGACCGGAGTTGTGGCCGTGATTGCGTTGCTGTTCACCACGGTCACGCCGGTCGCGGACGTCCCGCCCAGTTGCACTGTGGCTCCTGCCAGAAAACCCGTGCCGGTGATGGCTATCGCAGTGCCGCCGTTAGTGGTGCCGGAGGCAGGCGAGATCGCCGTCACAGTCGGTGCCGGGTTATTCGGTGCGATGTACGTGTAGCCGTTGGTCAAGGTACCGCTCTGGGCATCCGTGTTCGTGACCATTACGCTCACAGCGCCGGCTGCGTGGGCCGGAGTTGTGGCCGTGATCGATGTGCCGCTTACAACCGTTACTCCTGCCGCGGAGGTCCCGCCCAGCTTCACTGTCGCTCCTGCCAGGAAACCTGTGCCCGTGATGGTTACCGCAGTCCCGCCGTTGGTTGTTCCGGAGTTGGGTGTGATCGCAGTCACCGTCGGTGCCGGGTGAGGGGCCGCATACGTATAGCCGCTGGCCAAGGTGTCGCTTTGC
This sequence comes from Terriglobia bacterium, assembly GCA_963779255.1. GTDB lineage: Bacteria > Acidobacteriota > Terriglobia > Terriglobales > Acidobacteriaceae > JAIQFF01. Next base: position 54,429 of record CAVZXU010000006.1, on the reverse strand, counting down.
GCGTCCGTGTTGGTGACCATGACGTTCACAGCCCCTGCTGCGTGGGCTGGAGTGGTCGCGGTGATCGATGCGCTACTCACCAGTGACACGCCCGTGGCAGGGGTTCCGCCAAAGCTCACTGCGGCTCCGGAAAGGAAGCCCGTGCCTGCGATCGTCACGCTGGTTCCACCGCTGGTTGTCCCGGTGTTGGGTGTGATCGAAGCTACGTGGGGCGCCGGGTTGGAGGGCGGGTTGGGTGTGGCCGCGATACCGCCGCCACAGCCGGGCAAAAACAGCACCAAAAGCAGCAGGGAACAGGCCGGCAAGCAATACTTAGGTGACATTAAGAAGAACTTATCTGACGCCAGGGTAGCCCTGCCAGTCTCAGAGGGACATCCGAAACCGGCCATGGGCGGGGCACTTGTTACCCGTCCAATGTGAGCTGTCTTACGGACTTGAGTAACTTTCGAGGACCTCCGAGACTACTTTCGGGATCGTCTATTTCGTGGGCCAAGGGTTGCACGAGTGGGACGCTCGCGCCCACAATCGAATTCTTTGAGGCCGCGAAATTTTGTCCCGGCGGAGTTCTGTGGCAGACTCCTTGGGGCGCATATCGAGAATATGTTCGGATCGATCGAAGCAGGGGGCACTAAATTCGTTTGTGGAGTGGGAACCGGGCCGGCGGACTTGAGGACGATGCAGTTTCCCACAACCACCCCCGAAGCCACGCTGGCCATCGCAATTCAATTCCTGCGCCAGGAGTGCAGAGGCGAATTGAAGGCGGTGGGGATCGGTTCGTTTGGGCCGATCGATCTGCACAGCACCTCACTTACCTTCGGCTATGTCACGTCCACGCCGAAGCCAGGCTGGCAGAACTACAATCTGGCGGGCACAGTGCGCGATGCCTTGGACGTGCCGGTGGGTTTTGACACCGACGTGGACGCCGCCGCGCTCGGCGAGGCCCGCTGGGGCGCGGCACAAAACCTGACCGACTTCCTTTATCTGACCATCGGCACGGGCATCGGTGGCGGTGCGATCATCAACGGCCGCGTCCTTCATGGGCTGGTGCATCCGGAGATGGGACACATCCGGGTTCCGCATGATCTGGCACGTGACCCGTTCCCTGGCGGTTGCCCTTATCATGGCGATTGCCTGGAAGGATTGGCTTCAGGGCCGGCGTTGCAGGCGCGGTGGGGCAAAGCGGCCCAGGACCTTCCCTCCGATCATCCGGCATGGACATTGGAAGCGCACTATCTGGCGCATGGACTGGCGAACTGGGTGCTGACCTTGTCGCCGCAGCGTATTCTGCTGGGTGGAGGCGTGTTGCGGCAGGCGCATCTTTTCGGTCGAATCCGGCAAGACCTTGTGGGATTGCTAAATGGATATGTACGAGCGACGGAAGTGATGCGCGACATTGACCAGTATGTGGTCCCTCCGCAGCTCGGAGGCCGGGCCGGGGTCCTGGGTGGACTGGTGCTGGCGGAGCAGGCCTATACCCGTCTTGACCGCGAATGAAGTGGCGGGACGCCCTTTCAGTCGGGCTGGATTTCAAAGAAATAAGTTTCGAGGTGTGGGTCGGACACTCTTGTCCGACGCCTTTGACTTGGTCTTTTGATTTTAGGCACATGGGGCCACGGTGTGAGCAAGAGCCGCAAAATTGCAACTCAAACATCCAAGTCAGAGGCGTCGGACAGGAGTGTCCGACCCACACTATTCGGGCGTGTTGGAAACGGCCTTGGGCATTTCTGCCCAGGGCATGTAGCACTCGTACTGCTCCAGTTCGACCCGGGCATCGTTCTCATGTGTGTGATCTGAAATCCGGCCACACTTGGTGCAGAACCATTCCTGCGTGGCAGGATTCCAACTGATAAGTTCGTGTTTCCATTGATTCTGGACCATGCAGGCGGCAGCAATCGGACTAGGGCAGTGAGCTACGTGACGCGGAATGCACGGCGGATTTCTTCCCATCGAGCTGTTGATTGAGCACAGACAACATCTGCCGGGTGCCCGCATCTTGCGGGGTCCCGACCGCTTCCAGTTCTAACTTGGCGGCGGAGTCCAGGATTCGGAGAGCGGGAGTGCGATAGGGCTTCTTTGCAACTTTGATGGTCCGAACCACCAATGTACCTCCGACCCTGGTTTTAGCAACGCGGCGACTCGGGAAAATTGATACAGCAAAAAACTCGGCACAAGAATAAAGAATGATTCGAGTCGCTTTTCCGACGCCATCGGACGACAAGCTTTTTGATCACGAAGTTCGAAAAGGCAGGCCGGCTTCTAAGCTTCTAGCCACGGCCGCATCCATCAGGGATGCTAGAAGCTAGGAGCCAGAAGCCGCTTTCGTTCACAGAAAGCAGCGTGAGGTGGGTATTGGCGCACCGGGTGGCGGCTGCCTGTTCTGGGTCACCCGGGTTTCGGGCAAGAGACTGCCCTCAAGCCCACATCTGGATCTGGGCTGACTGCTGAGTGTTAGTTGGATGGTTCCAGAACACCTTCGGTGGTGATCCGGTTGGCCTTGCGGATTTCTGCGGCGACCTTCACCAGGGCCTCATCGGCCCGTGCCGGCCCGTCATCCGAAATCATCGAGCTGGCGGCCAGGGTAAACAGCAGCGCGTCTTCCTGCTTGTCAAAATAAAGAACCACTTGACTCGCTGCCATATGAAAGCCTCCCGGGTTAGTCTCCAAAATCATAGGCTGAATCGAAGGCGGATTGGAGGTACTCTCTTGATGCCTCTGTTCTTTCCCCAAAGAAACACGTAGGGGCGGGTACCCTCACCCGCCTGGCCGAGCAGAGCTCCGCAAGAACTGGCCAGCCTGCGCTGGCCCGCCCGGACGAGGGCGTCCGAGCCTACCTTAATACGGAATTTCCGCAACCGTGGCAACGACACCAAGATGCTACAGTTAAAGAGTCAATGTCTGCTCCTGAATCCCGCTTCGTTAAGGCTTGCCGGGCGCTCCCAGTTGATCGGACCCCAGTCTGGTTCATGCGCCAGGCGGGGCGTTACATGCCGGAATATCGCGCCGTGCGTAAGCAGTATTCGCTGATCGAGATATGTAAACGGCCCGAGGTAGCGGCTGAGGTGACCATTACAGCGGCCGAGGCGCTGCGGGTAGACGCCGCCATCATCTTTGCCGATCTGTTGCTTCCGCTCGAAGTCATGGGGCTGCCGTTTCATTTTTCGCTCGGGGAAGGCCCGGTAATCGAGAAACCCGTCCGCGACCAGGCGGATATTTCTCAACTGCGCACCGACCGGGCCGCCGATCTGGGATATGTCGCGGAGGCAGTGCGCCGGGTGAGCAAGCACTTCGGAGCGCGCCTCCCCGTGATTGGGTTCTGCGGAGCGCCCTTTACATTGGCCAGCTACATGATCGAGGGCGGCAGTTCGCGCAATTACGTAAACACCAAGAAGATGATGTACTCCTCGCCCGCGGCCTGGGATGAGCTCTTGGGCAAGCTGGTGGCGGTGGTCGCTGAGTACGCGGCGGAGCAGGTGCGCGCAGGCGCGGATGTGATCCAGGTGTTCGACAGTTGGGTGGGCTGTCTCAGCGTGCAGGACTATCGGCGTTATGTGCTGCCTCGTACCAGCGACCTGGTAAGAGCTTTGAAACAGGCTGGAGTGCCAATCATTTATTTCGGTACAGACAGCGCCACGCTATTGCCGTCGATGAAAGAGACTGGCGCTGAGGTGATTGGCCTGGACTGGCGCATCCCGCTGGATCAGGGTTGGATCGCAGTCGATTCCGGGGCGGTGCAGGGGAATCTGGATCCGGTGTTGCTTTTTGCGGATTGGAAAGAAGTCAAGGCAGGTGCGGCAGAGATCCTGCGGCGCGCCGGCGGACGTCCCGGGCACATTTTTAACTTGGGGCATGGCATTCTCCCGGAGACGCCGGTGGAGAATGTGAAGGCCCTGGCCAAGTTTGTGCAGGAATATTGAATTGGCTCGCGATGCTAGAGGCCAGGCTATGTCGTAGGCCAGACCAGGAGTTGTGAAATTGCCAGCTAACGGAAGAAACGCGGTTTTGCTTTTGGCTCATGGTAGTCCCGATTCTGTGGACGACATCCCGGAATTTCTGAATCAGATCACGCGTGCCAGGCCAGTTCCACCCGAAGTAATTGAAGAAGTAAAGCACCGCTACGGGCTGATTGGCCGGTCCCCGCTGACCGAGCTCACGCTGCGGCAGGGCGAGTTGTTGGCGGAAGAACTAAACTTGCCCGTTTACGTGGGGATGCGTAACTGGAAGCCGTTTGTGGCGGACACGATTGCCGCCATGAAGTCGGACGGGGTGGGGCGCGCCGTAGTCATCTGTCTGGCCCCGCAGAACTCGCGCACCAGCGTGGGTCTTTATCGCGCGGCGCTGAATGTCGAAGGTGGTGTGCCTATTGCCGTGGAATTCGTCGAGTCGTGGCATGATCATCCGCTCCTGGTCGCAGCTTTTGCCGAGAAGTTGTGCGCGGGATGGGACCGAGCCTGCGCTGAGATGGCGGCGCGGTTGCCGGTCATCTTTACTGCCCACAGCGTTCCCCAGCGCACCATTGCGGAAGGCGATCCCTATGAGACTCAGACAAAGGAGACCGCCAGGCTGGTGGCGCTGGCAGCGCGGCTTGCGGCGGACGACTGGAGGTTTGCTTTCCAGAGCCAGGGGATGTCGGGTGGTGCATGGCTTGGACCTACAGTCGAAAATACGATCCTCGAATTGAAGGACAAAGGTCATCGCGGGGTATTTGTGCAGCCCATCGGATTTCTCTGCGATCACGTCGAGGTGCTGTATGACATCGATATCGGCTTCAAAGAGTTTGCCCAAAAAGAAGGCATGCGGTTGTGGCGCGCGGAATCGCTGAATGATTCGCGGTTGTTGACTGCGGCCCTGGCGGATGTGGCGCGGTCGCGCGTTGGAAAATGAAACGGATCGCCATTGTCGGCGGCGGCATTTCCGGGCTGGCGGCGGCGTTCGCACTTGACGAACGACGTCGCGCCGGAGAGGCTTTGCAGTTTGTGGTTTACGAATCTGGCCCGCGCTTCGGCGGAGTACTGTTCACCGAGCAGGTGGAGGGTTGCCTGATTGAGGCCGGCCCAGATTCATTTCTCACCGAAAAGCCCTGGGCCGCGGACCTCTGTCGCCGGCTTGGTATTGAAGACCAGCTTATTGGTTCTAACGACAGCGATCGCAAAACCTACATCCTGGTGAAGGGCAGGCTTGTGCCCATGCCCGATGGACTGATGTTCATGGTTCCGACCGAGCTTGCGCCCGCGTTGTTGACCACCCTATTTTCCGCGGCCACAAAGCTGCGCGTGGCGCGTGAATGGTGGTACCCGGCGCGCCAGTCGAATGGCGACGAGAGTGTGGCCGCACTGGTTGAGCGGCACTACGGCGCGGAAATGGTCGATCGCCTGGCGGACCCGTTGCTCGCTGGCGTCTATGGCGGTGAGGCCTCACAACTCAGCGCGCGCGCGGTGTTGCCGCGCTTCGTTGAAATGGAGTCGAAGTATGGCAGCCTGGGGCGAGGGATGCTGGCAGCGCGCAAACACATCAGACAGTCGCAGCCCGGGCCTCCGATTTTCTCCTCTCTCAAGGGAGGAATGCAGCAACTGGCGGAAGCATTGGTGGGCAGGCTTTCCCCGAACGTCTTGCGGCCAGACTCTCCGGTGCAGGCCGTCCAGAGGCAAGATCGAGGCTGGGTGGTATCTGCCGGCTATGCCTCCGATCAATTCGACGCGGTGATTGTGGCCACGCCAGCCAACGCCGCTGCCTCCCTGCTCGAAATAGCCAGCGCCGACTTGGCCTCCGAACTCAGGGCTATTTCGTACAGTTCCTCAGTGACGGTGGCGCTGGGCTTCGGCCCAGATGTGCGTGCCACCTTGCCCGCGGGCTTTGGATTTCTGGTGCCGCGCCGCGAAGGCAAGCGCTTGCTGGCTGCAACTTTTGTCCATAACAAGTTTCCGCATCGCGCTCCCAAAGACCGCGCCCTGGTGCGCTGCTTTCTTGGGGGCAGCGGCGACGAGCAGGTTTTGCAACTCTCGGACGAAAACATTCTGGACATCGTGCGCGACGAGCTTCGGGAAATTCTTGGTGTGAGGGCTGAGCCACTCTTCGCTCGCATCTTCCGTTGGAAGGGCGCGATGGCGCAATACACCGTTGGCCACCTGGAACGGCTGCAAGGGATCGAGGGCCTGATAAAACAACTGCCGGGGCTGGCTTTGGCGGGTAACGGTTATCGCGGAATTGGCGTACCCGACTGCATACGCTCAGGCGAGGCAGCAGCGCAACAAGTTTTGTCGTAGCGCCGGCGTCTCACCGGCGCTACACAAAGGCTCCGGGGGCTCGTTCCCCGTGTTCCGGTTACGGCCGTAATACAGGTACCTGCTCTCCTATTGCAGAAACATCCTGGCTCCGTCAGGGTTAATACAATTCGGTAGGCCCTATGAGAAGACGGATTCTGGCCCTGTTTTTGCTCACGCTGTTCGCGCTCCTGCCTCTGCGAGCGCAAGAACAGAAATCGCAGTATGACATTCCGACCGGGGACAAGCCTGCGCCAGCCTCTCCGGCTGACGTGTCACACGACGCCTCCGAGCCGTCCACGGTGACGTCCCAGGGCAAACCCCACGAAGCGCCAAGCATGAGCAGCATGCCCATGCCGGACATGAAGGGGATGAACAACGACGGCAGCGCCCACGCCATGCTGTCCATGTCCGATCGCAACATGGACTTGGGGCCGCACATGAAGATGACGACCCTGCGCGATCTGAAGCCAGGAGACCAGGAGAAAGCCGATCAAGTGGTGGCGGCCGCGCGCCAGGCGGCTGAAAAATACACTGACTACAAAGTTGCGCTGGCCGACGGGTACAAGATTTTTCTGCCCAACCTGCCGCAAAAGCAATACCACTTCACCAATTATCGCTATGCATTTGAGGCGGCCATTCAGTTCAACCCCGACCATCCGACGTCGCTGCTCTATGAGAAGACCGGCGATGGCTACAAGCTGATCGGCGTGATGTATACTGCGCCCAAGAATTCGAACTGGAATGATCTGGACCAGCGCATTCCGTTGAGCATTGCGCAGTGGCACGCGCACATTAACCTGTGCCTTCCGCCTCCCGAAAGACGGAGCGAGGCTTGGGGGCCACACGCGAAGTTCGGCCTGGCAGGCTCCATTACGACCAGGGGGGATTGCGATGCCGCCGGTGGAAAATTCATGCCTCAAATATTCGGCTGGATGGTGCACGTCTATCCCTTCGAGCAAAAGCCGGAAGATATCTGGTCGGTTGAGCGCCAGGCTAACCATCACATGGACTGAGTTTCCGTCCGATCCTCTGCGAATACAAAACCATCGCTGACCAGAAAATTGACGACTGAGCATGCCGTGATCGTGATTCCGTTGGCCAGCAGATAGTTCATGTGTCCAAAGCCGACCAGCAGCTTCATCAATGCCAGATTTCCGGCGATAGAAAACATCCCGGTAGTCAGGTTGAACTTGAGGAAGCGAGCGAAGCCCGCTCCGGCGCGGTCCGACCAGGTGAAGTGTTCGTGCCAGAGAAAATTGTGGATGACGGCGGCCTCGACCGCCAGCGCGGTGGCGATCAAATAGTTGAAGTGCAGTCCGTCCTTCAGCGCAACCAAGGCGAGCAACTGCACGGCGATACCTATTCCACCTACAAGATTGAACTTGAGCCAGCGAATCGTGGTGGAACGGCAGGCACCGGGCGTCATCGGACTCGCTCCTCCCCATAGAGGCGACGTGTGTTTCGGATCGTGAAGAAAATCAGCATGGCAGTCATGCCGACAATGCCAACTGCTCCGCCCACATCGAACAGGCGGTAGTGTCCGTGGAAGACCATGGGCCGATACAAGAGCGCCACGTTGCCGATGGACAACAGAATCCGCAACTCCGTGGGGCCGAAGCTCCAGAACGAGAGTTGAAATTCTCCCAGCGTGTAGGTGGCCAGGTAGGACTGGATGGAAAGCAGCAGGAACCCTACCAGCAGACCGATCGCGATGTAAGGATGCATGTACCCTGACCACGCCAGCCCAGCCATGAGCGCCAGCCCGCCGAAGCTGTCGATGATGTGGTCTACGTAGAAGCCGTAGCGCGGCCGCTGCTGCTGGCGAACCCGGGCCAGAGTTCCGTCGAGACTGTCGCCCAGCCAGTTGAGCGCCAGGAAAAAGATTCCGGCCAGGAGCCAGTAACGATTCCAGAGGGCCAGGGCATAACTGACTCCAGCCATCACCTGGGCCAGGAATCCCAATAAAGTTAGGTGGTCTGAACTTATCCAGCGCGGAATGCGTTCTGCCATCCAAATAAGTGCTCGCTTTTCGGCATTGCTGGTCAGGCCATTATGGATTCGGGTCGCGTTCTCGAAACGCTTGATACGGCGCACTTCGGTAAGGACCTTAGGGTTGGTCTGTTCGCAGAAATCAATCAGTGGAGTCGCCATTTTTTTGCTCCTGGGAGCCAGTCTCGTGCGGAAGGCGAGGGTGCGCAATGCACTGTGGGTAAACTGCGTGTCAACTGGAGATCAACTCGTAAGTGGTTGACTACGTTCGGGATGGTTTTGCGTCAAAATTTAACGCTGCGGCCATTTTGTCCGCCTGCGGAAGCGGGACGCCGGCGCTACTGGGCGGCTGCTTCTTCGATGGAATCTCTCAGCTGCTGGACCGCCCAGTCGATTTGTTCGGCGGTGATGACGGCCGGCGGTGCGATGAGCAGGTGGTCGCCGGAGACTCCGTCAACGCAGCCTTGAATGGGATAGACCAGCAAGCCGCGCTTCAGAGCTGCGCTGGTTACGCGTCCCGCGAAGTTCAATTCCGGGGCGAACGGCTTTTTGCTTTGCTTGTCGGAAACGAATTCTACGCCGCGCAGCATCCCGATGCCGCGGACTTCGCCGACGGTTTTCAAATCGAGCAACGTCGAGAGGGAACCCTCCAGCTTGGCGGCGACGCTGCCCTCGCGTCCGGAGTCGGAGGCCTGCACCAATCTTCGCTGCTGCAAACGGTGCAGCACGGCGCGTCCGGCCGCCATTGAAACGGGGTGAGCGTTGTAGGTGAAGCCGTGCAGGAACGATCCGGAGACAATTCCATCAACCACTTCTTTCGTCGCCATGACCGCACCCAATGGAGCGTAGCCACTGGAGAGGCCTTTGGCTGCGATCAGGATGTCGGGCGCAACGTCCCAGTGTTCGATGGCGAAGTTCCTTCCGGTACGGCCCATGCCGGTCATTACTTCATCGGCGATCGCCAGGACGCCATGGCGGCGGCAGACTTCTCCAACCTTTTGCAGGTATCCCGGCGGCGGCACGACCGCGCCCAGGGTGGCTCCGCTTACCGGCTCAAAGATGAAGGCAGCAGCTTCACCGTTGGCGGCTTCAATTGCTCTCTCCAACTCAGCCGCATATTCTTGACCACAGTTCCGGCAGCCGTCGGTGCAGTCGTAAGCGCAGCGATAACAATACGGGATTCCTACGTGTGCGAACTCACGCACCATGGGGAGATAAATTTCGCGCCGCCGCTTGTTGCCCGAAACTGAAAGTGCGCCCAGGGTTGAGCCATGATAGCTCTGGGTCCGGCTGAGCACCTGGTAACGCCTGGTTTGTCCAATCTCCACCTGATATTGCCGCGCCAGCTTGAGGGCGGTTTCGACCGACTCCGAACCGCCGCAGGTGAAGTACACAGCGCCGCCACGAAAATTCTCGCCGGCAAAATCGAGCAATTCGCGTGCATAGTCTTCCGCGACCGGGGTAGTGAACTGGCTGGTGTGGACGAACTCCAGTTGCGTCGCCTGCTCCGTCATAGCGGCAGCGATCTCCGGGATTCCGTGTCCGATCAGGTTTACCGCTGCGGAGCCGGAAAAATCCAGGTAGCGCTTGCCTTCCGTGTCCCACAAGTAAACCCCCTCGCCACGAACTGCGGAAGGGAATGACCTTCGGAAAGAACGCCGAAAAACGGCGGAGCGAGGAGAGTTCTGCCCGGCAGTGGAATCAGACACAGTGTGGATTATCCAGCGGGCTCGCTACAGTGTCAAAATGCGCAGAGGGTTGTGTGGGACCGGGTCTTCGACCCGGTCGGGCCGGGCAACGGCCCGGCAACATTCTCTCGCCCCTTCGGGGCTCTCTCGTTTTCTCGCGCATACCCCACGGCTCGCGCCGTGGGCTCTATTCTTGCGCCGCTTCGCGGCTGTCCTTGAGTGCGTTGTGATAAACCCTCTGCGGCTGCCCCCGCGAGGCGCTTGACAGCCCTAAGCGCAACCTTGAAACTTCTCTGTCCTATTCTGAATCCGTCCAATTCCGAACCAGGAGTCGCCCTTGAACCACGCCAAATCGAGCAACAAACTCTTCACTGCACTTGTTTCTCTGACGCTTTCGTCTATCGCCTTTGGGCAAGCCCCGGCCAGTCCGGCTGACAAGTCCGCATCCAAGGTCAGCTATATCCTCGCGGGGAGGCTTTTTGATGCCACTGGCGACAGTGTTCGGGAAAACGTGGTCATTGCGGTTGAGGATGAGCGCATCAAGAGCGTTGCCTCGGCTGCCGATATTAAGATTCCGCCGGGCGCCAAAGTGATCGACCTGTCGCAGGCGACGGTGCTTCCTGGGATGATCGATTGCCACACTCATCTTGGCTCTCGCGCCGACCGCTACAACGAGATTTACAATTTCAAGAGCACTCCTTTCGACCATGCCTTTTCGGCGGTGGTCAACGCGCGCAAGACTTTGGAAGCCGGCTTCACCTCGGTGCGCGATGTGGGTTCAGATCCGTTTCTCGCGGTGGATCTGCGCAACTCAATCAACGAAGGTCTTCTGGTGGGCCCGCGGGTGGTGGCCAGCGGTCCCGGTATTTCCATTACCGGCGGCCACGGTGACTTGAACAACTTCTCGCCCCAGACCCGGGTCATGATGTTTCCCGAGGAACGCGATTTCCAGATCGCTGACAGCGCGGACCAGGTCCGCCACGTAATTCGCGCCCAGGAAAAGTACGGAGTGGATGTGATCAAGATCCTGGCTACCGGTGGCGTGCTCTCGCGGGGGGATAGTCCGGGAGCGGCCCAATTCACCTTCGAAGAACTCAAGGCCGCCGCTGACACGGCGCACATGGGCGGGCGGAAAATCGCTGCCCACGCTCACGGTACCGAAGGCATCAAGAATGCGATCCGGGCGGGCATCGACTCGATCGAGCACGCCAGCCTGATTGATGACGAGGGCATCCGTCTGGCTAAGGAGCACGGAACGTACCTGGTGATGGATATCTACAACGACGACTACATCCTTAACGAGGCGCCCAAGTGGGGATTGCCGGCTGAAAATCTGGACAAAGAGAGGATGGTCGGACGTCTGCAGCGGGATAATTTCCGCAAGGCGTTTCAGGCGGGCGTAAAGATGGCATTCGGCACGGACGCGGGTGTCTATCCTCACGGCGACAATGCCAAGCAATTTTTCTACATGGTGAAGTATGGGATGACGCCGGCGCAGGCCATCCGCGCCGCCACTTCAAGCGCCGCCGATCTGATTGGGCGGGCCAAGGACGTGGGCACAATTGAGGCGGGGAAGTATGCCGACGTCATTGCGGTGAATGCTGACCCCTTGGCCGACGTGCGCGCTTTGGAGCATGTTGATTTCGTGATGAAGGGCGGCGTGGTTTACAAAGACACACGAATCCCGCACCCGGCAAACTGACCTGTGGGGAACAAGTGTGGGGCGGACACTCCTGTCCGCCGCTTTTGACTTTGATTCTGGGTTTTGGTTCTAAGGCCCTGTGCAAGTAGTATCCCGCAAGGAACAAAGAACAAAATCAAAGGCGGCGGACAGGAGTGTCCGCCCCACACTTGCAAGAGCCACGAACCATTTGGCGTATCAGGGCAGCGGAATGTTTGCGTGTAGAATCGCCCCTTGATGGCGAATTCTGCAGACTCTCCGGAAGCGCGTCCGGTTGGCGGCTTCGCCCGCATTCTTCGTCTCTTTCGTCCTTCGCACCAGCACAGCGCGTTCTCGGCCACGCTGCTGCTGATGACGGCGGTCATGCTTTCGCGGGTGATCGGTTACGTCCGCGAAGCCTATATTGCCTACGCATTCGGCGCCGGACCCGCGACGGACGCTTACGTCGCCGGTTTTACCATCCCCGACTGGCTCAATTATCTGGTGGCGGGCGGCACTGCTTCCATCACGTTTGTTTCGATCTACACCAGGTTTCTCGCGGAGAACAGGGAAGAAGAGGCGCAGAAAACGTTTTCGGTCATCATCACCGTGATGACCGCGGTGCTGGGCGTGGGAGTCCTGCTGGCGGAATTCTTTACTCCGCAAATCTCACGCCATCTTTTTCCCAAGTTCAGTGCTGAACAGCTTGAACTCTGTGTCCACCTGACACGCATTCTGCTGCCCGCCCAGATCTTCTTTTATGTTGGCGGCGTTGTATCGGCGGTATTGCTTTCGCGGCGGCTGTTTCTGTTTCCCGCTTTTTCCCCGCTGCTTTATAACGCGGCCATCATCATGGGAGGCGTACTGCTTTCCCATCGCTTTGGCATCGCGTCCCTCGCCTACGGCGCGCTGGCGGGCAGCTTCCTGGGGCCGTTCCTGATCAACGCCATTGGCGCCGCCCGCATAGGCACGGGTTACAGCATTTCGTTCGACGTGCGCAACCCGGCATTTCGCGAGTGGGTACGGCTGTCGATTCCGCTGATGTTAGGCGTGTCGCTGGTTACCGCCGACGATTGGATCCTGCGTTACTTCGCTTCCGGAGCGGTGGGCGATATCACGCGCCTCAACTATGCCAAGCGTCTGTTCGCAGTGCCGATTGCGGTGTTGGGACAGGCCACCAGCCAGGCTTCGCTGCCGTTTTTTGCCAAGCTCTTTGGGGAAAAGCGGATGCGCGAGTTTGGCGACACGGTGAACGGGTCTATCTACCGCATTGTGGCGACGTCCCTGCTGGCGACCAGTTTCATGATGGCGGCCGCGCTTCCCCTCATTGATCTGGTCTATCGCCGCGGACACTTCCGCTTTTCCGACTCTCAGGAAACCGCGCTGTATTTTTTCTGGTTCGCGCTCTCGCTCTGCTTCTGGTCGGCGCAAGGTCTCTACTCGCGGGCTTTCTACGCTGCCGGGAACACGCTCGTTCCCATGGTGGCCAGCAGTCTGATTACTGTGGCATCCATTCCCATGTACTCAGCGCTGTTCCACAAGTTTTCGACGGTGGGGCTGGCGATGGCATCCGACCTGGGGATCGTGGCCAATACTCTTGCCCTGGCGCTGCTGCTGCATCGCCGTCAACTGGTTCGCATGAACGAATTGCGTTGGGCGGAGATCGGGAAGGCTGGAGCCACGTCGCTGGTGGCGGGCTGGCTCAGTTATCAGGTCGCGCGCGTCCTGCTGGTCAACAATAGCCGGATCGCGGACCTCAAAGCCCTTGGACTTATTACTGTTACATGGGCGGGAGCGGTGGCGGCGGGTATGTGGCTTACGCGGTCTTCGCTAGCTGGCGACCTTCGCCGACGTAAGCCAGCAGCTTATCCTCGAGTCGCGGAGGAGAGGGCGGAAGAGTTAAGCAAAGGGATCGAACCGTAGCCGGACCTCGGGCTTCGGACCTCAGACTTCAGACAAAACAAAACGGCGAACCCTCTTGCATCAATCAGAGTGTCCGCCGTGATCGCTGAAAAATCTATACTCGGGCTGCGCTGGCAGCTTCAGCCGCAACCTTAACTTCTTCGCCGTTGGGTTTCTGGCCGGCTTTGCGGATGTCGATGCCACCCTTAAAGAATGCGCCGTCTTCGATAGAGATGCGGGCAGCCACGACGTCGCCGGTGAGGGAGCCATCGCTGCGGATATCGACGCGATCACTGGCTGTCAGGTTGCCGCGCACCTTGCCCAGGACTACGATTTCACGGGCGTTGATGTTGGCCGAAACTACGCCGTTGCGACCCACGGTCACACGGTTGCCCGACAGATTGATCGAACCTTCCACCCGGCCGTCGATGTAAAGCGATTCAGAACCCGTTACCTCGCCTTTGATCACCAGGGACTTGCCGATCGTGGCCTGGTCCGCCGTGGTGGTCGCAACCGGACGCGGAGCCGGAGCCGGTTCGCTCGCGGCAGAGGTTGTGGTGGGAGCGGGCGCCGCGGGGCGCTCCGGCTCACCTGGCCGGCCTGGAGTCATAGGCTGATTCGTGGGTTTCCACATGTGGCAAAAGTCCTTTCCTCGTAGGGATTCAGGGTAAAGGCCGCACTTCGGTGACCAACTCGCATTTTACTCCAGCAAACAGCAAACCGGGCCTGTGAAAAACGCTTATTTGTTGAATCAGCGGGACATGAACGGGCGGGTTGCGGGCGCGATCAGCTGTGCGACTCAACGCCTGCTTTCAAGCGGCGATCGCGGGCACCATGCAAATTCCGCCCAGGTTCGGCATTTTTTCCCGCCCCGTCCTTCTCGGCACCGCGATTTACATTCGCTGAGGGGGATGACAACGCTGAATCGCCACGGGGGCAGGTTACTAGTGTAATGCGCCCTTCCCGGGATGAAGGCACAATCTGATTAGAATTCCATTAGTCTTGAAAAAGCTGAGAACTGCGTCCTTTTCGTCTCTCGTCGGAGAGCCATGAAATTCTTGCGCCGTCTTATTATGCCTGCTGTGCTGTTCCTGGCCTGGCTTGGTCTGGCCGGGCAGGCGCAGGACCAGGCGCGCCAGCCACACGTTGGCCGCGTCCAGGATTGGAGCTATCGCCACGTGGTTCTGAGCGGCGGATTGCCGGCCGCAGACTTGGGTAGGGCGAAGGCCGAGCCTCGCATTCTCTCTCGCCTGGCCGAGCGCAATCTTCACCGAGCGTCCGCACGGACAGCGATGCGATTCGAGAAGGGCGACCGCGGCACGACGCGTCCGCCTCGCTCCCGGACTCGCGGTCTGAAGATCGACTGGAGCGTTCCTTTGGGCACGGGCATCGTGGCCCCGTACATGTTCCCGGCCAAGTACAGCTTCGACATCAATGCCACCCCCAGCTGTGCCAACGATTACGTGGTATTTGGTTTGAACGTTGCCGGCGCCACGCCCGGCCAGGCCAACCTGGTCGGCGTGAACAATCTGTATAGCGGCGCGGCGCCCAGGCTCTGTCTCGCGAATCCCACCGTGAACTGGGCTTACAACGGGAGTACAGCCGGCGGCTCGGTCCTGACTTCCCCGGTAATTTCTCTGGACGGTCAGAGAATTGCCTATGTGGAGAGTGCCGCGGGAACCGCTATCTTCCACGTGCTGGCCTGGAAGTCGGGAGAAGGTACCGCGGCCACGGTTGCCGCAACCCCGACCCTCAACGGTTCCTGCACTGGTACGGTCGCTATTCCCACCAGCTCCTGCCTCAAGTCCGTAACCTTTTCGACCACGGCCACAGACACGCTTTCTTCTCCGTGGGTGGACTACACGACCGACAAGGCTTTCGTTGGCGGAGATGACGGCAAGATTTATCGTATCAGTTGCGTCTTTAACTGCGCTCTCAATACCAATCCCACGGTGGACTGGACTCTTACCTTGCCCGTGGCCGGCACCGGCGGCGCTGCGGCGACACCGAATGGCCCGGTTTACGACTCTTCGACTGGTCGCTTGATCGTAGCCGATCAGTTGGGCGAGCTGTGGACCATCAATGCCAGCGGAGCCACGCCTAGCCTGTTTGCGGGACCGGTGATGATTGGGGGTGGAAGTTGTACGATCGCCCATCCGCCGGGACGCACCGGCACGGCGCCCGGGGCCAATTGCACCGGGAACGGCGGTTCGTATGGCATTCCAGACTCGGTGATTCTGGATGGCTCGTCGGGCAAGGTCTTTGCCTTTACCGGCAATGACGGGACCGCCGGAGCCAGCGCTGTCGTGGCCCAACTCAACGAGAACCTCACAGGGTTGGTGCGTGTCCACGTCGGCCTGGGCAGTGTGGGAGCCACCATCGCCAACTGGAACGTTCACAGCGGCGCGTTTGACGATACCTACTTCGACGCGACGCCCAGCAATGGTCATCTCTTCATGTGCGGTACTGCTGCCGGTAGTACAAACCCAACCCACTACTGGATCGGATTCACTGCTTATCCCACGATGAATGCCACGCCGGACGGAAGCTTGCTCCGCCTCGCAGCAGCCAACCTTCCCTGCGCTCCCTACACCGAGCTCTTCAATCCCAGCATCACTCTGTCTGGCGGGGCGGGCCATCATGATCTGCTGGTCAGCGGCCTGGTGGGTGCGGGTGCCAATGGTTTCGTTCTGACCAACGACATCAGCACGGGTGCCATCATCACCGGCCAGGCGACCAGCGTGAATTACCCGGGTGGCGTGAGTGGCATTATTATCGACAACCTGAGCGCCTCGGGGCAGGCTTCCAGCGTGTACTTCAGCACGCAAGGCATCGTCAACGTGGGTAGCTGTGCGAATGCCCGCTGCGCCGTCAAGCTGACCCAGCTCGGATTGCAATAGGGTCTCGGGTTTACGGCGAACCCGCTTTGTTCCAGTTGAAACCAGCCATATGTCGTTCGGCCCGGGGCGCTTTCTTCATCGTGCCTCCTCCGGTATCCTGACATTAGCCTTTAAGCTGAGAATCCTTTATGAAATCAGACTTGGTGGTCATTGGCAGGCCCGACTCAAGTGAGTACGCACCCTACTACGGCAAGTACGTTTCGCTGGTGCCCGAGGGCGATATCCTGGTCACTCTGGGAAGGCAGTCGCTGGAGACGGTGGCGCTGCTTGCTCCGCGGGAGGCGGTCGGAGACTCCCGCTATGCTCCGGGGAAGTGGAGCGTGAAGGAATCGCTTGGGCACCTGATTGACACCGAACGCGTCTTCAGCTACCGGGCGCTGCGCATTGCCCGCAATGACAAGACTCCCCTGGCCGGTTTCGAGCAGGACGACTACGTGAAGTACGGACCGTTCGCGCAATTGAGCCTGTCGACTCTATTGGAGGAGTTCACTTTGGTTCGCAAAGCTACCGTAGCTCTGTTCCGCGCGCTGGATGAAACAGCGTGGACCCGTCGCGGTGTGGCCAGCAATAACGAAGTCACAGTGCGCGCCCTCGCCTACATGATTGCCGGTCACGAACTGCATCATCGCAGAATTTTTCAGGAAAGATATTTTCCGGCGTCTGTTTCCTGAACCCACAGCATGCCCAGGCCGGGTCAGGTATCCTTGACAGTGACATCCCGTCACTATGCTTTCCGATTCCGCCATCCTGAAGAAGATCGAGCAGCAGTCCAAACGCACAGCCGGCTTCAAGCAGTTGGCGCGTGAACTCGGAGTCCATGGGGACGCCCGCCGCGAGCTGTTCGAACGCCTGAGACATCTGGTGGCTGGCGGACAACTTCAACAGGTCGGGCCCGATCGCTATGCCATTCCGCAAGCCACCGCCGGCAAGAACATGGCAGTGGGTCGGTTGAGCATGCATCGCGACGGCTTCGGATTTGTGATTCCGGAAGCCAACTCGCTCGACGAGCGCCTGAAAGCGAAGCTGGCAGGCGACATTTTCATCCCGCCTCCGTTCGTCGGATCGGCCATGCACGGCGATCGCGTGCTGGTTGAAATCGGCAATATCCGCCCTGATGGCCGGGCCGAAGGGCGCATCGTGCGCCTGATCGGACGGGCGCACTCGACCGTGGTGGGAAAATTTCACTATGGCAGCCGGCGGAATTACGTTACCCCGATCGATCAGAAAATTACGCAGGAGATCGTGATACCGCCGGGCATGGAATATCCGGGTGAGATCTCTGGCTCCGAGGGCGACGCGAATGCTTCTGGCTCGCAGCGGCGAGGGCAGGATGCCGTCGCGACAGCCGGCGGGATCGCTCGACTGCGCTCGGGACAGGCTCTGGCGCTGCCTGTGGGCAAGAAAAGCCCGCACCGCGTGCTGGGCCAGGAAGCGGCGCGGCGGGTCGCGTGGGATGACCTGGAAAACGTCGTTGTGGACGTCGAGATCACCGACTGGCCTACGGCCACGCAGAATCCACGTGGGCGGGTGGTGGAGATACTGGGTTACGAAGACGATTTTGGGGCGGATGTCGAGATCATGATCCGCAAGCATCACCTGCCGCATCGCTTCCCGCCCGCCGTACTCGCCGAAGCACAGGATGCCGAGCCCATCATTCCAGCGTCGGAGGCGCACAGACGGCGCGACTTCCGCGCCCTACCGATTGTCACCATCGATGGAGAGACCGCGCGAGATTTCGACGACGCCGTGATTGTGCAGCACCTGGAGAATGGCAACTTTGAGCTCCAGGTGCACATCGCCGACGTGGCCCACTACGTCACGCCGGACTCGGCGCTCGATCAGGAAGCGCGACTGCGCGGCACCAGCGTCTATTTTCCCGATCGCGCCGTGCCCATGCTTCCACTCGAACTTTCGACCGATATTTGCAGCTTGCGTCCGCAAGTGGACCGCCTGGTGATGTCATGCGTCATGGAGATTGACCATCAAGGAGAAATTCTGGGTTACGAACTGAGCGAAGGCATGATTCGCTCCGCGGAACGCATGACCTATACCGACGTGAATCTGGTGCTCGAAGGCGATGCCGGCGCCCGCGAACGCTTCAACAAGCTGGTAGCGGGTTTCGAACGGATGCGAGATCTGGCCCTGATCCTCAATCGCAAGCGCGAGCGCCGTGGCTCCATTGATTTCGACCTGCCCGAGCCGGTGATCGAGTTCGACGAACTTGGATTGATGAAGAGCATCACCCGCTCGGAGCGCAATATGGCGCACCGCCTGATCGAGGAATTCATGCTTTCGGCCAACGAATGCGTGGCCTCGCATTTGGAAAACAAGCGCATTGCCTCGCTCTACCGGATTCACGAAAAGCCCGACGCCAAGCGCGTATACGACTTCGAGGTGATCGCCGCGACCTTTGGTTATTCCCTCGGCGTGGGACCGCTGCCCATCCAGCGGGTGCAGTTGAAGACCGATCGCCGCGCGAACTATGGAACGGGCAAGCGCACCCGTGAGATCGAGATTCCGAAAGAAGTGCACATCACGCCGCGCATGTATCAGAAGCTGACGGAAAAGATTGCGGGCATGCCGGAAGAGCGCATTCTTTCTTTCCTGATGCTGCGCTCGCTGAAGCAGGCGAGGTATTCCGAGGAGAATCTGGGACACTTTGCGCTGGCCGCCACGGCCTATACTCACTTTACGTCGCCCATCCGCCGCTATCCGGACCTAATTATTCACCGCATTCTGAAGGAAGTCTTGCGGCAGTCTGACGGTAGCGCCAGCGTCCCGCCGGCCCGAAGGCGAACGGAACGTCCGCCGGAGCAGACGGATTCGGGAGCCAGCGAAGAGCGCTTGACGACGTCTTACCGAAGCGGGTCCGGCCTCGAACCCAAGCGGGTTTCCAGCCCGCAATCGGGCCGGCGAGAGGCCGGCGCTACAGGCGCTACCCCCTGGTCGAAGCGGCGCGACCACGCGGACCATCGCCAGGCAGTCCAACCCGAGGGCGGCCCCATTCCGATCGAAGAACTGCACGATATCGCCGAAGAATCCAGCCAGTCGGAACGTCGCGCTGACGAGGCTGAGCGTGAATTGATGGAGTGGAAAAAGGTCAAGTTCATGCAGGACCGGGTCGGAGAAGACTTCGAGGCCCTGATTATCAGCGTCACCAAATTCGGGTTCTTCGTGGAATTGACCGACCTGTTCGTGGAGGGCCTGGTCCCGCTCGATTCGCTAACCGACGACCGCTACACCTACCACGAAAATACCCGCGAAATCATCGGCCTGCGCAGCCGCAAGATCTACAGCCTGGGGCAAAGAGTACGAGTGCTGGTGGGCCGCATTGATCCGGTGGAGAAGAAGATCCAGTTCGCCGTGTTCGAGGAAAAGCCGGTTCCGAAGCGCAAGAAGCGCTGAAGCTGGTGTAAAATCCTTGAGTCAACCCTGCCGCCGCGTTCGAGAACGCGGCCGGTTCCTTCCAGTCGGGACGTGGCTCAGCCTGGTAGAGCACTCGCTTGGGGTGCGAGGGGTCGGCAGTTCAAATCTGCCCGTCCCGACCAATCAACAAGTTACAAGCAATTTCCTCTAATTCAGGGGTTTCATTACCCCTCGCCTTGGAGGAAGCCTTGTTGCCAAAATTCGAGCAGTTCATCCGTGAGCGTCAATACCTTCACAACGTCTCCCCAGCCACAGTCTCTTGGCATACCCACAATCTGAAGTGGCTCCCGCCTCCACAATGAGGCCAATGAGTGCGACCACCGCCACGGATGAAAATGCCGCATTCAACGCCTCGCTCACGCCGGGGATGGCCGTGATGAAGCTGCGAAGCTGCCGCGGAATGTTGACCCCTATTTCCTCACCGATCAACGCGAGGCTTGCCGTTGCCTCATGGGAATTCTTCCCCACCTCGTCCGCCATTTGTTTTGTGGCCGTGCTCGCGGCGCGTAGCCAAAGTGTCACATAGATCCTTCCGTCAGGGCCGGCCACTACATTTCAAATCGCGCACACAAGACGTCCCCTTCCTTGCGATGTTTTTTGCGCGGATGCCGAGGATTACTGTTTTAGACTCTACGGTGCCTTGCCCGAAGGACTAAGGAGACCGGATATGAAAACGGTAGTCATCCCCGTATTTCTTGGCCTTTCCGCCTTCATGCTTGCGGGATGCGGAACGCCGGCAAAAAACACAAGCCCCAATAGCAACGTCGACAATAGCAAGACGACCGCGGCTGGGCCGACTGGTGACGCCATGCTCGCACTCGACAAGCAGGCTAATGAAGCCTATATCAAGAGTGATTCGAAGTTCTTCGAGCGAATGCTTAGCGACAAGTTCGTTATGCGCGAAGGCGGCCAGCAAATGGACAAGGCGGCGGTTATCAGGATGATCGCCGGCAATAAGTGCGATGTCAAAGACTGGAAGCTTGAAGACCCGCAGATGGGCAAGATCGATGCGGACACCTACGTGCTTAGCTATAAAGGAACGTTTGACGGAAGCTGCACCGCCCCGGACGGGAAGTCGATGAAGGTCCCAAGCCCGATCCGTGCTGCGACTGTTTGGGCTCGAACCGGCGACACGTGGCGGGCGGCGTTCCACGGCGAAAATCCGATTTTCGATCCTAAGAACCCGCCACCCGCAAAGGCCGGGGGCAACAAGGAGAAGCCGACGAAGGACAAAGCCCCGACAAAGCCAGCCGCCGACCCAAGCACCGCCGCTATGATGGCGATTGAAAAGAGCGTCTGGGAAGCCTGGAAAGCAAAGGACGCCGCGAAGCTCGAAGACCTGACGACAAAGGACCTTTCGTTCCAAAACATATTCGGCACATATTTTGCCAACAAGGCGGACACGATAAGAGACTGGACCTCGGCAAGATGCGACATCAAAAGCGTCAGCGTAACAGACGGTGTAGGCACATTGCTCTCGCCGACCGTTGGCATCCTCAGCCGTAAGGGAACCGCCGAGGGAACGTGCGACGGTCAAAAGCTCACGTCGGTGCCGGTGTATGGCACGTCGGTTTATGTAAGAGATGGCGACTCGTGGAAACTGGCGTTCAGCCTGAATCGCCTTGATTAGATAACGCAAGAGGGAGCGGAGAAACCGTAGCCGTCAGCGGCCCCGTGGCAGAGCTGGTCCGTCATTTCTGGGCTGAAGATCCTAGCTCCTCATCCCGTATACATGCCTTGATTTCAGGCCGCGTGCTGCAGGAAAGTTCGAAAATCGTCTGCTAGGGCCGACCAATTTTTTAGAAATGGGTTCTAGGTCTGTCGGGAGAACTTTGCGGTTTGGTGAGAAGAAGAGAACATTTCTTGCTAAGAATGTTTGATCGGGCGTGATCTTCCGATAGCATAGCGACGTGAACTACCGCTTCCGAGTTTGCACGCTCGATCAGCCTTTGTTAATGTCCCCATCGTTACAGGAGTGGCTGCCGGAAGGGCATTTGGCACGGTTCATCTCCGACGTGACCGAACAACTTGACTCTCGGCGATGTTCGCGCTCTATGAGCGCAGAGAGGTCGCGGGCAGGCGGGATATCATCCGCTGATGCTGCTGCGTTTGTTGCTATACGGCTACTGCAACGGCGTGGTCAGTTCGCGCGCTATCGAACGAAAGACGCAGGAGGACGTGGGGTTCCGCTATCTGGCGGCCAATCAACATCCCGATCACGACACGATTGCAGCTTTCCGCCAGCAGCACTTGGAGATTGTGTCCGGGCTGTTCCTGCAAACTCTGCAGTTGTGCCAGAAAGCGGGGCTGATCAAACTGGGTCACGTGGCGCTGGACGGAAGCAAAATCCAGGCTAACGCGAGCAAGCACAAGGCCATGAGCTACGGGCGGATGGGCGAAGCCGAACGGCGGTTGCAGGCCGAGGTGGAGGAACTGCTGAACGGGCTGGGAGCAGATGCGTGAACGGAAGTGTGGCAAAGGAAAACGCGCTGACGAGGTCCCCGAGGAGAGTAGCAGGCGCGAGAGTCGATTAGCAAAGATCCAGGCGGCGAAAGCAGAATTGGAAGCGGAAGCCAAAGGGAAGGCGGAACAGCAGAAGAGCGAAGCCGAAGCCAAAATGGCTGCCCGGTGCGAGCAGGAAGCCCGGACCGGGAAGAAGCCGGGCGGCCGGGACCCCGTGGCGCCGGAGCCGGAAAAGGCCGTTCCGGAGGAGAAGGCGCAACGTAACTTCACCGATCCGGAGAGCCGGATCATGCCGGATGGTGCGCACAAGGGGAGCTTCGTGCAAGCCTACAACACTCAGATCGTGGTCGACAGCCAAGCCCAGATCGTCATAGCCGCAGAGGTCACACAAGAAACCAACGACAAGCATCAACTGGCGCCGATGCTGGCGCAAGTCAAACAGATCTCGGAGCCAAGCCCGAGGCGGCGAGCGCGGATACCGGTTACTGGAGCGAAGCGCAAGTGAATGATGAACGGCTGAAGGGCATCGAATTATACGTAGCCACGGGCAAACAGAAACATAGTGAAGCGGACGGTGAACGACCGCCTGGCGCGGAACTACCAGGGACTTCGCCGCGGGAGAAGATGAAGCAGAAACTGGCGAGCGCAGCGGGACGAGACATCTATCGGATGCGGAAAGCGATCGTGGAACCGGTGTTCGGACAGATCAAGGAATGGCGGCGATTTTCCCGATTCAGTTTCCGGGGAGAAAGCAAAGGCGAGCGGAATGGAAGTTGATCTGCCTGACGCACAATCTGCTCAAGCTGTTCCGGTCGGGTTGGTTGTTCCGTACTGCCTGAGAAGCGAAATCGCCCCGCCGAGACCCTTTAGCTGCCTTTATAAAGAACCTGGCCACCTACGCAGCGTCGAAAGCCCTTCTTATCGGAGATGTGCACGAATCAAGACGCTACATCGGCGCGGCTTGCTCCCTCTCTGCAACTACATTTGTTCGTTACATCGGACATTCAGGATCACCGGCTAGCAAGGGGGCAACATCATAGTCGGAGTTGTTTCCATCATCATCGACTCCGACGATGATTAGTCCGCCACCGGAGTTGGACATAGCGACCATGTCCTTAGTAAGTTCACACCAATCTTGCTTCGATTGTGAATCGAAAGACGCTTTGAAATCATAAGACGCTGATTCTCCGGTGATGGTGTCGAGATCGATCATTATGACGAGACCGGGCCGACTAACCAGCTTACAATGGCGGGACATCTTCACTACCGGGGAAACCTTCATAACCCAAGCTAAAACCCCTTTCTTGTTTGTTCGCCTATACCGTGCAGCGGCTCAAGGATCCTTTTGCCCCAGACCCTCCTGGACGCGCCCGCCTGGTCGAATCAGCCCTAAAGGGCACGGGGTCGCACATGGAGCCGCGTTTCGAGCAGTTTATCCAGAAACGGAAATACCTCCTCAACGTTTCCCCGGCCACCCTTGACTGGTACAAGCACAGCCTCGAGTGGCTACGCACCGCATCACCCTCGCAAGATGAGCTAAAGGACTGTGTCTATTGCCAGTTGGCAGACACACTCCATCAACTCAGTCTCATCGGTGTGAGACTCCGCAACTGCATTGATTAGCTAAAGGTTGATGTCACCAGAACACTAGATTCCGAGGGCAACTCTTAAGAGAGTGAAGGAAAATGAGAATCACAAGTATTACTCTGTTGGGATTTGTTCTGTTCTTTGGAACGGCCTCGTTCGCTCAGGTGTTTGAAGTGTATGGGGAGTATTCCTACCTGCGGTTCAATCCGACCTTGCCGGGAATTAACAACCGCAGTTTCAGTGGGGGCGGTGGCGGCGCTACCTTCTATTTCGCCAGGTTATTAGGTATCAAGGGTGAGCTGATGGGCTACGGAAGCACTTCGTTCACTACGACCTTTGCCTCGCCAGTGACCCTGGCGAATGGTGCGATCATACCTGCGGGTACATTCACCTCTCAAGGCAACATGTTCACCTATTTGTTTGGACCCGTGGTCAGAATCCCCATTCCGAAGATCACCCCCTTTATCACCCCTTCTGTCGAATTGCTGTTCGGCGGATCGAACACCAACGGGTACGCCAACCTTATCAAGTCGATCAATGCTGGGGGAGGGATCGTTTCCGGGACTGGCACCCAGCATCCGTTCACGATGGCGTTTGGGGGCGGACTTGATATTTCGGTTTCCGAGAGGATTTCCATTCGACCCATCGAAATTGACTATATGCTGACTCGCTACACGAATCCTCTGACCAGTACCAACAACCAGAACAACTTCCGCTATCTCGGGGGAGTCGTGTTCAAGTTTTAAGTTGGGAAACCTGCAGCATGGGTTGTTGAAGGACCTTGTGGATGGTGGTTCTAAAACGGAGCCAGGACTCGCGCCATATACGAACGTTTCACTAAGGCTTTCCAGCATGCTGTCGAGCTGTGCGGCGGCAAGTCGTCAGCCCAATAAATCGGAAGTTAAAACACGCGCGCCGGTTCGAAAATCATCTGCCAGGGCCTAACCATTTGATTCAATTCAATCCTAACCTGCTGAAAGCGCTAGTTCAAAACCGCGGGCGTCGAAGAGGAAAGTTCGAAAATCGCCTGCTAGGGCCGACCAATTTTGATCAACTACGAATTCCGCGTTCCCGCCCTTCGCAAGGAGCGCGAAGGATGGGGCAGCTGTGGCTAGTTACGGCGCTGTAAAAGGTGGGCCAGCCCGCCGTAAAATCACCAGGGCTAGAAAAAACCGGTAAGGGCCTAATCTTCCGCAGCCCGCTCCAAAATTTCAGCCGGTACTTCGTCGATAAGGTGATACACACTTTTCTTAGGTCTGGCCATCTTCATCGTCCGCAGTGTCGCCGGGCCCTCATCCTCGACTATAGTGGGGTTAAGCAGAAAAGTTCGAAAATCGTCTGCTAGGATCCGACCAATCAACTTCACCCCTGGTTCGTCAGGCAGGCGCAAGTGAACCCTATTACTTGCGGGGGAATGATGCGATGGTCCAGGCGTTGGCGGTGGTGACAATGGGGCCAAAAGCCAGATAGCGGCCATCAGGCGAAGGCATCGGCGAGAAGATATCCCAACTCGGTTGCTTGAATAGCAGTTTGGGTCCGCCGGTCACAGGCATGTGAACAACGGATGTCCCTCGCGAAGACATGCTGGCCAGAAATAGGTTCTTGCCATCCGCCGCCCACGCCACCGCAGCCAGTTCCGCCCAGGGCATAGCAGACAATTTCTGCGGAGTTCCTCCCGCGAGCGTAGCGATTTGAATATCTGCCGCCTTGTAGTCAAAGACGGAGACCGCGATGCGTGTCCCGTCGGGAGAGAGGTCCCAGTTTGAAAAGTCGGGGTCCACCGAAATCCTGGCCAGCTCCGCTTTCCGTCCCTGCAGAGGATCAAAGGCGGTGAAGATGATTTGCTTGTCACCTTTTTCCGCGAGAACGCAACCGCCGGGCGCGTGCAGCCGACAACGGAAGCTGGGAAAGCCTCCAACCGAATAAGTCGGGTCGCCGAAGAGAATGTCAGGATGCCCCTTGATGTCCATGACCGCTTCCGCGGGACCGCCTGCGAGCGGGCTGCGCATGATCTTCCCGGAATTAGCGGCAGCACCATCGGCAGCCTTGGGCCACTGCATGTAAAGCACCCACTTGCCGTCGGGGCTGAGCTGCGGTGCCCATTTTTCATCGGACCCGGTAGCGACCGGTTCGGCATTACGTTCATTCAAGCCCTGTTTGTAGATATCGAAATTCCCGTTGCGGTCGGAATAAAGAAACAACGTTTTGCTGTCGAGTGACCATCCGCCGGGCCAATCGGTACGCTCATCCAGGGTCACTCTCTGGGGAGCCTTCAACTCACTTCCCCCGTTGGTGAGCTCGGCGACATAAACATCGCTTTGCGATCTTCCGTTCAGAAAGACGAAACGGTTTCCATCGGCGGTTAAATCCAGATTGTTAAAGAAAAATCCGGTCCAGTCGGTGAAACGTCGGGGATTTCCCCTGGGCTTGCCGGTTTCCTCGTCGAAGCGTATTTCCCAGAGATTGGAGTCGTACTGGTTGGGCGGCCGCTCGCGCACGGAGTAGATAAGCCGTCCATTTTGGCCCCAGCAGAAGTCGATAAGGTGCGGGTTGGAAAGCAGAGGAACCGGGTCCCCGCCTTTGAGATCCCGGCTTTCCAGTCCCAGACTCACTTCGCCATTATTTTCGTGATACTTGGCATAAAGAATGCGTTTGCCGTTGGGAAACCACGTGGGCGAATACAGATAGTAGCCCTCTTCAGGCTTAAGGAAGGACCTGGCCTGCCCGCCGTCGGCGTTCATCAGCCAGATATCCCGGGCGATGGAATCACGAAAAACAATCTGCGATCCATCGGGAGAGAGTGATGCGTCGAAAGCGTCATCACGTATTTTCTTTAGCGTGGCGCCGATGACGGAGATTATCCAGATGCCTTGCTTTTCCTGCGCGACCGGTCCGCTCACCAGCAACTTGGTCCCATCCTGGGACCATTGAATGCGTGCTCAACGGAAGCAGAACGAATCAGGAATGGGAAGGGACTGGGTTTCTCCAGTGGTAATCAGCCTGAGGTGCAGTCCCTCGAGATCGGCGTAAAGAAGGTACTTTCCATCGGGTGAAATCGAAGTGACCGCGACCGGATCTTCGGAGGCGTTGGTGGTTAATTGCTGCGGCTTGAGCTCGGCCTGCGAATACGGCTGCGTGGATTTGAACCAGCCCGCGAAATAGCCGACCACCAGCACAGCAACGATCACGGCAGCGGACAATGAGGCCGCAAGCACTGGCCAGCGACGCGACTTGGGCGCCTGACCCACCGACGGAGTCGTCCCCGAAACCGCCGCGATCTTGGATGACTGGGTGTCGCGCTTGAAGCGCTGCAAATCGGCTCGAAGATCGGAAGCGGTCTGGTAACGAAGGCTGCGATCCTTTTCCAGACACTTATTGATCACGCCCTCGAGTTGAGCGGGCAGATCCGGATTGATGCGAACGGGCGCGGTCGGCGGCTTATTCAGGATGGCATCGAAGATGATCGCAGACGTGTTGCCGGTGAACGGTTGCCGCCCGGTCGCCATCTCGTAGAGAACGGCGCCGAAGGAAAACAGGTCGGTGCGCGTGTCCAACTCTTCGCCCCGAGCTTGTTCCGGCGACATGTAGGCCACCGTTCCCAGCGTGCTTCCCGGGCTGGTAAGGTGATCCTGGTCCACGGCCATCGTCGGCGAGGATCCGGCCGCCGTCTGCAAGGACGGCAATGGCCCGGCCGCGACTTTGGCCAAGCCAAAATCCAGGATCTTCGCTTGCCCGCGTTTGGTCAGGAAAAGATTCGCCGGTTTCAGGTCACGATGGACAATGCCGGCCGCGTGGGCCACTTCGAGCGCGTCCGCAACTTGCACCCCGAAGTCCAGAAGTTGTTCGAGAGAGATGGGCTTTCCCTCGATGCGGTACTTCAGCGTCGTCCCTTCCAGACACTCCATGACGATGAAGAGCCGGTCCTGATGTTCACCGATGTCGTAGATAGTGCAGATGTTGGGGGTGATTGAGCGCGGATGCCGCACGCGCTTCTCGCTGAAATCGCTCTCGCGCCTGGGGATCCTGTGCCAGTTCCTCGGGAAGGAACTTCAAGGCCACGCGCCGGCCGAGGCGTTGGTCCTCGGCCTCGTACACGACGCCCATTCCGCCGCCACCCAGCTTGCCTACAACACGGTAGTGGGAGATGGTCTGCTCGAGCATGTGCCCGCAATGTTAGGCCGTGGGCAGAAGCAAGTCAATTTCAGCGCTTGTAAGGACGTTCCGGAGTAACTTCATTGCCCCTTGCTCTCGCTGGTGGATGGGCCGAAGCCGCAACGTCCGCGCATGCCTTGCCGGAATCGTTCCCGCTCCTCGGGGGTCATGTGCTCCCAGCGCTCGGCCATGCGACGGCGGAAATTGGAGCGACCGGAACCGTGGCATCCAAATCCGCCGAAGAGGATCCGGCACAGCGCCAGAATTCCAAGCGCTTGCCAGAAGGTGATCTGGCGCCAGCCGAAGAGCGGCGGCAGCAGCCAATTCCACAGTTGCCGCACGACTTCGCCGCCGATGGCGATAAACAGCAGCATCCCCAGAATCGCCAGCGGAGCCATGAAAATCCATCTTCCTCTTCTCATGTTCAGTTCCTCATGCTTTCGTAAATTCGTCGTAAATGCTCTGCAATCGCTCGCGCAGATGCAGCACCGCATAGCGTTTGCGCG
This sequence comes from Terriglobia bacterium, assembly GCA_963779255.1. Taxonomy (GTDB): domain Bacteria; phylum Acidobacteriota; class Terriglobia; order Terriglobales; family Acidobacteriaceae; genus JAIQFF01. Next base: position 25,896 of record CAVZXU010000006.1, on the reverse strand, counting down.
AGAGCAGCGTATTCACGCTCACGCCGGTCTCGGCGGCCATCTCCTTGAAGCTGCGCCCTTCCAACTCGTGCGCGACGAACACCTCGCGCTGCTCCTCCGGCAGCTCGTCGACCGCCAGCTCGAGCTCATCGAGAAGCACGTTGCGGGCGTAAAGCGCCTCCGGTCCGGCATCGGGCGAAGGCAGCAGGTCTTCCAACCGCAGCAGTTCGTCGTCCTCGTCCGCGACGGCGGCATCGCTGAAGCTCTCCGGCCTCTTCTTGCGGAAGAGATCGGTGATGCGATTGCGCGCCACGCGAAACAGCCAGCCGGTGACGTGCTCGATCGGCATCAGCAGGCGATTCGCTTCCACCAGCTCGTAGAAGACGTCCTGCAGAATGTCCTCGGCGTCGCGCGGGTCGGGCACGCGCCGGCGAATGAAGTTGCGCAGCCGGGACTGCTCCCGCTTGACCACTTCGGAGATCCGCTGGTCCTGTTCGAGTGCCATCCGCTCCAGGCTCGCCGCGTCCTTCATCTACGGTTGTAGACGAATGAGGGGGTGCGGATATTGTAGGGTGGCTGAGGCTGTCCCACTCTTGGCCTCAGGTGCATCAGGTGCAGGTCAGGGACGACGTCTGCGCTCCATTTTTGATAAGCTCTCTCCGCCCGGACCGTGCCTAGATAGGGTGGCCGTGAAAGCGGACTGGAGGACCACGCCAAATATGCTGAATCGCCGCAGCTTCATCATCGCAAGCGGGCTTACCGCACTCGCCTCAACCAGAGTGCTGGGCGCAAACGACACCGTGCGCGTCGGAGTGATCGGAGCCGGGGGCCGAATGCGGAACTTGCTTGACGCCGCCGACATGGTGGGTCCGTACCAGATCGTGGCCGTGAGCGATGTGTACGGGCCGCGCCGTGATGCCGTCAAGGAACGATCCAACGGTGTCGCCACTACCCATCTGGACTATCGTGAAGTGCTCGCGCAGGACATCGATGCGGTGTTCATCGCGTCGCCCGACCACTGGCACGTTCGCATGGCAGTCGATGCGTTGGCCGCTGGCAAAGACGTTTATCTGGAAAAGCCTGTCACCCACACCATTGAGGAAGGCGCCACACTCACCCGCGCGGTTCGTTCCAGCAAGCAGATTCTGCAGTGCGGCATGCAGCAGCGCAGTTGGACCCACTTTCGCGACGCTGTGGATCTGATTCAGGCAGGCAGCCTCGGGCGCGTCCCGCAGGTGCGAACCTATTGGTGGCAGAACTATCACCGGGACTGGGCGCCCAAGCCGATCGACACCCAGGCGCTCGATTGGAGGCTTTGGCTCGGGTCCGCGCCCGATCAGCCCTTCAGCGAGGAAAAATATAACCATTGGCGCTGGTTCTGGAATTTCGGCGGCGGCGCCATGACCGATTTGTTCTCCCACTGGATCGACGTGGTGCACTGGGCCATGAAATCCGACCAGCCGCGCGAGGCCCACATGCTGGCTGACAAATATGTTTTCGAGCAGTGGGATTGTCCCGACACCATCCAGGCAGCCTTCCGTTACCCCGGATTCGATGTGGGGTACGACGGCATGATGAACTCTTCCATCGATGATGGCGGCCTTGAGTTCCGCGGGACGGAGGCAACGCTAAAGATCAATCGGAGCGGGTTCTCCGTGTACCGCGAGGGCGTGCAGGACGGGCAAAATCCGGTGCTCACAGAGAAAAGTTTCCGCGACGGCACCATCTCGCACATGGAGAATTTCCTGGCATGCGTCAAGAGCCGCAAAGAGCCCAACGCGCCTGTGGAAACCGGGGTCGCCGCCGCCCGCGCCGGCCACATCGGTAACCTGGCCTATCATCGCGGTGGCCAGACTGCATGGCCGCCGAAGACCGTGGATCGCGCTTGAGGTCTACTGTCCTTCGCCCAGTTCACGAATCCAGATATTCCGGAAGCGCACAGGGTTGCCGTGGTCCTGCAGACTGAGGGGCAGCTTGTCCGGCGTGGGTTTGTAAGGAGGCCGCACGTGGTGGCCCGTGGGGCCGGACAACTCTACATTGTCCTGCACCAACACTCCGTTGTGCAGCATGGTGACTCGGGCCGGGCGCAGCACTTTGCCATCTTTGTCAAAACGCGGACCGTGAAAAATGATGTCATAGGTTTGCCACTGTCCCGGCCGCCTTGAGGCGTTGACCTGCGGCGGGAATTGCGCGTACACGGCCGAGGCCTGGCCGTCGGCGTAGGTTTTGCTCTGGTACGAATCCAGCACCTGGATTTCGTAGAGGCCCATCAGGAACACGCCGCTGTTGCCACGCTCCTGGCCCTCACCCACCGGTGGCGTGGGCGCGGTGAACTCAACATGCAATTGGCAATCCCCGAACGGCTGGCGGGTCTGGATGATGCCGCTGCGAGGCACCACTTCCATGTAGCCATCCGCTACTTTCCACTTTGCCGGCTGGCCATCGGCGCCCGCCCACTGCGAAAGATCCTTGCCGTTGAACAACACGACGACGTCAGACGGCGGACGCCCCGGCGTATCCTGCGTGCTGGTTGTTCCCGGCTCGATCACCGGTGGCACGGGACGGTCCGGGTCGTTGGGCTTCCAGCGTGGGTCCACCTGCGCCATGGAAAGCCGCGCCATGCAAAGGGCTAACGCCAGTACGGTGAAAGTTGTCCTCATCGGCAGTACCTCGTTGGCCTGGATTCACGAGAAAGATACACGACAAAGGTACACGAGATCGCAAAACCATGAATCGACTTCTTCCTGCAACCCTCGCTGGCGCGTGACCGTTTTCGGGCGGCGGAGGGAATAAAACACGATCCCAACCTACAAGAGGATCGGAAGGCGCTTCAGCAGCGCCGGCAAGAGTTGGCGGCGCTAGCCCTTGCCGCGATGAAAAAGTAATTCGATGAGAAGAACTGGCTCCGCCCAGTTCAGTGGTCGCAAATGGATGACTCACCGGCGAGGCGCTATTTAAAATTCGGCTTCGGCGGCGCGCACACCGAATCAAACCAGCGACTGATGTATACCTGGGCATGAGCTTCACCGCAGTAATGCCGGGCCCCGGCCGCGTTGACGGTTTCAGAATTCCACCGGTACACCGTAAGATCGGAATCTCCACATCGAATCACGAACCAGTGGGTGGGATTGCTGGTAACGAGTCCACAGACTTCACACCTGAATTCCTGCAGCGTTGTCATACTCTCAATTCCGTATATCAGTGAGTCAGGCTAGTGTGCTGAGTCTAATGTTCGCTTACAAAAGCGGGCCACGGAATCGAGGATCTGGTCAGCCGATTTGGTCCAGACAAAAGGTTTCGGGTTCTGGTTGTGGTGATCGATGAAGCCGCGGATAGCGTGTTCCAGTTCGCGTGTGCTGCGGTGAACGCCGCGCCGGATTTGTTTTTCGGTCAACTCAGCGAACCAGCGCTCGACCAGATTGAGCCAGGAAGCCGAGGTGGGAGTGAAGTGCAGGTGAAAGCGCGGACGTTGAGCAAGCCAGCGGCGGATCCGTTGGGTTTTATGTGTACCGTAGTTGTCCAGGATGAGGTGCACGTCAAGTTCTGCGGGCACGTTGCGTTCGATGGTATCGAGAAAGCTGCGGAACTCCCGGGAACGATGACGATGATGAAGTTGGCCCAGCACGTGACCGCTGGCCACGTCGAAAGCGGCGAACAGGCTGGTGGTGCCATGGCGTTTGTAGTCGTGGCTCCGGCGCTCGATCTGGCCGGGGCGCAGGGGCAGCAGCGGCGCCGTGCGATCCAGCGCCTGAATCTGGCTCTTCTCGTCCACGCACAGAACCAGCGCTCGGTCGGGCGGGTTCAGATAGAGGCCGACGATGTCGCGCACCTTGTCGATAAACAGCGGATCCCGGCTCAACTTAAAGGCTCGGCTGCGATGCGGCTGTAGGGAAAAGGCGCGCCAGATGCGACTAATGCTGCTCTGGCTGAGACCGGTGGCCTGGGCCAGGGAGCGCGTGGACCAGTGGGTGGCGGCTTGCGGTTGGGTTTCCAGGGTGCGCGCCAGCACGCGTTCCACTGCGGCGTCGCTCAAGCGGCGCGGCGTGCCCGGACGGGGTTCATCGAGCAGCCCGTCGAGCCGGAGAAGGACAAAACGCTGTCGCCACTTGCCCACGGTAGCCAGCGCGACATGCACTCTACGAGCCACCTCGGTGTTGCTGTGGCCGGCAGCGCTGAGCAGCACGATGCGGGCGCGCAACGCCAGCGCCTGCGCCGTCTTGGGACGACGAGTCCAGTCCAACAACTGTTGTCTTTCGGAAGGGGACAGAGACAGCGGCGAGAGCGGACGACCGAGAGCCATGCAGTTCCTCCTGCTTATATCAGATGCAGGAAGAGCTGTTACTTATTGCACGAATATTAGACTCAGTACACTAGCTCCGCGAGCTTATCGCAGATTTGGCGTCAGAATCGTGAGTTCGCCGACTCGTTCCCTCTTCGCGGCACCACGCAGGTGGGCTGCATGCTCCATCATCCACACCTCGGGAATGATTTCGCCGACCAGTTGTCCATGGCAGAAAAGTCGCACCACCGAACTCTCGGAAACCACAATACCCACCGCCTTGGTAACGGCGCTCATGTTGGCGGCGGCGATGTGACGGCTGCCGAGTCCCAGCGGCACGTCCACTTGCGCGGCTACGGCATCGACGTAGCGGCACGCGGAAAGGACAATTCCTTCGCGACTTACCACGAAACCACCGTCCAACTGCGCCAATTCCTTGATGGTTCCGCGGAGATTGAGATTGCTGACATGAAGTGAAGACTCTGGATGCCCCGATAACGGATTCAAAATTAACGGTCTGGATCTCGCGAGCACAGCGTTCTCATCCCCGAGTGTAAACAGCGTGCCAACGCGTCTTCCCTCCCGACCCTCGCGAGCAATTTCGACCGCGAGCCCAATCAGGGACTCAAGGACGTCAGGATCATATTCCGTTACCTGGCAGAGAATGCTCTCAAACATCCATCAACACCTCGTTTCCGGTAGACGCCACCGACTGCAGCGTAGATGCACTCTGCTTTGGATGAAAGGCCCACGAAGAAGATTCAAGCGCCCAATCAAACAACAATCTTCGGCCTTGAGGAATGAGGGCGGGTTAGTCGCGGTTGGAAGACATCCGCTGGCGGACCCAGACTACGGTCCGTCCTAACTCCCCTGAGAGTAGAGTACGGACGAAATCAGACGGTGGAACCACCCTCGCTCAGATATCCCAACCAAACCACACCAGTCGCCTGCCTCAGGTTGTGGGCTGAGAGACCAGGCGCGGCTGTGGCGCAGTCGTGGGAGCCGGAGTGTTCGGTGCGGCTTCGGGTTGCGCTGGCCGAGCGTTCTGCTCCCTACCGTTGTTGTCCAGGCCCGCGTCATCGCTGACATTGAAGTGCAAGGCTTCAGGGTCCAACGTGGGCGTGATCAAATAGCTCGACGACGAGTCGTAGTCAGACAAAGCGTCCGGCTGGTAGGATGACGGATTGTTGTATCCGACGTCAGGATAATGATAGTAGTAGTTGTACGACGGCCAGGGCGCGTACCAATACGGGTCGTACCGCCACGGATCCCATCCGTAAGCCCAGCCCGGTCCCCAGTAGCTACCCCAGTACGGCCATCCCACGCCCCATCCCACGCCCCATCCCCATCCCCAGCCAAAGCCCGCTCCAAAAAAGCTCCCGCAACAACCGTAGTTGTATCGGTAGCCAGGCCAAAAACCTCTGTTCCAACCGTAGCCACGCCAGCCGCCAAAGGAATTGAATCGTGAGCCACCAAATAGGTGCGTGCTCGATCCGAATCGCGCGTTCCCGAAGGACCCAAACGTGGAGCGACCCGAGCGCGATCCAGAGAAAGACGAGCTGCCGAAATTGGATCCACCGATGTGCGAGCCTCCGAAACCAGCGCCACTGTGAATCGACCCTGATCGTGAAGTCTGCCCCGCGCCGAAGCCCATGCCTGGCGAGGAGCCCCTGGACGGGCCAAAAGAGTGCCAACCGCCGTCGGACCTTCCGCCGTTATGAGCAGAGAGGCCGGAGGACGCGAAGTTTCCGGAGTTGCGACCGACGCTGAAACGCGAAGAACTGCCGCCGAACGAATGCCAATTGCCATCATTGATGGCGGAATGAAAATTCGACGAACGATTTCCGAAAGAACGATTTCCGAACGATCCGGAATTGCGGCCGGACGTAAATCCGCGGCCTTGCCCAGTCATGCCGCGCGAAGAACCAAACCCGCCGTACGAACCCCTGCCTGCTCCGTAGCGGCCTGCCGCTGATCCGCCACCATAGCCTCCGCCTCGGTTGTAACTCCCTCCGCCAAAAGATCGGGTGCCGCCGAAAGACCGCGCGCCCCCGTAGGAGCCGCCACTACGATATCCTCCGCCACCGCGATAAAATCCGCCACCCCCGCGAGAAGCGCTACCTCCACCGTGGAAGCCACCGCCGCCACCATGGAAACCGCCACCACCGCCATGAAAGCCGCCGCCTCCTCCCCCGCCGTGAAAACCACCACCGCTGCCCCCACCGTGAAAGCCTCCGCCACCACCGCCGTGACCGCCGCGCTGGCCGAATGCTGTATTTGGCGCGAGAGCAAAAACCATGAAAGCAGCGAACGCGATCAGGGATCTAACCAGACTAAATCTGTTCATAACCTGTCCCTCCCTTCGAGCGTGGTAGCGGCCTTTCAATTGCAGAGTCTGCGAATAAGCGAGGCCCCTATGAAATCAGATTCTCGTGCTTATTCAGGAGTTAGCCGCGGAAACCCGCGCTACTCGCGGAAACCGCCTCTAGTAAAGATGCAGCTCGAGTGCCATTCCTCGACTGAAATGGCGGCAATTATTAACCCCACTGTTCTCAATATGTCAGACCCGGCCAGAATATCTCGGACCAACGGCGATCACAGCGTGCTGCTGGCCCAATTCCACCAGGCTGGTGGTTTTCGGCCAGTCCTGAGAGGGGCGATGTCATTCTTGGAAATACCTCTGCAGTGTCTATGTTCGCGGGCGGTTACCTCCGGGCGGTTTATAGCCCGAGGCGGAACCCAGCGATGCAACTTTTGTTCGCTCCCGAGGGTTCAATATAAGTAGTGGTAACGCCTGTTTGGAGGAGCGCTTGAAAACGTCCCATTCTTTTCATAGACGAAACCGTTTGACCTGGGCCCAGACCTTCCTTTCAGTCCTGGCGCTGGTTTGTGCTGCGGCGCTGTTGGTCAGCGCTCAGAGCGTAGCGTTCAGCCCTAATCAGGGCGAAAGTGACGGCGTCAGCGCCGGCGGAAAGTGGATGGAGTTTCATTCCGAAGACAAGATGACCGGCGCCAAAAAGGTCCGCTTTGAGCTTCTGTCGGACAACTACCTTAGAGAAGACCCGGACTATAAGCCACGAATCCAGTTCGTGTGCACCAATGGCAAGTACATCGCCGCCGATTTCAATCCCGGCATCCGTCTGGGCCCGCCCAACCGTCCCGGCTTTTGGGGACAGCCCCAGATGGAGGTCATGGTACGGGTTGACGACACGCACAGTTATCATGGCTGGAACTGGATTCGCAACCGTTTCCTTTCCATGGACAAGGGCACCACGTCGCGAACTGGTCGGGGCTCACATCTTCAAGGTGCAAATCCGCGGCCGCAACGGACCGGAAATCGCGGAATTTTCCCCCGCTGGCCTGGATCTCGCACGGGTAAAACAGGCCTGCGACTTGACCCCGAAAAGGCCGAGCAAGGACTGAGGCCGCTGCTGGCCGGAGCCATAACGCCAGCGTCAGGACACATCGAACCGCACGAATCCTTGAATGTTGGGAACAGACACAAGTGTCATCGCCCGAACGATAGGGCGAGATCGCCTGCCGGATCGGGGAATCGCGCCCTGCCAGGTGAGAGCACAGTCAGTAAATAATCACGTCAGGCAGCCTTGCCGACCTCCTGCGCGCCCTCAACTTCGACGAGTTCGCCGGAATGCACGTCGTAGATGAAGCCGTTGATCGGGATGCTCTTTGGGACCAGGGGATGGTTGCGGATGCGCGCGACATCGTCGATCACGGCCTGCTTTGGGTCCGAGATCGTCAGCCACTCGATGTACTCGCCGGCGCGCGATCCTGGGCCTTTGCCGATGTCACGGAAGCCGCTCGAGGTGAGCTGCGCCGTTTCCAGGCTTGAGGCCAGCAGGCCACGCATTACTTCGTTGGTGAAAAACTCCATGCCGCAGTTGGTGTGATGAATGACGAAAAATTCCTGGGTGCCTAGCAGTTTGTAGCTGATGACCAGGGAGCGGATCGCGTCATCGCTGGCGCGCCCGCCGGCATTGCGAATCACGTGCGCATCCCCTTCGCTGAGGCCGGCGCACTTGGCGGGATCGAGCCGGGCATCCATGCAAGTCAGAATGGCAAACCGGCGTGCGGGAGGAAGAGCGAGCTTCCCTTTATCGCCAAAGCTAGCAGCGTATTTGCGGTTGGACTCGAGTACTTCAGTGAGGATCTTGCTCATGGGGATCTCCTTGATGTTTAATCGGCGGGTGTGACCGCCAGGATCACTTCGCGATTAATGGGAAACGATTTTAGCAACTAAATGTCGATTGAGCTACCGGCGGGCCATGAGGGCGCGGATTCGGCCCCTACCCCCGTGGGCCCGCGATTCAGCCGCAGGGCCTCGCACTCTGGTTACTTGTCCCCAGAGCCCTTTCGATATGCAATGACGGTATGGGGAGGGAGTTATGGGTCGAGCTTTTGGTTTCTTAGGCACCATCATTGTCATGGCGGTCGGTATGTACATCTATTCCATCCAGTTGAAGGATGCTACTGCAACTGGCGGGGCCAGCACTCCAACCGGAACGGCGAACATCATGGGGGTCAAGAATGATCTGATCAGCATCGCCAATGCAGAACGGGGGTATTTTGCCTCGGAACAAAAGTACGCCTCTCTCGATGAGTTGGTTTCGGCGAAATACATTACGATTGAGAGACAGCGGCCTCCTTACACTTACGAGGTTGAGACCACTTCCAGCGGCTTTCGTGTGACCGCCACGCGCGACAGCGCCGGCGCTCCGGCGCAACTCTGGATTGACGAAACCATGCAGGTCCGGTCGTCGAATTGAGAAAATGTTGACGGTCCCGCCGCGCGTTCATTGACTTCTGCCCGCTTCCTTCTGCATTGATCACAAGATGCTGACCGTGATTTGATGCGTCGCTGTATGATCTACAGCGATGACCAGACCCATGAAGCGCATCCTGGTTACCGGAGCTGCGGGCAAAGTAGGTAGCCATTTCATTGGCCACATTTTGCGGTCCGATCAGGATGTGAGGATTCGGGCGTTATGTCATAACCGGATTCTAGAGCCGACAGAGCGGCTGGAGGTCGCAAGCGGAAGTATCTCGGACCGGGCTGCTGTACACGCGGCCATGCAGGGAATCACCCATGTTCTGCATTGCGCTACCTGCAAGGAAACTCCGGATGACGTGATGGACGTGACCGTCAAGGGCCTGTTCTGGCTGTTGGAAGAGTGCCGTAACAGTACGGCTTTCAAACAGATTATTCTCATCGGTGGCGATGCTGCACTGGGACACTTCTTCTATCCACATCCCGTGCCGATCACCGAACAGCAGAAACACAGCGCCTATCCGGGCTGCTATGCGCTCTCCAAAGTTCTCGAAGAGGTGATGCTGGAGCAATACTTCATCCAGTATGACCTCGCAGGTTGTTGTTTGAGAGCACCCTGGATCATGGAGAAGGACGATTTTAAATATTCGCTGTCCTTCGGCGAGGACGTTTTCGGAGGACCACGATGGCGCGACTTGGTGGGCGCCAAGCGCGCCGACGAGTACGTGAAAAGCGGCGCGGTGCCGCTGATGCTTGACCCCAAGGGGAAGCCGGTGCAGCGCAACTTCGTGCACGTCAGTGATCTGGTGGATGCGATCGTCGTCTCACTCGATCATCCCAAGGCTCATCAGCAGACCTTTAATATCTGCATGGACGAACCCGTGGATTACCAGCGCGTAGCCGACTATCTGAACCAGACCCGAGGACTTCCCACGGTTGAGATCGACACCCCATTCTGGTCAACCTGGCTGGACAACACCAAAGCGAAATTCCTGCTGGGATGGAGACCAGCTATCGACCTGAAGCGCCTGATCGAAGAAGCCTGGACTTATCAGCGAAGCGAAGCCGATCCCCGCCGGCTCTGGTATCCGGGATAGTGTCTGGAATGTTCCACCACCATGCACATTGACGCTCATCAGCACTTCTGGGTCTATGATCGGCGCGAGTATAGCTGGATTGACGATTCGATGGCAGCGCTGCGCCGTGATTTCCTCCCTCAGGCTCTGAAACCCGAACTGGAGCGGGTCGGGTTTCAGGGATGCGTTGCGGTGCAGGCGCGGCAGACGATTGACGAGACGCGGTGGCTTCTTGAACTGGCTGCTTCGTCGCCATTTATTCTAGGAGTGGTGGGCTGGGTTGATCTGCAGTCTCCACAGGTCCGGTCGCAGTTGCAAGCCTTTGCTGGAAATCCAAAGCTGGTTGGGATACGCCACATGGTGCAGAGCGAGCCCGACGACCGATTCCTGTTGCGGCCGGAATTTCTTCGCGGCATTTCTGTTCTGGAAGAGTTCGATCTGGCGTACGACATTCTGATCTATACCAAGCATCTTTCCGTAGCGGCCGAATTTGTGCGGCAGTTCCCCCGCCAGCATTTTGTGCTCGACCACATGGCCAAACCTCCAATCAAGAGCGGAAGTTTGCAACCCTGGGCGCGCGGTGTCCGGGAATTGGCGGCGCTTCCCAATGTCTTTTGCAAATTGTCGGGATTGGTCACGGAAGCAGACTGGCATCAATGGAAGCCCGAGCACATTGCGCCGTACCTGGATGTTGCCTTCGAATGCTTTGGAGGGGAGCGTCTGATGATTGGATCTGACTGGCCGGTGTGCACGGTAGCCGCGCCCTATGTCAGAGCTATGGGAGTGGTGAAAGATTATCTAGGCCGCCAGTCGATCCAGGCGCAAGAGGCTACCCTGGGAGGGAACGCCCAACGATTCTGGAAATTGAAACCGCCGCCAGCGCGCGCCTGATGGGGGTTCGCACCGTCCGCGCAAAACGCCCCGTGGCGCCGTGTGGAAGAGCGGCCCTTCAAGGGCCGCGTTTCAATGCCCCCCTGGGCCTTCAGGCCGGGTGGCGCCACCGGGGCTAAAGCCCAACATCAAATGAGCGACGGAACGCGGCGCTGAAGCGCCGCTCTTCCACCGGGCGGTTGGGTCTTTTCTCGACTCCAGAAGACAATGAGGCATCCGGCCTAGTCCGTGGGCCAGCGATCCGCCTCGCTGGAACTGCCTGTTCTACAATAGACGACGATGCCCGACCGGGTTCTGCAACTCGATTCCAGGGACAACGTCCTGATTGCGCTTACTGACCTCAATCAAGGCGAGCAAATTGAATTCGCCGGCAAGAACTACGCACTGCTTTCGAGCGTCCCCGCTAAACATAAGTTCGCAACGCAAGACCTGGCTGCCGGCGCTGGCGTGATCATGTACGGCGTGCTGGTGGGCAAAGCCGCCAAGGCTATCAGCCGGGGTGAGAGGCTGACTACCAGCAACGTTCAGCACCAGGCTGCTGATTTCCACGAGCAGTCGGGCCAGTATCGCTGGCAAGCGCCTGATGTTTCGCGCTGGAAGGAGCGAAGTTTTCTGGGTTATGCGAGGCCCGACGGCCAGGTCGGCACGCGCAACTACTGGCTGGTGGTCCCGCTGGTGTTCTGTGAGAACAGAAACATCGGCGTTTTGAAACAAGCCTTCGAGGAGGAACTGGGTTTTGCCGCGCCGCAAATCTACCGACGCCAGGTGGCTGAACTGGCGAAGCTCTATCGGGAGGGCAAACTGGATGCCGCCGGAAGTCGAAGCCCATCCGGAAACGGCCCGGAGCCGCGGCCGTCCCGAGTATTTGAGAATATTGACGGCATCAAGTTCCTGCTGCATGAAGGCGGATGCGGCGGCACGCGGGAAGACGCCAACAATCTGTGCGGGCTGATTGCGGGATACATAAACCATCCCAACGTCGCTGGAGCGACGGTCCTTAGCCTGGGTTGCCAGAACGCTCAGATCGGAATATTGCGCAACCAGATCGAGAAGCGCAATCCGAATCTCAATAAGCCTGTCATCATTCTGGAGCAGCAACAAAGCGGCACGGAGTCCATCATGCTGTCGGACGCCATCCGGCAGACGTTTCTTAGGTTGGTCGAGGCCAACAAAGCCAGGCGTTCGCCCGCCAAGCTTTCTCATCTGTGCCTGGGTTTGAAATGTGGTGGATCGGACGGATTCTCCGGCCTCTCGGCCAATCCTGCCATCGGACACACTGCCGATCTTCTGGTAGCACTCGGGGGCCGGGCCATTCTTTCGGAATTTCCGGAATTGTGTGGAGTGGAGCAGGAACTGATCAATCGCGCCGCGCGAAAGGAAGTCTCAGAGCGGTTTGTGAAGTTGATGCGAGACTATCAGGCCCGCGCCCGCTCGGTCGGGTCCGGCTTCGAGATGAATCCGTCTCCCGGAAACATTCGCGACGGATTGCTGACTGACGCCATGAAGTCGGCGGGCGCAGCGAAAAAGGGTGGGACATCTCCGGTGACAGCAGTGCTGGACTATCCGGAATATTCGACCGAACCGGGACTGCACCTGCAGTGCACGCCGGGGAATGATGTGGAATGCGTGACCGCACAGGTGGGCGCGGGAGCGAGCGTGGTCCTGTTTACGACCGGCCTGGGCACGCCGACTGGAAATCCGATCGCTCCGGTGGTGAAGTTGTCCACCAATTCGTACCTGGCACAGCGCATGAATGACATTATTGATATCGACACTGGCGGCGTAGTCTCAGGCCAAACCACTATCGAGCGCATGGGCGAAGAAATCCTGGAGCTGGTGATCAAAGTGGCCAGCGGCGAGACCAGGACGAAGGCGGAGCTGAACGCTCAGAATGATTTCATCCCGTGGAAGAGAGGCGTCTCGCTCTGAGTCAACCGCAAGGCAATACCAATCTCAGACTCGATGGCAAAGTTGCCGTGGTGACCGGCGGGGGCAGCGGCATTGGACAGGCGGTGGCACTAAAGTTTGCCGCTCACGGGGCGGCGGTGCGGGTTCTGGATGTGACTCTCAGCGCCGCGGAAGAGACTTGCCGCCAGATTACCTCGGCAGGGCGAAGTGCCACCGCTATCGCATGTGATGTCACCGACCAGAAACAGGTGAAGGACACCTTCGCAAAACTGGCCGCGCAAGGGCCGGTATCGATTCTGGTGAACAATGCCGGGATCTCGCACATTGGGACGGTCGAAAGCACGACAGAGGAAGACTTTGACCGCGTCTTTCGCGTGAATGTGAAGGGCTACTACAACTGCATGCAGGCTGCGGTTGCCGCCATGAAGACGAATGGGGGCGTGATCCTGAACATGGCATCGATTGCTGGCTCGGTCGGGCTGGCCGACCGATTTGCCTACTCCATGAGCAAAGCCGCCGTGATCTCGATGACTTATTCCGTTGCGCGAGATTGTCTCGCTTACAAGATCCGTTGCAATTGCATCTCGCCGGCCCGGGTGCACACTCCGTTTGTCGATAACTATCTGCGCAATACTTATCCCGGGCGCGAACGGGAAATGTTCGAGAAATTGTCCCAGGCGCAGCCTATTGGAAGAATGGCGGAACCGGGCGAAATCGCTTCGCTGGCGCTTTTCCTGTGTTCGGATGAGGCGTCCTTTATTACCGGAGTGGACTATCCGATCGATGGAGGCTTTTTCAATCTCCATGGCTAGCGCGCAGACCTGAAACGACATGGACCTCGGACTGAAAGAGAAAGTCGTCATCGTGACCGGCGGGGCCAAGGGAATCGGCGCCGCCATCGTGCGATTGGGCGCGGGCGAGGGCGCGGTGCCGGTGATTGTGGATCGCGATGCGGAGACAGGCGCAGAGCTGCAAAATGAGTTGCGCAAACAGGGCGCGGCCTGCGGCCTGGTCACGGTCGAGCTCTCGAATCCCGAAGACTGTTCCCGGGCGGTTGACCAGACTCTCAAAACATTTGGGCGGCTTGATGCGCTGGTCAACAATGCGGGCCGCAACGACAAAATCGGCCTGGAGCAGGGAAATCCACGCGAATATGTGGCGTCGCTCGAACGTAACCTGGTGCACTACTACAGCATGGCGCACTACGCTCTGCCGCACCTGAAGCGCGCCCAGGGAGCGATCGTCAATATTGGATCAAAAACTGCGGTCACTGGGCAGGGCGGCACTTCGGGCTACGCGTCCTCGAAGGGCGCGGTCATGGCGCTTACGCGGGAATGGGCCGCAGAGCTCCTGCCTTACAACATCCGCGTGAATACCATCCTGCCGGCGGAAGTGATGACCCCGCTCTACCGCGAGTGGCTGGCCACATTCCCGAATCCCGAGGAAAAACTCACCGCCATCCTGTCGAAGATTCCTCTCGGGAAGCGCATGACGACCGCGGACGAGATCGCTGCCATGGCAATTTTTTTGCTCTCGGGCAAGTCCGGACACACCACCGGCCAGCATATTTTCGTGGATGGCGGTTACAGTCATCTGGACCGGGCCTTGACCTGAAAAACGGGACTGCGGGCGTCAGACTTCGAACCTCGGACGTTCGCGTGAAAAAGCGCAGATCGGTTGGGTGCCGTCCACTACACTCTTCGCGAGGGCCAGTCTATGGAAAAGTCAGGCCGTGTTAGGACGTACGTTTCGGGCAAGAGAATGTTTCTGGTGGGTATCGCAGGCTGTCTTTTCGCGGCGCTCGGTGGATGGCTGTTGGTCCCACCGGTAGGGGCGCAGAACGCTTCGACCGCGCAGTACCCGTCATACCCCAGCGAAACGCCGAACCAGTTTGAGCCGAGGACCGACAGCTTTGACTACGTCAGGCGCGAAGTGATGATTCCCATGCGCGACGGAGTGAAACTGCACACCGTCATCCTGGTGCCGAAGGGCGCCAATGGCGCGCCTATCCTTCTGACGCGCACGCCCTACAGCGCGGATGAGCTCACCAGTCACGATCCCCGTGGAGGCGAGGAAACAAATGCGCCCTCCAGTTCCCACCTGGGCCCGATCCTGAACGGCTACGACAACGCTACGGAGGTGATCGTCGAAGGCGGCTACATCCGCGTGGTGCAGGATGTGCGCGGAAAATATGGATCCGAGGGCGACTACGTGATGAACCGTCCCTTGCACGGGCCGCAGAACCCGACTCCCGTCGATCATTCGACTGACACCTACGACACCATTGACTGGCTGGTGAAGAATGTCCCGGAAAGCAATGGCAAAGTCGGCATTCTCGGTATCTCGTACGACGGTTTTCTGCCTTTGATGGCGCTGGTCAACCCGCATCCGGCCTTGAAAGTTTCGGTGCCCATGAACCCGATGGTTGATGGCTGGATGGGCGACGACTGGTTTCACTACGGCGCCTTCCGCCTGCAGAACATGTCTTACATCTACGAACAGGAAGCCACGCGCAAGAACGACGCCAGGTGGTGGAGCAGCAACTTCGACGACTACGACATGTTCATGCAGGCCGGGTCAGCAGGAGAACTGGGACGTATCCGCGGGCTCGAACAAGTCGGATTCTGGCGGAAGATCCTTGCGCATCCCACTTACGACGCCTTCTGGCGCAACCAGGCCATGGACCAGATTCTGGCGGCCCAACCGCTGAAGGTGCCGGTGATGCTGGTGCACAGCCTCTGGGACCAGGAAGACATCTATGGCGCGATCGCCGTTTACAAGGCCATCAAACCGAAGGACACGAACAACGACAAGGTTTTCCTGGTGATGGGCCCGTGGCATCACGGGCAGGAAATCGAGGACGGCAGCACGCTCGGCGCCGTGAAGTTCAACAGCGATACCGGACTTTATTTCCGCCAGAATATTCTGCGGCCATTCCTGGACCAGTATCTAAAGGATGGCGCGCCCAAGGCCGACGTCCCGCCCGTCACCGCTTTTGAAACCGGCACCAACACCTGGCGGCGTCTGTCCGCATGGCCGGCCGGCTGCGCCAGCGGGTGCGCCGTCCGGCCGACACCGCTCTATCTCACCGCCGGTTTGAAGCTGGGCTTCACCGCGCCGCAGTCCGGTGATGCGGAGTTTGATGAGTACACATCCGATCCGTCCAAGCCGGTGCCTTTCCGCGCGCGCCCGATTCAACCGGTCGGTTACACAACCGGCTACACCTGGGCGCAATGGCTGGTGGACGATCAACGCGAGGCGTCCGGGCGTCCGGATGTCGTTGCCTTCGTCTCCGACACCTTACGTGCGCCGGTAAAAATCAGCGGGCAACCTGTGGCTAATCTGATCGCTTCGACCAGCGGCACCGACTCGGACTGGGTGGTAAAGGTGATCGACGTTTATCCCGACGAAGTGGCCGGCCAGGCGGCCATGGGAGGGTATCAATTGATGGTTTCGGCCGATGTTTTTCGTGGCCGCTATCGCGAGAGCCTGGAAACGGCCAAGCCGATTGCCGCCGGCAAACCGTTGCTATATCGTTTCGCGCTGCCCACGGCAAATCATGTTTTTCTGCCCGGACACAGGATCATGGTGCAGATCCAGTCAAGCTGGTTCCCGCTGTACGACCGCAATCCGCAGACCTTCGTGCCCAGCATCTTCTGGGCCAAACCCGGGGACTACCGGAAGGCGGTGCAGCGTGTTTACCACTCAAGCGACGAGGCCAGCTTTATCGAATTACCTCTGGTCACGACGCCTTAAGCCGTTACAGCATTCCGCCAGTCTGCACTTCGAGGATCGCGAGCGCCACCTCCAGCTTGTGGATGGCTTGCCCGATTTCGGGATGTTCCGCGACCTTGCCCTGCAGAGTCTTCAGCAGAGTGTGAGCTTCGGCGACGTGCTCAGCGGCTTGCCGCGCCCCGGAGTCCGGTTCTGATTCGCCTGGTGTTTGCATTTGCGTCCTCTGTTCGATTCTAAACCCTGCCGGGTTCGGAAATTGCCCAGTTGTGCCGGATCACCGCCGACGCGAGGCGGCGCGTGACCGTTGACCTCGACACTCAGAGTCCCTAGTTGCCGTCCAATGGGCGGCAAGGTCTTCGTGGGAGGCTGCGCTATGGGATTGGAGGGCCGAATCGTTGGAGGACAGCGACCCTACGACGGCGTGGTGGACGTTCGCCGGAATCGCATGGAACGCGCCGGTTTTGTGTGGGTCGGACACTCCTGTCCGACGCTTTTGACTTTGAGTTACTGTACGCAAGGCTAACCAGCCGCCTCAGTAAACGACCAGTCGAAATCTAAATCAAATTCAAAGGCGTCGGACAAGAGTGTCCGACCCACACGTTACCCCGATAGCGATTGCAGCCAGAATTCTCAGCCGGCGTCAGCGCCGGGCTGAGAGCATAGTGAGAATGTCCTTCAGTCCCTGTCGAATATATTTCAGCTCAGAAGTCGGACGCGCCGGGAAAGGCAGGGGATCCTGTTTCTTGTCGCTCTTGATCTCGGCCCGGAGATGTTGCCTCGCGCCGGGGATGGTGAACCCTTCTTCGTACAGCAGTTGCTTGATCCGCAAGACGCTTTCGACATCCTTGCGGCGATACATGCGCTGGCCGGTACTGCTCTTCACCGGCTTAAGTTGGGGAAATTCGGTTTCCCAGAATCGCAGCACGTAAGCCGGCAGGTGACACAGTCGGGAAACTTCTCCGATGCGGAAATAAAGTTTTTCAGGAATCAGCACGTCGGTCGCAGCGGATTTGGCATTGGCTCGGGTTCGTGGGCTCATCTTGATTTCCAGAAGCCGCATTCAATCGCAGAGGCGTTCATTCCCATCCGCGTTTCTAGCATGACCGCGCCTCCGGGACAACCACATTCTAAAGGAATCCGGAGTTTCTGGCCTTGGGTGCTCAAGAAAGCGGCTAGAAATGGGAGCCTGGGGGCCCTTCCAAGGTGACCGGTGAGCGGTGTCGTACACTGGCGGCAGACTTGCTTAACCTCAAATATAGTCTGACTTATGCGAACCGATCCCATCGAGCTGGAAATCTTTAAGAACATTTACCACTCCATTGCGGAAGAGATGGGGGCCGCTCTGCGGCGTACTGCATTTTCTCCCAATATCAAGGAGCGGCGCGACTATTCCTGTGCTGTCTTTGATGCTGACGGCGAAGTGATTGCTATGGGCGATCACATGCCCGTGCATCTGGGTTCGATGCCGATGTCGGTGCGAGCGGCCATTGAGAGCCTTCCGCTGGGACCCGGCGACGTTGCGATGCTGAATGATCCCTTTCGCGGCGGGACGCATCTGCCGGACATCACATTGGTAGCACCGGTGTATATGCGGCATAAACGGCGAGGGCAAGATGCCCTCGCGACAGCCGGCGAGCACGCCGGCGCTCCGGAAAGTCCGCGTAAGCGTGACCACCATCCCGATTTTTATGTGGCTTCGCGCGCCCACCACGCGGATGTCGGCGGGACTTATCCGGGGTCGATGGGCTTGTGCCGTGAGATTTATCAGGAAGGATTGCGCATTCCGCCGGTGCGGATTATGCGTTCGGGGACAATAGACCGTGATGTTCTGGCGTTGCTGCTGAACAACGTCCGCACTCCCAATGAGCGCGAAGGCGACCTGGGAGCGCAGATTGCGGCCTGCCACACCGGCGCACAACGGCTGCGCGAGGTTTGCGCGCGTTATGGGCTGGAGCGGGCGCAATTCGCTTCGCGAAAGCTCCTGGATTACTCGGAGCAGATGATGCGCGCGTTTTTGGCGCGGGTGCCGAAGGGGACGTACCGGGCGGAAGACTTCATGGACAGCGACGGAATCAGCGACCGGCCGGTGAAGATTGTGGTCGCTGTGAAGTTTCAGGAACCTCGCAGGCGAGTCGCCCACAGCCACACAGTCACCGTGGATTTTACCGGTACTGATACACAGGTTCAGGGCAGTATCAATGCGGTTGAGGCCATCACCTACTCTGCGTGCTTTTATGTATTCCGATGTTTGCTGGCTGAAGATGTGCCGGCGACCTCCGGGCTGATGCGGCCGGTCTGCGTGATTGCGCCTTCAGGGACCGTGGTGAATGCGCTCCCTCCGGCGGCGGTGGCGGGGGGAAATGTCGAGACATCGCAACGTATTGTGGACGTTCTGCTGCGGGCGCTGGCGCAGGCTGTTCCGGAGCAGATTCCGGCGGCGGCCTCGGGAACAATGAACAATCTCACCATCGGAGGAATGGACCCGCGCACGGGCGAGCCTTTCGCTTACTATGAAACTATTGCGGGCGGGATGGGCGCTCGTCCGACCAAGCCCGGCATTTCTGGTGTGCACACTCACATGACGAATTCGCTGAACACGCCGGCGGAAGCGCTGGAATATTCGTATCCGCTACGCGTGAGGCAATATTCTCTGCGGCCCGGAAGCGGTGGCAACGGCAGACATCGCGGCGGCAACGGGATCATCCGCGAAATAGAAGTATTAACCGAGGTCGAAGTCACGCTGCTGGCCGACCGGCGTACGCGTGGACCCTGGGGACTGAGGGGAGGCGCGGATGGTTTGCCGGGGAACGCATCCGTGATCCGGAGGGACGGTTCAGTGGAAAAATTGCCAGGCAAATCCAACGTGCGTCTGGTCAAGGGAGAACGGATCCGGATTGAGACGCCGGGCGGAGGCGGCTGGGGAAACTCAAATCAAGATCGCTGAATTACAGGAGGAGTGATGCAACGCATAAGATCAGTGGGCGTTCTTTCCAGTGCCAAGATGTTAGGAGTCTTGTACGGCTGTATGGGTCTGCTCTTTATCCCCATCGCCTTGCTCGCCGGGCTGGCCAGTATGGCGACACAACAAGCCAATAGTGCCATCGGCGGCGCAGCCATGCTGGCCTTGGGGATCCTCGCTCCGGTTCTCTATGGTGCGATGGGGTTCGTGTTCGGTGCCATAGGGGCATGGATCTACAACTTGATCGCGAAGTGGTTGGGCGGGATTGAGGTTCAGCTGGAACCGGCTCCCACGGTCAGTCTCTAGAATCAGCTCGTTTTCGAATCGCAATAGTTTGACTCCGCCCTCCCCAGCCTGGGGGCATGATAAGCGTGGTGCTAAAATAAAGAGTTTGGCTGATCACTTCGACCCCCACAGGTTGCCATTCATGCCAAAAACGATGCTCGCAGTGGTCAAGCCGGAAGCCGCGCCGGGCGCGGAGATCCGCGAGGTCGAAGTCCCGGCGTTTGGCCGGAATGAGGTGCTGGTCAAGGTAAAAGTTGCTTCCATCTGCGGCACCGATCTGCACATTTACGAGTGGGACCGCTGGGCGCAGAACCGCATACATCCGCCATTGATCCCCGGACATGAATTTTGTGGCGAGGTGGCGGCTTTCGGCGACGAAGTCACTAGCGTAAAAGAAGGCGACTTCGTTTCCGCGGAGATGCACGTGGCTTGCGGAAAGTGTTTGCAGTGCCGCACCGGAGAGGCCCACATCTGCCAGAGCGTCAAGATCATCGGCGTCGATGCGGACGGAGCGTTTGCCGAGTACGTGGTGATTCCGGAATCGAACATCTGGAAGCTCGATCCGGCGATCCCGCAGGAGTACGCGTCGATTCTGGACCCCCTGGGGAACGCTGTGCACTGCGTGCTGGCGGGCGAGATTGCCGCCAGGACAGTCGCCATCACCGGTTGCGGACCTATCGGGCTGTTCTCGATCGCGGTGGCGCGCGCGGTGGGAGCGACCACAATTTTTGCCATCGAGGTGAATGAGCATCGCCGGCGGCTGGCCCAGGAGATGAAGGCCGACTTCGCTCTCAACCCTTCGAAAGACGACGTGCGCGCGATTGTGATGGAGCGAACGGGCGGGCTGGGTGCGGATGTTGTGCTCGAGATGGCGGGACATCCCAGCGCCATACGGACCGCTTTCGATATTGTTCGGCGCGGTGGAAGAATTTCTCTTCTGGGGCTGACCTCCAAGCCGGTTTCGCTCAACTTTTCTGAGGACATCATTTTCAAAGGAATTACCATTCAAGGTATCAGCGGGCGCCGCATGTATCAGACCTGGTATCAGATGACCGCATGGTTGAAGGCTGGGAAGCTGGATCTTCATCCGGTTATCACCGATCGTATCGGGATGAAAGATTTCTCCAAGGCCATGGAGAGATTGAAGACGGGGGAGGCGAGTAAGATTCTGGTTTATCCCAACAGGACGAAGTAAATTCAGTTGCCAGTTGTGTGTTCCCGGTTCTCAGCCAAATCCATTCATCGGATACAATTCCAGAACCATGCTTCGTTACTTCACTGCGGGAGAATCTCACGGCGAGGCGCTGGTCGCTTTTCTTTCGGGGCTGCCTGCCGGGCTGAAAGTGGACCAGGCCTTCGTGGACCGCGAACTGTGGCGCCGGCAACAAGGTTTTGGCCGCGGCGGGCGGATGAAGATCGAGACCGACAAAGCTCATTTTCTGTCGGGGGTGCGTCACGGGGCAACCATTGGATCGCCGATCGCGGTCCTGCTGGAAAATAAAGATTGGAAGAACTGGCAGGAATCGCTTCCCGTGGAAGAAGGAGATTCGGCCAAACATAAGCGCGTGGCTTCACCGCGTCCCGGGCACGCCGATCTGGCGGGGGCCCTGAAGTACAATTTTCCCGAAGCCCGCTACGTGCTCGAACGTGCGTCGGCACGAGAATCAGCGGCGCGGGTTGCCATTGGTGCTCTGGCGAAGTTGTTCCTGCGCGAGCTGGGAATCGAAGTGTTCAGCCATGTGGTGGCTGTGGGCGGCGCCGTATTGAAGAAGGACGTTTCCTGGGAACAGATTCGCGGCCTTTCCGAGCGTGATGAGGTGGTGTTGAATTGCGCTGATCCTGAGACTGAGCAGCAAATGAAAGAAGAAGTAGACAAGGTGCTGAGGACGGGAGATTCCGTCGGCGGCGTCTTCGAAGTGGTGGCGCATAAGGTTCCTCCCGGCCTGGGCACCTATGCGCAATGGGATGAGCGGCTGGACGGACTGCTGGCGAGTGCAGTCATGTCGCTGCAGGCGGTGAAGGCGGTCGAGATTGGCGCGGGAGTGACCGCGGCGTCCGCTCCGGGTTCCGCCGTGCATGATGAAATCGGATACGGAGCAGCGACCGGATTTACTCGCAGCAGGAATAATGCTGGAGGAATTGAGGGCGGAGTGTCGAACGGCGAGGACATTGTGTTGCGCGGATATCTGAAGCCGATTTCCACCTTGCGGCGTCCTTTGCAATCGGTGGATTTTGCCAGCCGGGAGCCGGTCAAGGCGGCCTACGAGCGCTCTGATGTGTGCGTGGTGCCGGCCGCAGGAGTGGCGGCCGAGGCCATGGTGGCATTGACTCTGGCGCGCTGCGCGCTGGAGAAGTTCGGCGGCGATTCGATGGCCGAAACGTCGCGAAACTTTAAGGGATATCTGGAGCAAGTGAAGAACTACTGACGCTGACGACTAAACCTGCATGATCTATCCCATTGTGAAGTTTGGAAATCCGGTACTGGAAAAACCTGCCGAACCAGTCACCGCTTTTGACGAGCGATTTGAAGAAGCTGGTGGATGACATGTTCGAGTCGATGTACGCAGCACACGGCGTGGGATTAGCGGCGCCGCAGATCGGAATCTCGAAGCGGCTGGCGGTCATCGACGTTACGTTCAAAGAAGACCCGGATGCCAAGCTGGTGATTGCGAATCCGGAAATCATCCGGACCGAGGGCCGCCACACCCAGAACGAAGGTTGCCTGAGCATCCCCGAGTTTCGTGAGCCGGTGGCCCGCGCGCGCAAAGTGACCATCCGGGCTCAAGATGTCAACGGGAAGTGGTTCGAGAAAACCGGTGAAGATCTGCTGGCCCGCGCCTTCCTGCACGAAACCGATCATCTGAATGGCAAGCTGTACATCAGCCACATCAGCGCCCTCAAGCGTGACTTCATGAAGCGCAAGATCCGCAAACTGATGAAAGCAGGAGAATGGTAGGGGAAGCGGGCGTCGGACATCAGACCTCGGGCGTCGGCGAAAGCGAGTTAGGTCTGAGGTCCGACGTCTGAGGTCCGATGCCCGGTTCTCTCAATCTCGTTTTCTGCGGCACGCCGGCATTTGCTGTGCCTACTCTCGAAAAGCTGGTTCAGGCCGGGTTCTCTGTGCCCCTGATCGTGACGCAGCCGGACAGGCCGCGGGGCCGGGGCATGCAGCTTGCCCTTTCGCCGGTGAAGCAGCGGGGGCTGCAACTGGGATTGCAGGTCAGCCAGCCGGACAAGATCAAAAATAACGATGAGTTTCGCGGGCAACTTGAGCGAATCGCGCCTGACGCAATCATTGTGGTCGGGTATGGGCGCATCATTCCGCAATGGATGATCGATCTCCCACCTCTGGGAAACCTCAACCTGCATGCCTCCTTGCTGCCGAAGTATCGCGGGGCGGCGCCCATTCAGTGGGCCATCGCGCGCGGCGAGAGCGTGACCGGCGTCACCACCATGCGAATCGATGCTGGGCTCGATACCGGAGATATTCTGTTGCAGAAAGAAATTCCGATCGCGCCCGCGGATACGGCGGTCACTGTGGCGCCGCGAATGGCCGCAATCGGCGCGACCTTATGGTTGAGACCCTGCGCGGGCTGCAGGCTGGAACGATTCATCCGCGGCCGCAGGATCACGCCAGAGCCACACTTGCGCCCATACTCAAGAAAGAAGATGGCCGGGTTGACTTTCAGCTCACGGCCCAGCGAAATCCTGAATTGCCTGCGCGGCTTCCAGCCCTGGCCGGGCGCATACACCACCTTCCGCGGAAAAATTTTTCACATCTTGGCGGCGCAGCCGGTCGAGCGTGCCGCGGCGGCGGCTGAAGTTATTGTGGAGAATGGTTACCTGTTTGTCGGTTGCGGAGCGGGGGCGCTGGAGCTAGTCGACGTGCAGCTCGAAGGAAAAAAACGCATGCCGGCGGCCGACTTCGTCCACGGCTATCAGCCACGCAACGGCGAGAAGCTGGGCTACTGAGAACCGGGAACTAGTTACTGTCAACTGAGCTTGTAAATCCATGTCCATTTCTCCCGCTCGGACCGCAGCTTTCGACATCCTGCTTCGGATTGATCAGCAGGACGCATACGCCACCGAGCTATTGCACTCGAGCCCATACGCGAAGCTTTCGCCGGCGGACCATGGTCTGGCAACTGAACTGGTGATGGGAGTACTGCGGTGGCGGTCTGTGCTGGATGCTGAAATCGGTCGATTCTCGGACAAGAGCGTCAGTAAACTCGACATCGAAGTGCTCACCGCGTTGCGGTTGGCGGCATATCAATTGTTGTTTCTAGACCGGATTCCCGGGCGGGCCGCGGTGCACGAGAGTGTGGAGTTGGTGAAGCGCGCCCGCAAGGGATCGGCTGCTCCTTTTGCGAATGCTGTGCTGCGCAAGCTCGCGGGAAGTACCGTAGCTCTGGATTACGATCCGAAGATTCGCTCTGCCGGCCATGGGAGCGCCGTGGAGCTAGCTCAGAAATTAGCGCATCCGCTTTGGCTGGTGGAGCGGTGGGTGCAGCATTTCGGTCTGGAACGCGCGCGGCAAATTTGCAGCTACGACCAGCATGCTCCGGCGGCTGCGGTTCGTTTCTCTGACCCTGGCACGGAATCCGAACTGAGGCGCGATGGCATCGAACTGGCTCCCGGCCAGTTACTGGCTTCGGCACGCCGGATTCGGGCTGGAAATGTTTCGGGCACCAGTGCCTTCGCAGAGGGCCGAGTCGCGATCCAGGACGAGACCTCGCAGCTGGTGGCGTTGCTGGTTGGCAAGGGGGCGAGAATCCTGGATTGTTGCGCCGCTCCCGGCGGCAAGACGAGGGTGCTGGCGGAACAAAATCCTAAAGCCAGCATTATTGCCCTGGAGTTGCATCCGCACCGTGCCCGATTGCTGCGGCAACTGGTCCTAGCCACAAATGTGGAAGTGATTAACGCGGACGTGCTCGATTTCAACGCGAGCGCGGGGTTCGACTGTGTCTTGGCCGATGTGCCTTGCTCCGGTACCGGCACTCTGGCGCACAATCCTGAGATCAAATGGCGATTGAAGGGGCAAGACCTCGCTGACCTGCAAGTGCGGCAGCTGGCGATTCTGCGGGCGGCAATGCATCGTGTTGCGGCTGGAGGAAGACTGGTGTACTCCACTTGTTCCCTGGAGCCGGAAGAGAATGAGGAAGTGGTGGAAAGAGCGCTTCCCGGTGAGCCCGAATTCTGCGTGCTCGATTGCCGGTTGGAACTGCAACGGTTGCGGGCGGAGGGCGAAGTGGTATGGAGCGATCTGGACTCGTTGGTCAGACGACGGTTTCTGAGAACGATTCCTGGAGTGCATCCCTGCGACGGTTTTTTCGTGGCGATTCTGCGACGGAGCTGACTTCAGGCATGCTGGAAGAGATCGAGTCTTCTTAACAGAAACATGCGCATCTCACGGCGGGCAGGATGCCCGCCGAACGGCCGGCGAGACGCCGGCGCTACAAAATTCCGCTAGCGAACTTCAAAGTTTACGATCGCCCCGGTGAGCACTTTCTCTCCTGCCGCAGGGTTTTGCGTCACGATCGTGCTGCCCGGGAATGGGGGCGGCACGGTCGTCGTCGGGGAGCCTTCTGGAGGCGGGGCTGCGGCCACGTTTCCCAGTCGTAGCCCGGCATTTTGCACGGTCTGGATAGCGCGTCCGAGGGGCTGTCCGACGAAGCTGGGCATGACGAAGGCCTGAAGTTGCGACGGCGTCGCGACCAGCAGACTGATTTTGGGGGCGGAGACGCCGCTGGCGTTCGGGGGCGGGGCTTGGGCCAGGATCTGGCTGTCCGCGGCATCAGGAAATTGCATTTGCGCGATGCCACCGACATCCAGACCGCGGCGGCGGATATTGATGTTGGCAGCGCGCTCCGTCTGTCCGATGATGTTCGGGATGGCGACGCGCTGGGGGCCGAGGCTCTCGGCGACGCGGACTTGCCAGCCCTGACGCACCTGGCTCCCGGCTGGCGGAAGCTGGGACAGTATCTTTCCCTCCGGAACC
>CAVZXU010000005.1:0-11721 GCA_963779255.1 Terriglobia bacterium | reverse complement strand
CGATTTCGTCCGTGCACAACGTGCTCTCACGCGCGCCGCAACCCGGCTGGAGGTAGCGGCTGAGACCGATCCAAGCCGCCGGCAGCCCGAATAAGTTGCAACCCCTTACCTTACTTCAGCCGCAAGGTTGCGCGAGGGTCTGTCGAATCAAGCCTTCCACCAGGGCCGTCAACTTTGGGAGAGCGGTCTCCACAGTCGAGGAAAGGGTCGCGCCGTGGTCGAAACACTCGCCGCACAAAGAAACAGTAAAGGCCCGGGCGTTGCGCCATAGAGTTGTTGAGCCATGGCGAGAAGGTGAGCAGGAGACAGCTGGTGGGAACGGATGATCCCTGGCTGTAAAGTCACAGGCTCGCAGCTCAGCTCTCCGGGTTGACCGTCGCGAGCAGCATCAATAAAAAAGACGATATCGGCAGATCTCAAGCTATCAGCCAGTTCCGGAGTGAGTTGATGGCAGACCACAATTTCCATTTCCGGAAACCGGCAGGCTTCGCGACAACGCTTCCGCCGCACTCCAACCCAGGCCGTCGTCGCAGCGCAGCGGGTTACCGTAGCCGACAATGAGGACTTGCGTCATAGCGGTTGATCGGATCTTCACGCGCTCCTTCTCAGGAGCGAACGACTTCATCCAGCACTTCCCCATGGGGCTCAGCAACTGAATCCGCAACGCCATTTCACCGATGGCATGGGTGGAACAGCTCAGGCAGGGATCGTAGGCCCGGATCACGGCTTCGACGCGATTCAGCATTCCAGGCGTCAAGTTCACCTGCACGAAATGCTTTGGCGACCTGCAGCACGCTGCGATTCATCGCCAGGTTGTTCTGGCCGGTCGCGATGATGAGGTTCGCCCAGCGCATCAGTCCCTGCTCGTCAATTTTGTAGTGATGGAAGAGCGTGCCGCGCGGCGCCTCGCGACGCACCGATGCCTTCCATCGCGTTCGGACGGGCTTCGGCGCGCACATGCTTGATGAGGATTTCGGGATCAGTCAACAGCTGCTCCATGCGCTCCACGCAATAGAGAATCTCGATCAAGCGCGCGTGATGATAGTGGAAAGAACTGAGCACGGCCGCGCGCTGCAATTCCTGGAACTCGGCCAGTTCCTGGTCGGCGCGGGGCGTGCCGCAACGGTCCGCCACATTCAGGCGGGCCAATGGTCCCACGCGGTACATGCCGTCGGGGATATCCCTTGGGCTTGTAGTACGCGGACTTCAGATAGCTCCAGGGCTCGACTTTTTCGCCGATGTAATCGAAGTAGCGAGTCGGGTCGAGTCCGTCGGCGATCAGCTTTCCGGCGGCATCGCCGATGCGCACTTGCCATCGTAGAAAGTCAGGCCGCCGTCCGGCTTCACCATGCCCATGAAGAGCGTGGGGAAATTGCCGAAGGTGCTGATCTCCTCGCGGAACCCTCGGTGGTCCCCTTGAACCACTCAGCGTTCGCCTGGCGATGGCGAGTGCTTCGGGAATGGTCGCGAGGATCGCGTCGCGGTCCGCCCGGCTGAGCGGTTCGCTGACTCCGCCGGGCACGACCCACGCCGGATGGATGCGCTTGCCTCCCAGGCGCTCGATAATCTGCTGGCCAAATTGCCGCAGCCGGATGCCGTCGCGCGCCAGTTGCTGGGTCTCTTTTCCGAACACTCCCAAGAGATTGCTCTTGGCCGGGTCGGCATCCATGCCCAGCAACAGATCGGGAGAGGAAAGATGAAAGACGCTCAGGGCGTGCGACTGCACGACCTGCGCCATATTGAAAATGCGGCGCAGCTTTTCGGCGGTCGGTGGAATTCTGACCGCCAGCAGCGCGTCGCAGGCCTTGGCCGACGCGATCAGATGGCTGACCGGACAAATTCCGCAGATGCGCGCCATCAGCGACGGCATCTCGGTGAACGGCCGGCCTTCGCAGAACTTTTCGAAGCCGCGAAACTGAGTGACGTGAAAACGCGCGTCCTCGACCTCGGCCCTGCTCGTCGAGGTGCAGAGTAATCTTGGAGTGTCCCTCGATGCGGGTGACCGGGTCGATGACGATGGTTCTCGCTGTTCCACTGCATTCTCCTAGGCTCCAAATCGCGTCTTCGCACTCAAATCCGGCTGCCGGCCCTCCAGCAATTCGCTGACGAACATAAAAAATAGTGTCGGCGGACGGCGGACATCCCGGCACAAAAACGTCCACCGCGACAATTTCGTGAACGGGGCGCGCATAGGGCAGCAAGCGGGGAACCACCTGGTCCGGAACGTCCCGGATCTAAGGTCACGTTCTCCCTGTAGGCGCGGTCGTAAACCGATCTTGTGCCGAAAGGATTGCGCATGGCCGGAACATTCGCCGTGACCGCGCAGTCGCCCAGCGAAACCAGAATCTTGGTGCGCTGCCGCACCAGCTTGATTTTGTGCAGAGTCTTCCTCGCTGCTGACCGCGCCCTCCACCAGCGTGACGTCCACGTTCTCGGGGAAATTCCTTCGCGTCCACCAGCGGGCTGTACACCAGGTCTGCCTTTTCGGCCAGAGCGATCAGGCGCTCGTCCATGTCGAGAAACGACATGTGGCAGCCGGAGCATCCATCCAGCCAAACCGTGGCCAGCCGTTTCTTGCTCACTCCTGCTCCTCCCGCATCAAGTGTCAGGTAGGGCAGGAAGTCCCGGCGTTTCTCCATTTCCGCGACCGAACGCCCTTTCTCAAACAACGCGCCGGTCGGACAAACCTGCACGCACTTGCCGCAGCTGGTGCAGGTTTCCGACGATCCCCAGGGCTCGTTGAGGTCGGTGATGACCTGCGCACTCGATGCCGCGGCCCATCACGTCCCAGGTGTGGGCGCCTTCGATTTCGTCGCACACCCGAACGCAGCGCGTACACAGAATGCAGCGGTTGTGGTCAATGACGAAGCGGTCGTGCGAGGCATCCACCGCAGCCTGGGGATAGCGATAGGGAAAATGAACGTGCGTGATATCCAGCTTCTGCGCCATCGTCTGCAGTTCGCAGTGCCCGTTGGAGACGCAGACCGAACAGATGTGATTGCGCTCGGTAAACAGCAGCTCGACGATCCTCTTGCGATAGCTGTCGAGCCGTTCGGAAGTCGTGGTGACCTCCATGCCCTCTTCCACGCTGGTCACGCAGGAGGGCAGCAGCTTGTTGGATCCCTTCACTTCCACCAGACACAGGCGGCATGCGCCTATGGTGGAGAGCCCTTCCAACTCGACAAGCCGGGGAATGAAGATCTCATTCTCGCGGGCCACGTCGAGAATGGTCTCATCTGGACGGGCGCTGAAGTCGCGGCCATCGATTTTGAGCGTCTTTACGCTCGGCGAGCCAGGGCTCATAAGCTGGCTCCTACCGGCTGCTTGCCGCAAACTCCGGCCGGACACTTGTGCTCTTCAATGTGCGCCTTGTATTCGTCCGCAAAATACTTAGCGTGCTTAGACCGGGTTGGGCGCCGACTGGCCGAGGCCGCACAGGCTCGTGTTCTTCAGCAGATCGCACAATTCTTCCAGCATGGCCGAGGTCTCTGGGCGTGGCCGTCAGTTTGGTGATGGCGTCGAGAATGCGGTGCATCTGGTAGGTGCCGACGCGGCACGGAACGCACTTGCCGCAGGATTCGGTCATGCAGAAATCCATGAAGTACTTGGCCACGTCGACCATGCAGGAACTTTCATCCATCACGATCATGCCGCCCGATCCCATGATGGAACCCAGCGCGCGCCAGGGACTCGTAGTCCACCGGCATGTCCAGGACATTCCGGCGGCAGGCAGCCGCCGGAAGGGCCGCCGGTCTGCACCGCTTTGAATTTCCTGCCTTCGGGAATCCCGCCGCCGATTTCGAAAACCATTTCGCGCAGGGTGATCCCCATGGGCACTTCGACGAGCCCGGTGTTTTGCACCCGGCCGGCCAGGGCAAACACTTTTGTTCCTTTGCTCTTTTCCGTGCCGATGTCGGCATACCAATCGCCGCCCTTGCGGATGATGGGAGCGATGTTGGCGAAGGTCTCGACATTGTTGATCAGCGTCGGCTCTCCCAGAAGTCCTTCCATCGCGGGATAAGGAGGCCGCGGACGCGGCGTGCCGCGCTTTCCTTCGATCGATGCGATCAGCGCCGTTTCCTCGCCGCACACGAATGCCCCTGCCCCCAGCCGCAAGTCGACCCGGAAATTGAAACGGGTTCCGCAAATGTCGGCTCCCAGCAGCCCGGCTCGCTCCGCCTGGCGGATCGCGATCTTGCAAGCCGCTTGATGGCCAGCGGATACTCGGCACGGACATAGATGTAGCCCTCGGAGGCGCCCACGGCGTAGGCCGCAATCAGCATGCCTTCGAGCACGCGATGGGGATCGCTCTCCAGCACGCTGCGATCCATAAACGCGCCGGGATCGCCTTCGTCGGCATTGCAGATCACATACTTCTGCGTGCCCACCGATTTTGCGACCGTGCTCCACTTCAAGCCGGTGGGATATCCGGCGCCGCCACGCCCGCGCAGTCCGCTCTTCATCACTTCTTCGATCGACTTCCCGCGGAGTCATTTCGGTCAAGGCCCGGATTAGGGCCTGGTATCCCTCTGCGGCGATGTATTCCTCGATACGCTCGGGATCGATCACGCCCGGAATTTTCCAGCACGATCTTCTTCTGGCGCTGGAAGAATGGAACGTCTGTCGGACAATGCAGACGCGGCACCGGCGGGCCTTCCAGGCTATCGAGGATTTCAGCGGCATCCGCGGCGGCAACGCTCTTGTACATACGCTCGCTTTCAGTCAGAAACCAGTGGGCCTTCGGCGCACAACCCCATGCAGCCGGCGCCCTTCACCTGGCATTGATCTCCCCAGCCGCGCCGCGCGACTTCCTTCTCAAGCGCGTCCTTGACGGCCTGGCTCTGGCAGGAAAGGCATCCGGCGGCAACGCAAACGTTCACCCGATGGCGGAATCGTCCCAGAGACTGCTGTTCCGTTTCTGCGATTTGTTTCAGTTCATCAGGAGTCATGGCGAGTCCACTGCGCGAGGTGTTCGTGCAGGGCTTGAGGATTCACTTTGCCGGCAACCTCCTGGTCATACACCATGGCGGGAGCGAGTCCACAGGAACCCAGACAGCGCGCGGTCAACAAGGAAACTTTTCCATCGGCTGTCGTCTCGCCCGGAGACACGGCCAAGTCCTGGCGAACGGCCTCGAGCAGTTGAGCTGCGCCCTTGATGTAGCAGGCCGTCCCCATGCAGATCACGCAGGTATGCTCCCCCGCGGGCTTAAGGGTAAAGAAATGATAGAAGGTGGCGACGCCGTAGGCGCGGCTGAGCGGAACCCGCAGCGAGGTGGCCACGTAGCGCAGCGCGTGCTCGTCAAGGTACCCAAACGCTTCCTGCACCGTGTGCAGAACCTCGATCAGTCCGCGGGACTGTTGACCCTGGCGGCGCATGGTGGCATCCACCAAACGCCAGCGTTTGTCCTCATTGGGAGGCGCGGATTTGGCAAGAGTCACCACTGTTTTTCCTGTCGCGCTCGGCCGCGGGGTCTGATCCCCACGCCGCCGGCAAAAGAGAACGCTGCTAACATAACAGGTTATGGACCTGGCTATGAAGACTGCGGAGCGCGGAGTTGTGGAAAATCGTTCCGGATCTGTGCAGGAATGGGCCAGGTTGCGGACAAGGGTCAGTCAGACTGCCCCTCTGCCCAAAGGTCACCAACCTCTGCATTCTCTTGACTAGCGATTTGCTTGCCATGCCGCTGGTCTTTTGCAACTTGCCTTGGCGGCACCCTGATAAATCCGAAAGGACCGTTGCGTGGCGTGATCTGGCCTGCCCCGGCCCTTTGGTGTTATGAGGCCATCGAGAGTTTCGTCGGCCATCGCCTAGCGGTCCATATAGCAGGGAGTACGTGGCGGGTCAAGCAGCATCGACGCAATATTCGGCGGACGTGAATGCAAGAGCAGTGACTGAAGGCACCCGTAGCAGTGATTGCAGTCACTGAAGTCACCGGAGGAATCCTTTAGATTCAATGTGTGCGATTGCCGTAGCGATCGCGCCTGGATGGTGACGAACGTCGAATCGAGTCGGCTCATCTCTTTCCCAGCTCGTACCATTCGGGCTCTGTGAGATTGGTCTTTGTTCTTAGACGGGGGAGGATTTGATGATGCGTCGCAAGCTCATTACACGCAGCCTGGGTGTCCTTGAGTTGTTGGTCGGCATCGGCGCAGTGATTGGCGGCGGGGCCCTTGCGGCAATTCCGAGTGGGGCGTTACTGGGAATGCCCCTCGATTTTTTCGATGGCACCCCTTTTCACACCTATTTGATTCCAGGCTTGGTGCTGTGCCTGGTCGTGGGCGGCAGCAACATCGTCGGGGGATGGTTAGCCCTGCACGAGCGCTGGTCCGCGGCTATTTCCGCCGTTGTTGGCGGATTGATTCTTATCGGTTGGATCACAGGCCAGATTGTGCTGATCGGCTACCGCCATCCTATCCAGTTAGTTTATTTGCTCTGCGGTGCTCTGATTCTTCTCGTAGGAGCGGCACTGCCTGTTTTCGATCGAGCCGTCTGAGCGAATGCCAGGTTTCTGGAGGACGGAATAGGGCTGGGTCTCAGTCGATCGCGTTCCGAGACAGGCGCGGAGGAACATTGAAGCCTGGAAATGAGCAGGCAATCTCGGCTTATGGCGAGCCTCCCGTCTCCGGCTTGAGCGGTCTGTGTTGGACCGGCGGAATCGCAGCGCTGATTCTGATCGTTTACTCGCTCGCGACGATAGTTCAGCTCATGCTCCTTGGCGGCCAGCCCGCGACAGCCGCCGAGGCGTTCACACTGCTGCAGAACAACAGGATTGTCGGACTGTTGCGTCTCGATCTGCCTACCGTGGTCGTGATGCCCCTGTACTACCTTCTGTTCCTTGGCCTGTTTGCTGCTCTGAGGCGAACCGATCGCGCGAATGCGATTCTCTCCACAGTTCTTGCCATGCTTGGGATTACACTCCTGCTGGCGACGCCCACAGCCCTATCGATGATCTCGCTCAGTCGAAAGTATGCGGCCGCGACGACAGAGGCTGCCAGGGCTCAACTCCTGGCCGCCGGAGAGGCGCTACTGGCCACGGACATCTGGCACGGCACTGGCGCCATCATGGGGGGAGTTCTGGTGCAGTGTGGAGCTGTGCTGATATCCGTCGTGATGCTTCGCAGCAGCGTCTTCAGCAGGACAACTGCATACCTGGGTATCGTGATGCATGGGCTCGATCTGGCCCACATTGTGTTCGGACTTTTCCTTCCGCGTTCTGGGGTTGCCCTCATGGCAATCGCGGGCCCGTTGTACCCGATATGGTTCTTCCTGGTCGGTCGAAGGCTGCTTCAACTGGCAGCGACAGGTTCCACGCGCTGACGTTGCTCTGGCGCCGATCGGGAACATTGCCGGGGTGAGCCAGGAATGAAATCGAAATGTTGACGGCGATCAAGCTGTTGCACACGCTGATTTGGGCGTTTCTGGCAGGCTGCATTGTGACGTTACCCGTCCTAGGGATGCTGCGTCGATTCCGCTGGGCTGCGATCCTTTCCGGACTCGTTCTGCTGGAGTGCGGCGTACTGGCCGTCAACGGCGGCAAATGTCCCTTGTCAGACGCGGCTGCCAGGTTCACCACCGACCACGCTTACAACTTCGATATCTACCTGCCGGGTTGGCTAGCCCAGCACAACAAAGTAATTTTTGGCACGCTCTTCGGGGCTGGCGAATTCGTCGTGGTCGGACGCTGGCTCAGGGAGAGGCATGTCGCGTCGCCTCGACAGGCTAAAGGTGGCATATCATGATGGGCGGCTGCGATCCAGAGCGCTTTGCCATTCGGATCCATTTGGCAGAATTGGCGAAGTAAAGTTCGGCTTCCCGACCTTGCCTTATAAAAGCGGGCCAGCTACAGAACCGAGGACTGAATAAAACCCTGCAGGGAGTGTGGCCACGCTGTCTCGGAGCAGGCACCCGTTTGTCCCAGCTGCGGTGTGCTGTACCCGGCGAGAGAGCGTTGGGACGGATGGGGATTTGAGTATAAATCGCAGGCGACGCTTTTCGGGCTGCCCATTCTGCACGTGTGTTTTAAATTTCGTCCCAATCGGGTGCCCGTACCAGCGAAAGGAATAATCGCCATCGGGCAGTTTGCCTGCGGTGGGCTAACCATCTCGCAATTTGGGGTGGGGGTGTTCAGTATCAGCCAGTTCACTATCGCCGGATTCGCCCTGGCCCAGTTTGCAGTCGCCTATTCTTTGATCGCGCAGTTCGGGATATTCCTTCACCAGGGCCGAGGCCTGCTGGTCTGGAGTCTGGCTGACATCATCCGCCGCTTATAGTAGACAGGCACTGAAAGCTCTCGCTTGCCGCTCTGCGCAGTATTGAGTATGCCCCTTTCAAACCCTTTTCAAACCGGTTGACCTCTCTTCCCCTGCGGCCTAACATGGCTGCCGATATTACGGCACGCGGCACGTCGGAAGCTAGAAGAGGAGAAGAAAATGACCTGGAAAAGCAAATTGGTTCTCGGAATACTCACGGCGCTGGCGATGCTCTTGCTTAGTTTTGCACTGCCCAGAGGAGAGTCGTTTTTGCGAGATGCGCAGGCGGCACAGTTTCCGGTAACGGTTGGTGTATGGGCAATTTTCGTCCTGCTCTTTGTGAAGCTGAAATAGGGCTTTCAAGTTCAAAGGCAAAATAGAAATTGGGACCGAACCACCTCAGCCTTGTTCTGTGGGCTTGGAAGTTTACTTCTTCTTCGAAAGCTTCGGGCGAGTAGCCGCGACGCGATTGCACGGTCAAGCCGGCCTGGACGCCATCGCCACCGCAAAACCCTAGCTCCGGAAACGATCGCGGCAGGTGCAGCACGATGCGCCGCACCGAGACGACGACCTGAGACGCCCAGTTTGAGGAAACGTTCGCGCAAGGTCGAGACTTGCGCCCGGGCCCAGCGAGTGGTCGCCAGATGGAGGCGCATCTCCTGCATCAGCACGTAGGCCGCTGCCGTCAAGATCACTCGGAACGTGTTCGCCCAGAAGTTTGAGCAACTGGTCCGCCCGATCTGCATGCCGTCGTGCAGTTCTTTGATCCGGTTTTCTATGTCGCCCCGCGGGCAGTAAACTTTCTCGTAAATCCACTGCGGACTCTGTTTCAGGTTGGTGACCACAAAGCGCGGGTTGTCCTTGGGTTCCTTGCCTTGGGCGCGCACCACCTCGGCTTTATAAATGACCCGGCGCTTCCACGGCCAAGTCTTGCGCGTGGCATAGCGACACTCCCCGTAGACATGCTCGGTCTGCCCCGAGACCTTCGACGCCCGCCGGGCCCGCTTCATTGCCGACTCGACCTTGCGCTTCAAGACCGCATTGGCCGCCAGGTTGACGATGTATTCCACTTTCGGTTCGCCGTCCAGAAAATCCAGAACCTCTGGGGTCGCGAAGCCACCGTCCAGTCGCACCCGGATTCTCGCCTCCGGGAAAAGCTTTTTTCACTCGTCGCAATCAGTCGGCGCAGAATGCCAATCGCTCCCACCGAGCCGTGTGCGTTCCCCGGCCGCAACACCGCCGTGACCAGATACTGTTCCGGCTCCTCGTCAAAGCTCAGAAAGCCCACCACCGGCAGATAGCAGTAGCTGTCATAGTGATGATTGAAGAAGGTCAGCTGCTGGGCGCCGTGGGTGGGATCGTCGGTCGGGTCCAGATCGATGGTGATGCGCCGGGCTCGGCCTTGCAGGCGGCGGCGATGCCTGTTCGATCACGCAGTCGGCCAGCGCTTCGCTCACCCGAAATAGTTGTTTGCGATCCCGGCTATTTTCAAAGCGCGACAAGGTCGGTTGCGAGGCCAAGTCTTCACCCTGGATCGGATCGCGACCCACCAACAGCTTGTGCACGGGATCGGAACCCAGCCGGGCCGCATCGTTGGTATCCGGATACCCGCACGCGATCGCCATGACCCGCTGCGTGAGAAGCTCCCTCAACTCATGTTTGATCTTTTTCGGTTGCCGCTCGTCTTCCAGAGCTTGCGGCCAGAGAGGCCATAAGTTCCCAAACGCTTATCCGCAGCGCGCAACAGAATCGCTCCGCCGTCGGAACTACCTTGTCGTTGATCAAATTTCGCGACTACAGGACGCGAACAGATTCCCGGGAACAGAACACACTGTGTTATCGTATGCTGGTTCAAACGAAAGCCTCTTGTTGGTCTCAAAACCGTCTAGACACCGGCTTTGTAGCACCTCGAACCACGTAGGCCCGGACGCCTCGTCCGGGCGGGCGAGCAACGCTCGCCTGATTTGAGGTTGCGCAAAGCTGCGGAGCTGCGCTCCGCCGGGCGGGTGGGGGCACCCGCCCCTACGTGTTTGCTCTAGTCCTGAAGGCTCGCACCGCCGAATGGTTGGTTCAGGTCTGTTCCCTACAAGAACAAGGTTGAGGTACGACGCCCATCAGGATGTTTCTGTATTTTCTGGTCGTCCGCTAACCCGGCGAATAAAATTCAGCATCCAACATTTGAAGTGGTCATAACCAGAAAAAAATCCCCGGTCGCAACCCGATCGAGATGGACAACCGCAGCCCCGACGATTCAACCTCGACTGCATTCATCCCGCCTACCGGAACTGGATGCCCTACGCGGGTTGATGCTGGTTGGGATGACCCTCACCCATTTGCCAACCCAGGCGAGCCACTATTCCAATCAGTTGCTTGGCTTTGTTTCCTGGGCGGAGGGCTTCGTCCTGCTGTCGGCGGTGCTTACTGGCCGGGTTTATGGCGCTCTATTGCTGCGAAGCTCCGGGCGGGTGGTGCGTGAACGCCTTTGGCTGCGCAGTGCGAAGCTGTACGGCTACCACCTTGCTTTACTGGCAGTGGCATTCACATTTGTTGGCGCCATAGCATTACATACCCAGAAGCCGGCGCTGCTGGGACTTCTGGATTTCTATCTCGCGCATCACGCTCTGGCCGCTGCCAGCTCCCTGCTGCTCCTGTACTGTCCGCCCCTGCTGGATATTTTGCCCATGTACATCGTGTTTCTGCTGCTCACCCCGCTGCTTCTGAGGGTTGGGCAGAGCCGGGGCTGGAAGTTCGTTCTCGCGCCATCGGGGCTCCTCTGGTTGGCAACCCAATTCGGCGCACGGGCATGGGTGCACGGGTTGCTGGTACAGCACGCCGACTTCCCGATTCCGTTGGAGCAGCTGGGTGCTTTCAACCTACTCGCATGGCAGTTCCTGTGGACGTTCGGGCTGTGGGTAGGCACGGGAGGCGCGACCCGCCTGCTGGCCTGGTTTGAGTCACGATGGATGATTGTTCTCGCCTCACTGGTGGCGGTGGCGTTCTTAATTCTGCGCTACCAGTGGCCGCCGTATTACATCCCTCACCCCGTGGACCAGGGAAACGCCTGGGTCCTCTTCAACAAGTGGCAACTCGGTGGTTTGCGATTGCTGAACTTCGCGGCTCTGGGTGTACTCTTTACTGCTGTGCGGCCGTATATTGCACACCGTTTGTCGTGGCGCCCGTTGGTGCTGCTGGGCAAGTCCTCTCTGGAAGTCTTCTGCGTTCAGTTGCTCTTCTGTTTTGCGGCGCTGTCGCTGGTCGGTGACGGAGCGGGAGCCTCCGCGCTTGACCAGATTGCGATCGTGACGCTCACGCTGGCCGGGCTGTATGCGGTCGCCTGGTGGCGCGCGCGGCCGAGAGAGCAGGATTCTCTGGTACCGTGGATCTTACTTCCTCAGTGGCCGCCTGACGGGAAAGAGATCGCTCGCATCGGTTAGCTGGGCGTGAGCAGGCACGAAAGGCAAGACGGAAAAT
>CAVZXU010000004.1:0-49084 GCA_963779255.1 Terriglobia bacterium | reverse complement strand
CACATTAATCTGTGACCTGAGTCATACCAATAGCTGGGAGATCTGTGATATTCAACGGCAATAGTTGGCACCGGGGAAGAATTCCAGGCTCCTTTTCCGGTAATCGCCTCGTTTGGCTCCCCTGGCAACACACGAAAAAGAGGTGAGCCTATGCTCCCGCCGAATCATGCGTTGTCCGGGGCCCTGCAACAGAAAGGCGTTGATCGCCGCCGCTTTCTGAAATTCTGCAGCCTCGATGACCGCCACTCTGGCGCTTCCCCCGCGCTATGTCGCCCAGGTGGCCGCCGCGCTGGGGAAAGCCAGGAAACCCGTGCTGGTCTGGCTGCAATTTCAGGACTGTGCCGGGAACTCCGAATCCATCCTCCGCTCCAGCCACCCCACCGTGCTGGAAGTCGTATTAGATCTGCTTTCCTGGGAATACCACGAACTGGTTATGGCGGGCGCCGGCCACCAGGCAGAGGCTGCGCTGGAGCGTGTCGTGCGCGAGGAAAAGGGCAAGTTCATTGCGGTAGTCGAAGGTGCAATTCCCCTGGCTGACGACGGCGTGTATTGCACCGTAGGTGGCCGCACCGCACTCGATATCGCGCGCCACGTCTGCCCCAATGCCGCCGCTACCATTGCCGCCGGAGCATGCGCGTGGGATGGAGGGCTGGTGCGGGCCCATCCCAATCCCACCGGCGCCGTGGGTATCTCGGAGGCGGTGCCGGAGGCCACCGTGATCAATCTGGGTGGCTGCCCGCAGAATCCGGTGAACACTGCCGCCGTGCTGGTGCATTACCTGACTTTTGGCGAGTTGCCCGCAGTGGATCAGTACAACCGGCCTCTGTTCGCGTACGGGCGCATTATCCACGACCAATGCGAGCGACGCGCCCACTACGACGCCGGCCGTTACGTTCAGGAGTGGGGTGACGAAGGCCATCGCAAGGGCTGGTGCCTGTACAAGATGGGCTGCAAGGGCCCGCAGGCAACTTTCAACTGCCCCTCGGTACGTTGGAACGATGGCACGAGTTGGCCGGTGAAGGCCGGCCACGGCTGCCTGGCGTGCGCCTCTCACCGTTTCTGGGACGTTCGTTCTCCCTTCTACGAGCGGCTGCCGCAGGTTCCTGGCTTCGGCGCAGACGTGACCGCAGGCCAGATCGGACTGGGTGTCACCGCCGCTGTGGCCGGCGCCACCGTTGTCCATGGGATCGCCAGCGCCATTCGCGACCGCATGAGGACCGTGCCTGAAGCAGTTCCACCGCCGGCGAGCAACCAGCCGCCGAGAAAGCATAGGAGGAACGTATGGCACGCATCGTGGTTGACCCGGTGACCCGCATTGAGGGCCACCTGCGCATCGAGGCTGAAGTCAATGGTGGCGCGGTATCCGATGCCTGGAGCTCAGGAACCATGTTTCGTGGGATTGAACTGATCCTGCGCGGCCGCGATCCGCGCGAAGCCTGGATCTGGACGCAACGCATCTGCGGCGTGTGCACGACCGTCCATGCCTTAACTTCGGTGCGCGCCGTCGAAGACGCGCTCGGCATCGAGGTCCCAGAGAATGCCAACTTGATCCGCAACATCATCGGCGCCAGCCAATACGTGCAGGACCACGTGATCCATTTCTACCACCTGCACGCGCTCGATTGGGTGGATGTGACGCTGGCGCTGAAAGCCGATCCTGCCAAGACTTCGCAACTGGCCGAGTCCATCTCGCCCTGGCCGAAGTCCAGCCGCACCTACTTCAAGGCAATCCAGGACCGGGTAAAGGCGCTGGTCGAAAGCAAGCAGTTGAGCCTGTTCAGCAGCGGATATTGGGGCCATCCTGCCTATCACCTGCCGCCCGAGGCGAATCTGCTGGCCGTCGCCCACTACGTCGAGGCCCTGGAATTTCAGAGGGACTATATCCGCATCCATGCGGTGCTGGGCGGGAAGAACCCGCACCTGCAGACCTATCTGGTCGGCGGCATGTCCACCGCCATGGATCCAAACGAGCCGCAGGCCACGATCAATCCCGAGCGAATCACTTTCCTCGCGGAGCTGGCCAGTAAAGCGCAAGCCTTCGTTGATCAGGTCTATATTCCGGATGTGCTGGCCGTCGCCGGCTTTTATCGCGACTGGTTCGGACGTGGCGAGGGACTGGGGAATTTCCTCTCCTATGGCGACTATCCCCAGGGCAGCGTCAAGGATTCCTCCCGCTTCTACCTGCCCCGTGGCGCCATCTTCAACCGTGATCTTTCCAAGGTGTATCCGGTTGATCCGGCCAATGTGGCGGAGTACGTGACTCATTCCTGGTATCAGTATTCCGACGGAGATCAGAACCCGAAGCATCCCTACCAGGGCGAAACCAACCCCAAGTACACCGGACCGAAACCACCGTATGAGCATTTGCAGACCGACCAGAAGTACTCCTGGCTCAAAGCACCGCGCTACCAGGACCATCCGATGGAAGTCGGACCTCTGTCCCGCATGCTGGTGGCCTATGCCTCCGGACATCAGGAGGTCAAAGACTTAGTGAATGGCGCCTTGGGCAAGCTGAATGCGCAGCCTAGCGCCCTGTTTTCAACTCTGGGACGCATCGCTGCTCGCGCCATCGAAGCCCAACTCATGGCGCGCCAGGTCAGCAAGTGGGTCGCGGAACTCGGCGACAAGCTCGGGCACGGAGACTTGCGCGTGCACAACGGAGAGAAATGGGATCCCGACTCATGGCCAAAGGAAGCGCAGGGCTTCGGCTTCCACGAGGCGCCTCGGGGCTCGCTAGCCCATTGGGTTCAGATCGAGGACAAGAAGATCAAAAACTACCAGGCGGTCGTACCCACAACCTGGAACGCGGGACCACGCGACGCCAAAGGCCAGCGAGGCGCGTACGAGGCCTCGCTGCTGAAGACCCCGATCGCTGATCCGGAGCGTCCGGTGGAGATCCTGCGTACGGTTCACTCGTTCGACCCTTGCCTAGCTTGCGCTGTACACGTCGTCGATGTCCAGGGGCGACGCTATTCCGTACTCAAGGCGAGTTGAAAGGAGGCCGACAATGACTGAGTTAACGAAGTATGGGTGGGGTGAGGCCCATCGGCCGGAACCCGCATTTCCTCCCGTGCGGGTTTATGTGTGGGAACAGCCGGTGCGGGTCTCACACTGGCTCATATTTCTGCCTGTGGTCGTGCTCTCCTTCACTGGGTACTACATTTACAATCCATTTATTGTCGCCAGGAGCAGCACCTCGTTCCTGATGGCGACGATACGCTTCATTCACGTGGTCACAGGCTTTGTATTCATCAGTGCGTTTCTGCTGCGGATCTATTGGTTCTTCAAGGGGAACGAGTGGTCGAACTGGCGGGCATTTCTACCCATCCACCGCCGCCAGTGGCGGGGCATGGGCAGGATGGTGGCCTATTACAGCTTCCTGCGAAAAGACCTGGTGCATCAGGTCGGACACAATGCCTTGGCCGCCGTGACCTACCTGGTAATGTTCACCCTGATGTTCATCGAGATCATCACCGGACTGACCCTGTATACCCAGGTGCGCGGAGGGTGGCTGCTGGCTCCCCTGTTCAGTTGGCTGCCTCGGGTTATCGACATCCAGCACATCCGCCTGACCCATTTCTGCATCATGTTCGCCTTCTTCGCATTTGTGATTCACCATGTTTACAGCGCGGTGCTGGTGTCCTGGGAAGAGCGGAATGGACTGATCGAGAGCATCTTCACAGGATACAAATTTGTTCCCAGGGATGAACTGGCAGAAGATCCAGCGCGGCGCGAGGCGGACTGAATGCCCCTCCCCCCGAAATACGTTGTGCTCGGCTTGGGCAACATCCTGCACTCGGACGACGGTGTGGGCCCGCAGGCCATAGAGAGAATGAGAAGCGATGCCAGAGTGCCTGAGGATGTCGCGTTGATTGAGGGCGGTACGCTGGGTCTGGAATTGCTTCCCTACATCTGGGACTGTTCCTACCTGCTCGTGCTGGACGCAGTAGACATCGGGCAGCCACCAGGGACGCTAGTTCGCATGTCGAGCCAGGAGTTGCAAACCTTGCCAGGCAAGGGAAGCGTGCACCAACTCGGTGTTGCGGATTTGCTAGTGGCGCTGCGAGTGCTCGCGCGGCGGCAGCCCACAGTCGTACTGCTGGGCGTGCAACCGGCTACAACCGAGTGGGGAACGGAGTTGTCCCCTGCGGTCGGAGCCGTAATGGGATCTTTGATTGAAGCAACGGTCGCTGAGTTGATAAGAGTTGAAGCCATCACGTCTGGGTAAAGGCTCACGGCGAAGGAGAGCGCATTATGTGTCTGGCCATCCCCGGGAAAATCGTCGCGGAAGAGCTATGCAACGGCTTGCGAGTTGGCCGGGTGCAGTTCGGCCGCATTGTGCGGGAGGCCAGTCTGGATTATCTCCCGGAGGCAGGGGTTGACGACTACGTGATGGTGCACGTTGGTTTTGCCATCAGCAAAGTGGACGCAGAAGAGGCCGAACGGACCTACGAACTGCTGGAGGAGATGGGCGCCTTGGAGGGTGAACTGCCTTCCGCGTGACACTCAACAAGACAGGTGATCAGTTGCCGCGCATCTGCTGAGGAACTCTATGCACGAGATGGGTATCGCAAATTCAGTCTTGGAGGCTGTTCGGGTGGAAGCGGCGCGCCATCCGGGATCTTATCCGTGCAGAGTGGGAGTGCGAATCGGCGAGCTGGCTGCCGTGGATCCCTCGGCGCTGGAATTTTGCTTCGATGCACTGACCCAAGAAACCGACCTTGAGTTGCTGCAGTTGGAAATCGAGATTTGTCCGCGGCGCCATCGCTGTCTGGATTGCGGCACCGAATTCCGCGTCAAAGACTTCGACTTCGAATGCCCCCGCTGCCGCAGTTTACGCAGCGCGTGCCTTGGCGGCGATGAATTGGAACTGGCCTATTTGGAGGTGGAGCAAAATGGAACGGGTATCGCTGGAAAAGAAAGTCCTGAGCGAGAATGAACGCATTGCGGCTGGCCTGCGTGCCCGGTTCCGGGAGCATGGAATCCTCTGCTTCAACCTGATCAGCTCTCCTGGCTCTGGTAAGACGAGCCTGCTGGAAAAGACCCTGGAGAGTCTCCCGCAGAATGAACGCGTGGCTATTCTCACCGGCGACATTCAAACCGACAACGACGCCCGGCGCCTGGCCCGCTTCGGCTTTCCGGTGAAACAGATTACAACAGGCGGCACTTGTCATCTGGACGCGCGAATGATCGAGCGTGGTCTTGAAGGCTGGCGTTTGGAAGACAT
Source organism: Terriglobia bacterium (assembly GCA_963779255.1). Classification (GTDB taxonomy): domain Bacteria; phylum Acidobacteriota; class Terriglobia; order Terriglobales; family Acidobacteriaceae; genus JAIQFF01. Next base: position 43,857 of record CAVZXU010000004.1, on the reverse strand, counting down.
TGATCTTCTGCTGATTGAAAATGTGGGAAATCTGGTCTGCCCGGCCAGCTACGATCTGGGAGAAGCTGCGAAGATCGTCGTACTCAGCGTCACCGAAGGCGAAGACAAGCCGCTCAAGTATCCCTCCATCTTTTTCAAAGCAAAGTTGCTGGTGCTGAATAAAGTTGACCTCTTACCCTATGTTCCTTTCGACATCGCCGCCGCGGAAGAAAATGCCCGCAGCATTCATCCCGGAATGGATATCGTGAGAGTCTCCTGCACATCCGGTGATGGCATACAGCAGTGGCTTGCATGGTTGGGACGCAGACAGCCACAGCTGGCTGCAAGAGTCGAATCTGTGGTGTAGTGCCAGAGCGTGCGCGGGCCGCCCTACGCTGATTTGCCGACCACGGTAGCTGGATCGGTCATCTCGGCTAGCGCCAACACTTCGTAAGTTGCGAAGTTGTATACAGGCGACATGGCCAGCAGCCGATCTAGTTCTTCATTGGAACCCACCTTGTAGATCCAAGCACCGCCGTGCTTTCCGATCAAATGGTACCGGCATTCTAGTTTGCCGTCAGCCTCGAGTTTCTCGGCGTACTTCGGCTGCCTCAGCACAGCTCGTACCACGTCTGGAGTCAACCGCGCGGGCTCCAGGTGCCACAGCACTAGAAATTTCATAGAAACCCCCCTTGCGCTGGAACGAGATTATAGTGATTGGCGGAAACAAGGAAGGGGGACCGATTGAAGCCCTCGGCGTTGTTCCGGGTCTTCGCCACGCGCCTCCATCCCCGCTTGCGCACCTGAGCCCTATTCGTTGCTCTTACTGCGTCTCACAACAGTAGTCAGCCCGAACTCAGCCTTTGCCGGCCCCTACCTAAATCTGGTAATCGATTTCGTGGATGATTTGCTCCAGCGAGGCGCTGGAGTCTCCGTTCGCCGCGGTTTCCCCTTCCAGCTTGTGGACTCGCTCGCGCAGTTTGTTGACCTCCGTCGCGACGGCAGACAGGGCCTCGGAGAGTGGATCGTTGATCTGCTTGGGATCGGTGATCACGACGCGCTTGCCGTTGCGGAAGACAATGTGGCCGGGAACGCCCACGACGGTGGAGTCGTCCGGGACATTTCTCAAAACAACCGAGCCGGCCCCGATGCGGCAGTTCTTGCCGACTGTCACATTGCCGAGAATCTTAGCCCCACCGCCGATAACAACGTTGTCGCCAATGGTGGGATGGCGTTTGCCGTGTTCTTTGCCGGTGCCTCCGAGCGTGACTCCCTGATACATCGTGACATCGTCTCCGATGATGGTGGTCTCGCCGATTACCACTCCCATTCCGTGGTCAATGAACAAGCGCCGGCCGATGCGGGCTCCCGGATGAACTTCGATTCCCGTGAGGAAACGCGCGCACTGCGAAAGCCAGCGGCCGAGCAGGAAAAAACCGTGGTTCCAGAGCCAGTGATTGATTCGATAGAACCAAAGCGCATGCAGGCCGGAATAGCACAAGAACACTTCGAGGCGCGACTTTGCCGCGGGATCACGCTCGAGGACGGTGGCGACGTCTTCGCTAATCCAGGAAATGAGCTTTGGCATATCACACTGCGGCGGTCGGCATCTGTAACGACTCGTTGCGAAGCGCGTCGAACAACACGCTGGTCAGGTAGCGCTCGCCGAAGTCCGGCAGAACAACGATGATCAGCTTACCCGTATTTTCCGGACGGCGGGCAACTTTCAGCGCCGCGACCACTGCCGCTCCCGAAGAGATGCCGACGAGCAGACCTTCTTCTTTGGCGAGGCGTCGGGCCATCACGATAGCATCATCGTTTGTGACCGTCACGATCTCGTCGATGTAATCGGTGCGCAGGATGCTAGGCACAAAGCCCGCCCCGATGCCCTGGATCTTGTGGGGAGAAGGCGCCCCGCCGGAGAGAACCGGGCTATCGGCGGGCTCGACTGCAACTGCCTTAAATGACGGCTTCTTGGGCTTGATGTACTGGCAGACGCCAGTGATGGTACCGCCGGTGCCGACCCCGCAGACCAGGATATCAGCAGCGCCGTCAGTATCGTTCCAGATTTCAGGGCCGGTGGTTTCCAGGTGAATCTTAGGATTGGCCGGGTTGTCGAATTGCTGCAGCATGAAGCCGTTCGGAGTCTTGGCCAGGATTTCCTCAGCTTTGGCGATAGCGCCCTTCATTCCCTTTGGGCCGGGGGTGAGCACAATGTCCGCACCGAAGGCACGGAGCAGGACGCGGCGCTCAAGGCTCATGGTTTCGGGCATGGTGAGCAGGAGCTTGTATCCCTTCACCGCCGCAACGAAAGCCAGTCCAATGCCGGTGTTGCCGCTGGTAGGCTCAATGAGGACAGTGCGCCCGGGCTGAATCTTGCCGGCGCGCTCGGCTTCCACGATCATGCTTACGCCGATGCGGTCTTTGACGCTGGCGCAGGGGTTGAAGCCCTCGAGTTTCGCCGCCACGGTGGCGGCACAGCCCTCGGTAACTTTGTTCAGATAAACCAGCGGTGTGTTTCCGATCAATTCGGTTACGTCATTGGCGATTTTCACAATTGGCTCCGAGTCTCTCCGGCGAGTTTTCAACCGGAATTCCCTGTTTGACTTTCAAGAACGGGGTCCCTCTCCTCAGGTGGGGAGTCCCGCTCCAGAAACCTTTCAAGGATCTTCAACACCGCACTACTGCCCTTAAGAAAATTGACAAAGACTGCGGGCTGCCACTCCTCAGCCCACCGTCCAGATTTCGGTGCCGACAGGCACATCTGCTTTGGGGTGAAAGCCTTTCCGAGTGAGATGCACAGCCAGTTGATATTGAGCGAAGGCCATTTCACCCGCTCGGCTAGAGCAATGGTAGTGTAACGAAGCACGAGCCGCCTTCGGAGGAATTGAGAGCTCGGTTTCGCGTTTGTATGACTATGCGACCGCAGAGAAACGGGCAGAACTCTGCCGTCAGCCAGCGTACAACAGTCGCATGGTTACTGAGATCCGGCTCTTGGTCCCCAATCTGTCAGGCCGCTGTAACCATTTCGGTCGGCTCTGTAATTCCTTGGAGGGGCTCACGGATTGTCTGTAATGCTGTGACAATCTCGCAGCTACTGATGCTCCCTTTGCCCACCAGGTCGCTGAGTGACAATATACCTGCGACCTCACGTTTCGCATTTAGCACCGGAAGGCGGCGGACCCGATGCTCTTCCATCAGCTCCAGTGCGTACCGAACATCATCCTCTACAGCGCAGCAAATGGGGTCCTCGTTCATGCACTCCCTGATCCAGACATTCGCAGGATCTCTGCCACCAGCCACAACACGCAGACAAAGGTCGCGATCGGTTACCACCCCGACCAGCCTCGGAGTGAACGGATCCTGGACGACCGGCAAAACTCCAATACCTCTTTGTTGCATAATGGTGGCGGCGGTCAGGGCCGAACTGGACGGGTAGCAGCATGCTGGATTCCTAGTCAGTACCTCATGAACTTTCATAGCTTACCTCCTAAATCCGATTTGGAGCACACGGAATTCTCAAGTCTTCGCCACCTTCGCAAGATCGTCTCCTGATCTGCTGCCCGTGGCCGATTCGCGTTTGTTTACGCTCTTGGCATCCATCTGCCTGTGCAGCCAGCAGGCAAGAGCCTCTTAGCGCGCTACCGTCCCTCCTCATGACCACACCTCAAATTTAATTTCCCAGTAGTTTCCCACAAACTCACTTCTTCGCCATGACCGTGGTCACGCCAGCACGTGACATGAATCACATTGCGGAGCTGGGAACAAATGCCCTTGCAGCCAGGGCCAAGCACAGTGATTGGATTGCCCACCAGTTGCGCATACTCCGTCAAGAGTGGGTCGCTTCTGACCATCGAAGGCTACGGTGCCAGTACTCTGATTCACCGCGTCACCTGCTCAACTCCTCCGATCGTCCAGAGATCCAATCCAAACTCGTCCGCCAAAGTGACAACTTTTTTCGGCTCTGTGCAGGAATCTGAAGAACTGATCGATTGACGGGGGTTCTCGAGGAGGGGATTTTTCAGTACGCTCGGTAGGATGAGCGAGAGCGAATGGACAAAGATTCTGAGCTGGCCGGGGTACCGAGTCTATCGCAGTGAGATCAACGAAGAGTCCAAAACGCTGCGCCTATGGGTGCGACGCAAGCGCGGGAACCGCAAACTGGAGTGTTCCGGCTGTGGTCGGAGGGTCAACGAAATTGCCGAGGTCTACGAGCGGGAGGTACGGGATCTGCCGTGGTCAGAATACCGCACGACGGTAGTGATCGAGCTCTATCGAGTGCGCTGCCCGGACTGCGGGATCAAGGTCGAGAGAGTACCGCTGCTGCCGAGCAAGGCGCCCTTCAGCAAGCGCTTTGAGGAAGCGGTGGGACAAGCCTGTGAGAGCGCATCGGTACGACGAGGGCCCGGCAGTTTGGCTTGGCGGCGAGCACGGTGCGGGCGATCGATCTGCGGTATCTGGAGCGCTGGGCCCAGGGGCGACGCCGACCGGCCTTGCGGCAGATGGGAGTCGATGAGATCTACTTGGGGAAGAAACAGAAGTTTCTGACGGTGGTGACGAACCTGGAGACGAGAGAACCGCTGTGGTTCGGACGGGAGCGTAAGAAAGAGACGCGGGACGAGTTTTTCGAGCAGCATCTGAGTGCGTTTCAACGAAGTGCGATTCGAGCCGCCTGTGTGGACATGTGGGAACCGTTTCGGCAAAGCCTGGAGCAGTGGGTGCCGGAGTGCCGGATCATCTACGACAAGTTTCACATTCTGCAGCATGCCAGCCAAGCGGTGGACGAAGTGCGGCGGGCCGAGTTCTTCCGCAAAGGAGGAGCAGCACGGGATCTGGTACGGGGGAAGCGCTGGCTGCTTTTGACCAGCTGGCTCAACCTGGACCGTGGGAAACGACGCCAGCTGAACGCGCTGTTTGCACTGAACCGGCGCATTCTCAAAGCCTATCTCCTCAAGGAGAGCCTCTCGCAGTTGTGGAATTACACCTATGAAGGGGCCGTGTTGCAGAGCTGGATCGACCAGTTGCGCTGGCAGCGGCTGAAACCGATGGAGAAACTAGCCCGCATGTTATTGGATCATCTGGAAGGCATTTTGAACTACTGCCGGACGAAAGTACCGCTGGGGTGATTGAGGCAGTCAACGGCAACATCAAAGCTCTGCTCCGTCGGGGACGCGGCTACCGTGATATGAATTACCTGCTGCTGAAGGCGCAGCGCTTAGCTGCCACCAAGACCGAATTCCTCGTTCTTCAGAAAGCCGCGTAGTATGCGCATTTATCCAGATTCTCGTTCAGAGCCCTTTTTTCATTGGTGGGATCCAGTCGAAACTTTCTGAACGAGATGTCCTTTGCCTCTCATGGCACGGCGGCTTGGGCTTGCCTTGGCCGTTGCCCGTCTAGAACCGCCTGTCTTGCTTCCTGGCTGGCCTCCAGGGTCATGTCGCGCATCCCGAAGTCGACGCCGATCTTCTTGAGGAAGTCAGTGGGGGGCGTGCCACCGGCGAAGATCCAGACATAGTCATTGGCTATTTCCTGCGGCGTTCCGCTGACATCCAAGACGACAGTTTCCGGCTTGAACTCCACCGGATTCGAGTTAAACAGCACATTGACCTTGCCGCTGCGCACGCAATCCTCGATGCGCTTTGCATTTCGTTCCTTGATGCGGCTGAATCCTTCCTTGCGGTAGGAGAGAGTCACCTGATTGCCGTGCTGGTGAGCCAGGCCCAAGGCTGCTTCGACCGCGCTGTCACCTCCGCCCACAACCAGGATATTCTTGTTGATGTAGTGGTCCGCTTCGATCAGGCGGTACATGACTTTAGGCAGTTCCTCGCCTTTCACGCCCAGTTTTTTCGGGGTCCCGTTTCGTCCCAGGGCCAGAATTACGGCGCGTGAACGATATTGATTGTTAGGGGTTATGACCGTGAAGATGCCGTCAGCGCCTTTCCTGATGTCATCTACTTTCTCCCCGGTAACCGCGTTGAAGTCGGAGCGGTTCAGAACCATGTCCCAAAATGCAAGAAGGTTTTCCTTGGAGAGTTCGGTCTTCTTGAACTTTCCATACATGGGAAATTCCACCGGGCTGGTCATCACCAGCTTTTGGCGTGGGAACTTGGCGACCGTGCCCCCGATCTCATCGCGTTCCAGGGTCAGGTAGTTGAGCTGCTTTTCGATGGCGCGCAGAGAAGCGCTGATTCCGCCGGGCCCGGCGCCCACGATCAACACATCGTAAACGTCAGGGGCGACGGGGCTGCGGGCCGTCCTTTGACCCGCTTGGTGATGGTGTCGATGCAGTCGCGTCCCTGGTTCACGGCATTCTTGATCAGGGCCAGGCCGCCGAGTTCGCCAACAATGAAGAGGTTCGGGATGCTGGTCTCGTACTCGGGCGTGAGGTAAGGCATGTCGGCGCCCATGCTCGGAGTCGCCATCACCATCGTGATGGCCCCCACCGGGCAGGCTTCAGCACACAGGCTGTGGCCGATGCATTTGTGTCCATTCACGATGACCGCCTTGCCCGCTAGCATGGCGAGTACGTCGCCCTCGGGGCAGACGGAGGTACAAGTTCCGCAGCCGATGCAATAGTTCGTGTCAATGTGCGGATGCTGGCCCTTGGGGCCTTCGGAATACAACTGTCCCTTTGCGGCCGCCTCACGAGCGCGTGAGTCCCTCTTCTTCAGGCTCTTTAAGTAGCTGAGAACGAAGAGGCCAGTTACCGCCGCGGCGATGAGGAAGGCGAAGATTGAATCCATTATTCGTTTGTCCTTAAAAGAAACCCATCATCATTACCACCACAATATGAATCATGGCCAGCAGAGCGAAAGAGTAGCTGAACGGTTTATGCACCACATGCCACAGGTGAAAGACCTGCTGCGAGCGCGACAGAAACAGGATCCGTTTCGCGGTGGCTGCCTCGGCTCGCGCAGTGGAGATCGTTCTCTCCAGGGCGGTGTGGTGGGTGGGCAGGAATCCACCCAGCGTGGACAACCGTTCGCTGAGCGCCAAGGCACGGCGGCGCAACTTGGCCACCCGGAAGGCACGGCCGACATCGAGTGCCATCATGTATCCGAGCGCAAAGACGATCGACATCTCCTGCACCCGCTCCGGGCTGGGCAGGCGCAGCAACGATCTCACATCTTCCTCCGGCAAGAGCCTCTGCTGCTTCAATTGTTCCGCCAGTCCAGTCTGGACTTCCTGCAATTCTTTCGGCTGACATTTCCGCCGCATTCAGGCGGCGCGGAATCTGGCCATAGAGATACCGCCCGATCACGCCGCTGAGCGAGACCGCAAACATGATCCAGAAAGCCATGCCGGCAAATCCACGGAATTTGAATGCGGAGTGCAGGGCGATGATGAAAGGCGCGCTCAGTCCGAGCAATACGTGAATATCCAGCCAATGCCGGGAACTGCCTTGCCGGCGACAGCCAGGGCCATTTCTTGCGCAGGGGATAAAGAAAAATCGCCAGAAACATTGCCAACCCCATGAAGCCAAGCTTTATCCCGATAGCGCCGCTGGGACGCAAGACGTGATGCTTGGGCGAGAAAGGCCGGTCCGCCGAGCGCGAGCGTGTAGTAGTCGAAGCCGTAAACGGTTATGCCGACAATCATGGCGATGGCAAGTACATAGCCGAAGACGAGGCGGATGCGATGTGCCCGTCTCTCCACTGCGGGCTGGCATAGTAGCGGTGGCAACGGCGGCGTTTGCGCTCATTTGTTTGCGACCTGTTCCTCGGTGCTGACTGAAAATCTCTTGTAATCCGTGAAGCGATGCGTGTTACGCCAGTGCTGGCGCGGCGTTTCTACTTCTACCGTAGCCTGCGACGGAAACCAGTAGATTTCTTTCATCCCGCGAAATGGAACGGGGCATATTCCACTTCCGAATGCAGGGTTTTCAGGCCGACATCCTGCATGGTATTTCCGATTTCGGCGGCGATCTTTGGCGATCACCGCCGTTCTGCGGATCAATCCACGCGGTGCCGGAAAGCTCCAGCGGATATTCCCGTCCGCGCAGGGCCAGCGCCGCCGGCGAACGGGTCCCGCGAATATGCTGGAAGGTGACTTGCGTGAGACGATGGCCGTCCACCAATCGTCCCCCAGGAGCGGTGAATCGAAACTCTGGGCATAGTAAGGATGAAAGACCAGAAACAGCGTGGCGAAGCCGTTGGTCACCAGCAGCGAAGTTTCTTCTTGTCCGCTTTTGCTTCATGCACTGCCAGGCGCGATTCGTCCAGGCTCAACTCTCCGTCCGGTGTTGGTAAGAATCACCAGATAGTCGTAGGTGGATTCCTCTTTGAGTTCGACCTTGTCCTTCCTTTCCCAGCTTTTCCTGGGTCACTTTTTCCGTGCACTTCACGTCGGAGAATTGGTCCAAGAAGGTCTCGAGACCTGTTCGCTGGTGCGATGCAGCAGGTCATCCAGGTCGTGGTTGGCTGCAAAAGCGGGCATCGACGCAAGGCATGCCAGCAGCAGGACAGCGACCACGTAGACGCCTGGTCGACTTCTCGAGTTGGCGCGGATCCTCATTACTGATGTCTTTCCCTTTGTATCGAAGCGGTAGCCGAGAGTGAACATCCACTGGTCATAATCTCATCTGGCCGCGGTTGATGGTGAAGCCGCCCTGGACGAAATAATGCGCGCCCGAAGTGCAAATTCAAAGTTCGTGTTGACGAAACGGGAGCGGTCGTCTGTGGTCAGCGTGAGAACTGAAATGTCTGATCCCCGACCAGTACCTCGAGCCGCAGTGTCGTCAGTCAAGTTGCGCGACAGTGAAAACGAGCGGTACGAGCCGTCTGCCAAAAGAACTGTTGAAGCGCGAGTAGTGCGCGTCCGCGCGCAGATCCCACCAGGGCAAGTGGCCGAACGTGATGCCATACATCTGATTCAGGGAAGCTCTTGGCGTCGCCAGAGCGGTTGCTTTGCCCCAGGTTGGTGTAAACAAAAACCTGTTTTACGACTTCCACCCGCGCGCCCGCGCTGAAGCCCTGGAAAAGATACTTATCCAACAATCCGGTGCCGATCAAGCTGGGGATCGAATGTCGGAACATCACGGAAATAATTGTGGTTGAAATCCATCTCCAGGCGCGGGTGAGGCTTGCATGCGCACCGTGAGAAAACTGCGGCTGAGCCCCGCACCGGGCGCCGGGAACTGCTGGATTTCCCGCGGGCTGTCGGCCTGCAGCGAATCGTAGATCGACAAAGTATCGTTTGTAGGAGAGCGTGTTTTCAAAAAACACAAATGGCCGGTCGATCTGCCACTTCAAGCGTGCTGACTCCGAGTCCGGACGTGCTGGTGTAGTGGAATGCTTCGTAGTTTCCGCCTTGAAATTGATGAATGTGCCGCCGATGCGCCGGTCCGGGTTGTAGTTCCAGGAAGTGGGATCGGGCGTCGATCCGGCGAAGATTCCAGCTGTGCTGCCGTGGGCCAGTTTGCGCTCCGAAATATCCGCCGTCAATGGTGTCCAGGCTGGGGGCCCAGGGCAGATACAGGCGGCCGAATCCGGCCACCCAGGCGGAATTCGGATTGTCGTAGGTCATGCTGAGGTGATAAGTGCGGTTGATCAGGTCCTGCAGTGTTTGCTGGCCGGTGGAGGACTGCGAGCTCAATCGGCCGCGCCAGTAGCCGCTGATATTCCAGTAGGTGCCGTTGATGCGGGTGATGTCGGCGCGCAGCACCATTCCGATGTCGAACTGGTCACGAATCGAAGTGCCATGGCTGACTGTGCCCATGTAATCGAAACCGATGCGGCCGCGAGCGCGATTGACCGAAGGCTGCGGCGGTCGCGGCACTTCTGCGCGAGCCTCTTCGTCCAGCGGGTCGCCTTCGGTGAAAGTCGATCAACCGCCGGGTATTTGCGCGTGGCACTGAGTGTCCGCTGCTGCACCAGTGCCTGGCATCTCCGGAGGACAGATAGGCCAGATCGCCCGGCTTTACCGGGCGCTTGGGCAGATGGATGTCGGTTACGGCGGACGTTTCCGCAGTCGCAGTCACCTCCAGTTCAGCGACGACGCGAGGATCAGCGGGATCGGCAGTCGCTCCCTGCTGGGCCGGCAAATCACTGTCCTTGATTTCCAATTTCATGCCTTCAGTCAGACCCGAACTTCGGCCGCCGTCCAGGTAGGCGACGCCTTCGGCAACGTATTTCACTTTGAATACAGTCCGCAGGTTGGGATCTACCGCACGAAGCGCGAGCAGCGGGAGATCGGCGTCTGCAGCCGGTTTCTCCGGAGTTGCTTCGGGCACAACAGCGGCGGAGCTGTCTGGCGCGACGGGCGCGGTAACGGGGGCGAGCGCGGCCTCTGCAACCACTGGCGCTGGGGCCGCAGCGGCTGGTTCTGGTGTCTGGTTTGCCGGAGCAGATGCAGTTTGACTTGCCGCCTCCGGCCCCGCGATTGTGGGAGGCTTCTGCGGGCCAGCCTGGTCCGGCGATGAACTCGAGGTTGTGCCCGCAATCTCCAGCCTGCCCGCCGCGCCTGCCTGCGTCTGCGGTTGCACTGGAGGTTCAACCGTTGGGGTTGACGTGCTGACCGGACTCGGTCGCGATGGGCTGATGTGCGATAAAGCTTCCGGCGTCGGTGGCGGCACTGGCATCGCAACGGATTTGTCGTTAGACATTTCAGTATTCGACTGCGGAGCCGGTGTAACCACCGCTGAAGGGAGGCCGGCGGCAGGGCTTGCCGGGAGTCCAGTACCGGGTGTCGTCAAGCTGCTGGATTGCGACGAACCCGGAGCCGTTGCGCTTCCACTTGACGCAGTCGGAACTGCAGCTTTCTGGGTCGGCACATTTCCTGTTCCCGGCGATCCCAATCCGGGGAAGACGGTGCCCTCCTGAAGGCTGCCACGATTGGGATGCGAGGCGGTCGGTCGCGAAGATACGCTTGCACTGGCTGAAGCCGCTGCAGCACCCGTTTGCTGGTCCGGGAAGTTGATGGGCGGTAGGTGGGGCGGCGGCGGGGGCAATCCCGTGGCCGAGTCATGGCCAGTCTCCATCGGAGGCGGGGTTGGGCGGCGCCGAAATATTCCGACTAGCCCGCCCGATGCGCCGGCGGCTTGCGCGCCCTGTCCCGAACTCGCAAACGCGTTTGGCGAAGGGCCGATGACGAGCGTCACCCGGCTTTCCTCAGCCTGCAGAGCGTACGGATGTGCCTCGTCCATGTCCACCACCACGCGGGTGATGGGAGGGGCTGCGCTGTTCAAGCCCAGCCTTACCCGGCGAACCCCTTTGTAGTTCACCGAGACCTGTTGCTGCTTTGCCCCCGACATGGTGTTGGGCAGGTCAAGCACCAGCCGGTTGGGATTGGTTGCCAGAGTCACGTTCGGACGGCCACTGATGGTTGCGCTCAGGGTGATTTCCACGCGCAGGTTGTTGGCTGTGTCGCGCACAACTCTCAGACCCTGCACCGACACTGTGCCCGGAGCCTTGCCTTGTGCCGCGGCCCACGATGCCAGCAGGAGCAGCAATCCGCATTGTCTTCTTGCCCACATTTTTCTGGCTTCACCGTACTGTCTGCTTCGAGTCCCATCTCCGACCTACCCAGCTCGTCCGTTGCGATGGCATTGGTAACAGTTCGGGCTGCTGTAGACATACCCGTTTACGCCGCGGTGGTTCGAGTCAGTCTGGGTCTTGCCGTGGCAAACGGTGCAGGAAAAGACCGAGTAGTCAGAGGCGTTGGTATGGCAAGCGGAGCAAACTCCTCCCGCATTGCCGTGGTTGGTTGGGAACCATGTGTGGTTGAAGGTCGCTCCCGTCCACGCGGTTGTGGTGTGGCAGGTCTGGCAGGTGGTCGGGAAACCCGCCGCCGTGTGATTCGGGTTGGTGGTGGTCTGGTAATCCGTCTTGTGACAGGAGAAACAGTCGGTCGGAACCGATGTGTAGTTGTTGTTCACGTGACAACTGGCACAGGCCACGGTGGTGTGCTTGCCAGTCAGCGGGAACGGGGTGTTGTTGTGGTTGAACGAGGACGGGATCCAGGCGGTCGTGTTATGGCAGACGTCGCACTGCTGCGGAAATCCGGATTGCACGTGATTGGGGTTGGTCGTACCGTTGAAATCATTCAGGTGACAGATGGCGCAGGCCGTACTGTTCAGGCTGTAGTTGCCGTTTACGTGGCATTGCGAACACTGCAGGGGCACGTGCGCCCCGGTCAGCGCGAAACCGGTCGATGCGTGATTGAAAGTTGCATTCGCCCAAGTCACAGTCGCGTGGCATGAGTCGCAGGTTTGCGGAAACCCGGCCTGGGCGTGATTAGGATCGGTCGTGGCCTGGTAGTCCTTGAGGTGGCAGGTCGAGCAGGCTCCGCTGCTCAGGGTGTAGTTGCCGTTTACGTGGCACTGGGCGCAGGGCAGCGGGACGTGTGCCCCGGTCAGTGCGAATCCGGTAGTAGCGTGGTTGAAGGTGGCGTTTCCCCACGACGTGGTGCTATGGCAACTCTGGCAAGTCTGGGGAAGCGCAGCCTGTACGTGGTTGGGATCGGTTGTGCCCTGGTAGTCCTTCAAGTGACATGAAACGCACGTGGTGTCGGTCAGGTTGTAATTTCCGTTGATGTGGCACTGCGAACATTGCAGCGGGACGTGCGCGCCGGTCAGCGGGAAGCCCGTGGTCGAGTGGTTGAAAGTGGCATTCGCCCAGGTCGCCGTGCTGTGGCAGGTTTCGCACGTCTGCGGCATTCCGGCCTGCACATGGTTGGGATCGGTCGTTCCCTGATAGTCCTTCAAGTGGCACGAGACGCAGGTGGTGTTGGTCAGGCTGTAATTTCCATTGGTGTGACACTGCGAACATTGCAGCGGGACGTGCGCGCCGGTCAGCGCGAAGCCGGTCTTGCTGTGATCGAAGGTGGCGTTTGTCCAGGACGCAGTAGTGTGGCAACTCTCGCAGGTCTGCGGCAGGGCGGCCTGCACGTGATTGGGGTTGGTGGTTCCCTGATAGTCCTTGAGGTGGCAAGACACGCAAATAGTCACAGTCAGGTTGAAGTTTCCGTTGACGTGACATTGCGTGCACGGGGTGGTGACGTGCACACCGGTCAACGGGAACCCGGTCTTGCTGTGATCGAAGGTGGCATTGGCCCACGAGGTCGTGTTGTGGCACGTGGCGCAGGTAGTGGGAATTCCGGCCTGCGCGTGGTTGGGGTTGGTAGTTCCCTGAAAATCTTTCATGTGGCAGGAAGCACAGTCGGTCGGAGTGCCGGCAAACTGTCCGTTCACATGGCACTGGGTGCAGGCCACAGTGGCGTGGGTCCCGGTCAGGGGAAACTTGGTAAAGGTGTTGTGATCGAAAGTGGCCGGCTGCCACGCGGCGGTGGTGTGGCAGCTCTGGCAGGTCTGCGGAAATCCTGCCTGCATGTGATTCGGGTTTGTCGTCTTCTGGAAATCGGGAAGATGGCAGCCTACGCAAGTGGCGGGGGTGCCCGCGAACTTGCCTCCGACGTGGCACGCGGTGCAGTCCAGCGGAATGTGCGCTCCGGTCAGCGCGAACCCGGTGATCTTCAGATGGTCAAACTTGGCGCCCGACCAGCTATTGAAGCCGTGGCACTGCTCGCAAGTAGTGGGGAACCCGGAGGTCACGTGATTTGGGCCCGTGGTGGTTTGAAATTCCTTGGCGTGGCAGGCGTAGCACTGGGTGGGCAAGCCCATAAATTGTCCGGTGGCTGCTCCCTTGTGGCAGGATGTGCAGTCCAGCGCCGCGTGGGCCCCGAGGAGAGGAAAACGGTTCTGGTGCTGGTTGATCTGTTGCACGGAAACCTGCCAGCCTTTCACGCTGTGACATTGCTCACAATTTGCCCCGAACTGGCGCTTGTGGATGTCGGCGTGGCAATCGGCGCACTTGTTGCCGACGTTGGTGAACTACCGGCTTTATGTGGCACTGCGTGCAGCTGACCCCCTGATGCATGCCCCGCAAGGGAAACCGGGTCTGGTTATGGTCGAACTCGGGTACGCTGCGGATCGGCTTCCAGCCGCTCAGGGTGTGGCAATTCTGGCAAGGAACATTGAGCGGGCCGTGCGGGCTGCGGGTGTTGGCGTAAGACTGCGCCTGCCCCCAGGCGGACAGGACGGAGACCAGCAACACCAATGCGACAAACAGGTACCCCCGGATCGCCGAAGCCAACGTAATACCGCCTGAATCGGATTCGACCGCCCCAACCCCAAAAAACGCAGAATTAATGCTGGTACAACTGTCTTATGTCAAGATGTAAGTGCGTGTGCAATTAGTTGTCCACTAGGATAGAGGGCTACGTGCGGTGACAAAAGTTACCTAAGTGCCTGTTCGGATGGCCAATTTGGGGCGTGTCCCCATTCTGCCGGCGTAGTCCATGTACTTCTGAGTAAATGTAAATTTGTCGAAGGAGGGCAGGTTTTACGGGTCCTTTATTTTTTTGCCGGCAGGTTTGATCCGTGACAGTCGGCGCATTCCTTTGGGGTGGGCTTGTAGAAAAGCACGGTCTTGCCTTCTACGGCTCGGGTCAGCTTGTGGCATCCTTCGCAGCGGACGTTCTGGTGCGCCCCCTGCAGTGGAAATGCAGTCCGCTTGTCGTGGTCAAACAGCGATGGCCTCCACCGTCCGCTGTTGTGGCACTGGGCGCAGGGCGTGATTCCGCCCTGGGCAAATTGTCCGCCGTGGATGTCCTGGTGGCATTCCTCACATTTCGAAGGCGCGGCCTTGAAGTCCACATTGATCAGACGCGTTTCCTGGTTGGGTGGCTTATGGCAATCCATGCAGGCGGTAGCCCGATGCGCGCCAACCAGGGGGAAGGAAGTCTTGGAGTGATCGAAACCTGACAGTTCTTTCCATGATTTCGTCGAATGGCAGGCTTCGCAGCCAGAGGCGGTACCATCCGTGCGGACCTGCTGCATTCGATCTTTAAATTGCCCTTTGTGCGGATCCAGATGGCAACTGGTGCAAGAGAGCTCATTCCAGTGGTAGGCAACTGCCTTCGGCTTGAAGTAATCGCTCTCCTTGTGGCAATCGCCGCACGGGACCGCCACATGGCCACCGGTCAAAACAAACTTGGTCTCTTTGTGCCGCGCCAGTGTAAAAGTTGACGGCTTGTAGCCCTGCAGATTATGGCAGCGCTCACAACCATTGAAGTACGGCGCGTCGGCAAATTGTCCCGCGTGCCGGTCGGTGTGGCAGTCGGTACATCGCTGGAACTTGATCTTGAAAAGTGTGTCGTTGCCCTTGGGAATGTGGCATCCCGAGCACTGCACCATCGCGTGTCCGCCTTCCAGGGGATAGGCCGTGGTGGCGTGATCCTTTACCGTGAATGTTGAGGGCTTGAAGCCCTCGACGGTGTGGCAGGAAGCACACTCGCCGCCGCCCGCACGCTTGGCGAACTGACCCTGGTGCGGATCGGGCCGGTGACAATCCATGCACTTTTGAAAGGCCAGAGGCTTCTTGAAATCTCCGTTCGCGTGGCATTGCGCACATTCCACCGTGGCATGCTTGCCCAGCAACGGGTATTTGGTGATTGAGTGATCGAAGCGCTCACTGACCGCCTGGGTTGACACCTTCTTCCATCCGCCGGTGGTGTGGCACGCCTGGCAACCCTGCGCGAAGCTTCCGCGATGCGGATCGGAATGGCAATCGGAACACTTGCCGAAGGCGATCCCCGTATAGCGAGGTTTGCTGTCCGGTCCGGGCGTATGACACTTCTGGCAAGTAACCTGTGCGTGTAACCCAGTCAGCGGGTAGCGCGTCTCCGAATGGTCAAACTTCCCCACGCTGACGGTTTTCCAATCGTTGTAGGTATGGCACTGAAGACAATTCTCGCCCAGTCTTCCATTGTGCTGGTCCTGGTGGCAGGTAACGCAGGTCGTGGAGACGCCGAGAAATGTTTTATTCCAATCTTTGACTTTGATGACGGTGCGCTCAGACTGTGAAACGTGTTCAGCCGTGTGACAACGATTGCAGGCCAGCCCTGAGTGTTTACCCTCAAGCAAATATCCCGTTTGCTGGTGATTGAAGGTGCGTGTGTCCCACTTGATCAGAGGAAAATCCTCGCCATTGTGTTCCGAGTGACACTTCACGCATTCCTGACTGGAGCCTGCGGTCAGGTTGTAAGAAGCGTGCAATCCCTTTCGCGCCGCGATGCGGGACGCGATCTCGTGGTGGCAATCCACACATTTGAACGTGGCTTGGCCGCCCCCTAATTTATGGCAGGCGGTGCAGTTGGTGGTGCCGTTGAGAGATTGGTGGGGGCGCGAAAGAGCGCCGGGAGAAATCTGGGCTCGGCAGGGAACAGCAAGCCACAAGACCAGAAGTAAGAAGAAGGGCAGAAACAACAGCATCCGCGACCGGCGTGTTGGATCAACCGGGCGGATTTCCGCAACGTCGGCGGTCGCTATTTCGGACGGACTGGCTATCTTTTCCTGCCGCAACAGGCCACGCCTCTCAAAAGGAAGAAGTCCATCCCGCGCTCCCGATCGCCTGTACCAGCTGGTTGCCTGGAGTCTAGCACGACGTATCAAATTCACCAGTTACCGGAAGTGCACGCGCGCGACATGTTATCCCCCCAAATATTTCTTTATCTGGAGTGTCGATTTGGAGTTTCTTCGTTCGACTTACCCCAGGAGGGCAATTTATCTGTTCGCAAAATTAAGGAGCGCGAGAGGCTTCAAACTGCACAAATCTGCGGTGTCTTGTCAGGAATGACCCTGGATTGAATTTGCTCGAATCCTGGCCAGCCCGTGCTGAATCAAAGATGAATCGGATTGGCTCGGGACGCGAGGTTTGAGCCTCTCCCCCGGGGTAAGTGATGGCGTTAGCTGGGACTTGCGGTCAGTCGCCGGCGATGAAGGTAATTATTCGGTTTCGGACTAAAGAGGAAGTCATGGCGAAAAGAATGTTCCTGATGTTGGGCGTGACGGCAGTGCTGCTCACGGCCCTGGGCTTCATAAAATTCAAGCAGGTTCAGTCCGCGGTGCAGGCTGCCAGCTTTCAGCCACCTCCCGAAGCAGTTACCAGCGTAGTGGTTAAAAGGGAAGTATGGCCTTCGACGACGGCTGTAATCGGCACCATCGAGGCGGTTCGCGGCGTAATGGTGAGCGCTGACCTTCCCGGTTCAGTAGCGCGGATCAATTTCGATTCCGGCAAGTCAGTTCGGGCGGGAGAGGTCCTGGTCGAGCTTGATACCCGCCAGGAGCGCGCCCAGTTGGCCGCGCTTGAAGCACAGCGTGATCTTGCCAAGGTCAATTTCGGCCGCATGGAGCAGTTGGTAAAACAGGGCGTGATTTCGCGGATGGAGTACGACCAGGCCACGGCGCAGCAGCGACAGACCGAAGCGAACGTGGGGGAAATCCGGGCCACGATTGAGCGCAAGACGATCCGGGCGCCGTTCTCGGGCACATTGGGGATCCGCAAGGTGAACCTCGGGCAATACCTGTCCGCGGGCAGTCCAGTGGTTCAACTGCAGGCCCTCAATCCTATTTATGTCAACTTTGGTTTGCCGCAGCAGGTATTGGGGCAAGTGCGCGTCGGCCGCAACCTGCGCGTGACCTCCGACGATCTCGGGGGCAAATCGTTTACCGGCCGGGTAACGGCCCTGGACTCGGTGGTGGACGAGGCTACGCGGAATGTTCAGGTGCAGGCGACCCTGGCCAATCCGGAGGGCAAGTTGCAGCCCGGCATGTTCGTACAGGTGGAAGTGGTCCTGGGCGCAAGCCGGCCCGTGATCACGCTGCCGGCGTCTGCCATCAGCTACGCCCCGTACGGCGACTCAGTTTTCGTGATCACTGACCTGAAGGACCAGAAAGGTCAGGCCTATCGTGGAGTGCGACAACAGTTCGTAAAGGTCGAAGGATCGCGTGGCGACCAGGTGGCAGTTGTTTCGGGCCTGAACCCGGGTGACGAAGTTGTGACGTCGGGCGTGTTCAAGCTGCGCAATGGCGCCGCCGTCCAGGTCAACAACAAAGTTCAGCCGGGGAATAATCCCGCTCCCAAGCCCGAGGACAGCTAAACATGAAGTTTACGGATCTGTTCATTAAACGCCCCGTCCTCGCGATGGTCGTCAGCCTGGTTATCCTGATCGCCGGGCTGCAGTCCATTCGCTCGCTTAGTGTGCGTCAGTACCCGCGAAGCGACATCGCGGTGGTGTCGGTTTCGACGACTTATGTGGGCGCGAATGCCGACCTGGTGCGCGGATTTATTACCACTCCGCTGGAGCGCGTCATCGCCAGCGCGGATGGTATCGACTACATGGAATCGTCGAGTGCGCAGGGGCTCAGCACGATCACGGTGCACCTGAAGCTCAACTACGATACCAACGCGGCGCTCACCCAAATCCAGGCGAAGGTGGCCCAGGTCCGGAACGACCTGCCACCTGAAGCTGAGGCGCCGGTCATCGACCTGCAAACCGCGGACAATCAATTTGCCGCCATGTACGTTGGCTTCTCGTCCGCCGACCTCGATCAGAACCAGATCACCGACTATCTGACGCGAGTCGTACAGCCCAAGCTGAGCGCCATCAGCGGAGTGCAGCGGGCTGATATCCTCGGCGATCGTACTTTCGCGATGCGAGTCTGGCTGAAGCCGGACAAGATGGCGGCGCTGGGGATTTCTCCCTCCGCCGTGCACGACGCATTAGCCAAGAACAACTATCTGTCCGCGCTGGGGAGCACCAAGGGTTCGATGGTGTCGGTCAACCTGGTCGCGAACACTGACCTGCGCACCGCAGATGAATTCCGCCAGTTGGTGGTGAAGAACGACAATGGCGTGGTAGTGCGACTGGGCGAGATCGCGGACGTCGTGCTCGGCGCCCAGAATTATGACTCGGAAGTCCGCTTCAACGGCGAGACCGCGACCTTCATGGGCGTCTGGGTGCTTCCGACGGCCAATTCGCTGGAAGTGATCAAGCGAGTTCGCGAGGCAATCCCCGGCATTCAGGCGCAGTTGCCGACGGGGATGAAGGTTGGCATTCCCTACGACTCGACGGCCTACATCCAGGACGCGATCAACGAAGTGCTGCGCACTCTCACCGAGACGCTGCTCATCGTAGTCGTTGTCATATTCCTGTTTCTCGGTTCAATGCGGTCGGTACTCATTCCGGTCGTGGCTATCCCGATTTCACTCATTGGCGCCGTCTTTTTGATGCTGGCGTTCGGCTTCACCATCAACCTGCTGACCTTGCTGGCCATCGTGCTCTCGGTCGGCCTGGTGGTGGATGACGCGATCGTCATGGTGGAGAACGTCGAGCGCCATCTGCAAATGGGTAAGTCACCGCAACAGGCTGCCCTGGATGCCGCCCGTGAACTGGTGGGCCCGATCATTTCGATGACTATCACGTTGGCCGCAGTGTATGCGCCCATCGGCATTCAGGGCGGACTTACCGGCGCCCTATTCCGCGAGTTCGCATTTACGCTCGCGGGCGCCGTGATCGTCTCCGGAGTGGTGGCACTGACACTTTCTCCCATGATGGGATCGAAATTGCTGCACGCGGGAGACACCGAGCGAGGGTTCGCGGGATGGATCAATCGCCGCTTCGAACGCGTACGCCGTGCTTATGAACGCACCCTGACCGGCACCCTGCGCTACCGGCCGGTGGTGCTCACTCTGTGGGCGATCGTTGCCGTCCTGATGATTCCGTTCTACATGTTCTCGCAGCGGGAACTAGCGCCGGCCGAGGACCAGGGCGTGGTTTTCGGGGTGATCCAGGCGTCGCCCAATTCAACCATCGATCAGACCAGGCTGTTCACGAACCAGGTTTACGACGTCTACCATGGTTTCCCAGAGAACCAGAGTATTTTTCAGATCACGTCTCCGACCGGCGGCTTTGGCGGCATGGTGACCAAGCCGTGGAGCGAGCGCAAGAAAACCGCGCAGCAACTGCTGCTCGAATCCACAGGCCCGCTTTCGAAGATCGCGGGCATTCGTGTGATTCCGCTGACTCCGCCACCCCTGCCTGGGGGCGGAGATTTCCCCGTGGACTTCGTGATCGCCTCGCCGGGCGAGCCGCAGCAGCTGGTTGACATCGCGAAGCGGCTGGTGGGGACAGCCTTCGGCAGCGGCAAATTCATCTACGCCGACTCCGATTTGAAATATGACCAGCCCCAGGCTGAGGTCGTCTTCGACCGCGACAAGCTGCGCTCCCAGGGAGTGGACCTGAGCCAGGCCGGGCAGGACCTTTCCACCATGCTGGGGGGAAACTATGTCAACCGGTTCAGCATTCAGGGCCGGAGTTACAAAGTCATTCCCCAGGTCGCACGGGCGGAGCGTCTGACGCCGGAGCAGCTCTCGCAGATTTACGTCACTGGATCGCAAGACAAGCTGGTGCCACTTTCCACCTTCGCAACCTTGAAGACTACGACCGAGCCGCGAGACCTGAAGAAGTTTCAGCAGCTCAACGCGGTACGAATTCAGGGAGTGGTTCCTCCGGGAGTGCCCCTGGATCAGGCACTCAAGGTGCTCGAGGCTGAGGCGAAGACCATCCTGCCGCAGGGCTTCACGGTTGACTATGCGGGTGAGTCGCGCCAGCTCAGGACCGAGGGCAGCAAGTTCCTGGGAACTTTCCTGTTGTCTGGAATCCTGATCTATCTGGTTCTGGCAGCGCAGTTCGAGAGCTTCCGCGATCCTTTTATCATCCTCGCGGGGTCGGTCCCACTGGCCATTTCAGGAGCGCTGTTGTTCTCGTTCCTGGGGTTGACCACGCTCAACATATACAGTCAGGTGGGGTTGATCACGTTAGTCGGCCTGGTGTCAAAGAATGGCATCCTGATCGTGGAGTTCGCCAACCATCTGCAAGAAATGGGGAAGGACAAACTGGCTGCGATTATCGAGGCGGCTGAGACCCGGTTGCGCCCCATTCTCATGACGACGGCGGCTACGGTAATCGGACACTTCCCACTGGTGCTGGCCAAGGGACCGGGAGCCGGAGCGCGCAACAGCATCGGCATCATGCTGGTCAGCGGGATGATCATTGGAACGATGTTTACATTGTTCATCGTGCCATCGATATACATGCTGGTGGCAAAGACGCACACCCGAACTTCAGAAGAGGGTGCGGAGCCGGAAAGCATGCTTGAGCCGGCGGAAGCTGCATTTTAGCGAGAAAGCCACGGGCATGGGAACGAAGTATGGTTTTTGATTCGCTCGCCTGCCCGTCCTTCTGACAGACGCCGGTTGG
Organism: Terriglobia bacterium; assembly: GCA_963779255.1. Lineage (GTDB taxonomy): Bacteria > Acidobacteriota > Terriglobia > Terriglobales > Acidobacteriaceae > JAIQFF01. The sequence continues at coordinate 22,779 of CAVZXU010000004.1, read as the reverse complement.
CTAGCGGCCGGCAGTGATGGAGACTCGGTTCTCATCATCCTTCGTCGCGATCTATCGCCTGCGTTTCCGGAAAAAATCAAGCCACGGGAGTCTGTTCCCGCCAGACGTAGTTTCAAAGTATTCGAGAACCACACGGGTCTGCGAACGATCTGAGATCGGCACCTAAGTCTATCCAGTCGGATAGTCCGCTATCCATTTGGTTACATCCTGCGTATTGCAAGTCGGTGGTGCGGCTCCGTCCGGTATCTTTCTCAGCCTTCCCACCCCCACTACTCGCAACGGGTACCGTGTGCCGATTGGGTGGTTGCCGGCTGACCGGAAGGATTGTCTTCTCGCGTATGCCTCTGCAGCCGCCAGTGTAGTGAGGCGCCGGGCGCTGGGCTTGAAGTCCGGTCCAGCAGTTCTTCTCGGCCAATGGCAGGAGCGCACTCTGAACCTGGACGCGGTGGAGGGCCTGGTCGATCTGTCGAGATTTCGTTGGACGGCGGAACGGCTGGTGCGCCGCGATCTGCTTAACGCGCTTCACTGCGGTCCCGGAGTTGCCCTGTATTTCGGACATGCGCTTTCCGGAGGTTGGGTGGGCTACGGTGGCGTCGTGGCGGAAACTCTTATCGCGATGTGCGGGGAACCTCTGGGGGCGGTGGTGTCAATTGCCTGCGAGACTGCGCGCCGCCCTGAGGGACGCTCCAGCTTCTGTGAAGAATTGGTGCTGGGAGGATATTGCGCCGCCGCCCTCGGCGCCTCAGCCAGAACGCTGCACGAGCACAACCGCATTTTGGCGCGTGGGCTATGTTCCGCTCTGGGGCGCGCGCAGAGTCTGGGAGACGCGCTCCGACTGGCCGAAGTTCCGGATGACTTCTTCAGCCACTACCGCATCTTCGGAGATCCGGGCGCGCCCCTGATCGGAGCCGAGCACGCCGAAGATGCAGCAAAGCAGGTATTCGCGCCCGCTCCGGATTACCTGCTCAAGAGTTCTTGATCGCGATGGAACATTGTCCCGATATTCTGCGAAGAGTCCACTCCATTTTCATGGCAGACGGTTCCTTAACTTGTGAGACAGAATCCTGAAGGTTCAGTCTCGTACTCAGGCGAAGCCGGACAGCGGAAGCCAGTTGTTCAGATTTCAGTTCTCAGTTCTCAGCTCTGATTGTCCGCACACGAGCCACTTCTTCGTAGCATTCTCAGGCTGCGAGCGATTCTGAGGCGACATTCGGGGATACGATCTTGGCCCGGCTGCGGAAGAAGATCGCAATGAGGAGCAGGATAACAAAAGCGCTTAACGCGGAACTCGTCCAGAAGGCCTGCCAGTTGCGAGTCACCTCGGTCCCGACGGTGTAGCTAAAATAGTCAACTGCTCGACCCGAAATCAGGGAGCCGATCAGCATCCCCACTCCATAGGTCAGGAACGTAATCAATCCTTGCGCGGCACTTCTTAGATTGGCGGGAGCTTCCCGATCGGTGTAAAGCTGTCCTGTCATGAAAAAGAAGTCGTAGCAGATGCCATGGAGCAGGATGGCCAGGTAAAACATCCAGATGCCGCTGCCTGGATTGCCGTAGGCAAGTAACAGGTAACGTACCGACCAGGCGAGCAGACCCATGATCAGAATGCTCCTGACCGTGACGCGCCGCAGGATGAACGGCATCAGGATCATCATCACAACTTCGGAAGCCTGTCCCAGGGCCATCTTGCCAGCGGCATTGGGGACGTGCAGGGAATTCAGATAGGCATTGGTAAACGAGAAGTAGAAGGTGAGCGGAATGCACGCCAGAATTGAGGCCACGGCGAACACCGCGAACGACGGGCGTTTGAGCATTACGAGCGCGTCCAGTCCGAGGATGCGGCGAACAGTAACCGACTGCCCTTTGCTGGGTGGCGGAGTGTGCGGGAGAGTCAGGCTGAAAATGCTCATGACCACGGACGCTCCCGCGGCCAGCAGGAAGGGGACGGTGGAGGTCTCGACCCCGAGGCGCCCGATGGTCACGCCAATTGCGATCCATCCCAGGGTGCCGAAGACGCGAATCAGGGGAAAATCACGGCCTGTGTCTTTGAGATGCTGCAGGGTGAGGGAGTTGGTGAGCGCGATAGTGGGGAAGTAGCAGAGACAGTAGGCGAACATCAAGGCGTACACCGCGCCGAAGCTGGTTGCCTTGGTGACGAAAAAGAGAAGCACTGCGCCCACCAGATGGAGGGCAGCGAGCACTCGTTCGGAAGCAAAAAATCGGTCCGCGATCAGGCCTACGAAGAAGGGGGAGATCATGCACGCCAATGCAGTCGTTCCAAACACGCGCCGGCTTCGTTTCCAGTAAATTTCAGGGTGATGGTGAGATACGCGCCGAGGGTCACGTACCAGGATCCCCAAATCACGTAGTTGAGGAACATCATGAGGCTGAGGCGAATTCTGTCCGCGATCGGCATGTCAGTGGGCACTGGTCGGTGAATTTAGGCGGAGCATTGCTATACGGCCCGCCGGGTTGGACCATTGAGCCAGAGATCGATGGGCTTCTTTACGGCGGGAGCCTGGAATGGAAGGGCGATTTTTCTTCCTTCGCCGGCGGAGGCATAGCCCGCGTAGAGCGCGTGCATGACGACCAAGCCATCTTCTCCGGTGACTTGCGGAGTTTCTTTTCCGCGGACGCAGCGGGCAAAGTGGGTCAACTCTTGCGGCGTGCCATAGTTCCACAATTCCTCGAAGACCGGATAAGTCCAGCCTTTGGTGGTGGGGGCCTTCTCAACGGCATAGCCGTAGCCGTTTTCGCTGTAGGTGGGCAGAGCATTGCCCATGTGCAGGTTGGCGTAGGTCACGCCTTCCGCACCGAAGACCTCGATGCGATCGTCCATGCCGCCGCGGCGCGCCCAACTGTTTTCGATCAATGCCACCGCGCCGTTGGCGAACTCCATGATGCATAGCGAATCGTCTTCGCCCTGGGTCTTGGCGGCGTGAACGTAGGTGCCCATCTGGCAATAAATCGACTTGATAGGAGAGCGGCCCATGAACCAGTAGCAGAAGGCGATGCCGTGGCAGCCAAGGTCCATGAAGGCGCCGCCGCCGGAGCGATTCACATCCCAGAACCACTCGCTGTGCGGCCCAAAATGCTTTTCACTTTGCTTGATGAGATAGATTTTTCCGAAGGCGCCGGCATCGGCCATTTCTTTCGCCTTCAGATATTTGGGGGTGAACAGAAGTTCCTCTCCGTACATCAGCAGAACGCCGTGGCGTTTGGCGACGGCGATCATCTCCTCGCCCTCCGCGATGGTCATGGCCATCGGCTTTTCACAGACGATATGTTTACCGGCCGCGGCGCAGTCTTTCGTCATCTGCGCGTGCAGGCTATTCGGGGCGGCGATCGTCACCATCTCGATGTCTTTTTCTTTGAGCATCTCGCGATATTCGGTGAACACCCGCGGGATCTCGAATTTCCTGGCGAGGGCGGCGGCGTTGCCTGGGGTGGGGGAGGCTACGGCAACGACCTCGGCCTCGTCCGGCATGATCTGAAGCGATGCGGCATGAATGTCCGCTTGAAATTGCGATCCGATGATTCCGACTTTTACTCTGCCGTTGGCCATGCGCTCTTTGCGCTCCTTTTATATTTAGGGCCTCCCCGACGGCCCCAGCGGCTTGACTCTGACGTCACGAAACCAGATTTCGGAACCCTCGGCTTCCAACAGAATCCGTCCACTCTTCAGCGGTATCGTTCGCGAGGGATTGGCCGGGTCCGGTTGCTGGATATCATGGGCGCGGTTCACGATCCGGCCGTTTACCAGGTGCGTGGATTGATCTCCCTGGAGAATCACGTCCACGCTGTTCCAGCCGTCCCGGTTCTCGAAGTCTCCGGACTTCAGCACGCGGAGGGAGTCGCCGGGCGCGCTGCGGACGCGAGTGCCAGCCTGCATATCGTCGTCATACATCGGAAGAGAAGGAGCGATGAAGAAAGCGGTCACCGAAGCGCCGTTGACGATCCACAGATCTCCGACATCTGTCTCCTCAATCTGACACTCCAAAGATGTCGGGTAGATGGCGTCAGGGCCGACGGCAAGATAGAGCAGACCGCTATTCCTTTTGCCCTCCGAAGCACGTTTCACGCCCCATTTGTACTCGAGGTGAATGCGGACATTGGAGAATTCCTGGTTGGTCGCGAGGTAGCCATTGTCTGACTTTCCCTCGGACATGGGAACGTCCAGGATGTGAATCATGCCGTTCTCTACTTTGAAGACGCCTTTCGGGTCCTTGTTCTTGCCGCTGGAATCCAGATAGGAATACCAGCCGTCTAAATTCTTGCCGTTGAAAAGAGGCATCCACCCCTCATTTTCCGTTTTCTCTCCGTAGGCGGCGGATGCAGGCGCAAGACTCAGCACACAGGCCGCGAGAATCAGGCCGAGGGACGGGCGCAAGATTGCTGATTTCATGTGGACCTCGTCTGACTGAGTTTGCACGCGACTATGAAGACTTGGGCGCGGGATCGTCACAGCCAACAAATTCCAACAGCAGCCGATTGCCCTTGTATTCCAGTTCGTCGTGAATGCCGATCTTGGATGTGTAATAGCCACGAACGGTCAAGTGTTTCAACTCGCGAAAAAGCCGGACTTCGGGGAGGTCGGTCATTTGATCGTTGTCAGAAAGAACAGTCAGAACCGCGATCCTTTCTTCGGAGCTGGAATCGACGAAGGATTTTCCGTGGTATTGCTGGCTCATGAGATCGACCAGGCGAAGTCCTTCATGCCAGGTTGATTTCCGACTGTCATCGGTGCTCTCGCGAAGTTCCTGCTCGATGTAGTCGGCAACCTTGGCGGCCTTGGCGCCACCGGAGTGGCTGTCGGCGGGAATGATGGTTTCCGACAACTCTTCGACCAGCGCGTGTTGTGTAGGAGTGAAGAAGGGCGTGGCGGGTTTGCCTCCGGCGGGCTTGGATTGCGGCGTCGCGGGCGGTGCTTCGGCTTGGGAGGCTTCCGCAGCCACGGCTGGCAAGGGCAAGAGCGATGCGCCGAGGACGGTGGCAGAGGTTTTCAGCCATTGGCGGCGGTCCTGTTTCAGATTGATTGGGTTGTTTTTCGACATTGCTTCTCCCTACAGGTTGTCTTTGCCGAATTCGTCGGCGAGATAGTCGCAGGAGCGCCAGCACAACGCCATGATGGTCCAGGTGGGATTCTGGCAACTGGCGTTTACGAAAGCGCTGCCATCCACCACGAACAGGTTCTTGACGTCATGGGACTGCTGAAATTGATTCAGGACAGAAGCTTTCGGATCGTTGCCCATGCGCGCGGTGCCCAGTTCATGGATGGACCAGCCTTCGGTGAGGACGCGGTCGCTCACGTGTGTGATCTTGAAGCCTGCGGCCTCGAACATCTCCTGGGCGGTTTCTTTCATGTCCTCGGCCATACGCTGTTCGTTGTCGCCAAACTTGTAGTGAAAGCGCAAGGCAGGGATGCCCCACTTGTCTTTTACTACAGGATCGAGATCGACATAGTTTTCGTAGCGCGGCCAGGACTTCACCGAATGCGCCCATGCCGATGTAGGAGCCCTGGTTTTGGCGAATCTCTTCCTTAAAGGATGCGCCGAAGCCGGGCATCCGTCCCCTGCGGAAACATTCGGGCTCCGCTTCCACCTTCAAATCCGTAGCCGCGGATGAACTTCGGGATGTTTTTCCGCAAGATTCCGAAACCGGGTCAGGTAAAAACCTCCAGGCCGGCCATCATCGAGCGTGGACGGCTTGCCGACCAAGATTCTTCGCCTGGCCGGTGACGCCGGGTCCCATCATATGTTCGCAGAAATTGTGACCGACATGGCCACTGGAGTTGGCCAGTCCATTGGGATACATGCGCGATTTCGAGAGCAGGAGCAGGCGAGCCGATTCCAAGGTCGAAGCCGCTATGATGACCACCTTGCCCCTGACGGTGTAGTCCTTCATGGTCTGTGAGTCGATGAAGTGCACGCCGCTGGCCTTGCCGGTCTGGGGATCCACCGTGACTTCGCGAACCACCGCGTTGGTGCGCAGCGTCAGGTTGCCCGTATCCGCGGCGGGATAGATCAAGCCGGTGGGAGAATCAAACGCGGCATGAATGTCGCAGCCGCCTTTGCGTTCGCAGGCGCCGCGTCCCCAGCACCGGCTGCGATACTTGTTGTGCTTCAGTCCATCGGTAGTGACGCCGGCACGATACTGGGTGAGGACCCGGCCCATCTTCCGCAGGCCTTGCTGGAGCGTGACTTCGGCACGGATTCAGCTTTGGGGGGCGCTGAAATATGCTGTCGGGAAGATGGGGCAGGTTTTCCTTCACGCCGGTGATGCCGAGGTATACAGTCCACCTTGTCGTAGTAAGGAGCGAGATCGGCTGTAACTGATGGGCCAATCTTCGCCGAATCCATCGCGGCTCTTGGCCTTGAAATCGTAATCGGAGAGGCGGAGAGCCAGACGTCCCCAGATGTTTGTCTTTCCGCCCAGGCAGCGCGCCCGCACCCACGCGTAGTTGGTGCCGGTGTATGGATTCTCCCGCTCATCCACCACGATGTTCTTTACGTAATCGGTGTTGCCGATATAGCTATGAAGATGTTTGGATTTCTCGAAACCCGGACCGTAGGGGGGATTGCGGATGGTGTATTCGTTGAAGGTGAGAGAGTGGCGGTCGGGCGGGAGCTCTCCCCGACGGGGATTGTTGTAGGGCCACTCCATCGACCGCAATTCCTGCTCGATCGGAAGTTTCTTTCCCGCCTCGAGCATCAGGACCTGCAAGCCGCGGCTGGTCAGGACATGCGCTGCCATTCCGCCGGCGGCGCCTGATCCCACCACGACCGCATCATAAGTTTTGTTCAGATCGACTTCGGACTCTGCCATCGAGAAGACTTTCTGTCCATCTGTGTGGACTAGGCTGGCGTTTTGCAGAACTCACGACTATAACAATCGCGGTGATTGGTTTCGAGCGAAATCTGAGGTCGTTACCACTTTACCGTCTACGGATTCGGGCTCCAGAAGGGCTCACGCGCTGGGACGAATTGGATGGGGACCTCGGTCACGAATGTCTTCAACCAGCGCGTACATTCTTCCATGCCGGCCTGCTCCGAGGGGATGTGGCCGAGAATGATCAGAGATTTTTGTTTGCCTTCGCTGGCCGCGTCCGCGACATATTCCACCGTCTCCCATTCCCGCGCTTCGCCGATTACCAGAGCCTGCACTCCCGTCATCTCCAGCGCCTTGGCGTGGTTGGTAAATCCAGCAGCTCCGGGAGCGAACGCGAGCCTGGTTATGTGTAAGGCAGGATCACCGACGACCCGGACGACATGTATTCCAAGCTTGTGCTTGATCTCGGACGCCAGTTTTTCGAGCGTGGTCTCAGGAATATTGAACAAATACTGATTATTCGAATCCTGAAACTTCTCCCACCCCAAGGCATGAACCATGCCGGTCTGGATTCCGTCCGGAGTGCGTGCGTGCCAGTGGTCGTGGAAGCGCCAGATCACCAGGCCATGTTTCTCGATGAACTGCCGCTTTTCCGTCAGCACTGGGTCATTGTCTTTCTCGGGCAACTGATCGGCAGTGTCCAGGTGATCGAAGAAAGTCGGTTCGTGAGTGATGATCAGATTGTCGCCGGCTCCAGCAGCACGCTGCAGCACGTCGAGGGTGGCCATCATGGTCACGGCAATGCCGGTCACGGGGGTGTCAGGATTGCCAGCCTTGAAAGTATCCACCGTGTCGCTCTGCCAGAGAACTCCGACCTGCTGCTGAATGCGTGCAATGACCTCGCGAGCAGTCAAGCGCTGGTCCCGAGCCGACGCGGCGCTGGCCAGCAAAGCGATGGTTGTCAATACGACGGTCGTCGATCTGATACATGTCCTGGTAATGGACATTCGGCCTCCGGCAGAGCGCTCATGATAGCATCCCATTTCTTTTGACCTGAAGTTCGCCAGCACACTATTCTGTTCTTCCTCCCATGGTAAAGAGCTGACGAATGCCTGCTTCTGAAAACAGTCCCGGCAGGGAAGACAAGTCTCTCGGCATGGACCGGCCCATCTCCCGCCGGGATTTTATGAACTCTACGCTGCTCGCCTCAGGCGGTTTGTTAATGTCCTCCGTCTCACCCATGCAACTTCTCGGCGAAAGGGACGACTGGACCGGCTACGGCGGAGTGGGCGATTACAGCAAGTCCAATGGAAATACCCTCGAAGTTTTGTCGGCCGGCCATCGCATTCGTGACGGCGAGTTCGACCGTTTACCGGCCAACGTTGTTGACACTGGAGAAACGTATGACTGTGTGATTGTCGGCGGTGGCATCAGTGGTTTGGCGGCGGCGTTGTTCTTCTTGCGTAAGAGCGGCAAGAACCGTACCTGCCTGGTGCTGGACGATCATCCTATCTTCGGAGGAGAAGCCAAGCGCAACGAGTTCATGGTGGATGGCCGCCGTCTGATGGCGCACCAGGGGTCCGCGATTTTCTTTGTCCAATATCCCCACAGTTTCATCGGACGGTTTTACGACTCTATCGGGCTGAAAACGCCGCGACTGCAATATCAGAAGTGGGCGGGTCCGGCGAAGGAAATGGCGCTGAGCAAGACTCCGTACGGCTTGTTGGGAAGCGAACCGGCGACGTACGGATTATATTTCGGCGCGAAGTTTGGCCAGAAGCCGGGCATGTGGCTGATCGATCCATGGGGAAAGAAACTTGAAGGCGCTCCGATTTCGGAGACTGCGCGCGCTGAATTGTTGAAGTGGCGGGCTGGTCCACAGCAGCAGGAGAAAAGGCCGCAATATTTCGGAGATGAGATCTCAAGGTATCTGGATTCGATCACGTTGGAAGAGCACATGATGCGGCGCTTCGGCATCAGCCGCGAAACCATTAGGACGTTTCTCTCTCCGGTGGAAGGCGGGGGGCTGGCCTGGGGCCTGATGCTCTCTCGGCGTACGCCGACTACGCCGCGGACATGCTTCACCCACTGCAGAGCGACGATACCGATCAGATGTTTCCCGGCGGCAACACGGGAATTGCGCGCCTCATGGTAAAGACGCTTATTCCGCAGTCCATCGCGGGTGATGGCAGCATGGAGGCGGTCTGCCGCAACAATATTAATTTTGGTGCGCTCGACCAGCCGAACTCTCCGGCCCGCATTCGCCTGAAGTCCACGGCGGTGTGGGTGAAACACGACGCCGATTTAGAAAAATCTGAGTTTGTCTCGGTGGTTTACACGCGCGCCGGGAAAACATATCGCGTGAAAGCGCGGACCGTTGTTATGGCGAGCGGAGGTTGGACTACCAGGCATGTGGTCCGCGATCTTCCGCAGGCACAGCAGGACGCTTACAGCCAGTTCTATCGCTCTCCCTGCATGATGGCCAACGTGGCGCTGCGAAATTGGCGCTTTCTCTATGACATGGGCATGACCGGATTTCGCTGGTTCGAGGGCGTCGGCAACTACACCGAGGTGCGGAGGACGGCATTGATCGGCGCGGATTCGGCCACGATCAGCCCGGATTCTCCGGTGGTGCTTCCTTTGAAGGTTTTGTATTCCTATCCCGGTTTGCCAACCGCCGATCAGGGACACCGCGGCCGGGGAGAGATGCTGGCCACCTCTTTCAGGGACTACGAAAGACAAATTCGCGAGCAATTTATTGAAATGTTCGGCCGCTCTGGTTTCGATGCCGGGCGAGACATAAAGGGAATCATTCTGAACCGCTGGGGACATGCCTATCTCAACCCGCAGCCCGGTTTTTTCTTCAGCAAGGACGGAAAGCCTACGCCGAGCGAGGTCCTGCGGGCGGCGCCGTTTGGTCGTATTGCGTTCGCCAATACTGATCTGGCCGGAATCATGGACCATCGATGCTCGATTCTCGAGGCCGAATGTGCGGTAGGGCAGTTACTCGATCAGGTGTTGATCGACTGATATTCGCCTGCCGGTACAAAGGAAACCGTTGATGACTGGATTTCGATCAGCAGTTCAGAGCAGGGGTCTCGGGTTTACTGTGACAGGTGCGGTTGTCCTCGTGTTGGCCACGCTCGCCTCAGCCGACCCACCCCAAAAGTCTAAGCCTGCCGGCGCGGCCGGAACGGTCAAGAAATCGGCGCCTGGAAATGCGCGAGTACACCGAGACCCATTGCAGGAGCAGCGCGACTGGACCGCATACGGCGGCACGGCCGAGAACAATCATTACTCTGCCCTGACGCAGATCAACCGACAAACCGTGAAGCAGCTCGCGGTGGCATGGAGTTTTGACTCACAGGAAGAAGGCGGCCTGCAGACCACTCCGATTGTCGTCGAGGGCGTGCTCTACGGGATTACGCCGACACAGAAAGTCTTCGCCCTGGATGCCGCCACCGGCAGGCTGTTCTGGAAGTTTGACTCGGGCATAAAAGGAACTCAACCGGACCGCGGGCTCGCGCACTGGGCCGAGGGCAAGGACAAACGGATCCTGGTTGGGGTCATGAACTTTGTTTACGCCCTGAACGCGATCACCGGCCGTCCCATCGAAAGCTTCGGACACCACGGCCGAATTGATTTGCGCGAGAACCTGGATCGCAGGCCCGCCACTTCGCAATCGGTCGATCTCACCAGTCCAGGGATCGTTTACAGGGATTTGCTGATCGTCGGCGGCCGAAATCCGGAAACACCTCCGGCACCGCCGGGCAATATTCGCGCTTTCGATGTACGAACCGGAAAACTGCGCTGGTCGTTTCATACCATCCCTCACCCCGGGGAGTTCGGGTACGACACCTGGCCGCGGGAGGCATGGAAGACCGCCGGCGCCGCCAACAATTGGGCCGGCATGGCCCTCGATGCCAAGCGTGGAATTGTTTACGTTCCAACCGGTTCCGCCGTGCCTGACTTCTACGGCGGGGACCGGGTTGGAAATGATCTGTTCGCCAATTGCCTGATTGCCCTGAACGCGCAGACGGGAGAAAGAATCTGGCATTTTCAGGGAGTCCGTCATGATATTTGGGACCGGGATTTTCCCGCGTCGCCCGTGCTCCTCACGGTGAAGCGCGATGGGACAGAGATAGACGCGGTCGCGCAGACCACGAAGCAAGGATTTGTGTATCTTTTCGATCGAAGCAACGGAACTCCTCTTTTTCCGATCGAGTATCACAGATATCCTCCCAGCACGGTGCCGGGCGAAGTTGCCGCTGCCGAACAGCCCCTTCCTACCCGGCCTGCGCCTTACGCTCGCCAGCTTCTCACCGAGGACCTGCTTACCAACCGGACGCCCGAGGCCCATCAGTGGGCGCTGGAAAAGTTTCGTCAGTTCCGAAGCGAGGGACAATTCGTTCCCTTCAGCGTCGAAAAAGATACGGTGGTCTTTCCCGGCTTCGACGGCGGCGCGGAATGGGGCGGGCCGGCGGTAGATCCGGAGACGGGAATCATTTATGTGAACTCGAACGAAATGGCCTGGACCGGCGCACTGGCGCCCAACACCGGAGAGAATAGCGCTCAGGGCATTTACTTGAGCCAGTGCGGCGTCTGCCATGGCGAAAAGATGATGGGTTCGCCTCCCGCCATACCTTCGCTCGTGGGTATTGGAGATCGCCTCACTCCCCCGCAGACTGCGGCCACCATCACGGCCGGAAAAGGAAGGATGCCCGGATTCCCCAACCTGTCGGACGATAACCTGTCGGCCCTGGTGACGTACCTCGCGAGTGGGGAGAGCAAAGAACTCACCAGTGGCGAGCCGCCTACAACCGCCATGAAATATCGCTTCACCGGATATCACAAGTTTCTGGATCCGGAGGGATATCCAGCCGTGCTGCCGCCGTGGGGCACGCTGAACGCCATCAATCTCAACACAGGCGAATACGCATGGAAGATTCCGTTGGGCCAGTACTCTGATCTTGCCGCGACTGGACAGGACAATACAACAGGCACGGAAAATTATGGCGGGCCAATCGTAACTGCGGGTGGTCTGCTGTTCATCGGGGCAACGAATTTCGACAAAAGGTTCCGCGCCTTCGATAAATCCACGGGCGAACTGTTGTGGGAGGCAACCTTGCCGTTCGCGGGCAATGCAACGCCCGTCACTTACGAGGTGAATGGGCGGCAGTTGGTGGTGATAGCGGCAGGAGGGGGTAAAGATCCCAAGTCCTCGTCGGGTGGGGTGTATGTAGCTTTCGCTCTGCCGCGATAGCTGCACACACTGCCTCAAGACCTGAGCCCTGACGAATGGGAGCGAGATTTGATGCACAAACTAAGATACCGGACACCAGATGTTATCCAGCGATGTCCGGTTTTTTTTTCAAGCACGATATCCGGACCGTTAGTGGTTGCGTACTCGGTGATGGCCAACGCGGCGGCTTCCACTTGGACCTGAGTTGTTCATCGCCTGATGGGCATCGCTGTCTGAAGTAAACAAGGTCAGGAAATTGACCACTTGATCGGCTTTGGGGGAGCCCAGGCCGGTGGTGGCATCCCACTTGCGTCCTGCCTTGAATCCCTTGATCAGCACTGGGTTGCCGTTGGCATCCTCTTCAAGGATCGAGTTATCGCCGCTGGTCACATCGTTGAACAGCGCAGAATAGGTGTTTGGGAAGGCGCTGAACAGGTAGAGGGTGGCATTCATGAAGCCCAGACTCCGTTTGGCTTTCTGGCCGGCAATGGCAACAATGCCTGCCCACTGCGGCGAGCCGGCGCTGGTGCCGCCAAAAAGATAGATACCGGGTTCGAGGCCAGGAATATCAAGATAGGTCAGGACACCATGGGCCACGGCCGCGTCGTATGCCACGTCGGGGACGCCCCGCCCCTTTCGAAAGGAGACGCGGCCCAGTTGATAAAACGGGGTTCGATACAAGACGCTGAATCCCCCGCCGGTTGCGCCGAAACCCAAGTCAGCTTCGTTCCAGACGATTTCGCCCTGATAGGTTCCGGGTGCCGGATTCGCCGTGGGATCGCAGCCGAGGTCCAGCAGGCAGTAATCGGCGGCGTGAAGTTCAGTGCCACCCACAGCGGTGACCAGGGGATCGCTGGCGGGCGATGAGGCTGCCCGAACGAAGGATGTGCTATCGCAGGTTCCCTGGGCTGCTCCATCGTCGCCCGCAGAAGCAATGAGAGTAATGTGTTTGAGTGTTGCTTTCACAAACAGCTTATGCTCCGCCGCCAGCAGGTTGGAATCGACACAGCTCTCATTCTCGCCGAAGCTCTGGGAAATGACGGCGCCGAGATGGTGGTCCACGGCATATTGGGTGGCGCTCAAGATGTCGGCATCGTCGTTCGTTTTGGCCAGAACCAGCGTGATGTTCGCGCCGGGCGCGATGGCATGCGCCCACTCCACGTCCAACGAGATTTCCCCAGCCCAGTTGATCATGTTGCCATCGTTCGAATCAAAATCGGTCAGCCCGTCCGGAGCGATCTGTTTGAAGGTGCCGAGACTGGGATCACGCGGCGCTCCAAGCCCGTTCAGGCCCGGCAGATCGAAAGTTTCATCGAAGACATTCAGTTGATCCACAATGTTCGGAGACTGGAAGGCGTCAACAATGACGATCGTCTTTCCTTTGCCGGTAAAGCCGGCGTTGATGAGGGTGTCGATGTTATAGGCATGCCGCATCTGATAAGGGTCGTAACAGACAAACGGCGGTGTCAGGCCCACCTGGCAGGTGAAGATGTCAGAATTCCTGCCCACCGTGTTACCAGACGGAATTGCTTTCGGTCCTCTTACGGTAAACGGTGATGCGCCACGGTGCGCACGGGCAACCTGGAGCGTATTGGCAGCAGCGGCTGGAATGGAGGTGAGGGCTAGGGCGACGACTAACAGCAAAACGGGGATACTCCGTGAGTTCATCACAAAACTCCTTGCGTTCGAGCCACGATGTCCTTTTTTAAATTCAAAAGGGGCGTCGATTGTACACCTGTCTGATGTCTGGACAAGCTGGGAAACATTTTTCATCTGAAGCGTCGGCGGCGGTCTGCGACATGCACCGCGACAGGGCAAAAGCCCGATGTACAGCCGCATTCAGGGCAATACATTTCTTAGCCTTAGCGGGGACAGAAAGTCGGCGCGAGCAATACGTTGTGTTGCGAGGCCCACAATTAATCGCTGCCGATGAGGAGAGGAGGCTTAAAAAAACCTGTGGAAAACGGCGACGCAATCCCCGAGACCGTGAGCTCATTGGTCTGAAAGATTTTATAGAGGGCCAAAGCCTCTACCAGGAGGCAGGGTTTTGCACAGTCGGCTAAACGACGGGTTCCACGCCCGAGACTGACGGCGTTCGACGTTGCAAAATTTCATACACCGGCAATCCTGCCAATACCACTACCACGCCCAGCAGTGCCCCGCGCGGGGTGCGCACCGCAACCAGGACCAGCATGGTCGCGACCAGCACTAAGAACGCGAGAGGGGTTGCGGGATACCCTGGAGTCAGGATCACAGATCCAGACACCTGCCGCCGAGACCGAAGGAGAAACAATCCCGACACCGTGAGCCCCAGAAAGAAAACGACGATGAACAAGGCGTAAGAAATGATCTGCTCAAAGTTGCCTAATAAAATGAGCAGGGAAGCGATAGAGCCCTGGATAGCGATGGCGTTCGCAGGCGTACCGAAGCGGGGATGGGTCCTGGCGACGGCATGCAGAAAGAGGCCATCGTTGGCCATGGCGTAGTAAACACGTGGCGCAGAGATGATAAGTGCGGACAAACTTCCCACCAGGCAAATTACGACGATGGCCGCGAACACCACACCGCCGGTTGGTCCGAACAAAACTTCTCCTGCCTGGGCCACGAAGGTCTGGTCGGAGGTGACCTTCTCCAGGGGAACGAGATACAAGAAGACCGCGCTGACTACGATGTAAACCACCGTCACAGCCAGCAAACCAAGCAGCAAAGCGCGGGGCAGCGTGCGGCCGGGGTCGCGCACTTCGCCAGCAATCTTGCTGACGTCCCACCATCCCCCGAAGGAAAAGAACGCGCCTACCACCCCGACGGCAAGCGCCGGCGCGAGGGGCAAAGATCCAGGACGCTGTGCCACAAAGGGCACGAAGTTCGACCACGACCCCAGTTTGAAGGCAAAAGCCCAAACCGTCAGAAAACCCAGGAGACCGAGTTTCAGCCAGGTTGTCCAGCGCAAGAATCCTGCACTTATTCGAATGCTGAAGATGTTCATGAGGCACAACGCCCAGACGGCTGCAATGCCCACCAGCTTTATCAACAGCGGAGGCAAGGGGACGATGTAGGCGAAGTATCCCGCCAGGCCGGTGGCCAACGAGGCGGTGATTGCGGGATCCATCACCAGAAGGCACATCCATCCGAACAGGAATGCGATGCGGCGTCCGTAGCACTCTTTGAGATAGATGTAAGCACCGCCGGCGCGCGGGAAGCGGCCGGCCAGTTCTCCAAAGCAGAGCGCGCCACTCAGGGTCATGGCCCCGATCACCAGCCAGACCAGCAGGAGGCACATGGGGGAGCCCAGAGCTTTTGCCATGCCGGCGGGAGTGAGAAAAATACCGACGGCGATGATTCCGCCGATTACGGTTGAAGTGGTCGAGGCCAGTCCGAGTTCGCGTCGCAAACCTTGCGCGGAAGCGGCAGTGATCGTGGGCGCGGTGGCCATCGGTTGGGAGTTGAGCTCTATGCTGGCTTTGATGCGTCGTCAGCCCCGCGTCGCGGGAACCACGGTTGCGTCAAGGTATTCGGAGGAATTTAGAAGCACAATAATATAAAAATGCTAGATACCCTGGTGATTCCCCCCACTTTCCCGACTTACGGCGAGGTCAAAAGCTAACCGCAAAGTACGCAAAGAAGCCGCAACGGTCGCAAAGAAAACCGAGACCCGAGTGTTCGCTTGGCGAGAGCGAATACTACTTTCCTATTATTGACCCGCTGATGCCAGTCCCTATAATCGCCCCACTCTATGTGGGAGTCGGGGCCTTCGCGCTGCCCATTCTGCGGCCGGATTGTGCTTCCAAATCTTGAGAAATGGTTGGCCGAGGGGGAAGAAGACCATGATTCGTTTCAGAAACGTGGCTTGTCTGCTGGCAATGGTCATCGCGGGTTTGAACGCCGGAGCCCAACAGATCACAGGAAGTATTCGGGGAACTGTCCAGGACCCCAGCAGCGCCTTCGTGCAGAGCGCGTCGGTGAGCGCCAGGCAAACCGAGACTGGCCTGACGCGTACCGCAACCACAGACCCGAGTGGCGCATATGTTCTGTTGGAACTGCCGGTCGGGCACTACGAACTCCAGGTTGAGGCCAAGGGCTTCCAGAAATACATACAACGGGGCATCACCCTCAACGTAAACGAGACTGCGACGATTCCGGTCCATCTTGTAGTGGGCGCCGCGAACCAGCAGTTGCAGGTGATGGCAGACGCCCAATTGATCCAGGGTACGGTGACCAGCCTGGGCAAGACAGTGTCAGAGCGCGAAGTGCTTGACCTGCCGCTCAATGGCCGCAACTTTACTCAGTTGGGCCTGCTTCAGCCAGGCGTTGTCCCGCTTACTCCGGGCTTGTACGCGGCGGGAGGATCGCTGCGTTCCGGCCAAGCCTACTCGGTGAATGGCCAGCGGCCGGAGTCGAACAATTTCCTTATCGATGGAGCCAATAACTTCAACGGGGTGGACGCGGGGTTCGTCCTGAGACCGCCCGTGGACGCCATTACTGAGTTCAGAATTCTTACCCACAACGCCAGCGCCGAATTTGGACAGAGCCTGGGCTCGACTACCAATATCATCACCCGTTCTGGCACGAACCGATTCCACGGAGCGGTCTGGGAATTTTTGCGCAACGACATTTTTGACGCGACCAACTACTTCGCGGCTACCACGGAACCTCTAAAACAGAACCAGTTCGGCGGGACGTTCGGCGGACCTATCCAGAAGGATAAGACTTTCTTCTTCGCCTATTACGAGGGCTTCCGAAACCGCCAGGGAGAGACGGACTCGTCCACGGTACCTTCGGCTGCGGAGCGCACAGGAGACTTTTCGGCCCTTTGCACGGCAGGATTCAGCGGCGGCTTTTGTAATGATCAACGGCAGCAGCTGTTCAATATTATTTTCAACACGCCCTATCCCAACAACCAGCTTCCGCAGCCTTTCAATTCAATTTCCCAAGGCCTGTTGAAGTACTTTCCGCTCCCCAACAATGGACCCAATGTCTTTACCTCGACGCAAATCGTGCGTCAGGACTCGAACCAGGGCGGGGTGAGGGTGGACCATTACCTGAGTCCCTCTGACATCCTCAATTTTCGCTACGGGATCAGTGACGGCACGCAATTCAACCCTATCCCGACCTCAGGATCGACCGTTCCCGGCTTCCCCGTCGGGCAAGAACAGAGGGCGCAAACCTTCGTTGCCCAGGAGACCCATACTTTCTCTCCCAGCACGATCGGTGTCTTCCGTTTCTCATTCTTGAGGAATAAATTCCTCTATGGTCAGCACACCAGTGACACCACCCCCGCTGAGCTCGGCTTCGGATACTCTCCCAGCCTTGACCTGGCAGTAGGCCCTCCCTCCATCCAGGTCGCGGGCTACACCACCATCGGTGATCCTATTACCGGGCCGCGTAATACTTATGAGAATGCCTATGACTTCTCCGGCTCTCTGAGCTGGGTGCTCGGCCGTCACGAGTTCAAATTCGGAGGCGGGTATCAACGTCTGCAGGTCAACGCGCTGCAAGGCATCGCCAGCAATGGCTTCTTTGTTTTCGCACCTCCTCCGATCGTGCCCGATTCGTTCGCCAGCTTCCTGTTTGGCCAGCCGGTCGTCTTTCTGCAGGGCCTGGGTGATTTTGAACGCGGCATCCGAGGAAATGCCCTGAACTCTTATGTTCAGGACACGTTCAAGGCGACCTCGCGCCTGACCTTGAACCTTGGCCTGCGTTATGACCTGCCGTTCCCCTACACCGAGATCAAGAACCGGCAAACTCTTTGGGTTCCGGGCCGGCAGTCCACTGTGATGCCCGATGCTCCGAGCGGATTGCTTTATCCCGGAGACAAGGGGGTGCCCGCGGGCTTGATCCCGACGTTCAAGAAGGGATTCGCGCCGCGGGTCGGCTTCGCCTGGGACCCGACCGGAAGCGCCAAGTGGCTGGTCACATCTGCGTACGGAGTCTTTTATGAGCCGTATTACACCGGGCAGGGTGGGCCCTTGCAGTCGCCGATCAGCGCCCCGCCATATCTCCAGACCCCGCAAGTAAGCTTTCCGCAACTTTGCCGATCCTTTCAACGGCAACCCTCCCATCAGCGGCGAGTTTTCCAAACCACTGACCAACTTGACCCTTGCCGCGAACCTGCCCCTGCCATACTCCCAGGACTGGGACCTGAATATTCAGAGGTCCTTCGGGTCAGATTTGCTGTTCGAGATTGGCTACGTGGGAACCAAGGGAACCAAGCTGCCGCGTATGATTGAAGCCAACCCGGCCATCTACATTCCGGGCTTTGACACGAGCAGCAATCCCCCCCAACCTATTTCCACCTCGGGCAACGCGGACCGCCGGCGAAAGTATTCCGGATGCACCCTCGATCCGACCACTGTCTGCGACTACTCTTCCACCGGCCTGATCACAGGCATTGCTAATTCCTCATACAACGCACTCGAGACCAGCCTGAGGAAGCGTTTCAGCCATGGGATCTCGTTTCTGGCCTCCTATACATACTCCAAGTCCATGGACGACTCTTCTACCTTCAACCTGACTGGCTCGGCGTCAAAGCCTCTGGCTGGGGAGAATGACCTGGCCCAGAACCCGTTCGATGTTGGCGCGGAGCGCGGCCGATCCCTGTTCGATGCCCGCCACCGGTTTGTGCTGAGCTACCAGTGGAGTCTGCCGTTCTGGAGACAGCCTCACGGCTGGTATCAACAGATTCTTGGCAACTGGCAGGCGAACGGGATCGTGACGCTGATGACCGGCACTCCATTTACTGTCTTCGACGGAAACGATTTTTCGGTGCAAGGCTCAGCTCCGGAAATCAGCGGATTTTTCTCCAACCGGCCAAACGTGGTTGCCGATCCCAACAACGGACCGAAAACTACAAGCGCATGGCTCAACCCGAATGCGTTCCAGAGAATTACTCAGGACCCCAACTCTCCGGTGCAGCAATTCGGCACGGCTGGCCGTAACATCGCCCAGGGACCCGGATACGCGGATTGGGACTTCTCATTGTTCAAAAATATTCGGGTGGCGGAATCAAAGGAGCTGCAGTTCCGCGCGGAGTTCTTTAACCTCCTGAACCATACCAATTTCCGTCTTCCCGACAGCGACATGAACTCACCAACTTTCAATCAGATTCTGGAAGCCCAGCCGCCCCGATTGATGCAGTTGGCGTTGAAATTTAGCTTCTGAGCGAGCAAGAGTTGGCCGAAGTCTGACTCCGAGGTCCGCAGTCCGCTATTCGTATCGCAAGGCTTCGATGGGGTCGAGCCGGGCTGCTTTGCGGGCGGGGTAGAAGCCGAAGAAGATTCCGACCGCCATCGAAAACAGCACAGCGGCGAAAATCGCAGTGGGAGAAACCAGCACGGGCCATCCCAGGGTCTGCGTGATCAGGTAGGAAGCTCCCATGCCGGACAGAATTCCGATGCCGCCGCCCACCACGCTGAGCACGACTGCTTCGATCAGAAACTGCTGCTGAACATCTCCCTCGGTGGCGCCGATGGCCATGCGGATACCGATTTCGCGGGTGCGCTCGGTGACGGAGACCAGCATGATGTTCATGATTCCGATACCGCCGACGAGCAGGGAAATGCTGGCGATCGAGGCCAGCAATATGGTGAAGAGCCGGGCGTTCTGGTCGGCCAGGTCAGCCATGTCGGCCAGGTTGCGCACGAAAAAGTCGTCGTCCTGTCCGGGACGGATGCGGTGACGGTCGCGCAGCAAAGCTGTGATCTGCTGCTGTGCCGTGTAGCTGGCGTCCTTCGAGACTGCGGAAACCATGATCCAGCGCAGCCAATCCTGTCCGGTAATTTTCTTTTGCAGAGTAGTGATGGGCACAAGGATGATGTCGTCTTGGTCCTGACCCATGGCCGCCGAAGTACCTTTCGGGGTCAATAGCCCCACCACTTTAAACGAAAGATTGTTGATGCGGACGGTCTGGCCGATGGGATCGGTGGCCCCAAACAGGTTCTTGCGCACCGTCTCCCCGATTACGGCGACGTTTGCGGCGGTGGTCACGTCATCTTGCGTGAAGGACGTTCCTTCGGCAAAAGGCCAACTGCGGATGTCGAAATACTGCGGTTCGGTGCCGTTGACATTGGTGGCCCAATTGTCGTTTCCAAAGACCACCTGGGCGGAGGCCTGGCTGCCGGGGGCGGCGGCTGCGACTGATGGGCACTCGTGCAGGATCGCCACCAGGTCGTCGTAAACCAGGGTCTTGGTGGCGCCCCAGCCCATGCGCATGCCGCCGCGGTTTACGGTGCCGGACTGCACGAAAAGCATATTGGATCCCATGGCCGCGATCTGTTGCTGAGCCTGCTGTTGCGCTCCCTGACCCACGCTGACCATGGCGATGACCGCGCCCACTCCGATGATAATGCCCAGCATAGTGAGCATGGAGCGCAGCTTGTTACGGGCCAGGGCCCGCATCGCTATGCGAACGATCGCTAGTAGATCCATGATGCCTTCCTAAGCCACCTTGGGGTCAAACATATCCAGAGGCGTGTTTGGCCCGATTTTCCCCAGCCTTACCAGGCGCGCGATGATCGAGCCGATGGTCCGGTTGTGCGTCTTGGCGATCTGGTGAAAATTAATTCTCCGGCGGAGCTCCTCGCAAACCAGTTCATCCTCTGCTCGTGACCAGGATTTGCCCGCATTCGCCGGCGGCGGATTCCTGGAACGCTCGCGTTCTTCCACGTATTCCAATGCACGCACCGCGCGGTGAAACGCTCTTACCACGGGCGGATACTGGTACACGGCATCGGCGGCGAGGACCTCGCCGGTGTCTGGATTCACTCCATCCGCGAGTGCCCGCATAATGCGTAACGCTTCCTGAATTTCCATAACGACCCCCAGACGCACATCGTATAAGTCCGGTCTTGCCTAAGCTGTGATGACTGAACCAACCGGATGTTCACTCCCGCGACGGGAATTATCCGTTCATCCCGATCGTCAATCCTCCAATGCCGGCATATTTTTCAGGACCTCGGCTGCTACCGGCCGGTTTTGCACCAGCTCATCCCGACGAATGGTTCCGTCGCGAAAGTGGATGCCGCGCTTGGCAAATTCTGCGATATCGGGCTCGTGCGTTACCATCACGACGGTGAGCCCATCGTGATTCAGTTTTTGAAAAACCTCCAGAATCTCGACCGAAGTCCGGCTGTCCAGATTGCCTGTGGGCTCATCGGCCAGCAGGATTGAGGGATGATTGACCAGCCCGCGGGCGATGGCAACCCGCTGTTGCTGGCCGCCCGATAGCTGGGAAGGGAAGTGTTCCATGCGATCTCCCAGTCCCACCAGTTCGAGCGCTTCGCGTGCCCGTTTTCGGCCTTCTTCTTTGCTAACCTGGGCGTAGAGCGTTGGCAGCTCGACATTTTCCAACGCGGTGGTGCGGGACAGCAGGTTGAATCCCTGGAAGACGAAACCGATCTTCCGGTTGCGGATGGTGGCTAGTTCCTTTTTGGTCAGTTCGGAGACCGCGATATTTTCAAGCAGGTAGCGCCCGCTGGTAGGCTTGTCCAGGCAGCCCAGGATATTCATGAAGGTGGATTTGCCGCTGCCGCTGGCGCCCATGATGGCCACAAACTCGCCGCGCTCGATGCGCACACTTACGCCGCGCAGCGCGTGCACCTTGGTTTCGCCCAGATCGTAGTATTTGTGCACATCCTCAATCTGGATGAGGCCGCGAGCGCCCTCCTGGGTGGAGGTGTTCAGTGCGGATTGTGGAATGGTCGCCATTTCTTTCTCTTTTGCGCGGCTTGCGGCCTCGGAGTCGCCGCCCTTCTTTCGCTCCTTCGGAGCCCGTAAGGCTCTGCCCCTTTACCCAGGGCTTGCACCCCTTCGACTCCGCTCAGGGCAGGCTCTGGGCTGCATTCTGGCGCCGCTTCGCGGCTCGGATGTTCCGCCTCACCACACGCTTGCTCTACTTCCGACTTATCGAACTCGCGGCGTACCTCCGCCCATTCCCGGGGCCCGGGTGGCCCCCGAACTGGCGGCGATGCCGCCGGTAATCAATTCGTCGCCTTCGTTCAGTTGACCGTTCAACACCTGCGCGACTTCGGTCACGGTATGGTCGGTGATGCCGGTGCGAATTCTGACCGGCTCAAGCGTCTTGTCCGGGCGCAGCTTCCAGACAACCGCGACGTCCACCCGGGGACTGTGCTGCTGCCCGGTGTCTGCCCGCCCCCCTGGCTGCCTTCCGGGTGGGCGCGCCGCTGCTTGGCGGCAGCCCCGGTGTCTCCTGATCCCTGTGTGCCTGCCGACTGAGTGGCTCCCGCCTGGCTGGAAATCAATCCATACTGCTTGTAGAGGGCGCGAACCTGGTCGGCTGGCATATCCGGCTTATAGCGCAGCGCTCCGTTTGGCACGCGCAACGTATTTTGCGCGTTCGCCACTGGAATCGTGATGTAGGCGGTCATGCCGGGAAACAGCTTCAGGTCCGGATTATCGAAATCGATAATGGTGTTGTAGGTGACGACGTTCTGAACCGTGGTCGCGTTCAAGCGCACTTGTGAGACTCGGCCGGTAAATGAGTCTTTGGGAAATGCGTCCACCTTGAAAGTGACGATCTGCCCGGTATGGATCATGCCCACATCGGACTCATCGGTGCTGGCATAGACCTGCATTTTTGTCAGATCTTGCGCAATGGTGAAAAGAGTCGGCGCCTGCAGAGACGCGGCCACGGTCTGGCCGACATCCACGCTGCGCGCGATGACCGTGCCATCAATGGGCGCGTGGATGGTTGT
>CAVZXU010000003.1:0-8736 GCA_963779255.1 Terriglobia bacterium | reverse complement strand
TAGCGCCGGCGTCCCGCCGGCCCGATGGCGGGCGGGAAGCCCGCGTGAAACCGAAGCCGGCATCTCTTTTCACAAGACTAGATCAATCCTCCTTCTTGCGATTAGACCTAAATCGGTCTGCCCTGCGGACTGACGTCCGCCATCGGGCCGGCGGGACGCCGGCGCTACGGTGGACCCGCGACGTAAGCAACTTTTTCCCTTTCCCGGGTTAACAATACTCAAGCCCTTCTCGGCCTGGCACGAAGTCCGCATGATTCCTTTGCGACGACAAATCGCGGTCTTATTTGCCGTGTCCATGCTCGGCGTGGCTGTTTCCATCCCATTCGCCATCGCCGGGAAAGACAAGCGCGATTCTGCCGCTCGGATGGATGAGCAAAAACGTGCGCTGCACGC
Source organism: Terriglobia bacterium (assembly GCA_963779255.1). GTDB lineage: Bacteria > Acidobacteriota > Terriglobia > Terriglobales > Acidobacteriaceae > JAIQFF01. The sequence continues at coordinate 8,343 of CAVZXU010000003.1, read as the reverse complement.
GCTCAACCGGGTGGCTTTCGGGCCGCGCCCAGGCGATGTCCAGCGCGTGGCGGCAATGGGCGTGGACAAGTGGATCGATCAACAATTACATCCCGACAAGATTGACGATCGCGCCCTGGACGCCCACCTGGCGCCTTTTCGCACCCTGCGCATGGACACACGCGAGCTGGTAGAGAACTTTCCGCCGCCGCAAGTGATCAAGGCGATCGCCGAAGGTAGGCAGTCGATGCCTTCCGATTCCGCCAAGCGCGCCGTGTACGAGGCGCAATTGGAGCGCTATCAGGAGAAGAAGGAGCGCAAACAGGAGACCCCGAACACCGATCCGGCGGCGGCGACGGTCCGAGAAATCAGCCCAGATGAGCGACGCAGATCAGGCCCGCCGCCGCGAAGACCGCTTCTACGCCGATCTCAGAGCCGAGGACCTGCTGGACTTGCCGCCTGACCAGCGTATGAAAGCGGTTCTCAAAATGTCTCCCCAAGAGCAGCGTGCCATTGGAACCTCACTGAAGGGCGATAAGCGTGACGAGTTCATGGAGGGCATGAAGCCGCAGCAGCGCGAAACCCTGATGGCGCTCAACAATCCTCAGCAAGTGGTGACCAGTGAATTGATGCAGGGCAAGCTGCTGCGGGCCATTTACAGCGAGCGTCAACTGGACGAGGTGATGACCGACTTCTGGTTCAACCACTTCAACGTGTTTATTGGAAAAGGCGCTGACCGCTACCTGCTGACCAGCTATGAGCGCGACGTCATCCGTCCGCATGCCCTGGGCAAGTTTGAAGACCTGCTGGTGGCGACCGCGCAGAGTCCGGCCATGTTGTTCTACCTCGACAACTGGCTGAGCGTGGGGCCCGACTCGGATTTCGCCAACGGCATCTCCAGACGCAATAACAACTACAACTGGCGCCGTCCTCCGCGACCGCGGCGTCCCGCTCCAGCCAAGCAAGCCAAAAGCAAGCGCAGCGGTCTGAATGAGAACTACGGCCGCGAACTGATGGAACTGCACACGCTCGGTGTAAATGGTGGATACACGCAGAAGGATGTCACCGAGGTGGCCCGTGTCCTGACCGGCTGGACGCTAAAGCAGCCCCGGCAGGGCGGCGGCTTCGTCTTCGAAGAGCGAATGCATGAGCCGGGCGACAAACGCGTGCTCGGGCACCGGATCAAGTCGAGTGGTGAAAAAGAAGGCCGCGAGGTGCTCCACATACTGGCCCACCATCCCTCCACTGCGAAGTTCATATCCACCAAACTGGCGATGCGTTTCGTCTCGGATGACCCGCCTCCCACCCTGATTGATCACATGACTCAAACTTTCTTGAAGAAAGACGGCGACACTCGCGAAGTGCTGAAGACAATGTTCCATTCGCCGGAATTCTGGGCGCCTGAGTCCTACCGCGCCAAGGTGAAAACTCCGCTGGAGTTTGTAGTCTCCGCCGTGAGGACCAGCGGCGCCGATGTAAGTGACGCATTGCCGCTCGCCCGCCAGCTTCAAACCCTGGGGATGCCACTCTACGGCATGCAGCCGCCGACGGGCTATTCGATGAAGGCCGATGCCTGGGTAAATTCGTCGGCGTTGCTGGGTCGAATGAACTTCGCGCTCGCGCTGACTGCGGGGAAACTTAAAGGCGTGCAGGTTGACCCTGGCCAAATGCTAGCCGGCACCCCTTCGCCCTCTGATTCCCAAGGCACTCTGATTGCACTGGAGAACAGTCTGTTCGCGGGAGATGTGTCCAGGCAAACCCATGACACGATTGCTGCGCACTTGAATGATCCGAAAATCAGCCAGCGCCAACTGGATGATCCAGCCCGCCCGCCGAACACAAGCGCAATCGCGGGCCTGCTGCTGGGATCGCCGGAGTTTCAGAGGAGATAGAATGTCAGTCGTCGGTCGTCGGTCGGCTCCGGCTAGAAGCCAGGAGCTGTCGTTATGTTTTCTCGCAGAGTATTTCTTCGCAACGGCGCCCTCGCAGTTGTGGGTACCGCGGCGATCCCTGCGTTTCTTACGCGCGCGGCTTTCTCAACCGTCGGAGCCGGCGCGGGCAACAGGCGGCTGGTGGTCATCTTCCAGCGGGGCGCGGCCGACGGTCTGAACATCGTGGTGCCGCATGGCGAGCAGGCGTATTACGCCATGCGGCCGTCCATCAATATCCCGCGCAACGCGGTGCTTGATCTGGACGGATTTTTCGGCTTGCATCCCGCCATGTCGGCCCTCCAGTCGCTCTGGAAGCAGCGCCATCTGGCCATCGTGCACGCCGCCGGTTCTCCTGACCCCAGCCGTTCCCACTTCGATGCTCAGGATTTTATGGAGTCCGGGACGCCCGGCATCAAGGCCACCGAGGACGGCTGGCTGAATCGGACGTTGCACTCTCTGCCCGCTCCCGCTGACAAGTCCGCATTTCGCGCCATCGGCCTGGGGCCGTCTCTGCCGCGCATTCTTGCCGGCCCAGAACCAGCCGTGGCCGTGAACAGCATCAATGACTTTGGCGTGGGTGGACGCAATCCAAATGCAACGCCGGTCTCCAACACGTTTGAAGCGATGTATGCCAACTCAGTAGATTCCGTCCTGCACGGCACCGGTCAGGAAACTTTCGAAGCAGTAAAGATGTTGAAGGCGGCTGACCCGGCGAAGTATAAGCCGGCACCCGAGGCAGACTATCCCCGGGGACGTTTTGGCGAAAGCCTCAAACAACTCTGCCAGCTCATTAAAGCGGACCTGGGGGTGCAAGTGGCGTTTGCTGACATTGGCGGCTGGGACCATCACGTCAACGAAGGCAGCACGCAAGGCCAGATCGCGAATGTGCTGCGCGAGTTCTCGCAATCGCTCGGCGCTTTCTGGACCGACCTCGGGGATCTGGCCGAAGATACGGTAGTGGTCACGATGTCAGAATTCGGACGCACTGCTCGGGAAAACGGCAATCGCGGCACCGATCACGGCCACGCCAACGTGATGTTCGTGATGGGTGGCCCGGTAAAAGGCGGGAAGGTGTACGGAAGCTGGCCCGGCCTCGATCAGTCACAACTCTATGAAGGCCGGGATCTGGCAGTGACCACAGACTTCCGCCGTGTGCTGGGCGAAGCGGTTGATCGGCACCTGGGGAACAAGGCTCTGAATCAGGTGTTTCCGGGATTCGACAACCAACCGGAGAAATTCGTTCGTTTCCTGGGATAGATGTGGGCGCGAGCGTCTCGCTCGTGCAGGTCAGCGGCACGGACGCACGAGCGGGACGCTCGCGCCTACATTTCAATCATCATGTCGCCACCTTCCACTTTCAGCGGATAGACTGCAACTCTCGCTCCAGGATTATGCCCCGCCTGGCCGGTCTTCGGGTCCCACTGCCAGCCGTGCCAAGGACAGACTACCTTGCCTCCCTCAATAACTCCCTGCCCCAGCGGACCGCCCTGATGCAGGCAGACGTTGTCCATCGCGGAAATGGTGCCGTTAACGTTTGCGACACAGATGACCTTGTCACCCAGGGGAAATTCCTTGGCTTCGCCCTCGGGAGGAAGTTCAGATTGAGCAGCGAGTTTTGTGAAGTTGGACATGAGACCTTTCAAGGCGATGAAACCGATTGCCGAACTGCGCTCGGCCAGGACAGCCGGGGGCGGCTGTCCCCACGTGGTTTATGGCAGGGCTGACGACTGGCGACCGACTGACGACTACTTCGGCTGCAGCGTCTGCGCGATCATCACCTGGCGTTTGAAATTCTCCACCATGTTCGGGTCGAGCCGGACTTCGGTGGGACGCTTGGCCAGCGACATCTGATCAATCTTGTCCTGCAGCTTGAGCAGTGCGTAGAACAAATTTTCGGGACGGGGTGGGCAGCCAATCACATAAACATCCGTAGGGACGATCTTGTCCACGCCCTGCAGCACTGCATAAGTATTAAACGGACCGCCTACCGAGGAGCATGCACCCATCGAAATCACCCACTTGGGATCGGGCATCTGGTCGTAGATGCGCTTCACTACCGGTGCCATCTTCAAGGTCACCGTGCCCGCCACAATCATCAGATCGCTCTGCCGCGGGCTGGGACGGAAGACCTCAGAGCCGAAGCGGGCAATATCGAAACGCGCCGTCGAAGACGCAATCATCTCGATAGCACAACAGGCCAAGCCAAATGTCATTGGCCACACCGCCGACTTACGCGCCCAGTTGAACACGTAGTCCACGGTGGTAATCATGAAATTCTTTTCGAACTTGTTCTGCAGCCAACCCATGTAGTGTCCTCGATGTGGCGATTACCAGCGTCCAGCTACAATATAGGCACCGATCCACGAAGAATAGAGAGGGGGGGGAGGGGGTTTTTTTTTTTTTTAGAGGGATTAAGCGATCCGCGCTCGACAGCTATCAACCGAAACGACCGGTAGTTGGGCTCTCCAGGGATCCTCCCTTACGTATCACGGCGGGCACGGCGCACTCAGACATTGCTGGTCGCAGGTGTATCAGCTACAAATGGAACTGTTCAGAATCTTGCTGCGCTAACCATGGCCGATGCCACCACAAGAATTCCCCTGGCGACCACCACCGCTCCGGGCCCGCTCCGCCGTTGGTGGAGCACAGCCCGCACATCCTTTTTCTGGATGGTGCTGGTCGCATTTGCTCTGCGTTTTGGCTGGATTCTCGTAGCTCACACCTACAAGTTCAAGACGTTTGACGACAACTTCAGCTTTGGCTGGGAAATGGGCCGCATCGGACGCTCTCTCGCACAGGGCCAGGAGTTCAGCAATCCCTTTAGCGAGACCACGGGGCCGACGGCGTGGGAACCGCCGCTCTATCCATTCCTCATTGCTGGAGTCTTCAAGCTGTTCGGGATTTATACCCACGCCTCGGCAATGGTGCTCCTCAGTATCAACAGCCTGTTTTCGGCGCTGACCTGTATTCCCATTTTCCTGATTACCAAGCGATGTTTCAGCGAGAAGCTCGCCGTGTGGACGGCTTGGCTGTGGGCGGTGATGCCGTCCGTTATGTACTGGTGCACGCGCTGGGTGTGGGAGACAAGTCTGGCGGCATTGCTGCTTGCGCTGGTTTTCTGGTTGACGGTCGACCTGGAAGAAAGAGACGGACTGGCACCGTGGCTTCAGTTCGGTTTGCTCTGGGGAATCGCGGCGCTAACCAACACTTCCTTGCTGGCGTTCCTCCCTGCCTCCGGACTGTGGGCATCGTACCGGCGGTGGAAGAGCGGCAAGCCTTCACTGGCCGGCGTTGCGCTCTCGGCGCTGTTATTCATGGCCTGCATCACGCCCTGGCTAGCGCGAAATTACCGGACTCTGGGAGTAGTGTCTCTACGCTCAAACTTCGGCGCAGAGCTGCGTATCGGGAATGGTCCCGGTGCGGATGGAACCTGGCGCGAATATCTTCATCCCACGCAGAACGTTTACCAGATGCGCCGCTATCAGCAACTGGGCGAGATTGCGTACGTTGCCGGGCGCGAGCGCGAGGCGGTCGCGTTCATCCGCGAGGACTACCCGCTCTTCCTGGCCCTCTGCCTCAAGCGCTTCATTTATTACTGGGGCGGAGTTCCGCGATTGTCGGAGATTCCGGCACTGGCGCCGATCAAGAACTCCGTTTTCCTGGCCTCGTCGGTGCTCGCCTTCTGGGGCCTGGGCCGCGCCTTGCGCAAAGGCCGGCCTGGAGCCTGGCTTTTTCTCTGGCTGATTCTGTCCTACCCGGCGGTGTATTACGCCGTCTTCCCTCATCCACGCTACCGCCATCCCATCGAACCGGAACTCGGAATTCTGATTGTGTATGTGATCTCTGAAGCGCAGAAAAAGAAGGGAGGGCAACACGAAATGAAACCAGCCGGATGATTTAATCCATCGACGAGAGAGTTCGCGCCGGGAGAGGAACGCCAGCACAGTCAAAAGGCGTAAATACAGTCTGAATATATAGCAGTCGTCGCGGCGGAGGGACCGGACGTGGGGGGAAGATTGTGGGCGAAACAGGACGTAAGCTCATTTGTGCTGCGCTTAGGGTGGGGGGGGGAGCAGCCACGGCGCGCAGCGCACACTCAAGTGCCTGTCTGGGCTCCCTTCATAGAGGAGGAGGATCGCGTGTGTGGGGTGGTCAAGGAGAGAGGAGGGGTTTAGGGATGCGGTCGCGTATTGCGGGAGGGGGAGAGAGGGGGAGTATGGAGTATTCATTGGGGCGGAGGGAAGGGCCCTTTGGTAGGCGGGGGTTTTGGTGGGTCTTTGCAGGTTTCAAAGAGGGCCTCACGGGTGGAGGAGGAGGGAGCGTGCAGGTGTGAGCGGACGGGGGAGGGAGGACGGGGGGAGGGGAGAGCAAAGGATTGGATTGGGGGGGGGGGGGAGAGACTACAGGACGAGGGAGTGTCAGCGTGAGGTAGTAGTCATCGTGACTTAGCGAGAGGAGGATAGGGGGGGGCAAGAAGAAGAGAGGAGGTTGGGGTGCAAGTGCAATTCTCCGGGATTCTTCGCCAGGAGGCCGAGGGGAGAGAAAGGAGGGAGGAACAGGCAGGTGGGACGGGGTTCCGGAGGGGGACGGCCGTTCCATCTCAGGCACAGGATCAGGCGTTTGCTCTCCGCAGAGGGAGAAAGAGAAAGGGGCGGAGGAGTGGCCCAGCCTGTCGCCGAAGGTCTGACAATGTGGTCCACCCTCTCTATTAGGGCGGAAGGCGGGGGAAAGCAGGTCATCCTAACGACGAATTTTAGGGAATGTCAAAACTGCACCTGCACCGGCTGGGCCGCTTCCTGCAAGGCCGCCGCGAAAGCGGCGATTGCTCGATCAATTTGCGGCCGGGTAATGATGAGCGGAGGCTGAAAGCGAATGACGTTGCCGTAGACGCCGCCCACGCCCACCAGCACGCCCTGGCGCAGCAGCCCGTCGCGAATCGCTTCCGCTTCGGAAGTGGCCGGGGTGAGTCTTTCGTCCTTGACCAGTTCGACGCCGATCATCAATCCTAAGCCGCGAACCTCGCCGATGAGCGGATTGTCCTTCTGCAATTCACGCAGCTTCGCCATGGCGTACTTGCCGGTCTCGGTGGCCCGGGCCGGCAGATTCTCCCGCTCCATCAATTCGATGTTGGCCAGCGCAGCGGCGCAAGAGACCGGGTTGCCGCCGAACGTCGAAAGATGGTCGCCGGGCTTGTATGCGGCGGCAATCTCCGGCCGCGTGGTGAATGCGCTGAGCGGAAAGCCGTCGGCGATACCTTTTGCCGTCACCAGAATGTCGGGGTCGACGCCATAGTGTTCGATGGCAAACATTTTGCCGGTACGGCCAAAGCCGGACTGGACTTCGTCGGCAATGAAGAGGATGCCATGGCTGTCGAGGACTTTCTTCACCTCTTTGAAATAATTGGCGGCGGGACGATGATGCCGCCTTCACCCATGACTGGCTCGGCGATAAATGCAGCCACGTCGTCCGCGGTCGTGAACCGGATCACGTCTTCGATTGCCCGGGCGCATTGCCTTCCACATTCGTCTGGATCGTTCGGCCACTGCGAACGGTAGCATAGGGAGCGGGCGCGAAGGTCACGCCGGCCGCATAGGGCCCGCCGCGCTTCTTGCGTCCCATGTTGCCGGTGACGCTGAGCGTGCCCCAACTGCGTCCGTGAAAGCTCGCGTGGAGCGCGATGAATTCATGCTTGCCGGTATAGAGCCGGGCCAACTTCATCGCGCCTTCGATGGCTTCTGCGCCGCTGTTGCCGAAAAATGTTTTTGTCAGACCGCGGGGCGCGATGTGGGCAAGCCTCTCCGCCAGATCCGCCACCGGCTGCACGTGATAAATGTAGGACGAGCAGTGGACCAGCTTGTCCATCTGCGCTTTCGCCGCCGCGATTACCCTGGGATTGCAGTGACCGGCGTTGACCACCGAGATGCCGGTAAAGCAATCGAGATATTCTCGGCCGTTAATATCTGTGACAGTAGCGCCGCTCGCCTTGTCGATCACAATGGGCACGACTGACTTCATGAAGCCGGTCATCACGTAGTCTTTATATTTCTGGATGGTGTCTGACATCAATGCCTCAGTCTTCTGAGTCTCGTAGGCCCGGACGCCCCCGTCCGGGCAGGCGAGCAAAGCTCGCCAGTGTCTTTGGGTTTCCGCTGGACTCTTAGCCGAGCTTCGCTCGGCTGGGCGGTGGCACCCGCCCCTACGTGGCCGTCACAATCTAAAACTTTCGCGAATGCTCTTTTGCCCAGCGCTCAACCACGATTTTCTTTTCGGTATAGAACTCGATCGCGTCACGTCCCTGGGCGTGCATGATGCCGAAGAAGCTGTCCTTCCAGCCACTGAAGGGAAAGTACGCCATGGGCGCGGCCACCCCGATGTTGATGCCAATGTTGCCGGCGGGCGCCTCGTAACGGAAGCGGCGCGCCGCGGCTCCGCT
>CAVZXU010000002.1:0-186972 GCA_963779255.1 Terriglobia bacterium | reverse complement strand
AGCGATCAATAACTGACACCATCTTTTATACAGTAGTTTCCCTAAAAAACTCCACTATAAATGAACAAAAGAACACTATATCTAAATCTCTGAATCTTCTTGATGTGGGGCATCTCCCGAGTGAAAGCTACAGGGGGGTATAGAACCCCTTTGGCACCGCAACAGGAGATGTCCCATGACTCACGCTAAGCGGCTCTGGTCGATCTGGCAAGCCCTGCTGTCGGCCTTCGCCTGGGCCTTCACCCGCCCCAGCTTTCGCCGGTTCGCCGAATGGATCACCGCCATGGCCATCAACGGCGAGGAGCACACCATCACCCAGTCGGTCCTGGCCCTGGAGCGGCCCGCTGACTGGAAGGCGCTGGAATCCTTCGCCGAGTACGGCGCCTGGCCCCCGACTACGTCACCGCCAGCCTGACCCGGTTGGTCGAGACCGCCCCCGGGCGGCTCTGGCACGGCTATCATATCTCGGCCGTCGATGACACCAAGGTCCATCGCAATAGCCCGGACGTCTGGGGAACCTGCACCTTCCACGAATATACCGCCCGCTGTCCCAATTGAGCCCCCACCGTGCGGGCCCACAACTGGGTGGTGCTCGGGGCCCTGCTGACAACCCCGGTCAACCTCCCTGGTGCCTGCCCCTGTCGGGACGGCTCTATTTCCGGAAATCCCAGTTGCCTCTTCAATCCCAGGACTCCGATCACACCGTAGTTTTCCGGACCAAATGTGAGTTGGTGGTGGAACTGATCCGGGAGCAGGCGCGGATCACCGGCGGGCGGCACCTGGGGATCTTTGACGGGGCCTACGCCCTCCGGAGCGTGGTCCGGCCCTTGGTCCAGCCCGAGCCGGGGCACCCCCGCATCGAGTTCTTGACCCGGTTGCGGCCGGACGCTCGGCTGTACGCCCTGCCGCCACCCGGGTGTCGGGCCAACCAGAAATGGGGCCGCCGGTTGCCACCCCCCTGTCAGGGGGGGCGGTGGTCGGGACCGTGGCAGGAGGGCGAAGGCTTCATTTATGGTCGGCAGCGGCAGGTCCGCTGGAAGGAACAGGTGTGCCTGTGGTGGGTCGCCGGTGCGGAAGTGCCGGTCAAGGTGGTGGTCGCCGAGGTTGAGGGTTACCGCCAGCGGTTCTACCTGGTCAGTTCGGCGACCGAGTTGACCGGCGTGGAGATGGTGGAAGGGTTTGCGGGGCGGTTCCGCCAGGAGGACGTGTTCCGGGACCTCAAGCAGCGGCGGGGTTGGGAAGAGTGCCGGGCCTGGACCCAGGCCCCGATCGAGCGGACCAGCCAGGTCCAGTGGGTGACGCTGAGCCTGCTGCGGTTGGCTCAGTTCCGGTTGGAGGCCGAAGGCTCCACGGATTGGTGGTTGCGTCCGCCCTGGAATCGGAAGAAGGACCGGCCCAGTGTGCTGGACGTGGAGCGGCTGCTGCGACGGCATGGCTCGGAGATCCGGAACCTGCTGGCGAAATGGCTGGGCAAGGAGGAGGGAGCGGCCCGGGAACCGGCGGCGGGAGCGGCTTGGGGTGCGGGGAGAGGACCGGTGGCCGGGCGGCTCGGTCCAGAGATCCGGCCACTTCCCTCGGAATCGGGGGGAAATGAGGGGGAGGCAGCCTGAGGAGGCTGAACTTGACATGATTACATAATGCTTCGATAATCAAACATTGCGGGACGGCGGGATTTTCAGGCTTGACGGTCGCACCAGGCCGCCGAAGCTACGGGAATAGTACACACTATAGTTTCACAACTGCATGGGTTAGTACATTTTTTCCTGGAAACTAGTGCTTACTGGGTTCTTTGGGCGCTTTTGCCGGGGTCTGATTTCATTGTCGATCGTCATATCGTTCTCTCCTTTAACAAATAACTCTCGCTCGTAACCATGTTAATCATTTTTCCTTGTGTTGATTAGATCAGTTGTGCTATTTGCTCTAGTTCCTCAATCAGTTGCTCCAGGTTCTCATCATCATCACAGTCAAAGTCCCATTCATCATCGGGACTGGTCATTACTACGCTTATGGTTTCACAACCCTGCACATGCACTCCATCCTTTCCACCAAAATCGTCACATTGAAACCAATCGTCGGTTTTCCCTAACGCATGGTTTCTAGCCTTATCCTCGTTATCTGCAATAACCCTGTACATGATGCTAATTTCATAAGTTGCCATTGTCACTTTCTTTCTATGTATTGATTTGACATTCTCAACCATATCAGACTGCAATAACCTTGTCAAGCAAAATCTTGTCATTTTAGTATGATTCTCCTTACATATTATGTTGTCGCTAGATGCCCGACCTAACTTGAATCATTAAAAATAATTAATGTTGTGAAACTATATGATGTTTTGTGTGCCACATATGTTGTGCTATGTGATCGCCACGTGCTCAGCCGCGTCTTTCGCGGTAAGTTCGTCGATGCTTTAAAACAAAGCCACCTCCAATTCCGTTTCTCCGGAGCTCTGCAACCTCTCCGTCAGGAGCAAGCCTTTGCCTCCTTCTTGCGCACCCTGTTCCGGCAAAACTGGGTGGTCTACCTCAAACCGCCCTTCGGCGGTCCCCAGCATGTCTTGCGCTACCTGGCCGGCTACACCCACCGCGTCGCCATTTCCAATCATCGCTTAGTCGCCTTCGAGCACGATAAGGTGACCTTTCGCTACAAGGACTACGCCCATGGCAACAAGAAACGCCTCATGACTCTATCCTCGCAAGAATTCCTACCACGTTTCCTACTGCACGTTCTTCCCCGCGGATTCGTCCGCATTCGTTTCTACGGTTTCTTCGCCCATCGACGAAAAGCCAACTTACTCCCTCTCTGTCGACAGCTACTGCTCCATCACCCCAAGCCGGTCCCATCCCCAGCAGCCGAGTCCACAGCCGTTCCCATCCCTGGCTTCCGCTGCCCCCACTGCGCCACCCTGATGCTCATCGTAGAAACTTTCCCCGCCTCCACACTCGTGCCAAACACTCCCAGGAGCACACCCCTTGATTCTTCCTAACTGCGAAACCTACCTGCTCTACCCAACGCGAACTTCAGCTCGCACCGCGGTCGTGTCTCTACCCGCCTCTACACTCACTCACCAGCCCCTTATAACTCACAAAAACCTGCCGCCTCCCGCCCAACTTCCACCTCCACCTCCGCCACCCACTCCGTTTTCTCCAACCCTATCCCTGCTCTCTGCCCCCAACCATCCAATAATCTCAATCCAATACCCATAGCCCACCGCGTCCGTCGCAAACGCCAGCGACTTCGTTCAACAGACTTTATCGCAAGTCCCGCCACTGCCCTCCATTCGCCCGGAATTCTTGTATGGCGGGACCTGCGATAAAGTACTAACTGTTATCAACAACTACCGAAATTGATGTGGAGAGGATCCCATGCGATTTACGCATGCAGACCAACGATCCGCGCCGCACGGGCCGAGGAACCCGGGCGTCATTGGCCTTTCGCCGTCTTCTGCCGTAGCCCTGACTGTTCGACGGCCAGCTTGTAGGCTACGTAGTATTTGTAAATGTTGCGGACGTAGGTGACGGTTTCCTGCCCGATGTCCTGGGCGGCTATCAGTTCAACGTTATCGAACCAGACATCAGGATTGAGTCCACTTTCTGCGGCCTGCTTGCGCAGACGGGCGACGCGGGTCGGGCCGGCATTGTAGCTGGCAAAGACGAACATCGTGCGGTCGACAGGATTCAGCTTGGGGTCGTTGAAATAGGTGTCGGCGATGTTGCGCAGCATCTTAGCCCCGGCGTGAATGTTGGCGTCGGCTACGCCCACGTTGGCGATGTTGATGGGTGAGGCGGCGGCGTATCTGGGCATGACCTGCATGATGCCCACCGCACCCCGCGGGCTGCGCAGGTTCTGGTTCAGCATGGATTCCTGGTAGCCCTGTGCGGCCAGCATCAGGTAATCAAAATCGTATTGCGCGGCATATTTCTGAAACAGCGCAATGGTGGCGCGAAACTTTTCCATCTCTTTGCCGGAGGTGGAATTTTTCACCCACTTGGTATTTTTCAGGTAGCGACGCAAGATCGTGTTTCCGAAAGACGTACCAACTCCATGGCTGGCGACGAATTCATCCAGAAGCTGTTTGAGCTGGGGATTGTTCTTGCGCATAACCAGCGCGGTTTGTCCCTCGGTGGCGAGCGGCACGTCGGGATGCGCCCTCAAGTTATCGAAGACCTTTGACCACAGTTCGGCGCGCTCCCGCGTCGTGATGGTGGCGGGGATCAGGCCGGCGTTGACCATCTGGACCAGATCGTCTTCGGTGAGGTTCTTGTCAGCTTCCCGAACCTCGATGGGCGTCTTGCCTGCTTTCTGCAGCGAGTCGTTCAACTTCCGCAGTTCCTGGTAGGTGATCGTGAGCGGATTGACATAGATTTCCTTCCCTGCAAGTTCGTCGAGGGTGGAAAACGAGCCGAACCCGGGTCCGCTCACTACGATCCGGGTCACATTGGTCTGAATAGGGACGGAAAAGGCAAACCGCTTCTCACGCTCAGGAGTGACAGCAATGGCGTTCGCGACGAAGTCACCCATTCCTTCGCTGAGGGCGGCTTCCGCTTGAGGCGGTGCGACCGGCAGGTATGTGACTCTCAGCTGCACGGGTCCAGTCTTAAGCTTCTTGTTGGCAAACCTCTGGAACTCTTCCAGCGATTCATAGATGGCGCCTCGGGGCCGTCCCTTGTCATAAAAGAAGCCGATGGGATTAAGAATGACAAGCGCACGGATGTTGCGCCTCTTCACCATTTCGTCGAGATCGCCGGTGTGATGCTCGAAGTGAAGCGGTAACAACAGAGCATTCGTCGCGGTGGACGATGTCGGACCGGAGGCAGCCGCTTGTTGCTTGGTCTCGTCGGTACCGGCTTGCGGCGTAGCTTCTTTTTTGCCGCAGGCAATCAGCAGCAACAGAGCACACACAATTGCGAGCAAGAGAGCCCGGAGGGATGAATTCAAGTCTGTAAACATTCTTGTCCCCCGATCAGTTTAGCAAACGGGCTGAGGATGGTTAGCGAAAAATCGCCATCGCTAACAATGTCGGCCGCGTCATTACACTCACTACGCCCTAGCTACTTTGCGGTGCAAAATGATGCTTCCTGAGGAAGCGGATTCGTGCCCAAGAGGCTATGGGTCGGCTCTGCACGATCAAGTTTCATTCTTTTCATTGCACCATTCCATGGTGGAGCAGCGCGTCGGCGTCAGGCGGGCTGCTGGGCTAGCCAGCGTCCCATGTTGATGAGATTGTCGGCGATGATGCCGAGTCCCACCCACCGCCTCATGCCATCACTGCCATGATAGAGACTGCGGGCGAGTCCGTGGCGCCGCTTCAGCACGCTGATGCGTCCTTCGCATCCGGTACGCCATTTCTGTCCCCGCTTGAACCAGCGTTGCTTTTCCAGTTTGCGCCGCGCCGCGCTTCGTGTGCTCCGGTTCGGCACGGAAACATGTTTCACTCCCAAGGCCTGCACCCCTTCTTCTTGCGCCTGGGAGTAGAAACCGGCATCGGCGGCTACCAGTTGCGGCACTCGACCTAACTTCCTCCGCTGCGCTTCCACCGCCGACTGCAACAGATGACGGTCACTCGGTCGCTCTTCGAACACCTCGTACCATCTGATTCTCCGCTTCCTGCACCTGCACCAACGTGCCGAACTCGTTCGGCTTCCCCGCCTTCCCTTTGCGAATGATTTCCGTGTGTGGTTCGAACAGGCTGACCAGCTTGCCCGGCAACTGGGTGAGGCCCTCGAAGATCCGCGCCTTTGTTTGCAGGACCACGCGTCGCACTCGTTCCGCCATTGTTCCCAGCCGCTCACATAACTCTCGCGCTCCAGTCCCGCGGCGGGGCGGCAGGCCCGCAACTTCTCGCAACACCCTTCGCGTATCCCCCAGGATCTGGCGTGTTAGGTGCAGCAACTGCCCGTACTCGCGCTGCCGTCGCAACTCCCCTTCTTCTCCTTTATGACGCAACGCATGCGCCAAGGCGATCACCCGTTTCTGCACACTGCGTTTTCGGTCGCGCACTTTCCGTTTCAGTCCGCCCACCTTGCCCTCGATCTTTTTCATCATCCACGTCAGCACCCGCGCCCCATCATCCAACAAACCGTTGTACGGCGCATGATCGAAGAAAAGACACTGCCAGCTCGTCAGGTGATAGTTTGTGCGCCTTGGCAAATTCCAGTGGAAGCATTGGATTCAGAAGTGATCCGTCAACAGGCTATGAATATCAGGAATCGAGTGCGAGTTCCGCAAAATCACCACGATGATGAGCAAGAAGCCCTATTTTCAGAGAGATAGCGAGGTACAGCACAATGTCGCCATATCGACCGTCGTGTCCACCCGCATCTTCCGCCCACCGATCACCCCTCGTTGCCGCGCCAGTGCCACGATCCGATCGTGCAACTCGCGCACCGTGTCCGGACCGATCGCTTGTCCCAAGCGAACCAGCGTTTTCGCGTCCGGCACCTTCTCCGTTCCGATCCGGTAGAAACTGCGATACACCACGTTGGCCCGTACTTCCCGCTCCAGCGTTTCGTTAGCTCCAGTTGCGCACGTGCTTCAGAATCAGCATGCGCAACGCCACCTCCGCCGGCGTTTGCGGCCGTCCCAAGGTCCGGCTCCGCTCATGCCGTTTCCCTTGCGCTTCGTACACCGCATCCACTAAGGCTTCGTCTTCCAATAACTCATCCACCACTCGCATCCACGGTTCCACAGTTCGGCCACTTCCTCGGCAAACAAACCCTCCCACAAACTCGGCTGTTGATGTCGTATGCGGATCATGAACGCATCATGCCCGCAAAACGGGTCCACAGCAATCCGTTATTTGGTTCTTCTTGCCCCATCCCCGCTACTGCTTTTATGCTGGATTGCCGCTGCTATTTCGCACCGGAAAGTAACTAGAGACCCGACCCTCGGTTGGCGAGGACTCCTGAACATTCTCCGCTAGAGCTGCACGTTCATTCGGAATCACGTTTGAGGCCGCCTCGCATTGCCGCCTCGCGTTTGAACCATCTTAAGTTCGGGACTTCCCGCGAGCGACTTTCGCCAAGACGAAGAAAATAATCACGGGGAGTACTCCCAGACCGATAAACGGCAGGTAGCTACCGGTCGTCGGATTCGTTTTCGCAGGGACAGCCGGCACTTCCGTAGCCGCTGGAGCAGCCGTGGGCTCTCACTCGGCAATCAGCAAAGGAGCATCAGCTGGCGGAGCCGGTGGGGGTGTCGGCATGGTGCCGCTTACACTGGAGCAGCCGACAAGGCTGTGAATCTAGTGGGGTGTAAGTCCCCACACCACCAATACAGACTGTCCCTATAGCGAACATGAGGCCGCTTCTCATCCAATTGTTGCTTGACTTCATGTTCTGTTCTCCTTTGTTGAACTCGATAAAGAGTTGTACTGGCTGCGCTCCTTCGTCCCGCGTTCGTTGGTAGAGGTTGTTCGCTCGATTGTCGAGCGTTCAGAATTTCCGGCAAGAAGACGCCAGTCTCCGTGGTCATTCCACTCGCAATCCGGGTTCTGAATGTCATCACCTGTTCACATCAATGGTTGCGATCCCAGTTTCCATCAAAGAGGGCCAAATAGTGCCGCTGCACACGGCGGGTAGAACGGCATTGATGTTTCAAATCTACTGGTGCGGAGCGGCTTGGCCTGTTGGCTTGATCAACAAAGCAGGAAGCTCGGAAGCAATATGTACGTCCACGATAAGATCCAGCCGATGCTCGAGTTGTAGGAACTTGGCGACCGTCAAGGATGAGAGGCCGGCATGCTGGAATTCTTTGGCGTACTTCTTCTTAAGGTCTGCACGGCGGGATTCGAAGTCGATGCTTTGATCGATCATGGCCTTTGCGTCGGCATCGGTCATCGTAGCGAATTTGTCGACGTACGATTTAATCAAAGCCAGTCGCTGGTCATTGACCTTCGTAAGATCGGCTTCGTATGTCCGGTACACGGGCCAGAATGCTTTGCTCTCCTGATCGCTGAATTGCATGGCCCCAGCGATGAGGGCCACATGGTCCGATCTCAAGTCTGCTCGGAGCGACTCGATGTAGGAGTCGAGGTTCGGTTCACGGCTTTGAGCGGCGGAGACATTGGAAAAGACACCAATCGAAAGCATAACTAGTGCCAGCAGGATCCTCATTTTCATCTCCTTCATCCCTTTCAAATTTAGGGCCCGCACGTGTGACAAGGAACATCACGCTACCATATCATGTGAGAAGGTCACAAGGCCCTTTGGGAACTGTCAGAACAGCCAGTACCTGCCAAGACAGGGGCGGTTGCTGGGATAGTTGACGATAAATCGCCATAGATGGGATGAGAAGGTCGATCCCCTGAGAAGGTCGATCCCCGATCACGGATGGCGTTAAGCTACCGATGATCAACCGCACTCTAAGGTGCAATCAAAACGGCTAAGGAGATCGACCTTGAAGAAGCATAACAATTCTGGAAAGAAGAGTGAACTGACGTCGAAGCGTGCGAAGTCGCGGGGCCCGGTGCAGCGGGATACGAAGGAAGTGCTGGCAGAACTGGTGGGAAAGCGGAAGGAAAAGCTGGATCGGAAAAAGGTGGCAGCAAGGAGCGCCGGAGAAGAGCATCCGGGTGGGGAGCTTCGCCCCAATCTGGACCGTCTGACGGTAGGAGTGGATCTTGGGGACCAAGGGAGCCATTGCTGCATTTTGGGACTGGAGGGAGAAACGCTGGCGGAAGGACAGTTGCGGACGACGCCGGAGGATTTGGCAACCTTCTTCCAAGGGTTGAATGCGGCGCGCGTGGTGGTGGAAGTGGGGACCCACTCGGCATGGGTGCAGGAAGTCATCCGTGGTTGCGGGCACGAAGTGCTGGTGGCCAACCCGCGGTGGATGGAGGGATCGAAGCGACGCAAGCGCAAGAATGATCGGATCGATGCGCATGAGCTGGCCCGCTTGGGACGGGTGGACCCGGAGTCGTTGCACCCGATCCAGCACCGCAGTCGGGAGGTGCGGCAGGATCTAGTGATGTTGCGAGCCCGAGATGCCTTGGTGGCAGCGCGGACCGAGCTCATCCACCCCACCCGAGGCTTGGTAAAGAGTATGGGCACACGGCTGCCCAAGTGTTCCAGCCGGAGCTTCGCACAAAAGGGAGAAGAAACAGTTCCCGTGGAAATACGCGAAGCGCTGCTGCCCTTGGTGCGTTTGGCAGCCGCACTGAGCGCTGACATTAAGGAGTACGACAAAAAGATTGAAACCCTAGGCCGGGAGAAGTATGGGCATACGGCGTTATTGCGGCAGGTGAAAGGGGTGGGGCCGATCACGGCGCTGGCCTATGTACTGACCTTGGAGAATCCGCAACGATTCGTGAAGAGCCGGGATGTGGGACCGTATCTGGGGTTAGTACCGAAGCAAGAAGACTCCGGAGAGAGCCAGCCGCAATTAGGAATCAGCAAAGCCGGAGATACGATGGTGCGCAAGCTGCTGGTGGGGAGCGCGCAGTATATCTTGGGGCCATTCGGACCGGACACGGACTTACGACGGTATGGGTTGCGGCTCTGCGAGCGTGGTGGGAAGAATGCGAAGAAGAGAGCGGCGGTAGCGGTGGCCCGGAAGCTAGCGGTGTTGCTGCACCGGCTGTGGGTGAGTGGAGAAGTGTACGAGCCGCTGCATTATGCGATGTCGGCGCCGATCGCGGCGGCAGCCTAGCCGGCCAGGGGAAAGAGGCCGAAAGCGAGAGGACAATCGCCACCCGATTTGTTGTGGAGGGTAGGGCCAGAGTTGATGAAGCGAGAACCAGAGTCGATCCAGGAGGTTTGGCAGACAACGACATCCACCGCCTTGTTCGGGTGACTGCGTAATGAGTGCTGGTCAATTAAGATCGCGCGATAGATGGCAGCCCCAACAATCCCAGGTTCATCACGGCAGTGATGGACCTGGGTATTTAGATCGAACCCCAACTTGCACCGGGCCCTTAAGCGGCCCATTCAGAGTGCGGATAGAAGCATGGCAACGGTGGGGTGGCGTCGGCCAGAGTTTCCCAGAGGACTTGGTTCGAAGCAAATCCAGAATGTTCTGTGACCGAAACGAAAAGACGATGATGCAGAATGCCAGAACGGTGAGGCGGAGTGTGGATGCCCACGAGGAGGCCCGAGAAAGAAAAAGTGCGAAAACCACTCCAGTATGGAACGAAGCTCCACTGAACTGCGTTTCGCTTCGTTCCCAGCTCGATTGTGAAGTGACTTGTGGGGCTGTCAAGGGTCAAGATCAACGCCGCCCTTCGGCGGCGCCCTGGATAGCCCCACAAGTCACCATCGGACGTCTATGCTAACGTCGGAAAACAAATTAAGGAGGGCCGCCACGTCGGCCTTGACTTTTATGACCTTCTCATAGAAGCACTCATTGACCTTTGGAAGGGGTTTTGAGCGCTTGACCGCCTGATTTCGTCACCGGGGCGGCAGAAACATGCCGTGTAGATAGGCAACGGCCACGCGGAAACGACTGCTAATTCTGTCAGTTGCCATCTCCCCGGATATGGCCTACTTGTTTCGGCGGAAATTGATTTTCAAAAATATCTTTACAGGGGGGCAGCATGAATCTATCCAAGCGGGCCATCGCAGAGTTTCTTGGGACCTTTTGGCTGGTGTTCGGCGGATGCGGCAGCGCGGTACTGGCTGCGGCGTTTCCCCAACTGGGGATTGGATTTTACGGCGTGGCCTTCGCGTTTGGACTCACCGTACTGACAATGGCCTATGCGATCGGGCACATTTCGGGCTGCCATCTCAATCCAGCAGTCTCCATTGGGCTGGTAGCAGGTAAGCGGTTCCCCGCCCGGGAATTGTTACCGTATGTCATCGCGCAGGTGATCGGGGGAATCGCGGGAGCCGGCGTGCTGTACGTGATCGCCAGCGGAAAAGCGGGCTTCGACGTGAGCGGCGGTTTCGCGTCGAACGGTTACGCTGCACACTCACCCGGTGGCTATTCCCTAGTGGCATGCTTTGTCGCGGAAGTGGTGCTAACCTTCTTTTTTCTGATGATCATTATGGGAGCAACGGACAAGCGTGCTCCAGCCGGCTTTGCACCGATTGCGATCGGACTGGGATTGACGCTCATTCATCTCATCGGAATCCCGGTTACAAATCTCTCGGTGAACCCTGCCCGGAGTACAGGGCCAGCCATCTTTGTTGGAGGATGGGCAATCGCACAACTTTGGTTATTCTGGGTTGCACCGATCATCGGTGGCACGGTGGGAGGGGCGTTGTACGCTGGGATCTTCGAGTCAGGAACCCGATGACACAGACCCCAGCAGCCAGCAAAAGCAGAGTAGCAGTTGCATCGGACAAGGGCGACTAGAAATCCCTCGTTTTCGCCGTACTCGTCAGCAAAACCTGATCGTTGGCGATCACGGTAGGGACAGCCTTCACTGGTTGCGCCGGGTAGGCCCGGGGAATTTCACCCCGAGCCCCCCACAGATCCGGACGTGAATCTCTCGATTCATCCGGCTCGTGCCACCCAAAGAAGGCTGCCGCCTTCCATCAAGACAAGGAGTTCCTCCGGGTACCCGTTGACTCCACCTGACGTGGGTGACCTGCTCCCTTTGCTCCACGGGCATTACCCCGTTTCATCGCTCTTACGAAGCAGTGCGCCCCTGATCGGTGCATCGGTACTTTCAGCCTCGTGGGTCCTCCACTTGTGCCTTTTCCCTTGCCATCACCAACCCGGTTCTCAAGTTCCGTACGAAAGCCCGGATAAGAGTCATGCCGCCTGTACGCCGGACCCCGCATGGCCAGTAAGTAGGTCCCTGCCATGCTGCTCCCAGGACACGGGGGAAACCCTGGTTTTGGTGTCACCTAAGTCCTTTCGACGCTTCTTCAGCGGATCGTTTGCACTCATCTCTCTTATCCCCACATGACGTGATCGAATTGTCACGCCTTTTAACCCTAACGTTCACCACCGCGGCCTTTGAGACCGAAGCAGCTTAGGGCAGTTTGAAGCCTCCTCCTACAAGGCGGCTCCGAAAGGACCTACCTTCATCTTTCGTACAGCATGACGCTTTCGCGTCTTCCTGACACAACCCCCGTACAGACCCGGACGGGCGCTTATTAGCGCATCCGGTTCTTATCTCGGATGACTGGCGGCGAAGCGAGCATCAGGAAAGGGATGGAGCGCTCGCGGTTGGGGAAGCCAGCACTGAGCCAAAACGAGGAGGCGCGTCCATGAGATCCGGCGTTTCTGGCTCCGGCGACGAATAGTTCGCCACCAGAGCGCCAGCACCCGATCCCGAAACACCCCCAGACTCGCGAGGTTGCCCGGTAGCGCGTAGTAGTTGAAGTAGCCTTGCACGACCGACTGGAGCCATTGTCCGGTTTGGGGCACGGGATCGTGCATGCGCTCGCGGAGTTGCTGCCTTAACCTGTCGCAGCTTGGCTCGCATGCGCTTGCGGATGGTGGTGCGCCGCACCATGAATCGCCCTAATCCGTTCTTCCCGCTGATGTGCGGGTGAGTAGGCCGGCGGAATTTCGCCACCGGCCTCTCGCAGAACCGAGCGTGAGACTCTCGCCTCACTCGGCTCCCATCAGGCAAACGTGCCGATCAATACGGCTTGTCTGTCGCACGCATCGAGGTCCTCCTGTTTCCAGTTGCTTCGGTCATGCGACCGCCTGATCCGACCCCTTCGCTCCAGCCCCATTACGGGCCTTCATCGCTCCTACGAGTCGGTCCGCCCCAGTGCTCTGCATCGGTACGCTCGCCTCGCGGTTGTGGCCGCTTGGGCTTCTCCCTTCGCATCAGAGCGACTGGTTCCTGCAGTTCCGCGCAACAGCCTGCATCCGCTTCACGCCCCCTCTACGCCGGTCGCCGTCCGCTCAGTCATCAGGCACCCCGCAGACTTGTCCCAGGTGGGCTTTACGCACCTGGTTTCGACGACACTTATCTTCTTAACGACGCGTCTTCGAAGGGTTTACTTTCGTTCGTCTCTCGGATGCTCACCTGCACGGGTTTATACCCGCGCTTTTCCTCCAACGCTCACCACCACGGCTCTTTACCGCAGCAGCTTGGATCGGTTTGGGATCTGCTCCTGAAAGCCGATCCCGAGGGGCCTTCCCTCATCTCTTGCGCAGCTTGTCATCCACACGGTTATTTAGTTCATGGTGAACTCCTTATCCGTGTGCTTCTGCAGCACACTGAAGCCTAGAAAGTCGAACGTTTCCGGCTTGCCTTCCCCTCTTCGCTCCCGGTTCTGTTCGGCAAACCGCCCGAACTCGATCCGGCGCGTCTTGTCGGCATGGAACTCCAGCCCAAACTTTCCCAGCCGCTCCCGAAAGTTCTCCAGGAAACGATCGGCTTCTGTCTGGTGCTGGAGTCCTAGAGTTGGGACGCGACGACAACTCCCATTCCGGCCTTCACCCATCTCGAGGGTGCGTCCGGGAATATTGTCAGGGATGCCCGAGCGCAATACGGTGAGATTCAAAGGTACGGTTAGTTAGCGTGTAGCGAGGGACCCTCCGCTTGGGCGTAGTTCCTGGCGAAAATGTCGGACTCGTTCCTGCACTCACCGTCCACCTTCCCCTTGCTGGAAAACACAACCCGTCGTCCGCCGGGTGGACACGGACCGACACTTCGAAATGAAACCGATCTTCCTCATGACCAGCGAAATGGGAACAATCAGCGTATCGTCGCACGCACGGTGGCGCAACATTACCCCGTAATGATGGATCTATGGTCCATCTGCCGATGAAAGGAAAACGATGATCGACGGTAAGAAGGGATGATTCCGGATCCCGTCGCCGGGTCGACAGCAGATCCAACCTGGGGCCAGCGTCGCCCCCCGAGAGACAGAGGAAAGGGACAAACGAAGAGCAAAGAATCGGGAAGATCCTGCGAAGATAAGCCTCGATCGTTACCGTCGAAAAGTAAGCGGTTGCCGAACCGCCCGCATGGCAATTTTATGGGGCCAATCTGGGGCCAACAAGCGTTCCCCAGTGCGCTAAATGTTCCGAAAGTGCTCGAAAATGCTCGTAAGTCGTTGGTATTCCGTTGGCTCGAAGCGTGTCAAGGTAGCGCTCTAACCAACTGAGCTACGCGCCTACTTTTTATTTTCAAGCTGCAACTACAGACGGGCCCGGCGTTGGGTCGCGGGGCCGACAAGAATCTTACCACGCGTCTTCGGGCCACGCGTCCTAGCCCAGTGTCATTTCGCGCCCAGCGCCGCCTGGGCCTCGATTTTTTCGAATACCTCTTCCGCCCGCAGCAGCGCTTCCTGCACGTTGGCGCAAATGTTTTCGCGGCCGACCACGTCTTCGAATTCCCCCTGATGAATCATCTTGGCCGGCTGCTCGCGGGCGCCGCACAATATCAGCGTGCGTTTGGTGGCGTGCAGCTGTTTCGCTATTTCCTCCAGAGCAAACAGTCCGGTGGCATCGATGGCGGTCATGTTGCGCAGGCGAATGATGACGATCGGAGGCAGCTGGTGCATTTTTTCCGTGATCACGCCGATTTTGTCGGTGGCGCCGAACAAAAACGGTCCATGAATGCGGAAGATGGTGGCGTAATAAGGAATGTCCTTGTCCTGCAAAATGTGCAGCCGCCCGTCTTCGACGTAATCTCCGGTCACCTGGGAGACGGTTGTGGTCTCGGCCACGCGGGCGATGAACAGCAGCGCAGCCAGAATCATCCCGGCCTCGACGGCTACAGTAAGATCGGCGAAAACGGTCAGCGCAAACGTGACCAGCCACACGCTGATGTCGGTCTTGGTCAGGCGCAGCAACTGCGGGATCTCTGACCACTCGCCCATGTTGTAAGACACGATCATCAGAATTCCCGCCAGCGCCGCCATGGGAATGTAGCTGGCCAGAGGCGCGGCAAACAACAACACACACAACAAGGTGAGCGCGTGGACCATGCCTGCGACCGGCGTTTGCGCTCCGGCGCGGATATTAGTTGCGGTGCGAGCGATAGCACCCGTGGCCGGCAAGCCGCCGAACATCGGGGAGAAGATGTTGGCAACGCCCTGTCCGATGAGTTCGACGTTGGGATTGTGCCGGTCGTTGCTCATACGGTCGGAAACCACCGCCGACATGAGCGATTCAATCGCTCCCAGCATGGCCACAGTAAAGGCCGGTCCGAGCAAGCCGTGGACCAGGCTGGCGTGCCATTGCGGTATCTCAAAATGCGGCAGCCCGCTGGGAATTCCGCCAAAGCGCGTGCCTATGGTTTCCACCGGAAGCTTGAGCAGGACTGCGGCCACGGTGGCACCCAGCATGGCGATGATCGCACCCGGGATCCGGTTGGAGATCGCGCGGCAAAGCAGCATGGTTGCCACAGTCCCGCCTGCCAGCAGGGTTGCCGTCAGGGAAAATGTGGATGCGGCGTGAAAAAGCGCTTTCATCCGCAACCAGAATTCGCCGGGGACCTTGGCTAGATGCAATCCGAAAAAATCCTTGATCTGCGTGCTGGCGATCAGCACCGCGATGCCATTGGTAAAGCCGATTACCACCGGCCGCGGAATAAACTTCACCGCGGTACCCATGCCGGTTGCGCCCAAAACTATCAGTATGGCGCCGGCCATCACTGTGCACATGTACAGCCCGTCGATGCCGTGGACGGCGACGATTCCCGCAATCACCACCACGAACGCACCCGTGGGCCCGCTGATCTGAGTCTTCGATCCGCCCAGCGCGGAGATGAGAAAGCCGGTCACCACGG
This sequence comes from Terriglobia bacterium, assembly GCA_963779255.1. Lineage (GTDB taxonomy): Bacteria > Acidobacteriota > Terriglobia > Terriglobales > Acidobacteriaceae > JAIQFF01. The sequence goes on along the minus strand of CAVZXU010000002.1, from coordinate 171,329 downwards.
CGCAGTAGATGCCCGCCTGCGGCGTGAGCCCGGAGGCAATGGCGAAGGCCATGGCCAGCGGCAGCGCCACCAGCCCGACGGTGATTCCGGCGATGACATCGTGCAGAAACTTGTTCAGACTGTATTCGCGCAGACAGATAACCGACTTGGGCAACCAGCGGTCGTCCAGCTTTTGGGAAATGGCGGACCACATATATACCACATTATGACAGGGGCGGGCCTTTCGGTTGAGTAACGAGGAAGGAACGGAAGGGCATGGATGTGGCCAGGTTCCGTGTGGTCGCGGGCGACTCGCCCGTGACCACCTCTAATTTCCTGCATCCAATTCTCCGTCGTCTTTACACTTCCGGCGTCATCGCCCTGGCGGCTAGCTCCTGGGTGGCCTTCAGGCGCGCGACTGTGCGGTCTTTTCCCAGGGCCATCATGACGGCGAACAGGCTGGGCGCGACTCCCTGCCCGGTGAGCACGACGCGCGCACCGTTGATCAGAGCCCCTGCTTTCATCTCTTTTTCCGCGGCGAAGTCACGCAGCAGTCGTTCGGTTCCGGCTTCGGTGAAGGTTTCGCCGCACGTGGCGTAGCGTTCGCCCAGTTCTACCAGCAGCCGGCGGACTCTTTCATCCCCCAGAAATTTCTCCACCGCGGCGGGATCAGGCTGAAACGTATCGGTGAAGTACGCGCGGAAGGATGTGGCAAAATCTTTCAGGCTGCGGGCACGCGGCTTCAGCAGGTTGATGGTCACAAGCAGCCAGTCGCGGTCGGTGTGCTCGGGTTCGAAGCCGGCTTTGTGCCACTCTTCCTGAATCAGTGGAAGTAATTTTCCCGCGGGATAGGCGCGAATGTATTCCGTGTTGAACCAGTCCAGCTTGGCGCGATCGAATACGGCGTTGGAGTGCGAGATGCCGTTCAGGTCGAATAACTGGATCAGTTGCTGGTCGCCCAAGATTTCGGCGGAAGCGCCGTCCGGTCCGGATGCGGGCGGCGTCCATCCCAGCAACGCCAGAAAATTGCGGAAGGCTTCTGGCACGATGCCTTCATCGCCATAGGCAATCACGCTGGTGGCGCCGTGGCGCTTGCTCAACCGCGTCTTATCGGGGCCGAGGATCAGGGGCACATGCGCGAACACCGGCAACGGGGCACCCAGCGCCTGGTACAGCAAGACCTGCTTGGGCGTGTTCGAAATGTGGTCCGCGCCGCGGATGATGTGGGTGATGCGCATGTCCACATCGTCGGTGACCACGCTCAAGTGATACGTGGGGACGCCATCGGAGCGCAGCAGCACGAAATCTTCGAGTTCAGAATTGGCAAACTCCACCCGGCCGAAGACGGCGTCGTCGAATGCCGTACTGCCGGACTCGGACACGGCAAAGCGCACTGCTGCCGATTCTCCCGCGGCGCGCCGCCGGGCTCCCTCCTGGCGAGAGATTTTTCGGCAGGTACCTTCGTAGCGGGGCGGACGTCCCTCGGCGGCAGCGGCCGCGCGGCGCTCCTCCAGTTCCGGCTTGCTGCAAAAACAATAGTAGGCATGTCCGGAAGCCAACAGCTTCGCGGCACTTTGGCGATACAGTTCCATACGCTGGGTCTGATAGTAGGGACCCTCGTCCCAGTCGAGGCCGAGCCAGCGTAAGCCCTGCACAATGCCGTCCACCATCTTCGCGGTTGAGCGCTCGAGATCGGTGTCTTCAATGCGCAGCACCAGCGTGCCGCCATGATGGCGGGCGAACAGCCAGTTGAACAGGGCGGTGCGGGCACCTCCCACGTGCAGGTAACCGGTGGGCGAGGGCGCGAAACGGACACGTGGGCCTGGCTGAGGCGCGGAGGACGGACTGAAGGCGGGGGACATTACGAAAGGTCGTGTCCTGATGGTACGGGCTGAGGAAATGTAGCGTCAAGCATCACGGAGGCCAAAGTTCGATCCAAATAGTTGATGCCGAAGAGGAAAGCGCCCATTACCTGCGCCTTTGATGCGCCCCACAAGACTATTGTCTTGCCGGAACCGCTGTGAAACCATTGTTAGTTAGAAATTGCTCAACACTCTGGCTGAGGTAGCTGTTTTCGCGCCATGAACAGCGTCACAATTAGTTTGGTCGTCGTGCCGGCCGTGGTTGCTCTACTGCTCTTTCTGGTCTTCACATACCTCTACGAGCAGACCCGGCAGGACTACTTTCGCGCCTGGCAACTGGGATGGGGAGCTTACACACTCCACTACATCCTCAACGCCTGGAGTGCGTTCCGCAATCCCTCGGTCGTGATTTCGCTCCTGGCCTCGCTGCTTCTGGCGGTGATGGCGGTCTGCATCTTCATCTCGACTCGCCTGATGCGCGAAAGATTCCGCTTGCGCTGGTATGACCTCGCCGTCGCACTGGGCGGAGCAGTGCTCAGCCTTTGGAATTTGAAGCAGCACATGGTGGGGAGAGTATTTCATCCGGAGATCGTGACTGACCCGCGCCTCCGCCTGGAAGTAGGCGTGGCCCTGGTGCTGCTCTACTGTTCCTTTTTCTTTTACCGCTACGCGCACCGGAGAAATTCGCAGGCCTTCACGCTGCTGGCGATGGCCCTGGCGCTGTGGTCGGTGCTGATGCTGTTCGGGCAATTCAGCAATTCTTATTTGCAGCTGTCCGATATGCTGGGCCCGATCCCGCAGCTGGCGCTGGGCATCGCGATGGTGATGGTGCTGGCGGAAAACGAGCGCAGCGCGGTCCAGGAAAACGCCCTGGCGTTCTCGACTCTGGGCGTGGATCCGACGCGGCTGCTGTCTGCCGACGACCTGGTCCCCAGCATGCAAAGCATTCTGGACCGGCTGGTTGCGCCTTTGCCCGCGGGCGGGGCCGTCATCTGCATCTCCGAGCGCTGGCGCGCCGTCCTGCCTTCAGTGCAACGCGGCTTTTCCGCCGAGTTCCTCGACAAACTGGAGAAGAGCGGAGCCGGAGAATATGTTTGTGAGCTGGCCTACCGGCGGGGCGGATTCGTGACCCTCCGCAGCGTGCCGGAAATGCCCGAACCCTTGCCCGCCTTCCCCGGCGGCCGCTTCCTGCAATTCCGCGAGGTCATGACCGAAGAGCGCATTTACAACCTCACAGCCGTGAGCCTGCAGACCCGGGAACACAATTTTGGCGTGATCCTGTTTCCCCATACCGCACGCCGGATGTTCGGTTCATCGAACCTGCGGCTGCTGATCGGACTGGCACTGCAGATCGGTTTGACCCTGGAAAACTATGCGGTCATGCACGACGCGCAGCGTCGCACCAAGGAATTTGCGCTGCTCACCCAGATCGGACAAGCCATCAGTTCGCGGCTGGATCAGGACGAGATTCTGCGGACGGTCCAGAAAGAGCTGGGCCAGATCTTCGACACCAGCGACTTCTACATTGCGTTCCAGGAAGGCGATGAAATCCGTTTCGAGCTGGAAGTGGAAAGGGGCGAAACCTTGCCCAAGCGCACCCGCAAACTGACCAATGGCCTGACTGAGTACATCATTCGCAGCGGCCAGCCTTTGGTAATTCGCGCAGACCTGGAGAAGTCGCGGGAGCGCCTGGGCGTCACCTTTATGCCGCCTCGGCCCGCCAAGTGCTTTTGTGCCGCGCCCATCCTGCTGGGAGGCCGGCCGGCGGGAGTCATGGCGGCGCTGAACACGGAACGCGAATATGCCTTCGAGCAGCGCGACCTGGAAGTCATGCAAACCGCGGCGGGGCAGGTTTCAGTCGCGGTGGAAAATGCCCGCCTCTTCGCCGAGGAGCAGCGGCGTTCCCGCCAGCTGGCCTTCTTGAATAATATTTCCAAGACCGCGATTTCCAGTGACGATTCCGAGCAGATGCTGGCCGACATCGTCGGACACATCCAGAAGAATTTCAGCTTCGACCACATCGGCATCGGCATTCTCGACTACGCGACCAAAGAGATCGAAATCAAGGCCGAGGCTGGAGTCACAGCACACTCCCTGGGCAAGCGCATCCCGCTGGGAGTGGGCATTCTCGGCCGGGTGGCCCGGAGCGGCGAAGCCGCACTGGTCCAGACCTCGAGCGAAGCCCAACTGCAGGGCGTGCTGGCGGGATCGCGCTCCGTGCTCTGCATCCCCATCGCCTACGGGGAAAACTTTCTCGGAGTTCTCAACGTGGAAAGCCACAAGGAGGATGCTTTCACGCCGGCGGACCGGTTGATTATGAGCACGCTGGCCGACCTGCTCGCCACCGCCCTGCACAATGCCAATGTGTTTCAGAAGCTGCAGCAACAGTCGATCACGGATGGGCTCACACTCATCAAGACCCGTCGTTTTTTCTTCGAAGCGCTGGGTTCCGAGCTGAAACGGGCGTCGCGCTCCGGCCGTCCCATCTCGGTCGTGCTGATGGACCTGGATAAATTCAAGAACGTAAATGACACCAAGGGACATCTGGAAGGCGACCTGGTGTTGACCCGGGTGGGGCGGCTCCTGGAGCAGAAGTGCCGGCAATCGAACGTGGTGGCACGCTACGGCGGCGACGAGTTCATCATTCTCATGCCGGAAACCGGGGTGGAGCAGGCCCAGATCCTGGCCGAACGCCTGCGTCTGTGGATCTCCCAGGACCCCATGCTGGCCGAGCACCACATCACCGGCAGCTTCGGAGTGGCGAGTTTTCCGGTGCACGGCTTCTCCATGGAAGATATTATTCGCGTCGCCGACGCGGGCATGTACGTGTCCAAGCGCAAGGGCGGCGACCGGGTGTCCACCGCCGAAGAGATCGCAGGCGGTGAAAGTGCGGCGGTGCGCCGCCAGATGATCTCGGGATACATCGAAGGCTTCCTGCAACGCGAGCACACCGGTCCCGAGCACGTGGACGAGCTCATCACCACCCTGAAGAAGATGTGCGGTGAGGAAGCGCTCACTGACCACATTTTGCGGGAGGCCCTCGAGACCTTGACCAGCGCCGCTGAGTCGCGCGAACTGAACAGCGCCGGACACGGCGAGATGGTGGCCCGGTACAGTGAAATCATCGCCCGCTCGCTGGGCCTGCCTCCCGAGGAAATCGCCGATCTGGGTTTCGCCGCCCGGGTCCATGATGTTGGCAAGCTTTTTGTCCCCGAACGCATCCTGAACAAGCCCGGCCCCCTGACCGAGGGCGAGTTCAATTTCCTGAAGATGCACGCTGATGTGGGCGCGGAAATCCTGGCCACTCTGCCCGACGGCAGGAAACTGCGCGAGGCCGTGCTGCACCACCACGAATCCTTCGATGGTGGAGGCTATCCCAGTGGTTTGCGGGGGGAGAAGATCCCTCTATGGGCGCGCATCATGGCCATCACCGACGCCTACGTAAACATGACCAGTGAGCGCTCCTTTGCCGCCGCCAAGACCAGTGAACAGGCGTTGGCCGAGCTGGAAAAACTGAGCGGCACGCGTTACGACGGCATGCTGGTGCGCATTCTTATTCGCGAACTCAAAGCGGAGAGAACCACCAGTTGGGGAAGCTAAGGGCTCAGGCCCCGGGGCTTCTTCTGGCTGGCTTATAAGTTTTTAAAGTCAACATCAAAATCAAAGGCGTCGGACAAGAGTGTCCGACCCACACGCCCACTTGCCAATTCTTGGCTGACACTGGAAACTATCTCTGCATGCCTATCCCTCTTTCTCTCTCTGGCAAGGTTGCTCTCATTACCGGCGGTTCGCGCGGCATCGGTGCGGCTGCCGTCCGCATGTTTGTGGCTGCGGGAGCGCGCGTGATGTTCAACTACGAAAAGGCCAAGGCTCCATCCGAGCAACTGGTCAAGGATCTCGGGCCGGACAATTGTGCGGCCGTGGCCTGCAATTTATCGGGCACGGAGACGGCGCAGACATTGGTCGCGGCTGCCGTGAAACGCTTCGGAAGGCTGGACATCCTGGTGGCCAATCACGGAGTCTGGCCCCCGGAGGACGCGCCCATCGAAAAGATGTCGGACGCGCAATGGCGCAGCACTATGGCCATTAACCTGGATAGCGTCTTCGCGTTGATCAAGCATTCGGTAGCACAGATGAAAAAGCAGGGAAAATCAGACTCCGCCGCCGGACACATCGTGCTGGTCAGTTCGACCGCGGGTCAACGTGGAGAAGCGTTTCACTGCGACTACGCCGCCACTAAAGGCGCGCTGATCAGCATGGTCAAGGGTCTCTCCACGGAACTGGCGCGCGATGCGATCTACGTCAACACCGTAGCGCCGGGCTGGGTGGACACCGACATGTCGGCGCCGGCCCTGAACGATCCCAAGACCAGCGCCCGCATCTTTTCGGCGATCCCGCTGGGACGCGCCGGCAAGCCGGAGGAGATCGCCGGTCCCATACTCTTTCTGTGCTCGGAATACGCCGGCTTCATAACCGGTGAGGTCTTTAACGTAAATGGCGGGGCGGTACTGATTGGCTAGTTTAATTAGGCGCGAGCGTCCACGCTCGTGCTGCTGCGCCGCACTGCCGCACGAGCGTGGACGCTCGCGCCTACATTGCCTTTCTCTGCATCTAACGTTCTGAACGATGAAGTTCTTCCTGGCAATCCTTTTTTTGGCCGCCATGGCGCTGGCGCAGACCGACAACGCGCCTCCCTCCCAGTCCGTTCCGGTGGACCAGGAGAACGCCCGCAAGGCACGCGCCGTACTGGACCAGACCATCCAGGCCCTGGGCGGATCAGCCTATCTCAACATTCAGGACATCACCCAGCAGGGCCGCACCTACAGCTTTTATCACGGCCGGCCTAACAGTCTGGGGATACTGTTCTGGCGCTTCTACAGGTTTCCCGACCGAGATCGCATCGAGCTCACCAAGCAGCGTGATGTGATCTACGTGTACCAGGGCGATAAGGGATACGAAATCACCTTTAAGGGGCCGCATCCACAAGATCCCAAAGACCTGGCTGAGTATTTGCGGAGACGCCACTTCTCGCTCGACTGGGTGCTGAGAAAATGGCTGTCGGAACCGGGAGTGGCACTATTCTACGAAGGCCAGACCGTGGCCGAAGAAAAGCCAGTGGAGCAAGTCACGGTGATGAACGCACACAATGAGGGCGTCACCCTGTATATCGGCACCGACGATCATCTGCCGGTGAAGAAAACCTACTCCTGGCGGGACGCAACCGACAAGGAACGCAACATCGAAGGCGAGGTTTACGACAATTACCGCGAAGTGCAGGGCGTGATGACTCCGCACACCATCACACGTTTCTATAACGGCGACATGTCCAACCAGCGCTTTCTGACCGAGGTCAGCTATAACCAGGGAATCAGCGACTCCCAATTCGAGCCCACGGCACCCGCGGGACAAAAGAAACCCTGAACCCGATCCCAGGTTCCTGACTTTATCGCTACCCTCCGCCTGCGTGCGCGGACCCTCAAGCGCGCGAACCGCCGTAAAAATTCTGCATCCGCGCACTCACTTAGGAATTAACACCTTAGTTTCTTCTAATATCTGAAATCTATCTGTAAACCATTTATAATTAAATAGATGGAGATACATCGATCTAGCATGACAGACTCTCCTGACCATGGACTGTGGCTAATTAGCCACAGTCGAACCCGCGCCGGGCAGGGTAGATTCATCATCAAACAGAAGACAGCCAATTCCATTTGATCCACGAACAGACAATTCGCACGCCGGTTGAGTGCAGCGGCGCGGGACTGCATAGCGGGGCTCCAGTCAAGCTGCGGATCCTGGCCGCGCCCCCGGGATCGGGCGTGATCTTTCGCCGCACCGATCTGGACGGCTTTGAGCTGGAAGCCGTAAGCAAGAATGTGGCACGGGTCAGCTACGCCACCAGCTTGATGAAAAAGGGCGTGCTCATTTCCACCACCGAACATCTGCTCTCTGCCCTGATCGGATGCGGCATCGACAATGCCATCGTAGAGCTGGATAACCTGGAGCTCCCCATCCTCGATGGCAGCGCGCTGCCTTTTGTGGACGCCATACTCAAGAGCGGCATTCGCAAACAACGGCGGCCGCGCACCTATCTCCGCATCCGCCAAGAGCTTGAGCTGCGGGAAGGGGCTAAGTTCATCGCGGTGTATCCAGCCGAGACCTATTCAGTCTCGTACGCTATCAATTTTCCTCATCCCCTGATCGGGAAAGAAACTTTCAAGGTGGACCTGTCGGACGGGAACTATCGCACGCAGATCGCAGCGGCCCGGACGTTCGGTTTTCTGCACGAAGCCGAGGCCATGAGGCAGCAAGGCTTGATTCGCGGCGCGTCCCAGGAAAACGCCATTGTGCTTACGCGTGACGGCTTGATGAATCCACCGCTGCGTTTCCCCGATGAATTTGTGCGCCACAAAGTCCTGGACCTGATCGGAGACCTGGCGCTGCTGGGCAAACAGATCCTGGGCAACGTGGTTGCCGACCGTGCCGGCCACGCCATGCATACCGCCCTGGTTTCACGCCTCCTGCGTGACCGAACCTTGTGGGAAGAGACCACGGTAGAGGAGGAAGAAGAAACCTCCGCTCCGTTGGTGCAAGCGGCCGTCCAGTCGATGGCGTAGGTGGTGTGTGGGTCGGTCCGACGCTTTTGAAGTTGACTTTGCTGGGGCGTACCAAGACCATCCCAAAAATCAAGGAAACCACATCCGACCTGGTTCCTATCCAGACTTCGGCCTCTCTGAGGCAACGTCCACGTCAGAGGCGGCGGACAGAGCCTGCCCTGAGCGAAGTCGAAGGGAGTGTCCGCCCCACACAACCAAGTGGCCGTTGCTAGTCTGCGGGATGTGGCGTGGGATCGTTGGAATCCCAGTAGGAGCCTTCTTCCAGAAGCTTTTCCAACTCTGCGCGGGCGTGGGCCGTCAGTTGGGCAGCATACCTTTTCGCCGACTGTTGGTAGTCCGGAGTGAGCTCCGCTACCCGAAGCGCCAGGCGTGGCGCATCTCCTTCCAGCATTCGCACCAGGCGTTGGGCGCGATCTATCCTTTCGTGAATCGACAGCATAAGACCTCGGTTGTTGATTTTCCTTTCCAGCGTGATAGGCACGGCGGAAACACGCAAGTCTCAAACTGGGTACGCGCAGGGAGCAACGCCGACGGCGGGAACTAAATCATTTACCGGGTTTCTCTATTTTTTCGCTTTGTTCGGACAGCCATCCGTCGAGTTGCGCCCGCGATTCCTTGGGCACATCAATGAAACGAAGACCAGCTCGGCCGGATTCGTCCATCCAGGCAATCTGGACTTTCGGTTCCAGCGCGGTAGCGGCCCCAGGCAGCTTGAAAGACACGGTGGAGACGCCGCCCTTGGGCAGCGGACCGCGAAAGAAGATGGCCATGCCGCCCTCGCTGAGGTTGGTCAACGTGACTTTCAGTTTCTTCCCCTCGCCAAACGAGAGTGTGGCCGGCATTTCAACCGGATGCCGGAAATAGCGCCGCCGCTCGCGCATCATGAAATTGACCGCGGCGCTGAAGCAACGTCTGGCCTGCAGCGCAGAGATTGGCTTCTGCAGGACAAAATTTGCGCCCATCTGGAATGCCTGCTGGGTGGTAGTGTTGCCGTTCAGAATGGCGAAGGTGACGGAATTCTTGTTGCTGACGCCCTTGCGCACGCTTTCCAGCACACCCAGAGCGCCCTTCAAGTCATCGCAATCGACTATGATGGCGTCAAACTTCTCGGTGCGCAGGATTTCGTGGCCCGAGCTGACACCACGGCAGACTTCGACGTCGATGGAGAGCTTCTCCAGGGCCGGCTGAAGCACACGAATGACCTCGGGATCCCGGCTGAGAAGCAACGACTCCAACGGCATAGAAATTTCATGGTAACTTTCCAGTTCAACCAGGCGATAGTGACTAAAGTCATCGGCGGTGTGCGAGGTAGGAATGATGCGCACCGGCCTCCTGCCCCGCTACATTTGCCCTGGAAACCAGGAAACTAGTTGCCCATGCACAAACGGGTCTATCTCTCGCTGGGCTCAAATGTTGGCGACCGGGCAGCGAACCTGAATACGGCGATCCACCACCTGGGGCGTCTGGGCCAAGTGGCGGCGGTCTCATCTTTTTATGAAACCGAGCCCGTCGAACTCACCACTCAGCCCTGGTTTCTGAATTGCGCCCTCCAGTTGGACACAGAGAAAATGCCCCGGCAACTGCTCAACGGCGTCCTGGCCATCGAGCAGCAAATGGGCCGCCGGCGCCGACAGAAGAAGGGCCCACGCAACATCGACATCGACATTCTGCTGTTCGGAAATTCCGTCGTCGAGGCCAAAGGCTTAAACATACCCCACCCAGCCATGCACGAGCGCCGTTTCGTGCTCGAACCACTCGCCGAAATTGCGCCCGATGCGCGGCATCCGGTACTCAAACGCAGCATCCGCGAGTTGAGAGACGCCCTGCCGGCGGGACAGGGAGTGAGGCGAGCGCCGGACGTCCGACATCAGACGTCGAACGTCCAGGCAGGTGAAGAGTAGAACTGGGGCTCCACCCTCGTCTCTCCGTCTTTTGGAGAGACAGAGTGGGGATTCTTTGGAGAGAAAGGGTAGGATGTGCTGCCGGCTGAACGTCCCCGCCCGGTCGTTCCAAAGTGCGGAACCACGAGGACGGGGCACTCCTCGTCTGAACAAAAGCACTCGAGACCGCGTATCCTCCACAGTCGTGGTCTGCCCATTTTCTGGGCTCGCGGTGTCAGGGACAACCGGTGTGGAGTGCTGTCTAAACCTGACCTCACATTGACTTGCAGGTGGGCGCAGCCTACCATCGGAAAATCATTTTTGGAGCTGCTTGGCTGATGACAGGCGAAACCATCTCCCACTACCGCATCCTGCACCAGCTTGGCGGCGGGGGCATGGGGATCGTGTACGAAGCTGAGGACCTAAGCCTTGGCCGGCATGTGGCGCTGAAGTTTCTTCCGGGAGAGCTGGAAAAAGACCCGTCGGCACTGGAGCGCTTCCAGCGCGAGGCCCGCGCAGCCTCCGCCCTGAACCACCCTAATATCTGCACTATCTATGAGATCGGGCAGGCCGACGGCCGCTATTTCATTGCCATGGAACTGCTGGAGGGGCAAACCCTCAAGCAGCGCATCGGCAAGCAGGCTATGGAGATAGAGAGGCTTACCGAGCTGGCCATCCAGATCGCGGACGCGCTCGACGCCGCCCACTCCAGGGGCATCATTCATCGCGACATCAAACCGGCCAACATTTTTGTCACCAACCGTAACCAGGCCAAGGTGCTGGATTTCGGACTGGCGAAGCAGACCCTTAAGGCGGAGCCCGTAACCAGCGGAGGCACCGCCGGCTCCGAGGTGACAGTGGATGAGGAGCTGCTCACCAGTCCCGGCTCAACCGTCGGGACCGTGGCCTACATGTCTCCCGAGCAGGCCCGAGGCAAGGAACTGGACACCCGCACCGACCTGTTTTCCTTCGGCGCAGTGCTGTACGAGATGGCTACGGGCGCGCTGCCCTTTCGAGGAGACACTTCTCCCCTAATCTTCGAAGCCATCCTGAATCGTCCACCGGTGTTGCCGGTGCGACTGAATCCTGACGTGCCCCTGCAACTGGAAGAGATCATCACCAAACTGCTGGAGAAAGACCGCGACCTGCGCTACCAAAGCGCGGCCGAAGTGCGGGCGGACCTGAAGCGTTTGAAGCGCGACACCGACTCGGGATTGATTTCCGCAGCCTCGAGTTCCTCCACCCTGCGGGCAGCGCGCGACCGCAAGCCGGGCCGGATGTGGAACCTGGTCGTCATGGCCATCGTCGTACTGGCCGTGCTGGGACTGGCGATGACCGTCTTCCTGCGCCGGACCCGTGCGGTCATGACAGAGCGCGATGCGATCCTGGTCAGCGATTTTGTCAATACCACGGCCGACCCGGTTTTTGACGGCACGCTCAAGAAAGCGCTGGCAGTCGATCTGGAGCAGTCGCCGTACTTGAATGTCTTCCCCGAACAAAAAGTCAGACAGACTCTGCAGTTCATGGGACGCGCGTCCGATGAGCGCATTACCGGCGACGTGGGCCGCGAAATCTGCCAGCGTGTGGGCATCAAAGCCATGCTGAACGGATCCATCGCCAACCTGGGCAGCCAGTATGTAATCACGCTGGATGCGGTCAATGCCGGGACAGGCGAGGCTCTGGCCCGCGAAGAGGTGCAGGCATCGAGCAAAGAAGCGGTACTGAATTCGCTGCACCAGGCCGGCTCAAGCTTGCGGAAGAAGCTGGGAGAGTCGCTGGCCTCGGTGCAGAAATACGACAAACCGCTCTCGGAAGCAACCACGTCATCGCTGGAAGCGCTCAAGGCGTTCAGCCTGGGAGACGTGAAGCACCAGATGTTTGATGAACTGCCCGCCCTCCCGCTCTACCAGCGCGCCGTGGAACTGGATCCCAATTTCGCCATGGCATACGCCCGCCTGGGCACGGTGTACAACAACTTAGGACAAAGCGAACTGGCGGAGAAGAACCGCGAAAAGGCGTTTGAGTTGCGGGACCGGGCCAGCGAGCACGAGAAACTTTACATCATGTCGCACTACTACGTGGATTCGGGGCAGCTTGAAAAAGGCATCACCGCCCTCGACCTCTACAAGCAAACTTACCCGCGGGATTCAACTCCCTACAACAATCTGGCGGTGGTTTACATCCAGATGGGACAGTATGAGAATGCGCTCGACAATGCGCGTCAGGCCGTACAACTCGATCCCGACAGTGCCAGTGGATATTCGAACGTGGCCTTTGCCTACGCCGGTCTGAACCGGCTGGATGAGGCCAAGGCCACTTTCAACCAGGCTCTGCAGCGCAAAGCCGGTGCGGCGATCGTGCATTCATCACTGGCTATCATCGCCTGGTTGCAGGGCGACCAGGCAGCCATGGAGCGCGAACTAGGTTTGATGAAAAACGATCCGCAGAGCGAATTCACCGAAACCGGGCTGCGATCGGCAATGGCGGCCTACGCCGGGCGACTCAACGCGGGCCGGAGCTTCGGAAAGAAGCAGCGGGAAGCGGCCCAACGACTCGGCTTCGTTGAGGCTGTTGCCAACGAATATTCGCAGGAAGGGCTCATGGAGGCCACATTCCTCAACCAGGCGCTCGCCCTGGAAGATGTAACCCAGGCGCTGAAGTTGTCCCAGTCACCCAACGTGGTACTCAACTGCGCTCTTGCCCTGGCCCTGGTGGGCGAGAATACTCGAGCCGCAAAACTCGCCGCCGATGTCGCCCAGAAGCGGCCTTATGACACGCTAGTGCAATTCGTGGCTGTGCCACTGGTGAAGGCACAAATTGAATTGAATCAGGGCCGCCCGGGGAAAGCTATTGACCTGCTGGACGGCGCCCTGGTGTATGCGCGAGCGAATTCCAGCGTGCTCTACGTGCGCGGAAATGCGTATCTCAAGGCCGGGCGCGGCACCGACGCAGTGCAAGCCTTTCAGCGCCTGCAGGACCTGAAAAACATTATCAACATCGATGCCCTGATGCCGCTGGCCAAGGTTGGCCTGGCGCGCGCCTACGTGATGGCTGACGACAAGGCACACGCCCGGCTGGCTTATCAGGATTTCCTGGCGGTCTGGAAGGATGCAGATCCGAATGTTCCCCTGCTGCGTGAGGTGAAGGCGGAGTACGCCAAGTTGCAGTAGGCGAGGCCTCGAGGGTGCCTGAAGCGTACTCGGTTTGACCGTGCGGCAAGCGGCAAATTGAGCTCCCAAGATCCCTTGACGAACCCCAGGGGCTAAAGCCCGGTGATACTGGGTCTGAAACGGCACGACTGAAGGCGTGCCCTTCCACAAGACCATCTATCAAACCCCGCTCTCTCAAGGTCCAAGATTAAAGGTCGAACGCCCGAGGTTCGAGGTCCAACGCCCGACGCCGCCCTACTGCAGCACCACCACCAGAATTCGTCCGTCGGAGTGGTATCCGCCACCGGTGGCGTTTTTGGCGCCTTGAACGGGGTCGGGCGGCAGATAGTAGTACAGGCTCTTGACCTTGCCCGACGCCTGCAGGGTTTGGCCTATGTTGTCGCGCTCGCCGTCCACCGCGGGATCGATCTTGTGGGTCACTTTTCCGTTGCGCTGGTCTTTTTCGAATCCGATGTCGTGGGTGCCCGCTCCCGCCCACATGGTTTGTCCATTCCAGGTGGTCGGGGCCTTCCATATCCGGAAGTGGTGGCGGCTGGCCACGACGGAATAGGCCTGGGCCAACTCATATCCGTAGTCCTGCTTGCGTCCGAACAGGTAGAGCTGGCTCATGGGCATCTGGAGATAGTCTTTTTTCTGGTAGGTCTCGAGCACTGCCTTGAGGATCGCTTCCTTGCTGTCGATGTCGGCCACGTGCCAGTTGGCGGCGTCCAGAGCATCCTTGACCCGCTGCTCGGAGCCGATCAGGACGAAGTTCACCATGTCGCCCTGATTTTGGAACTCATCGTTCACCCGCCGGGGCAGACCGTCGATGTCTTTTTGCAGCGACGAATCCAGGCTGCCTGACGACAGCTTGAGCGCGGGAATTGGGGCAGTGGCAATCGTAGCAGAGGTCGGCGACACCACATCATTCCCCGCTGGCGCAGCCGAAGCTGAAGTCGCGGGAGGGGTCGCGCCGGTGCCGAATTGTCCGGCCAGAAAAACCTGGGCCGCGCTGGCCAGCTTCGACTTGATGTCCTGCGCCGGCGCTGGCTTTTGCCCCTGGGATGATGAGGCCGTGGGCTGCGAAGTGGCCGTCAGGGCGTTGCCCGCCGCTGGCGCGGTGAGTGCCGCCCCAGGCGCGACATTAACCTTGACCGCAAAGCTGCCACTGCAGGGCGGCGTGCCCGATGCATTCACTCCCAGAAAGAGGTGGCCGGGCGCTTCAACCTTGAGCCGCTGGCCGCTGCCGATCAGGACCGGCACGCCCTGCGCCTGCAACCGGGCGATCAATGCTCCGGCCGGGGCGGAGACTACGGGCAGTCCAGTGCCGGCGGAACCGCTCACTCCCGCCGGATCGCAGTTCTCCCCGGTGCGGGAGTCTATCTGCAGAACCTCTCCTGCCTTCAGGTCCACTCCGGTATCGGTCCAGGGCTGAGCGGTTGAGATGGTGAAGGAGTAATCCCTTGCCTCGGCTCCAGCCTGCGCTGAAATAGCAGGAACGACAAACAGTCCCACTGAGAGAATCGACCCGCACGTCACCAGAGAAGAGAATTTCATAGCGAGCTCCGGGATGGCGCTGTCTCCAGGACGGCGGCCGCAGAAAAATAATATCTGCTATCCCCGAGGGAGTCGAGTTCGAGTAAGAGTAGCGCCGGCATCTTGCCGGCTGTCCCGAGGGCGTCTCGCCCTCGGCACGGCGGGCGAAGACGCCCGCCAGACAGCCGCCGGGACGGCGGCGCTACCAGACCACCTAGCGCGCCAGCGCCGGTTCGAGTTGGCCCGACTTCAGGCTCGCGTAGCGCTTGTTGATTTCATCCCAGTTCACCACATTCCACCAGGCCGCCAGATATTCCGGCCGGCGATTGTTGTACTTGAGGTAATAAGCATGTTCCCAGACATCGTTGCCGAAGATGGGGAACAAGCCCTGGGAGATGGGGCTGTCCTGGTTTGGGGTGCTGAGAATCTGCACCTCGCCGTTGCGCTTGCCGGCCAGCCACACCCAGCCGCTGCCGAATTGCTTGACCCCGGCGTCGTTGAACTTGGCTTGAAAATCCTTGAAGCTGCCGAAGGTCTTCTGGATCGCCTCCGCAATCGGGCCGCTGGGGTCGCCGCCGCCCTTCGGCTTCATGATCTTCCAGAACATGCTGTGGTTGACGTGGCCGCCGCCGTTGTTGCGCGCGGCGCCGCGAATATCTTCCGGCAAAGCGTTCAGGTCGCGAATCAAATCCTCAGCGCTCTTGGATTGCAGGTTGGGATGTTTCTCCAGGGCCGCGTTCAGGTTTTTTACGTAAGCCGCATGGTGCATGTCATGGTGCAGCTTCATGGTGGCAGTGTCGATGGTAGGTTCAAGAGCGGAATAGTCGTAGGGCAATGGGGGTAATTCGAATGCCATGTCTTTTCTCCTCTATAACAGTCTCAGATGATGGTATCGCGACTGGAGACTCAGCGGGAACCTGTTTGTTTCGTCGGGCTATTTGAACTCTGGATGGCCTGAAACGCGGACGGGTTGCTTGCGGAAAAGAAACCCACCCCAAAATGAGCCACGGATTTTCACGGATCTCGCGGATTAAGATGTGGACCTATTGATTTCTTGATTTCTGATTTATTGATTTATCGGTTTATCCGTGAAGATCAGTGTAAATCCGTGGCTGCTGTTAGTGGCTCAGTGCGCGCTGCAATTGCTGAAGGTCGGTGGCATAGGTCAACCCCACCTCCTGATCCACGACTCCAGCTCGAACTAATCTTTCGATCTCCTGGTCGAAATGGAGCATGCCCTCAGAGGCGCCATTCTTTACCGCTTCGAGCAGGGTGCCCCCGGAGGCGTCCTCGCAATCAAGGTAGTGCACAGTGCGCGGGGTATTCTTGAAGATTTCCAGGACGGCCACGCGTCCGCCGCTTTTCCTGGGCAGAAGCTGCTGCGATATTACGTAGCGAAGAGTCTTGGCCAGGCGGCCGCGCAACAATGACTGCTCTGGCGGCGGGAAGGCAGCCATGATGCGTTCCAGGGTCTTGGCGGTATTGGGGGCATTCAGGCTGGACAGGACCAGGTGCCCGGTCTCGGCGGCTTCCAGGACCATTTCCATGGTTTCGCGATCGCGCAGTTCGCCCACCAGGATCACCTTGGGCGCCTGTCGCAACGCAGCCCGTAAGGCCAGCGCGAAGTTTGGAGTATCGCTGTGCAGCTCCCGCTGGTGGATGGTGGACTGCTTGTGATTGTGCAGAAACTCGATGGGATCCTCGATGGTGATGATGTGGCAAGTCTGCTTTTCGTTGATGCGGTCCAGCAACGCAGCCAGAGTGGAGGATTTTCCCGACCCGCGCGCTCCCGTAACCAGGACGATGCCGTCGCGGAGGTTCGCAATTTCCCCGAGATGAGGTGGCAAGCCCAGCGCCGCGAACTCGGGAATCGTCGTCGGAATCACGCGCATCACCACTGCGCAGCTACCGCGCTGGATGAACACGTTGACCCGAAAGCGGGCCAGCCCGGGCAAGCCGAAGGAGATATCGCAGGACCCCTGCTCGCGCAACATGTTGATGGCCTGTTTATTGTCGCCGATGAGGTCGGAGGCAATGCGGCGGGTATCGTCCGCGGTGAGCAGTCGCAGGCCTGGCCCCTGCACCGCAATCAGTTGTCCATAGACTTCCACCTGCGGTGGACGGCCGGGCGAGAAAATCAGGTCACTCACCTTCTCGGTGGCGCGCAACATGGCCGCCAGCAGGGCATGTGTGGCCGCCGAACCGGAGATCGATGATGGCTCGAAAGTGACCTGAAGCGGGGCTGTGCCTGGTGATGCCATTTTGTTTATTCGGGAAGTTCGGAGCCCGAGTGAGGGGAGTAGCTCGGTGCTTTCGCGATCTCAATTAAATGTAGCGAAAACGAGGGCGAGGTTCCACGAAGAACGACACGTACATAGACCTTAGTAACGCACGTGTGGGTCGGACACTCATGTCCAACGCCTTTGACTTGGGCTTTCGGTGCCGCTTAACGACAAAGCAAACCCACGTCAAAGGCGTCGGACATGAGTGTCCGACCCACACACTTTTTTGCCTGTAAGCTATTTCTTGGTCGGGGCCTTTTTCTTCGAACCGTAGCTGGTCTCGATACTGCTCCCAATGTACTGGAGCATGCCTTTGGCACCCTCGGCGAACTGCCCCGTGGGCTGTAGTTCGAGATATTTGTTGAGCGCTTCTGCCGTACCCGGCGCCGGAATCACTTTGCCCGTCTTAGGGTCCGTCGTGGCTTTATTAATCAGATTTACGCCCTTCTGATAATAGGCCTCTGCCTTGTTCGGATCGGCAGCGATCGACTTGTCGAAGGCCGCATTGGCCTCATCCACCTTACCGCTGTTGGTCAGCACCGCTCCCTGGTTGTAGTAATACTGCGCCGCGCCGGGAGGATTGAGTGTTGCCGCCTGGTCGTAGGCCTTCACGGACTCATCGAGTTGACCCGTGCGGGCTTCGGCCTGGCCCAGATTGTTGTAATAGGCCGCCAGGTTCTTGGCGTCGTCAGGCTTGGGGCTGGCCGCCATGGATTGCTTCTTGAGGTCAACCGCCTTCTGGTAATCGGAGACCGCGTCGCTGTAGCGCTTGGCCTTCTCCGCAGGGTCAGTCTGCTTCGGAGCCGAACTCAGGTGGGCGTCGCCCAGACGGGCCCAGAGCAGGTCCCGTGTAGGATCCATTTGCGTGGCTTCGTTAAGCGTGTTCACGGCAGTTTCGAAGTCCCCGGTCTGCATGGCCTGGTTGGCGACTGCCAGCTTCTCGTTCAACGCCTTGACCGTGTTGGTTTCTTTGGCAGCCTTGGCTTGCTGCTCCTGCATTTGCTTCAACTGCTCCGGAGTAATGCCCTTCTGCTGAGCGGCTTCGACTTGGGACTTCTTCAAATCGAAATCGAGCGTAACCTCGTCGCCTCCCACGGGAAAATTATTGACCTGATCCAGTTGCTTGCCGTCCTGGGTAAGGGTGACCTTGTACTTGCCGATCTCGATGCCCAGCGAGAAGTACTCGCCCTTCTTGTTGGTCTTCAGGTTGTACTTCCGCCCGTTGTCGGCGTTGCTCCATTCGAGGTTGGCGCCGACAATCGGCTTCCCTTCCATGTCTTTGCAGACACCCTTCACTGTCCCCGTGGCTTGGGCAAACACCGGAGATACGCACAGCGCTGCCACCATCACCACCAGCATCAACATCAGCAAACGTTGCTTCATGTTTTTGGCCTCCCGGCTCATAAAACTGATTGATGTCGTAGCGCCGGCACTCGTGCGGCGCGAACCTAAGCGCTCTCTGCCATCCCCGCGTAGGGAATCGGATCCGCGCTGCCCGCATCGCGAAAAGCCCGCAGGCGCAAAACGCAGCTGTCACAGACTCCGCAGGCGCTGTCTTCCCGGCTGTAGCACGACCAAGTTAAATCGAAGGGTACGCCCAGTTCAAGGCCTAGGCGCGCGATTTCCGCCTTGCGCAACTGGATCAGAGGCGTAACGATTTCGATCCGCCCATCCTTCGTGCCCAGCTTTACCACCTGGTTGAACGCCTGGTAGTAGGCAGGGCGGCAGTCAGGATATCCCGAACTGTCCTGCTCCACCGCGCCGATGTAGACCCGCGTTGCCCCCAGCACTTCCGCCCAGCTTACCGCCACCGACAGGAAATGGGCATTGCGGAAAGGCACATAGGTGACCGGAATATCCCTCCCCACGATCTCGGAACCCATGGCATGCGACTCCGGGATGCCAATGCCGCGATCGGTCAGCGCCGAACCGCCAATGGCGGAGAGCGCCTCGTTCCTCACCAGCAGCCGGTCACGAATTCCCAGGCGATCACAGATGGCGAAAAACGCCCGCCGCTCGCGCTCCTCAGTGCGCTGCCCGTAACTCACGTGGACAGCGGCTGCATCGTGATCACGCGCCGCCAGCGCCGCGCAGACGCAAGAATCCATTCCGCCGCTCAGGAGAACAACCACCCGTTGTGCGCTTTTCGCCATCACTCCCATAGATGTAGTTCCCGGTCGGATCGTAGTCCTAGCTTAGCTGCTAAGCGTCTGAAAGTAAGCCAGATCGGCATTTGTAGCGCCGGCGTCTCGCCGGCTGTCCGGCGGGCATCCTGCCCGCCCATCGGGCCGGCGGGACGCCGGCGCTACTGTTGCTAAACCCCTTTCATCGCCGGATCCCAAATAAACTTGTGAATTTGTAATCCCAGGCGCGCCGGCACCCCATCGGCCAGCATCCATTCCGCGAGTTCGCGCGGATCCAGCAGGCAACCGGAGGAATCGCGAGCGCCGCTGGCCTCCTTGCTGAAGGCAGGTGAGAATAGCACCGCCTTCACCCGCCGGTCCAGATTGTGATGTGCCACAAAGTCACGAGCAAATTCGTAGTCGCCGCGATCACTCAGCACAAATTTGACCTCGTCCTCCAAATTCAGGCAGTCCAGGTTCTCCATGTGAAAAGTGTCAGGCTCGCCCGAGTTCGGACACTTTACATCCACGATTTTGACAACCCGCCGGGGCACGCGAGTGAGCGGACGCTCGCCGCTGGTCTCGAGCAGAACGGTGTAGCCCGCGTCCAAAAGACGCTGCATCAGCGAGACCACTTCGCGCTCCTGCAGCATAGGCTCGCCGCCGGTGATCTCCACCAAGCCGCCACCAGGACTCAAGTTCTCCACTGCTTCGATCACTTCCTCCACTGTCCGGCGCTGGCCGCCGGTGAAGGTGTATTCGCTATCGCACCAGGAACAACGCAGGTTGCAGCCCGTAAGCCGCACAAAAACGCAAGCCAGCCCGGCGTGCGTGGACTCGCCCTGGATCGACTTGTAGATTTCGGTGATCTGCATGGAAAGCAGCTTCTAGCTGCTAGCTTTCATTGTCATCCTGAGCGGAGCTTGATCGGTTGCTTTGCAACCGATCAACGGAGTCGAAGGACCCCTATAGCGAGTCAAAGGCCAGAACCGCAAGATCATTTCCTCATTCCAGCGTTAGAGGAGCCCAGCTACTCCGAATAAGTCGCTGTGGTCACGTCAGTTTCAAACACCGTCACATTCTTCACTCGCACCCGTCCCTGGGTCACGCGATCCAGATTCACGTTAGTTTCGTCGAAAAAATATTTGGCCAGATTCTCAGCCGAGGGATTCAACACCTTGAAAGGTTCGAGATCATTGATCATCTGGTGGTCCAGCCGGTCGATGACTGGTTTCATTGCTTCCTTCAATTCCCTGAAATCGAGCAGCAGACCGGCCTTGTCCAGCTCCTTGCCGGCCAGGGTCACCCGCACCTTGTA
The DNA here is from genome assembly GCA_963779255.1 of Terriglobia bacterium. GTDB lineage: Bacteria > Acidobacteriota > Terriglobia > Terriglobales > Acidobacteriaceae > JAIQFF01. Next base: position 150,583 of record CAVZXU010000002.1, on the reverse strand, counting down.
GTTGTGCCCATGCGGGTTCTCGCACTTACCCTTGTAATTACGGAGGTAGTGCCCCGCGGCAAATGAATCTTCGACTGTGACCTCGAACATGAACCCTCTCTGAACTTGTATTTTACCCCCATGCAGGTGTGGGGCGGACACTCTTGTCCGCCGCCTTTGACTTGGCCTGTGAATTCGCCTTGGACTTTGGTCTTTGACTTTGGTCTTTGACTTTGGTCTTTGACTTTGGTCTTTGACTTTGGTCTTTGACTTTGGTCTTTGACTTTGGTCTTTGACTTTGGTCTTTGCTTGTCTTTGACTTTGGTCTTTGGTCTTTGGCCTCGGCCCTTGACCTTGACTTGATCTCTGACCCTGGCCTCAGCACTCTTGATCACCAACCGCGATCCACCAGACCCTAAACCGAAAATCAAAGTCAAAGGCGGCGGACAAGAGTGTCCGCCCCACACGGGCCGGCACCGAAGAACTCTTCCACCTGCTTCAGGTCGGTCGTCCGCCTATAGGGCGGCAAGCTTTCCACGAACACCTTGCCGTACTGCTTCTTCAAAATACGGTTGTCCAGCAGTACCAGCAAACCGCGATCATGCAGTGAACGGATCAGGCGCCCGAAGCCCTGTTTCAACGTGATCACGGCTGCCGGCACCTGGTACTGGAAGAATGCGTTCCCACCCTCGGCGTCGATCGCCTTGACCCGCGCGGCCACCACTGGATCGCTGGGTACGGCGAACGGCAGGCGGTCGATGATCACGCAACTCAGCTGCTCTCCCTGCACATCCACGCCCTGCCAGAACGACGAGGTGGCGAACAATACGGCATTCGGCGTCAGCCGGAATTCCTCGAGCAGCGCGGTTTTGGGAGCGTCCCCCTGCAACAGCATGGGGAAATCCAGTTCTCCCAGCAGGCGCTGGTACACATCGTTCATCTGGGCATAGCTGGTGAACAGGACGAAGGCGCGTCCTCGGGTAATTTCCAGCAGACGCCGGATGCGGTCGGCCGCTTTGGCCGCAAATTGCGGAGTGCGAGGATCGGGAAGGTCCGGCGGAGCGTAGAACAGTGCCTGACTTTCATAGTCGAAATGCGAAGGCAGCACACTTTCGCGGGCGTGTTCCAGCCCCAGCCGCTGGCGCATGTATTCGAAGCTGCCACCTACGGCCAGGGTCGCCGAAGTCAGCACCGCGCATTCCAGCTTGTCGAACAGGCAAGTTTTCAGGATCGGAGCCACATCGATGGGAGTGGCCTGTAGGAAAACATTCTGCTTGTCCCGTCCGCCACGCCGGCGCTCAATCCAGAAAACCGTGTTGCGGTCCTCGGACTCCATCAGGAAGCCGAGCTGCACCTGCAACTCCTGCGCGCGCCGGGCGAAGTTGAAGACTTCCTCCGGCTTGGACGGCAGGTTCTCCAGCTCCGAACCAAGGCGGGTGAGCGATTGCTGCAGCCCCAGGAACTCGTCGCCATTTTCTTCCATGAACTCGCGCCGGTTTTCGAAGGCGAAGCGGCCGTCGCCCTGGGGCAACAGCGCGAAGAAGAACATGGCCCGCTCGCGCACGCTCTTCAGCGCCCCTGAAAGCGACGCCGATAGCAGGTGGTTGCGTTGCAGCGAGACTTCGACATCCCGGCACAGTTCTTCGAAGCGCCCGTTGCTTACCGAAACTCCGAAATAACTTCCGGCTATGTCTTCCAGTTCATGAGCTTCGTCGAAGATTACGGCCCCCGCCTCCGGCAGGATTCCGGCATCTGGCGCATACTCGGCCTGCTGCTTGATCGACAAGTCGGCAAAAAACAGGTGATGGTTCACGATGATGATATCGCTCTCCATCGCCTTGCGATGCATTTCGGTGATGAAGCAGCGGTCCCAGGCGCTGCACTTCTGTCCCAGGCAGGTATCGGCACGAGCGTCGATCTTATGCCAGAGCGCGCTGGCCTCCGGAAGCGAAGCCAGCTCGGCCCGGTCCCCGGTGTGCGTGACTTTCTCCCAGGCGGCGATGGCGCGGTAGTGTTCGATCTCCTCCAGGCCACTGAGCACGGGCTGGTCGGTCAAGTCGTAAAGCTTCTTGCGGCACAGATAGTTGTTGCGTCCCTTCATGTAACAGGCGTTCAGCTTGCCTTTGCCGCCGGGATAAAGCGCAAGTTCGAGAAAAGGAATATCTTTGTGGAAAAGCTGTTCCTGCAGGTTCTTGGTGCCGGTAGAAATGATGACGCGCTTGCCGGAACGAATGACGGGCACCAGGTAGGCCAGCGTCTTGCCGGTGCCGGTACCGGCTTCGACGATCAAGTGGCGCTTTTCTTCCAGCGCCTGTTCGACCGATTGCGCCATCTGCAACTGTCCCCGGCGGAATTCGTAGGCGGGATGAGTGCGCGAAAGCACTCCGCCCGGAGCAAAGAACTGGTAGAGCGAAACGTCGTTTTTCTTGGTGTCTGGGACGGGCTGGGAACTGGGAGGCACGGAATCACTATAATAAGCGTTTGCGTGGGAATAGCCCATGTGGGGCGGACACTCCTGTCCGCCGCTTTTGACTTTGAATTCTTATTCTTGTGACTGCTAGACGACTACAAAGGCACTGAGTCCAAGTCAAAGGCGGCGGACAAGAGTGTCCGCCCCACACACTCGATTCTTATGACCCATCCAACTTTGACTTCGCCATCGGCTGCGGCCGCTGCCGGCATGCCTACCGTCGCCATCGTGGGGCGCCCCAACGTCGGCAAGTCCACGCTGTTCAACCGGCTGGTGGGTTCGCGTCGCGCCATTGTCGGCGATGAGCCCGGCATCACACGCGACCGTCTGTATGGCGAGGCGGAGTGGCGCGGACGCCACCTGCGCATCGTGGATACGGGCGGCATTCTTCCCGAGGATAAAGACTTCATTCCGGCCGAAATTTTCCGCCAGGCCAAGGTTGCCCTCGAGGAGGCCGACGCAGTCATCATGGTGGTGGACGGCCGCACGGAAATGGCGTCGCCCGATATTGAACTGGCCCGCCAGTTGATCCGGTCCGGCAAGCCGCTCTTCCTCGCGATCAACAAAGTTGATACCGAAAAGCAGCAGAGCCTCACGGACGAGTTCCATCGTCTCGGAATCCGCAAGCTGTTCCCTATTTCCGCCGAAAACGCTCGCGGGTTGGATGACCTGCTGGATGCCATTCTGGAGATTCTGCCGCCGCAGAATCAATTAACCACTGAGGACACCGAGGACACCGAGGACGCACCAGAAGACCAAGCCCAGACTCATGAGACCAAAGTTGCGATCATCGGGCATCCCAACGTGGGCAAATCCACTCTGCTGAACCGCCTGACCGGAGCCGAGCGTTCGATTGTCTCGCCCATTCCCGGAACCACGCGTGACGCCGTCGATGAAATCGTCGAGCACAACGGCAGACGCTTCCGCTTCATCGATACCGCCGGCATCCGCCGCAAAGGCAAAACCCACCTGATGGCGGAAAAGCTCTCCGTCGTGATGGCACGCAAGCACCTGGAAGCCGCCGACATTGCTCTGCTGGTGATCGATGCCACCGAAGGCGTGAGCCAGCTCGACGCCGCCATCGCCGGATACGCGCACGAGAGCGGCCGTTCCATGATCATCATCGTGAACAAATGGGATCTGGTCCTCAGCGGCAAGGAACGAACCGGCCGGCAGACGAAGGCGTCGCGCATGCAGGAGAACAAGCGGCCCGCAGATCGCGCGGCCTACGAAGAAAGACTGCGCCACGCGCTGAAATTTCTCGGCTACGCTCCCATACTGTTCGTCTCAGCCTCGACCGGCAAAGGCACCGAAAAGATATTCCCGACTCTCGAAGAGGTTGCCAGCGAGCGCCGCAAGCGCGTCGGCACGGGCGAAATGAACCGCTTTCTCAAGCATGTCGACTTCGAACGCGCCTCGGTCCCTGCGCGACAGCAGGTAAGGATTTACTACATGACCCAGGCCGCAGTCGGCCCGCCGACTTTCGTCATTTTCACCGACCGCAAAGTGAAGTTGCACTTTGCCTACCAGCGCTTCCTGGAAAACCAGATTCGCAATGCCTTCGGATTCGTGGGCACGCCGATCTGGATCAAGAACCGGGCGCGGGATTGAGAATGGGTCGCTAACCGATGGGCTCTGGCGGCGGAAGCAGGGGCAGCGGATCGGGCGGAGGCGGCGGCGCTACAGGTGGCGGCGCAGGATGCAGCAGTGCGTCCAGCACGGGATAGCGTGCAGCGAAGAAATACAAGGAATAGGCCGGGAAGAATACCACGGCCGGCACCGAGACCAGTGACATCGCATAGAGCAGGGCGAAAATCAGAATCGTTCCCGCCACCACCGCAAGCGTGATGGTGTAAAGGTTCCACGTCAATCCTACCGCCATGCCCCCGATTACGGCCACGGCGCCTAATCCTCCGATCGGAATAAGAAGCAGCAGGAAGACAATGGCTGACACGACGCCCAGAACGATCGCGGCGCCGATCGCCATCACGATCTTCATTCCAATGTAGGCGGCATAGCCGCCGATCTCGTTCTTGATCTGGGGCCACAACCGCCGCCAGCCCTCAATCGCGCTAATTTCTTCCAGCGCCATTTGTGGGACAACAAAATCCTTGGTCATCACGTGGACCGCCAACTGCACTACGATGAAAAGCAGAAATACAAAGAAAAGTGCCATGCCGCCCAGAATCAGCGGGATCATGTGTTCCTTAGGGTCTCTGAGCCAGCCCACCAGAAAAGCGAAACCTGCAGGGATCCCGACCAGAATGGTAAAGCACACGATCGAAACCAGAGCCAGCAGAATCTGCCAGACAAAAAGACGCCGTCCCGGGCCTTGTCGCCGTGTCCAGCTGGGCCAGATCCGGCACTCCCTGGTCACAACGCTGTCGAAGAGCACGAAGCGCATCACGCTGTTCACGTAAAGGAACAGAATGAGCAGCACGAACCCGGTGACGATGAGCACCGCAATCAGCGAAGCCGTCAGCGCGGGATTAATCCCGGCCAGACTGGACTCCAGAAAACGCTGTGAAGTGTTGGGCCGCGGAATCTGGAAGCTGCCAGGATTGCAGCCTCCCCCGCCCGAACTCATTTCGCCTGCCAGCAGACCCACCAGCGCCAGTTTGGCCCACTGGCTGGCCCGGAACGGCCGCACCAACTGCTGCCGGGCATGCTCAAAGGCCGGAGTAATCGCATCCACGGCGGAAATCGGCAAGGCGCACCTCAGAAGATCGCGGTTCGCGCAAAGTTACTGCGAAGTGGGAGAGACGTCAAGTTGATTGACGGACTGTCGAATTTACGGATTTTCGAATTTAAAATCTGGTAATCCGACAATTCGTAAATTTGACAATCCTTCTCACTCGTACCTCAGCGCCTCCACGGGATCGAGCTTCGAGGCGCGCAGCGCCGGCACCAGTCCGCTGACCACTCCCACGGCCAGCAGAACCAGCGTGGACAGCATGACCGTGGCCAGGGAGATCTGCAGATGGATGTCGGCCGTGCCGGAATCGTCTTCAAACAACGGCCCCATCAGAGGCAACGTGCCTACGGCGGCGGCAATTCCGTAGGAGAGCAAGACGCCTGCGGCCCCGCCCAGCAACATGATCAGCAGGGTTTCCGCGAGGAGCTGCAGTTTGATCTGCCACTTCTTCGCGCCCAGTGCCCGCCGCAGTCCAATCTCGCGGATGCGCTCATCCACCGAAACCAGCATGATATTCATCACCCCGACGCCGCCAATGCCCAGGGTCAGCGTGCCCACGAATGTGAGCAACACCTGCAATCCGATGGTGAGGCCGTCGATGATCGGCCGGAATTCGTCGCGCCCGAACATCTGAAAGGCCTTCTTGTCGGTGGGAGAAAACTGTTGGCGTGTCGCAATCGCGGCCAGCACCTGGGCCTCGGCTTTCCTCTCAAACTGGGGCGCCACCGGCTCAAAGACCATCACCGCGGCGTACTTCGTATTCCAAATGTCACCGGCGGCGCTGTAGGGGATCCAGGCGGAATCATCATCGCTAGAGAAATAGTTGCTCAACTGAATCTTGCGGGCCATCACGCCGATTACGGTGAAATGCACGCCACCGATCTGCACCGTCTCACCTACCGCCGGCCGGCCGCTAAACAACTGCTCGCGAACTCTTCCTCCCAGAAACACTACGCGCCGCCGTTCCAATTCGTCTCCGGCGGAAATCCAGCGCCCTTCAGACGGAACTTCGTTGCGCATCTCGCCGTACTCGGGGCAAACGCCGCGTATCGCGGCCGTGCCTACCATCCGTTCACCATAGCTGATGCCGGGGCGATTCACGGTCTCCAGGCAAGCGTGTTTCACCAGAGGAGCCGTTTCCTTGACAATGTCGAGGTCAGCCTGTTCCAGCAGAACTTTCTTGCCGGCACGCTGTCCGCCGGGTTGCTCGCTGGTTTGTTGCGGCCAGCAGATGACCACGCTCTTGCCGAAAGCGTCAAACCCATTCACCAGGATGTGGCGGAAACTGCTGCCGTAAGCGATCAGCAGAGTAACGGTGGCAATCCCCCAGACAATGCCAAGCATGGTCAGCAGGCTTCGGGTGTAGTTGCGCCGGAGGGCTATCCAGGCTTCGAGAATGATTTCAGTCAGCATTGTTAGAACCACCATTGCCCGTGTAGGAACGGGTCTCCGACCCCTCCAGGCCGAGCGAAGCTCGGCAGGGTTTTAGCCGCGCAAGCGCGGCCTGTCCGGCTCAAAGAACCGGACCCCCACAACCTATCCTCCCGCCTCGTACCGCAACGCTTCTATGGGATCGATCGACGCGGCCCTGCGCGCCGGATACAACGCCGAGAAGATCGCGATGATGCCTAGCAGCGCACATGCCGTCACCCCGGATTGCCACGTCGCCACCAGTCCGGCGAAGAAGTCCGGCATAGGAAGCAGGTTCACCAGGAAGCAAATGCCGTACGCGATTCCCATTCCGAGGGCCCCGCTGACAAATGCAATCAGCAGCGCTTCGATAAAAAACTGTTTGAGGATGGTGCGGGCCGGGGCCCCCAACGCCTTGCGCACGCCGATCTCGCGCGTCCTCTCCCGCACCGCCACCATCATCACGTTCATCACTCCCAGGCCGCCGAGAAACAAGGTTACGATGCCGACCGCACCCAGAAAATATTTCATGCCGTTGGTCATCTGCTGGAAAGCCTTGGCTTCCTGCACCGTGTCCCAGATGGGACAGGCCTCTTTGTCGTGGGGATCGAAGTTGTGCATCCGTCCCAGCACGGTCTGGACTTCGCGTTTACAGGCCTCATGCTGTTCCACCGATCGGGGCGTGACCAGCAACTGGTCAAAGGTTGTGGATGTGCCGGGCGGCTTGTCGGGAAAATCGCGCCGCATGGCTGCGAACGGAATAAATATCTTGTTAACGTCCCAACCGTCGTAACTGGAATCCTGCTTCTTGACCGCCATCACGCCGATGACTTTGTAGGGAAACGCATTCAGATAAACATCCTCGCCAACGGGATTCCGTCCCGGAAACAACTGCTTGGCTGCATCACTGCCCAGGAAGGCCACGCGACGGGCGTCCTTCTGATCGTCCCAGTTGTAGAAACGGCCTAAGCCCACATCGAGGCTGCGAATGTATCCAAACGGGGGGTGAGATCCGGTGACGGTAAACGCGGCATTGTTGTAATTGCTGTGGGCGCGGACGTCTCCTTGCTCCAGCTCAGGAATGGCGTACTCGCAATCCGGCGCTTCGGCCTGCACCGCCACCACGTCCGAGTCTTCCCAGTGCAGAGCACGCCCGGCGCGGGTCCCGCCGGCCTGCATGCTGGTGCGTCCGTGAAAAACGATCAGAATATCCTTGCCCAGGTTACGGGCCTGCTCTGCCTGTCCTTGGCGCAGTCCTTCGCCGGCCGCCACCATGAGAACAATGGACACGATTCCCCACGCAATTCCGAACATGGTCAGAAACGTGCGCAGCTTGTGGGACCAGAGGGTGCGCAACACATCGCCGATGAGATCGCGGAGAACCATTGCTGTATGGACGCAGGGGCCGCCCGAACGTAAGCCGGACAAAGGCAGAAACCCCTCAATCTTTTATACGAATCTGGACCTGATTTTGTTTCAACGGACCGTCCAGAGAGAAAGAGTGTGGGACGGACACTCCCTTCGACCTCCGCTCAGGGCAAGCTTGTCCGTCGCTTTTGGAGTTGATTTTGTGGGGGGTATTGGCTGTAGCCAGACTACAGAGGCCTTGAACTTGTGGGAGAACCTAAGTCAAAGGCGGCGGACAAGCTTGCCCTGAGCGGAGGTCGAAGGGAGTGTCCGTCCCACACTGCTCCAGCCAAGTATCAAAATGTTCTAACGCCAGCTCGCACTGCCGCCGGTGTCGCAGCTGCCGGTCGCGAATCCTGGATTCCAGCGGTGGCAACAGGTCGAAAGTGATGTTTGCCGGCTGGAAGTTTCTCGGATCGGCGTGGGTCACATAATGGGTCAGCGAGCCGAAGGCCGTCGGCCGCGGCGGGCCTACCGGATCCGCTCCCCTGGCCAAAGCCGCGGCGTGAATACCCGCCATCAAACCGGTCGCTATGGATTCAACATATCCCTCCACCCCACAAATCTGGCCGGCGAAGAACACCGCCGGATGCTCCTTCATCTGCAGCGACTCGGACAACAGAGTCGGCGCGTTGATGTATGTGTTGCGATGAATCTGCCCGTAACGCAGGAATCGAGCATTCTCCAGGCCCGGTATCAAGCGCAGCACGCGCGCCTGGTCTCCGAATTTCAGGTGATTCTGGAAGCCCACCAGATTGTAGGAATCAGCCCGCAGGTTTTCCTGGCGGAGCTGCACCGCAGCGTACGGAATCCGCCCGGTGCGCGGGTCTTTCAATCCCACCGGCTTCATGGGGCCAAAGCGCAGGGTGTCGCGGCCGCGGCGGGCAATTTCTTCGATGGGCAGGCAGCCCTCAAAGTAGTTCAGCTTCTCCCAGTCGCGCTCTTCGACCGATTGGCCAGAAATCAACGCATCGCAGAAACGGTCGTACTCCTCCTTGGACATGGGACAGTTGATGTAGTCGGCCGTGCCTTTGTCGTAACGCGCCGCCAGGTACACCTTGGACATGTCGATGGAATCGGCTTCGACAATCGGACTGATCGAATCGTAGAAATACAAGTGAGTCGAACCGCTCAGCCGGGCGATCTCCAGTGACAAAGCTTCGGAGGTCAGCGGGCCAGTGGCGATGATCGTGATCTGATCTTCATTGCTCTTATCAACGTTGATCTGCGTAACTTCTTCGCGCCGGACCGTAATCAGCGGCTCTCGCGAGAGTGCATCTGTGACTCCTGCGGCGAAGGTCGCGCGGTCAACCGCCAGCGCATGGCCGGCGGGCACGGCGCACTCACGCGCGATCTCGAGCAGCCGCGATCCCGCCCGCCGCATTTCTTCTTTCAGCAGCCAGGGCGCCGTGTTCTCGCTTTCAGATTTCAGGGAGTTGGAGCAGACCAATTCCGCGAAGTCTGCCGTCTGATGTGCGGGGGTCAAGCGCACTGGGCGCATCTCCCAGAGTTCGACCGCAACCCCGCGCCGCGCGCACTGCCACGCCGCTTCCGATCCCGCCAGGCCGGCGCCTATGACTTTTACAGCTGTCGTCATCGCGCTCCGCCGGCCACATGCTCCAGCGCGTCTCCGTCCCGGCTCACAGTTCTCCAGTCGTCCAGAAAAGTGGCGCCGAGGTCCTTATAGAACTGGATTGCTGGAGTATTCCAGTCCAGTACCTGCCAGCGCACGCCAAAGCAATTCTGCTCTCTCGCCACCGACGCCACGCGGGCCAGCAGGGCCTTGCCAATTCCCTTTCCCCGATACTGGTCGCGAACGTAAATGTCCTCAAGAAAGAGTCCTGCTCGGCCCTCAAAGCTGGAGTAATAGTCGAAGAAAAGCGCATAGCCGGCGGCCTGGCCGTCCCACTCCGCCATCACCACCCGGAATTTGGGGAACTCACCAAACCCGTCGCGCAACAGTCCGGCTTCGCTCGCCGCCACCGGGAGACGCTCAAACTCGGCAAACTCATGAATAAGCGTCTTGAGCGTGGGCACATCGCTGGCATGGGCAGGGCGAATTGAAAGCATCGGCAAGTTACTCCCAGCACGCAACGTCCCGGGGCTGTGCTTTATTATACGGACGTCGATTCTCAGGATCTGACGGATAGATCTTCCAGATTTTAAGGCCTTATCAGTGCAGATCCGTGAAAATCCGCGGCCCTTTTTGGACTCTACAAGATCACTCTTTCATCTCCTACTCTGCGCGTCACGTGCTCACGGTCCAGGTACTCCAGCAGCGGAATGGCATATTTCCGGGTTACTCCGGTCATATCTTTGAAACGGGCCACGTCGATCTTCGGCGACTTTGTCTTCTCCGACGACATGCGCTTGCGCAAATCCAGCAGCGCGTCGCGATGAAAAACCATGTCTTCAGAGACCTTCACCAGGACTTTGTCGCGCAGCAGCAGGGTGACGATTTTTTGGGCGCGGGCTTTGTCAACTTTGAGTCCGGCCAGCACATCTTTTAACGCCGGGACTCTCAGGCCGGCAGAAGCGAATGCGTGCTCAATAATTTTGTGGGATTCCGCTTCTTCGTCCTGCATGACCACACCCCGTCCGGGGAGATGGACGACCTCGCCGGCAAGCTGCAGCTTCCTCTCGCGGACCAGCATGTCCAGGGAGGCGGTGAACGCCTCGCTGGACGCCGCAGCCTGGTCGCGCAGTTCCTCCTTGCTGATGCCCGCGACCAGCGGGTTTTTCTTGTGAAAGACGGTGACTGCGTTGATGATCAACGATTTCAATTCCTCCAGCACCGGCTGATGCACAATCAGGTCGCCGAATCGAGAAACCTCGGCGGGCCGCGCAGAAGTGGACAAGTACGCTTCAATCGCCTGCCTGGACCATCCGGTTTCCGCAATCAGTTCTGCAATCGCGATTCCGGCACGACTTCGTCGCGCGATGCGGGCGCGCAAAATCGACAGCGCATCGCCCTCTGCCAGGGTTTGCAGGAACGCCTCGAGTCCCGGCATTCGAGAAATCGGCGATGCATCGAGCACTACACCTCCGCCGATGGTGACGACTGGCGAGAACTGTCGCATGATGAAGCGGTCTCCCGGTAACAGCAGCGTGGGCTCGGCCAGGCGCAACTGGGCCAACGCCGTTTCTCCCGGTGAAACTTGCTTCTGGCCAGATCTCTGGCCAACGAGCACGACGGTGGCGATGGTTTCAAAAGTGTAGGCATGCAGATGGATCCGTGCCCTGTCCTTCAATGGCTTTGCCGAAGGAAGCAACGCCAGCGACACATCCGCCCGGGAGCTGGAGTGAAAGGTCGAGGGCGGCACCAGCACCATACCGCGCGTCATCTCTTGCGTGCTGACCCCGGTCAGATTCAAGGCCGTGCGCTGACCGGCCACCGCCAGGTCCGCGCTTTGTCCATGCACCTGTACTCCGCGGATTCGCACCCGCTGGCCTGAGGGGAAGACTTCCAGCTCATCCTCTTTGCGAATTGTGCCCGAGACCAGGGTGCCCGTCACCACCGTGCCGAAGCCTTTCATGGTGAACACCCGGTCAATGGGCAGCCGAGCCAGCGCGGAAGAATCTCGCGCGGGAATCTCGGCTACGGACTTTACCAGTGCCTGCCGCAGCTCATCGAGACCCGCTCCGGTCAGCGAACTAACGGCGACGACGGAGGAATGCGCCGGATCCAGAAACGAATCGCGCAAAAATTCCTCGACCTCCAGCTTCACCACATCCAGAGTCTCGCGCTCCACCAGATCAGACTTGGTCAGCACGGCAATCCCCCGGCGTACCGAAAGCAGGCGGCAGATATCGAAATGCTCGCGCGTCTGCGGCTTGATCGATTCATCGGCGGCGATCACCAGCAGGACCAGATCGATTCCACCTACCCCGGCCAGCATGTTGCGAACGAAACGTTCGTGCCCGGGAACATCCACAAAACCCAGGCGCAATATGTCACCGCCGGGCAGCGGGCAATTCCAGGTGGGCAAATCCGATATCAATGGTAATGCCGCGGCGCTTTTCTTCCTCCAGGCGATCGGCGTCAATGCCAGTGAGGGCCTTTACCAGCGCGGTCTTGCCGTGGTCGATGTGTCCAGCGGTGCCGACGATGACGGACCTCATTCGGGACAGTATAGTCGGCGGCGCCGCAGAGTAGCGCCGGCCTCCGGCCGGCCTGATGGGGTGGGCGGGACGCCCCCCGACAGCCGCGGGACGCGGGCGCTACCTTGCATCAACCGATGCGATGCAAGCCCTTTCGACTCGGGAGTAAATCTGGAAACACCCTTTCCTCATCTCGCTCTAGATGCGACAATAGAATTTCCCCATATGAGCCCTTCTTCAGCGCTGGTTATTACCCCCGAGATCATCCGGGAGCACGGCCTCACTCCCGACGAATTCGAAAAAATCAAACAACTGCTGGGCGGACGCGAGCCGACCATCACCGAGCTGGGCATTTTCAGCGTGATGTGGAGCGAGCATTGCTCCTACAAGTCTTCGCGCGTGCACTTGAAGCGGCTGCCCACGCGCAGCCGGCTGGTAGTGCAGGGTCCAGGAGAGAACGCGGGCATCATCGACATCGGCGACGGCTGGGCCTGCGCCTTCAAAATCGAGTCTCACAATCATCCGTCGTTCATCGAGCCCTTTCAGGGCGCGGCTACTGGCGTGGGTGGCATCCTGCGCGACATTTTCACCATGGGCGCGCGGCCCGTGGCGGTGATGGACTCGCTGCGCTTTGGCCCGATCACCTCGTCATGGTGCGAGCCGGGTCAAAGACCCGGCTCCACACAATCTCCGCAGGAAATTCATAAGAATCACTCCGTGATTGAGGGCGTGGTCAGCGGGATCGCCTCCTACGGCAACTGTTTCGGCGTCCCCAATCTGGGCGGCGAAACCAAGTTCGAGCCTTGCTACTCCGGCAATCCGCTGGTCAATGCTTTTGCTTTGGGATTGGTACGGCGCGATCAGATCTTCTATGCCAAAGCGGCGGGCGAAGGCAATCCTGTGATTTACGTGGGATCAAAAACCGGGCGCGACGGCATTCATGGCGCCACCATGGCCAGCGAGGAATTCAGCGAAGCCTCCGAAGCCAAGCGGCCAAACGTGCAGGTAGGTGATCCTTTTCTTGAAAAGCTCTTGCTCGAAGCCTGCCTGGAAGCCATGCAGACCGGTGCCATCGTCGGCATTCAGGACATGGGCGCGGCCGGGCTGACCTGCTCCACCTGCGAAATGGGCGCGCGCGGCCACGTGGGCACTGAAATCGAACTTGACCGCGTGCCCCAGCGCGAAACTGGCATGACGCCGTACGAGATCATGCTGAGCGAATCGCAGGAGCGCATGCTGCTGGTGGCGCAAAAAGGCCGCGAAGAGGAAGTTTTCCGCGTCTTCGAAAAGTGGGGACTCGATGCCGTCGAGGTCGGGCGCGTCACCGCAGACGGCAAGATGCGCGTGCTGCAGCACGGAGAAGTCGTTGCCGAGATTCCCAACGCAGCGCTCACCGACGATGCTCCCGTGTACAAGCGTCCGCTGGCACGCTGGGAGCCGCCGGTCGAGCGCGAAATGCCGGAGCACATCAAGCTTGCAGAAGACTGGCGATTTTACCGCCAATCTCAAGCGCCTGCTCGCCAGCCCCAACATCTGCAGCAAGCGCTGGGTCTGGCAGCAATACGATCACATGGTGCAGACCAACACGGTCGAAGGCCCGGGCGCAGGCGACGCCGGCGTGATTCGCATCAAGGGCTCGAAGCGCGGGCTCGCCATGGCGCTCGACGGCAACGGACGCTGGTGCTACCTCGATCCGCGGCTGGGCGCCATGCACGCTGTCGCCGAAGCCGCGCGCAACGTGGCTTGCGCCGGAGCAACTCCAATCGGCGCCACCAACTGCCTGAACTTCGGCAATCCCGAGAAGCCGCACATCATGTGGCAGTTCTCGCAGGTGATCGACGGCATCACCAAGGCCTGCGAGGAGCTGGAAACGCCCATCACCGGCGGCAATGTCAGCTTCTACAACGAAACTCTGGGCGAAGGAATTTATCCCACGCCGGTGCTGGGCGTCGTCGGCATTCTCGAGGACGTGCACAAGGCGGTGCGTCCGGATTTTCGCGACGCTGGGCGCGCGATCGTCCTGCTGCGCGGCGCAGAACCCGGCGACGCGACCGACGCCGAATCAGAATTCGGCTCCTCCGAGTATGCCAAGGAAATTCTCGGCGCGGTCTGGGGCTATCCGCCGGAATTGGACATCGAGAAAGAAGCCGCGTTGCAGAAAGCGCTGGTGGAAATAGCTCAAATCGGAATGATCGAGTCCGCGCACGACTGCGCCGACGGCGGCCTGGCCGTGGCGCTGGTCGAGTCGGGTCTGGCTAAAGGCATTGGTTTGAATGTCGATCTGACCTCGCAAGGGCTTGCCGCCGGAGTTCCGTGCTGTTCGGGGAAGATGCCAGCCGCGTGGTCATCTCATGCGACCGCGAGAACTTCAGCGAATCCAACAAGTAGCGGTAAATTACGGTTCTCGGCAGATTTGATCGGAGAGACGGCGGCGGAGCGAGTTGAAATTAAGCTCGACGGCCGGGTGGTGGTGTCAGCCGCGGTAGCAGAATTGCGTGATGCGTATGAAGGCGCGCTGGAAAAGGCGCTGCGGACGGAGCCAAGCGCAGTTGCGGCGGATTGAAACGACCGGGCGGTGAGCGCAGTGGCTGAGGGCTGATAGCTAAATGTTCGACAAATTCCATGACGAATGCGGCGTGGTCGCCATCCACGCCCACCCTGAGGCGGAGAAGCTGGCCTATCTCGGCCTGCACGCCCTGCAGCACCGCGGGCAGGAATCGGCGGGCATTGTCACCTCCGATCGGGCGACCTGCGCGCACATCGCGCCATGGGCCTGGTCGCCGACATCTTTACCGAGGACGTCCTGGCCTCTCTGCGCGGCATCGCTCGCCATCGGCCACACGCGCTACTCCACCGCCGGCGATTCTGCGCTGCTCAACGCCCAGCCCATCATGGTGCAGTCCAACAAGGGCACGATCGCGCTGGCCCACAACGGCAACCTGGTGAATGCGCAGGAAATTCGCGCAACGCCTGGAGGCCCAGGGCTCGATCTTCCAGACCAACAGCGACACTGAAGTCATCGTCCACCTGATCGCGCTCTCCAAAGAACAGACGCTGCCGGATGCCATTGCCGATGCGCTGCGCCGCGTCGAAGGCGCATTTTCGCTGGTCATGATCAGCTCGCGACCGCATCTTTGCCGCCCGCGATCCCGCGCGGCTTCCGTCCCCTGGCCATGGGCAGAATTCCGCGCATCGGAAGGACAGCGGCAGGACACCATCGTTTTCGCCTCCGAGACTTGCGCCTTCGATCTGATCGGCGCCATCTACGAGCGCGAAGTGAAGCCGGGTGAGCTAGTGATTGTTGGCCCCGAAGGCATCAGTCGCGGTTCTACTCTCCGGTCGGCGGCGCAGTCGAGCTGCATTTTCGAGCACGTGTATTTCTCGCGGCCCGACAGCATGGTGTTCGGCCGCTCGGTGCAAGCCAGCCGCGAAAATCTGGGACGCCAACTGGCGCGGGAAGCTCCGGTGGATGCCGATCTCGTCGTGCCTGTGCCCGATTCCGGCGTCACCGCCGCCATGGGATACTCCGCCGAAAGCGGCATTCCCTTCCGCTTCGGCCTGATCCGCAATCATTACGTGGGACGCACTTTCATCGAGCCTCGGCAAACCGTGCGCGACTTCGGAGTGAAGCTCAAGCTGAATCCCGTGCGCACTCTGCTCGAAGGCAAGCGCGTGGTGCTGATCGACGACTCCATCGTCCGCGGCACCACCAGCCGCAAGATCGTGCGCATGATCCGCAACTGCGGGCGCGAAGGAAGTGCACATGCGCATATCGTGCCCGCCAACGATTTCACCGTGCTTCTACGGTGTGGACACGCCTTCGAAGAAAGAGCTGATCGCGGCCAACAAGTCAGTGGAAGAGATTCGCGAATTCATCGGTGCCGATTCGCTGGCGTATCTCTCGCTCGAAGGAATGAAAAAAGCCTGCGCCGATGGCGAGAAGACTACCTACTGCACCGCCTGCTACACCGGTTCCTATCCCACAAAGTGGGTGGACGTGGACGAAATTCTGCCCGCCACCATCAGCGAACCTTAAAGACATTCACCACGATCCCACGGAGGGGCGGAGCCCGGCTGATCTTGTTTGCGGCCGAACAGCGAAAAGCCCGGCGAGCTTCGCTCGCCCGACCGGACGAGGGCGTCCGGTCCTACGTGGTTCGCGCCGACACCACGCGCGGAATCCCTTGCAGATCGTTTGTTACCTGCACATCGTGCCACCCAGCCAGCAGGCTACGCGCACGATTTGCGATGGTGCCGCTGACTTCGATCACCAGCCAGCCTCCGGGTTTGAGCGATTCACCCGCCTGGGGAAGCAGGCGTTCGATCACTTCCAGTCCTGTTTCTCCAGCAAAGACCGCGTTGCGCGGCTCATGCTTGCGGACTTCAAGTTGCACCTGGTCTTCTTCCGATTCGCCCACGTAGGGTGGATTTGAAACCACGAAATCGAAGGCTCCGCGCTCGAGCCCTTGCAGCAAGTCGGTTTGATGGAAGTGGATTCTCTCGTCGAGTTGGTGGCGAGCTGCATTGGCGCGAGCGATTTCCAGGGCTGCGGGTGAAATATCCGTAGCGTCGATGTTTGCCTGGGGCAATTCTTTGGCCAGGGCCAGGGCGATGCATCCGGATCCCGTCCCGACATCCCCGATGCGAAGCAAGGCAGCGGCGGGCGAGGGCGCCTGTCCCACACGTGCGAGCACGGCCTCAATCACGTGCTCGGTTTCCGGACGCGGAATGAGCACGGCGGGAGAAACGATCAGATCCATGCCCCAGAATTCCTGATGCCCGGTGATGTACTGGGCGGGAATGCCGCGCTCGCGCTCGGTCAGGGCCTGGTCGTAGCGGCGCTGTTCGTCCGCGGAGAGCTTGCGCTCGGGATGGGCATAGAGATAGGCGCGGTCGCACTCCAGGGTGAACATAAGCAGGAGTTCGGCATTCATGCGAGGCGAGGGAACGCTCGCAGCGGTAAGGCGCGAGATGGCGGAGGCTAGAGCTGCGCGGAGCGTCACCGGTTTATTTGAACACAAGATTCTTGGGAACGTGGCGCGGACACTCTGGTCCGCGAAACAAATTCGGCGTCTGCTTGATTTTATGATCCACGATGCGGTGGCTCTTCCGGCGGTCACGCGGGCGAGGGCGCCCGCGCCACACACAGGCATGAATATCACACCGCTGTGGTGGCTTCGGTCTTCAACTTTTCCGATTGATAGTGGCTGACCAGCGCCTCGATCAGCGGCTGTAGTTTGCCATCGATGACCTGCTCTAGCTGGTGGATGGTCAGGCCGATGCGGTGGTCGGTGACGCGATTTTGCGGGAAATTGTAGGTGCGGATCTTTTCGCTGCGGTCGCCCGAGCCCACCATCGCCTTGCGTTCTTTGGCCAGCGCATCCTGCTGCTTCTGCATTTCCATCTCGTACAGACGGGCACGCAGCACCCGCATACCCTTCTCGCGGTTCTTGATCTGCGACTTCTCGTCCTGGCAGCTGACGACGGTATTGGTCGGAATGTGGGTAATGCGGACGGCGGAATACGTCGTATTCACTGATTGTCCGCCGGGGCCGGACGAGCAAAACGTATCGATGCGCAGGTCTTTGGCTTCAATCTTGATATCGACATCTTCCGCCTCGGGCAGGACAGCGACCGTGACTGCTGAAGTGTGGACCCGCCCCTGTTGCTCGGTGGCAGGCACGCGCTGCACACGGTGCACGCCACTCTCATACTTCAACCGCGAATAAACCCGCTGGCCTTCGATGATGGCGATCACTTCCTTCAGGCCTCCGACCGAGGAATCAGAGGTGGAAAGTACTTCGACCTTCCAACCTTGAGTTTCAGCATAGCGGGTATACATTCGGAACATTTCAGCCGCGAAAAGCGTGGCCTCGTCGCCCCCGGTGCCGGCGCGGATTTCCAGGATGACGTCTTTTTCGTCGTTGGGGTCCTTGGGCAGCAACAAAACTTTGAGCTCTTCTTCCACTCCGCCGACGCGCGCCTCCAGTTTGTCGAGTTCCTCCTGGGCGTAGGCCCGCATTTCGGCATCTTTTTCATCGGCCAGGACAGCCTTGCTTTCGGCAATGCCGCGCTTCAGGTCTTTATATTCCCGATATTTTTCGACGATGGACGAGACTTCACTGTGCGCCTTGGCCGTCTTCTGGTACTTGGCCGAGTCGTTCATGGTCTCGGGCGAGGAGAGCGCCCGCGTCAGCTCTTCATAGCGAGCTTCGATTTGGTCTAGTCGTTCAAACATATGATTCAGTCGTCGGTCATCAGTCGTCCGCGCGGCGGGCGAACTTTCGCTATCCAATTCTAGTACTGAAAGAGTTTGGAGAGAATGTTCGCGGGGGAACCGCTAGGCTATAACCAACTCGCCGCCGTGCTCTTTTTCTAGCGCCATGGCATGATCCAGCGCGATGATGGCGCATTCGGCCTGGTCGTCGGACGGGGGCTGGGTGGTGATGCGCTGCAGCCACAGGCCCGGCGCGGTCATCAGAGCGAACAAGGATCCCCGATGCTTGGCGGCAAAGCGGATGATCTCATAAGAGACTCCGGCAATCACCGGTAGCAGCGCGATGCGCATGCCAAACTTGGCCCAGAACGTGGTTACCGGGAACACGGCGGAGACCAGGATGTACACCATGATCGAGATCAGCATTACCGTCATCAGAAAGCTGGTACCGCAGCGCGGATGGAAAGTCGAATACTTCTGCACCGACGCGGTATCCAGAGGATCACCGTTCTCGAAAGCATAAACCGTCTTGTGCTCTGCGCCGTGATATTCGTAAACCCGGCGGATGTCGCTCCACAGCGAAACTCCCCAAACGAAGAGCAGGAACAGGGCGATGCGAATCACGCCGTCCACCAGGTTGAAGATGATCTGCTCGCCGAACACCGGGTTCACCCGTTTCAGTTCGGTTGCCGCCAGCAGCGGCAGAAACTTGTACATGAAAATAAAAAAACCGACCGAAATGATGATGTTGACCGCGGCCATCCAGCCTGTGATTTCGAGCTTCTTCTTGTCCGCCGCGGGCTGAGGCTGAATTTCGTCGAGCGCCACGTTGGCGGAAAACTTCAACGCGCGGAAGCCCAGAGTCATGGCATGACCCAGCGTGACTACGCCACGAATGACCGGCCAAGCCATCCACTTGCGTTTTTCGGACAGCCGTTCCAAGGGCTCGCTGTGAGTTGACACTTCACCGGAAGGCTTACGGCAGGCGATGGCCCACGCGTGCGGAGAGCGCATCATAACGCCCTCGAGCACGGCTTGGCCGCCGACCAGTGTTTCCTCGCCCCCTTCAAGGGCGGGCAAAAGCTGCACGGCCACCAGAAAATCGCCACCAGGTTCGCAAGAAACGCATGAGTATTGGATGCCCTTCCCGAGTGTAAGGCTCAGGTTACAAGGGTACCACACGCAGTTTCGTTTAGGATGGCACATGAGTTAGGTAAATGACTTAGGAGACTGAGGTTAGGGGGATTCGAAATGTAGGCGCGAGCGTCCTCGCTCGTGCGGGGGCCATCACGCATTCGATCATGGAATCAGGAACACTGACAGTGCGCATGCCGGGGAAGCACGAGCGGGACGCTCGCGCCTACATGAAACATGAACCAGCTCGCTGAGGCCTGTGAGAGCATCGCGGGCACTACCAAGAAACTCGAGAAGATCGCGATCGTTGCCGACTACCTGAAGGCGCGCCCGCCCGAGGAAGCATCCGTCGCAGCGGTATTTCTTTCCGGAAGGCCATTCCCTGTCTGGGAGGAAACCACGCTGCAGATCGGCGGCAGAGTGTTGTGGCGGATAGTCGCTGAGTTGTCCGGAAAAAGCGAAATTGAACTCACCGCCGAGTACCGCAAGCTCGGAGACCTTGGCGCCGTCGCAGAAGCTGTACTCTCGGCGTCCAGCACCACAGCGCACGTGGGGACGGGCGCCCCCGCCCGTCCAGGCCGGGCAGAGCCCGACAGTTCAGCGCTGAGTGTGCCAGACGTCGCGGCCAAATTCCGCGAGATAGCAGCGGCACACGGCTCTGCAGCGAAAGCCGCCCAAGCGCGAGAGCTTCTGTCGAGGGCCACACCTCTCGAAGCCAAATACATCGTGAAGATCATGACTGGCGACCTGCGCATCGGCCTGAAAGAGAGCCTGGTGGCAGAAGCCATTGCCAAGGCCTATGGCGGAACGTTGCGCGAGGTGCAGCGGGCGAACATGCTGCTGGGCGACATTGCCGAGACCCTGAAGCTGGCGGTGTCAGGCAAGCTGAGCGCTGCGAAGATGCGTTTGTTTCATCCTCTGGGTTTCATGCTGGCCAGCCCCGCCGCGTCGGCCGAAGAGGCCCTCAGTTATTTTGAGAATGCGCTGGTCGAAGACAAGTACGACGGCATCCGCGCCCAGGCACACTGTTCCGGCGGCGAGGTAAGAATCTTCTCGCGCACCCGTGACGAGATCACGGAATCTTTCCCCGAATTGCCGGACGGGCTGGCTGGTCTGCCGGAAGACGCAATCTTCGACGGCGAGATCGTGGCCTGGAGCTATGACGGCCCCGGCGATCCGCCCGAAAGCCTGGTAGCGCCGGCGTCTCGCCGGCTGTCCGGCGGTCGTCCCGCCCGCCGCGTGGAAAGCGATGCCGAAGGCCCAGCCCGCGAAACTGGCCGGGCGCTCCCATTCACCGCGTTGCAGCAGCGCCTGGGCCGAAAGCAGGTCAGCGAAAGACTGATGCAGCAGATGCCTGTGGCCTATCTGGTCTTTGACGTGCTATACGCCGACGGCGAGTTGCTGCTGGAGCGTGCTCTCATCGAGCGGGAGAAAATTCTCGATGCGCTGCTGGCGGCGCCCAGAAGCTCTCAAGCAGGGCGGCGAGTTGCCTCGGGGTCCCAGTCGCGTCTTGAATTCGGCGACGATACACGCGACCCGTATGCGCGTGTGATTCGTGCGCCGGTATTTCGCGCATCAACGCCACAGGAACTCGATCAACTGTTTGAAGCGGCGCAGGCCCGGGGCAACGAGGGCCTGATGATCAAAGACCCCGAATCGCCCTACACTCCCGGACGTCGCGGGAAATCGTGGCTGAAGCTCAAACGCGAATTGGCCACACTCGACGTCGTGGTCACCGCGGTCGAGTACGGCCACGGCAAGCGCATCGGAGTGCTAAGTGATTACACCTTCGCCGTTCGCGATGGAGATAACCTGGTAAACATCGGCAAAGCCTATTCCGGGCTGACTGACGTCGAGATCGTCGAGATGACCAGGTGGTTCCTGGAGCACACTATCGAAGATCAGGGATTTCGGCTGGTCGTCGAACCGAAGATCGTTTTGGAAGTGGCCTTCAACAACATGATGCAATCCGACCGCCATGAGAGCGGGTATGCACTGCGCTTCCCGCGGATCGTGCGCATGCGGCAGGACAAGCTGCCGGAAGAGGCAGACACGATTGAACGAGCCGCGGAAATTTACCGGAAGCAAAAGTACTGACGGGATTGCTCGCTTCCATTGGCTCTCACCGCCACTGTTACGAAACATCGCCGTCCCGACGGACTCTCGCACTGCCCCAAGATTTCGATTCCATAAACGGCAAGCGCCAGGGCGCCCTGGCGCTTGCCGTTACCTCTACTCCGGGTGTTCCAACCCACCTAGTTGCTTCCCGATGGAGACATTACGCCGTGGTCCGTTGCCTTAGCCGTGCGAGTCTCGACCCGGGGCGCGGCCAGAGTGTACACCCCGAGTTCAGTCGCCACTTCGGTCAGGTAGTACACGTCGCCCACTCGCGTCAGCTTCACTTCAGCCTGCTTCGACGAGAGCGCGTCGTGCGCGGTTGGAACGAGGATTGCCGATCCGCCCGATTCCTGATTGCGCAAAATCAGCGTCTGCCCCGTTCCCGGCGAGGATTGTAGAACCTTATATGTTCCTGCGGAAAACGCCTTTCCCCCTGCCGTGAAATCCTGCTGGATATGCACCACGACGTCACCGGTCTGCGCCTGAGAGCTTGCAGCCAGCGCGAACAGACCTGCGAGCGTAACCAGTACGCTGAACAAATACTTCTTCATGATTTCTCCTTTTGTTTGTGAACCCTTGTTGGTTGCTGTTTCTGTGTTGATCCTGGAGCGCTCCTGTTCCACGGTTTAATCCCAGCCATGGAAATCTTGCCATGAAGCAAGCTCGCTCCAAGATGCCTGCTGCTGCCTGGTTCTTACTTCGAACCGCGGTCTGTTCTTTGAAGAATCTTCAGTGTGTTTGAAAGGTTTGATTCAGCGGAGGCAATGCAGGTGCGCGGATTGTGTCTTTTTATTGTAAAAAGATGTCTGTAACTTGTGAAGAAAAGTACGCTCGAAGAAGCACTGACCCAGCTAGTGCCTGTGTTCCTTTGCGCTCGTTAACCCCGCCACCGGAATCACGCAACCATGCGCCACCTCGCAAACCACATTTTCAAACTGGATGGTGGTGTGGGCGATGTGAAACTCTTCGCGCAGGCGGTTTCTTACGTCGCGCAGAATACGCTCGCTGACCGACGGTGGAATGTCGGCGATCGAAATGTGGCAGGAAAGCGCCCGCGTCTCCGAACCGATGCTCCAGACGTGCAGATCGTGGACATCGTTTACGCCATCAATCTCCCGCATCGCCGCTTCGACCTGTTCCAGCTTGATTCCGCGCGGCGTCCCTTCGAGAAGAATGTTGAGGGTCTCACGTACGATGCCGAAGCCCGACCAAAGAATGAGGACTCCGATCCCAACCGAAAGCACAGAGTCGATCCAGTATTGTCCGGTGACCATGATGGCCCAGCCGCCGACGATGACCGCGGCAGTGGAGAGCGTGTCGCCGATCTCGTGCAGGAAGGCGCTGCGGATATTGACATCGCGCCCGGCACGATGCAGCAGCAGTGCGATCACACCGTTCATCACCACCCCTGCGGCGGCCACGCTGATCATGACTCCCGCGCGCACATGTTCCGGATTCTGCAGGCGGCGGAACGCTTCGTAGAAAATGAAGCCCGAGACTGCAACCAGAGATACCGCGTTGACCAAAGCGGCCAGCACCCCGGCCCGGTGGTAGCCGTAGGTCTTGGTGGAACTGGGCGGGCGAGACTGCAGGTAAACCGCGGTCAGGGAAAGCAACAGGGCAAAAAAGTCAGAGAGATTGTGTCCCGCCTCGGAAAGCAATGCCAGCGAGTGGGCACGAATGCCGGCAACCACCAGCAGCACTATGTAGGCGGCGGTAACGACCAGCGAAAAGCGCAGTATGCGTGACGTCTTTTCGCTTCCGCCGGAGCTAGCGTGGACGTGCATATTACAAGTTTAAGGGGATTGAGTGCGGCGTTCAAGGCACAGGGGTAACGGGTGATGGATCAAACTCATGAGCTCGGCCCGCGGGTATGCTCAACGGTTTGGGCGCCCCGTCCTCGTCTCTCCGTCTTTTGGAGAGACAGGGCGGGGTTTTGTCCCCTCACACCGTCGAGTTTGCCTTCCCACCCTGTCGTTCCAAAGAACGGAACGACGAGGGTGGGGGACCCTGGGGATCGCCGAGCCGAGGACGGCTGTCCCCACATGGCGGATGGCAGTTACAATGCTTCGTCATTCGCGAACACAAGGAGAGCATGCCCATCCAGGAACAAAACTTCTGGCTCACCACGGCCACCATACCGAAGACTGATCCGGCGCTTCCACTCCCCGACAGCGTTAACGTTGCCATCATTGGAGCCGGTTTCACCGGGCTCTCGGCAGCGAGGACGCTGGCACAACTCGGGGCTAAGGTTGCTGTCCTCGAAGCCGAGACCATCGGCTGGGGCGCCAGTTCACGCAATGGCGGCATGGTGCTCACCGGGCTCAAGCTGGGCGTCAACAAGCTGATTTCAATGTACGGACGCGAGCGCACACAGCGCATGTACGCGGCGTCGCTGGCGACAATTGATTGCGTGGAGAAGCTGATCAGCGACGAAAACATAGATTGCGATTTTGTCCGTACTGGGCATCTCGAAGTCGCCTGCAAGCAAAAGCACTTTGACCACTACGCTCACCAGGTGGAAGTGATCGCTCGCGAATTCAATCACCAGCTGCGCATCGTGCCCAGAGCTGAACTGCAGTCCGAGATCGGGTCATCGATCTACTACGGGGGTATGGTCGATGAAGTCAGCGCCGGGTTGAATCCTGCGAGATACGTGGCGGGGCTGGCGCAGGCCACGTATAAGGGCAGGCGCAACGATCTTCGAAAATACGCGGGTGGAAAAAATTGAACGTGAAGCACGGCAAGGAATGCTGCGCTGGCGAATCACTACGTCTCGCGGCAGCCTCTGGGCACGCGAGGTTTTCGTCGGCACCAGCGGCTATACCGGATCGGCGACTCCAGCCCTGCGCAAGAAGCTCATACCCATTGGCTCCTACATCATCACCACGGAAGTTCTGCCCGACGCGCTGGCGCGGGAATTGAGCCCGCGCAATCGCATGATTTACGACTCCAAGAACTATCTCTACTACTACCGCCTTACACCCGACCAGCGCATGCTCTTCGGCGGACGGGCGGCATTCTTCCCCGAAACCCGGGATTCGATCCGCAAGAGCGCGGAGATTCTGCGGCTCGGAATGATCGATGTCCATCCCCAGTTGCGCGATGTGAAAGTCGAATACGTCTGGGGAGGCACGCTGGATTTCGCTTTCGACATCATGCCCCACGCCGGACAGATGGATGGAATTTACTACGCGGTCGGCTACGCCGGCCACGGCGTCGCCATGGCCACCTGGCAGGGTCAGAAGATGGCGCAGATGATTGCCGGGGAGAAGCCAGAGAATCCATTCGTGGGGATTCCCTTTCCGGGCGCACCACTTGGGCTTTACAACGGAAAACCCTGGTTCCTACCGTTCGCCGGCGCTTGGTACAAGTTCCTGGATTGGTGAGTTGAGACCACGTGGTTCGGGTCAGGCGCGCCGTGTCGCGGCTCCCAAGGCGAAGTACACCACCGGCCCCACTGCCAGTGCCGCCGGCCCCCAGAGCAAACCGTAGCGGTCGCTGCCCAGCAGCGCTACTGCGCTCATGATCACAACCGCCACCACGGAGTAAATCAGTCCCGCGCGTCCGCCCGGGATCACAAACGGCCGCGGCATGTCCGGCTGCTTGCGCCGCAGTTGCCAGGCTGCAAGTACAGTCATGAGCGTGGTCGCCACGCGCAGCCAGTTGTAAATGCTGATGAGCTGCACTAGTGAATGCAGTGCGAGCAGGCCATACACCACCGCCGAAACAATGATGGCAATCCAGGGCGTCCCGTACCGCCGATGTTGGCCGGTCAGCGCATGTGGCAGGTAGCCGTCTTCCGCCATGGCAAAAGGCATGCGTGTCGAAGTCAGGATCGTGCTGTTGAGGAGTGCTACCTGGGTGACCATAGCTGCCGCGAACATCCAGGCCCCGAGCCAGCGGCCTCCGATGAGTTGCGCCGCGGTGGGGAAATATCCGGTATGCCAGCTCTCCCAGTTGCCCAGAGCCGCCAGCGAAGCCAGGGTAGGCAGAAAGTAAGCTGCGATCGACATGCGGGACCACCAGCGCCAGGGCCAGCGGGTAGCTGCGGCGCGGGTTCTCCACCTCTTCAGCCACCGTCGAACACTGCTCGTATCCGGAATACAGCCACAGCCCCAGCGCCAGCCCCACCCCGAAAACGTGGAACGATGGGCTGACGAGGAGGGATGGCCGGAACAAAGGGATTGTGATGCCACTTGGCCAGACCGATCACCACCAGCACCAGCACCGGAAGCAGAATGAAAAGCTCAAGCACGGTCGCAAATTTCCCCACCATTTGAATGCCGCGCACGTTGATGTAAGTGATCACTGCGACGATGGCGAGAGAAACAATGTAATGCCTCCATCCCGTGAGCTCGGGAAGTAAAAGCCCATGTAGTCGGCGAACTGCACCGCGTACACGCTGCCCAGCAGGAATGATGCGGACCAGTTCCACCAGCCGGCGAGAAATCCCCAGAAGTCTCCGAATCCGGCGCGCACCCAGCGATAGAAGCCGCCCTCGACCGGCATGGCGGTGGTGAGTTCAGCTGATACCAGCGAGACCGGAATACACCAGAAGAACGGAATCACCAGCAGGAAGATCAGGGTCATGCCGGGCCCGGAAGTTGTGACCATGTCCTCGAGACCGAAGGGGCCGCCGGTGCAGTACGAGAACATTACCCAGACGAAGTAAAACAGGCCGGCTTTGCGCAGGGCAGATTTCGCGGTGGTGGACACGGGGTTGGATTATACGGGAGAAACGAGCGCAGATTTCAGATCGGTGATTGCAGATTGCGGATTGCAGACTGAAGTTCTACCCCCGGACATGGGAACAAGTACGCGGAGGGCAAGATGCCGTCCGGACAGCCGGCGAGACGCTGGCGCTACTAAGAGCGAGCATTCTGAAATCTGAAATCAGCAATCTGAAATTAAAAGCCTCCTGCTTGCGCGGGAGGCTTTCGGGGGAGGGCTTCGGGCCTTTCGGTCCGTCGTCCTAACTCAACTATTTCGGGGGCGCCGGCTGTTCCTGGCTCGCGGGAGCCGGGGTAGCACTGGTCGAGGCCAGCGTCTCCAGATCGTTCTTCAGGAGGCTGATTTCGACGCGTCCACCACTGGTGCGCTTGGACTTGGCATCTTCGCCGGCCGCTGCAGGCACCGGAGCATTGCCCATGCCGACCACATAAATCCGATACACCGGAATTTCGTGGCTGAGCACCAGGTAACGTACGACCGCATCGGCCATCTTTTGTGAGGTGGCAATCGCGGCCTGGCCGTGACCGGAGGAGAAGCCCTGGACTTCGATGATGTAGCCGCGCTGGTCTTCAACGGCGTCGCCATCTCATCAAGTGCAGCCTTGGCGTTCTTGCTGAGCACGCTCTGGCCGGGACGGAAGCGAATCTCGGTCTGCGTGGCAGCCTTGTACTGATCGATGTTGCCGACCACCTGTTCCACCGTGGTGAGACGGGTGTTGGCCTGGGTCGCGGTCTGCTGCGCCATCTGGGCCTTGTTGCCGGCATCAATCGCGTGCTGGTCGGCTTCGTTGGCCTTGGCCGAGGCCAGGCGGATACCTCCTGGGCGCGCGCATCGGTGTCCTTGATCATCTTGGAGTTCGCGGAGGTGAGTTCATCCAACTCGTTCACGCGATCCCGGATGGGAGCGGTCTGGCGCTGCACATATTTCTTGCGGGCAAAGGGATTGAGCTTGCCCCAGAAACCCTCATGGGTGTCGGGCTGCAAAGCGGGCTTGCCGCTTGCGCCGGAAGCGGCGGCAGCGGGTTGGTCCTGCGTGGCGGGGGCAGCCTGCTGCGCCAGAGCGGGAAGCGCCAGCACACCGGCCAGAAGCAGCGCTACAAACATACGATTCTTCATTTTTACGTCCTCCAGGTGGGGGAGCATGGAGCTCCACTCCAGCAACAATGCAAAAATATCGGCGTCCTGATACCGCTTGACGCCTGCTCTGTATATAACAGGTCGAATGCCAAACCACGGCAGATCTAAGTCGTTAGCTAACAATACATTGTAACGCCAGCAGCGGGCGGACAGGAGCAAAAAGCGCAATGCCGGGTAATTTTGGCGAAATCTGATATAAAAACTGCGTGTGCCCATGGCTGCAAAAAGTTGCGGTAATCGAGTAACACCGTCGTCGCCGGCCAGGTACATCCTTCCCGGAGTTTTCCCGCGCGGAGTTCGAGCATTGGTGGTTCTCACCCGCGCCTGGATTTGTGTCCTGCTTCCTTTGCTCTTGCTGTCCTGCAACCACACGGAAAAGTTCGACTTGACCCGGTTGAAATTGCCGCCGGGTTTCCATATTTCCGTTTTCGCCACCGCGCTGCATGCGCGGCAGATGGCCTTCAGTCCGGGCGGCGTACTGCTGGTGACCGACACGAGCGATGGCACAGTGCGGGCTCTCCCTGATGCTATACACACCGGGCACGCGGAACGGACGGTCTCCGTGCTGTCGGGCTTGAACGCGCCGCATGGCATTGCCTTTCATAACGGAAAACTCTACATCGCTGAGATCAACGCAGTGCGCCGCTACGACTGGGATGAAACGCAATTGCGCGCCGGCCACAGCCAGAAGATCGCCGACCTTCCAGGCAGCGGCGGCGGGCACTCGACCCGAACCATTCTTTTCACCAATGGCAAGATGTACGTCGCCACCGGATCGAGTTGCAATGTCTGCGTGGAAGACGACAAGCGCCGCGCCGCCGTAACCGAGTACAACGAAGACGGAAGCGGCGAACGCACTTTTGCCTCCGGCCTGAGGAATGCTGTCGGGCTGACGCTCAATCCGAAAACCGGCACCATCTGGACCACCGACAATGGCCGCGACTGGCTGGGTGACAACCTGCCGCCCGAAGAGGTCAATGATCTCGGTCCGCGCGGTGGCGATGCCGGCTGGCCTTACTGCTACGGCAACCGCGTTCCGGACCGCTCCCAAAGCAAAGACTATGACTGCTCGAAGACTATTGCTCCCGCGGTCGAGATGCAGGCGCATTCGGCTCCGCTCGGTTTGCTGTTCTACGACGGCGAAATGTTTCCGGCGGAATATCGCGGAAGTTTGTTCGTGACTTTTCACGGATCATGGAACCGCAGTGTGCCCACCGGCTACAAAGTGGTCCGCATAAAGTTCAACGATAAGGGCGAAGTCCAGGGGGCGCCGGAAGACTTCATCAGCGGATGGATCCGCCCGGGTGAAACCAGGAAGGGAAAGTGGATGGGACGGCCAGTTGGGCTGGTCGTCGGGCCGGATGGAGCATTGTACGTCAGCGATGATTCCGCGGGGCTGGTGTATCGCGTGACGTGGGGCCCCTGAACCACGTAGGGGCGGGTGCCCTCACCCGCCCGGCCGGGCAAAGCCCGGCTGGTTTTTTCTCGGACCGCGCAGAAACCTCGGCGAGCTTCGCTCGCCCGCCCGGACGAGGGCGTCCGGGCCTACGTGGTTACAGGAGCTACGTGTTCCCGCAATACTTCTCGTGCTGTTCGTAAATAAAGTTGTCAGTCATTCCTGCGATGTAGTCGCAAATCACTCGCGGAAGTGATTCCTGCCCAGCCTTCTCCTGATAGCTCTGAGGCAGGCTCTCTGGCTTCACCATCCAGAAGTCGAAAAGCTGGCGAATCACGCGCTCCGCGTCGATCTTTTCGGGGTTCAGCGCGGCGCTGAAGTAGAGGTTCTGGTAAAGAAACTGCTTGGTGCCGCGCCTTTCTTCTTCAACCGCGGGGCTGAAAGTGGCGAGCCGCTGAGGGTACGCCCGCACGTCTCCCAGGCAGCGGATGTCAGCGGCCTTGATCCGGCCCTGGAGGTTACGAATTAAATCGCCAACCATGCGATCGAGAATCCGTTTTAGCGCTTCGTTGAACTTCAGCTTCTCCATGGCGTTGGGATAGGCGCGCTCGGCATCGCTATAGAAACCGTCGAACCCCGGGACGCCCTCGCGGATCTGCGGAAGCGTAAGCAGGCGAGCCTCATAGCCGTCGTCGAGATCGGCGGTGTCGTACGCGATCTCGTCGGCCAGATCGATGAGCTGGGCTTCGAGCGGCGGACGCTGATCGAGCAAGTATTCGGCCAGCTCGGGAAACTGCTCGGCCGAATAATCGTGAGAGTGCTTGATGATGCCTTCGCGCACTTCGAAAGTCAGATTCAGCCCGCGGAAGGCGGCATAGCGCAGCTCGAAGTCTTCGACGATGCGCAACGCGTGCAGGTTATGGTCGAAGAAAAGGCCGTGCTCGCGCATGACCGCGTCGAGCGCCTTTTCGCCGGCGTGGCCGAAGGGCGGGTGGCCGACATCGTGGACCAGCGCCAGGGCCTCGACCAGGTCCACATTCAGGCCGAGTTGTCGCGGCGATGGTGCGGGCGATTTGCGCCACCTCCAGCGTGTGGGTCAGGCGGTTGCGAAAATGATCGGAGATAACGGCGGGTGAAGACCTGGGTCTTGGCCTCCAGCCGGCGGAACGCGCGGGAATGAATGACCCGGTCGCGGTCCCGCTGGAAATCATTGCGATAGGGGTGCTGGGGCTCGGGAATGCGGCGTCCGCGGGATTGCTCCACCCGCACGGCGTAATCGGCCAGCATGGGGCAAGTTTAGCATTGGATGGAGAAGAGATCCGACATCAGCAAAGTAGCGCCGGCATCTTGCCGGCTGGCGGGAGGGCATCTTGCCCTCCCCAGCGCGGTGGGCGAGACGCCCACCGGGCAGCCGCCGGGACGTCGGCGCTACGAAGCACCCAGCTTCAACCGCATCTCGTTGGTGGGTTCGAACCCCAGACTCTCGTAGAGAGGGCGACCTTTTTCGCTGGCGTGCAGATCGACACGCACAAACCCCTCCTTCCGGCACCAGTCGATCATGGTTTGCATGATCCGGCGGGCAATGCCCTGGCGGCGAAATGGCGGATCGGTGTACATGTTGAGAATCGTAGCGCGGCGGCACTGGCCATCGTAGGGATGGCTTGGCCACGGGCTGATCAGGACCACGCCGCCAGCCACGATTTGTTCTCCGGCGCACGCCAGCCAGGCCCGGAGCGTTCCATTCGCCAGCGCCGCAGCCAGATAGGGCCTGCAGGTGGAGACCATCGCAGATAGGGCCGCGGGGTCGTTGTAGCCCATGTCTTCGTACATACCCTGGCGATGGCGCAGCAATGCGGAAATGTCGTCAGGGGTGGCCTGCCGAATGAGCACGTCATCACTCATTGGTTTTTCTCCAGATTTCTGGGTGCACAACCCTCGTCTCTCCAGTTTTTTGGAGAGACAGGGTGGGTCTCGCGGTAGAGAGACTCATCAGGATACAAAAAGAAAGCCGAGCTTGCGCTCGGCCAGGACGGCCGACGGCGGCCGTCCACGTGTTTTGTGCTGGCTACTAGGTGCTGGGTACTGGCTACTTGTTCTCTGAGTCTTCCTTGGCCAGCTTCATCTTGGCTGATTCGAGCTTCTTCTGGACCCGGGCCAAGTCGTCCTGATCAACTTCCGCGGCGACGGTCTTGTTCCACTCCGCGAGCGCGCGCTCCCAGTGGGCAGCGGCCAGTTTGAGGCGGCCGGTTTTCTGATAGAGGTCGCCGAGGTGGTCCTGCACGGTAGGATCGGTCCCGATCCGCTGCGAAGCTTTGATCAGGGTATCTTCGGCGGACTCGTATTTGCCCAGCTTGAAATAGGCCCAGCCCAGCGAATCGAGATATGCGCCGTTGGCGGGATCAAGATCTACCGCTTTCTTGATCAGGCCGAGCGCCTCGTCCAGCTTGACGCCCGCGGTCGGCCAGCATGTAGCCGAGATAGTTAAGCGCGGTCGCGTTCTGGGGATCGCCAGCCAGGACTTTGCGGAACATCTCTTCCGCTCGGTCATATTTTTTCTGGCGTTCGTAGGTCGAGCCGCGGAGGAAGTAAACATACTGCTTGTCTTCGTCCTTGCTCGAGAGCTGTTCCGCCTTGTCCAAGGCCGCCTCAGCCTCGGGCCAGCGTTTCAGACGGCTGTACATCTGGGACAGCGTGATGTAAACGTCGCGATCTTCCGGCGTGCCCTTGAGCAGCGACTTGACCTGCTGTAGCCCGGCATCGGGCTGGCCCATGTCGGCAAGCTGGGCAGCGTACACCATCTTCAGGCTCGCGATTGTTGGGTAGCTTCTGCACCGCTTCCTTGGCGGTGTCGGTGGCCTTCTGCCACTGCTTGGCTTCGCGCTAGGTGTCGATGATCTGCTGGTAGCCGCGTTCGGCATTCTCGTCGCCCAGCACCAGCATCTTCCGGAAGGTCTCGATGGCCTGGCTGATCGTTGCTTGTTGTCGCGATAGATCGTGCCCAGACGCTCCAGAAACACCGCCCGGTTGTTCTTCTCCGCCTGGGTGTAGCTGTTGTCCGTCTTTTCGGTCTTCTTGAGCAGGTCCTGCAATACCTGGATGGCCTCGTCGTAGCGGCCCTGGGCCTGGTAGACCGCGGCGATGTTGTAAGGGACCTCGATCGAGTCCTGCACCATCGATCTCGGCCTTCTTCAGGTTGTCCAGCGCCAGGTCGAATTTGCCGCTGCTTGCGGTAGATCTCGGCCATCCGGAGGTAGGTCTGCGCATCCTCGGGATTCGCGTCGGCAATGATTTTGTACTGCTCCAGAGCGGCGTCGGTCTGGCCATCATTCATCAGGTTCTGGGCCAGGCCGCGGATCGCGTCCAGATTGTCCCGGTCGAGTTCAATCGCCTTCCTGTAGGCGGCGATCGAGTTCTTGTACTGCTTCTGCTGTTCGTAGGTGTAGCCGAGAGCCGAGTACAGTTTGGCCGAGCGGGACGCGTCCGGGATGGAACTCAGCACTTCGCCGGCGCGAGCGGTGTCGCCCTCTTCGTTGTACAGATAGGCCAGAGTGGTGACCGCTTCTTCGGAATCGGGCTGCAGCTTGACCGCGGTCTTGAATTCGCCCTCCGCCTTCTGCAGATCGTTGTTCAGCCGGTAGAGGCGGCCCAGCAGAAGGTGGTCGTCCACGTTGTCGGGCTCGATCTTGATGATCTGTTCGTACTGCTCGATGGCCAGCTTGAGAACATTCTGCGAACCGCTGTCCCGCCTGCACGTCGCCCAGCGAACGCAGATAAATCCGGCCTAGCAGGCTGTGGGCTTCCAGGTTGTTGGGGTCGCGCTTGAGGATGTCCTGGGCTTCCAGGACGGCATCCCGAATACGCCCGGTCTTGGCATAGAGTTCGGCCAGCGCCGGACGTCAGATACTCGGAAGTAGGATCGGCGTCAATCGCCAGCCGGTATTCCTCGATGGCTTTGTTGGCCAGTTCGCTGCGACCGTACACCGCCACCTGCTCCTCGTACATATGGGCCAGGGTGTAGTGGTAATACGCCGCCGCCTTGTCGAGCTTGCGGGGCGCGGTCGCGGAGGCTGATTTGGAATCCGCAGCCGGAGTTTGCTCCGCGGAAACAGCAGGGACGACCAGCAGCAGAATAAGAGTGCAGTAAATACTTTTCATCGAGAACCTTCGGCCTCCCTGAACCATAGCGATTGGATGCCGAACCGCTGCTGGCGGGTGCTCTTTACATTGTAAACCGTGCTGGGGCAAGGGGGCGAAAAAGCGCACGCGGAACCGGGCAGGTAATGATCGGAAGTACAGGGACTAACAGGATTGACGATCTGTGGGAATTACGAATTGACGGATTCAAACCCAATTTGCCGCCCAGAAATTCGGCAATCCGAAAATTCCACAATTCGGCAATTATTAGTGCCGGAAGTGCCTGACGCCAGTGAAGATCATGGCCAACCCCAGCCGGTCCGCAGCCTCAATGACCTCCTGATCGCGCACCGACCCGCCGGGCTGAATGATGGCGGTGGCGCCCGCCTTGGCGATTTCCTCCACTCCGTCGGGAAAGGGGAAGAACGCATCCGATGCGGCCACCGTTCCCTTGAGCGGCAGGACTCGCCTTCATGGCGCCGATCTTGCAGGAATCCACCCGGCTCATCTGGCCCGCGCCGACCCCCACCGTTTGCCCGTCGCGAGCGTAAAGAATTGCATTCGACTTCACATGCTTGCAAACCTTCCAGGCAAATAGCAGGGCGCGCTTCTCCTCCGGCGTGGGTTGCCGTTTGGTGACCACCTTGAGATCAGATTCCTGCAGCACGCGGGTATCGGCGTCCTGCACCAGAATCCCGCCGGAGACGTTTTTCAGCACCCATTTCTGCGGAGCGTGGCTGATTTCGACCAGGCGCAGGTTCTTCTTGGCGGCAAACTTGGCCTTGGCGGAGTCGTCGAAACCCGGGGCGGCGATGACCTCGAGAAAGAGCTTGGCCATTTCTTCCGCAGCCTCGCCATCCACCACTCGATTTACCCCGATCACACCTCCGAAAGCCGACACCGGATCGCATTCCAGCGCTTTCCGATAGGCCTCGGCCAGGGTCTTGCCCGTGGCGGTGCCGCACGGATTGGTGTGCTTGATGATGGCGCAGACAGTCTCGTCAAACTCCTGGGCCAGGTCCCAGGCCGCCTGCAGATCCACGATGTTGTTGTAGGAAAGTTCCTTGCCCTGAATCTGCCGGCCGTTGGCCACGCCGCTGCCCGAGCCGTCGGTGTACATCGCGGCCTTCTGGTGAGGATTCTCGCCGTAGCGCAGGTCCATGATCTTGCTGAATGCGAGGCGTAGGTTCTGGGGAAATCCAGTTTCAGGCTGAAACTCAAAATGGCCGTTAGCGCTGACCCGCTCCAGGGTGGACGCGATGGCCGAATCATAGGCCGCAGTGGTGGCAAAAGCCTTTTGCGCCAGGCGCCACTTGGTGGCTGCGGAGAGGGCCCCGCCCGACGCGGCCATCTCCTCGGCGAGCATCGTGTAGTCGGCCGGCGAGGTGACGACCGCCACATCCTGAAAATTCTTAGCGGCGGACCGAATCATCGACGGTCCGCCAATATCGATGTTTTCGATCAGGTCTTCAAAGGGCACGCCCGGCTTGGCTGCCGTTTTCTCGAAGGCGTAAAGATTGACCACCACCATGTCGATCGGTTCAATGCCGTGCTCGGCGACGGCGCTGCGGTGCGAGGCCATCTCGCGCCGATGCAGGATGCCTCCGTGCACCTTGGGATGCAGCGTCTTGACCCGCCCGTCGAGCATCTCGGGAAAGCCGGTCAGCTCGGAAATGTCCTTTACGGTGATCCCGGAGTCGCGCAGCAGCTTCGCCGTGCCACCGGTCGAAATCAGTTCCACGCCCATGCCGGCAAGTTTGCGGGCAAACTCCACCAGTCCCGTCTTGTCAGTCACGCTGAGGATGGCACGCTGGATCTTCGTCTGGCTCGCGGACATGGCAGACCTCGAATGAAATGGGAATGTGCCCGGGAAAGGCAGGGAGAAATTCTATCAGGGGCAGTCGTCGGTCGTCAGTCTTCAAGTCGTCAGCGCGTTTGTAGCGCCGCCATCTTGCCCCCGGGGGCGGGCAGGATGCCCGCCCGACAGCCGGCGAGACGCGGGCGCCACAAGAACATTTAACCGCACGCCGGCTTGAATTTCCCAGGTCGCAAATAGAATGGACGTGACTGATGACTGATGACTGATGACTGCAACGACTAGGTCTTCGCTTTGGCCTTGAGCTTTACCTGGCCGCTCTGCATTTCGACGGTATATTCGACCAGTTCGCAGCCGTATTGTTTGCGGATCTGTTCGGTCTTCTTCT
Source organism: Terriglobia bacterium (assembly GCA_963779255.1). GTDB lineage: Bacteria > Acidobacteriota > Terriglobia > Terriglobales > Acidobacteriaceae > JAIQFF01. Next base: position 115,448 of record CAVZXU010000002.1, on the reverse strand, counting down.
GCACGAACGAGGCAAAACTGTCGAGATTGCCGGAGACGGCTTCGCCGGACCTCTTTTTGGCATCCGTGAGCGCCTGGTAGAGCTTTTGCACCTTATCGCGTTCGGCGCGGGCATCGGCACATTGCATGCTGAAGGGCTTCTCTTCCACCACTGGTGTGGCCGCTGCCGCGTGGCCAACTCCGTACACCTTGTGTTCCGGCTCATGCTCCTCAACCCGCACACCCTGCACCGAGAGCAGCGCGTCCTGGGGACGGCGGTAGCCTTCTTCACGAATGCGGTTCTTCTTGCGCCACAGGTCGCTGTAGATAGCGTAACGTTGCGCCAGTTCGTTGTAGCGGAAGCGTTGTGAAAAGCTCATGCGCCCGCCGTCGCTGAATTTGCGCAACAGGGAGAGCACCTTCCACTCCACGTCCGTAGGGGGACGTTTGGCCGGATTGCTGAAATAAATCTCGTACTCAATCTTCAGCCGCCGCAGCTGCGTATCGAGCACGGTCAGTTCTTCGTCGATGGTCACCCAGGATTCTCCACAGACAGTCTAGGGGTTGGCCAGCCCCCAAACGAGATTCCCGTTGGCCACAAGAGGGATAGAACGAAAGTACCCAAAGGTAGCTGCTAGCTCCTAGCTTTGGCCAAGCGGTCGTTGAACATACCTTAAATTCGGAGTTAAGAGCTAGAAGCTAGCAGCCAGCAGCTGCTTTACTTCGCCGCCATCTTTTTGACCATGGCCAGCACCAGCTTGCGGTCGCTGTCGTTGAGGCTGACGGCGTAGCGGCGAATCTGGCTCAGAAAGCGGACTTCATCATCGGACAGTTGGGGAAGGTTCTTGGAGCCGTTGCTGTGCCCGGACTCGGAGAAGAACTGCGACAGCGCGATTTCCATGGCGCCGGCAATCTTGGCCAGCGTATCGAGCGATGGAATGGTATGGCCGTTCTCCACCCGTGAGAGGTAGCAGCGCAGCAGGCCGGTGCGCTTCTCGATGTCGCCCTGGGACATGCCTTTTTGCAGCCGGTAGTTTCGGATGGTCTCGCCGATGTTCATAGAGAAAGCAACCAAAGCAGACCCCCAAGGATGACGTGCATAGTAACCAGAGTAGTACCTTCTGGCAAGAAGAATTTCGTTGCACCACAACCGGTGATGGAGTACGGAGCGATTTCCGCCCGCGGACAGCCGTCGTTACAGCAGTATGGTAATCGATTACCGGAGTTCACTATTTTTTAAGTGGGCCCGATCATTTGTTCAGTGTGCCGGCCAGAAAACCGGTGGTGTGCTTCCAGGCGTCGGCAGCGTCGGCAGCGCGGTAGCCGGTCTTGTTGTTGGGATTCTCAAAAGCATGCCCGGCATCGGGATAAATCACAATTTCCACTTTGTTCCCCTGCTGTTTCAGCGCCTGCTCGAACTTCTTTACGTCTTCCACCGGGATGCCGCGGTCCTGTCCGCCGAAGATGCCCAGTACTGAAGCGTTAATCTTCTTGAGGGAGTCCGCGTCCGCGGCCAGGTGGCCGTAGTTGATGACGGCGGCAGTCAACGTGGGCTCCTGCAACGCCACGTCGAGCGAGTATCCGCCACCCATGCACCAGCCGATGGAGCCGATCCGGTCTGGCTTCACATTCGGTTGCGATTTCAGAAACTCCACCGCCGCATGCAGGTCGCGCGCCGCCCGGTCTTCCGGAACGCCGCGCATGATTTCATGGGCTTCGTCCGGCGTGGTCGCCACTTTGCCCCGGTAAAGATCGATCGCCAGGGCCACATAACCCTCGTCGGCCAGCTTGGCGGCCTGCTCCTTGACCCAGTCATTCAGCCCCCACCATTCGTGAATGACCACCAGCGCCGGGAACGGACCTTTACCCTCAGGCGTGTACAGGATGCCCTGCACGGTGTCATCGCCGCTCTTGTAGGAGACGTTCTTACTGGTAGCAGCTAAGCTCGAAATCGAGTAAACCAGAGAGAGAAATAAGCAGACCAATTTCATCGTGAGGTTCCTCGCAACGCAGTTTTCCGTAGTGCCGGCGTCCCGCCCTCGTTTTTACAACTCCAATTCCATGTACAACGCCCCTTCAATCGGATTGGGGCGATAAGGTCCGATCTCCTTGAATCCCAGCCGCCGGTACATCGCCACCGCATTGGGCATCACGGGCTCGACGGTATCGAGCCGCATCTTCCGGTATCCGATCGTCCGGGCCTCCGCGATCACGGTTTCCGCCAGTGCGCGTCCCACGCCCCGGCCACGAAGTTGCGGGCGAAGATAAAGCCGCTTCATCTCGCAAATTCCGGATTCCAGTTTATGCAACGCCACACAACCGGCCAGCTGACTTCGGTATTCAGCCACCAGCAGGCGGCCATCCGGCGGCGCGTAATCTCCAGGTAGTCCCGCAAGTTCCTGGTCGAAGCCCTGAAAGCACAGGCTGAAGCCGAGCGATTCAGCATACTCGAGAAAAAGTTCACGCACCTGAGCAATCTGGGCAGGCGATTCCGCCTGCCTCAGGGTAAGTCTGGGATTCCCCACGCTGTCTTTCCTTGCGCCGTCATTCCACACTATCTAGCCCATCAACATGCCGCCGTTCACGTTCAGCACGTGCCCGGTAATATACGAAGCGCCCTCCGACGCCAGAAACGCCACCGCGCTCGCTACGTCTTCCGGTGTGCCGACACGTCCCAGCGGGATCATCTTCACCGCGTTCTGCCTGAACTCATCGCCCAGTCCGGAAGTCATCGCGGTCTCGATGAAACCCGGAGCGACGGCGTTGCAGGTGATATTGCGCGAGCTGACTTCGCGAGCGATGGCCATGGTCAGCCCGATCAGCCCGGCTTTTGAAGCAGCATAGTTGGCCTGGCCGGCTTGTCCCGTTTGCCCAAAGATTGAAGTGATGTTGATGATCCTGCCCCAGCGCTGTTTAAGCATCGACCCGATCGCCTGCTGGGTGCAGAGATACGCCGAGGTGAGATTGGTATTGAGTACGGCGTCCCAGTCCGCGCGCTTCATGCGCATGACCAGCTGGTCGCGGGTAATGCCGGCGTTGTTCACCAGGATGTCAATCTTGCCCAACTGGGCGATTGCGACCTTGAAGGTAGCCTTGATCTGCTCTTCGTCGCTGACGTCCAGGGGAAAGGAAGCCGCGGTGCCTCCCGCCGCCGCGATTTCAGCCGCCAGTTCCTGCAGCTTTTCCTGGCTGCGCGCGGCCAACGCCACCGTGGCCCCGGACTGGGCGAGCTTCAGCGCGCAAGCCCGGCCGATGCCTTGCGACGCACCCGTCACCAGCGCAACCCGGCCTGCAAGAGTCATGAATTCTCCTCGCCAACAGAACGGGGAATTATAACCGGGTTCAACCTAGGCGCGAGCGTCCACGCTCGTGCGTCCCTGGTCCCAGCACTCTCAGTTCCCGATACTTTGAGCGGTGGCCCCGCACGAGCGGGACGCTCGCGCCTACACTGCTTTCATCTCGCTGCGAAACAGGTATCGCAACAGTGGCGGCGCCAGGATCGTGGTCACTGCGGTCATAAATACGACAATGGCATAGGTAGAAGGCAACACAATCTGCGACTGCAATCCCACCAGCGCGACGATCAGTGCGACTTCGCCGCGGGGCATCATACCCACTCCAACCCGCAGCGCGCTCAGCCAGCCCTCACGCCACAGCGGCAGCCCACACCCCACTACCTTTGAAACGATGGCCAGCAGCGAAATTACAATCGCGGCCAACAAAACGTTTCCGGTAAACAGGTGCACATTGAGACGAGAGCCGATGCTGAAAAAAAAGAAGGGCGCCAGGACTAGCTAGAACGCCCAGGTGCAACCACTCCAGTCTGCCACCCGAAACCAGGCCAGCCACAATCGCCAGCAGCACCATGCCCAGAATGTCATCGAAGACGGCCGCGCCCAGGATGATCCTGGCGGTGCGCGTCGCCATCACATGCAAGTCGCCCAGCACGCGAGCCGTGATTCCCACGCTGGTGGCAACCATGGCTGCGCCCACGAAAATGGCCTCGCCGGATGCATCTCCGCGCCATTTCATGTAAGCGAATCCCAGAACGAAGGGCGCAACGATGCCGGCGACGGCCACCAGCAGCGCCTTGCGGCCCACCCGGATCAGGTCGTGCGGGCTGGTTTCGAGGCCGGCGCTGAACAGAACAAAGATCGCGCCAATTTCAGCGACAGAATGGATGGTCACTGGGATTGATCCAGCCCAGAGCAAACGGGCCGAGAGCCGCTCCGGCCAGGATCTCGCCCAGGACAGATTCCAGCTTTACCCGTTCGAACAACTCTCCCACCACCTTCGCAGAAACAAAGATGGCGAGAAGCTGTAAAAGCAGGTGATTGGGACCGTGCGGCATGACTGCACCGCAGCATAAGGGAAGGTGTCGATGCCCGCAAGAAAACCTGGATTTCTGATGTGAAGATTTCTGATGTGAAGCTGGGGTGCCCCGTCCTCGTCTCTCCGTCCTTTGGAGAGACAGGGCGGGGGTTTCCAATCCTGCCTACTTGATGTGGCAGGTCGCCAGTCCCCGCTTTTCCAGATACTGTTGGTGGTAGTCCTCGGCGGGATTGAACGTGACCGCCGGCATGATCTGGGTCACAATCGGCTTCTTGAAGCGGCCCGACTTCTCCAGCCGTTCTTTCGACAGCCGGGCTTCACTTTCCTGCTCCGGGGTGTGAAAGAAGATCGCGGAGCGGTACTGCGATCCGTAGTCGGGCCCTTGGCGGTTGAGTTGAGTGGGATCGTGGTTCTCCCAGAATACCTCCAGCAGCTTCGCATAGGAAAGTTTGGCGGGATCGTACTCCACTTCGACCGCCTCGGCGTGGCCGGTGCGATCGCTGCAAACGTCTTTGTAGGTCGGATTGGCGAAATGCCCGCCGGTGTAGCCCACGCGGGTTGCGGTAACGCCCGGCAATTGGCGGAAAGTAGCTTCAACTCCCCAGAAACAGCCTGCGGCAAAAGTGGCTTTGGCCATATAAATTTAAGACTCCTGTCTGAATTATATCGACATGAATTTAGATGAATCGGCGGGCGAAAAGTGGCAACCGTAGCGCCGGCGTCCCGCCGGCTGTCCGGCGGGCGTCTCGCCCGCCCATCGGGCCGGCCGGAGGCCGGCGCTACCAGCTACTCCATCACCATGCCACCGGTCAATTCCGCCACGCGCGCTATGCGCCGTTCAGCGCACCAGGTTTCCAGCTCGGCTGCGATCTTCTCAGTCGCGACCGGGTCCCAGTAGCTGGCGGTCCCGATCTGCACCGCGCTCGCCCCCGCCAGCATGAACTCCACGATATCGGCCGCAGTCGAAATCCCTCCCATGCCGATGACCGGAATATTCACTGCTCGCGAGGCGTCGTAAACCATGCGCAGTGCAATCGGCTTGATAGCGGGACCCGACAGTCCGGCAGTCACGTTGGCGATGCGGGGCTTGCGGGTTTCAGGGTCGATGGCCATGGCCAGGAAAGTATTCACCAGCGAGATGGCGTCGGCCCCGGCTTCCTGGGCCACGCGTGCCATTAGCGCAATGCTGGTAACGTTGGGGGAAAGCTTCACAATCAGCGGGCGGCGAGATACTCGTTTAGCCGTGTTCACGACTTCATCCAGAGCTCGCGGGTCGCTGCCAAACTGGATGCCGCCGGCCACCGTATTTGGACACGACACGTTCAGTTCATAGGCGGCGATGTCCTCCCCTTCATTCAGAATCTCAATAGTTCGCTCGTAGTCTTCGCGGCTGTAGCCGAACACGTTGGCGAAAACCACGATATTTTTCATTTTTCTCAGCTTGGGCAGCTTCTCATCGACAAACGCGCGCGCCCCGATATTCTGCAGTCCGATCGCGTTGAGCATCCCGGCCGGGGTTTCATAAAGACGGGGAGGAGGATTCCCGGCCATGGGCTGGGCAGAGAGTCCCTTTACCACAAAACCGCCCAGCTTGTTGAGGTGGACCACATCCTCGAGCTCAATACCGTAGCCGAACGTGCCGCTGGCCGCGATGATTGGATTCTTCAGCTCGATACCGGCAACACTGACGGAAAGATCAGGGGCGGCAGGCGCGGCGGGAGAAGTCATCGTGCGCCCCCCGCTGCCGACGGGTCAGCATTCTTCGCAGCAGCCGCCAGGAAGGACACACGGAAGTCCTGACTCGCGGAGGACCAGCTTTCCAGCCTCTGGTTGGACTGACTCCCCAGCCGCTGGGTGGAGCAGCGCTTCAGCGCTGCAATAGGTGTCCTCCTGTGATTGGCGGCTTCAGGCGCCGAGGAAGCGGCCGCCCGGGACGGCGTCGCCATTGTGCCTTGCCTGAACCCAAGCCCCTCAACATCAGGCATGCTCCGCTCCTCCCGATCGCCTCCATGAGCGGAGCCCGCGACCCGGCGTGGCGGAGGCAAGGCCTCGGTCAGCACCCGCCCGACAGAATGAGTCGGAGCGTTGATGCCGAGCAGCGAAGCCAGCGTCGGAGCCAAATCCACGGGTTCGGCGTGAGTACGGTAAGTTCCCGGCTGGAAGGGCAGGCCATAAAAAGCCAGGGGCACGTGGGTATCGTAGGTGTATGGGGTTGCGTGATCGGTTCCACCGATGAAGCCGATGGTGAACGGCGGTGGAACGCCGAGCACGTACCATCCGCCGAGCGGGGAATAGCTGTGCAGATACTTCAATCCCAGCCCGGTGTTGGGCGCATCACCCCGCTCCAGCTGTGAGCGCGTGTAGTACGTGCGCAGGCCGGCTGGTTTCAGCGCCTCGCCCACAGCGCGTTCTGCCTCCTGCTCGTTCACCTTTACCGCCGCGAAGGCGTCCGAGTCTAACCAGGTCACCGGGTATTGTAAGTCCTTCACGTATTCAGCCTTGTGAGAAAACCGGGAAGACAGCGCGCTATTTATTTGCGCGCGTATCTTGTCACCGGAAACGTTCGCGCCGGGAAGGTGCATCCCAGCCGCGACCTGGGGCAAGGGAGCAATCCCATGATCGGCGGAGAGCGCAATCCAAACGTTGGCCAGCCCAATTTGGTGTCCCAAAAACTCGAAGAAACCGGCCAGTTGGCGATCCATAGCCAGCGCCATGGCTTGCATCTCCGCTGAATCGGGACCTACCTTGTGACCGAGAATATCGTTGGCCGACAAGCTGATGATCAGCAGATCGGTGGCCGGACCATTGCCCAGCTTTTCATAGGTGATCAGTTCCCGCGCAAATTCAAATTCATAGTCGTTGGCCAGAGGCGTGGAACCCACCAGATCGTAGAAGTTGCCTGGCTTCCCGGCAGTGGGCCGGGTGCTGCGCAGAACGTTCCCGTTGCTGTCCTTCCAGTCCTGGTTCAGATACTTCTCCGCCCGCTTGTTGTCGTTGAAATCCTGCGCCCACCTGGGAAGTTCGCTGCGGTAGTAGGTGGACGTGATCCAGGCGCCGGTGGTCCGGTCAATCCAATAGGCACCATTGGCTGCGAAGCCGGCAGGGAGAACAGAGGCGCGGTCCTTGAGCGCGATGCCGAAGACCCGGGACTTGCCCTGCGTCGCCAGTTTGAGTTCGTCCCCCAGCGTGTCGGCAAGAAGGTGGTGAGGTGACGCTCCAGGCGCGCCGCCCGAAATACCAACCAGCTTAGTCTGGTCGTCATCCGCCGCCGCGACTATGGCTTTTTTCTGGGGATCCCACCATTCGTTGGCCATGATGCCGTGGCCGTTCGTGTAGGCCCCGGTCAGCAAGGTCGCATGTCCGGGCGCGGTGCGCGTGTTGGCGTAATCGTAGTTACAGTCGGTGAAGTTGGCGCCATGGTCAAGCCAGAGCCGGAAGCCGCCTTCTCCCCACTGGTCGCGATAACGCTCCAGGTAGTCGCCGCGAAACTGGTCGATCACGACGATGACGACCAACTTGGGACGAGCGTTGTAGGCGGAAGCGAAGCCGGTGGCGCTGAGGCCGAGACACAGCAGAACCCCCAGCACCGAGGAGCGAAGAGATGATCGCATTTGCGGGGTAGTTTACAGCGGGAGACACTCCAGACCAAATGTAGGACTAGTACATCGTCCAGTTAGTTGTTTATAGTATTGCGGGTGCGTGCGTCTTGATATTCTTTCGTCGCCTCGATAATGCGCTGAAGTTTTTCTGGCCCTTTGGTCCATACGAACGGCCCGGGATTTTCGTTGTTACGGGCAATATAGTCCAACAGAAATTCTTTCAGTTGGCGCTTCGAGGTATGAACACTTTGTGACAAACCCTGTTTGCCCAGGATACTGAAGAAACATTCGACCATATTGACCCAGGAAGCATGGGTGGGGGTGTAATGGAAATGCACGCGGGGATGCAGCTTCAGCCAGCGCTGCGCCGCTTGGTTTTTGTGGATGTTGAGATTGTCGAGAACCATGTGCAAGTCTTGCTCGGGGAAGGCTTCGACGACATCCCTGAGGAAACGCAGGAAGTTGACCGAGGTGCGGCGTTGCTTGACCTGGGCTACCCCTTGGCCGCTGGCAATCTCCAGAGCCGCCCGCAAGGTCTGCGTGCCGTGGCGGACATACTCGTTGGTCCAGCCGCGCGGTTTCTTGGCGCTCAAGGGCAGCAGGGGCTGAGTACGATCTAGCGCCTGAATCCCCGTCTTTTCGTCGACACACAACACCAACGCATTTTCCGGCGGATTCAAATACAGGCCGACAATATCCAGCAGCTTGGCTTCAAAGTCGGGATCCGGGCTGAAAGTAAAGGTACGAATCCGATGGGGTTGTAGGTGCGAAGCCAATAGGATCTGGTGCACGGTGCTGCGCGGCAGCTTTAAGTCCTGGGCCAGCGTTCGTACACTCCAGCGGCTGTAGTGTTCCGGTTGTTGGCAGGCTCGGTTCTGCACCCGCTGTATGATCTCCGGGCCATGTTTTACCGGACGGCCGGAACGGGGTGCATCTTGAAGACCCTCCAGCCCTTGGCTGGCAAAACCGCGGCGCCACTTACTGACGGTCACTTCCGGCATCTGCAGTTCGCCAGCCATTTGCTGATTGGTCCTGCCGGCAGCGGCCGCCAAAACAATCCGGCTTCGCTGCACCAGACCTTGCGGAGCCGAGGGCGATCGCACCAGTTGGTCCAGCTCGGCTTTCATGATCGGGTCAAGCGAGACAGCGGGAGCAACTCTCGGCATGTTCCCACTGTAGACGAAAGCCGTAATAATATAAATAACTATCTGGACGATGTACTAGACTGTGTGGGACGGACACTCTTGTCCCCCGCTTTTGACGTTAGGCTTGCGGCAAATCCAAAGTCACAGGCCGCGGGCGAGGGCCCCTTCGACTTCGCTCAGGGCAGGTCCGCGCCACACGTGCATTTCCGGCCTCTTTTTCGGTACAGTAGTTAGCTCCCATGCTTGATCTCAACTTCGTTCGCGACAACCTGCCCCTGGTGGAAGAAAAACTGCGCCAGCGCGGCATGGATCCGGCCCAGGTGTTGAAGGATTTCCATAACGTAGACGCCCAGCGCCGCCACGCCATCACCGAAGCCGAGACCATGAAAGCCCGACGCAACCGGGCGTCCGAGGACATTGCCAGGCTGAAGAAGAGCGGCCAGGATGCCAGCGCGCAGATTTCCGAAACCAAGGAATTGCGAGAACAGATTCAGCAACGCGAGAAAGCAGCAGAAGAGTTCGAGGCCAGCCTGCAAAATATTCTCACCGGCATCCCCAATCTGCCCCACGAAAGCGTGCCGGTGGGGAAAACGCCGGAGGACAACGTTGAAGTCCGGCGCTGGGGCGCGCCACCCCAATTCAACTTCACCCCCAAACCGCACTGGGAACTGGGCGAAGAGCTGGGCGTTCTCGATCTTGAACGCGCCACCAAACTCTCCGGCGCGCGCTTTGCGGTGTACTGGGACCTGGGAGCGAGGCTGGAGCGGGCGCTGGCCAATTTCATGCTCGACCTGCACACCCGCGAGCACGGCTACACCGAAGTGCTGCCGCCTTACCTGGTGAATTCCGAGTCCATGTATGGCACCGGACAGTTGCCGAAATTCGCCTCCGATCTCTTTCGCGTTCCTCATGGCGAAAAAGATATGTGGTTGATTCCTACTGCCGAAGTGCCGGTCACCAATCTATACCGCGATGAAGTATTAGACGCTTCGCGCCTGCCGGTTTCACTCACGGCGTACACCCCCTGCTTCCGCAGCGAGGCTGGTTCTTACGGCAAGGATGTGCGCGGCATCATACGGCAACATCAGTTCCAGAAAGTCGAGCTGGTCAAATTCGCCCGGCCTGACACGTCTTACGAGCAATTGGAGAAGCTGACTCACGACGCCGAGGAAGTCCTGCAAAAGCTCGGATTGCACTACCGCGTGGTTGCGCTTTCCACCGGTGACATGGGCTTCTCGTCGGCCAAGACCTATGACATCGAGGTGTGGCTGCCGGGGCAGCAGTTGTTCCGCGAGATTTCATCGTGCTCGAATTTCGAATCTTTCCAGGCCCGCCGGGCGAATATTCGCTATCGTCCCGAAGGCAAGAACAAGACTGAGTTTGTCCACACCCTGAATGGAAGCGGGCTGGCGGTGGGACGCACCTGGGTCGCGATCGTGGAAAATTTCCAGCAGGCCGACGGCAGCGTCCTGATTCCAGAAGCGCTGCAACCGGCCATGGGCACGGATCGCATCCGGCCAAAGAAATTCTAGTTGTGCATCGCTACGCTCTGGTTTAATGTGGCCGCCGGGCAACCCGCCCGCGCTCAGCCTGATCTGGCGGTGCGCGTTTGCCAAGCCGATCAGCCAAAGCCTAGACTTAACCAGCAACGACTTAACCGGAAACGACTTGGACGGAAAAGACTTGAACGAAGCCAGGATGACAACGACGACCATTGCCGAGGCGCCCCCCGTGCCCATGTCGAGGATCTGGCACACAATTCGCGACTTCATTCTCTGGTCTTACGAGCGCGGCAGCCTGCAGTATGATGTGATGGTCACCCTGATTCTGTTGTTCGTTTTTCTCTCGCCCTACTGGATCGACTTCCACGATAAACCGGTGGAACGCAATCCGCATCCAATCGGGGTAGTTGTAACTCCGGAGCCGGGTGGCGGATTCATTTATCAGATTGAAGGTTCGGCCGTCTCCGCAACAGATGACGCGAAGGTACGGCAAGAGCTGCTGCGGATTGTAGAACCCATAGCCGGCGAAGTGAGCGTCATCCGCTATGAAGCTGTACGCGATCGTCACGGCCGCGTGCTGACTTACAAGGTCTGGGTGCAAAAGGAGTAGCGATACAGCTCCCGCTGTGCCCGGCGAGGCAACCATGAAATGCGGCGCGCAGTCAGTTTGCCGGTGGGCTCTGGCGATGGTTTGCCTGGGCGCCATGGTCGCGGTCGGGGCTCCCGCCGATGCCGCAATGGATCCCGCCCTGGATCGAGTACTGGGGCAGATGGACAGCGCGGCCGAGAAATTCCGCACCACCGAAGCCAGCGTGGTCTGGGACCAATATCAAAAAGTGGTGGACGAACACGAGGAACAAAAGGGGAAAGTGTACTTCCGCCACACCGGAAATAATGAAGTCCAGATGGCCGCCGATATCACCGACCCGGACCAGAAATATGTGCTGTTCAACGGCTCCAAGATTCAGGTGTACCAGCCTAAAATCGACCAGGTCACGGCTTATAACACAGGAAAAAACCGGGAAGCCTTCGAAAGTTTTCTGGTGCTGGGCTTTGGCGGCGGCGGACACGACTTGCTTAAGTCCTTTGATGTTAAGTATTTAGGCCACGAGGCGGTGGACGGCGTGGTAGCGGAAAAGCTGGAACTGGTACCCAAGACGGCAAGCGTGCGCAATAACGTTGATCGCATCATCCTCTGGATTGATCCGTCACGGGGAATTTCGCTGCAACAGCAGTTTTTCTTTGGCAATTCAGGCGACTATCGCCTGGCGAAATACTCCGACATCAAAATGAACGAAAAAATCCCCGACTCCGTTTTCAAGCTCAAAACCACGGGAAAGACCAAATTCATATCAACCCAGGGCTAGAGAAGAAGCCGAAATCTTCACAAAATTGGGGCTGAAAACCGCCAGCGGAGCGGTATACTGAGATTGCGCCATCTTAATTGGTTGAGGAACTTTCAGAAATCGACTCCGAATACCCGAACTGCATGGCCAAGGTTTTTACGATCCCGGTTCCTCCCAATATTGGGCGCAAACGCCGTGAGCGCACGGCCGACCCGCGCTACGTAGACGGCCAGCGCCTGCTGGTGGAAGCCATGAAATACCTGGCGCAGGCCGATCCCATCGCCAACCGCAGCGCCATCGAACTGCTGTCCGAACATGTCCGCACCCGCTTCCGCATGAGCGATTCCCCGTTGAGCTAGATTCAGTTCGATTGGTTTCACACACCGGTCGCAGTCACGACGCCGAGTCAGCACAAGAAAAATTTTACTGGCCCGGATGAAAAATCCGAATCAGCAACAGCTCTATGCAAAGCCGCCGTTTCAAATTAGCTGTCAGTCTCAGCTGTCAGTCGCTCAGCTTGAGAGATTTGGCTGACGGCTGAAAGCTAGCTCGTCATCTGTGACCGTCAGTCAGCCGCGGGCAACAATTCAATTCCGTTTTGTGCAGCGATTTCTTCTTGATACTTTCCTCTCGCGCCCACTAAACTCCGACCTGATAACGTTTTCTTTCCAGACCCGTTCCGAGGGGGAAGCTATGCGGCGAGGGCTGGTTTTCCAGCAAACATTGTTTTTTGTTCTCGTTGTCTGCCTGGGTATCAGCCGTCCTGTTCTGGGCCAGCGAATCACGGGCGACATTGCCGGAGAAGTCACCGACAGCACGGGCGCCGTACTGCCGAATGTGACCGTCACTGCGGTCAACACCGGCACCAATTTCTCGCGCTCCGGCGTTACCAGTGATACTGGCGCCTTCCGCATTCCCGAGCTTCCGATCGGCACCTACAAGGTCACCGCTTCGGCGGAAGGCTTCAAGTCGGCAGTGCAGACTGCCAACGTGCAGGCCGGCGCCGTGATTCCAGCAAACTTCAAGTTAACCGTCGGTCAGCGCACGGAAACCATCGAGGTCGAAGGCACCGCGCCGCTGGTGGAACTTTCGCCCAACAACAACAACTATGTGGACAATGAAAAGATCGAAAACGTCCCCCTGAACGGACGTGATTTCAACTCGCTGCTGGCCATCACTCCCGGCGTCCAGCGCACTCCGGGGGGCGGTTTTCAGGCGATCAGCATCAACGGCAGCAAAGTCGAGTCGAACAACTACTTCATCGACGGCCTCTATAACAACGACCGCTACTACGGTGATTCGGCCATCGGCGAGACCGGCATTGTGGGAATTCCCGCCGTGTTATTTCCTCCCGAAGCCATCGAGGAGCTGAGCATTCAGGAAACACCCTCCGCCGAATTCGGGGTCAAGGGCGGCGCCCCCATTCTGCTCAACATGAAGAGCGGAACCAATACCTGGCACGGTTCCGGAACCTGGGTCAACCACAACGGATTTGGCGACGCTTCCAACTATTTTTCGCAAGCGGCCAGAAGACGCCCATCCACAATAACCAGTTCAACGCCACCATTGGCGGCCCCATCGTCAGAGACAAAGCCTTCATGTTCCTCTTCTACGAAGGACAGCGTTACAAATCGCTGGCCGTGAGCAGCCGGGCTGTTCCCACGCCGGATGAAATCCAGGGGGCAATCGACGACATCACGGCCAATGGCCTGACCGTTGATCCAGTGGGCCAGACCCTGCTGAGCTACTTTCCCACCGACCCGAGCGGATTTTTCATCGCCAAGAGTCCCACTACCGCCAGCGCGAACACTTTCGGGGTGAAGTTCGACTACCGGTTGAACGACAAGAACACGATCGCCGTGCGTTACATTCTCGGTGACAGCTTGCAGAGCGCCCCGCCCTTTGCCGGCCTGCCGCCCGCCCCTGACCAGCCGGCGGATTTGTTCAACTCGGTGGCGGCATCGCGGGCCCAGATGGCGGGCGTGAGTTGGACCTCGAATTTTGGGCCCAACAAAATACTGGAGAGCCGGATTGGGTTTACGCGCTTCGCGCAACTGCTGGGCATCCAGAACAAGATTGATCCCAAGAGCCTGGGTGTGGATACCGGTCCGCTTAGCCCGGCCGACTTCGGCGTGCCTTACGTTTACCTCTTGCCCCTGGGATACGGCGGTTACATTGGCGGCGTCCAAGGTTATCCGATCACAACTCGCCCCGACCAGACCTGGGATTGGTCGGAGCATTTCTCCTGGGTGAAGGGAAATCACACCGTCAAATTTGGCGGCAATTTCCAGAGGGCCTATACCAACAGTCTTCGCAACAATGCTCGTACCGGGTTGTTGCTGGGCTACTTCACCTATTACACCTCGATCTCCGGAGACCCCGTCCAGGATTCGATCGAAGAGTTGCTGCTGGGAAAGGCCGACAACGCCAACCGGGCATTCGGGGACACTCACCGCCACCTGGTCAGAATTCGGTTGGCTTCTATGTACAGGATGACTGGAAGATCAAACCTCGGCTGACTCTGACGCTCGGATTGCGCTACGACATCTTTGGCAATCTGCGTGACCGCGACAACGTCGCCGCGAATTTCTTTCCGGGAGCAGGTCTGCTGCAGGTCGGTAAAGGGATTAACCGTCTCTACAATGTCGACTACAAGGACTTTGGCCCCCGTCTCGGCTTTGCCTGGGACATCTTCGGGAATGGCAAGACCGCTTTGCGTGGTGGCTATTCTCTGACCTATGATGTGCCGAATTTCGGAACCCTGGCCTCTCCATATTCTCTTGCCGGGGCAACCGCAGGGGCATTCACCCAGCCGACTCTCGGCCTTTTCTCAGTTTCGATTTTCGGCGACACCGGGGTGGGCAACTCAACCGTCGCGCCCAATCAGGCAAACAATGTCTCCGGCGACGGCTGTTTCGATCCTGTGAACGGCGTGGGAGATTACATCTGCTTCTCGCCAGGGACCAGTCTTCGGACCCAGCCCCACGGGGGAGCCGCCCTTTGACGCGTACTCGGTGGTGCAGGATTTCAAGACGCCGTATGCCCACAACTTCAGCCTGAGCATCCAGCAGGAGGTCGCCCGCAATAATGTGCTCACCGTCGGATATTCCGGCCAGCACGGAGAGCGCCTGGCCATTAATCGCGATCTGAACGCCAGTCCGCTAGGCAGCGCCGGCGATTTCTCCGACCGTCCTTTTTCAACCCAATTTCCCAATCTCAGACACATTGTGCAGACCACCAATCTGGGCGACTCCCAGTACGACAGCCTGCAGACGTCCTTTAACCAGCGCGATTGGCACGGGCTGGACACCACGTACAATTTCACCTGGAGCAAGTGTTTCGACGAAAACTCCTTCAACCGCGGCGGCAGCGGGGACTATCCGCAGTTGCAGAATCCCTGAACATCCAGGACAACCGCGGCCTGTGCGATCACGACGTGCGTCTGAACTTCAATGTGAGCGGGGTTTACTCTTTGCCGACCATACCGCACCTAGGTGAGCGACTGGGCAAGGGATGGCAACTCAGCACGATCTACACCGCCATCAGCGGCCGTCCCTTCAGCGCACTGCTGGGCGGCGGACACGATCCTTCGGGCCAGGGTCTCGTCCGGCATCTTCGATCCGGGCCGCCTGGGACGGCACCCCGGTGCAGTACAACACGCGCAATCCCGACTGCATTATGTGGCCGAGACCTTCACCGTCGGAACTCAACCCGATCCCTGTGGAAGGGTCGTGCTCGATAGCACGGGTAATCCGGTGGCACAGCCGCTCTCGCCTTTCTATGTCCCGTGCGACGGCACCGTGGGCAATTCCCGCCGCAATCAGTTGATCGGTCCCGGCCTCAGCCAATGGGACATGACTTTGATGAAGAACACCAAGATCACGGAACGATTGAATGTGGAATTGCGCTGGGAGGTTTACAACATCCTGAATCGCGGAAATTTCTACTACTTCCCCTGACAACACTCTCGGGTAGCGCACGCTTCGGAACGATCACGAAGACCTCCGACGTGGCCGCCGGCAACCCTGTGATTGCGCAAGGCGGGCCCCGCAATATGAATTTCTCTTTGAAGTTTACCTTCTAGGGCAACGCGCGGAATCTGAGGGAGTCTGCCTGTGCTAGACTCCCTTTTTCATTCCTATGGCAGTCCGGCGCCTCGGTTCTTCCTTCCTGCTGGTTCTGGTTGCGATCTCCAGTGTCGCCGCTCAGCATCCCGCTCAACAGACTAGGAGTGGGCTGCGCCGCAGTCCTTCTCAGTATCCCAATATCATCCTGATCACGCTCGACACCACGCGCGCCGACCGCATGGGCTTTCTGGGATCAAAACGAGGGCTCACGCCCAATCTGGATGCGATAGCGAAGCAGGGTGTGGTGTTCGCTCGCGCCTACTCCCATGTTCCCCTGACCACGGCGTCACACGCCACCATTCTTACCGGGACTTATCCGCAGTTTAATCACGTAAATGATTTTGGCGTGCCGCTCTCCGCCCATCTGCCCTACTTGCCCGACCTGTTGCATCAGCGTGGGTACCACACCGGCGCGTTTGTGGCTTCGCTGGTTCTCGATCCGCTGGACGGCACTGCGCCGGGATTTGACCGCGGCTTCGACGTGTATGACGCCGGCTTTCACCTGCGCCGCCGTGGCGGCGACCGCTACATGACAGTGGAGCGGCGCGCTGAAGTCGTGGTCAAGCACGCCCTGGGATGGCTCAGCCAGATCCCCAACGGACCATTCTTCCTCTGGGTCCATCTTTACGACGCGCACGATCCCTACGACCCGCCGCCGCCCTACAAGCAACGCTTCGCTGCCCAACCCTACGACGGAGAAATCGCCTACGCCGACGCCTGCGTCGGCAAATTGCTGGACGCGCTCCGCCAGCACGGCCTCTATGACGAAACCATGATCGCGGTGATGGCCGACCACGGCGAATCGCTGGGCGCGCATGGCGAGAGCACCCACGGAGTGTTTCTGTACGATGAGACGCTGCACGTGCCCTTGCTGATCAAGCTGCCCTTGAATCGTTGGGCGGGACGTCGCAGCGAAACTCGCGCCGGGCTGGTGGATGTTGCCCCCACTCTGCTTACCGCTGCCGGCCTCACACCTCCCTCGGAAATGCAGGGGCAGTCTCTCCTGGAATTTGTCCAGGCGTCGGATGCTAATACCGCTGCTTCGCCAGACCGTCCCGCCTACGCCGAGACCGACTACCCGCATCGGGCCTTTGGCTGGAGCGCGCTGCGGGCGCTGCGCAGCGGAAAATATCTGTTTGTCCAGGCCCCCGAGCGCGAACTCTACAACCAGGCGAGCGATCCCGGAGAGATTCATAATCTGGCTGGAAGCTCGACCGCGGTGACTGACACTCTGGCTTCCCAGCTCGCCGATTTCCGCAACAAGACCAGCCAGACGCTGGTTGACCTGGGCAAGCCTGATCCGGAGAAACTGCAGAAGCTGCAGGCGCTCGGGTACGTCGGGTCCGATACTGCTCCCGCTCCGGACGAAAAGAAGCTCGCCGGGGCCGACCCCAAGACCCGAATCGAAATTGCGAACCTGTTGCACGATGCCATGTTCGACGTTGAAGATGCGCGCTACGAGCAGGCCATCCCGCTGTTGGCGCGTGCGCTCGCCGTGCAACCTGAGATGCCGGTGGCCAATCTGCAGTACGGGATTGCGCAGGCCCGGCTCAAGCATTTCGACCTGGCGATCTCGCCGTTGCGCAAAGCCGTGACCGCGCAGCCTGACAATGGCATGGGTCATTACGAACTGGGACTGGCGTTATTTGAAACCGGCGATTGGAAGGGAGCTGCGCCTGAATTTGAGGCCGCGGCGGCGCGTGCCCCGCGGTGGGCGGACGCGCATTTCTCACTGGCCGCTGTCTATGCCCGAATTGATCGCGTCCCGGAAGCGATGACCGAACTGGACACCACGCTCGGCCTTAGTCCTGATCACTACCGCGCCAATCTGCTGCGTGGGCGAATCCTCTCCTTGCAGGGCAATCCGCTGGGCGCGCTCGACAACCTGGAAAAAGCGACCCGGGTCCAGCCCGATTCCGGCGAAGCCCATTCCTTCCTGGCTGACGCCTACCAGCAACTAGGTCGCGTACCGGATGCGGAACGGGAGCGCGCCACCGCCCGGAAGCTGGCTGTTCCCGCCGGCCACTAGCGCTGTGCAGGTTCGAAGTGAGGGTGGAGCAGCGCTTCAGCGCTGCAATAAAGACTTGCCGAGGACGGCGGCTTTAGCCGCTGCGGTAATACGTACAGGGGCTGAATGCCCAACTGTTCAAAGCGTACGCTCAGGGCCAAGGCCCTGCTCCACCCGAAGCCAGGGTTCTTGCTCGACCTCTGAAGTCGGTGCCCCTCTCATCCCCGCCGTCGTCTCTCCGTAGCCTGCTAGAACGAGAAGCGAGCGCCGATCTGCATGATGCGCGCCTGGCCATTCACGATAGGCAGAAAATTCGACCAATCGCTGGGCGCGCTCGCGCTGCGCAGTGCCGGATCGCGGGTCACGCCAAAGCCCGTACGGCTTCCGCTGACCTGGGAAAAGTGCTGGGTGTTGGTAACGTTGAAAACATCCCAGCGGAGTTGGATGCCATAACGCTCGCCGATGTTGAAGCTCTTTCCGATCCCCAGATCAAGATCGATGTAATCCGGTACCCGAAAGATATTGCGTGGTCCGGTCTCGCCCGGGTACGCATTGCGGAAACTCTGGTACACCTGGTTGATGTCCCCGCATCCGCCGAACAGCTTCGGGTCCGCCGTCTCGGTCTTGGTGGGGCAGGTGTGGACTGCCTTGATGGGCGTCACGAAGGCTTGCACATTCCAGTTGGTCGCCCAGCGTGCGTCGTCGTAGGGCGTAGAATGTGGGCAAACCGGTATTCCAGCGGAAGATGCCGGAGAGTTGCCAGCCCCCCAGGGCTGCCTGCGCAATTCCCTTGGCGTCACTCAGAAAGGCTTTGCCCTCGCCGAAAGGCATCTGCCACACGGCCGAGGCGTTGACGTTGTGTTTGACGTCAAAGTCAGAACTGGCGTAGTTGTCGCGTTGGCGAATAGGATTGACAATAAACGGTGACGTATCGAAAGCAAGGGCCGATTGCAGACCGGAAGCATCGTCCAGCGAATGCGCGTAGCTGTAGTTCAAGTCAAACGACAGACTGTTCAAACGTTCCCGCAGTGACAGCGTGAGCGCGTTATAGTTCGAGTTCCCGATCGTGCTCCAGGCGGAGAGCGCTCCGTACTGCGGCTGCATGAAACGGGTGGCGTCGGGACCGATATGAACATCACCTGGTCCACCAACGCCTGGGTGTCTGTCCAGTCGTTTCCCGCAAAGAAAGCACAGGGGTTGCTAGGAGTGCGGCTTTGCATGGCATAGAACACCTGGGTGTTGCTCCAGGTGGGGTCAAAGCCCGGAACGGCAGCGGTATCGGAACACGATGGATCGAGCCCAAAATCGTTGTTCAGCATCGTCCCTAGCCCGGCCGGAAACAGATTCTCGAAGAAGGGGATGGTTGCGATCTGGCTGGTGTCAATCCCTTTCTGACGCTGTTTTTCAAGAGCAGTCCGGCTTCGTACCAGGTAACGCCGCTCTGCGGATCGCGAACGTTGTTGAAAGCGACCGCGTCCCGGCGGGCCAGCAGGCTGCGTCCCATGCGCCCGATGTAAGAGGCGGAGAAGACCATGCCGAGCGGGCAGCTGACGCTCGAAAGTAAAGTTCCACACGTATTCGGTGGGTGCGTGCAATTTAGAATCCACAGACTGCTCGATGCGCTCTCCTTCGTCGACCGGCTGCGAGAGCGGAAATTGAAGATTCGGGGGAACCACGACCTTGGGGAGGGAGCGGACGTCCTGATTGAAACCGGTGAATAAGGGCGCCAGCCCGGCCTGCACGCTCACCTGGGTATCCCAAAGTATTCGCCGGAGTGGTGTAGTTGGAGGTGAACCCAAGCGTGTTGTTCAGATCAAAGTCCACGGCCAGGGCCTGGCCAAAGTATCGTTGGTCAGGGCAAAGCCGCCGCGAAACACCGACTGTCCGCCATGACCCAGCAGGCGGCCCCAAAAGCCATCGCCACCCTCCGGCGACCAGGCGACGGCAATTCTGGGCTGAATATTGTTCTTGTCCCAGTTGTACATGGGGGGGCCGCCGTTGGCCGGTCCCGACTTGTTGATCACGATGGGATCCGAGAAGTTCCGCCCTGGTTCGCGGCCGCCAGGCGTTCCGCAAAATACGTTCCCATGGGTATGTTGGGCTGGACTTCAAATCCGTTTGCCTCATAGACCGGACGCTCCAGGCTGTAACGCAGGCCCAGAGTCAGCGTCAGATTGGGGCGGACCTTCCAGGTGTCCTGAACATAGGTGTCGTAAGCCTGGGTTTTGAAGTCACGGACTGCGGGCTGGCCAGCCGGCAACAACGAGCCATCCTGCCCGAAGGTGAATTCGGCGGTGTACTGGGAGAGCCGCCCGATGATGGCGGTGGCTGCATTTTGTACTTCCGATGTGGAATCCAGACTCTGGTTGCCTACTCCCCCCGGCAGACCTTGCAGGCTTAAATAATGCTGGAACGTATCCGACACATTCTCCCCGGCCCCCAAATAGAACGATGGATTGGTGACCGCGATGTCGTAAGCATTGGCGAAGCTGATCCGGCTGTTACTCACAAACCGAATATTGGTGCCGAACTGGATATTGTGGTTTCCTTGGAGCCAGGAGACATCATCGGTGAAGTTGTGCACCGGGGTCACCCGGCTGAGGGTGTGTTGCTGGCCGTTAGGTTGAAACACGAAACGGAAGCTGATATCGTTCCCGTTACTGTCCCCGGCCTGGTCGAACGCTTGCCTGGTGTAGCCGTAGCGGAAATTGTTGACCCAGTGATTGCCTAGGGTCCAGGTATGACCGGCGGCCACACCCCAGGGATGGTTCCAGACCAATGGCGGCGGCGTGTCGGGGAACCAGCTCGCCTGTGTCTGATGATCGTAGATAACATTCGCCCGCAGGAACGCAACTTGGCTGCTAGAAAGATTGAAATCCAGCTTAGCCACGTGTGAGTTCAGTCTAACCGGCGTGGGGGCGTTAAAACGGAATCCCCCTGTATTCAAGCCGTCGCCAACCGATGAATCGTTGGCCGGGTACTTGGCAGCGGCCGCGGCCAGGGCCGCCAGAGCAGCGGGGTTGATGGCGGGATTGGCCGGGTCTCCATCGTGCACGGCGTGAAACGCAGCCTCATTTTGAGTCAGATCGAGAGATGCCTGTTGCACGCTGTCGCAGTTGGCGTCCACGCAGTAGCGGTAGTTGATGATCCCCTGGCCCAGCGAGGGTAAAGGAACGACTTGGGTTTGACCAGTTCCGCTGGCGTCGTGCCGGGCTTCGTAGCTGTAGAAGAAAAACGCCTTGTTCTTCACGATAGGACCGCCCAGCGCTCCACCATACGTATTCCGGATCAGCGGCTGGCGATCTACTTGAGGCTGAGAATGGGTGTTGAACCAGTCGTTGGCTGTGAACCCCCGGGAGCGATAGAACTCGAAGGCTGCACCATGCCAGCTGTTGGTGCCCGACTTGGTAACCAGGTTCACCTGCGAACCGGACGAACGGCCCTGGTTGGCATTTCCGTTGGCCGTGGTCACACGAAATTCCTCAACGGCCTCCGCGTTGAGACGGAGCACCGGCCCGGAGGTGATGTCACCGCGGTCGCCGCCCAGCGTTCCAATTCCCAAGTTGTTAGTGGTGAGGGGGACGTTGGCATTGCCGGTTTGCGCGTTGTTGATATCCACGCCATCCAGGGTCACATTCGATTGGTCGGCCCGGGCACCCGTCGTGTAGCCTTCGCGGGTTGAGCCTGGCTGCAGACTCAGTAAATCGACCAGGTTGCGCGCTTCCAGAGGAAGCTGGGTGATCTGCTCAGCGATGAAATTATTGCCAAGGCTGGCGTCCTGGGTGTTGATGAGTGCTTCCTGCGAAGAGGCCGTGACCTCCACGATTTCCGTGGCCGCGCCCACCTCCAACTGGACGTTGCTCTCCGTCTGCTTGCCAATCAGGGCGCGCAGGTTGTTCAACACGTTGCTGCGGAATCCCGTGGCCTGGACTTCCAGGCGGTAGTCGCCGGGAGGGATCAAGTCGAATACGAAGTCTCCGGTGGCGGTGGACTTCGTGGTGCGCGCCGCGCTGGTGGCCATATTGGTGAGGGTCACCGTGGCATGGGGAACCAGCCGCCCCTGTTGGTCAGTCACTGTTCCGCGAATGGCGGAAGTACCGGTTTGACCCCACAGCGGGGCCGCAAACAGCAGGACGGCAATGGCTAAAGCCGCTCCCCGAACAGAACCCATAGCAGCTCCTTTTAAGGCTCGCATGGCTTGCCCAATCGACTGGCGATTTACTTGTTAAAGAAAACCAGGGAAATGCAGGAAAAACTCGTTGGGCGCACATTGTGCAGTTATCGGGCCAACAATTGCAAGAAGAATCTACTTCAGTTATGCGTTATGTCTCGGATTAAAATCCTTATCCTCAGAGGGAGAATACGGGTTTCCATCAGCGTGTGTTGACTCTGTTATTTGAACAACACACTGCTCATAACAATCACGAAGAAGTAGGCTTCCAGAGTGTAGCGAGGCTCCGGATTCTCCAGGCTTCCCAGAAAAGCAGATCGCAATAGAACAAATGTCAGCACCAGGCCCAGGGGGACGGTCCAGCGCGCCCGCAATAAACCCGCCACCCCAGCCCCCAGATACAGCAGGTTAATCATTCCCATCGTCACCGCCAGGGCCGACCAGGTGGGATCGTCGTTAAACTCCCACCACCGCGTATCGGAGGGCAACAGTCTCCGTACGCGGACGCAGCCACATGTCGGCGATGCGCACCAGTCGGCAGCCACACGTAATAGCGCAAAGGCGCGTGCGCGGATGCGCTCGGCCGCCAGCGCGGCAAAGCGGGCGTCCAGCTCCGGCAGTGACGTGCAGCGCCTGGTTGTAATCGGCCAACAACTGCTCGGTTTGCTGCGCGCTGCGCGGGGAATCAAAGGCACGAGCCGGAAGCTTCGTCGATATCCATCGGCGTCTCCCGGCACCGGCCAGTAAATCTCTTCGACGGAAGCATAGTCGGCCATCCAGGTCTTCACCCAGCGATTGAATCCCGTGGGGACGAATTCATCTTCTTCATTGGCATAGCGCGGCGCCAGCGGCTGGAAGCGTGCAGGGTGTGCAGATTGCGCAGGTCCAGGGAACCAGCGGCGCCAAAGAGCAGTAAACGCGAGAATCAACCCGGCCCAAATGCAGATGTGAGCCTGTGTGGCTGCGGGCGACTCGTCCGCCATCTTTCTTCTCCAGGCAGGACGCAGCACAGCCACATGAGATACAAGCCAATCGCAATCAGCAGCAGCCCCCATCCGGACGGAGCAGAATCGCGGCGGCCGATAGCTAGCCCGCATCCCACCCACGGGCGCACCCGCCTTTGGTCCAGCGTCTCCAGGCCCCGACAGCGCAATCAAGAGCCAACGCGGTGAAGAAAATCTCCAGCGTCTCCGTGAGTGCAGCGGCGGCATAGTTGGCGAGAAACGGGCAGAGCGCCGCCAAAAGAAATGCCGCCTTGGCGGCCCGCGGCGAAATCAGGCGGCGCGCCATGTCCGCGATCAGGAAACAGGTGCCGACATCGACCAGACATCTGCAGCGCCAGCACCGCCCGGTAGTGTTCCATTCCAAAGATGGCGAACAGGCGGCCAATAATGCGGGATATCCCGGCAGGCGGATGCAGGTAGGAGAAATCTCTTCCGGACCGCTGAGCCCTAAATCCCATGCTGCAGCCAGTTCTTGGCGATGTCGCCATAGAGAAGGAGTCGGTGGTGATGGCCGGGAAACGAAACAGGAAAAGCAGACGCAGGCGCAACCCCAGCCAGCGTAGCGAGCAGAAAGAATCGAAAGTGTTGGCGCACCAATTCGCGCACGCTAAGAATATAGCTCTGATCGGACCAATCGTGCCTCTCAGTGCCACTGACAAGTAGCGCCGGCATCCTGCGCTGTCCCGAGGGCGTCCGCTCTCGGCTGCGGGCGGGACGCCAGACTCCGCCGGACGGCGTGCTACACGGCGGAGCAATCGCGGTGTCCTGCGAGCACGACTCCGCAATTTCCAGCGACGACGGTCGAGCTCGCCGACTGAGCCGGGGCGGCTGCCCTACTGGGCGCCGATTGACCGCCCGATCCTCAGCTTAGGATGAATAGACAGCAACTTCCATGGCGCAACCAGTTTTTTACGATCCCCGCAGGCCCGCTGGAAGCGGCATGCGGCGGCTATTCGACGTGCTCGGCGTCAGCATCATGTTGCTGGTCATCTTCTTCGTCTACAACGCCCTGCGGAGCCAGCCCTTGCCCGATCCTGTGCTGGCGCGCACAAACAACGCCCTACCATGCGCTGAAAGAAAAAGAAAAAGGAAAAGGCGCAAAGAGCGGCGAGAAACTGGCCGCGCTGCGCGGCCACCGCAAATCGAAGAAGGCTCCTTCGCAGGTCAAGCTTGAACGCGAAGAAGGCATCCGCGCGGCTTTCTACGTTCCCTCGGATGCTGCCAGCTTTTCTTCCTTGCGCGAATACGCCCGCCAGATCGATTTGCTCTTTCCGGATCTGGCTGCACGGTGCTGACCCCGGACGGCCACCTGCAAAGCATCGATCCTGAGACCAACAAGTCCGTTCGACGTCATTCAAGGCGATAACGTCCACCCCGTGGACGACAAGGTCATGCCGTTCCTGAAGTCGGAAGAATCAGGCCATGGAAGTTTTCCCGCTGGTCAATAACTTCGACGGCACCGGATTGGGTGGACATCAGCTGCCTTCCTGAACGATGCCGGACGCCGCGCCAAAACTTCCGCGAGCAGGTGGACGCTTTCTCGCCAGCGACGACAATATCGCGGCCTCATGGTCGACTTCGAATCCTTTCCCAAAGCGGGGCAGCCCGGGTTATGTGGCCCTGTTGAATGAACTCTCGGATGACCTGCATGCCAAGGGCATGAAGCTGTATGTCAGCGTGCAGTCGCGCAACGATGAATACGAATTACGCCGCCGTCGCGGCGCGCGTCGATGGCGTCGTGCTCATGAATTATGACGAGCACTATCCCGGCGCCGGGACGCCGGGCCCGGTCGCGTCGCAGGATTGGTTCGTCGAGAATCTGAAAGCTGGCGATGAAGGCATCCCGCAAGACAAGCTGATCTGCGCCATCGGCAACTTACGGTTACGACTGGGTCACAGAGACCGAAGAACGGCAAGCTGCCCCCAGGCGTAAGTGGACAAGAACGCAGACCGTGCAGGATGCCTGGCTGGCCGCGCGCGATTCGGAAGAAGACGTCGACTTTGACGGCGACAGTCTGAATCCCGCACTTCAGTTACCTGGACGAGCACAATCATTCAGCACGACATCTGGTTTCTGGATGCGGTCACTGCGCTCAACCAAATGCGGGCCGCGCAGACCCTCGGCATCCAGACTTTCGCTCTGTGGCGGCTGGGATCGGAAGACCGCTCGCTGTGGCGGGTCTGGGACATTCCCGGCGAGGCCGGACGCGCCCGACAAACTGAAAGATGTCCCGCCCGGCCAGGATGTGGACATGGAGGGCAGCGGCGAGATTCTGCGCATCGAAGCCCGGCCCGCCGACGGACAACGCAACATCACTCATGGATCAGCCACCGGGCTCATTAACGATGAGACCTTCAAATCCCTTCCCGAGCCCTATCGCGTGGCCCGCTATGGCGCCAGCCCGAACAAGATCGCCATCACCTTCGACGATGGCCCCGATCCGGAGTGGACGCCCAAGATTCTTGACGTTCTCAAGAGCGAGCATGCGCCGGCCACGTTCTTTCTGATCGGCATCCAGGCGGATAAGTTTTCCGACATCGACCGACCGCATTTACCGCGAAGGCCACGAGATTGGGAACCACACCTTTACCCATCCCGACATCAGCAATATTTCGCAGCGGTTACGCGAACGGTGGAACTGAACCTCACCGAGCAGCTTGTTTGCCAGCCGCCTGGGCATCCGCACCATCCTGTTTCGCCCGCCGTATTCGATTGATGCCGAGCCGGACACCGAAGATCAGGTGCGCCCGCTGGAGACGCACGCAGGACATGGGCTACATCACCATCGGCGACAAGATCGATCCCAACGACTGGCGCGACGATCCGCGCCGCACGCCGAAGCAAATCGTCGCCGATGTCCTGGCCCACCTGCCGCCCTGCGCGCCCAACGACACTCGTTGCGGCAACATCATCCTGCTGCATGATGGCGGCGGCAACCGCGAGCAAACCGTGCTCGCCCTGCCCACGAATTATCGAAGGCGCCCGCGCCCGGGGATTCCAGATCGTTCCGCTCTACGAGTTGCTGGGCAAGACGCGGGCCGAAGTCATGCCGCCTATTCCTTCCAATCAGCGCTGGGTCGGCGCGCCTGAACCTGTTTGGCTTCTGGCTCTTCGCCGCTGGCGATCAACGGCATCACCTGGATCTTCTTTGTCGGCGACGTGCTCATGACCGGCCGCCTGCTCTTCATCGGCGCCTTCGCCATCTTCGACCGCTTCTGGCTCCCGGCGTTATGGAACTGCCGAGCGACGCGGCCTACTATCTTCCCCAGGTTGCAGTGCTGATCCCCGCGTACAACGAAGAAAAAGTTATCGTGCGCACCATCCGCGCAGCGCTCGCCTCCGACTATCCCAATCTGCATGTCATCGTGATTGATGACGGCTCCAGCGACCGGACGCTGGAAGTCGCGCGCGCGCTTTTGCCGCTCGAAGCGGCCGGCGGCAGGGTCCTCATCCTGACCAAGCCGAACTCCGGCAAGGCCGAAGCGCTTAATTTTGGACTGGAGCACCTTCGCGGCGAGGAAATTTTCGTCGGCATCGACGCCGACACGGTTATTGCGCCGCGATGCCATTTCCCGCCTGGTACCTCACTTCCTGAACCCCAAAGTGGGCGCAGTCGCGGGCAATGCCAAAGTTGGCAACCGCGTGAATCTCTGGACCCGCTGGCAGGCCCTGGAGTACATCACCAGCCAGAACTTCGAGCGCCGCGCCCTGAACACCATGGGAGCGGTCAGCGTGGTGCCGGGGGCGATCGGCGCCTGGCGCATCTCGGCGGTTCGCGAAGCCGGCGGATACCACACCGACACCGTCGCCGAAGACGCCGATCTGACCATGGCCCTGCTGCAACTGGGATATCGCGTCGAATACGAAGACATGGCCCTGGCTTATACCGAGGCCCCAGTCAACGCCAGCGGCCTGATGCGCCAGCGCTTTCGCTGGTCGTTCGGAATCCTGCAGTCGGTGTGGAAGCATCGCGGCGCGTTTGCCCGCGAGGGCGTGCTGGGCTGGATTGCGTTGCCCAATATTGTCATCTTCCAGATCCTGCTCCCCCTGGTCTCGCCTTTGATCGACATCATGTTCTTTGTCGGTATGATCTGGTACTTCATCCAGAAATCCTTTCATCCCGAGTCCACCGATCCCGGCAGCTTCCAACGCCTGATCGTTTTCTTTGTCGCGTTCCTGGTGATGGACTTCCTGGCTTCGGCCATTGCCTTCGCGCTGGAACGCCGCCAGCCGGAGGCGCCTGAAGACCCGTGGCTGCTCAGCCAGGTCTGGCTGCAACGTTTCGCCTATCGGCAGTTGTTCTCTCTCGTCTTACTGAAGACGCTGAAGCGCGCAGCGGAAGGCCGGCGCTTCGCCTGGGACAAACTGGAACGCACCGCCGCCATGAGCTACCAGCCGGCGGAAGATCACGAGTCAGTAAAGGTTCCGTAGCGCTCCGGTAGCGGGCGCCCACGTAGGGGCAGGTGTCCTCGCCTGCCCGGCCGAGCGCAGCTCGGCAGCCGATTCGGCTACATTTTCCGGTGCTACAATGATCGAGTCTTACATCTACCCACCGGCATCGAATATCTCCGAGGTGCGCTCATGGCAACCGTTGAAGCTCCGATCCGCCCACAGACTCGCCTGCATGAAGGGCCGTTCGTAAATGAACCGCTCACCGACTTCAGCAGAGAAGAAACTGCCCGCCGAATGCGCGCCGCGCTCGAGAAAGTGCGCGGCCAACTGGGCCGCGAGTACGACCTGATCATTGGAGGTAAGCGGATCAGGACCAGCGACAAGATCAAGTCCATCAATCCGGCCAAGCCCTCACAGGTGGTCGGTTTGCACCAGAAAGCCGGCAAGGAACACGTGGAACCGGCAATGCAGGCGGCGCTCGAAGCCTTTGCCAGTTGGAGCCGGACGTCTGTCGAAGAGCGCGCCAGCCTGCTCTTCCACGTAGGCGACGTGTTGCGCGAACGTAAGTTCGAATTCTGCGCCTGGCTGGTCTTTGAAGTGAGCAAGAACTGGGCCGAAGCCGATGCCGATATCGCTGAGACCATTGACTTCTGCGAATACTACGCTCGGGAAGCGCTACGTCTGTCGCGGACCGAGCTGCCGGTGCAGATGCCCGGTGAGCGCGACACTCTGATGTACATTCCGCTGGGCGTGGGAGCGGTGATTCCGCCGTGGAATTTTCCCTGCGCCATCATGGCCGGCATGACGCTGGCCTCGATCGTGAGCGGCAACACGGTCATCCTGAAGCCTTCGAGCGATTCGCCGACGATTGCGGCAAAATTTGTCGAACTGCTGGAAGAGTGTGGCATGCCGGAAGGCGTGGTGAATTTCTGCCCGGGCGCCGGCGCCAGCTTCGGCAACGCGGTGGTCGCGCATCCCAAGACCCGCTACATCGCTTTCACTGGCTCCCGCGAAGTCGGGCTCGACATCAACAAGAGCGCGGCCACGCAAGCGCCCGGCCAGATATGGATCAAGCGCACCATCCTCGAAATGGGCGGCAAGGATGCCATCATCGTGGACGCCGACGCCGACGTTGACTCTGCCGTCGAAGGCGTCGCCCAGGCCGCATTCGGCTTCCAGGGCCAGAAGTGCTCCGCCTGCTCCCGCGCCATTGTCGACGAACGCATCTACGATATATTTCTGGAAAAACTGAAAGCGCGAGTGGAGAAGATCACGGTTGGCGATCCCGCGGAGAATGCCAATATGGGCGCGGTGATTAACGAAGGCTCGATGAAGTCGATTCTCGATTACATCGAGGTCGGCAAAAGAGAAGGGCGCGTCATCACTGGCGGCGGCCCCGCGAAGAATGCCGGCGAAGGATATTTCCTGCAGCCCACCGTTATCGCCGATATTCCGGCCAAGTCTCGCCTGGAGCAGGAAGAAGCTTTCGGTCCGCTGCTGGCTGTGATCAAGTCGAAGACTTACGATCAGGCGCTCGAAATCGCCAACGACACTGAATTTGGCCTGACCGGCGCGGTCTATACGAAATCAAAAGACAAGATTGCGCGGGCCATTCAGGAATTCCACGTCGGCAATCTGTACATCAATCGCAAGTGCACCGGCGCCACTGTGGCTGCGCATCCGTTCGGCGGCTTCAACATGTCGGGGACTGATTCAAAATCCGGCGGCCCGGATTACTTGTATCTGTTTACGCAGGGAAAAGCCGTGGGGGAGAAGATCTAGGCATTGCTATGCGGATGTTTCGGTGGATACGCAAACAGTCTGTAACAGTTCCGTAACAAAACTATTCTACGGCCCTTCTCTGGATTCATTAACTTTTCCTAAGTTGCCCGAAAAGGTTTTATCCCCCTGATCGAAAATTGAAATTGGACATCCCGAACTTTGCCTCATATCGTGGAAGCATGTCCACATCATTACCTCTAGACGATTCCTCTGTAGATTTTCTTCATGAACTTGGCACTCAAATGGCTTCCGCGGACGCGCTGCACGAGGTCCTCGCGCGAGTTGTGGAGTTTGCCTCGGCCCTGGTGAAGTGCGATTCCTGCCTGATCTATGTGCTGGAAGATGAACAACTGTTGTTACGCGCGTCGAAGAACCCGCACCCGGAGGTGGTGGACCGCCTGAAACTCAAGGTCGGAGAAGGCATCACCGGCTGGGTGGCGGAACATCACGAACCGGTTGCGGTTTCGAAGAACGCCTCCAAAGACCTCCGCTTTCAGTTCTTCCACGAATTACCCGAAGACACTTATGAAGCCTTCCTATCAGTGCCCTTGATGTCTCGCGGGCGCGTGGTGGGTGTGATCAACCTACAGCATCGCCGACCTCACGTGCACAACCAGCGCGAAATACGCCTGATCTCGACCGCCGGCTTTTTGGTGGGAGCTGAGATTGAGATGGCTCGACTGGAGACCGAAAACAGCAATCTTTCACAGCAACTGGAAACCCGCAAAATCGTGGAACGCGCCAAGGGTATTCTGCAGCGCGATCTTTCGATCGACGAAGAGCAGGCCTACCTGGCTTTGCAACGGCAGAGCCGGCAGACCCGCAAATCCATGCGGCAAGTTGCCGAAGCCGTTGTCGTGACCGATGAATTGCGGCGCAACTCGCGCACCAACTAGATCGCACGGGCAAGGCGTCGTTGGTCGTTGGCTAAAACCGCAGCCACGGATTTCGCGGATTCACACGGATCAAACTAAAGAAGAGCAAGCAAGAGAATTTCATCCGTGTTGATCGGTGAAATCCGTGGCTGACTCCTGTTGCACGCAGTTGGGCGCAAAAAATGCGGAAGCGGCCGCCCGGTTCGATGGCCGCCTCCGCATTAAGTGTTCACTTGGCGGGTTGAGAATCGGCGATGGGTCCCAGTTTCGCCGATTCTGTTGGCACCTGCGATCTGGGCGCTGAATAGTGGAGACTCAAACCGAGATCTCCCAGATATAGTGCGCTCACAAAGGATTCTCCGGCCTCAGTGCGATTCAGCACCAATGTGCTGCCTGCCCCGAGTTTTTCCGCCGAGACCGAGGCGGGTAAGACGATTGCGACCTGCACGCTTCCGGCTCTTCCGACCATGATTGCGGCCGGCAAACTCGGGGACTGCAAGGCAAACGAGTAAACTCCGGGGGACAAGAGCACGTTGCCCCAGCGGGCTTCGTGGGTGAGCGTGAACTTCCCAGTGGCGGATTGCGCCTGGGCCGGAATTGCAGTTGCACCCATTAGCCCAACCGCCAGAATGAACAGCTTGAAAAGCATCGAACTACGAATTGATTTCATGACCTGATCTCCTCTGTAGTTGTGGCGAGCAGACACACCTGCGCCTTCGCCAGATGGCGTCGCTCCCGGGGTTTTAGGTTGGGACGACGAGGTCAGGAATGAACAACGTGAAACGACAGGGGTTAGGGAACGAACTTCAAAGTTCGCAGCACCTGCACTTGTAATCTGTTTCGCACAGACTATTGGACATTGCTACTGTGCCAGCACGAGCCGGCGAAGTCCAATTCAAAAAATCAATTGTCAGTATTCACGCAGGGCGGGAAGCTCACCTCGGCCGGACGCCCTCGTCCGGGCGGGCCAGCGCAAGCTGGCCGGTGCTTTCGGAGTACCGCGTCCAGTGAGTAAGTCCTTGCGGAGCTCCGCTCCGCCAGGCGGATGGGGACACCCGCCCCTACGTGGCTTTCGTAAAAAGGAAAGGCCGCCCGCAGGCGGCCTTTTTTAGCTGACAAACTCTACGACGTTACTCCGGCTCCCGCCTGGGGCGTTGCTGCCGCCGCGGTCGCTGCCGCTGCTTCGTTCAGAATCCGGTGGTGAATGGTGAATAACGCCAGCTCCAGCCGGTCGGAGACGCCGATCTTGTCATACACGTTGCGCAGGTAATTCTTGATCACCTGCTCGGTGGTTCCTAACTGTGACGCGATCTCTTTGTTCTTATAGCCCTGCACAATAAGAGCGACGATGCGAAGTTCTTTCGCCGTCAGGCGGTCGCGAACCCTGAGGCCCACCATGTCGTTCTCGGTCAACTCGCTGGGCACGGCAATGTCCTGCACCCAGTTTTCGCCACGGGCCACTTTGCGGACACAGTCCACCAGTGCCGCGCTGGTCACGTTGCGATAGACTACGCCGTTCGCCCCGGCGCCCATGTAGCGCTGTGCGCTCTCGCCGGTATCGGCCAGCACGACCACCCGGGTTTTTGCTTTGTTGGCGGCTTGTAGGATGCCTGTGAAATCGGAATGGAACCCGCCCGCTACCACCAGAACTGCAGCGCGAAATTTGTCCAGGGCCATGAACATCTGCTCCTGGGTTTGCGCCTGCGCCACGATGCGCATTTCATCCTCAACCGCCAGCACTTTGGCGATGCCTGCCCGGAAGATGGCTTGATTGTCGGCCAGAATCAATTTCAGCATCTCTGTCAGCTCCTCGCCTTTAGTGGCGAATGAAATCGTAGGAGTCAATCACGCAGGCCACACCGCGCGCCTCCGTGGGACCGCCGGCGGGTTCGTCGGTGCGCACCACGCGCCCCCGGCATTGGATGACTACACCTTCTTTGGCCCCCGTCATTTCTGGCGGTAGTGTGATCTCGAATTCGACGGTCGAGCCCATCTCCAGCGCAGCGTCAGCCTTGATGTACACCCCGGCAGCGCTCAGATTTCCTGTGACGCCGCTGTGCTCGCCGCCTTCTTCTGATTTGTGAATCTTAATCGGCAATTCCAGGGGAAACCGCTTCCCCGTGCGCGCGTCGGACACAAGACCTCCTCGCTCCTGCCCATTTCCAGCTGCGAAACCCAGCCCCATGCCGGATCTCCTGAATGGTGCCACAACCATCTGCTTGCGCGGTTATATCATGGATGATACCCCTCGGAACAGCCTGATAACGCGACAGAAAGGGTAAGAACTAGGTTCCCCCCGAGACGCGGGACTCACAATCGGGGGTTCCTGATTGTGCGTCATCGGCTGAAACTGCCCGAAGCTCGACCTGGTACGAGGTGCCAATCCGCCCCCGTTCGACCCAAGTCGCCTACCCTGATCACCAAGCAAACTTCCTGCGCGGGATGGCAACCAATATCTGTGAATCCATCTCCGGGATATTTCCTCGCTGTTCTCGTCCTGTTGACCGCTAACGCCTGTTTCACTGGAGATGATCGCGGAAGCAGCGTTTCAATCCGACGGGGGAACCTCTCAAAACGCGCTTCCACCGCCGCCACCAAAGCCGCCTCCCGAGAAACCGCCTCCACCGCCGCCGCCAAACCCTGAGCCGCTGGAACTTGACCGAGGCGCGGAGACGAATACCTGATGCATGTCGGACGCCATGCTATGCATCGAGCTCGAGAAAAATATGGGATTGAAACCGGTCATGCCATTGGGCGACACATACCAGTTGGGCGGGTTCTGGACGATTCCGGCAAAGGCCTGCGCCCAGTGATGCTCCACTCCGAGCGCCATCGCGTAAGGCAAGTATTTTTCAAAAGTATCCGGCGGCATACGCTTCAGGCGGTCGGCGTCCACGCGATCCATGAACTCCTGGAATCCCAGCACCGCAATACGAGTGCGCGCTCCCTGGACCGTTTTCGCCGACATTTCGCGCGCGAACAACCACCAGATGATGGCCGAGACGATACCGCAGGCGATGAGAAGAACTACCGAATTGAATACTGGTTTGTAACCGCTGAACTGCACAATGAGAAACGGGGCGACAATCAATAGGGCCGCTCCGATGCTGTAGGCGTTCGCCGAATCAGGATCGAGCAGGTACATGCCTTTGTTCTTCAGCGCCGCCTTAATGTCCTGCTGTATGACTGGAATCGTGGTGTAGAAGCGATTTTTCAGGCTGGACAGCCGCGTCTGCTGCCCGTCTGCGAAAATGATATCCAGCATCACACGCTCGTGGGGCGCCAGCCCCTGCCATTCGGTCGGGGGCTTGACCAGGTGAAAGATGTAGTCCTTGGAGTGGAAGACCAGCAGAGCCGTGTCCACGGTCTCTTCAATCTTTATGTAGCCACGCACTGCAAGGTCCACGATTGTGGACGTAATGTCGCGGGGATGGATGGTGTCATCTATCAGCGTGCCGGCTTCGGCGGGAGACATGCCGGGCGGAGGTTCGTACATGGGCGCGACCGAACGTCCGGGATCGGGGTCGCGACCCTTGTACCACCACAGCGCGTACATCACGGCGAAGGCAACCAAGGGCAAGAACACGATAGGGTTGCTGCCCAGAAACCAGAAGGCGCGGGTGATCGCACCCGGCTCCTTGAGAATCCCCTTGGGAATGAAAATATCAACCGTCATTCCGCCGCGCATGGGCAGTGGGTTGGTGGTCTCGAAGGCAACGTCGGCACCATTGACTTCGGATGTGGCGTCGCGCTGGGCCGAACCATAAACTCCGGTGAACGCCTGCGCCCGCAGCCGTCCCGCCGCCGGCTTGGGTAAATAAACATGGGCCTCGGCGTGATCAATAGGCACCGGCCAGTCGTTGCCCGTAACGTTCCAGTAAAACTCGTCGTGGTCCTCAAAATAGCGGATGCCGTTGCGGACGATGTAGCTGATCTCCACTGTGCGCGTAGTGTCCACCGCGTCGGGGATGTAGATTTTCAGGTCGCGGTACCCGCTGGAAGTTTTGGCGTCGTACTTCAGCTTCTGGCCAGAGCCGTCGGTGACAGATGTGACATCAAGAAACAGTGTGTAATTGGTGCCTCGCGGGCCCGGATACTCGACGGGAATGGTGCGGTGGATGCCGTGCCATTGGCCGATGAAGACCAGGCTGATGCGTTCTTTGACCAGGGCGGTGCCGTCTTCGCTGACCAGGACGATGTCGTGGAAGTCGGCGATCCGCCAGCTCTGGGCAAGGAGCGGGGCGGTCAGGAAAGCAAAGCAAACCAGTACCAGGAGTTTGGATCGTAAGGCTCTTGCCTTAAGCCGCGGAGCGGCGCAAGAATGCAGCCCACGGCGCAAGCCGTGGGTAAGCAGCCGGCGGAGATCGAGCCCCAGAGGGGCGAAAGAATCGTTCAGAATCGACAACTCCTAGCCGGCGGTCTCGCAAACCACTCTTTCGCCCTGTAGGGGCTGGCGCATCCCTCCACCCGGAACCCACGGCTCACGCCGTGGGCTGCATTCTTGCGCCGCTTCGCGACTGAAAGCCCGCAGATTGCCCCCTTAGAACTTCACCGCCACCGGCTCGCGATCGGCCGCGGCCACTTCAAAGAACTGCCGCTGCTGGAAACCGAACATTCCGGCAAGGATGTTCGTCGGAAAGGACTGAATCTTCGTATTCAGGTCGCGCACCACAGCGTTGTAATAGCGGCGCGCATTCTGAATCGTGTCTTCCGTCTGGCTGAGCGAGCCCTGCAGCTGGGTGAACTCCTCTGAAGCCTTCAGCGCAGGATAATTTTCTGCCACCGCGAACAGGCTTTTCAGCGCTCCACTCAGCTGGTTTTCAGCCTGGGCCTTGTCACCCGGAGTGGTGGCTTGCATGGCCTGGGAGCGGAACTTCGCGATGTTCTCGAATGTGCCCTTTTCGTGGGCGGCGTAGCCCTTTACCGTCTCGACCAGATTGGGGATCAGGTCGTGGCGACGCTTCAGTTGCACGTCAATGTCCGACCAGGCGTTGTCGCAGCGGACACGCAACTGGACGAGGCTGTTGTACATCCCAACCAACAGGATGACGATGACAACCAGAATGCCCAGGAAGGCTAAGACCATGAGCGTCTCCCTTGCGTGGAAATGGGGAACAGGGGCGACGGTAGCACACGGCGCACTTCGACGCAATCGCGGCCGCCGCAAAACAGGGTATCGAGGGCCGTCTCCGACAGTTTAAGATTGTTGTGACTCATATTATTCTGACTGATAGGGTCCCGAGGTGGAATATCGGCTATCCAGGAAACATCGCGAAATGGCTGGCGGCGCTATTGATTTTTTCGCCGGCAGTGATGGCTCGCGCCCAGACCTGCCAGACGGTGAGCGACATGGATCCGGCCACCGCTTCGGCACTGGCCGCGACTGCCCGGCGCTTCTACGATATGGCGGCGCGGGGAGACTCGGCGTCGCTGCGGCAGAATGCGATCACCAGCCTGGCATCGGATTTTTCCGGCATCGAAAGCGCCGTCAAAGAGAACCAGCCCAACCTGACCGGAGTGCAACCGGCGCCGCGTCCGCCGTTTTTGCTCAAGGCCGAGGGAACTGCGCCGCTGCAACGTGCCGAATTCCTGTGCGGCGTTTTCGGGGCCCAGGGACAGACTCGAGACAGCGCGGTTTTCGTGATTCCCAATCTGCCGCCGGGCAATTACGGCATCGTTACTCTGGATGCGGCCTCCCCTCAGGGCGCCTATACCGTGTCTTTCGTTTTGCAGCAGCAGGGGAACGATTGGAAGTTGGGCGGATTTTACTCCAAGCCCGCCCAGATTTCGGGACATGACGGCAACCGGTTCGCCAGCCGCGCCCGCGAATTCAAGGGCAAGGGCCAGCTCCACAATGCCTGGTTTTACTTTGGCGAGGCCCGAGAACTGCTCGTTCCGGTTCCGTTCATGGCCACCGCTACCACCGACAAGCTGTATGACGAGATGCAGGCGCAGAAGCCGGCCGACCTGCCTCCCCTCGATCTGACTGCAGGCGGCAAAACCTACAAAATCACTGATCTGTTTCCGGTCCCGGTGGGCCACGACTTCGACCTTGTGGTGAGATACCAGTCCCCGGATGTCTCCGACAGCGGAAAGGCTTTTCAGGACAACACCGCAGTGATGAAGGCGCTGGTGGCGAAGTATCCGGAGTTCCGCGATGCCTTTGCCGGAATTGTGGCCCGTGCTGTGGAGCCTTCAGGCAGGGACTACGGATCGATGCTGGCGATGAAGGATATCAAGTGAGTTTCCGGTTTCCAGTTTCTATCTGTGACTTCTCCTCCTTTTTATGGGGTCTCAAGTATTTATGGGGGCCAGCTGATAGCCCAGTTGTTTGGCTGTGGCCGCCAAGCGTCCGATGCGCTGCTGGTGATAGCGGGCTTCGTAGGCCTTTGCCCCTTCGTCCACATAGGGCTGGCCGCATCGCAGTAGCCGGTAAATCAGCGTGGCCAACTTCCGCGCGGTGGCGAACACCGCAATGTCCCCGCCCAGCCGTTGCGCCATCTTGCGATAGTACGCTCCCAGCGCGGTCTGGCTGTGGCGCAGGGAAAGCGCCGCCATGCGCAAAGCAGCTGCCACACGGGTACTCGCGCTGTTCCGCTTTCTCTTCCTCAGCGGCTTGCCCCCGCTGGTGGGCACATGCGGCGCTAAGGTACGTGGGAGACGAACTGCTTCTCCGTGGGAAGCGGCTCAAATCGGGGCCGTATTCGCTGAGTACCACTTCGAGTGTTTCCACTCCGATAGCATCGATGTGGGTTGCGTCGACGCCGCTCATTCGGTACAACGCTTGCCGCATCGGCTCCTGCCCGCGCTTTTTGATCATCTTGCCTTGTTGGCATTCTGCAGCGGCGGTGCCGTTTGTCCCCGCTGCTCTTCTCGTTCCATCTCCCCCAGCTTCCGCAGGATCTCCTTCTCATAGGCGGCGATTCGCTCCTGTACTGCGTCGTACATCTTCAGCGCCTGCTGCAAGCTGAACAAGTGATCCTCCCGCCAATGCCCGCTCAATTGTTCGGCAATCTCTTGCTCGGTTTTGCTACAGCGCGGGTCGCGCAGCTTCGCCAGCTTCTAGGCATCCCGCTCTCCTCCGGCGATGGCGCGCAGAATCGCCATCCCCGTCGCCCCATCGATGTCGGAAACCGCCCGGTGCACGCGCACGTTCATCTGGTCCAGGCTCTTCTGCATCCTCCGCAACCAGTCCCCACACTCCGCCACCAGGTTCGCCTTATCCCGCACCAGCGTCCGCAGCATGCAGACCGCTTCCTCCGGTCGGAACGAACCCCGCAGCAATCCGCAACTGTGCAGCCGCTGAATCCACTCGCAATCCGTCGGGTCCGTCTTTTTGTCGCGCCCGGGCACCCGCGCCAGCTGTCGTGTATCCACCAGCAGCACCTGCAAACCTTGCCCTTCCAACACCTCGTGCGGAGCAATCCAATAAACTCCTGTGCTTTCCATCGCCACCGACTCTACCTGTCGCGCTTTCAGCCACTCCGCCATACGAATCAATTCCGGCGTCGTCGCCCCGAAGCTGGCGATTTCTCGACCGCTCCCATCCACGGTCGGAGCGCATACCCAGTGGCGCTCGCTCCCCAGATCGATCCCGGCCACGTTCCGTCGGATCACCGGCAAACCCTGGAGCTCTCTCCGGCTGCCTTCCCATCTTTCGCCCTCGTGTTTTCCTGTCATCTCTCTACCCACCCTTCTGAGCACGTCCGCCCAGGCTGGCCGTTTGTGGATTCTGATCTAGGGGAGAACTTCAGAAAGCCTCGCCAATGTACAATCGCCTTCCTGGAACCATGCTGACCTTGCGGCATACGCACGAATGGAAACAGGGTTTTACCTGCGGTCGCGCTCTCTCGAACGATATCGCTGACTTTGCCGAAAGTCACAGATTATTCAATCCGGTTCAAACCGGTGGCAGGGCTAGTCTTCGGCTCTTCGGGTTTGAAACTAGAAACCAGCCACAGCTAATCTCTACTGCTGCAAACACACTCCTTGGGATCTTTGTCTTCCCGTAGCCTGAGAAAAACGGGAGCGCGCAACTTCATCCCACCGTCGGCAGTCTCATGAGTCCACTCGGAGAACTTGATCTCCGCCACCAGCTCAGGCTTGACCCAGTGCACTTTCCGCAACGCTTCCACTCCGTGGGGGAAGGGACTGTTCTTGGTCTCCCGTTTCTTGAGCACTTGCCAGATCTCCTTGAGCATGGCCTGGTCGAATCCAGTGCCGGCCTGGCCCACGTGAATGAGCTCGCCGGTCTTATTGTAGAGGCCGAGCACGATTGAGCCGAAGTATGCACGGCTGCCCTCGGGATCGGTATAACCGCCGATGACGCAATCCACAGTCTGGGTGATTTTGATCTTCAGCCACTCGCGACTGCGGCGCTCCTCGTACACACTGCTCCGGCGTTTGGCCAGAATGCCTTCCAGACCTTTCTGTTTAGCCACAGCGAACAGCGCCTTACCCTGGGAAAAATGATCGGAGTAGCGCACCGAACCACTCGCGCCGGTGATCTGCGCCAGCACGTCTTTGCGCTGTTCCAGCGAAACTCGCCGCAGATCGTATCCGTCCAGGTAGAGCAGATCGAAGACGTAGTACAGCACGGGCATGTCCTGGCGCGAACCAGTGCGCCGGCCGCCCTGACGAATTCCCGTGCGCTGCTGCATCAGACTGAACGACGAGCGCCCCTGCTCGTCGAGCGCGGCTATCTCGCCGTCAAGAATGGCGGTCTCCGCCTTGATACAACCGGG
The DNA here is from genome assembly GCA_963779255.1 of Terriglobia bacterium. Classification (GTDB taxonomy): domain Bacteria; phylum Acidobacteriota; class Terriglobia; order Terriglobales; family Acidobacteriaceae; genus JAIQFF01. The sequence continues at coordinate 76,442 of CAVZXU010000002.1, read as the reverse complement.
GATATTATGCAGCTCGGAAAATTGCGCCGTCAGGTCGTTCTGATTGCGCGATACCAGGCGAACCTGGCCTTTGGCGATAAACGCAATCGCGCGGTAACCGTCCCACTTGATCTCGAACAGCCATTCGGGATCGTCAAAAGGGTCATCAATGGAAGTTGCCAACATAGGGTGGATCGCGGTGGGCATAGGACGTTTGACTGCGCCCGCTAAATCTTTAACCACGGAGGACACCGAGGAAGCCTTACTGGTCCGCTCGTTTGGGGCGGCTGCGGGAGTGGCTGAACCACCTACTACTGCCTTATCTTTTTCTTTTTTTTTTACGATGCGTTTCTCAGTGTCCTCAGTGTCCTCCATCGTTAGTTTTTTCTTCTTCTTATCAAACTTGGCGATCGCGTCTGCTAGCCACGGCGCCTTCACGGCTCCACGCGAGGCTGGACGGCTGCTGGTCCACTGCGCCGAGCCCTGGTCGCCCGCGATCTCGGCCATGGTGCGGCCGGTGAGCGCCGATTCGTCGTACTGATCGATGTCGAAGCCCTTCACCACGGCGTCATCCTGTTTCTTGATCAACAGCCACTCCGTGCCCTTGGTGCCCGGACGGCGCGAGCGCATGCGAATCAGCGCGAAATCACCATTCAGCTTCTTACCATGCAGCCGGATTTTTAAATCGCCCTTCTTCAGCATGGCCGAGACTTCGGCGTCGGTCCCGGGGACGAATTTTCCGTTGACCGGTTCGGGCGACAGCGGTTCCCACGTGCCTACATCCCAGACCATCACCGTGCCCGCTCCATAATTGCCTTCAGGAATGGTGCCTTCGAAGTCGAAGTACGATACGGGATGATCTTCCACCTGCATGGCCAGGCGCTTGTCGGCGGGATCGAGGGAAGGGCCCTTGGGCACGGCCCAGGACTTGAGCACGCCTTCCATCTCCAGACGGAAATCGTAGTGCAGCCGCGTAGCGCGGTGCTTTTGCACTACGAAGCGATGCCTGGACTTCTTCTCCAGCTTGGGAGGCGGCTCGGGAGTGGCTTCAAAGCGACGTTTGCGTTTGTATTCGTCCAGTGACACCGGATCATTCTAGCTCTTGCCGGGAATCCCCACAGACGACGTGGGGACAGCCGCCCTGGCTGTTCGGCGGAGCGAAGCCCCGGAGTCTTCAAATCCGAAATCTTCCTCGGCGAAGCCTTGTTCACCCGGACAGCCGAGGGCGGCTGTCCCTACCTGTCGCTGTCTTAGCCGCCAGCGCCAGGCCTGATCGAGTCTACAAAGCCCGGCTGCTTCTGTAAGATGGGCAGCACGTCGTCGCGTAGTTTTGCACAGGCCAACCATCCATGAAGCGAGAGTATCCCGACTCCCCAGTCATCGGCGCAGGCGCAATCATCGTGGAGGATGGCCGGGTTCTTCTGGTCAAGCGCGGACGCCCTCCGCTGGCCGGAGAGTGGTCGATCCCGGGGGGCGTGCTTGAACTGGGAGAGACCGTACGCGAAGCAGCGGTCCGCGAAGCCCGGGAGGAAACCTGCCTGACGGTGGAACCAACCGAACTGCTGGGCGTCTATGACCGCATACTCCGTGACGACGCTGGCCGGATTCTGTATCACTTTGTGCTAATCGATTTTCTTTGCCGCCCGGTGGCAGGGGAGGCGCAGGCGGCAGACGATGCCGATGAAGTGCGCTGGTTTACTCCGGCCGAAGCTGGCCAACTTGGCTTAGCCGAGGACACGGCTGAAGTGGTACAGCTTGGTTTTCAAAGAAGTTAGAGGGGCCGGCCGCTGCATGCTGGCCTTGAAGTGCGTGCGAAAGACTCTCTCATGGTCTGGTTCTTCATATTCTTTCTGGTCTCGGGATTCTGCAGCATCCTCTACGAAATCGTCTGGCTGCGCCTGGCCGTGGCCCAGTTTGGAGTCACCAGCGCGCTCGCCTCGATCGTGATCTCCGTTTTCATGGCGGGGCTGGGCCTGGGTTCCTGGGGAAGTGGGCGCCTCATCCGGAAGTGTGAAAACCGGGTCACCGTTCCCGCGCTTCGCTTCTACGCGCTGGCGGAATTATTGATTGGCATCTCGGCATTGCTGGTCCCATACCAGTTGTTGTGGGGACGAAGACTGTTGGAATGGACAGGAGCATCCTCTTCGTGGGCCTACTACCTCGGCTCCGGTACCTGGATCGCTCTCACTCTGGTTCCATGGTGCGCGTGCATGGGAGCCACCATACCGGTGGCCATGCTCGCGATCCGGCGACGAGAGGCGGAGCGATCGGAGCGATCCTTCAGTTATCTCTACCTGGCCAACATCCTGGGCGCGTTAATCGGCGCAGCCGTTCCCCTGCTGCTGATTGAACTCTACGGCTTCCGCGACACCTTAAAAATCGGTGCGGCGTGCAACAGCCTTCTTGCGTTGTCCGCGATGTTGTTGAGTTTGGACGGGATGGAGTCGGAGCCAACCAGCCCACCGAAAGCCGCGGCTGTGGCGGGCGGCGCGGCGGGCCACATCTCCAGCGGGACCAGCCGGCCTCTGGTTCTGCTCTTTCTCACTGGGCTGACCAGCATAGGCATGGAAGTGGTCTGGATCCGCCAGTTCACTCCCTATGTCGGCACCGTGGTCTACGCCTTCGCTTCCATCCTGGCAACCTACCTGGTCTCAACTTTTATTGGGCTGCAGATCTACAGGCTGTGGAGCCGAACGAATCGACACGAAGGACATTTGATCTGGGTCTTGCTGGGATTGTTTGCGCTCCTGCCGCTGCTCGCGGCCAATCCCGGCATCCACGTCTCCCGCTCGTTGCGCCTGTTCGTGGGCATCGCTCCATTTTCCGGCGTCCTGGGATTCCTTACTCCCCTGCTAGTGGATCGCTGGTCGGGCGGAGATCCGGGCAAGGCAGGAAAAGCTTATGCCGTGAACGTTCTCGGTTGCATCCTGGGCCCGCTTCTGTCCGGCTTCCTGCTTCTGCCTCTGATGAGTGAACGCTGGGTGTTGTTCGTCTTCTCGTTGCCTTGGCTCCGGATGGCTGTCCGTCCGCGTGGGTCCTCAGAGAAGCGTAGCCTTCGCTTCGACTGGCAGGCCGGCGTTTCTTACGCCGTGGTGCTGTCCGCTCTCGCGCTCCTGTTAACCCAGAAGAGTTACGAGGATCAATTCGGACCCAGCCAGGTTCTCCGCGACAATACAGCGACCATTGTCGCCATGGGAGAGGGCAGGAACAAATACCTGCTGGTGAACGGAGTGGGAATTACCGGACTCACTCCCGTCACCAAGTTCATGGCGCACCTGCCGTTGGCCTTTCTCGATCGTCCCCCGAAAAGCGCTTTGGTGGTTTGTTTTGGCATGGGCACCACCTACCGTTCCCTGCTGTCATGGGACATTCCGGTAACCGCAGTGGAGTTGGTGCCGAGTGTTCCACGTGTGCTTGGGTATTTCCACGCCGATGGTCCTGAACTGCTGCGTTCGCCCCTGTCTCACGTGGTCATTGACGATGGCCGGCGCTACCTCGAACGCACGCCTGCACAATATGACGTAATTACGATTGATCCGCCGCCCCCGGTACAGGCCGCGGGTTCGAGCCTGCTGTACTCAAAAGAGTTTTACGCCATCATCAGCCGGCGATTGCGCCCCGGAGGCATTCTGCAGCAGTGGCTGCCCGGGGGTGATGTCGTGGTTCGGGCCTCGGTGGCACGGGCCTTGAAAGAGTCTTTCCCCTACGTACGTGTATTTCATTCGGTGGAAGGTTGGGGCTACCACTTCCTCGCCAGTGACACTCCCCTGCCTAACCCGGCGGCAGCAGAACTGGCCCAGCGTTTACCCGCCAAGGCTGCGAGCGATCTGCTGGAATGGGGGCCAGAGACAACGCCGGAACATCAGTTTGCCGATGTGCTCAAGAACGAGATTTCACTCGACGAACTGATTGCCCGGGCTCCCAGAGCTCCTGCCCTTCAGGACGATCATCCGGTCAACGAATACTACGTGATGCGTCACTGGGCCGGACCTCAGTAGCACGCCCCGAAACTTGTAAGCGCCGGCGTCTCGCCGGCTGTCCCGAGGGCATCTTGCCCTCGGCCGGTGGGGGCAGGACGCCCCCACGACAGCCGCCGGGACGGCGGCGCTACGAAAACCTCGTGGGGGCGAGTCGCCCGCGTCCACGATTTCGGGGTTGCCGGTGCGTATCTCCGGCATCATCGCGCTTTGCTGGAACGAATTGGCTGAGAGGTCCTTGTCGGCTTGACCGGAAACTTCGCAGGTCGCATCGCTGGTTTTGCAAGCGGCGTTCGGGATCGTGAGGGCGCGACTGCCGAAGCGCCAGCTTCGTGCTCAGACAATGCCAGCAACTGCTTCATTATTTGTGCTTTTTCCCACTTTTGCGCCTTTTTGGGCTTGGTCGCATATTTCCTCGCCAGTATGGCGACTAGCGCCAGAGCGGTCACAATCCCGATGCCTAGGATGCTGATCATCGACGCCTGCTTTCTGGGCGTTTGTGGTCAAGCGGGCTCGAGACAAATTGTGCCTTTCCTGCACCGAGCGGACGTAGGTCACCGAGGTTGCTGTCCTCACCTCGCTTTCGCCGTGTACTCATTCCTCATGGTTCACGACCGACCCAGTTACCTCTCCTGGATCGGGGGAGCGAAGTGGGTCGGACCTCGGGCGTCGGACGTACTTCCCTGCCCACAAATAGAACGGCCCGCGCATTTTTCATGCGCGGGCCGCCCGGTGCACTGTTTGGGATTGACCAAGAGGTGGTCACTCTAAAGTATGACCCCTTCGGCAAACTCCGGGTCCCGGCGCGACCTGACGGCCGGGCGGAATGCAACCCTAAATCACCGGTAGTCGTGCGATGGTTCTTAGAGCGACCGCTCTAAGTCACAGCCACCTCACCTGGTCTTTTGCTACTCCCACATAAATCAGAACTTGTCATCAGACCACCTCCTTTCCGGTGTAATTGCACATTAGTACGGAAGGCTTGTGCACGTCAACCGGCACGAAAGTGTAGGGGGGATTAAGAATTGGGTTCCTTTCAGTAACGCCACGCCTTCAGGTCGGCTCCGGCCGGAGCGGCCTTTTCCATCCGCTCCAGAATCTTGGGCAGGTACATGGTGTTGTAGTGCAGCCGCGAAAGATAGTTGGGAAGATTGGGATCGCCATTCCAGCAGTGCTCCGCGCGATCGCCGTACTTGACTTCCCCGTCGTAAGGCGGGTTCTTGGTGGATTTCAGGAAATCTTCCAGGTAATAAACCGCGTCGTTCAGAAAATAAGTGTCGGCCGAGCCCACGTAGATGTGGAGCTTGCCCTGTAGCTTCGGGCCGAGCGTGGCCCAGTCGCGCTGCAGGATGGCGCTCAGATCGTAATGTTCCTTCCAGTATGCGGCGACGCTGCGATCGATCTCTCCCGTTTCCTTGTTGAAAATCTGCTTGGGATAACCATCGTCGCCCACCGGGCCGTACACCGCCTGCCAGATGTCGAATTGTTCTGCCGAACGGGCGTGCGAGCCGAGCGCCAGTTCGTACTGGTTCATGCCCTGTATCGTGCCCAGGGTGCGTCCGAGATAGTCGCGCATGGCGGGCTGCGCGACTTTGGTGTGCGGGCCCATCATGTAGAAAGCGTTCGGGTCGCTATAAATGTTGATTGTGGTATAGGCGCGAAAATCGACGGGATCGGGACAGGCGACGAACACGCCGTTGTAGTGGTCAGGATAAAACACTTGCACCGCCAGCGATTCCCAGCCGCCGGTGGAACCGCCGTAGGCGAAGCGCGCCCAGCCTTGTCCAATGCCGCGGAACTGTTTCTCGATGGCGGGAATAAGCTCGGTCTCGATGGCGTCTCCGTAGGGACCAAGGTTAGCCGAGTTCACCGCGTAGGAATCGTCGTAGTAAGGGTTGGCATGATTGATTTCCGCGATGACAACGCGGGGGAACCCAGGTGCGATCCACTGTTGATAGAGCTTGTGAGCCTCCTCCTGCTGAATGCGGTTGTAGCCGGAAATGTGGAAGCGCTCGCTGTAGTCAGGCTTCAGGTTGGGATCGGGCGGCTCGGTGCGAAAGCCAGTGAAGTCGGCATTGAAGTGGTCCTCGCTGATGATGACGGGAAAATGAACGTTGGGATGCGCATCAAATCCCTCGGGCACCAGCACGTTGGCGCTCAGATACATGGGACGGCCCCAGAATTTGGTGAGCAACGCGCTTTGAATCTTGATGTGGCGGATGTATTTCGTGTCCTGCGGCGGCGGAATCGGCGGGATCTCCTGATCGAGCACGATTGAAACAGGTCCAGCCGAAGACCCCAGCGTGATCTTGCGCGGAGTGGAGTAGAGATTGCCGGGCGCAATGTTCCAATGCTGCCCTTCGCCGCGGTCCATGGGCAGCTTCACCGTGTGGCCATCGGAGCGATGGAAGGTTTCGTAGCGATGCAGCACGGCTTGCACGTAGTACTCTCCCGGCGGCACATCGCGCAGGCTGCGGATGGGATAGCCGTTGGCGGAATCGTCTACCATGGCAGCTTGGCCGGGCTGCATGCCGTCAACATCCGTTCCAAAGATCATCTGGGTGCGCACGGAATCGTCAATCTGCATCCGCGGTTCGGCGGAAGGGTCGTTCGAAAGCAAAAGAAGGATGCGTCCATCGAGCGCTTTCTCGCTGCGGGTCTTAGGAAACGAAAGCGAAAAGCTGGGGCCGGCCGCGTGCGCGAGAGCAGCAGAAATCAAAAGACCAGTAACCAACACAACCAGAATCACACTGCGTTTGTGAAACATTTGTTCTCCTAGTGTAGACCCGAAAACGGGTGGCGCGGGCGCCCCCGCCCGCGGCCTTTGACGTTAAGCTCGACCCTCGCGGGCGAGGGCACCCGCGCCACACCAACCCTGGCGAAACCACCCCTTCCCGGCCAATCGAACTACTTTGAAAAACGCGCTTGAAGTCTAAACTTTCCCGCGGGCCATGGCCCACAGGAATCTACCTGCTTCTCCCCCGCCTTCCTACACTTGTAGTAACAACCCCGGTAACCGGATATCGGTATGAGCCGAATAGGTCAGCCCTTCCAGCGATACGCGTCGGGCTGAGACAAGCCGATGTGCGCGAGCACGCGGTAGGCGAATTCGCGGGCCATGGCATCTAAGCTGGCCGGCCGGAAGTAGAACGCAGGGATAAGCGGGTACACGGTGGCGCCGGCGTCGGCGGCCCGGTACATGTTTCGAATATGGATTTTGTTGAGCGGCGTCTCGCGCACACAGAGCACCAGGGGACGCTGCTCTTTCAGGCAGACGTCGGCGGCGCGCTCGATCAGTTGGGATGCGATGCCGTCGGCGATGCGGGCCAACGTGCCCATGCTGCACGGGATTACGACCATGGCGTCGGCGGGATAGGAGCCGCTGGCGATGTTGGCGCCGATATCGGCATTAGCTTGCTGCTGGATTTTGCGCGACGACTTGCGGCCCAGGATCTGTCCGACAAGGTTGCTTCGGCCGCGCAGCCCGAGCTCTTCGGCCATCACGCGTAGAGCGCTGTCGGAGGCGATGAAGTTGACCGTCTGGACGCGCGAGTCGCGTTCAACCGCCAGCAGAAAATGCTTAAGGAACAGCGATCCGCTGGCTCCGGTGGTGGCGACGGTCAAGTTCTGCGGCGGGTGAGCGGGCAAGTTTGGGCTCCAACGCGAGATTTGAGCATAGGGAGCGCACAGAGAGTAAGTCAAGGCAGCGCACTAAGAGCTGCGTAGAGGCGTAAGAATGCAGCCCAGGGCGTAAGCCCTGGGTAGCAACAGAAGTCGAGTAAGCCCCGAAGGGGCGAAAATAACATGGCATCCACCTCCAGTTTGCGGCTGCGGCGCAGTGAGGCGCAGTTGCACGCGCTGGCAGGGGTGGAGCGCGAGATCCGGATCAACGATCCCAACGGCCGCCGCAAATATCTACAGGATTTCAGCCAGGCCTTCCGCTCCTACGAATCGGTTATCGACCGGCAACAACTGAGCGCAGACGTACGCTGTGGGGACATCGTGCTTATCGGCGACTACCATGCGCTGCCGACGGCACAACGTTTTGCCGCTACGCTGCTGGAAGAACGCGCCCAGCCGGGGGACCGTCCCGTAGTGCTGGGACTGGAGACCATTTTCTCCCGCGACCAGCACATCCTCGATGAATGGTGGCGGCGCGAGATTGACGCCGAAGAATTGCGGCAGCGCATCCGCTTCGACCTCGACTGGGGCTATGACTGGGCGCCGTTCTATGAATTGCTGGTGACCGCACGCGAGCACGCCGACGCCATCTATGGACTCGACTGCATGCCTCGGGAAGACCTGCGCAAGATCGGTGCGCGCGATCGCCATGCCGTCCACAAGTTGGCCGAAATCCGGCAACGCCATCCCCATGCCGTCATGCTGGTGCTGTTTGGCGAGTCGCACCTCGCGCCCGGGCATCTTCCCAGGGTGCTGCGCGAGAAATTGCCGGAAGAGCGGGTCGTCACTGTTCTGCAAAACGTGGATGCGCTCTACTGGCGCGCCGCTGGCGAACCCCAGGAACGGGTGGAAGCGGTCCGTGTGGACCATGACGTGGTCTGCGCATTCAATTCCACGCCCCTGGAGAAATACGAGCATTACCGCCTCCACCTCAGCCGCTGGGGACGGACCGACGAGGAAGGTCCCGACCTTGCGCCCACCATCTACAACCTGATTGACAGCCTGCTGCGCTTTCTCGATATCGATCGCTATTCTTCGCACAACGGCAGGCAGCCGAAGTTTCTGGTGGACCTGATGCCGGAAGTCTATTGCCGTGCTTCCGACGCGCGTTTGCGCCACCTGCTCTCCCGCCACCATGCCGCCGCGGACCAGACCGAAGCCATGGTGCGCCACGTGGAGGAGCGAGGCAGCGTTTACCTGCCGCAGGTCAATGCCTTCTACGTGCGCGAGTTCAAGATGATGTATGCCGCTGAAGAAGCCACACGTTTCCTGCATCATGCCTGCCGCGGTTTACCGTTGTGGGAAGGCGGCGCGGAAACTGGGGGCAATACGACTCATTTTTACGCTCAGACCATGGAATACGCCCTGGGATACTTTGGCTCGCGAGTGTTGTATCCGGCGCGCCCCGAGGCCGAAGATGCCGGAAGCCGCGAATTACAGGAAGAAGCTCCGGAATCCGAAGGCAAGAAAACCGAAGCCAGTTCCCAACTGCTGGGCTACATGCTGGGCAATGCTTTGTACGACGCCTATCTCAAGGGACGGGTCGCACGCGGCATGCTGCGCAGGTGGTTTCTGATCCATCTGGAAGAGCCGGGCAAAGCCAAAGAAGTGTATCGGGAAATCGCCGCCAAAGTTCGCGGCCACGGCAAGAAGTTGCCCGCGTCAGTAAGGCTCCTGGATCTCGACGAGTAGCGCCGGCGCTACATTACGCTGACCGTGTGGGGCGGAAACTCCTGTCCGCCGCTTTTGAAGTTGCTTTTTATTTTGCCATATCGTTACCGGTGACAAAAGCCTCGAATTCTGGTTTCGGTACCTAAAGTCAACGTCAAAGGCGGCGGACAAGAGTGTCCGCCCCACACGCCATCCCAGCAAATGCTAATCTAGACCGGCGTTAGCTGACCGTGAATACCTCCTTGAACGCTGACTCCATCCGCGACCTCTTCGACCAGGTACGGCGGGGCAAGCTTTCCCCCGACGCCGCCGTTGACCGCCTGAGGCATCTTCCCTTCGAAGATATGGGATTCGCCAATCTCGACCACCATCGTGCCCTGCGTAATGGAATGCCCGAGGTGATCTTCGGTCCGGGCAAAACTCCGGCCCAGATGGCGTCCATCTTTTCCCGTCTCGCCAAGCACGGCGGCAACATCCTGGCCACGCGGGTGAGTGCGGAGCAACTGGCCGCGGTAAAGAAGAAAGTGCCCAAGGCCGAATATCAGGCGCTGGCACGCGCGATCACTCTGCGCCGCGATCGGAAGAAGTATGGCAAGGGAATCATCGCCGTGGTGTCCGCCGGGACCAGCGACATTCCGGTGGCGGAAGAAGCAGTGATCACCGCCGAAATGATGGGCAACGATGTTGAGCACCTTTACGACGTCGGAGTCGCCGGAATTCACCGACTGATGGCGAATCGCGCGTCCCTGACGCGCGCCCGTGTGGTTATCGTATGCGCCGGGATGGAGGGGGCGCTGCCCAGCGTGGTCGGAGGCCTGGTCGGCGTTCCCGTCATCGCCGTGCCCACCAGCGTGGGCTACGGGGCCGCGTTCCAAGGCCTGGCAGCGCTTCTCGGGATGATGAACTCCTGCGCGTCGAATGTGAGCGTGGTGAATATCGATAATGGGTTTGGGGCCGGGTATGTGGCCTCGCTGATCAATCGGCTGTAGTGGTCTCGCGGTGGACCGCTCCGTGTCCTCAGTGTCCTCCGTGGTCAAAAGCCCAAAACCATATAACCACGGAGGACACAGAGGGAGATTCGCGGCAAAAAAAGGGCGGGGCCGAAGCCGCGCCTTCCTCCGATCCAACTTCAATCCGCTTACGAGCCCTTAACTACTTCCAGGTTGTTCTGCACGCTGAATACGCCGAAGACCTGGTTCGCTCGCATGCCGGCGATTTGCTTGTCCATCGCCGTGGCCACCGTGCCGTAGAGGCTCAGCTTGCCATTGTCCACCACAATGCGGATGGGCAGCGCAGGATCACTGGCATAACGTCCCAGCACCGGGTCACGATAGATGGCCCGCATCGCGCTGATCCGAATGCGGTCGTCGAAGCCCGACACCGGCGAGACCTTGATGTTGTCCACGACGTCCTTCACGCCGGGCATGTAGTTCGCCAGCGCCAGGGCTGAGTCGCGGCCTACGTCGTTGTAAGTTTCGCCATTAAGGGTGGCGACACCATCTTTCACCGAGACGTCAACAAAGTTGAACTGGTTGTCGTAGCCTAAGCGGTCGTAGTGCAACTTGCGCTCGAGTTTCGCTTCAACTTCGGCATCGGGTGCGGATGAGCTGACTGCAACCAGATTGCGAACGCCCTGGACTTGATCCAGGTTGCGGACTCTCTTGGCCGCGTCCAGCTTCTGCTGGTAAAGATCCACGGTACCGGAGAGCGTCACAATGCCGTCTTCGGTGGTCGCCCGCAGGTTGCGGAAGTCCTGCTTTTTCGCCAAGTGCTGGGTTACGCGGGTCTGGATGTCGCTGTCATAGCGGGCGCTGGTGGTCTGGGCCGCCAAGCCGACGCTGAGTACTCCTACTGTAAGAAACGAGGTCACCGCCTTCGAAATGTTTTTCATGGACAAAATCCTCTCGCCCGGTGTTGATTAACCGGTTAGTTAATTATTGGATGCGACTGGCGTTGATTAAGGATGCCATGGGGCACCCGGCGGCATACGAGATTGACATTATTCGTTATAACGAGTATATTTAGCCGGTGGGCAAGAGTATTCAAGCCGAGATCCGGCAAACCAAGCCCTTCACCAGCCTGGAGGACGAAGCTCTGGTTGCCCTCCAGCGCACTGCAGACCGTCTGCACTGGCGCCTCAGCGAGATGCTGAAGGCGCATGGGCTGTCTCCGACCCAATACAATGCCCTGCGCATCCTGCGCGGCGCTGGGGACGAAGGACGGGCCTGTAGCGAGATTGCCGAGCGCATGATCAACCGTGATCCCGACATCACCCGCCTGGTGGACCGCCTGGAACGTCGGGGGTTGGTCGTCCGGAGTAGAGAAGGCCGGGACCGCCGGGTCATTACCACTCGCATTACACCGGCCGGACTCGAGCTCTTGCGAGCCCTGGACGGCCGCGTCGAGGAGTTTAACCGGAAGATGCTGGGTCCCTTGGGCGAGCAGCAGTTGCAGACGTTGATCCGCCTTCTCGAATCCGCCAGGGAGCAGACGAAATAAAATTTTTGCTACTTTGTCGTTATAACGACATCTGTCGTATAGGCTAGATAAGGAGCACTACCGATGAGCACCGTCACCACCGCATCCGAAGTACTCGTAAGAACTATTTCAACCCAGGAGGTCCGCCAACTTCTGGACAACCAGCGACCCACTCAGTTCTGGAACGTCCTGACTGACGAATGGTTCAAGGGAGAAACCATCGTGGGCTCACGCCGCGTGCCTTTGGACAAGGTCGGAAACGAAGTACGAACCACGAATTTGCCCAAGAATGCTGAGATCGTCGTATACTGCGGCGGCCCGAAGTGTCCGCAGAGTCGCATGGCCGCGGAGAAGCTGGTGAAGCTCGGCTGCGAAAACGTCCGCGCCTATGAGGGCGGGCTGGAAGAGTGGAAGGCTGCGGGCTTCGCCGTCGAGAAGGCGTAAGCTGCTCGGGTCAGCACAGGGGGCCGTATGGGCCCTCTGCGTATTTTCCGGGAGTTGGTGCTGGGCTGGCAACGAAAGAGACAGACAGAACAGTTCTGGAGAAAATCTCATGAGCAACGGTTCAAGTCAGGTTTCGAATCAGTCGTGGGGGATTACGGTTTTGCGGGTTGTAGTCGGTATCATTTTCCTGGCGCACGGGTGGCAGAAACTGTTTCAGATGGGCTTTCACGGAACGGCCGGGATGTTCGGGGCCATCGGCGTACCGGTGCCGGCCGTGTCGTCAGCGATCGTGACCCTGGTGGAGTTTCTCGGAGGCATCGCGCTGGTGATCGGACTACTCACCCGTTGGGCCGCCGCCTTGAATGGTTTTGACATGATCGTGGCCATTCTCCTGGTTCACCTCAAGAATGGTTTTATGAAGCCCGGAGGTTACGAGCATCCGTTGATTATGCTGGCCGCGTGTATTGCGCTGGTTATGCTCGGGCCGGGTGCGGCATCGGTGGACGGAGCGCTGGCCAAGCGAACGTAAGGTACATGTGGGCGCGAGCGTCCCGCTCGTGCCGGCCAGGTGCCCCGTCCGAGCTCCGCTTGGGCGGGGATTGTCGTCACCCGCGACCTCGCGGCGCTTTCTTTCGCTTGCCCGAAACCTGTTGCCCGGATTCCTTATGTCCGCCACCAAATACCCGCGCGAAAATCTTATCAATGTTCCTTAGCTGACGCTTCAAATCGAATGCCTGCTCAATCTGGGCACGCGGAACCCGGCTGGTGATGCTCTTGTCGTTCAGCACCAGTTCCCGAAAATTTCGCCCTTCTTTCCAGGCCCGCATGGCATGGCTCTGCACCATGCGGTAGGCTTCCTCGCGCGAGACTCCGTGCTCCACCAGATCGAGCAAGAGCTGTCCGCTGAACACCAGGTCGCCCGTACTTTCCAGATTGGCTTTCATGCGTTCGATGTAAACGAACATGGTGTCGAGCACGTTGGTGGTCTTCTGCAGCATGTAGTCCACAAGCGTGGTGGAATCGGGAATGATGACGCGCTCGACCGACGAGTGCGAGATGTCGCGCTCATGCCACAAGGCAACATTTTCAAACGCTGCCTGCGCGTTCGAGCGCACCACCCGGGCCAAGCCGCTGATCTGCTCCAGGGTGACCGGGTTGCGCTTGTGGGGCATGGCGGACGAGCCTTTCTGCTTTTCGCTGAAGTACTCCTCGACTTCGCGCACCTCGGTGCGCTGCAAGTGCCGTAGTTCGGTGGCAATCTTGTCCAGGGTGCAGGCGATCACAGCCAGGGTGGCAAGATACGCCGCATGACGATCGCGTTGGATCACCTGGGATGAGATGGCAGCAGCCATCAATCCCAGACGCTCGCACATGCTCTCTTCCAGTTCAGGGTTGAGGTGAGCAAACGTGCCCACCGCTCCGGAAAACTTTCCTACTCGCATGTCTTCCGCGGCGCTGCGAAAGCGCGCGATATTGCGCTGGGTCTCGGAGTACCAGTTGGCCAGCTTGAGACCGAACGTGATGGGTTCGGCATGAATGCCGTGAGTTCGGCCGATCATGGGAGTGTCTTTGAATTCCCAAGCGCGACGCTCGAGTACAGCGGAAAGCTTTACCAAATCGGCGGCGATAATCGCGGAGGCCTGCTGGATGAGCAGGGCCTGCGAAGTATCGACCACGTCGTTCGAAGTCAGCCCGTAATGAAACCAGCGGGCATGCGGTCCAACGATTTCGGCCACGGCGGTAGTGAAGGCAATGACATCGTGGCGCACTTCAGCTTCGATCTCGGCAATCCGGTCCAGACTGAAGTCAGCCCGCTCGCGGATGGCGCGGGCAGCATCCTTCGGCACCATGCCGGCTTCGGCCAGAGTTTCCGTGGCCGCGACTTCGACCGCCAGCCAGGTGCGGAAGCGATTCTCGTCGCTCCAGATGCGGCCCATGTCGGGACGGGTGTAGCGTGGGATCAAGGTGCGCTCCCTGCTGTCTCGAGAAATGCGGGACTAGGGATTCTAAATGGAGGGGAAGGTTGGTGACCAGTCGCGCGTCTTGCGCCTAGCCGCGAAGCGGCGCAAGAATGTAGCCCAGGGCGCAAGCCCTGGGTTAGAAGTGGCAAATGACCTAGCCCCTGAAAAGGCAAAAGAAACGTTGCGTGACTTTTCCAGCAGTACTCCTAAGCCAGCGCGATGACGTCAATCTCCACCAGAACATCTTTGGGCAGACGGGCCACTTCCACCGTGGAGCGGGCGGGAGGCGCCACATTAAAATAGCGCCCATAGACTTCATTCATGGCCGTGAACTCGCCCATGTTCTTCAGGAAGACGGTTGAGCGCACAACCTTCTTGAGCCCGCTCCCGGCCGCGCTGAGAATCGCGGAAAGGTTCTTGAGCACGCGCTCGGTCTGCGCCGCCACGTCTCCGCTGATCACCTGCTGGTTTGTCGGATCGATGGCCACCTGCCCGGAGACGAAAACGAATCCGTTCGCCCGGATGGCCTGGGAATAAGGTCCGATCGCCTGCGGTCCCTCTTTGGTTGCAATCACGTCGCGCATGAAGCCTCCAGAATCAGTGTCAGAATAATGCAGACGAATATGGTTGGAGTCAACTTGCGGAGGCAGGAAAAGCAATCCTGCAAGGATAAAACCAGTAGTCAGTTTTGCAGTTGCCAGTTCCCAGTTGGGTTCTTCCTGATGACCGACGATTAGATCTTCTGCAGTCTCTGGACGTCGTGGACACCGGGAATCTTGCGAACGCCGTTGACAATGTTTTCCAGGTGCTTCAAGTCAGCGATGTCGAGCACGATGTCAACGTTGGCCTGGCCGTTGCTGGTGCGCGCCTCGATGTTTCGGATGTTGGTCTGGGTATCGCTGATTACGGCGGTGATCTGTTTTAGCATCCCAAAACGGTCGTCGCAGAATACGGTGAGCTTGACCGGATAGGCGCTGGGCGTTCCGTCATCCTGGGCCCACTCCACGTCAATGCGGCGTTCTGGTTCATACAGCAGGTTGGTCACGTTGGGACAGTTGACGGCGTGGACCGCGACGCCCTTGCCGCGAGTTACGTAACCGACGATGGATTCACCTCGAATGGGGTTACAACAGCGAGCGCGGTAAACCAGCAGGTCGCCGTGCCCCTTTACCCGGATGGCGTTATTGTTCTGGTCGCCGCCGAAGACTCGCCGCACCACGCTGGCGAGCCCGCTCGACTTCTCCGGTTCCTCATCCGCCAGAGGGGTGCCGGCCGCCGGCGCCATGCGTCCCAGTATCTGCCGCGCCGAATACTTGCCGTAGCCAATGCCCGCCATCAGGTCGTCGGGACGCCCCGCGCCATAGTCGGAGGCGATCTTCTGCAACTCTTCGTCCTTGATGTCCTTCAGCGATACCCGATACTTGCGCGCTTCTTTCTCGATCAGTTTGCGGCCAATTTCGATGGCACGCTCCCGCTGGTGGACGTTGAGCCAGTGCTTGATTTTGTTGCGGGCGCGGGACGACTTGGCGATGGCCAGCCAATCGCGGCTGGGCTTATGTCCGGCCTGGGTGAGGATCTCGACAATGTCACCGCTGTGCAGTTTGAAGCGCAGCGGCACCATGCGGCCGTTCACTTTCGCGCCCACACAACTGTGACCCACTTCGGTGTGAACGGAATAGGCAAAATCGATCGGCGACGAGTCCCGTGGCAGGACTACGACTTTGCCTTTGGGCGTGAAAGTGTAAACCTCTTCGGGATAGAGATCGATCTTAAGCGTGGACAAGAACTCGCTGGGATCGGAGACGTCGCGTTGCCATTCCACCACCTGGCGCAGCCAGGCCAGTCGCTGCTCGTCCTGCGCCGAAACCGGGCCGTCCTTGTACTTCCAGTGCGCCGCAATGCCCTCTTCCGCCATTTTGTGCATTTCCTCGGTGCGAATCTGCACTTCGAACGGCGTACCTTCTTCGGCAATCACGGAGGTGTGCAGCGATTGGTAAAAATTCGGCCGCGGCATGGCGATGAAGTCTTTGATGCGGCCGGGCACGGGCCGCCACAAGTTGTGGATGATGCCGAGCACAGCGTAGCAATCCTGCACCGATGGCGTGATCACGCGCATGGCGTAGAGGTCATAGACCTGCTCGACCGCGATGTGCTGCCGCTGCAATTTCCTGTGGATGCTGTACAACCGCTTGATACGGCTTTCCACTGTCGCCGTAATCCCCGCTTCTTTCAGCTTGTCGCGGAATACCGACTCCACCCGCGACAGGAAAGCTTCGCCCGCCTTGCGCCGCGCCTCGACCGCATCATGCACCTGCTGGTAAGCGATGGGATCAACGTAGCGGAACCCCAGGTCTTCCAGTTCTCCACGGATCTTGCCCATACCCAGACGGTGGGCGATGGGCGCGTAGATCTCGAGCGTTTCGCGGGCGATCTTCTGTTGTCTCTCTGGCGGGAGATGTTCCAGAGTGCGCATGTTATGCAGGCGATCCGCCAGCTTGATCAGCACCACGCGGATGTCATCCACCATGGCCAGCATCATTTTGCGCAGATTTTCGGCCTGCTGCTCCTCCCGGGTGGCGAAATCGATGGCGCTGATCTTGGTCACGCCTTCGACGATATGCGCCACCTGCTCACCAAATTCCTTGCGGATATCGACGACAGTCACCGAGGTGTCTTCGACCGAGTCATGCAGGAGCCCGGCAGAGATGGCCACGGGATCCATCTTCATCTCAGCCAAAACCAGCGCCACTTCCAGCGGATGGACCAGGTAGGGTTGACCGGAGGCGCGGCTCTGCCCGGCGTGGTGTTTCTGGGAAAACTCGTAGGCCTTGCGGATGAGTTCGAGATCGTCGTTGGGCCGGTTGGCCCGCATTCTGCGCATGAGCTCGCGGAACCGCGTCACCGTGAGCACATTGGTCGCGAACTGTTGGCGCAGTGTCGCCATGCATGATTATAGCTGGTTGTGTGGCGCGGGCGTCCCCGGCCGCGGCTTTGGACGTTGACGGCTGACCACCAAGATCAAAAGCCGCGGGCGAGGGTGCCCTCGCCACAAGGACGCAATCTGCTAGAGTTGAGACGCCAAGCCACCTTGAATCCACAGCGCATTCTCGTTAGCGGGGCTTCCGGCCCGATTGGCGTGGCCCTTGTTCCCGCTCTCAGAGCCGCGGGAGCCACGGTCACGCGCCTGGTGCGGACTTCAGCCGTTGGCCCAGATCAAATCGCCTGGGACCCGTCCCGCCCGCTGTCGGCTGACCTTGTCTCCGGCTGCGACGCGGTCATCCATCTGGCTGGCGAATCAATCGTCGGGCGCTGGACCGCAGCCAAGAAGCGACGCATCCTCGAGAGCCGCGCACAGGGTACGGCCCACCTTGCGGAAGCGGCAGCGAAAGCGTCCCCGCCCCCGCGCGTATTCATTTCGGCTTCCGCAGTCGGCTTCTACGGCAATCGCGGCGATGAGATTCTGCGCGAGGACAGCGCTTCGGGTGAGGGCTTTGCCGCGGAAATTTGCCGTCAATGGGAAGCCGCCACACAACCCGCGGCCCAGGCCGGAATCCGCACCACGCAAATGCGATTTGGAGTGGTGATGAGCGCCCAGGGGGGCGCTTTGCCGAGAATGCTTCCCCCTTTCCGGCTGGGTCTTGGCGGCAGGCTGGGTCACGGGCGTCAGTGGTGGCCCTGGATCTCCGTGCGCGATGCGGCCGGCGCCATTCAGCACGTTTTGCGACTCGAATCGCTTTCCGGGCCGGTCAACACCGTGGCCCCGAATCCAGTGACCAATGCGGAATTCACCCGTATTCTGGCTTCCGTCCTGAAACGCCCGGCGATTTTTCCCATGCCTGCGTTCGCCGTCCGCCTCATCTTCGGAGAGATGGGAGAAGAACTCTTTCTCGGCAGCCAGCGCGTGGAACCGGCCAAGCTTGCGGCCAGCGGATATCAGTTCCAGCATCCCGACTTGAAGAACGCGCTGAAAGCGATTCTGCAGCGCTGACACTCAGTCGCCCGCTCCCCTCTAACTTAACGCCTGCATGTTGCGATCTTCCCGATGGCCTCACTCTGAACCCTGGTGTCATCTCCGAAGCCGGGAACCCAGATCACATCGGGCTCGCGGCGGAACCAGGTCATCTGGCGCTTGGCGTAGTTTCGATGTGCCTGCTGTGCCGCCTGCAGGGCGGTTTGACGGTCGATCTCACCCCGGATCAGGGCCACGGCCTGTTTGTAGCCGAGAGCTCCCAGGGAGCGCACGGCCGCGCCGTACTTTTTAAGCAGTCCCTGAGTTTCTTCCACCAGACCACCGTCGAACATGCGTTGCGCGCGCTGGTTGATTCGTTCGTACAAGGCGTTGCGATCGGGATCGAGCCCCAGGCGCATGATGTTGAAGCCCTGCAGCGGATCGCGGCCCTGTTTCCATAGTTCGCTCATTTTTGTCCGCGAGGCGAGGCAGACTTCTATCGCCCGCAGCAGCTTGGGAGTGTCATTGCTGTGTATCTTCGCAGCGGCAGCGCGGTCGAGGCGGCTTAGGATCCTATGCAGATAGCCTGTTCCCTTCTCTTCGGCGCGTTCGCGCAACCGCCCGCGCAGTTCCTCCGACCGCTGGGGCCCGGCGAACAGGCCTTCCAGGAGCGCGCGCAGATACAGGCCGGTTCCGCCGACCACAATGGGTAAAGCGCCCCGCGCCTTGATCTCGCCCAACACCTCTCGGGCCTGGCGGGCGTATTCGCCGGCGGTGATGTAGCCGGACGGATCCACAAAATCGAGCATATGATGAACGACGCGGGCACGTTCGGCAGCCGTGGGTTTCGCGGTCCCAATCTCGAACTCGCGATACATGGCTACTGAATCGCAGTTTACGACTTCGCCGTGAAAGCGTTCGGCCAGCGCCAGCGAGAGGGCGGTCTTACCGCTTCCCGTGGGACCGAGCACCACTACCAGCAGCGGCTCCGGTGACGCGCTCAGCGGGCACTCCAGGCAATGTGATGCCAGTAGCGGGTGAGAATCAGCATCAGAATCACCGCCCCGATGATCAAAATGCCGGCGGCTTCAAGCTGGTAGATGTGGGACTTGGACGGCCGCTCCGGGGAAGGCTGGCCCGTTTGCGACGGTGAACTGGCTTCCGGCATTTGCAGTATTGTAGCGCCGCACGAACCACGTAGGGTGCTACGGCGTCATCCTGAGGGAGTTCAGTCCCGAAGGATCTGGCGTGCACCAGTGCCACCGCAGGGCCGCAGCGCACATCCACTCCACGCCAGATCCTCCGCAAGCTCAGGATGACGCCGGCGTACCCCCGTGGCTCCTGCGGCAGAATGCTAAACTGCCTGCTGCCGTGTCCACGCCACCACGCAGTTCCGCGGGAAAGGTCATACGCTTCGCGATTTTCGAGCTCGACCTTGCGGCTGGTGAATTACGCAAGAATGGCGCCCGGGTTCGCCTCCAGGAGCAGCCCTTTCAGATACTGGTCTACCTTCTGGACCGGGCTGGAGAGGTGGTCACGCGCGAGGAATTACGCCAAAAGTTATGGCCGGCCGACACTTTTGTGGATTTCGATCACAGCCTGAATACCGCGGTCAACAAGCTCCGGGAAGCCCTGGGAGACTCGGCCTCGAGCCCGCGCTATGTCGAAACCCTGGCGCGGCGTGGATACCGGTTTCTGGCTCCGCTGCAATCGGGGGGCGTGAAATCACCGACGAAGGATTCTCCGGAGGCAACGCCTGTGAACGTCGGGACTACCCACCTGGAAGCGCCCTTCCATCGTGAACTCGAAGTTCCCTTGCCCCGTCGCGGTCTGACCCGTGGACTCTTCGGGCTCATTCAATTGATGTATCTGATCTTCTACTTGAGTGCTCTCTTTCGTCTGGGCGGAATAGAGCGAATCACCAGCGCCTTTCTTCCAGGGTGGGGATCGCGCGCTATCTTCATAGCCGTGCTGGTGACGGCGGGGGTGGGTATCCCCTTACGCTGTTATCTGATCTCCGCTGTGGCCTTCGATCATCAGGGGTTAGGAGCAAAATTTCAGCGTATCTTCCCGCTGATATTGGTCCTGGACCAATTATGGGCAGTGGCCCCGTTTCTGCTGGCTGAAAAAATTGGGTTTGGGGCGGCATTTGCGGCCGCGGCGGCGCTTTTGTATGTACCCTTTTCGGAGAGAACGCTGCTGCGACTGGCCTATCCTGAAATGTAGGCGGGAGCGCCTACATTTCGGGAACCCTGCTCACTAAAGCTGCGTATCACCGTCTGAAACCGAGGCAGAATTGTTTCTGCCCGGGCTGGGAGCACGAATATGAATCGAATCACTTTCATGATTTTGGGCTTGTGTCTGGCGGTGGCGCCGTCGGTCCAGGCGGAACAGTGGTCGAAAACCTATACCCTCACAGGCAAGCCTGATCTGCGGGTGGAAACGACCGATGCCAATATCCGCGTGGATACCTGGGACCAGAACACCATCGCAGCCACAGTGACAACTGACCGCTGGAAGATCGGCGAACGCGGCGTCAAGGTGCTCGAACATCAGACCGGAGACTCCGTCGAAATTCAGGTTCGGCTTCCGCGCGAGGTCTGCATTGTTTGCGTTAATATCCGGAGCCACCGAGTGGATGTTGAAATCCACATGCCCCGGGAAGGGCGAATCAATCTACACACCGGTGATGGCTCCATCCGCCTGACCAGCTTTAAGGGGACCATGGAGATTCAGTCCGGTGATGGCGGTCAGGATATCGAAGCAGTAGATGGGATCCTCAAAGCTCGCACCGGCGACGGTCACCTCAAGGCGACGGGACGGTTCGATGGGCTGGAACTCGGCAGCGGCGACGGTCGCATCGAAGCCCAGGCCCTGGCCGGCTCGAGTGTCGGTTCCGGCTGGGACGTTCGCGCGGGGGACGGCGCCGTATCCTTGCAACTGCCGGATTCATTCGCCGCCGACCTTGATCTGCATACCGGGGACGGCCACATCACCCTGGACATGCCGGTGAGCGTCGAAGGACGGCTGGGATCAAACAATATTCGCGGCAAGCTCAATGGCGGCGGCAATTTGCTGACCATTCATACTGGCGATGGCGCGATCCGGCTGGAAAAATCATAGCCGCCGCCGATTTCAGATGGTGGATTTCAGATCTCAGATTTAGTCTGACAATGCCGAACCGATCTGAGAACTGAGATCTACAATCTGACAACTGAAATCTCCAATCTGGAATCTCCCAGGTCCGTTAGGAGAGTAATGTTTCGGATCACTTTCGTTCTGACAATAACTCTGGCCTCGGCTGCCATCTTCGCGCAGAACGCTTCCACCGTCTCATCAACCGTCCATCCGCCGGTCCTCGACGTTACCTCCATCGATAGCAGCGTGGACCCGTGCACCGACTTTTTTACCTACGCGTGCGGGGGCTGGCTGAAGAAGAACCCCATTCCGCCCGACAAGATAAGCTGGAGCGCGGCCGCCAAGCTGTCGGATGACAATAAGGTGCTGCTGCGCGAGATTCTCGAAGACGCGGCCGCGGGCGGCGCCTCCCGGGACCCGGTAAAACAGAAGATCGGCGACTACTACGCCGCCTGCATGGATGAAAGAGCGGTTGAGGCCGCGGGAGCGAAGCCGCTGCAAGGCGGCTTGGAGCGAATTGACCGAATGCATTCCAAGGGGGACATGGCCCGAGTCACTGCCGGCATGCTGGGCCAAGGCGTTTTGTTCAACTTCCAATCTGACCAGGATTTCAAGAATTCATCACAGGTCATCGCGGAGGTAGATCAGAGCGGACTGGGCCTTCCCGACCGTGATTACTATCTCAAGACGGATGCGAAATCCGTGGAGTTGCGTCAGGCCTACGTGGCCCATGTCCAGAAAATGTTTGAGCTTCTGGGTAATGCCCCCGCCGTCGCCACCAGCGAAGCCCAGATGGTCTTACGCATTGAGACCGCGCTGGCCAGCGGTTCTCTGACCCAGGTGGAGCGTCGCGATCCCAAACTCCTTTATCACAAAATGTCGCGCCGGGACCTGGAACAGCTCAGCCCATCCTTCCGCTGGAAGGAATATTTTGCCCGGGCCGGCCAACCGCGGCTGCGCTCGCTGAAT
The DNA here is from genome assembly GCA_963779255.1 of Terriglobia bacterium. GTDB lineage: Bacteria > Acidobacteriota > Terriglobia > Terriglobales > Acidobacteriaceae > JAIQFF01. The sequence continues at coordinate 54,195 of CAVZXU010000002.1, read as the reverse complement.
GTGACCTCTCCGGAGTTCTTCAAAGCCCTGGATGCGGCCCTGAAGAGAGAAGACCTGGAAAGCCTGAAGGCCTACCTGCGCTGGCATCTGGTGCATGCCAACGCTCCCTACCTGTCCTCGGCATTTGTGGAGGCCGATTTCGATTTCTTCGGCAAGACCCTGGGTGGAGCGCAGGAACTGGAGCCGCGCTGGCAGCGCTGTGTGGGTTATGCGGACAACGATCTGGGTGAGGCCCTGGGTCAGGCCTACGTGCAGCGTGCCTTCCCCCCCGAGGCCAAGCAACGCGCCCAGAAAATGGTGAAGCAGATTGAAGAAGCCATGCAGCAGGACATCGACGGACTGCCCTGGATGTCTCCGTCGACCAAGCAGCAGGCGTTGGAGAAGTTGCACACCCTGGCCAACAAAATCGGCTATCCCGACAAGTGGCGAGACTACAGCGCTCTGACCGTTGCCCGCGACGACAACATGGGAAACGTGCTGCGCGCCCGTGTTTTTGAGTTCAATCGCCAGATTGCTAAGATTGGCAAGCCGGTGGATCGGGGCGAGTGGAGCATGAGTCCCCCTACCGTGAATGCCTACTACAATCCCCAGATCAACGACATCAATTTCCCGGCGGGCATCCTGCAGCCTCCCTTTTTCGATCCTCGGTCAGACGATGCCCCCAACTACGGCGACACCGGCTCCACCATTGGACACGAACTGACGCACGGCTTCGACGACGAAGGCCGCCAGTTCGATGCGCAAGGCAATCTGCGCGACTGGTGGACCACGGAAGATGGAAAACAGTTTGACCAGCGCGCCAGTTGCATCGCTGATCAGTACTCGCAGTATGTCGCGGTGGATGACATCAAGATCAACGGCGAGTTGACCATGGGCGAGAATGTCGCCGACCTGGGTGGACTGATGCTGGCCTATCGCGCCTGGAAGAGTGAAACCCGGGGCCAGAAACTGGAACCGATTGACGGCTTCACCCCCGAGCAGCGCTTCTTCATAGGGTATGGGCAGAGTTGGTGTTCTAACACCCGCGACGAAACCAAACGCATGTGGGCCACCATCGATCCCCACTCACCCGACCGATATCGCGCCAATGGAGTAGTGTCCAACACGCCGGAGTTTCAGCAGGCTTTCCAGTGCAAGGCAGGTTCCCCGATGGTGCGGCAAAAAAGATGCAGAGTATGGTGAAGATCTTAGATCCTCCTACTGGATTTCCGATCTTTCCGGGTTGTAGTAGAAGTGGAAACGCAGAGCGAGATATTGGCCGCCGAACTCGGTAGGCAGAGGCGGAAAAGGTTTGGACGCGGTAATCCCGCCGTAAGCGGCGCGATCGAGCGCCACGTCTCCTGACGAGCCGACGATCTGCAGCCCCGCCACCTGACCGTCCTTCAGGATGGCAAACTCAATCGAGACTTTTCCCTTTTTCATGAGCGGCGCCCGCGCCGACTCGGGGATGATGCGATACCAGTTCTCACGGACATCATGTAGCACCCGTGCCAGGTAAGGACCGAAATCCACGCCCATTGTGTCGCTGAGGACGTCCAGTGGTCCGATGGCCTCGCCCGCCTGCTTGCCCTGGCCCAAACCATAATCTCCGCCATCGCCGCCATATCCTCCGCGATTGGAGATGGCCGCGCGGGCCGCCTGCTCGATCGCCGATCCCGCGGACATAGGGCCGGTACTGAAACTGGGCACGGGTTTTCCTGCGGGTGGAGCTTGCAGGCGGGCCACCTGGTTCTGATCTGGCCCAGGCGGCGGCGACGGCTGTTCCAGCGCCCCCTGCGCAGCTGGGGCTGGCGGTGCAGGCTGCTGCGACTGCTCTGGCGGGCTTGCGGGCCCAGGCCGCCCAGGGCGCGCGCTGTCCAGAATCTTCTTCAATTCCTGACGATCCAGTTGGGGCGCTTTCGATGTTGCCCTCCGGTCCTTGTCGGAAATTCTGTTGGTGTCGGGGCGCTTGGTGAGTTTCTGCTCGTCCGGGGGAAGCTCCAGGTAAGTGAGGTCTTTCTCCTTCATCAGGTCCTGCGCGCTGACCAGGAGCACGGAACGTCTGTGCATCAGGCCTTCCAGCCGGGTGGAGTTCACCACCAGAATGACGATTGCCAGGTGGACGACCACCGAAATCCAGAAGGCTTCCCGTTGCCGCGAGCGCGAGAGATCGTCCTGCAACTGAATCAGCAGGGCGGGAACGTCGTGCATCTCGAGGTACGCGTTTTCCCAACCGCTGGCGTCGTACAGGTCGCCGCCCGGAGCTGTGGGTGGTTGCGCTGCTGGAACGGGGCTACGCGGCGGGATTTCAGTGATTGACATCGACCTGCTGGCTTATTCCATTAGACACGGCTGTTACACGCCTGGTTGCCGGGCGAACTGCATGTTCGTCGTTGGTCGTCGGCCTTTGGTCGTTGGCCGAAACCGAGGCTTCTGCTGCTGTGCTGCCGGCAACGACTGACCAACGACGAACGTCCAAAGACCAACGACCACCGACCGACGACCGACGACTAATTTTCTATTCTCGCATCTTTCCACAATATCTGCGAAAAACCGGCGCACGACGGCCCTTACCTTTGTACCTGACTGGTCAATAAAGCTTACCTTGAAGTGCCGCCGTTGTTTGTCAAGAAGTGTAAAACGAAAAATCACGCTGAACCATTGTGCAGCAAGCACTTACATGGCTTCAGGGAGGATCAGCGCAAGTGCTCGAGTTGAACTCTCTGACCGTGCTCGTGGATCGCGGCCACGATGTCGAGGGCGACCGCGAGGGCGCGCCGTCCGTCTTCGAATGAAACCAGGGGTTTGGAACGCGTGCGCACCGCCTCCAGGAACGCTCGGAGCTCAGCCCGCAACGGTTCTTCCGCCACGATCGCAGGCCTGGCCACGTTGATCTGCGGATTCACCGAAGGCGTTCCCGTTCCCTCGCCTGGCTCGCCTACGCTGAAGACGAGTACCTCCTGGCGGCTGTAATCGAGAGAAATATATTGCTGCGGCTGAAAAAAACGCAGCTTGCGGACGCGCTCGGTGGAAACCCGGCTTGCAGTGAAATTGGCCACGCAGCCGGACTCGAACTCCAGGCGAACGTTGGCGATATCTGTTTTGCCGGAAAGAATGGGCAGACCCACGGCACGAATTTCCTTCACCGGCGATTTCACCAGCGAGAGAACAACATCGAGATCGTGAATCATGAGATCGAGTATCACGTCCACATCGAGCGACCGTGGAGTGAACACGCTCAGCCGGTGAACTTCAAAAAACATGGGCTGGGTGATGAGAGGCGCCGTGGCGCGAACCGCCGGATTGAAGCGTTCCAGGTGTCCGACCTGGCCGACTCGATTCAAACTCTGCGCCAGGCGGACCAGTTCGTCGGCCTCCGCCAACGAAGCCGCCATCGGTTTCTCCGCCAGGACGTCGACTCCGGCTTGCATGAGAGACCGAGTCGTCTCCAGATGCCGCACCGTGGGTACGGCTACAGATGCGGCCTGCACTTCGCTGTGCGTGGTTACCAGTTGCTCGATGGACCCAAAGGCACGGCAACCGAATTCGCTGGCCACAGCGTCGGCCCGCGCTACATCCGGGTCCACCACCCCCACCAGGCGGACCGCTTCGCCCTGCTGGGCAAGCTGGTGATAGATGCGGGCGTGATGGCGTCCGAAGGCGCCCACGCCGACGACCGCGACGTTGATAATTTTGTCGCTCAGCTAGGAATCCTCGTATCCCCATATTGGGGACATCCTGAGGGCCTTCAGTCCCTAAGGATCTGGCGTGTACGACCACAAACTTGAGCCGAGCCCACACCCGCCCCACGCCAGAAACTTCGCAAGCTCAGGATGACCTTGCTTCGCGGAAGGCCTTCACTCCGCTGCCTTCTTCAGCAGAGCGATCTGCCCAGCATGATAAAGCTCATGCTGCACGATGCCGCTGAACATATAAAAAAAGTTGTAGTAGTTCTGGCTCTTGCCCGGGACCTGCTCCCCCAGGCGCGAATCGGGAAAGGCGGCCACTGCCTTGATCAGTTCGTGGTGGGTGCTCTTGATGGAATCGATCGCATGGCTCCAGGCAGCTTCGCTGGTATCTTTCACCGGCGGAAAATTCTGCTCGTCCGTGAGGGTTACAGCCGTGCCCCCAATACGGCGGCGGACGGCATCATCCCAGGCGGCGATGTGCAGAAGAATCTCCCAGATGCTGTGGGCGTTTTTGATCGGCCGCGCGGACGCCGTCCTGGCATTCACTCCGGCCAGCAGTTCAAGAATGGAATCCCCGTGCCATGCATTGCCTTCGAAGGCGCGGCGGATTTGATCGGCGAGGCGGAACGTTTCAGTCATGGAGCCCTCCAGATCGTCACCTGAACGACTGCTACATTTTAATCAGCCACCACCGTGATATCTGCCGCATCGGCAGCGGCAATGATGGCGTTCCCATCCAGCAACAGGGATTTCCCCGCATCGAGGGCCAAGCAGGTTGCCCCCGCCCGGTGCATTACCTCGATCGTTTTCACTCCGACCACGGGCACGTCAAAACGCATGTCCTGATTCGGTTTGGCGATTTTCACTACAGTAAGCCCGCGGCCGAGCGTGGACGCCTCTCCGCCCAGCGACCGCATGATTTCCCCGGCGCGTGCAATGGCGGCGTCCGTGCCCTCCATGGCTTCGACTGCCACACAGGCTGACTCCGCGATTACGACGGTCTGCCCGATATCATACTGTGCCAGGTGGCGAGCCACTGCGCGTCCATATTCAATGTTCTTTTTTTCCTGCGGCGTGGCAGGACGTTTCGTAAGTACGCCGACCCGGGCCAGCAACGGTTCCAGGAGCGAGGTGGAATTCTCCAGCGTGATGCCCTCCTCGGCCAGAGTCTGGGCGACCGCGCCGAGCAGAGAATCGGTGTTTCGCGTGCCCAGCGACAGCAGCACCTTCGCCAGCTTCCAGTCAGGACGAATGCCGGAAAAAATCTGCTTGTGCTTTACCTGTCCCGCCATGATGGCGCGACGCACGCCTTCCCGCTGGAAAGTTTCGATCAGCCGGGACAATTCCCCCAGCGAGAGCCAGTGCACTGCCGTGGCCCCGTGTTGCTCAATTTCCGGAAACGCCTCTTCCTTGATGGCAGCCACAATGACGTCGAATCCCTGGGCACGGGCTGCATCCAGCACCAGCAAGGGAAAGCTTCCGTTGCCGGCGATGAGACCGATCCGCTCCGGCATCGCTAAAACCCCTCCCTCGGGTGTTTACACACAAAGGACGCAGCGGAGCGCTTTGATCGATCCCCTATGGTGGCGTCATCCTGAGGGACTTCAGTCCCGAAGGATCTGGCGCGCAGCGATCCGGTGGCCCAGGCAAGCCGCATATCTGCTTCACGCCAGATCCTTCGCAAGCTCAGGATGACACCTTGAGAAGGAGGCATTTCAGACTGCGCCGCTACCGAACTGGACGTCCCCTTGCTTATGCTTCCGGTCACGTAGCACAATCCTCCCACGCGAACTTGGCCGCCAGACCTCTTATGGCTGAAACACCGCCCATCATCCAGTACCCGTCAGGATACATGTGGGGAGCAGCCGTACGGGCAGCGGCGAGGCATCGTTTCAAGTTTTCCATCCGCTGCGAAAGCGGCTTCAAGGCCCTACTCAAATCGGGCCTTGAAACCCACAAAGTTGGTTTGTACGAGTTCGCGGGACGCAAGGCCGAAGCCCAGGGCAACGTCGAGAAACTGGTTCGGGCCATGATCAATGCGCAACTGACGAAAGACCCCGCGGTTGACATTCTCGACGAATGGACAATCTTTCACGTTCTCTACGACGAGAAGTTGTGTCCTGGGCTTTGGCCGATCTGCTAGAAGATTCAGCCCTGCCTACTTGATCACGCCGCGTTCCGAGGCTTCGATGAATCTTATCAGCATGTCCACGTCTTCCCCCCGATCGGGCTCGGACTTCATTCGCTCCAGCGCTTGCGAGGTGTTGAGTTTGGAGGCGAGCAATAGCTTGTAGGCATGGTGAATCTTGCGGATGCGCTCTTTGCTGAAGCCCCGCCGCTCCAGGCCCAGGGCGTTGAGTCCATACGCGTGGGTATCCCGCGCTGCCGCCGTCTTAGAGAACGGCAGCACATCCCGGGTAATGGTCGTACCGCCGCCGATAAATGAGTGCGCCCCGATGCGCACGAAGTGATGCACCGGGCACAGCGCTCCCACCACCGCCCATTCTCCCACCGTGATGTGACCCCCGAGGGTTGCGGCATTGGCCAGGATGACGTGGTCCCCGATGACGCAATCGTGCGCGATGTGAGTGTAAGCCATGACCAGCGTGTGACTGCCAACGCGGGTCACTCCGCCGCCTTTGACTGTACCCCGGTTGATGGTGACAAACTCACGAATCTCGTTGTGGTCGCCGATCTCGAGCCCAGTGGACTCACCGGCGTAGGTAATGTCCTGTGGCGCCATTCCGATCGAACAGAAGGGAAAGAACCCATTGTCTGATCCGATTTTTGTCGGTCCCTCGATGGTGACGTGCGAAACCAGATGACAGCCTTCGCCAAGTTCGACTTCCGGCCCAATCACGCAATAGGGACCGATCTTGCAGGAGGGATGAACTTTCGCGCGGGCATCGACTATGGCAGTGGCATGAACACCCACGGAAGATTGAGCCCTGGAGTCAGGCTGCGATGTAGTGCTTGGCTGCGGGCGTTTGGCCATGCGAGAGTTTATTCCGGCTCGTCGGTCTCCGCGTTTGCCCCATCCGACCCGCCACGCCCGCGGGCGGTTTCGACCAGTTGGCAACTGACGATGGCTTCGGCCACGCGCTTAGCCCCGACGTAAACCATTCCCTCCATGCGGACAGCGATCATGCTCGCCCGGGCGCGCCAGTTCTTCAGCTCAACTTCGATGCGCAACTGGTCGCCGGGCACCACCGGCCGGCGGAATTTGGCTCGCTCGATCCCGGTGAACATGATGAGTTTGTCCTTCGGGTCTTCCACTTCCGTGAGCAACAACGCCCCACCCGCCTGAGCGATGGCCTCCACAATCAGCACCCCCGGCATGATGGGCAGAGCGGGAAAATGCCCGGCAAAGAAGGGCTCATTAATGGTCACATTCTTGATGGCCACTATGCGCTGCTTACGCTGGATTTCAATCACGCGGTCGATCAGCAGAAAGGGAAAGCGGTGCGGCAAAATGTGGAAAATATCGACGATGTCCAGCGTGGTCTTTACCGGCGCCGGAGATGCGGTCGCTGGGTGAGCGGTGTCGGTCATTTTCTCTCGTCAGGTTCTGCTCGTCAGGAGCGAAGATTATACTGTACCGCGACTCAGCTGCGGAATACTGCGAGAATAACGCAAGGGATCAGCTTGAATCCTTCCCACTTGTCCGAGGCGTCATGCTGAGCTTGCGAAGCATCTGGTGTGCAGCGCATGTGCGGCTGGTCCACGGTTATGCAGGTGCGCGCCAGATCCTTCGGGACTGAAGTCCCTCAGGATGACTCCGGGTCCGGGGGAATTGTTCAAGCTGAAAGAATGCACTTATGAAGAAGAAGGTCCTCAAGAAGCCACAACCATCTCAACCCGCCTCCAGCGCAACTGCTAATCGACAGCGCTTCTTTACCGAGCGCAGAGATGCCATCACCGAAACCATCCGCCAGCTTGTAGAAATCGAATCCCCCAGCGACAGCAAAACGGCAGTGGACCAACTGGGCGCGCTTCTGGCCGGCCGCTTCGAGAAAATCGGCGGTCACGCAAAATTCCACCGCGTTCAGGATTTCGGCGACCATCTGCAAGTGGACTTTGCCGGCGCGCGCAGCGGCAAGCCGGTCCTGCTGCTGGGCCACATTGATACCGTCTATCCCATGGGAACGCTCTCGGCCACGCCATGCCGCATGGCCGACGGACGGCTCTGGGGACCAGGCGCGCTCGATATGAAGTCCGGCATCGCGCTGATCCTCCATGCGCTTGAAGGACTGCGTGCATGGCACGGTGACACTGTGCCCAGATCGGTCACGGTGCTTCTGGTCACGGACGAAGAAGTTGGGAGCGGCTCCTCCCGCCGCATCACGGAAAGTCTGGCCAGAAAATCCGAGGCCGTGCTGGTGCTGGAGCCCGCTTACGGAATGAAGGGCGCCCTGAAGACCGCCCGCAAGGGCGTCGGCGAGTACACCATCAGAGTAACCGGGAAGGCGGCACACTCCGGACTGGATTTCGAGAAAGGCGAGAGCGCCATTGTTGAACTGGCAAAGCAAATCACGGCCATCTCCAGACTGGTGGACCTGAAACGCGGACTCACTTTGAACGTGGGAATGGTCTCCGGGGGCACGCGCACGAACGTGATTCCAGCCAAAGCCACCGCCTCTCTCGATGTGCGTGTGGCGCGCATGAAAGACGCGGCTGTGATCGACCGCCAGCTGAGAGCGCTCAAACCCTGCAATCGTAAATGCAAGCTGGAAATCACGGGAGGGGTAAACCGTCCACCCATGGAACGGAGCGCCGGAGTCGCCGCGCTGTACAAGAAGGCCTCGGAAATTGCCCAACAACTGGGCTGGAAGCTGGACGAAGCGTCCGTCGGCGGGGGCTCGGATGGAAACTTCACCGCCGCCTTAGGAATCCCCACGCTGGATGGCCTCGGAGGGGTAGGAGAAGGCGCCCATGCCCCACACGAATCCATATTGATTTCCGAATTACCGCGCCGGGCAACCCTGCTGGCACAACTGATCGAACGCGCCTGATTTGATGTGGTCGCGGGCGACCCGCCCGCGCGGCTGCACCCCAGAGTTTCGGTCCGCCAAGAGGCATTGTGAGCGGAATCATCGGCTCTATGGATAAATTTCAAGGCGTCACTCTGAGCTTGCGCAGGGTCTGGCGTGGAGCAGATATGCGCCCATCGCGCACGCGAGAGAGATCCTTCACGACTTAAGTTGTTCAGGATGACGCAGGAACCGGAGGACTCTCCACCGCACATACTTTGACTACAGCCACCATGTAGCCTAGAATTTCCACAGGGTTCCTCGCCAACTCATAGTGCGCTCAGTGAGCGCTTGGCAAACCCGCTAGGGAGGTTTTATATGCCTGGAAAACTGGGGTTGCCGGAAATACTGATCATTTTGGCCATTGCGCTTCTGATCTTTGGACCAAGCAAGCTGGCCGACTTGGGCAAAGGACTGGGCGAAGGCATCAAGAATTTCAAATCAGCGGTAAAAGACGGCGAGCAGGACGCGGACAAGAAGACCTAGATAGGGCGGCGATAGGGCCGACGCTTCTTGAGTTCCACCACTAACTTGCCCGCCCATCCAGCCGGTGTTCCTGCAGCATCCTGAACACGAGTGCCACGGGCAAGCCCACCACGTTGAAATAGTCACCATCAATACGCGGAATCCAGCGCGATGCGACGCCCTGGATGGCGTAGGCGCCGGCCTTGTCCATGGGTTCGCCGGTCGCGACATAGAAACGAATATCTTCCTCGGTGAGCGGATTCATCGTTACCTCGGTGGTTTCGGAACGAGTGTCTTCAAACCCGGTTTCCAGTTTCTGGTTCCCAGTTCTCAGTCCGGCGAGGCAAACTCCAGTGGTCACCTGGTGAGTTCGACCAGAAAGAAGACGAAGCATGCGCATGGCGTCAGCTTCATCGCGAGGTTTGCCGAGAATCTCGCCTTCGACAACGACAATGGTGTCCGCGCCTAGAACGAGCTTGCCGGGCTGCTGACGGAGCGCAGCCTGTGCCTTCTCTCGCGCCAGGCGTTCTGCGCAATCGCGCGGCTTCTCTCCCGGATGTGGTAGTTCAGGAATGTTGGCCGGGCAGACGGTGAAGGGAATGCCTGCGCTGCGCAGCAACTCCTGGCGGCGCGGAGACGCGGAAGCGAGTACTAGCATTGAGGTTTCAGTCAAGCGCCAACGAGCTCGATGCGATTTCCAAACGGGTCGTGAATATGGCAGCGGCGGACTCCGGGAATGTCATTCACCTCAACCACATCCACGCCGCCATGGGACAGTTGTGCGACCAACGTCGCGTAGTCACGACAACGTAAGGCGGGATGCGCCTTCTTCGCCGAACGAAAATCATTCTCCACCCCGAGATGAACTTGGACCTTGCCACTTTCAAACCAGCAGCCGCCGCGCCTAGCGAGTTCGGCAGGCTTAGGAATCTCCACCATGCCCAGGAAGTCTCCGCCTTTGGGCATGGCGAGTTGGACATGATCGATGGCAGTAAACGGCGAAGAGGAAGAGGCGTCGGCCATCAGCGCGGATATATTTTATATCGGACCGGGGGGTTGCCGTCAGACCGACGCCCGAACCCCACCCTGTTAGAATCAATGATTGACCGCTGCACCCATGGACGCCGCGTTTCTCCGCAATTTCGCCATCATCGCGCACATTGACCACGGCAAATCCACGCTGGCTGACCGCCTGCTGGAGCTGACCGGGTCGCTGACGGCGCGCGAAATGCAGGCCCAGGTGCTCGACTCCATGGACCTGGAGCGCGAGCGCGGCATCACCATCAAAGCCCACGCCGTGCGCATGATGTACACCGCGCAGGACGGCCAGACCTACCAGCTCAACCTGATCGATACGCCCGGCCACGTGGATTTTTCCTACGAAGTTTCGCGCTCGCTGGCCTCCTGCGAAGGCGCGTTGCTGGTGGTGGACGCCTCGCAGGGAGTCGAAGCGCAGACGCTGGCCAATTCCTATCTCGCCATCAATCACGGCCTGGAAATCATTCCCGTCATCAACAAGATTGACCTGCCCAGCGCCGACATTGCGCGCACCAAGGAGATGATCGAAGGCGCGGTCGGCCTCGACGCCTCCGACGCGATGCTCATCAGCGCCAAAACCGGGCAGGGCGTGCCCGATGTGCTGGAAGCCATCGTCAAGCGCGTGCCGCCGCCCAAGGGCAATCCGGACAACCAGCTGCAGGCGCTGATTTTCGATTCCTGGTTCGATCCTTACCGCGGCGTGATCGTGCTGACGCGCGTCTTCCAGGGCACGCTGCGCAAGGGACAGAAAATCCGGCTTGATGTGGAATGGACAAGTGTTGGAAGTGGAAACTCTCGGCGTGCTGACGCCCAAGCCGGTGGAGATCGACGAACTGCGCGCCGGCGAAGTCGGCTTCCTGATCGCCAACATCAAGAACGTGGCCGACACCAAAATCGGCGACACGATCACCGACGAAGACCAATCCCGCGATTGAGCCGCTGCCCGGCTTTGAAGAAATCAAGCCCATGGTTTTTGCCGGCCTCTACACGGTGGACGCCCACGAGCACACGCATGCTGCGCGAAGCGCTGGAAAAACTGCGGCTCAACGATTCCTCGTTCTTCTTCGAGCCGGAAAGCTCAGTCGCGCTGGGCTTTCGGCTTCCGCTGCGGCTTTCTCGGCCTGCTGCACATGGAGATCATTCAGGAGCGGCTGGAGCGCGAATTCAACCTGGACCTGATCACCACCGCGCCCAGCGTGCGCTACAAGATCACCAAGACCGACGGCGAATTGATCGAAGTGGACAATCCTTCGCGCTGGCCGGCCCGAGCGAAATCGCCAAGATCGAAGAGCCGGTGATCCTGGCCACGATTCTCACCAATGAAGAATATGTCGGCGGAATTCTGAAGCTGGTGGAAGAGAAGCGCGGCAAGCAGAAGACTTTTGAATACGTCAGCTCCTCGCGCGTGATGCTGCACTACGAGCTGCCGCTGAACGAAATCGTGCTCGATTTCTATGACCGGCTGAAGTCCGTCTCCCGCGGCTACGCTTCGCTCGACTATCATCTTGTCGGGCTATTGGGAATCGCCCATGGTGAAACTCGACATCCTGGTGGCGGGCGAGCCGGTGGATGCGCTTTCCATCATCGTGCACCGCGATTTCGCCTACGAGCGCGGGCAAGGCGCTGGTTTCCAAAATGCGGCGAACTGATTCCCCGGCAGATGTTCGAAGTGGCCATCCAGGCCTCGATCGGCGCCAAGATCATCTGCCCGCGAAACCGTGCCGGCCATTCGCAAGAACGTGATCGCCAAGTGCTACGGCGGCGACATCATCCGCAAACGCAAGCTGCTGGAAAAACAAAAAGAAGGCAAGAGGCGCATGAAGCGCATCGGCCGCGTGGATATTCCGCAGGAAGCGTTCCTGGCGGTGCTGAAGGTGGGCGAAGGGGAATGACGGTTTCGTGTCGGTCGGACAGACCTTTGGAGTCTTCTAGTTGGAGTATTTGTGCTACGGATACCGTTTTTCGGCCAAAAAACACGGATGTCACGACAAGAGGCAATCGAGCATTGCATTCTGCTGCGCTTGCGTGCCGAGGACATCAAACGTCTGAGCTTTCTAGTAGAGGGTCTTTATGAGGGAACAATCCTGCTCCCAAACGACGCTCCATTCGATTGCGCCGGCCTAAAAGATACCCTCAGAACAGTCTTTTTCAGCTGGCTTGCTACGTTGACGGATAAGGACAATCGGGTGGTCTACGCATTCGACCCACTCTTGGTTTTATTTCCCGATAAGCGCCCGCAAATCGTTAAGGTGCCATTGGAATGTGAAGCGTGTCACGGTGTGCTTCACAATTCCGAAACAATGTCGCTTTCCACAGTCGTTCTAGTCTCGCTGCTCAAATTAAAGCTCGCCGGGCTTTGGTCGAACCGGAGGACACATTTCTGGACTTAGAATCCGCGCGCCAAGATTTTCAGCGCCTGATGACCGAATTGATTTCCTAAGAATTAAGTGCGATCCCGGAATTGCCGAAGACACGAACGAGGTGGGTGTCCACCATCATCCAGCCTTCTCTAACATTTTTTCGAACGCGCCATATCCGGGATAACCCAACAAAATATGACCATGGATAATGACCATGGTTGTGGAGGCTGAAATGAAGACAATGCCCGCGGGTCTGTTTAAGACGAATTGTCTCGCCATAATGGACGAGGTCAACGCCAAACGGGAGACTGTCGTGATCACCAAACACGGCCGGCCGGTGGCGATGCTCGTTCCGGTCAAACCCGGTGTGGACGACATTTTCGGGTTCTTCAGCAGCAGGGGTCGCATAACCGGAGACGTAGTTTCTCCGGCCTTTTCCCCGGACGAGTGGGGCGAGTTGCGATGATTCTCGTCGATACCCATGTTGTGCTCTGGCTTGCTCTCGAACCTGCCCGGATTTCCAGGAAGGCCGCAGCGCTGATTGAGGAAACCCGTCACGGCGGGGAGGGACTAGCGATATGCGATATGACTTTGCTTGAGATCGCCATGATCGAAGGCAAACGCCGTATCCAGCTCAGCGCCAGCCTGGAAACGTTCCTGACGGAGGTGGAATCGAGATTTGTTGTCCTTCCGATCACCGGCCGGGTTTGTGTACGTGCGATGGAACTTCCAGCCGCCTATCCCAAAGATCCGGCGGATCGCATCATCGGAGCCACTGCACTGGTCGAGGGGATTTCCCTGGTCACTGCGGATGAGGACATACGCAAATCCAAAGCACTGCGTACCATCTGGTGAGCTGGAAAATCTACTCCGTCCAGTCAAACGACCGCGTCACGGCTTTCTTCCACAGCCGGTACATCTCGGCCCGCTTCGGTTCCTCCAGGCTCGGGTTCCAGGTCTGGCCCACTGACCAGCGCGCCCGTAGGTCGTCGGTGCCCTTGTAGAAACCAACGGCCAGGCCGGCGGCGTAGGCGGCTCCCAGTGCGGTGGTCTCCTTAATCAGCGGGCGCACCACCGGCACGGTTCAGAATGTCGGCCTGAAACTGCATCAGCAGATCATTCTCCACCATGCCACCGTCCGTGCGCAGGACAGTCCAGGGCGATGCCGGAGTCCTGCTCCATGGCTTCGACCACTTCGCGCGTCTGGAACGCGGTCGCCTCCAGCACCGCGCGCGCCATGTGCCCTTTGTTGACGTAGCGGGTCAGCCCCGCAATCACGCCGCGCGCGTTGTGCTTCCAGTAAGGCGCATACAGGCCGGAGAACGCCGGCACGAAGTAGACGCCGCCGTTGTCCTCTACGGTTCGGGCCAGAGTCTCGATCTCGGCGCTTTTCGATGAGCCCGAGGTTGTCGCGGATCCATTGCACCAGCGCGCCGGTGATGGCGATGCTGCCCTCCAGCGCATAACGTGCCGGCTCCTTGCCGAACTTGTATGCCACGGTGGTCAGCAGTCCGCAGCTCGAAGGCACGGCTTGCTCCCCGGTGTTCATCAGCAGGAAGCAGCCGGTGCCGTAAGTATTCTTGGCTTCGCCGGGCTTGAAGCAGGCCTGGCCCACCAGCGCAGCCTGCTGGTCGCCCAGGATTGCCGGCAATCGCGACTCCCGGCAGCGCCGCACTTTGCCGTCGCCATAGGCTTCGCTGCTCGAGCAGATCCTCGGCAACATCGCCGAGCGGGAACGCCGAATGCATCCAGCAAGTTCCCGTCCCACTGCAGCGTATCGAGGTCCATCAGTTGGGTGCGGCTGGCGTTGGTCACGTCGGTGATGTGGAGCCCACCGTCGGTGCCCCCGGTGAGGTGCCAGGTCAGAAAAGTATCGATGTTGCCAAACAGCAGTTCGCCGGCTTCCGCCTGTTGCGCGCGCGCCGGCGCACATGTTCGAGCATCCAGCGAATCTTGAGGCCGCTGAAATAGGTGGCGAGCGGCAGGCCGGTCTTGGCGCGGAAGCGGTCCTGCCCCGCCTCGCGCGCAAACTCGGCGACGTAGTCGCCACGCGCGTGTCCTGCCAGACCAGGGCGTTGTGCCACGGGCTTGCCGCGTCTTGCGGTCCCACAGCGACGCGTGGTCTCGCGCTGGTTGGTGATGCCGATCGCGGCCAGGTCGCCGGCCGCAGCTCGCCGCTGCTCATGCTGCCTGGGCGATCACATCCTGCGTGCGACGCCAGATTTCCTCGGGATCGTGCTCCACCCATCCCGGCTGCGGATAAATTTGCTCGTGCTCCTTTTGTGCCGACGCTACGATCCGCCGGCGCGTCGAACACGATGAAGCGCGTGCTGGTCGTACCCTGATCGATTGCTCCGATGTAGTCGGCCACGCGGGCTATGGTAACGGAGGCCGCGTCGTGGAGCAAAGAAGATGGAGGACGGGCGTCTCGCCCGTCTAATGCCTGGCGGAAAATTGGAAGGCAATGTAGAACAACTGCACAATGGTCAATCCCACGATCACATAAGTCGCAATTTCCATCCGTCGGCCGGATTCCCTCACACTCTTCACCACTTCGGCCATATCCGTCGTCGCTTGCAGTAACTTGTCGGTGAGTTCATCGAGATGGTCGGTGGCGCTGCGCATCTTGTCCAGCACGCGCGAGGTATCGACCAGGGCGGTCGCCGCCCGCTCGCTGTTGCGCAGATCGAGTTCGGTCTTGCAGGCAGCCCACCACGGGCTTCCCGGCGGATTGTCGTACATGCGCTGCCGTATCTCCTCCGAGGAGCGTGAGCGGAGAAGTTGCACCAGGGCCTGGACCGTGTCGCTGGTCTTGGGATCGAGAGTCGGAGTCGCCATAGTTGAATGAGAGACATTTCATAATAGGACCCGTCGGTAACCTTGGACAGGTAACGGAAGACCATGCAGATTTTGCTCAAGGACGAAGCACAGCCTTGGACAACTAGTGTAGTGTCTGCGAAATAACTAGACAACTTTATTGCTCTTCTTTCTGCTCCGTGGCAAAGTGCATCCGGGTTGAATCTTCTCCAGCGTTTGCCGACAGCGAGACAGCTTTTCCATGATCGATTCCACCGTAGCCGTCCAAACAAAAGGTTTGGGATTTTCGTTCCAGGCGTCGAGAAACTCCCGGATAGCCTTTTGCAGGTCCTCGACGCTGAAGAATGCGCCCCGACGAATGCATTGGCGCGACAACTCGCCAAACCAGCGTTCCACTAAGTTCAGCCAACTGGAGCTGGTGGGAACAAAATGCAGCACGAAACGCGGATGCTTTTTCAGCCAGGTACGCACTTCTTGTTTTTTGTGCGTGCCATAGTTATCCATTACCAGATGCAGGGGCACGGGCGCGGGAAACTCTTGGTCTAAGCGGCGGAGAAATTTTAAGAATTCCTGATGTCGATGTCGCTGATCACACTGTCCTACTACCTTACCTTGCGCCAGTTCCAGGGCAGCGAACAGCGTGGTGGTGCCGTTGCGTTTGTAGTCGTGGGTCAGAGTCCCGCAGCGCCCCTTCTTCATCGGCAAGCCGGGTTGGGTGCGATCCAGAGCTTGAATTTGGCTCTTTTCATCCACGCACAGTACGATCGCCTGCTCGGGTGGATTCAGATACAGACCCACCACGTCGGTTAATTTCTCCAGAAAATAAGGATCGCGCGAGAGTTTAAAGGTTTTCACCCGATGGGGCTTCAGATTATGGCTACGCCAGATGTTGTTCACCGTCGACTTGCTGACTCCCAGGCGCTGGGCCAAGGAGCGGCAGCTCCATTGGGTTCGGCCCTTGGGTTTGGATTGCAAGGTGGTGTCGATGATTGCTGGATCTTCTCCGGGCCATAGGTGGGTTTCCGTCCCCGGCCGGGAGCGACCTCCCACAGACCCTTCAAACCCTTCTGAGCAACGCGCTTGCGCCATAACCTCACGGTGTGGCGATTGGCTGCCAACTTTGTCGCGATGGCGTTATCGGACTGACCGTTGGCGGCCGCCAACACGATACGGCAGCGCAGAGCAACTTGTTGGGGAGTACCGAAGGCAGAAGCCCATTGCTGCAGTTGTTGTTTATCACTGTCGCTGAGGGATAAAGCAGACACCGGCGTAGGCATACCCCAACATAGCGTACTCTTTTGTGTATGTCTAGTTATTTGTTGGACACTACACTAGTTGTTTCAGCGCAATGGCGTCTCATTTCGAGACCGGGAGCCCGTTTTTCTGGCACCCGCTAACCCGTTCTTTCCAGTTCCGACCGGTCCCATTTCGCCAGGTTGGCTCCGGCTTCGTAGGTGCTTTGCAGAAATTCGAGCAAGGCGGATCACGGGGCAGGCGGACTTACGAACGTCTTCGTACATCAGGAAGAATTCCTGCATCTGGGGATGATAAAACGCCTGGCCGGACGGATCGGGCTTTGCGCATATCCGGCTGGCTCCGGCGCGGCATAGGCATAGAACGCCGGACCTTTGATGTCGCCGCCGCCAGGCCAGAATCCTGCGCTGATTACTTCATGCGAGTAGGCCTCGCGCGTGATCGGGTCGGCGCCCTCGCGCTCCGGGCGCGCGCCGTCCGGAGAAGCGCGTCACCGCCAGATCGAAACTTCCCCAGAAGAAATGCACCGGGCTGTCTTTGCCGATGAAGCGCGAACGGAATTCCCTGAAGACGGTGTCCACCGCCAGCAGGATTCGCCAGAAACGCGTCGCGTATTCCGGATCGTACGACGCATGCTGGGTATCGTCGTCAGAAGCGGAATCGGGTTGGGAATTTCATCCGGCATGTGCCAGATCTTCACTTCGATTCCAAGCTCTGCCAGCGCCGCCATGAACTCCCGGTAGAAATCGGCGACGGAACGCGGCGCCAGCGGAATGGTCTTGTCTCGACCTTCGCTGGTCTGAATGACGAGGTTGTGCCTGAGAAAATCGAATTCCACTTCGAAAATGCCGCGTTGCGTACGGAATGGCTGAAGTGGTGAGCCCGCGCGCGCTGATGTACAGGGGCACTTCCCACCAGTGATTGACCAGCGGGCTCAGCGCCAGGCGGACTTTGCCCACGATCTGCGCTCCACATGTGCAGCGTGGCGTAGGTGTCCTGCCAGGCTTCGAGCGGCAAAGCCGGCCAGGATTCGGCTTTGTGGTGAAATCGTTCTGGCTAACTGGCTTCTGCGGCTGCCGGTTCTTGCAGACTCCACGACCCACCTCCTGAGCCATCAGGGTACTACTATTTTGTGGGCGCTGAGGAAGGAGCCGGCTGCCCGGCGCTGGCCTGAACCAGCTTCTCGACTGATGGAGCGACCATGATCAGCAATTGGGCCTGCGCCTTTTTGGCCTGCTGGACCAGCGCCAGCTGTGCGGCTACCCAGGCGGCCGGTGCTGGCTCGCCGCGGTCGAGATAATCGAGGGCAGCCAGACCTGCGGCCCCGAGCGCCGAGAGGCTCTGTGAGACCGGCGAGACTTCCTTGCAGCAGAAGAGATATCTCGAACTGCGGTTGAAGCTCAACCTGGTTGTCGCGCCAGCGATTGAGTAGGTTTCGGACCCGGACTTCGGAACCCGGCTTGGCCGCGCCGCCGACCAGTTCATTCACGGCCTCGGCAAACTGCCTGCGCAGTCGCACTTTCCGGGCGCACCGCGTCCACCACGCGATTCAGCGGCGAAGCGCTGGTGGCTGGCGCCGGTGCGGTTTCCTCCCGCGTGTAGTCCTTCACCGGCTCGAGGACGTCGGCCAGAGCTTTGAGGCCTAGGATGTCGTCCGTCCCGGCAATGCGACGGAGCATGGGAGCGTAACTCGAATTGTGGGTGAGGCCCAGCCCGTCCAGCCACCGGCTCGTCACCGCCATACGCTGGTACATCGAGTTCACGTCGCGAACGTCCTGCGGCGACCATAGTCTTTCGGCGATGGCCGCGGTGCGAGGCCAGATGCGGGAGTCGATATTTTCCGGCGAAACATACTCCGACCACATACAAGCCTCGCCGCCCAGGATTCGCTTTTGCTCCTCCGGAGTCAGGTTGGCGGCTGCGCCACTCAGCGGCTCGGTCGCGTAATGCCGTTCCGCCGACCACATCAAGTCAACGTAATAGCCGGACGACAGCAATCCGCGGTAGCCCTGCTTCGCCGCTTGCGCCAGCGAGTCCGGCCCGCGCCACGACTGAATCGCGATGTCCTTAGGCAGATCGGGGCGAAGAATTTCATCCCACCCCAGCATAGTCTTTCCGTGCTTGGCCACAATTTTCTGCACCCGCTGGTTGAAGTATGCCTGCAGGTCGTTGTTGTCCTTCAACCCATGCGCGTGCATAAAGGCCTGAACCTTGGGATTGGCATCCCACTCCTTACCGTTTACTTCATCGCCTCCGATATGAAAAAACTGGTCGGGAAAGAGCCCAGCCATCTCGCCGATGAATTTGTCGAGAAACTTGTAGGTCTCCTCCTTGGTAGGATCCATGGCGGGATCGAAAACGCCCCACTGGCGCTCGATCTGATAAGGTCCCGGCCCGCTGGCCAGTTCCGGATAACCGACAAACCAGGCGGTAGAGTGCCCGGGCATATCGAATTCCGGGACCACGCGAATGCCGCGCTCGCGGGCGTACGCGATCAGGTCACGGACTTCGGCCTGGGTGTAGTACAGCCCGTCCGAACCCATCTCCTGCAGCTTGGGAAATTTCTTGCTTTCAATCCGGAAGCCCTGGTTTTCCGAAAGATGCCAGTGAAAGACATTCAGCTTCACCGCCGCCATGCCGTCCAGGTTCCGCTCGAGAACGTCGAGCGGGATAAAGTGGCGCCCGGCATCAATCATCAACCCGCGCCAGGGAAAGCGGGGACTGTCCTCGATCGACACGGCAGGAACGGCGAAACCCTCGCTCGAAGTCCGCACCAGTTGCAGAAAGGTCTCAAGTCCGCGCATGACGCCAAGCGTTGTGGGTGCATTCAGCTTGGCGCCGGAATCGCTGATATCCAGCTTGTACGATTCGTCTTCGCCCAACTCCTGCACCAGCTTGGTTCCGCCGGCAGCCTGAATGACCAGAGTGGCGCTCGGGGAGTCCGCGACCTTCATGTCAATGGGAGGCATTCCGGTTTGCTGGCGAAGCTGGCCGAGGAAAATCTCAACTGCACGATCCAGCCGCGCCTCATGATGACCAGAGATCGAGACCGAAAAGTTTCGATCGATCAGAAGCCGGCCATTGCCCGTCTGCACCTTTTTCGGCAGGGGCATGAGACTCAACGATTGCTGTGCCTCAGCCACGGATGTGAATATCGCACACAACATCACCGCCGCCAGGATAGTTCGCACGATTTGCCCCCGATTTCGCAGTCTGCCGTTACGAAGATGGCGCGAATTCGGCAGCATAGTGGAACCGTCGCCGAGGCGCAAATCTTCTTGCCGCGCGGTTGGTGACTAGTCTTAAATTTCGCACTGATCGAAGGCGTCATCCTGAGCCCTGCGAAGGATCTGGCGTGCATCGAGACCACTGCGGGCCCACGCGCACATCAGCCTCACGCCAGATCCCTCGGGACTGAAGTCCCCTCAGGATGACGCCATGTAGAGGAGGAACTACATCGTGGAGAGAAAAGAATCGATGTACAAACTACCCTTCGGCCACCATTTCGCTGTAGCAGCCCAGGGCCACGCCCCAGAGGCAGGGTTCAGAGGCCAACCTCTGCAAGCCAATCTCGCCGGCGCTGCAGGTGCCCTGCATCCCTGTCCATACCACGCGGAACTGCGCTTTTTCCCCGTCCAACTGCACTTCCAGGATCTCGCCGAGCTTGATCTGGCGACGCATCCCCTGAACGACCGCGCCGGTGCTGCTCAGGTTCTTGACGCTGGCCAGTTGCATGAAGGGCAGGTCATGCGCGTCCACGCCCCAGATTCGTACGGGCAGGCATGCGGTGACCCGAGGATTGCGGCGACGATCCATCCCGTGCTCCTTGTGCCTCAAAGGTTTATGCTTCGAGGCTTGCTGCTCTGAGGACTGATTCTTCTAGGGATCGTACGGGGATGGGATGGAGAAGAAAACTTACCCCGGTCACGCTTGCCTGGTACCCGTGGTCACGCAGTTAACTGCCTGCTGCACATACACTTAGACAGAATGACTGAGTCGCGTTCAGTTCAATTCGGGAGCGAACAGGAGCCCGGCCCGCGCGGGTCGCCACAGGAGCCACAGGCGCCGGTTGACCGTGCCGGGGCAGTCGAGGCGCCCTTGGCGCTGACGGCAAATACCGAGAGCTGCGGCGCCAGCTTACTGCCGTGGCACTTGGGACACTCCGCCTTCTGCTGGCCGTAGACCAGCGCTTCGAACTGGTGATCACATTCCTTGCAGATGTATTCGAAAATAGGCATCGCGTTGACTCCTTTACGACAGCCTGCGCCGCCAGCACCGTTTAAAGTCATACCCATTTAAAATCATGCGGTGGAGACTGTGCAAACGAAAACGCCGGCTTTCGTAGCGAGGCGTGGCCTTAGCGGCGGACATCGGCAGACTCTGGCCAGCTTCTTCCTCTCGCGGCGCATCACTCTGCCTCCTGCCGAGGCCCGCTTTATCGAGGTAGAGCCTGGCGTCCAGATCCTGGCCCACTGTCACTGGCAAAGTGAGCGGCAGAGCGCACTGACGGTCATCATCGTCCACGGCCTCGAAGGCTCGAGCAACTCGACCTACATGACCGGGATTGCCGCCAAGGGGCTTGCCCTCGGCATGAACGTTGTCCGATTGAATCAACGTAACTGCGGCGGCACCGAAGGCCTGGCACCGACGCTCTACCATTCTGGCCGCTCGCCAGACATTGCAGCCGTAGCGCAGAATCTGATCGCGCAGGACCACATCTCGCGCTTTGCCCTGGCTGGCTTTTCCATGGGCGGCAATCTGGTGCTGAAATTGGCCGGCGAATGGGGAACTGCAGGTCCAGCTCAATTTCGCGCGGTGGCGGCGGTCTGTCCGGCGGTCAACCTCGCAGCTTCGGCTGACGCCCTGCATCTGCCCAGCAACCGTCTCTACGAACTGTATTTCCTATGGAACCTGAATCGCCGGCTGCGCGCCAAGGCGCGTTTGTTTCCGGGCGCGTTCGACACTTCACGCCTCCGTGGAATCCGCAGCTTGCGCGAGTTTGACGATCGAATCACGGCGTTTTATTGCGGATTTGCCGGCGCCGATGATTATTACGACCGGGCCGCGGCCGCGCACGTGGTGGACCGGATTGCAGTGCCTACCTTCATTCTGAACGCGGCCAATGATCCTTTCATTCGCATCCTTCCAGAAACTCGCAGCAGGATACTGAGCAATCCCCACATCACGTTCGTTGAGACCGAAGATGGCGGCCATTGCTCGTACCTGGCCAAAGCCAACGGCAGCAGTGATGGGCGCTGGGCCGAGTCCCAGGTCGTAGAATTCCTGCGTCAGTTCTAGCAGACTGGGGACGGCCGCCCCCGGGCTGTCGGTCAGCAGAGTTCGACTCGCTTTCCTATACAATCACGGCGGATGAAGTTCCCGCCGTCGACCCGCGTCGCCATCATCCTGTGGGCGCTCCCCCTCCTGCTTCTGGCAGAGCCCGTCTCCCAGTTGCGTCCCACCGACTACGTCAACGATTTCGCCCACGTTCTCGATCCGACGACCATCGCGCAACTGGACAACATATGCCAGCAGATCGAGCAGAAGGCGCATGCGCAGATCGCTGTGGTCACGGTAAATTCCCTGGACGGCTCCGACATTGAGAGCTACGCCGTCACCCTGTACAAGCAGTGGGGCATCGGGAGCAAGGCCACGGACCACGGAGTCCTGATCCTACTGGCGGTGCAGGACCGGAAATACCGCGTCGAGGTCGGCTACGGACTGGAGCCGATCCTGACCGATGGCAAGGTCGGAGGCATCGGCCGCGAGGCGGTCCCGCTGCTCCGGCAGAATGATTACAGCGGCGCCGTGGCGCTGATGACTTCCAGGGTCGCCGATGTCATCGCGCAGGACGCGGACATCGAGTTGACCGGCCCCCGTCCCGATTTTTCGGCACAACCCCGGGGCCAACCGGAGAGAGGGCTGTCAGGGAAACAAGTGCTCATTCTCGGCGTAATTCTGTTGATCGTCCTGCTTACTCCCCTGCGCAGCGTCCTATTCTGGATCCTTCTTTCCGGGCTTGGTGGCGGCGGTGGCGGTTACAGAGGCGGTGGTGGAGGCTTCGGAGGTGGTGGTGGTTTCGGAGGATTCGGCGGCGGCAGTTCCGGCGGCGGCGGCGCCAGCGGAAGCTGGTAGGCGAGGCAGTTTGTAGCGCCGGCATTTTGTAGCGCCGGCGTCCCACCGGCTGTCTCGAGGGCATCTTGCCCTCGGCGTTAGCGGTCGAAGTTCTGGCGAGGTTCGAGGATGGACGGGCGGGGACGCCCGTCCTCCACAGGAGGTTGGGAATGGTTGCAGAAAAACAGATCGAGGAATTCGTCAGCCGCATCAAGCAAGCCGCGGGCCAGAACCTTCAGAGCATAGTTCTCTACGGGTCTGCCACGACCGGAGAATTCCAGGCCGATTTCTCCAACCTGAATCTGCTTTGCATCCTGCGCGAGACTTCGTTCTCAAAACTTTCCGCCATCGCCCCGGTGGTGGAATGGTGGCATCGCCAGAAAAATCCCGCGCCCCTGATCATGACCCAGGAAGAGCTCGAACATTCCACCGACGTGTTCTCCATCGAGCTCCTCGACATGCAGCACCACCACCGCATACTTTTCGGCGACGAATTGCTGACCCCGCTAAAAATCCCCATGAACCAGCATCGCGCCCAGCTGGAATACGAACTGCGCGAGAAACTCATTCTGCTGCGGCAACGTCTTTTGGAAGCCGGAGACAACGACCGCGCCCTCTGGCAGCTGCTGCTGGGCTCAGTGTCGGCATTCGCGACCCTGTTCCGCCACGCATTGCTGGCGCTAGGCGACGTGGCTCCCCATTCCAAGCGCGAGGCCATCCAGATTCTTGCCACCCGCATTCCATTTGAGCCCTCGGCGTTCCTGCAATTGCTCGACATTCGCGACCACAAAGCGGACCGCAAACAGTTCGACGCCAAAGACGTTTTCACTCGCTACCTGGCCGCCGTGCAGCACGTGACCGCCGCAGTCGATACAATGCTGGATAAAGTTAAATGAGACATTCGGGCCGGACCGGGTCTGACCGTTTCTGTGACTATTGATTCAGGAGGAAAGTATGGCCAAAGTTCTAATCGTGATCGCCATTCTGGCGCTGCTGGCTTTTGTCGCCTTCGGGCAATATGTGGGCGTCCGCAACACGCTGGTGACCAAGAACGAAGCGGTGAAGGCCTCCTGGTCGCAGGTGGACATCGTGCTGCAACGCCGCGCTGATCTGATCCCCAACCTGGTCGCAACCGTGAAAGGAATCGCGCAGCAGGAGCAGACCGTTTTTGGCGATATCGCCAAGGCCCGTTCTGCGCTGCTCTCCGCCGGCAATCCTGCGGACAAGATTGCCGCCAACCAGCAACTCGACGGCGCCCTGGGCCGCCTGCTGGCGATTGTGGAGAACTATCCCCAGCTGAAGTCGAACGAAAACTTTCTGCGCCTGCAGGACGAACTGGCGGGCACTGAAAACCGCATCGCGGTCGAACGCAAACGCTATAACGACACGCTGCAGGACTACAACACTTACATCCAGAAATTTCCCAACAACATCTTTGCCGGATGGGCCGGTTTCAAACCCAATGCCGCTTATTTCACTGCAGCCGAGGGATCGCGCCAGGCGCCGACGGTGAATTTTGCGCCCCCGGCCGCCACCCCGCAAACCACGCCACCCCAGGCCACGCCACAACCCGCGCACTAGCGTGGAAGCCGATTTCTCAGTCGAACTGGGGGCAGATGACGAAACCCTGGAATTGCCCTGGGCCGCCGCCGATGGCGGCCCGCGCTACTACGATCTGAAACGTGAACCCGCGCTTCTGCTGAAGATCGAAGAGGCCAGCCGCGTACCGGAGTTGGCCGAGTTTCTCGCAGTCATGAACTCGCCCGCCGGCATTCTGGAGACCGCAAAGTGTGACACCTGGTCGAGCACAGAGATCAATCCCGAAGAGGAGATCTTCGGGGCAGCGTACAAGTTTTGCTCTTACGTGGACATCCTGTTCTCACAGGAGACCTCACGCTGTTCTTTTGCGGAGCACGAGCAATTCGCAAAACGGATTACACAACTCCTGAAACGGGTCCCCGAAATTCCTACAGCCGCCGAATTACTGGTCCGGCGCTGCTTTTACCACGTTGGCGACGAGACCCGCGCGGGCTTCTACATCACCTTCTATATCTTCGGCTACGGAGACGACGAAGCGCAAGCCCGCCAGCGCTGGGCGATTGGCTTGAAACTGGCGGAGAATGCCGTCCGGCAGGTGTTGTCAATGTAGGCGCGAGCGTCCACGCTGGTGCTGGAGCACCGCTGTCCCGCCAGGCTTCCGGGTGAGACGGGCGAGGACGCCCGTCCTCCATCCAGCCGATGTTCTTTCCACTTGGTACGCAGGATCGACAGCAGCAGCATGGCGAGAAAGATTACCAACAGGCCAAACGACGCCGTCCGAATACCGACAGCATGCTTGGGCACAATGGAAAGTCGTCCGTACACGAATTCAATGTGCACCCAATAAACCAGCAGAGAAGTCTGCCCCAGTTGTATCAGCGGACTGAACCCCCACTGGCCCGCGCCCCACCGGCACCACGCGTAAGCCACGGCCAGAATCGCCAGCAGCAGACCGACACGAATCAGAAAGAAATTTGGACTGGTATGCCAGAAGTCATAGATGGAGTAAAGTCGCTCGGGTCGCTCGTCCATCCATCGTGCCAGATAGATCAGGCCCACTCCACCCGCGCCCGCCATCGCGAACACTACGGCTTCACGCCGGCCCGCCCAATCGCTCAGCAGAAGGAATCCCATCGCAAGGCCAGCAAAGGCAAATGCCGTCCAAGGAAAGATGGGGAACAGCCACGCCTGCGGCTGCCCCAGGTTGTGCACTCCGTCAATGTACGACTCGATCGGCCAGGGCAGCCAGCGCGGGCGCCACACGGTCCAGAGCAGGGGGGTCAGCAGAGAAATCAGCATAGCCACTCCACCCGCCGTCACTCCGAGAACCTGCCGAATGCGGGTCGCCGGACCCAGCATCAGCACAATCCAGCACACACCACCCATCAGCATCATGGAGACGCCAATGGTATTCAGGATATCCACCCGCAACAGATCGCTCCACGGGGCCCATCCCCAGGCGATGACATATTCCTGCAGGCGGAACAGCAGCCCCAGCGCCAGGATCTCCGCGCCGCGCCGGATGGTCTTTTGCGCGATCCTGTTCGGCGCCAGACCTTTCTGACGCAGCTTGTCGGTCACCAGGGCAAAGGAAATTCCCGCCAGGAAGAGAAAGAGCGGCGCCGGCAGAGTCCCGCCCAGTTGAGACCACATGAAGAATGTCGTCTTGCGGGCTTCGGCATTCAGCCATGAGTCGTAGCAGTGAGTCTGAAACATCAGCACGCAGGCCAGGCCGCGCATCCAGTCAATGTAGGCAAGACGATGGGCAGGGGACGTGGGCATGCAACGCGGAAGTATAAGGCACAGGCTTGTTGTAGAACACCCTGTCATCCTGAGCGGAGCGATTGCTTCGCGTAGCGAAGCAATCTCGGAGTCGAAGGACCCCTACCTGCAATACGGACTGATCGGCCCGGGAGACTTCCACAATCACAAAGCCAATCCGACTGGAGGGGAACGTTCAGGGCATAGGGGTCCTTCGACTGCACCTTTCCATTCGCGAGCGATTGGAAAGACTCCGCTCAGGATGACAGCCGCAGGCTCGATTGGCTTGCAGAATTCGCTCCAACCTGAAAATCATCGTAAGATATCCCTGTGCCAGCCGAAGTCAATCTCGCTGCCAAACGAGCCTTGCTGGACGACCATCTCCACGGCCTGGGCCGAACGCTTGTCGCCTACTCCGGTGGCGTGGATTCCGCCTTTCTTGCCTGGGCGGCGCACCAAGCCCTGGGCAGCAACATGCTGGCCGTGATCGCCGATTCGCCCAGCCTGGCCCGCACTCAACTGGCAGACGCAACATCGTTTGCCGGCGAACAGAGTATCCCATTCGAGATTATTGTGACCGCCGAGCTCGATCGCCAGGAATATGCTCGCAATGACGCTTCGCGGTGCTTTCATTGCAAGGATGAGTTGTTCACCACCATGGAAGAGTTTCGTAGCCAGCGCGGCTTCGACTCCATCGCTTATGGAGTAAACCTGGACGACCAGGGCGACTTCCGTCCTGGCCAGCGGGCTGCCGAACAGCACCGGGTGGCCGCGCCCCTGCGCCAGGCTGGTCTCACCAAGCAGGATATCCGCGAACTCGCCCGCGTCGCCGGATTGCGCATATGGGACAAGCCTGCCTCCGCCTGCCTGTCTTCGCGCATTGAGTACGGACGCGAGGTAACTCGGGAGGCCCTGGGCGTCGTCGAACAGGGCGAAGACGCTCTTCGCACTCTCGGTTTCCGCCAGGTGCGGGTCCGTCATCATGGAGATATCGTGCGCATTGAGATCGCGCGCGAGGAACTGACGCGTGCGTTGAGCCCGGAGATGGCCGCCGAATTCACCCGCATCTTCAAAGCGCTGGGATTCAAATTTGTGACCCTGGACCTCGAAGGTTTCCGCTCCGGCTCCATGAACACTGTGCTGGCCGCCGACCTTTTGATCCGTGGGCGCTGACTTCGCCATTCAAAAACCAGATTCGGAGTCATCCTGACGGACTTCAGTCCCGAAGAGCCTGCGCTGAGCGAAGTCGAAGGGATCTGGCATGCATCTGCACAATGGCACGCCAGCGGCATATCCGCTACACGCCAGATGCTTGCAAGCTCAGCATGACGCCTCCATAGATTGGCTGGAACTTCAAACTGACCCGCCACCAAACCGGTTCATTGCGCGGTCGGCCTTCTTGGCTGTGTGAGATAATCTTGGTTAATCTTCAATGTACAGGCGGTTTCTAGTGACGCTTTTGCGGCGTGCCACACTTGTGCTTCTACTCATATGTCTGGGCTGCTCTGCCCAGTCGGCGCCTCCCGAGGTGTCCCGGCGGGTCGAGCAACAGGTGCGGATTTTCTACAGCATTCCGCCCAACGTAAAGGTCATTCTGGCCCCGACCAAGCCCAGCGAGTTTCCGGGTTACGACACTTTGACCATCACCTTCGATGGAGGCGAGAAGAAGAAGACCTACGATTTTCTTCTGGCCAAGGATGGCAAGACCCTGCTGCGCATGACCAAGTTCGATCTCAGCAAGGATCCCTTTGCTGAGATCATGAAAAAGATCGACGTCAATGGACGCCCCACGCGCGGCAACAAGCAAGGCCAAGGTGGTGGTGGTCAACTATGACGACTTCGAGTGTCCTTTCTGCTCGCGCATGCACCAGACCCTGTTCCCAGACTGCTGAAGGAATATGGCGACCGCGTGCTGTTCATCTACAAGGACTTTCCCCTGGCCGAGATTCATCCCTGGGCCATCCACGCCGCGGTGAACGCCAATTGCCTGGCGGCGCAAAACCACGACGCCTATTGGGATTTTGCCGACTACATCCATGCCAACCAGAAAGAAGTGAGTTCGCGATAAGAGTCACGACGGCCAGTTTGCCGCGCTCGACCGCATGACCATGGCGCAGGGACAAAAGCACAATCTGGATGGGAGCAAGCTTCAGGCGTGCATCAAGGCGCAACATGACGATGGCGTTAAGGCTTCCGTGCACGAGGGCGAGGCGCTGGGCGTCGAAGCCACTCCGACCATGTTTGTCAACGGTGAGAAGGTAGATGGAGCGCTCCCCATCGATGAGCTTCGGGCTGTCCTGGATCGCGCCCTGGTAGCAGGCGGGCGAGACTCCGCCGGAGCATCCTGCCTCGGCCCCGGCCGGCGCAGCGCAGCCGGGGAGCAAATAATCCTGAAACTCGCCCTGGGACGGACCGGGCCGAGTAATCCACTGGCAATGCGGAGGACCTGATTTGAAAATACACGATCTCTTGCGTCACAGCCTGGTTTCACTCTTTGCTGCTTAGCCTCCTGATTTTTTTCGCCGGCTGCAATTCCAAACGCGCCGGCGACGATGTGGCTGCCACGGTCGATGGCCGCAAGATCTACCGGGCGCGACGTGGAAAAGTACTACCAGAACCAGACTGCGGGCTCCGACCAGCTGCCGATCGGCGAGCAGGCCACCAGCCTGCGCCTC
Organism: Terriglobia bacterium; assembly: GCA_963779255.1. GTDB lineage: Bacteria > Acidobacteriota > Terriglobia > Terriglobales > Acidobacteriaceae > JAIQFF01. The sequence continues at coordinate 25,474 of CAVZXU010000002.1, read as the reverse complement.
AGCATTCTGAAGGAGCTGATCGACAATGAAATCCTTATGCGACGGGCGGAGAAGCTGGGACTGCTGGCCACCGACGAAGAGGTGGACCGCAAGCTGAACGAAATCAAGTCTCCCTACACCAAGGAGCAATTCGACGCCCGCCTGAAGGAAAAAAAGATCACGGTTGATGACTTCAAGCGCGATCTGCGGCGCTCCCTCACCGTAGACAAAGTCCTGAACAAGGAAATCACGTCCAAGATCAACGTTTCCGACCAGGACATTACGAACTATTACAACGCGCACAAAGCGGAATTCAACCTGATCGAGCCGCAGTATCATCTGGCGCGATCCTGGTGACCGCCACGCCCAACCCTCAGGTCCACAATCTGAAGAACGACAAAGCGCAGAACGAAGCCGACGCCCGCAAGAAAATCCAGATGATCATGAACCGGCTGGACAGCGGCGACGACTTCGGGACCCTGGCCATGAACTACTCTGAGGATACGGAGACTTCAAGCAATGGAGGCGACCTGGGCTTCACCCCGGAATCTTCCCTCCACAATACGGATCCCGGCACGCGCGATGCCGTGTCCAAGCTGAAGCCCGGCCAGTATAGCGCCTTGATCACGCGTGGCCAACCCCATGAACAAGCAGGTCATGGGATTTCAGATCGTGAAGCTGATTGCGAAGGAGCCGGCAGGACAGCGCGAGTTGGCCGATCCCCGAGTGCAGCAGGCCATCCGCTCCCAGCTTCGCGACCGTCGCGAGCAACTACTCAAGGCGGCGTACTACGAGGTCCTCCGCGACCAGGCCAAGGTGGAAAACTACTACGCACAAAAAGTGCTGGACGGCAACGGCAACGTTCAGCAGTAAGACCCACGTAGGCCCGGACGCCCTCGTCCGGGCAGGCGAGCGCAGCTCGCCAGGGTTTGGGTAGGGGTTGGATTGCAGCAAGCTAACACCTGCCGGGCTTTGCCCGGCCGGGCGGGTGGGGCACCCGCCCCTACGTGGTTCGTGCGGGATCAAGCGGCATTTCTATTCCACAATCGCCAACACGTCCCCGGCATTCACCGCCGCGCCTTCGCTCACCGACAACTTCTGCACTGTCCCTTTTTTCGGCGACTTGATTTCGTTCTGCATCTTCATGGCTTCGACCACCACTACACCCTGCCCGGCTTCCACCGGCACTTTTCTCCACCAGGAACCGGACCACCTTCCCGGGCATGGGAGCCACCAGATGCTGGGGCCCTTTGCCGGCGTCGCCACGGGCCTTGCGATTGCGCAGAGATCGCGGATCACTCACCTCAGCGCCGTAGGAGTGATCGCCTATCCAGATTCGCAAGCCGGACGCAAGGCGCTCGCGCCTGATCTGCCTGGCCTTCCCTTCGATCAGGATTGAAAGCACATCAGGCTGTGCCAGCACCGCATCTATCTCGACTTCGCGTCCGTCCACAAAGCAGCGCCAGCGCCCGGTCGCGCGGTCCAGATTCAGGTCCAGGCGGCAACTGCTTCCATCGATGGTGACGTCGTAGATCATTTTCTAAATTCCAAATGTAAATGGAGGACGGGCGTCCCCGCCCGTTTGGCCTTTCGTAAATGACGGGCGAGGACGCCCGTCCTCCATTTATCTCGTCGCGCTACATCAGCCCTTCGGTCCGGGCCGTCCTCTTCCAGCTTGACTCGGCCGGGCCAGCCCCGGGTTTCGAAGCCGCAGGATTCGAGGTCGAGTCCAGCACGCTGAATACGGCTGCCGCAATTGCGGCGGTGCCTTTCTCAGCTTCGACGTCTTCGCTGCCCGCCTGCGCCTCCAGCAAGCGGTCCAGATACCCGGTGTCGATTTTGCCGGACTGAAAATCCCATCCCCCAGAATCCGCCCGAACAAACCCAGGTTGGTCTTGATTCCGGCCACGAAGTATTCCGGCAAAGCCCGAATCAGCCGGGAAATCGCCTGCTGCCGGTCCTGTCCGTAGCCGATCAACTTGGCCAACAGCGGATCGTAGTCGATGGGCACGGTCCAGCCGGCATACACTCCGCTATCCAGCCGGACTCCCGGCCCTGCCGGGTCAGCAGCATTTCGATCTTGCCCGGACTGGGGAAAAAATTGTTGTCCGCATCTTCGGCGTAGATGCGGCACTCGATGGCGTGTCCCCGGATGAGAATGTCCTCCTGCCTGAACGGAAGTTTCTCCCCCGCGGCGATGCGAATTTGCAGGTTCACCAGGTCCAGTCCCGTGACCAATTCTGTCACCGGATGCTCCACCTGCAGCCGCGTGTTCATTTCCAGGAAGTAAAAGTTCTTCTCCTGATTCCCGGATCCTGTTACCAGAAACTCGACTGTGCCGGCATTGTTGTAATTAGCGGCCTTGGCCACCCGCACCGCGACTTCGCCCATGCGCCGGCGCATTTCCGCATCCACCAGCGGTGAGGGCGCCTCCTCCATCACCTTCTGGTGCCGGCGCTGGATGGAACACTCGCGTTCGCCTAGATAGACGGTGTTGCCGTGTTCATCCGCCAGCACCTGCATCTCGATGTGCCGGGGGTTGACGATGGCTTTCTCGATGTAAACTTCGCCGTCTCCGAAAGCCCGTTGCGCCTCGCTCTGGGCCGCTTCCAGCGCGGATTGCAGCTCCTGCGCTGAACCCACCAGTCGCATTCCTTTGCCACCGCCGCCCGCCGCCGCTTTCAGCATGACCGGGTAGCCGATTTTCGCCGCCACTTCCCTGGCCTGCTGGACGGACTCCAGCCCGTGCGATGTTCCCGGCACGAATGGCACGCCAGCCTTTTCCATTTCCTGGCGGGCTCGGGTCTTTGATCCCATCATCTCCATCGAAGCTGCGGTGGGCCCGATGAACTTTATTCCTGCGCCGGCGCAGGCCTGGGCAAACTTCGCATTTTCCGAAAGAAAGCCGTAGCCGGGATGAATGGCATCCGCGCCGCAGCGTTTCGCGACGTCAAGGATTTTCTCGATGTTGAGGTAAGACTCAGCCGCGGCAGCGGCACCAACAGAGTAGGCCTCGTCGGCGGTCAAGACATGCAAGGCGGCGCGATCCACATCGGAATACACCGCGACGGAGAGAATTCCCAATTCGCGGCAGGCGCGAATGACTCGCACCGCGATCTCTCCCCGGTTGGCGACAAGAATTTTCTTGAACATGATTAAGCTGACGACCGACTGCTTTCTAAAAATACAAAAGCCTCTTCTTGTGCAGAAGAGGCCTCTCTGTCAGCTAAAGAGTCGTGGGCATCCCTACTTGCTGGGCATCGTGATGCCCTGGGCGCCAGGCTGCTTTTCGGCCTTGGCTTTCTTGGTGGCCATGGTCTTGTCCACCCATTCGTCGGCCGTCTTCAAATCTGCCGCCCGGGCCGCGGGATCATCGCACTGCAGATCTGCCCGCTCCCGGTACAGCAGGTTGAGGTAAGCCATGGCATCGTCGTAGTCAGGCCGCAGCTGCAGGGCTTTCTCCAGCATGGCAATTCCGTCCTCGATGACGCCTGAGTTCTTCTCCCGGAGCATCTGGCAGATCTGCTTGTTGGCCTTGTCCTTCATGATCCACTCGTCCGGTTTCAGACCCGCCTTGGCGCGTTCTTCCATGCGCGGCTGGTAGCTCTGGGTCCAATCGATGACCGCCACCGAGTAGTAAGGCTCAGGATCATTGGGGTCGAGCTCATTGGCCTTGCGATAGAACTTCTTGGCGTCCTCGAATTTTTTCATCTGCAGGTAGAGGTAGGCGATGCCTTTTACGCTGTTGATGTTCTTAGGGTCGCGCTCCAGCACCGCCATGTACTGGTCAATGGCGTTCTGTCCCATGCGATTGTTGTCTTCGGCGTCGACGCCGGGAATATATTGCTGGGCAAAAGCCGTAGCCAGGTAGAGGCGCGCATTCAGCAAAGTAGGATCAAGCGACACCGCCTGCTGGAAGTGGTTGATGGCCTCTTCGTACTTGGCGTTCTTGTAGGACTGCACGCCTTTGTTGAGCTGGTCCCGCGCCCTCAGCTTGCTGCAGCCCGTGGTGGCCAGCAACGCCAAAGCGAGCGCTGCCATTGCCAGCATTCGTATGCTTGTTTTCATTGCGCTGTAAGTCTCCCTTGCCAGAAATCGTCAGGCCTGTGCTTGTGCCAACGGGACCCGCACGCGACGGTACCAGGTGTGCGCGGATGAGACGACTGGGCGGACCCACGTCCGCCCCACCACGGTGTAACAGAAAACTACAGGACTAACCGCCGGCTTCAATCTTGGCCGTAATCAGGCCCACTTTATCGACGCCCGAGGCGTGCGCGATGTCAATCACGTTGGCCACGTCGGCAAACGGGACAGCATCGTCGCCCTTGACGAACATCACCTTTTCCGCACGCGTCTTGAAGATGTCGGTCAACCGGGCCTGCAGATTGTCCCAGGTCGCTTCCTCCTGGTTGATCTTCAACGCGGGCGGCTGACCTGCCCCCCGGTCGATCAACTGCACCACGATGGTGCGATCCGGAGTGGTGTTCTTGGGCGCATTCGGCGGTGGCGGTTGGGGCACCAGCGCATCCAGTCCCTTGGGGGTTAACGGCGTGATCACCATGAAGATGATGATCAGCACCAGCAGCACATCAATCAGCGGCGTGACATTCATGTCCGCGCTCTGACCGCCGCCCGATCCCATTGCCATTCCCATAACGGTTCTCCTCAATCTCTTGCTACGAATATCTAGCTGCTATTGTCCGCCGGCAGGTGGCGGCGGAGCTGCCGGGGCGGCGGTGGTCTTGCGCTGCTCGGTCAGCAAACCCAATTGGTCCACTCCCGCGGCACGCACATTGTCCACGACCTCAACCACCGACCCGAACCTGGCGCGAGCGTCGGCCTTAATGAAGACCCGCTTGTCCACTCGATTCGCCAGGCGGTCCTTGACCTTGCCGGTCAACTGGTCGGCCGGGATTTTATCCGTTCCGAAGTACACCGTCCCGTCGCGCATGACCGACACCAGCAAGGCGTCTTCTTTGTCGGCGTCGGGCATCGGCTCCGGATTGTTTACTTTCGCCATGTCAACGCTTACACCGTGTCTGCAACATGGGCGTGATGACCATGAAGATGATCAGCAACACCAGCATCACGTCCACCATAGGGGTGACGTTGATGTTGGAGTTGACTTTTTGCTCCTTCGTTCCGCTTTGCCAATGACATAAGCTCACGTCTCCTGGGCGGTGGTTCGTAAACCCGCCCAGCTGAGAATGGTTCTCAGCACCTCCGGCCCTTGCACCTCATACTTGGAGGCTGGCGCCGGGGTTTCCGCCCGGCGCCAGATCAGCAACTCTGAGGTTCTAGCCTGCGGTTCAGGCCTAGCTGCGGCGCATGCCCCGCCGCTTCAGGAAGTAATCGATCAGTTCGCTCGACGAGTTATCCATTTCTACGTCGAACGCTTCCACGCGTCCGGTCAGATAGTTGAACATCATCACGGCCGGAATGGCCACGAACAGTCCGATTGCCGTGGTCACCAGCGCTTCCGAAATACCGCCGGCCACGGCCGCGAGACCGGTAGCCTTTTCGGACTGAATGCCTTTAAACGCGTTGATGATGCCGACCACTGTGCCCAACAGTCCCACGAACGGCGCCGTCGATCCGATTGTTGCCAGACCGCCCAGGCCGCGCTTCAGTTCGGCGTGAACGATCGCTTCGGTGCGCTCCAGAGCGCGTTTGGAGGCTTCAATGGTCTCGCCCGGAATTTCGCCGGGCTGTCCTGGTGAGCCGGAATTCCATCAAGCCCGCGGTGACGACCTTGGCCAGGTGGCTCTTCTTGTTGCGCTCGGCGACTTTGATGGCTTCGTCAATCTTGCCATCGCGCAGCGCGCCGGCCACGGCCGGAGCAAACGCGCGCGATTGTTTGCGGGCGGCACTGAAGGCCATCCAGCGGTCAATCATCACGCCGATTGACCAGCCCGACATGATGAACAGAATGATAACCACGCTTTCGCCAGAATACCCATCTGCTTCCAGAGCGAAATCGGGTCCCAACCCACCGCGCCTCTCCTGGAAAAGCCAGGCGGCAAAAGTGGACATATGATGTACGACTGCTGCTAGGTTGGCTACCATGAGTTGCTTTCCTCCTCAGAACTTGAGCTCGGTTCCTCACTGCGAGATGCTCGGTTGCATCGGCGGCGAAACTACTGTCGAAACTCTTCCGACCGCTTGCACCGTGCTGCCTGAGCAGTAACGAATTGGGGTCGAACCACCCGGCCGCTCGGAAAGGTGGACGGGGAAGGTAACCGCCAAAACCGGCCGGGGTCTAGCCCCCGGCCAGGTAAAATTCACTGTCACCTGAGTTTCCACTGCTACCGGCTCGCCGTTCAGCAATGTATGGCTTGTACCGCCACTGCTTCACCGCCTCGATGGCGGCGGGCGCCAGCATGGGGTGCCCGCTGATCAAGCTGCAGGTTCTGAATCGTGCCATCCTTGCTGATCTCCGCCTGCAGCACCACTGCACCTTGGATGCGCGCCTGCCGAGCCAGGGGCGGATAATTGGGCTGAACTTTCCGGATCAGCAAGCCCTGGGACACGCCTTGCGACACGCGCACGCGCTGCGGAGTCGCCACCTTGGGCACGGCCATCGGGGTCGAGCTGATAATGCCGCCGATCACACCGCCCATCTGTGCCGCCCGGCAGCCACCCGGGACACCGCCCACGACGCCGGCCATAGTCGAGACTGGCGGCGGCGCCTCTTCTTCCTTGATCATCTGGACTTTTTCCGGGATCTTGGTGGGGGTGCGCAGTTGCCCGTTAATGAGTCCGTCTGAATTTGTTTCACCACCTTGATCTGCTGAGCGGCGGGTGGAGGCGGGGGCGGTGGCGGCGGAGGCGGAGCCACCAGGAAAGTCATCAACTGCGTCTTGGGTAGCGCTTCGGTAAACATCAGCGGGATCAATACCAGCACCCCGACCAGTGCGATCTGCAAACCAAATGACAAGAAGGTCGTCAGGCCGCGCTTTGTCTTGAGCCTGCCACCCGATTCAATGAGGCTATCTTCAAACATGAGGCTTCTCCTGCAAGACCCTACGTATGTTTAGACACCGCCTGCTCCGCTTTGCTCCCGAAACCCTGCAAATCACTTCGGGCTCCACTCAACCCGCCTCAAACTGTTGAAACCACGCCCGATTCCGTCCCACACTCGCCCTGGAACGCCGATCTACTGGCCGCTCGCCGCACGACCCTTGCTGGCGGGCCGCCTTGCTCTTGCCGGCTATCACCGCCACCGGTTTCCCCCGCGTTCACCCGCCAATCCTGGTAGGCGACCAGAATCGGCGCGGCGATCGCGATCGAGGAATAGGTTCCGATCAGAATTCCTATGACCAGAGCGAAAGGAAGCCATGCAGCACCTCGCCCCCGAACAGGAACAGCGCCAGCACCGTAAAAAAGTTAAGCCCGCTGTCAAGATCGTTCGGCTCAGCGTTTGATTAATACTCCGGTTTACGATGTCTGACAGCTTCTCCCGCCGCATCAACTTGATGTTCTCTCGGATGCGGTCAAAGATGACGATGGTGTCGTTATTGGAATAACCAATCAGGGTCAGGATGGCCGCGATCACGGTCAGCGAGATTTCCTTGTTCAGCAGGGAGAACGCGCCCACGGTGATCAGGGTATCGTGGAAGACGGTCGATCACCGCCGCCACGCCATATATCCATTCGAAGCGGAAGCCCAGATAAATCAGCATCCCCAGCCAGCGAATAAAGCGACCGCCAGCATGGCCTGCCTTGCAGCTGCTGCCCCACCTGCGGCCCGACGATCTCTACGTTGCGGACACCAAAATCGGAGAGGAAGAATCCGTCCTGCAGCGACGCGACCACCGCGGGATCAGTCGCGCTCTTCAGTTCATCGAAGCGAGCTCAGCACTCCGCCCCTGGTCTTGTCGCGATAGTCAACAATGGCCTTGGCCGACCGCTGTGTAGCGCTGATTGGCATCGGTTCCGGCGCGTAGCGGATCTTTTTCCAGCAGATAATTGGCGATTGTCAAAGAACTAGTGTTGTTCAGATCCTGTTTGCCCGCCGGAGCATTGCTCTCCAGCGCGTTGATGATCTGAACCTTGCCCTGATCGAGCGCCTTCTCGCTGGTCTCCTGCATATCGAGGTCGATCAGCACTTCGTTGTTCGTGACCGCGCCCAGGCGCTGTATCTTCGCCTGGGTCAAACCCACCTTTCGCAATGCCTCGTGGATGGCGTTGTCATCGGGCGGATGCGAAAACTTCACGTACACCAGGGTCCCGCCCCGGAAGTCTACGCCTAGCGGTACACCATGCCAAAACAGCATGGAACATACACCCGCCACGCTGAACAGCAACGAAAAGGCGAGAAAATACCACTTCTTGCCCAGAAAGTCTATGTTTGCATTTCGAAAAAATTCCACGCTGTGGTCAAACCCCTTCCAGGACTGTCGTGGGGCCGGGTCTCTGACCCGGCCGTGCCGGGCAATGCCCGGCTTTTCGTTCCCACAATCAAATGCTCAACGCTTCTCCGCGCTGCTTCCGGCTCAAAAGAAAGTCAAAAATCATGCGCGAGACAAACACCGCAGTAAACAGGTTGGCCAGCAAGCCAAAGATCAAAGTGACCGCGAACCCCTTGACTGGACCGGTGCCAAACATGAACAGGATGGCAGCGGACACGATGGTGGTCACGTGGGTATCGACAATCGTGATCCAGGCATGCGCAAAGCCCTGCTCCACTGCCGAGGGAGGGGTTTTCCCGTTCCGCAGTTCCTCCCGAATGCGCTCAAAAATCAGCACATTCGAATCCACGCCCATGCCCACCGTCAGGATGACGCCGGCAATTCCCGGCAGGGTCAGAGTGGCCCCGAAGTATCCCATGAAACCCAGCAGAATGATCAGGTTGAGAATCAGCGCCAGGTCAGCGTTAATCCCCGCGCCGCGATAGTACACCAGCATGAAGAGGAGCACAGCCAACATCCCTATGATCGCGGCCCGGATTCCTGCCCGGATCGAATCCGATCCCAGCGAAGGCCCCACCGTGCGCTCTTCCAGATACTTGATGCTAGCCGGCAGCGCGCCTGAGTTCAGGACCAGGGCCAGATCCTTGGCGTTTTGCTCATTCATTCCGCCGCCGCTGATGCGTCCCTGATCGCGGATCTCCTCGTTGATGGTCGCCACTTCTCGTACCCGGTTATCCAAAACCACCGCCAGTTTGTCGCCCACGTGCGCACGGGTAAAGGCAGCAAACTTCCTTCCGCCTTCATTGGTCAGGACGAAACCAACGTCGGGCGAATTCGTATTGCTGTCGCGCCCCACCGTGGCCCCGCCCGAGCGCAAGTCCGCGCCGGCCACCGCCGAGCTGCGAGTCAACAGGTAATACTCCTCGCCCGTATCGTCGCCGGTCCGGCCGCCGATGCTGCGTCCCCGCAGCAGCATCGAATCCGGAGGCAGCACGCCGTTATGTTGCTGCAAAGCGTCCTGCTCGCTGGAGTAAGGCCCGCCCAGCACCTGCTTGATTTCCAGCATGGCGGTGGACTGCATGATTTCCTTCACCCGCCCCGGATCGTCCACTCCCGGGAGCTGCACCAGAATCTGATACTGGCCCAGGCCGTGCTCTTGAATGACCGGTTCGGTCACGCCCAACTGGTCAATGCGGTTGCGGATGGTCTCGATGGCCAAAGCTACAGCGCGGTTCTTCAGCTCGGCCAGGGCCTGCGGCTTCATGGTGAACGTCCATGTGTTTTCCGCGCCCGAGTTGAGGTCATATTCGGGCAGCCGTTCGCTCACGGTAGCGCGCAAATCCGAGGTGGCCTCCGGCGGCACACCTTTGAGCACGATCTGGTCAGGATGACCTACGGGATCCGGCTTGCTGATTTCGGTGTAATTGATCTTGTGGGTGCGCAGGTCTTCCTTGAGCCGCTCCACGGCGCGGTCCGAATCGCCGTTCACCGCGTCATTGACCTGCACTTGCAGAATCAGGTGGGTGCCACCCTTGAGATCGAGCCCCAGATGAATGCGTTCCGTTATCGCCGCCAGCAGCCCCCTGCCCGAGAAGTCCTTCGGAATTCCGAAGATACCGAACAGAAACAGCACCAGGACGCCAACGCTGAGTCCGAGCTTCCAACCTAGTGTCTTATTCATGGCCTGAGATTTTCTTGTAGCGCCGGCATTTTGCCGCTGTCCCGAGGGCATCCCGCCCTCGGCGGTGGGGCGGGACGCCCCCTCACAGCTGCCGGGACGGTGCGCTACTTATGCCGCCTTATTGTTCTTGTCCTCCGGGGCAATTACCGATGCCACCGAGGCTCGGGTCACTTCGATGCGCAGATTGTCCGGCGGGACACGCAGCTGTATGTAGTCGTCGCGCAGCGCAATGACGGTCCCGCGCAGTCCCCCGCTGGTGACGACCTTGTCTCCTGTCTTCAAATCGTTCAGCATCTGCTGCCACTTCTTCTGGCGGCGCTGCTGCGGCATGATCAGGAGAAAATAAAAGATGGCAAAGATGAAGATCAGTGGAGCAAATCCCAGCCAGCCCCCTGACCCTATGGTTTGTAGCGCCAGTAAGTTTGCGATGCTCATAATGCGCTGACCATGAAACGGCCAGCTTCCACTCCAATAGATCAGGACTTCGCCCCTCGGCGCGTCCTGGCCCTGTGCATTTTACCGCAGGATTTCTCGCTTCCTCAGGCCGGAGATTCTTTTCGCGTCAGGCATTCACCGGGGATTCCGGACTTATGGTTTTACTCCGGACCGATCCCCAGAAAGAAGTTGGGCCCTATTCCCAAGCGCAATAGAATGACGCACCGACCGCATGGTGTCAAGGTAGAAGCTGAGGTTGTGGACAGTATTCAGGACTTGGGCCAAAACCTCGTTGGCGGCATAAAGATGCCGCAGATAGGCGCGGGAGTAGCGCCGGCAAACCCGGCAGCCACAAGCGGGATCCAGCGGCCCCTGATCGGCGGCGAATCTGGCTTGTTTAATGGAGATCCTACCCTGGGAAGTAAACAACAATCCGTGGCGCGCCGCCCGTGTAGGCAAGACGCAGTCCATCATGTCGATTCCCAAACTGGCATATTCGACAATCTCCTCTGGCGTGCCGACGCCCATCAGGTAGCGCGGCCTGTCCGCGGGAAGATGCTCGAGCGTGGCTTCCACGACTTCACGGGTAAGGGCGCGGGGCTCGCCCACGCTTAAGCCCCCGATGGCGTATCCCGGAAAGCCAATTTCGAGGGTGCGCTCGGACGATTCTTTGCGCAGGGCAGCATCCATGCCGCCCTGCACGATGCCGAAGAGGGATTGCGCAGGCCCGGACGCCCCCGTCCGGGCAGGCGAGCGCAAGCTCGCCGAGGTTAGCTGATCCAGGTTCGCCAAGGTTACCGAGCCCAAGTCTGCCGAGGCTGCCGAGTCCAAGCTTGCCGAGCTGCGCTCGGCCGGGCGGACGAGGGCGTCCGCCCCTACGTGGTCTGTGCTCCACGGCACTTCGTGCTTATGCTCTTCAAAATATTTCTTGCTGCGGGCCGCCCAGCGCAAGGTCAATTCCATCGACTGCCGCGCCCGCTCCCCACCCGCCGGAAATTCGGTGCATTCGTCAAACGCCATGATGATATCGGCGCCCAGCCCAATCTGCGCCTCCATGGCGCTTTCCGGGCTGAAGAAGTGCAACGAGCCGTCCAGGTGCGAGCGAAAAGTCACGCCTTCTTCGCTCACTTTCCGCAATTCGTTGAGGCTGAATACCTGAAAGCCGCCCGAGTCAGTGAGAATCGCGCGTGGCCAGGCCATGAAACGATGCAATCCACCTAACTTCCGCACCTGCTCCACTCCGGGCCGCAAATAAAGATGGTAGGTATTGCCCAGAAGGATTTGCACGCCCAGCTCTTCCAGGATGTCTTGCGAAACGCCTTTGACCGAAGCCAGGGTCCCCACCGGCATGAACACTGGAGTGTCGATGACTCCATGCGGCGTGGCCAGCCGACCGGCACGGGCAGGACCGGAAGTAGCATCGATCTGAAACGGAATAGACACAGGTGGGATTGTAGCAATCGGCGAGAGTTGACCTTCTTCCGGGCCGCCTCACCACGCGGGCGAGGGCGCCCGCGCCACACATTCGAGGCCTAACTCGCGGTCAGCAGAATAGGCTCGCCCTTGGTGATCACCAGGGTGTGCTCAAAGTGTGCCGAAGCTCTACGGTCGGCGGTGCGCACGGTCCAACCATCGCCGGCAACCACAGTGCGTCCTGATCCCGCGGCAATAATCGGCTCAACCGTGATTACCAGGCCTTCGGTCAGGATCTGGTTGGCTTCGGGATCGGCGTAGTTGGGCACGCGCGGCTCTTCGTGGATGGTGCGGCCAATACCGTGTCCACCCAGATCGCGAATCACGGAGAAGCCGCTGCGGCGCACCTCACGTTCGACCACACGTCCAATCTCGAAGACGCGGAATCCGGCACGGGCCACGAGCATGGCTTTGGTAAAAGCCCGCTCGGCACACGCAATCAGGCGCCGATTTTCTTCGGAGACTTCGCCGACGGCCACGGTCTCGGCAGCGTCGGCCATGAATCCATCTTTTTCAATGGTGACGTCGAGCTTCACCAAATCTCCGGCTTCGACCGCGCGATCTCCGGGAATGCCGTGTACCGCTTCTTCGTTCACACTGATGCAGTTCACGCCGGGAAACTTGTATACCAGTTGCGGGGCCGACTTCGCGCCGTCCTCCCGCATGACCGCAGCGCCGACTGCATCCAGTTCGGCGGTGGTGATGCCGGGACGCACTGCCCGCTTCATGGCTTCGAGCATGCGGCGCACGATGGCTCCCGCGGCACGCATGCCGGCAAGGTCGTCTGGTCCAGTGATGGACATGTTTCTAGCCTATCGCATGGGAGGGACGGCGGGGCGCTAAATGCAGCAAGAGATTCTTGACCGCCGAGCACGCGTGTGTGGGTCGGACACTCCTGTCCGACGCTTTTGGCTCTCGGTTTGCTTTCTTGTTATCCGGCATGGCAAGCCTAAGTCAAAGGCGTCGGACAGGATTGTCCGACCCACACTTCTCTTTACGACCCGGTAATTTTCAGGCGGAGTTCTTCCGGCAAGCGGTCGCGGATTTCTGCGGGCAGGCGGTCGTGTACGCGGCGTGCTCCCAGCTTGGCGGCATCGACTACCGCCATGGGCGCGGGCGTGGCCACGGCAACACCCAGCCAGATCAGGGCGGAAAGCGCGAAGCCCACCAGCGCGGCCAGTTCCAGCCAGAAAGCGTGCCGCGGGTTGAGATGGAGGATCACGCCAAAGGCCAGGAGGAAGACCGCAGCGGAAAGTGACGCCAGGGCGATCAGCGCCAGGTCAATATTGCGGTGGAGACGCTGGCGATAGCGGCAGTGGGCGCAGCCGTCAAAGTGGTCTTCGTAGTCTTCGCGCATCTCCGGCGCCAGGCCGGAGATGTCGTAACGCCAGCCCGCCAGAATTTTCCCAACAATAGGATCAACGCACTCGCTCATACGAGACTACAGCTGGATCGCTTCCATCGGTTGCGATTGTTGTGCCAGCATCACCCGGTTGTGTAGCAATGTCCGGCGTCGCCCCAGGGCCTTCTCCGCTGTCACTCGTGCAAGCTCGGGATGGTTGTTGAGCTCAGATAGATGCGCCAGCACTATGTATGATGCGTTTCCATCATATTCGGTGCATAAGAATTTCGCGAGTTTATCGTTGGACAGGTGTCCCGTCGGACTTCCGACCCGCTGCTTGACCGACCAGGGATAGGGCCCACCCCGCAACATTTCGAGATCATGGTTGGATTCGATGACCAGGACGTCACAAGCGCGCAACTGATCACATACATTGGCTGGCATGTATCCCAGGTCAGTCGCGATGCCCACCTTGATGCCTTCACTGCGCAAGGTCAGTCCTACGGGATCGGCGGCATCGTGCGGAATGGTGAATGGAGTGATGGAAATGTCGCCCACGTGGAAGCCCCGGCCAGCAGAGAAAATCTCAAGGCGCGCCAATCGCGGCAGTTCACCGGCCTGGTCGCGCAGCGACCGTGCCCAGGCCTGGTGGGTGGCGCCGGTCATGAATACCGGCACCTGGAATCTTCTCCCCAGCACCGCCAGCCCATAAACGTGGTCGGAGTGTTCGTGAGTAATCAGGATAGCGGAAAGAGTTCGGGGATCATCGCCCAGGGCGCGCATGCGCTTGACCGTCTCGCGGCAGGAAATTCCCGCGTCCACCAGAATTCTGGTGCGCGAACTGGAAACGATGATGCTGTTTCCCCGGCTGCCGCTGGCCAGCACCGAGACCGAAACTCCCATGTCCGAAGAATACTCGCGCCGCCTGTGGAAACGCGAGTAACTAATGGGATGAGGAAGCGGACGTCGGACTTCGGGCGTCGGCCGTCAGTCTTCAGAAAAGAAGCTCGCTGTCATCCTAAGGGGAGCCGGAGTCGAAGGACCCCTAGGAGTCTGTCGGAGAGAAGAAGGAGGCAAAACCAGCACGCGCACGATGTAGCGTCTTGATTCGTGCAACATCTCCCGATAAGAAGGGCTTTCGACGCTGCGTAGGTGGCCAGGTTCTTTCTCAAAGGCAGCTAAAGGGTCTCGGCGGGGCGATTTCGCTTCTCAGGCAGTACGGAACAACCAACCCGACCGGAACAGCTTGAGCAGATTGTGCGTCAGGCAGATCAACTTCCATTCCGCTCGCACTTTGCTTTCTCCCCGGAAACTGAATCGGGAAAATCGCCGCCATTCCTTGATCTGTCCGAACACCGGTTCCACGATCGCTTTCCGCATCCGATAGATGTCCCGTCCCGCTGCGCTCGCCAGTTTCTGCTTCATCTTCTCCCGCGGCGAAGTCCCTGGTAGTTCCGCGCCAGGCGGTCGTTCACCGTCCGCTTCACTATGTTTCTGTTTGCCCGTGGCTACGTATAATTCGATGCCCTTCAGCCGTTCATCATTCACTTGCGCTTCGCTCCAGTAACCGGTATCCGCGCTCGCCGCCTCGGGCTTGGCTCCCAGATTCTGTTCGACTTGCGCCAGCATCGGCGCCAGTTGATGCTTGTCGTTGGTTTCTTGTGTGACCTCTGCGGCTATGACGATCTGGGCTTGGCTGTCGACCACGATCTGAGTGTTGTAGGCTTGCACGAAGCTCCCCTTGTGCGCACCATCCGGCATGATCCGGCTCTCCGGATCGGTGAAGTTACGTTGCGCCTTCTCCTCCGGAACGGCCTTTTCCGGCTCCGGCGCCACGGGGTCCCGGCCGCCCGGCTTCTTCCCGGTCCGGGCTTCCTGCTCGCACCGGGCAGCCATTTTGGCTTCGGCTTCGCTCTTCTGCTGTTCCGCCTTCCCTTTGGCTTCCGCTTCCAATTCTGCTTTCGCCGCCTGGATCTTTGCTAATCGACTCTCGCGCCTGCTCAACTCCTCGGGCAACTCGTCACCGCGTTTGCCTTTGCCATACTTCTCGTCTTCGGACGCATCGGCCTCCGTAGCCCGTTTCAGCAGTTCCTCCACCTCGGCCTGCAACCGCCGTTCGGCTTCGCCCATCCGCCCGTAGCTCATGGCCTTGTGCTTGCTCGCGTTAGCCTGGATTTTGCTTCCGTCCAGCGCCACGTGACCCAGTTTGATCAGCCCCGCTTTCTGGCACAACTGCAGAGTTTGCAGGAACAGCCCGGACACAATCTCCAAGTGCTGCTGGCGGAAAGCTGCAATCGTGTCGTGATCGGGATGTTGATTGGCCGCCAGATAGCGGAACCCCACGTCCTCCTGCGTCTTTCGTTCGATAGCGCGCGAACTGACCACGCCGTTGCAGTAGCCGTATAGCAACAAACGCAGCAGCATCAGCGGATGATATCCCGCCTGCCCGCGACCGTCTCTGCGCTCATAGACCGCGTACATCGCCGATAGGTCAAGTTGTTCGGTCACGTCGGCGATGAACCGTGCCAAATGCCCTTCCGGCAGCCACTCCTGTAACGATGGGGACATTAACAAAGGCTGATCGAGCGTGCAAACTCGGAAGCGGTAGTTCACGTCGCTATGCTATCGGAAGATCACGCCCGATCAAACATTCTTAGCAAGAAATGTTCTCTTCTTCTCACCAAACCGCAAAGTTTCTCTCCGACAGACTCCTAGCAGCTTAACCGGGGCTTGTCTTGCCGGGTAATGGTGACGCTTCGCCATACAGACCATCGCCTCATGCAAACGATTCACGCATAGGGATCCTTCGACTGGTTGCGGCGTTCACGACGACAGGCTGCGTACGAGAGAGGTGGAGGCAGAGAGCCGGTGACACGGAGGCTGAAAGCCGACGGCTGACAGCCGACGGCTGCCCGCCCTACTTTCCAAACAGAGTCGCCACTCCTCTTCTCGCTGTCGCTCCGCCGTACGCGCCGGCAATTCCGGTCAGAAAACCCAGAAACGATTCGTAGATCTGGGCGCGATACGGTTTTTCGGTTAGGCCTGCATAGGCGACGAGCTGAACCAGGGGGACGAAGACAGCCACGGTCAGCGTCCATCGCCACGGACGCTGAGGACGAAGCGCCGCCCAGCACCATATTGCCGCCAGCACGAAGAGCGCGGTCAGCAGCAGATCGCCGACCTTTACATCGAGAAATCCAGCGCACACGCCGAGTCCGGCGCCGAGAAGGTAGATGCTGCGATCGCTTTTCTCCGCCATTGTAAAATTGCCGCGCAAGTGTGGGGCGGACAGGAGTGTCCGCCCCACACAAAGACGACTTAATCTACTTGTAGAAGCCTCTGCCGCTCTTTTTCCCCAGCCAGCCTGCGTCCACCATCTTGATCAGCAGCGGACACGGCCGGTACTTGGGATCGCCCAGGCCGTCCTGCAGCACGCGCATGATGTCGAGACAGACGTCGAGTCCGATGAAATCCGCCAGGGTCAGCGGGCCCATGGGATGCGCCATGCCCAGCTTGAACACCTCGTCGACCGCTTCAGCGCGTGGCCACGCCTTCCATCACCGCGTACATGGCTTCATTCAGCAACGGCATGAGCACGCGGTTCGAAACAAAGCCGGGCGCGTCGTTCACTTCGATGGGCGTCTTATCGAGCTTGCAACGCCAGATCGCGCACCGTCGCGAAAGTTTCCTGCGAGGTGGCCAGCCCGCGAATCACTTCCACAAGTTTCATCACCGGCACCGGATTGAAAAAATGCATTCCAATAATTTTTGCGGGACGCCGGGTCACGGCCGCCAGCCGGGTGATCGAAATGGAAGAGGTATTCGAAGCCAGAATCACTTCCGGGCGGCAAATCCGGTCCAGGTGACGGAAGATTTCCGCCTTGATTTCGAATTTCTCCGTGGCTGCCTCGATCACGAAGTCGCAGGTCGCAAGCTCGGCGCGATCGAGCACAGGCACAATCCGCTTCAGCGCCGCGGCTTTGTCTCCAGCCGTAATTTTGCTCTTTGGCCAACTCCCGATCGAGGTTCTTGCCGATGGTTTCCAGACCGCGCTCAAGAAATCGCTGTTCCACATCGCACAGCGACACGCGGTATCCGCTGCGCGCGAAAACGTGGGCAATGCCGTTGCCCATGGTGCCAGCGCCGATCACTCCGACCCGCTCAATTGGCATAAATAATCGCCTCTCCTTCGCCCTCAAACGTACTCAGTCTATCACTCCCAAGTGATTGCAGTGCTTAGATTTAAGGTTCGCTTAAGGTTCAAAAAAATATGCGCCACGTACAGCTGATTTGATTTGCGTCAGCATCCGACGTTTTAGCAAACCGGTCCCAGGAATCGTTTCGAGGGCAAGTGTGATCGCAATCAGCCCGGCGAACGATGGTGCCGGGTGGGAGGAATTATGCGAAGCATGAGGATGGCAGCCCTGGCAGTCGCGATGACCCTGATGTTCAGCGGTCTCGCATTGGCCCGCGACCACGATCACGATAAAGACAGGCATGATCACTGGGACAAGCATGGCGACCGCGACCGTGGACGATGGGAACGTGACCACCGTCGTAACGACGGCTACTATGGCGGCCAGATTTACAACCGCTATCCTCGTGGCTATCCCGGGGGCTACGGCTATCCCAGCGGTGGCTACGGTTACCCCGGCGGGGGCTACGGACGCGGCGGGAACGGCGGCAACAACTTCGGCTATCAGGACGGCAGTTACATGGCACGCCGCGACATGGCGCAGAACAAGCCGTTCAATCCCAATCCACGCAATGAGTTCGGAAACCGGACGCACGGTTACAACAGTTCGTTCGGCGACAAGAACTACTACCGCTCGCAATACAGCAGCGGCTATGCGGCGGGATATGAATCGAACTATCGCGGGGGCAGAGGCTGGGGCTACTAGGAGCAGCACTTGGCAATTGGCAATCAGCACTTGACACTTAGCCACCAACGAAAGAAGGCCGCCAGAAGAGGCGGCCTTTTTTTCTTCACGATAAAAGCTTCTCCGTCGGCGGTGGGCATAAGCTAAATGCCAAGTGCCAATTGCCAACTGCTGCCCTTCACTGCCGGTCCAGATTCTCGTCGATTGCCACCTTGCCGCCCTTCTCCACGTCAACCACGCGATGGACCGGCTTGAATCCCGACATCGTGATGTCAATCACGTAGGTGCCGGGGTTGAGATAGAAGTCCACCGGGGAGAACTTGTCCACGATACGGTTGTTGACCGCGACTTGGGCGCCTTTGGGCTGGGTCTTGATGTTCACCGCACCCATGCCGGCCGTGTCCCCGCCGCCGAACAGTTTCTTGAATCGTCCGCCGATCTTGATGTCATCGGTTGAGCCCAGCGCTTTGAGCGTGGGAGCGAAATGGAAGACCTGACCAGCCTGCAGGTTGGCGCTGGAAGTTTGCTCCAGGTAGCCCTGCTTCCTGACCAGGAAAGTGTGCGCGCCCGGCTTGTCCACGGAGATCTGTGCCGGAGTCACGCGCCCGGTATCTTTGCCGTCGATGAAAATCTGCGCTCCCGCGGGCTGGCTGCTGATCGCAATCGCGGCTGTAATCTGCGCCAACTGGATCACCAGAAATAATTTGCTGCCGGAACCTACGTCGATGGTGCGACTCTCCGGCGCATATCCCGCGCGGGCGACAGTCACGCTATGCTGCCCCGGCGCCAGGCCGGCCAGGTTGAAAGGAGTGACCCAGCCGGGATCGCTCCGCCCATCAATGCGAACTTCTGCGCCTTCCGGGGTTGAGTTGATGTTCAATTGACCGGGAACCACGGTTGCGGAAACAACGGGCTGGGCTTTCGTCCTCTTCTTGTTCTTGCCGTACTTGGGAACGACCGAAACCGCGGGCGCTTCGCGGCCCACTGTTACCTGTTCCGGCTGGGCCTGTGTCGCAGCAGTCACCGGCGGCTGAGCTGGGCTCCAGGCCGGCTTCGCGCTGGCCGGCAGCGGGCGCGGCCGCTGCCGGCGCCGGCGCTGAACCCTCGTCCTCGGAGTTTTCGGAATGGATGCGGAGGGCAATGAGGCCCACCACCAGAAGAATAACGACCACCGCGCCCGCGATCGAATACAGGAAAAGTTTGGGCGGGGTTTTCTTGATTTCCTTTACTGCCTTGCGCGCCACTTCCCGCGGCTGCACTTTGGGTTTTTCCGGCTGCACCCGATGCGACGACACTACCGGCTCCGGTTCACTCTCGGTCGCAACCGGAGGCGGGGGCGGTGCTATGTAGATTTCTTTCAGCGGCGGCAGCTCGGTCATTTCGGAGAAGCTGGGGCCGCGCGTGGCGCCCTTGGCTTCTTCCGCCATCGCCGGATCGACCTGAAACGCGGGTGTCTCGGAGGCAGGCTCAACGGTCTCAGCCGCGGCGCTGGCGCGTTCCTGGAATGTGCTTTGCCCCGACGCTCTGGCTGGGCCTGAGGCAGCTTTCGCCTTCGCCGGCTCGACTGTCGAAGTAGTGCCTGGCGCTTTCCCATCCCGCAGCGGCGGCGGCGGCTCTTGCCGAAGCTGGTGGCGCCATGTCCTCCGCGCTCACAGCCTGGGTAGGTGCGGAAGGCGCAGCCGATCGCGTCCTGGCCGCAACCGGCCGGGAATCTTCGGCGGTGCGTTCCCCGGCTCCCCCTCCTCCTTTGGCCGGCTTGGGCGGCGCTGCGGCCGCTGGCTTTTGGGCGGAAGGCGCGTTCAATCCCTGAGCCGGTTGTGCCGGTTTCTTGGCCACCGCCTTGGTCGCACTCTCCTTGCAGCGCTCCAGATCGTTGACCAGTTCCTGTCCACTCTGATAACGCTCTTCCGGCACTTTGGACAGCGCCTTTATGATGACTTCGCTCAGCACGGGATGAATCTTGCGGTTGACCTCGACCGGAGCAGCGGGCATGACTTCGACAATCTCGTGCCGCACCTGGTCCGCGTCGTCACCGGGAAAAGCTTTGGTCTCGGTCGCCATCTCGTACAGGATTGCACCCAGGCTGAAGATGTTGGAGCGTCCGTCCACGGGATCTCCCCGCAACTGCTCGGGCGAGACGTAGTGCAGAACTTCAGGCGCCTTGCCTGAAGCCTGACAGGTAAAAGCCCCCATGCAGGAAACGCCAAAGCTCAGCACTTTGACCGTGCCGTCCCACGTGACCATGATCTTGGCCGGCTCCAGGCTGTAGTGCACGACGTTATGGGAGTGCGCGTGGTCCAGGCCCTGACAGGTCTGGCGCACGATGTCCTGCAGGTCCCAGATGGAGAAACCTTCTTTGCGGGCCAGCATGGTGGCGATGCTGTTGCCCTGCACATACTCCATGGCGGCGCAGCACTGGGTGTCGATCTGTTCGACGCCGATAAGCCGTGCGATGTTATGACTGCTGAGCGGCGAGGTACCGGCGGCTTCCTGCAGAATGTACTGCATCACGGTATCGGCCTGTTCGGCCAGCATCTGCAGCTGGATGGTCTTCAGGGCGATCGTCTGCCCGCTCTCCGGATCGGCGGCCTTATAGACAGCGCCAATCTCGGAATGCGTAATCTCGCTGAGTATTTCGAAACGTCCGATCTTATTGGCCATTGCTCCCTGAGCCCCGATAAATCAATGAACAGGCAGTCTTACGGAAAGACGCCAGAGGTCGCCCTTGGGGGAAAGGTGCGACTAGAATATCGCGCCTGAATCCGCGATGGGAGTTACGAAGGTACTCGAAAATAGATGGAACATCAGCCACATCGCTCGCTGATTCTAGTAGCACCGGCGTCCCGCCGGCTGTCGGGTGGGCGTCCCGCCCACCCAGCGAGGGCCCACAGGAATCGAGTCCGCCGAGGACCTCACGACTTGGCGAATCTCGAATCTCGAGGCAGAAGGTTCAAACGGATCTAACCGCGCTAATCCAACCTTCTTTCTTTGCGTTCCTCTACGCGCCTTTCTTTGCGAACTTTGGTTCAGGATTTTGAATGAATGGCGTCAAACCCTTTACCGCAATGACGCAAAGAAAGCCGCAAAGTTCGCACGCGAGTCGCACAGTTTGAACTGTCCTAACCAATTAGGACGTACGAAGAATGAGCACCAGATTGACATTGGTGCAATCACGGAGTAGGGTTGGGCCGCTTCTTAGCAATTACGCAAAATAAAGGAGATCTACATGCGAAATCGGCTAGCGCTTTATGGAGTAGCGGTGTGCTTTTGTCTGGCACCCATGCTCTCGGCCCAGGATGCGGTGAAGACTGATCCCAAGCACTACACGGTAGTAAGTGAAAACGACCAGGTACGGATTCTGAAGGTGCACTACGGCCCGCACGAGAAGTCGGTGATGCACAGCCATCCGGCGACAGTGGCGGTGTTCCTCACCAACGCCAAGGGGCAGTTCAGCTTTCCCGATGGTAAGACTCAAGCCTTTGACGTAAAGGCTGGAGACTCGCAATATTCCGCAGCCGCCACTCACCTGCCCGAGAACATGGGCGACAAGGGAATGGATGTGATCGTCATCGAACTGAAAGGCCAGTAGGCCAGGTAATCGAAACCGGGAAGAGATGTGATTTCCGGTACCGAATCCAGTGTCTCATGTATCCAGGACGGAAAAAGCTCGGGCCCTGCGCGGTTTTGGGAAGGGCACGACCTTGGTCGTGGCGCCAATCCAGCGATCGCGGCGCGCTTTAGCGCCTGAGGTTGGCGGTTCGAACTCGCAGTGATTTTTCCGTACACCGGCAAGTAGTGAAGTGCGCGCCTGGCGCCGTGTTCAAGAGCGGATTTTGCTGTCTCCAGCTTTGGACTTCTCGATGGCGGGCCTACTCGGATGGAGGCTCGACGATCGTCAGCTCCAATCTCTTGTGGTCGCGCTCGGACAGCGTTACGGTTTGCGGGTCCGAGCGAAGAGTGCTTCCCCGTGCCGCCGAATATCTCGCGCGTACACGATACGTGCCCGGTGCGAGCCCAGCGAGAGCGAAATGGCCCCTCTGGTCTGTCTTCTCGGTGCGCGAACGAGATCGATTGTAGGGCGTTTCGAGTTCGGGCGCGATCCGAACCTGCGCCCCGATGAGCGCTCCATCGTGGCCGCCCACCGAACCTTCTAGTTGTGCGCTCGCTGAGCTCACAACCACCTCGAGTCTGCCACCCGCGCTGCCCGACTCCAGTTGCAATCCCTTCTCGAGGAGATCCTCGGCGCCCAATCGCACCGACTTTACGTACCAGTCTTTCTCCAGCCCCCAGACCATGACAGCATAGTCCCCGTCATTGACTGATTTGATCTCGAAAGTTCCGTCCTTCTTTACATCACCATGTCCACCGAATAACTCACCATCGATGCCCGACAAGTCAATGCGAATCTGCTCCAGGGCGGGTGAGCCCGCTCCGGCCACAGTGACTCGGCCCTGAAGGCTGGTACCGCCGCCAAGCGAGATTGTAAGAGAGTTGAAGTTCTCGCCACTCACTTCGATCTTCTGTTGTCCCCGGGGCTCATAAGCGTCTTCTCCTTCCTCTCTTGTGTAGGCGGCGATCACATAGCTGCCCGGAGGTACGCCCTTAATCCTGAAGGCGCCCGTCTCATCGGTCGTATCCTGGCGATCGTTACCGGAGATGTCCGTTCCGGGCTGCATTAGACCCACCCATACACCCTTAGCGGGACCGTTCCGGCCAATGACATGTCCGGCAATTTCAGCGGTCCTGGTTCGTTGCATGAGCACGTCAGCTTGCATTTCGTCGCCGGCTTTTACAGAAACCACCTGGGCTTGGCTGGATTGAGCTACTCCGGGGTAGTACACCGGCGCATATTCGCTGCCTACGAACTGCTGCACCCAATAGCTCTCGTCTGTCTCGATGTTGTTGTCGGGCTCAAATGAGTCCTGCGCTCTTATGTAGTAGTCGCCAGGCTTCAGTCCGAAAATGCGGTACTGGCCGCGATCATCGGTCCGGGCTGAAGCAACGGGTCGCAATTCGGTCTTCCGGGGATTCATCCCGCCCTCGTCTTCTATCTCATCCTCGGTTGGCGCGCGCAGAGCCACCACCTGGACGTGAACCATCCCTTCACCGTCTTCATTGATCACGCGTCCGGTGATAACCCCGGAGACGATCATGCGGAACAGGACGTCGCTGACCTTCTCTCCGGACTTCAGCGACAACAACGCTCCATCATCGCTTCCCTTCGCCTGGTATTGCTGGTTCACGAAGCCCGGGCGGGTGGCGGAAAACCGATAGCGGCCGGGGGGAAAGTCCTTGAGAAGGAAACGGCCATCGCTGTCGGTCGTGGTCGCAAACACCTGTTGTTTAGTGGACTCCGAACGCTCCAGCACCAGCGAGACTCGGGCCGATTTCAATGGGCTACCTTCCGCGGCGGTTACGACCCGACCGCTCACCATACAAGTGGGAGTGGACACCCCGGGTCTCTCGGCAGAGGGAGAAGTCTGTGCGATGAGGCTTGCGCTTACGACAATCACGGCGGGTGCGGATAAAAAACGCCGCATGCGAACCTCTTGGTCCTCGGAAAAAGGGGATTTCTACGAGGCCAGGCCCAGAATCATACGCCACCTCGATCAGTGGCATCTCGCAAAAATATTCGAAGCACTCGCGGGCCGCCCCCGATCTTCGAACCCTCATGCCCCCGAACGGCATAGGAAGGTCAGACTAGCCACCGCGTGCGCAATTTCCTGCGCATTCGCTCGGGGACAGTTCGACAATGTCCCGTGTTTGGCGCAGTTAGCTTGGAACGGAGGTTGCAATCAACGGTCTGACGATATGAGACCGATCATCACGTCGCTTGTGTTGTTGCTGGCAGGCAGTATGTCAGCTCAAGACTTCAATGCGCCCAGCGCGACGCTGGGCCCCCCGCCCAGGCAGTCGGAGCAGGTATTCAGCAAGAAAATATTCTGGACTGAGGTAGGCGCGTACACCCTCTCCAATGTTTTGGACGGCTATACCACCGTCGCCCACCCCGCAGGTTACGAAGAAGCCGGATTTCCTCGGGGGAGCGCATTCCTGCTCGGCCAGCATCCGTCCGCGGCTCGCTATGTGGCAACGATGGGCGCCATGCAGGTGGCTACGTCATTCGCGGCCTACCGGCTGGAGCACAGCCCGAAGCGATTCCTGAGGCTCATCGGCCACGCCCTGATGGTTCAGGGGATCTACTCCCACACCGATGGGTACATCGGCAACGTCCTGGTGTTAAGCGAACCTAAGAGTCTTCCCCAGGTGAAGTTAGCCCACCTCCCACGCCCCTGAAACCGTGCTGGTTTTCTTTGCTTCCTCTGCGGCCGTTCTTGCACCCTTTGCGCTAAAAGAGTTTGGCCTAAGTCTCAAACCACAAAGTTCGCAAAGGGGGCCGCAAAGCACGCCAAAAGTCGAAGTACGAAACCCTCACCGGACTCGCCTTACCATGCGGTCACCGTTTCCCGGGTCACGTACCGTTCAATGGTCACGCCCGCGGCTGCGGTGTCCAACTGGTGTTGCACGCCCAGCACTGGCGACCACGCCGGGTAGGGAATCGTGGAGTTCGATAGCGCGCCCAGATACATGGTGGTGCCATCGAGGGTGAGGGTCCCAAATCGCAAATGGGTGTTAGGGTCGCCCGGCGATCGAGCCCGGCCCCTCTGGTAGCCGCTGGCGCTCACCCGATGCAGAAAGTAAGTCATGTGGTGCCAAGCCCCGGTGGAAAACTGGCACGGCGAAAGACCCGTGTTCACCCAGGCTAAGGCCCCGTTTTGAGGCAGCCAGAGCTGCCACTGATTGGTGCGATTGGCACTGAGAGCCGAACATGAATTCATGGACGCCATCGTCGAACCGTACGGTTTGAAACCAGGTCGAATTCGATGGCTTGCACCGTGGATGCGTCGGTGGTGGGTGGAATGTAGAACCAAAGATCCCAAAGGAAATTTGTACTCTCCGGCAACCCGCCGGGCACCTGCTTCCAGTAGAAAAGACTATCGTCGTACTGACACTGGCTGCTGACCAGCCAGTTTGTCCGAAATCCGCGAGATCGGGCGCGTTCCTGGTATTGGGGTCAAAGCTGTTGGCGAACGTTCCGATACTCCCGTGATTACATTGCCCGCCCACGTGACTGTGGTTATCGACAGTCCATGAGGAAGATAACGCCAGCGACGGCGCCACCAGATTCGTGATTCGGGTGGCATTCCAGGGCGGATTCGGCGGAACCAGCCCGGTCACCCTGATCCGATAAGTAGGACTGGCCAGGTAAGAGCCG
>CAVZXU010000001.1:0-87088 GCA_963779255.1 Terriglobia bacterium | reverse complement strand
TCAGTATATCGAACCCTCCAGCAACGATCCCTGTTTACGATGACTTTAGCGAAAGAGTGCAACGGATTTTCCCTAAACTGCGAGCTTCTTTTATCCCAGGCAATTCCTTTGGCGCGAGCGCTATCTCCCTGTTGACATCGATAACTTTACCGATTATTGTCCTTTTTCGAGTACCGATCCCCGTGCTCCGTGCCTGGGGGAACTCATGACACAGCTCGGAAGACTCGAGATTCCGATCACGGAATCATGAGGAGTTCAGGATGAAAGTTCAAGGCGCGTTAGGACCATTGATGAATGGGTATGTCGATCCAGCACTTATACCCCAGCGGACTCTGTATACCGGTGCCCGGATGCCAGGAATCGGTTTGGGAACCTTCGGCTCGGACCATGTCACGGCAGGTCAAGTTGCGGCGGCGGTGGAAGATGCTGCGGCGGTTGGGTATCGGCACTTCGATTGTGCATCTGTCTACGCCAACGAACACGAGATTGGATATGCACTCGAGCAGGTGGTGAGAAGGCATCTTGAACGCGGGGAACTGTGGATCACTTCGAAGTTGTGGAATGACAAACATGGCGAAAATGACGTAATCGCTTCCTGTCGAAAGTCGCTCACGGACCTCAGACTCAGTTATTTGGATCTCTACCTGGTGCATTGGCCCTTCCCGAACTTCCATCCACCCGGATGCGACGTATCGTCGCGCAGCAAGGATGCGAAACCTTATATCCACGCAGAATTCATGAAGACCTGGCGAAAGATGGAGGAATTAGTCGACCTGGGGCTGGTTCGTCACATAGGGACTTCGAACATGACGGTCCCCAAACTGAAGCTTCTCTTGCGCGACGCTCGCATTAAGCCCGCGGTAAATGAGATGGAACTGCATCCGCATTTTCAGCAACCCCAGCTATTCGATTTTGTCCGATCCAACGGCATGGTGCCGGTCGGATATTGCCCCGTCGGGTCGCCAGGACGGCCCGAGCGAGATCGTACAGCCGAGGATACTGTGCCAACTCAGGACCCGGTGATCGTCAAGATTGCCAATCGCCTGGGAGTGCATCCGGCTGTCGTCTGCATTAAATGGGCGGTCCAGCGCGGACAAGTACCCATTCCGTTTTCGACCAACCGAAGCCATTATCTCGCCAATCTCGAAGGCGTCGTGAGCGAGCCATTGACCGAAGGCGGAAATGCGTGAAATCAGCGCCATCGACCGCAATTGTCGGCTGATCAAGGGTCAGGTGTTTCTCTGGAAAGAGGGACAGTCCTGGGAGGACCTGTGGGACTTGAATGGAGAAATTACCCCGCCCGTGAACTCGAGTTGGAAAGACCATGGAACAGAGCATGCGAGCCGCGTTTCTTCCCGGCAACCGTAGAGTCGATCTCCGCACGCTGCCGACGCCTCGCCCCGGGCACGGCGAGGTTCTGCTCAGGGTGAAGGCCTCAACTATCTGCGGTTCCGATATCCGTTGCATCTACCACGAGCACCTCGGGAAAGGGCCTGAGGGTTATCAAGGAGTGATTGCCGGCCACGAGCCCAGCGGTCAAATCGTAGAAGTCGGCCCAGGCTGTCGGCGCTTTGGTGTGGGCGACCGGGTGATCGTTTATCACATTTCCGGCTGCGGAGTTTGTAACGATTGTCGGCGTGGATACATGATCTCCTGCACCAACGAAAAATACCGGCGTGCCTACGGCTGGCAGCGCGACGGCGGAATGGCCGACTACATGATTGCGGAAGAGAAAGACCTCATCGCGCTTCCCGACGAGCTTTCTTTCGCAGACGGCGCCCAGGTCGCGTGCGGCTTCGGAACAGTGTACGAGGCCATTGAAAAGATTGGAGTGAATGGCAACCATTCTGTGCTCATCACCGGACTCGGGCCGGTAGGGCTGGCAGCAGCTGCGTTGTGCCGCAAACTCGGCGCTCAGATGATTATCGGAATTGACATTGTTCCAGGAGCGCCTGGAGTTGGCAGAGTCTCTAAAACTATGTGACTTCGTTCGAACCGCTGGCGCAGATAACGTCACTCAGGTGAAGGAACTGACCCGGGGTTCCGGCGTGGAACGCGCGCTGGACTGCTCTGCCAATGCAGCAGCCCGTGCTACAGCGATTCGAGCCACTCGCAAATGGGGAAAAATTGCTTTCGTGGGCGAAGGGGGGACCGTAGAGTTCAATCCGTCCCCCGACATCATTCACGATCAGAAGACCATCTATGGGTCCTGGGTGACCTCGACCTGGCTGATGGAGGAATTGGTCGAGCGCCTCGTGCGCTGGAAGCTGCACCCTGCAGATATCATCACGCACCGCTTTGGCCTTGAGGATGCTGCAGACGCCTATGCCCTCATGGCTTCCGGTAAGTGTGGCAAAGTTGCCGTCTGCTCAGATGAGGAATTGATCCCGAAATGAAGCCAAACTGGGAAGAGATTCTTAAGGATCGCCTGCAACTCTACGGTCATCGCAACTGGCTCGTCATCGCCGACTCGGCGTATCCGGCACAGTCCAGGCAAGCAATCGAAACCATTGTGGCCGATGAGGAACAAACCACGGTGTTGGAACGCACGTCCGCCATTCTCGGCGGATGCAAGCACATCAAACCTAACATTTATACCGACGAGGAACTGGCCTTCGTTCGTGAGGAGGACGCCCCGGGCATCAGTTCCTACCGGGAAAGGCTCGGCAGGCTGTTCACGGGATCCGAGATACGCGTCCTTCCACACGAAGAGATCATCGCGAAGCTCGATCGCGCCGGCGAGTTGTTTCGAGTGCTGGTAGTCAAAACCAACATGCGAATTCCGTATACATCCGTGTTTTTCGAACTGGACTGCGGATATTGGAATGCTCAGGCCGAGAAGCGGCTTCGGGCGGCGATGAAGTCCAGAAGTCGACGCCGGAAGGCTCAAAAACACCGGCCTTGATCGCTTGTCTCGACGACCCGCGTTCAACATGAAGGCACTCGTGCTTCACAAGCCAGAGCTATGGATCGATCCAGTACGATTTCCTGAACCCGTGCAGGGTAGTTTAAGTCGGACTTGTTGCTGAAGATCCGAATGAGCGACGGCCAGCTATCGTGCAGAAGCGACTTGAATGTCCTTTCGCGGTCGTGAATGCTCGCCGGTAGACCTTTCCAGCGGATGATCCGCGGCCTGAAGTGTCGGCTACGGTCGTAGAAGGCGACGGCGTGGCATAGCAGGCTCTGTCGGGACGCATCGTTGCCGTCTTTCCCGCGCCGCAGTGGCAAGAGCGTTTCATTTACCGGCAGCGTCGTTTACATCGATAGCACGATTCAAGAAAATTCTGGTCTCTCTGGATTAGCCACGATGAGCACATACCCGCGCGAATCGACAACCACTGTCAGCCCTGTCGCCAGTGAAGGCGGCTTGTTTCGCACCGCTGACGGCAGGAATCTCGCCGTCACTTTTGCCCTGATCACCTCGCTGTTCCTGCTGTGGGGCTTCTGCAACGGGATGATTGATATCCTCAACAAACACTTCCAGGACACGCTGCACATCACCAAGGAGCAGTCAGGTCTGGTGCAGGCAGCCAACTATCTCGCCTACTTCCTGATGGCAATCCCCGCTGGTCTGATTGCGAAGAGGTTTGGCTACAAGGGTGGCATCCTCGTTGGGCTGGCGCTGATTGCGGCAGGTGCCTTCTGGTTTATTCCGGCCACCAGTATCGGCACGTACTGGGCATTTCTGCTGGGCTTGTTTGTGATCGCGGCGGGCATGACCTGCCTGGAGACAATTGCGAACCCTTATGCTACGGTGCTGGGAGCGCCCGAAAGTGGCCCTACGCGCATCAATATTGCTCAAACGATCAATGGCGCGGGTTGGATCCTCGGCCCGATTGTCGGCGGACACTTTGTTTTCTCCGGCGGCGACGGAGCCAATGCCAACGCCGGCCTTTCCACCCCGTACCTGGGGATTGGCATTTTTGTGGCTTTGCTGCTTGTCATCTTCGCCATGTCGTCTATTCCGGATTTGCACAGCGAGGATGAGAACCGGGCGTCCCGGTCTGAGACGAACCGGCTCAAACCATCGAGAGCTCAACTGGCTGTTATTGCTACTGTTTTGGCGGTGGTCTGTGGGTTGCTCTATTTCTTTATTGCTCCGATTTTGGGATTGATTTGGACTTTGCTTCACATGAACGAAGCCCTGTTCCAGCCCACGAAGTACAGCCTGCTGGTGGGCGCATACGTCGCTGCGTTCTTTTTGATCTCCAGGAAATGGGACATGTTCCGCCGCAGGCATTTCACACTGGGCATTGCCGCGCAATTTTTCTGCGTCGCCGCGCAAACCAGCATTTTCAGCTTTTGTGTCAATTACATTCTTGAGAATGATCCGGGAGTGACCCGGTTGCAGGCATCCAAATGGCTGGGCGCCATCGGTTTCGGGTTGTTCATGGTGGGACGCCTGTGTGGCAGTGCGGTGATCAGCCAGTTCAAGCCTGAACGCGTGCTGACGGCCTATGCAGTGGTCAGCGTCGCGCTGGTCGCGGTAACCATCGGTGGCGGCAAAGTGGGACTGTATGCGATGTTTGGCACGTTCTTTTTCATGTCCGTCATGTTCCCGACGATTTTCGCACTGGGCATCCGCGGGTTGGGCGAATATACGAAGCTGGGCTCGTCGCTCATCGTCATGTCCATCGTCGGAGGTGCAATTGCGGCGCCGTTTGTGGGCCACATCGCGGATATGCATTCCATGCGCACCGGCTTTGTGGTGCCGCTGGTCTGTTTCGTCTTGATCGCTCTCTATGGTTCGACGTGGGCGAGATTCAGCAGGCTGGACTCGTTGCCTGGTCCGAGGTAGAGGGACATTCCGAACTGTTTCAGAAAGACTGCCATGCCAATCGTGGGCAGTACAGCGGGCGTACCATCAGGAAATTCAGAAAGGACATTATGCTCTCTCATCAATCGGTCTCTTCATCGTTGACTCGTTGGCTCGCTGGTATCACATTGGCGGTTTTCTCCATTTCCATGCTGCACGCCCAAAGCGTCACGGCTCCGACTGTCTCAGAGGATCCGAACAGCATTGACCTGGCTTGGCAGAAGGCCAGCAGCAAGTATGACGCTGAACGCGCCGCCCTCCTGAAACAAGTCGATGACGTCAATCATCAGGGGCCGTTCCGGCCTGACTGGGAATCGCTTCAGAAGTATGAGGTGCCTGCGTGGTACGAGGATGCGAAGTTCGGCATTTTCATTCATTGGGGTGTCTATTCGGTTCCTGCGTTCAGCAACGAGTGGTATCCGAGAAATATGTATGAGCGAGGATCGGAGGTGTACAAGCACCACATTGCCACTTACGGTACCCAGGACAAGTTCGGGTATAAGGACTTCGTCCCGATGTTCAAGGCAGAACATTTCGATCCGGCAGCCTGGGCCGAGTTGTTCAAGAAGTCAGGTGCAAAGTACGTGGTGCCGGTGGCAGAGCATCATGACGGTTTTGCCATGTACGACAGCGGGTTGAGCGACTGGACAGCGGCCAAGATGGGGCCGCATCGTGATGTCATTGGCGACCTGGCCAAGGCGGTACGATCGGAAGGCCTGCATTTTGGCGTATCGTCGCACCGGGTAGAGCACAATTTTTTCCTTGGCGTGGGCCGTGCGATTCCGTCTGACGTGAACGACCCGCAATATGCCGCCTTCTACGGTCCGGCGCATACATGGTTGAACAATAAGTGGGGAACTCCTCTCGATGGCGACTTCACGTATGTTTCGTCGGCATGGGCCAACGATTGGCTGGCGCGGGGAGCGGAACTGGTCGAGAAATACCACCCCGACATCGTGTACTTCGACTGGTGGATCGGCCAGGCGTCGATCCGTCCGAATCTCACACGTTTTGCTGCCTTCTATTACAACCGCTCTCAGAAATACGGCGATCATGTCGGCGTCATCAACTACAAGGACTACGCCATGCAGGAACATTCCGCCGTCCTCGACTTGGAACGTGGCCAACTCGGCGACATTCGCCCCCTGTATTGGCAGACCGATACGTCCGTCAGCAATAAGTCTTGGGGCTACATCAAGGACGATACTTTCAAATCGCCGGAATTTGTGATTGATCAGCTCATTGATATCGTCAGCAAGAACGGCAATTTGCTTTTGAATATTGGCCCGCGATCTGACGGAACGATACCGGACGAGGTGCAGCGAGTGCTGCTTGACGTCGGTGCCTGGCTGAGTATCAACGGAGAAGCCATCTACGGTACTCGCCCGTGGAGGACGTACGGAGAAGGACCCACGAAGGTGGCAGCCGGGTCGTTTCACGACACTGATACCGCAAAGTACACTGCCGAAGATTTTCGTTTTACAACCAAGGGTGACGGGATTTATGCGATCGGACTTGCTTGGCCAACCAGCGGGGAAGCGGTGATTCGCTCGCTCGCCAGGACGATGGGCAGTCGAACTGGTCCAATCCGTCGCCTTAGTGGGCAGCGACGCAAAACTACGGTTCGAACAGAGTGCCGACGGCCTGCACGTGCAACTACCCGCTGAAAGCCCGGCGAAGTATGCCTACGCGCTCCGGGTGACGTTTGACCGTGCCTCGCGCTGAGCATCGCCGAAATCACTGAACAGGGAGCGAAGAAATGCCTGGACGGCTGACCAGCGTTAGCAGCAAGTACGTTGTTCTGCTCTTTCTCATCGTTACCGGCGCAGCTTCATGGGCGGCGAATGAGCCTCAATTTGCCATTAAAGAGTCCCATCGAGATGCGAACGGCATCACTTTTCAAACTGCAGCTGGAACCATGCGGATCGAGGCCTGCGGCGATCGTGTCATACACGTTGTTGCGAGTCCTACCTCGGAAATTCCCAGCCCCAAAGTCCCTATCGTCACGCAAACGTGTCGAGCTAACAACCTTCAGGTCAAAGTCGGAAAGAAGGAGACCAAGCTCATCCACGGCGGCAATCACAATCTCCGTCAATGCCGCGACGGGCGCGGTGAGTTTCTTCTCCAAAGATGGAAAGGCTGGTATTGGCCGAACCAACGGAGGGAGGCAAATCCTTTGACGTAGCGTCTGTAGCGGAAATGAAGACCTGGCAAGTGCAGCAGAGTTTTCTTTCGCCCTCCGACGAGGCCCAGTACGGTTTAGGACAGCATCAGGAAGGCATTTTCAATGTTCGTGGAGTCCCAATTCGCCTGCACCAGGCGAACACGAACATTTCGATTCCTTTTCTGCTGTCCAGCAAGGGATATGGAATCCTGTGGAACAATCCATCCCTGACGGACTTCAATCCGGCCGATCAAGCTGTAGCCATCGATCCAACCACCGGGAAGGGCAAATTTACTACCGGAGCAAAAGGCGTTTATGGCTTCCTCCTGAGCAGCGATAACCGAGACCACCTTGTGGTCGAAGTCAACGGGCAACACGTCATCGATCTGAACAACATGTGGCTTCCAACATCGGCTTCTGGTTTCGCTGAATTGGAAGGCAACAAGGAGTACGAGGTCTCCGCGAAAGGCGGCCCTGGCGGCGTTCAACTGGCAGTCAGGCCTCCCCAGGACACGACGACGTTCCGTTCCGAAGTGGGGCAGGCGGTCGACTACTACTTCTTCTATGGACCTGAGTTGAATCGGGTCATCTCTGATTACCGCGAACTCACCGGCGAAGCACCATTGTTTCCAAAGTGGGCCTACGGTTACTGGCAGTGCCGGGAGCGGTATCACAGCCAGCAGGAAATTCTCGATATCGCCGCCGAATTCCGGAAGCGAAAAATTCCGGTCGACGCATTGGTGCAGGACTGGCAATACTGGGGCAAATACGGCTGGAGCGCCATGAAGTTCGACGAGCAGTATTATCCGCAACCCAAAGAGATGATGGATCAGCTGCATTCCGAGGACCTGCACATGCTGATCTCGGTATGGTCAAGATTCGGGGAAGATACCGACGTTTATAAGCGGATGAAAGCTCAGGGTTTTATCATTCCAGGGGAAGTCTGGACGGACTTCTTTAATCCCAAGGCTCAAACCGCGTACTGGTCGGAACTCAACAAAGGAATTTTCCAGGTCGGGATGGATGGCTGGTGGATGGACGCGTCAGAGCCGGAGTTTGACGTGCTCAAGGGCAAACAGACGTTTCTGGGAAGCGGAGAATCGGTGCGTAATGCCTATCCTTTATACGTCACCAAGGCCATCTACGAAGGTCAGCGCGCCACTACCGATCGGAAGCGCGTGGTGATTCTTACCCGTTCGGCTTTTGCCGGACAACAGAGGAATGCGGCCAGTTCGTGGTCTGGTGACATCACCGGCGACTGGATCACACTGCAGCGCCAGATTCCCGCGGGCCTGAGTTTCAGCATGTCCGGAATACCGTATTGGACGACCGATATCGGCGGTTTCTTTCGGCCCAAGGATCAATACACATCGGAGGCATACCACGAGGTGCTGGTTCGCTGGTTTCAATATGGCGCGTTCTGTCCGATCTTCCGCGTTCACGGATATGTTTCGAATGCCGAGATCTGGAACTACGGCCCGCAAGTGGAAAACATCCTCACGCAGTACGATGAGTTGCGATATCGTTTGCTGCCCTATATTTATTCTGCCGCTTGGGGCGTCACCAGCAACGGCGATACGCTGATGCGGGCGCTGCCGCTGGAGTTTTCCTCCGATGCCGGCGCGCGAGGCATCTCGGACCAGTTTATGTTTGGTGCGTCGTTGCTGATCAATCCCGTTACCACCCAAGGGGCAACTCAGCGAACCCTTTATCTCCCGGCCGGCAGCGACTGGGTGGACTTCTGGACGGGCAAACGCGTAAAGGGAGGACAGACCATCACCGCCGAAGCTCCACTCGACCGAATGCCTATTTTCGCCAGGTCCGGCTCAATTGTCGCTTTCGGGCCGCGAGTGGAATCGGCGTCAGCCAAGGCGGACCCCGTCGAACTACGGCTCTATGCCGGAGCCAACGGCGACTTCAGCCTGTATGAAGATGAAGGCGACAATTACGACTATGAGCATGGGGCCCATTCCATCATTCCCATGCATTGGGACGACAAGTCTGAAACACTAACGATCGGCGCTCGTCGCGGGAGTTTCCCAGGAATGCTGGAGCACAGGACTTTTCACATCGTGCGCGTTACCGATGCGCATGGAGTCGGGATTGCATCTGCCCCGAAGGCCGATGCCACCGTCGAGTTTGAAGGCAAAGCGGTTTCGATCCGCGTACCAATTCCGCCCAGACCTGAGAAGATGTGATCGACAGGAGCGATTGAGGGCGAATATCAGAATCCCGTTCGGCTGGCGGGTATGCCGCTCTTCTCGAATATGGGCAGGGGATCAAATAGCGCCGGAGACATCTCTTCCGGCGTCATTGCGGAGTTTTGCCGCGCTTCGGGGCAGTCGGGCGCCAGGAGTGACTGCTCGTAATGAGAATCACTCGTCGCTCGTTTGTCCTGTTCTCGCTTTGTGCGGCTGCTCAAACGGCGACTTCCCAACAAGGCGTGGCGTCGCGCGATGTTAAGCCGCAAGCCGCTCCGCCGCCCTCGCAACGCCCGTTCCCGGCGCGCTTGGCGGACGTCGCGGAAGCGGCTGGCCTGAGCTCCGCAGTCATTTAAGGCGGGGTTGAACACAAGAAGTACATCGAGGAGGCCAACGGTTGCGGTTGCGCCTTCATCGATTACGACAACGATGGCTGGATGGACATCTTCCTGCTTTCAGGAACCCGCCTGGAGGGTGACCCGCCCGAAGCGACCAATAGACTCTATAAGAACAACCGCGATGGCACGTTCACCGACGTTGCGGTCCCAGGCCAAAGTGTAACCGGGGATCATTGGACGAGTAGTAGATGCAGACCGTTGGGCCAGAATACTTCTATATCGACCGTGGTGACCGGAAATTCACAAGAGCTTGCCCGCGAATCAACTCGTAACGCTTCGCGAGGGTGCAGGTCAGGTCGCGAACAATGGCTGGAGCCGAGTCTGACCCCGTACCATTCGATTCCAAGTGGGTGCAATCTCCAGAAGTGTGCGAACTGCCGGCTGTGAATGACTGGTAGGCTGCACCACCGACCGTCCCGCGTAGCAGACCCGCAATTATTCTCATGCTTACGGAGGAGAATCAATGGCCTCGAGACTCGATGTCAATCCAGGTTCGAATCGGCAGACTGCGTTATGAATCGGTTTTTGGCCAATCTATGACCTTAACTGTGCCTGTTTTGACTGCACAGATGATTGCCTTGCATTGAGCCCTTCTGGCCCTCGGAGGACCGAGCACTACGTCTTCAGTCGCGAAGGCTGGCTCAGCTCTATGTCCAACCGATGCGGAGACTGCCACAGGCATTCTCTTCCCGATGTCGGAATTGAAGCAGCAGCCATTGCCAGCTACCACGCGAACATGCGGGCACCACCGCCGGGGGAGCGGAACCTGCCAACTTGGACAGAGTAATTGCGACCGCGAGCCAATTGGTCATCGCGGTGCGTGCCCGGGAGGTGCGGTTCTGAGGCACTGAGCTCTTCGATCTCTACAGCACGATGGCGGTTCATAATCTCAGCAGCCGCGTCCACCTTCTCGCCCGAACCCGTTGCGAAAACCATGACTCCTCCGCGCCGCACTCCCTCGACGTAAGCTTCGGCGTCCGCTTCGGTGGCCCCGATCGTCCTAAGCTCCCGGATCAAGTCCACTTCAAAATCAGTATGTGGGATACTCAGGAGTCCGCTACCCGCAATCTCCTCTGGCACACGCAAGACACGGATGTCATTCGGAGGAAAACCGATGGCCACGAGATCGCGGACGAGCTCGTCGGCCGAGCCCGGATTCTCAAACAAACCAACTGCCGTTTTTGCCATATATCAGCCTCCACCCATCTAATCTGCAGTGCTGGAGTCGGTTAACTCGCTCGGCAAGCCGATTATCCAGACTGGTGCTCTCCGCCCTCATGGTGGTGCCTAGGGTGATGCCTTCGGACTTTGAAAATGCCGGTAGCGAGGGCGACTGTGACCAACCAACATGCGGCGAGAACAACTATTACCTTGAATATCACGGACCACTTCCTAAGTGAGATACTACGACACCACGAACGATCCCGCAGTGAGACAAATCACCGGTAGGCATGACCGTGAGCACAGGCCGAGGCCAAACCGATCAGTTCGTGGTGATTACGCAAAACCAGCCAGCAGCAGGGCTACGATAAAAAGAGGGAGGCGGAGGGGCCTGCGGATGAATCCCTCACACAGCGTGAAACAGTTACGCCGGGTGTAAGCAGACTCCGGCGGGGAGACTGTCCGACGAGCGCCCACGACTCAGAGTCTGGGGCGCTTTTGTTTCATGTTGAAGCCAACGCCGCTGTCCGGCCCGAAGATTTGCGCACCGGCGATTTGAATTTCAAGACCCGGATACTGCGATGCCATCAAGTCTGCCCGTCCGGGATCTCCCCAGCCGAGAGCTAGGGTCCCGTACCGCCATTGTGGCAATCACTGCAATTCACCTGCGTCAGATCCCCGAGGTCCACAGGATGCTGGAAAGTAATGCTGGGTACTGCTGCCATGCTGACTCCACCCTCTTCTTGTCCCATCAGGGTGTGGCAGAGTGTTGCAATCCTTGCTCAACACTTTTCCTTCCGTGCTCACGTGCTGACCGTCATGGCACCGGAAACAGCCATTGAAATAGAAATGGCCGAGATTGTTGGGATGGGTCTGCCAGTTCAACCTTCATCTCCGGAAAAGTGGTTCGTCGGAAGATTTGCTGGACCTCATCGATCGCATTGCGGATTTCGAGCTGTTTGTTCTTGGCAACTTCGGGGTACTTGCTTTCGTAAAATCCGTCAATGTCGTGCGCAATCGCCTGCACCGCCGCTTCGGTCGTGTCGTACTTGCCGGTCAGTGCCGCGACCGCCTGCTGCTTGATGTAGGGAAGAGAAACATCCAATCTGTGAGCCAGCAATGCCTGGTCCACGGCTTGGTCAGGCGGAATGTAAATATGGGTTGGACGATTGTGGCAATCTACGCAGTCCATGCGGTGTCGGGGAGCTTTGGCGATCTGATCCTTGGTTAACGTGGAATCCTGCGCGTAGTAATCCGTCACCTGTCCCTGCATGTCTTTCACATGGATGTACGAAATAAGCTGCCGTTTTTCATCTGCGGCGACATAGTCAATCTCGTTGCTGATGTTCATGTGCCAGTGGATCCCCGAAGGCGCGCCCGTGGCGGGATCGCCTCCGCCAGTCTTAATCAGCATTCGGATCTGGCGCGGCGTATTCTTTTCGTCGCTGCCGTAGTGGGTGAAAACCTTGAGTTGCGCTCCGTAGAACTTTTTCGGCCAGTGGCACTCTTCGCAGGTTTCCTGCGCCGGACGCAGGTTGTGTACCGGGGTGGGAATGGGCCGCGGGAAAGTATTGAACACGGCGGCAAATACTTGCCGCGTTCCTGACAGCTTCGATTTCACGTACCAGGTTGCCCCTGAGCCCACATGGCACTCCACACATCCCACGCGCGCGTGCGGAGACAGTTGGTAGGCGGTGAATTCCGGCTTCATCACCGTGTGGCAGGTTTGTCCGCAGAACTGTACCGAGTCCGTGAACTCGTAGGCTTTGTAGCTGCCCGCTCCACTGAGCATGACAAACACCGCCACAAACGCGCCGAAAGAGATCACAGCACTGCGCTGGCCGGGATCGTTGAGGTCAATGCGAGGATACAACGGGGCCTCGCCGGCTTTTTTCCGCCTCTCCCGCCAGACTCCTATACCGATGAGCAAGTAGTCCGCCAATCAAGAAGGCCGGCGCCACCATATAAGCCAGAATGCCGATGTATGGGCTGGGTCGTTCCGCGATCAACCCGATCAAGGAGAACAGGAAAATATTGCCCAGACTGACCAGTGCCAGCGCGACGCCCGCCAGACTGATAGGGTTGCGCAAGAGCAGGCGCAGCTTGTGCCAATGCTCTTTGGGATGGGACGTCGGATTTTCAGGCGCCATGGGTGCTTTCTACCAGAATCTTGAGTGTATTTTCTTGCAGGACAAATCGTGAGCCAGCCTCAGCTCGGCCGCCTTTCGATTTGGCGAACATAAAGACGCAGCCCAATCACCACTGCCACAATTGCGAGCAACGACCAAGCCAGGCCCTTGCGCCGATAGTCCCGTTCCTTGAGTGCGCTCGCACCTTCCTGGTGAGTTTTCGCGGCGATCTGAAGGCCCGCGTCGACGTCCTGCTGCACCCGCGCTGGATTTGCGCTGTGGATGGCGACACGTGACTTGGTGAGCGAGTCCCGCGCCTGGTCCTGTTCCAGCTGCGCGTCGCTGACCTCCATCCCGGCCGACTCAGCGCGGTCCAGAATTTCGCTGGCGCCCTTTACCGAGGTGTCCAGACGATCGAGTTGTTGTGCGATCTGAGTGGCGGCCTGGTACCCCGCGTCGCCCTCAGTATGACAGTTGGTGCAAACCGACTGCGGCCCAGTACCCAGCATCGCGTCCGTCGGATGTGCGATCCGGTGGTTGCTGTGGCAGGTAACGCATCCGGGAAGTGAAGCCGCTTCAAAGGCAGCCTTGTGTGGGCTGGACTCAAATAATTGCGCCTGGAAGACGTGGCACGTTGAACACACGTTCTGCACCGCGCTGACTCCTGGCGGTGCTGCGCCGTGGTTGCCGTGACAAGTGGTACAGGTGGGAGCACTCAGGTCTCCGCGCACCGTCAGGGCTTCATGGTGGACGCTGGCGCTGTAGCCCGCGAACTGGTCAGTCGGGATGGAGTATCCCTTCATGTAGGCCGCATCGGCGTGGCAGCGGGCACAGGTCTGAGCGATGTTCAAGGGATGGACCTTCGAACGCGTATCGCTTGCCGGCCGCAGATTATGAACACCATGGCAATCGGTGCAGACGGCGACTTTCTCATCGCCCTTCGCGCGCTGCTTGCCATGCACGCTAGTGAGGTACTGGGCAAACTGATCGGTGCGCAGCGATGGGTTGTACTGGCGCATGTAGGCACCATCGGAGTGGCACCGCCCGCACAGTGCCGGGACGTCCCTCCGCGCAATCTTGCCGCGGAAGCCCGCTTGCTTGCTCATGGCGTCCTGATCATCCTTGCTCGGATCACCACCATGGCAACTGGCGCAGGTCAGACCTTTCTGAGCGTGAATATCCTGGGAAAACTGCTCCTCGGTAACCTTATAGGGCGGATCGAGCGCGGAGTGGCAGTCCAGGCAACTGTTCGGCGTCTGGGCGCGAGCAACCGAGCCCAGCAACAGCGCCGCCAGGAGCGACCAGAGCAGTCTCATCGCGTACTTATTTCGCGAGGTAACCATAGACAGTCATCGATGCCATATACGCCAGGGCAAAAATACCCGCTCCCAGAATCCAACGCTGGCTGCGGCCCTTGCCATTGCGCTCCAGGAAGGGAAGCAAGGTCCAAATCACTCCCGCCGCACCGAATAACAGAATTCCGATCACTTCCCCGTCCAGTCGCCAGATCTTGGCCGGAATCAGTTTCAGCGTCTGAAACATGAACATGAAGTACCACTCCGGCCTGATTCCTGCCGGAGCCGAGGCAAAGGGGTCAGCCTTTGTACCCAGTCCCCAGGGCGAAAGAGCGGCCAACGCGCCCAGCACGCCCAATGCAATGTACCAAGCCATCAGTTCACGCAGGAGGAAGTTCGGAAAGAAGTGCATCTCCCGCGACAGCTCGGGGTGGGCCGTGCGCTGGGCTTCCACACCAGGGGGAACACTCATGCCGAGCCGCTGAATCAGTGCCAGGTGGACAAGGATCAGCAAGGTAGTGATCCCGGGCAGGACGGCCACGTGGAATCCAAAAAAGCGAGTCAGCGTGGCGCCGGTGACTTCTTCCCCACCGCGCAGGAAAATCATTAGAGGCTTGCCGATGAGCGGCACCTGGCCGGCAATGTCCGTACCCACCTTGGTGGCAAAGAACGCCAGCGTGTTCCAAGGCAGCAGATATCCGCTGAAGCCAAAGC
Source organism: Terriglobia bacterium (assembly GCA_963779255.1). Taxonomy (GTDB): domain Bacteria; phylum Acidobacteriota; class Terriglobia; order Terriglobales; family Acidobacteriaceae; genus JAIQFF01. The sequence continues at coordinate 72,210 of CAVZXU010000001.1, read as the reverse complement.
CCATAGCGAGGAACAGCAGGATCATCCCACTGACCCAGGTAAGTTCCCGCGGCTTGCGGTAGGCGCGGAGGAACAACACGCTGAACATGTGGCAGAAGGCAGTGAAGATCATCAGGTTCGCTGCCCAGGAGTGGATGGAGCGCACCAGCCATCCGAACTGGACCCGAGTTATGATGTACTGCACGCTCTCAAAAGCTTCGTTGGAGCTGGGGCGGTAATAGAGAAGCAGCAGAATGCCAGTGCAGACCTGGATGCCAAACAAGAACAATGTAATGCCGCCCAGGAAGTACCAATGCGAGAGCTTGTGGACCGGGACCGTCTTCTTGCGCAAGGGCGCCGTCAGTGCAGCCCAGTCAAAGCGCGCATCCAGCCACTTGCGTACACTGGCGAACAAGTTCAGGCCTCCCGCTTCCGGCTGACCACAAGGTCCTCACCACGCACGTGAACCTGATACTTCTCCAGCGGGCGCGGTGGAGGACCCGAAACATTGCGTCCGTTGAGGTCGTACATGCCGTTGTGGCAGGCGCACCAGATTTCGTGAAGATCGGTGCGGTACTGGACGGTGCAGCTCAAATGCGTACAGGTGGCGGAGAAGGCCCGGTACTCGCCTTCTCCTACGCGAAGCAGGAGCCCGGGACGGTTGCCGAAGCGGAAGATTTTCGCCGCATTCAGTTTCAGGTCTCCCACCTTGGCAGCGATCACTTCGTCGCCGCCCAGGTCTGCCACCGGCGGTGGGACCAGATAGCGGAGCAGCGGGTACACGAAGGAGACGAGAGAAGCGAACATGCTGCTGCCCAGGAATAGCTCCACTACACGCCGCCGCGTGGGTCCCACCTCGGGAACCGCTGTGTTCTCCATGTTCATCCTCGTCTCCAGTTCGTGAGCTACTTCTTCTTCCCCAGTTCCCGAATGTGAGCCAGAACCTGCCCAAGCTGCTCAGCCGTCAGCTTGCCTTCGAAGGGTGGCATCTTACCCTTGCCCTTCGAGATGATGGTGGTCAGTTCCGCATCGGTCTGCTTCTGTACCTCCGGGGAACCCAAATCGCGGATGTTCAGCTTCTTGCCCATAGGGGTCTCGCCCTTGCCATCGGCGCCGTGGCACATGGCGCACTTTGTCTTGTACAAGGTTGGTCCATCCTGTGCCGCCAATAGAGTGCTGCCGGTGACCGCCACCACTACAACTACGGCTGCTGTCAGCAGACCTAGCCGCGTGTTTTTCTTTTTACCTTTCATGATTTCCTCCTTAACGGTTTGTCTTAAGTTGTCAGCGGGACCCGCCCCATTGTATTCCCGCCTCGGTTTCACCCGAAGCGCGGAGTGCACCGAAATTGGCAATTCGCCGTCACCGCGTGCATCGGGTTCAGGACTCATGCTCGGTTTCCGTGGTCTTGCTCCTTGTGTCGGCGCCTTCTGTTTTCTTTGGCATCGGCCCTTGCGTCTCCGGTATCGGGCCTGGAACGTGGCTGGCTTCCAGGACGGCCTCCAAATCCAAAGGATGTTCCGACTGGTAATGCTCGAGAGGTACCTCTCCATCCCACCACGCCCAGTTCATCGGATAGGCGTCCGGGTCGAAGAAGACCTGGTAGAAGTGCCACACGACGATGGCCAGGCTGGCGAGGACAGCTTCGTAGAAATGGATCGCTGTGGCCACATCCAGCCACCAGCGTGGACCCAGACTGCCTACCGTCATCGCTGCCCAGAGCATCACTCCGGTGACCGCCATGATGAGAGTACCCCACACCAGCGCCCAGTATTCCCCCTTTTCCGCGTAGGTAAAGCGCCCAGACGGAGGCCTGTGCGGGGTCAAGCCGAGATGATAGCGGAGATTGTTCCAGAATTCGGCAGCATCGCCGGCGGCGGGCCGAATGTCCCACAGCAGCCGGTGGCCGTCGCGGTAGAACGCCAGATATACAAGGTGATAGAAGGCGGCCGCGATCAGCACGACGCCCGCGATACGGTGGACGATGCTGCGCAGGTTTTCGTTCATTCCCAGCACCAGATACTTGAACCAGGAGTCCGGAAACTTCAGGGCGAAACCGGTGAACACCAGCACGGTAAAGCTGGCAAACAGGACGGTGTGCTGGATGCGCTGGCCCCGATTCATCCGGGTGACGGTGCGCCCGCCCTGTCTTCTGCGGAGGGCGATGGCCTTGAACCTCCAGATAATAAAGTTGTGGGTTAACATGCCGCTGATCAGGACCACAATCAGAGTCACATAGAACCGCCGCACCCAGCGCACTGCAAGGCTGCCGGTGTCGCTCGAGAGCGGCGCGTTGACGTGCACCTTCGCGGCGACAAATTGTTCGGTCACGCCGCGATGACACTGGCCGCAGGTCTTGACCAGGTTGGCCGGGTTGACGCTGGAGCGCGGATCGCTGGAGGGCAAAATGTTGTGCACGCCATGGCAACTGGCGCAATTGGCCACCAGCGTCGAGCCTCGCCGCGAGGCCAAACCGTGGTAGCTCGCCAGGTAGGTTGACACTCGGTTCCCCTCAAAACCAAATTCCCGGGTGAGTTGCACGCCTTCGTGGCAATGCGCGCACGCCAGATTCAGCGTCGATACCTGCGAATCGGGATCCTTACGCGACTTGATGGAATGGATGCCGTGGCAGTCCGTGCAAATCGGCGCCTGCCAGTCGCCTCGCGCAATGGCTTGACCGTGGATGCTCTGCTGGAACTCCCGTTCGACCGGGCCATGGCACTTGCCGCAGGTATGGGGAACGTTGAACTTGAAGATCGGCGACTTGGGGTCAGCCGCGGTCATAACGTCGTGCGCTCCGTGACAATCGGTACAGACTGCTGCCTTTTCCACACCTTGGGCCACGGCCTGCCCGTGCACGCTTTCCCGATAAGAAACAAAGGGCTGAGTGGTACCGCCGCTAGCCGCCATCACAAACTTCTGGCTATGGCAGGTGGCGCAAGTGGCGGGAATATTCGCGTGATTGGTTCGTGACTTGGGATCAGTCGAGGGCAGCAACTCGTGGGGACTACCGTGGCAATCGGTGCACGTGGCCGCGGGCCGAGTGCCGCCCTGACGGGACTTGGCGTGCAGGCTGTGGTCGAAGGCTGCTTGCTGGTCGCTATGGCAAGTGGCGCAGGAGACTTTGGCTGGGAGACCCTCGTGGGGAGAAGTCTTGACGTCGGAATGGCAATCCACACAGGCAAACATGCCACCGTGCATCGAGTTCTTGAACTTAACCGGATCGACGTACAGAGTCACACGCTTGCCGTTGACGTCATGGGCGAGGCCGGCGTCGCTGTGGCAGGCAAGGCAGTCTTCGTTCGTGGGCTTCTGCGCAGCAGCCACGTGGGCGCTAAACAACAGGGCCAAGAGCAGGCACCCAGCCGTGGCCGCTGCGCGGATCATTGCAGCGCAGCTCACTTACCTTTAGCGATTTGGCGGATATAAGCGACGATGTCCTTGATCTGCGCGGCGCTCAGTTTGTTCTCATAGCCGGGCATTTTATTCTTGCCTTTGGTGGTGATGGTGATCAATTCCTCGTCACTCATTTTTTGCACATCGGCGGAGGTGAGATCCCGTATCCCCATCTTCTTCCCGACCGGCGTGTCACCTTTGCCGTCCGCGCCGTGACACATGGCGCACTTTGCCTTGTAGGTGGCAGCGGCATCGTCCGCCACGGCGGGGGCGCTCCAGAGAGCCAAGCCGGCTGCCAGCATGGCTAACGTCAGAGCTCGAGACAGATTGATTCTTGCGCTTCCCATTTTCATCTTCCTCCTCAATGTGCCCAGCTTTCTATTGACCCAAGTTTGAACCGTCAGGCCAAGTGTTCATACGGCAGAAGATTAGTACAAGGCGGTCGACAGCCCTAAAAATGGTACTCGATGGTTGCCGCAAGATAATGCGCCCGGTACGACGGCTGGTCGGCCCCCAAGAAAAGATATCTGGCGGCGCTGGTATCGCCCACAAGAAAGTATGGATAAAACGGACTGGGCGTCCCCAGCAGCGGACTTGTGCATCCCGGGACCGGCGCCCCCGGCGGCAGAGGGCTGACGCAGCCCATGTAGGGCGTCATGGCGCTGGTCTGATAGTCCTTGGAATCAAATTGCTGGTAGCGATACTCGACCTTGGAGGTCACGTTCTTGGTCAGCTTGTATCTGAAGATAGCGACGACCTGATGGTTCCGGCTGACCGTCTCCGGGTAATCGACGGCTGCGTTGGTACCAGTCAGCAAGAACTTGTCGGGACCAGTGAGGAGGGTGGGGTCGCCGAACGGCCGGCTGTCTACATGGCCTTTCGCCGCCGACAGCGTGTAGTAGGTGTTGAGACTTGCTTTCTTGTTGAAGTGCACATCCGCGCCGACGGCAAAGATGTGGACGAATTCGCGCGAAGTGCTTCCCCAATCGTTGTTGGCGCTGTCGCAACCACGTCCGGAAATGCTGCAGTCCAGCGGTGTGGGGGTAGCTCCGCCTGGCACCCGGTACCTTGAGGTCATGGCTTTGTAGTAGCGCTCATAGGAATACTCCGCAAACATGCTCACCGCATTGGTCAGGGTAAGATCGCTATCGAAGCCGGCGTTATACGAAAGATCTTTCAGAACTCCATACAGGTAGTAGGGATAGGTAGTGCCCGCGATGAAGTTCAAAGGCGTTGCGCTGTTAACTCCGCCCCGGTGGTTAAAGTCGTCCTGCAACGTCCCACCGAACCCTGAGAAACTCAGCCGGTCGGTGGGGCTGTACTGGATCTGGGCATCTCCGCGGTTGCGGGTTCTGGTGGACTCGTCAAAGCGCCGGCTGAAGACCTGGTCGGCGGTAATCCCTCCGTTAATTTCCAGCGTTTGGTCATCCAGGTACTGTTCCGGGTTGCGAGCTGAATGGCGGTAGGACACCCGGAACGACAGATCTTTTCGGGGCGCCGAGTCGACAGCAGCCACGAATCCATTTTCGGTCGAATGCTCGACGTCGCGCTGCGAACGGTCCATGATCTCGCCTTCATAGCCCACCTTCACCGAACTCTTCTTGGCGTAGTACCAGTTGCCGGTCACCTCGATGTTCTTCCGGTTGTATCCAAACGGGGTGTTTTCCTCTGGGCTGGTGGGATCGGCGGGCGCAATATCGCCCTGAACGGGGGTGAAACTGAGCACCGGAGTGTCGTTGTTGTAGTCGTATTGCCGGTACCCTGCTTTGATGTCGAACTTTTTGCCGATGCTCTGGATCAATTTGTAATTCATGGCCAGCGTCTGCTTCTCACCGTGCAGACTCGAAGCCGGCAGAGGCCCGGTGCCCGCCAGCAATATCGCATTGGTGGTGTAGGGCATAAAAGGATCATTTTGCCGCAGCCAGCCGGCGTTGATGCTGGCCAACAGGCGGAGATGCTTCATCAACAGGAACGAACCGGCAAAGTTAATGTAGTGCGCCTGGTTGTCCGGGTAGAGGTCTACCAGGCCTTTCGCTGGACCTTGGGTTGCCGCGGTGCAACCGTTGGGCGATACGCAATCGGTGGTGCGGAACGGATTGTCGAAAACCAACGCACTGATATCGTTCTGAAAAAATGACCCCGTGTAGCCGATTTGAATCCCAAATCTTTTCCGAGCGTATTCTGCTCTGACCTTCACCGTATTATTGAAGTAATCAATTGGTTCCGGTACTTCTGCCCCGTAGCCCCCAGTCAGCGAGGCACTGGGGCTGGAGTTGAAAATCAGGCCAATCGGGCGCGTGCCGGACTCATGCTCGCGCGAATAAGAGGCCAGCAGGTCCCAGTACGAACTGATGTTGTATGCCAACAGGACCGTGCCGGCGCGGCGCTCGATGGCAGGAACGATGAAATTCATGCTTGGGACCAACTGCGTCTGGATGGTGCTCGGGAGGGAAGTGGAGGCAGCCTGGCCCTGCAATGCGTTCCGGGTAACCAACGGGATGGTGAGAACTGCCCACGTCGTGCTATTTCCCGCGGTGTTGGTGTAGAGGGTGCGGGCGGTATTCGAATAGGTGTGGGGAATTTCGTCGTAGCGGATCTGCAACTTGAAGCGGTTCCAGGCTCCGAAAGTCGCCAGGTAGCTTTGGTCGCGATAGATTGCATTATTCGATTGCACATCCAGGAAATACTTCGACCCGACGATGTCATCCATGCTCAGGCGGACCTTGGGGATGAAAAATCCGTCACGCAGGTCGCGGTATTCGTTGTACTTCGACGTTTTCAGGGATGGATCGAACGGCAGGTCAGGGCGGCCGTACACGTCACCCCAACTCCAGCGGGCGCCCATTTCGGCAACGCCCGCTACGGGAGGGGTCTGGTCCTGGCCGAATAGAGTAAGCGGCGCCAACAGGAGCGTGAGCATCAGTGACAGGCATCTCGTTCTGGCGGTTTTCATTGCTCTCTCCTTGCTAACGCAAAAAGAAATTACCCGAGGGGTGGTTGGATCCGTGAATCAGGGAGTGGCAATTAGTGCATCCCCGGTTGAAGTTCTTGATGGAACCCAGCGGCTGCGGTTGTGTCGGGTGGCGGCTCGCATCGTGGCAAGAGTCGCAAACCCGTGGCATCCGTACCTTCAGCAATTGGGGATTGCTGCTGCCGTGCGGCTCGTGGCAGTTGGCGCAGTTCTCCATGACCGGAGGATGCTCCCACAGAAATGGACCCCGCCGTTCGGTATGGCAACTGATGCAATTCTCGTTGATCGAGCTTTGTAAGAGCTGGCTCGGATTCGGGCTGCCGTGCGGGTTGTGGCAACTGGTGCAGGTAACTTTGCCCTCGCGATAGGGCATGTGCGAGGAGCGCTGCAACTGCGCCCGCCGCATCTGGTGGCACTGCAGACACAATTCCGGTTGTGGTTTCTTGGTGCCTACGTGTTCGGTCAGCGGCGCCCCGTAACGCGAATCGACGCTAGCCAGCTCTGCATATTTTTCCGCTGGGCTGCCGTAGTGGACCTGATGGCAGTCCACGCAGGCCATAGCCCGCGACTCGTGCGGGCTACCTGTCCAGAACATCTGATTGCCCTTGGTGTGGCAGGACAGGCAAGCCGCATTACGCTCCTCGACCGGAGTGGTGGAATCTTTGGTGAAGCGCACCGGGATGGTGTCCTTGCCGCCCCCCGCCTCCACGTGGGTCTTGCCGGGTCCGTGACAGGCTTCGCAGCCAAGCTTCTCCAGGGGAGTCCTGGCATGCGCCATGGCGTTGCCCATGATGGTGTGAACGAAGCTCTTCTCCTGGTCGGCATGGCAGGTCACGCACACCTCGGAGCCGACATAATCGCCCTCGGGTTGGGCTGCCGGTTGAGCAGCGGCGGATGAAGGTTGTGCTACTGCTGGTTTGTTTTCTTGCGCCGCACTTCGCGACACCGTCATAGCCGCGGCGCCTGCGAGCGCAGAAACAAGCAGGATCCGCCGAAACGAATTGGATGACCTCATCGCTCTTCCTTCCTCGAACCCGGGGTGCGTCACCAAATGAAGTTCTCATCAGTCCGACTGCCATTCATCTACACCAGGACCGATCCCCGACGGCACGTTGACAGTATCCGTGGCTGGTCCTGCACCTTTTGCTTAAGCCTTTGGCTGCGTATCCGACTTCTCTTCGCGGACCTGGGGCTGACCAGCTAAGCTCCTCAGTCCGAGTACATTACCAAGCAGGAACTGTGAATATCATGCTTAAATTGTCGAAAACATACTTTGGGCGCTCCCCAAAAACTGTTCAAAATTGAACATTTTTCGACTAAGTACCCTTTCTTGTGGCCGTACCCGGCGTACAGGCGACGGTCTCTACAATGATCGGCGAAACCGCTACTTTCATTAACCTTAAGCAGAGTTGCAGAAGGTTGCTTTGGGCCACAGTGTCAGTCATCACATTCGTTTGTGATCCAAGTCACTCCCTAGCCGAAATGGCGCCAAAAAATGGCTAACCGCCTGCTCCTTACTCACCGTTGGCGAGTCTGGTTCGCTGATAACGAAGACTGTCAGCCGCGCACCGTTAGCACCGGGCATTGCGCTTGTGCGACCACCTGCGAAGCCACTGGCCAGGGCCTGTGCTCCGACAGCGCACTCCCGGTCGATTTCCGCACTCCCATCACGATCAGATCGACTTCTCGCTCCTTGGCGAGGCCCAGGATGCCCTCCGCCGGGAGCTCAATGCCTGCCACAAACTCCGGCTTGCACCAGTCTTCTGCCTCCGCGGGCACCAAGGCCCACAACGACTCCAGAACGCTGGATTCGTCCGGTTGCCGATAGTCAGCGGGAGCCAGAGGCATCAGTCGAAGGAGGATCAGGTTGGCCTGATTCTCTTCCGCCAGAGACAAGGCGTAGGGAAGAGCTCTCAGGGAAGCCTCGGAGCCGTCGCTGGGGAAGAGGATGGTCTTGATCGTCCAATTCGGGCAGCTTAGGGGTGGCACCTGGGGACCGACCGTCAGGACGGGACAAGTTGCTCTCCTATAGATCTTCTCCGCCTCCGATCCCATCATCATCTTTCGCAGTCCTTGTCTTCCGTGGGTTCCGGTAACCACGAGGTCGATCTTTTCCTTCTGAATGATGTGGGAAATCACATTCCAAACTTCGCCGCGCTCTAACAGCAGCCTGGCGGGGCTTACCCGCGGAGAGTTGCCGAGAGCAAATACCGCCAGTCTTTCCTCCGCTTCCAGCCATGCCGGATCGTCCTCAACCGGCAGCGGATCCGCGGGGATACCCAAGGGTGGCTCAGGGCTGAGCGCATGCGCAATAACCATCTTTGCTCCATATTGGCCGGCTAGAGCGGCCGCGTACGGCAGGGCGGTCTTCGAGACGGCCGAGAAATCGGTGGTGACCAGGATGTTGCTCAGCGAAATCCTCGTATTCGTGCGAAGGGCCTCCATGTGGTGCCTCCTCTCAGGATGGTGCTTCCACGGAACGTTTATAGGCATCTCTCGAGGAACCGGCGGTGACGGCGGTCACTTGTCGCGGTGACGCCGGCCACATCTGTTCCGGGTTGCATCCGATAGAAAGGATTAGCGATTATTGACGTGGCATGGGAGAGAAGAGAAATGAAGCAAGAAACAGCCATTCTAGATGGGAACGAAGCAGCGGCCTCAGTAGCCTACCGCCTCAACGAAGTGATCGCTATCTACCCCATCACCCCGGCCTCGCCGATGGGGGAGTGGGCGGACCAGTGGAAAGAGGAGGGGCTGCACAACATTTGGGGTGCGGTTCCCAGCGTCATCGAAATGCAAAGCGAGGGGGGCGCCGCCGGCACCTTACATGGCGCGCTTCAGGCGGGGGCGCTTGGAACCACGTTCACCGCCTCGCAAGGTCTGCTGCTCATGATCCCCAACATGTACAAGATCGCGGGAGAACTGACGCCGACCGTGATTCATGTGGCCGCCCGCGCTCTGGCTACGCATGCTCTTTCGATCTTCGGCGACCATAGCGACGTGATGGCGGCGCGCGCCACCGGCTTTGCGATGCTCGCTTCGAATTCCGTGCAGGAAGCCGGCGATTTCGCCCTGATTGCGCAGGCGGCGGCGCTGGAGTCGCGTATCCCTTTCCTGCACTTTTTCGACGGTTTCCGCACTTCCCATGAAGTCAACAAGATTGTCCCGTTGAGTGATGACGATCTGCGTGAGCTGATTGACGACACCCTGGTCCGCCAGCATCGGCAGCGCGCATTGTCGCCGGATCACCCTCTACTGCGCGGTACCGCGCAGAATCCCGACGTATTTTTCCAGGCGCGCGAGGCCATCAATTCTTTCTACCGGGCGTGTCCGACGATCGTGCAAAACGTGATGGATCGCTTCGCCCAGCGTACCGGCAGGAGTTACCGCCTGTTCGATTATGTCGGGGCCCCGGATGCCGAGCGGGTGATGGTGATGATGGGCTCCGGCGCAGGAGCGGTGGAGGAGGCCGTAGAACATCTGTCGCAGCGCGGCGAGAAGGTCGGGCTTCTGAAGGTCCGGCTGTACCGTCCTTTTGCGGCAGAAGCGTTCATGTCCGCTCTCCCGACGTCGGTGCGCAACATGGCGGTCCTGGATCGAACCAAAGAGCCAGGCAGCCTGGGCGAACCGCTCTACCTGGATGTGGTCACCGCACTGAGCGAGTCGGCGGCTGCAAATGGCAACTCGTCCCGGATTGCTCCGCGGGTGATCGGTGGCCGCTACGGTCTGGCGTCGAAGGAGTTTACCCCGGCCATGGCGAAGGCCACTTTCGATGAACTGAAGAAGCCCGCGCCGAAGAACCATTTTACGGTCGGCATTCACGATGATGTAACCCACACCAGTCTGGACTACGACCCTGAGTTCTCCACCGAAGCTCCCGAGACCGTCCGCGCCCTGTTCTATGGACTTGGTTCCGATGGAACTGTGGGAGCCAACAAGAATTCGATCAAGATTATTGGAAAGAATACGGACAACTACGCCCAGGGATATTTTGTGTACGACTCCAAGAAGGCGGGGTCGGTGACGGTTTCACATCTGCGTTTTGGTCCGCACCCGATCCGGTCTTCCTATCTGATTACCCGGGCCACCTTTGTCGCCTGCCACCAGTTCCAGTTTATCGAGCGCATGGACGTTTTGAATTGTGCTGAGCCGGGGGCCACGTTTCTTCTGAATGCGCCCTTTGGCGTGGACGAAATATGGGACCACCTGCCGCAATCGGTGCAGGAAACCATCATCCAGAAAAAGCTCAAGTTCTACCTGATCGATGCCTACAAGGTCGCGCGCGAGACCGAGATGGGCAGCCGCATCAACACCATCATGCAGACCTGTTTTTTTGCCATCAGCGGGGTCCTGCCGCGCGAGCAGGCGATTGAAGCCATCAAGAATGCCATTCTCGAAACCTACGGCAAACGCGGCGAGGCCGTCGTAGCCAAGAACTTTGGCGCAGTGGACCATACGCTCAGTGATCTCCACCAGGTCACCGTTCCTGCCGCCGCAACCAGCAGGTTAAGTGTTCTGCCTCCGGTCTCCGAGCGCGCACCTGCGTTCGTTCGGGATGTAATTGGCCCTCTGATCGCGGGCCGCGGCGACGAACTTCCCGTAAGTGCAATGCCCATCGACGGTACGTTTCCGACGGGCACAGCGATGTGGGAGAAACGAAATATCGCGCAGCAGATTCCGGTCTGGGACGAGCAACTCTGCATTCAGTGCGGCAAATGCGTGATGGTTTGTCCGCATGCGGTCATCCGGGCCAAGGTCTATGACTCCTCGCTGCTGGGGAATGCCCCGGCGGGCTTCAAGGCGGAAAAGCCGCGCTGGCGTGAATTCGAAAGTCTGCGTTACACGCTGCAGGTTTCTCCGGAAGACTGCACCGGATGTGAGCTCTGCGTCGAGATCTGCCCGGCAAAGAGCAAGAGCGAGTCAAAACACAAGGCCATCAATATGCAGCCCCAGGCGCCCCTGCGCGAAGCGGAGAGCGCGAATTGGGATTTCTTCACCAAACTTCCAGATGCCGACCGCGACCAGCTTTCCCATGCTCAGGTAAAAGACGTCCAGCTTCTGGAACCGCTCTTCGAATTCTCCGGGGCGTGCGCGGGTTGCGGGGAGACACCTTATATCAAATTGCTCACCCAGCTCTATGGCGATCGCCTGATGATCGCCAACGCGACGGGCTGCTCGTCGATATACGGCGCCAACCTGCCCACGACACCTTACACCGTCAACTCTCTGGGGCGAGGCCCGACCTGGTCCAATTCTCTCTTCGAGGACAATGCCGAGTTTGGGTTGGGTATGCGGTTGGCAGTGGACAAGCAGGCTGACTATGCGCGTGTACTGGTGACGCGGCTGGCCTCGCACCTCGGCGACTCTCTGGTAAACGGGTTGCTGAATGCGGATCAATCGAGCGAGGCCGGCATCGGCGCGCAGAGGGAGCGCGTGGCCGAACTAAAGAAGAAGGTGCTGGCAATGGATTCGCCGGCAGCGCGCGACCTGCTGGTTGTCGCCGACGCCCTGGTGCGCAAGAGCGTCTGGCTGGTGGGCGGCGACGGCTGGGCCTATGACATCGGCGCCGGTGGACTCGACCACGTCCTGGGCTCCGGGATGAACGTCAACGTCCTGGTGCTCGATACCGAAGTCTATTCCAATACGGGTGGACAGATGTCCAAGGCAACCCCGCGCGGCGCGGTGGCAAAATTCGCTTCCGGAGGCAAGGATGTTGGCAAGAAAGACCTCGCCATGGAAGCCATCAGTTATGGATCGGTCTATGTTGCCCGGGTGGCGATGGGAGGCAGCGATACGCAAACCGTGAAAGCCTTCCTTGAAGCGGAGGCATACAACGGACCGTCTCTGATCATCGCGTACAGCCACTGCATCGCTCACGGCTATGACATGAGCCAGGGCATGGCGCAGCAAAAAGCCGCGGTGCTCTCGGGTTACTGGCCGCTGGTGCGTTACAACCCTGATCTGCGTCTGGAAGGGAAGAATCCCTTCCAACTGGATTCCAGAGCGCCCAGTATTCCCTTCAAGCAATACGCCTATCAGGAAGCCCGCTACACCATGCTGGCGCGCAGCAATCCTGAGGTTGCGCGTGAACTGCTGCAGCAGGCGCAGCAGGATGTCCACCGGCAGTGGGGCGTTTACTCCAACCGGGCGGCCATGGCTGGCAATACGGAACCTCCCGGCAAAGCTGCCCCCGAGCCGGCCCTTTCCACACCGCAACCCGTCAGCGCAGGAGAACAGAAATGATCGACCTTACAACCACCTACCTCGGATTGCCGCTGAAATCTCCGATTGTCGCTTCGGCGTCTCCTCTCTGCGAGTCGCTGGTAAACATACGGCATCTCGAAGACGCTGGGGTGGGGGCTGTCGTACTGCCCTCCCTCTTTGAAGAACAACTCGACCTGGAGAGCCAGAGGGTCGATTCCGATCTCTTCCGCGGCAGCGAAAGTTTTGCCGAATCGCTCGACTACCTGCCGGATATGCATACCTATAATCTCGGCGCGGATGGCTATCTGGAGCTGATTCGAAAGGCGCGGCAACGAGTTTCCATTCCCGTGATCGCCAGCCTGAATGGCGTTTCCCCCGGCGGCTGGGCCCGCTATGCCGGCCTGATAGAGCAAGCCGGGGCGGACGCGATCGAGTTGAACATCTACGCCATCATCACCGACCCCAATATTCTCGGCGCCGACGTCGAGCGGAACTACTGCGATCTGGTCCGGCAGGTCAAAGCGAATGTCAGTATTCCTGTCGCCGTAAAGTGTTCCCACTCTTTCAGTGCGTTCGCAAATATGGGTAAACAGTTGGACGCGGCGGGCGCCAACGGACTGGTCCTCTTCAATCGCTTCTACCAGCCGGATTTCGATATTGAATCTCTGGAAGTGGTGCCCAGCCTGACCCTGAGCCGCCCGCAGGAACTGCTGCTGCGGCTGCACTGGGTCGCCATCCTGTATGGCTGGGTGCGCGCCGACCTGGCGGTCACGGGGGGTGTGCACAGCGCCCAGGACGTCCTGAAATCCATGATGGCGGGAGCGAATGTCGCAATGATGACTTCCGCGCTGTTACAGAATGGTATTGATCACGCAACCTTGGTTCTCAAGGACCTGGTTTGCTGGATGGAAGTGCACGAATATGAATCGATCCGGCAAATGCGCGGCAGTATGAGCCAGCGTTCTGTGTCTGATCCAACCGCTTTCGAGCGCGGCAATTACATGCGGGTCCTTAGCTCCTACGTGGTACGACATACGGGTTAGAGAGGTCTGGCTCCGAGAGTGGCCAGTTTGAAACGACACAGAAAAGACGATCACCATGAGCGGTGAGGCCGGTCACAGACGGGCCCGCGAAGCGAAGCGAAAATGAGGTTGCGCCACACCGCGACATCACGAAGGGGAACGTATGGCAGACACCGGAGAAGATCGAGAGATCAAAGCACGCACTGAAGCGAAGGAAGCGGAGGTCGTCGCAGAGTCAAAGAAGCTGTTGCAAAAGTCAATAGCAACCACGGACGAGGAATTGAGCAAACGCCGCCGCATTGCCAGGAAGGGGACTGTGGCGCCCAGCTGATAGCGACTTGGCAGGACCCGGGTGACCGGGTAGTACAGACCTGTCGCCTTGGCTTGAGCGTTTGTTGAGGGAGGAATTTGCTATGACAGAGTCGCCAAAGAAACGGATCCTCATCGTGGACAACGATGAGCAGGAATCAAGCAAGCTTGGGGCCATGGTACAGCGAGCGGGCTATGATCCGACCACCACATGGAGTGGACTGGAAGCCCTGGAGCTTCTGACATCCCAGAAAATCGACCTACTTGTAGTGAGCAGTTACCTGCCCGATATGTACATCGGGGACTTTCTTGCCAGGCTGGCCAACTTGCCGGTCCAGCCCTGTTCAATTGTCATGCAGGAAGGGCAAAACGCGAATGCGACCTTACTGAAGGTCCAGGACATGATCGGAGAGCAACAGTTGCAGGAGAAATAAAGGCAGGCTGGCGCATTGGCGGCCATGGTCCTGAGGCGATCTAGAATAGTCAGTTGCGTGCGCTTTCGCAAAAAGGCGGGCGCGAAGGACTCTGAATGAAGGCCGCCGTCCTAAGCTCACCCCAAGATATTTCCCGACGCCCTCTTCGGATTGGCCAGGTTCCCCGACCTCTCGCCCAGGCGGGGCAAGTCCTCCTGCAGGTACGAGCCTGCGGCGTCTGCCGGACCGACCTGCACATTGCGGAAGGCGAGCTTCCACCCCGCCGGGAAGAGTTGATTCCTGGCCATCAGATCGTAGCTGAGATCGTAGAAGGCGCGACGCCGGGAGTCCCCTTGGGGACGCGGGTTGGAGTTTCCTGGATTGGCGGGGTTGACGGGACGTGCTGGTATTGCCAACACGGCCGTGAAAACCTCTGCGATTCGGCCGCTTTCACCGGTTACACCGTGAACGGCGGATATGCCGAATATGCTGTGGCCCAGGCTGACTTTGTGTTTCCCCTTCCCGACGCGCTGGATGACTTGCATGCTGCACCTCTTTTGTGCGCCGGCATCATCGGTTTTCGCAGTCTTCGAGTGGCCGGAGTTGAGCATGGAGAGCGGGTGGGGCTGTTCGGTTTTGGGGCCTCGGCACATCTTGCCATCGCCGTGCTGCGGGCGTGGGGGTGCGACGTCTATGTCTCGACCCGGGGCGCCTCCCATCAGCGCTTGGCAGAATCGCTCGGCGCTACCTGGGTGGGAAATGAAACGGAGAAGCCTCCGGTCGATTTGGATCGGGCCGTGACCTTTGCGCCCAGCGGCGATGTAGTCGTGGCTGCTCTGGGAAGCCTGCGAAAAGGTGGGGTGGTCGCGATCAACGCGATTCACCTGGACCGGATTCCTGAATTCGACTATGACCGCCTGCTCTGGGGAGAACGTCAACTTCGCAGCGTGGCCAATATGACTCGCTCCGATGCGCGGGATTTCCTGCAAATCGCGGCTGAAATCGGCCTTCGGCCCAAGGTGACCGTGTTTCCTCTCGACCAGGCCAACGAGGCCCTGGCCGCCGTGAAGGGTGACGCTATTGATGGCGCGGCTGTGATCGTTCCCTAGTAGCATCCTGCGGAAAAACGAACGAGGCGCTAAAGCGCCACGCATCTTCAGCGGCCCGGCGGCACGACTGAAGTCGTGCCCTTCCCCAAAACGTCCACGAGCCTGATTTTCGGTCGCGACTTCCCTGAAAGCCCGCGAGCTTCACGATCGGGCGTTGCGCGTGAGCCTTATCACTCCGCCGAGTGACGCGAGTCACATTCCTCAAGTCGATTTGGGAACAGACTAACAGTCAACTGGGCGGAGGACGCACATGCCAAACAAAAAGCGCGATCTCCTCGAGGTCCTTACCCTGGAACTTGAGTTCCTCAGGGGTGGAGGCTACCGGAAGTCGTCTTCGTGGCGCCCGCCATTCCTGTTCGAGGTTCTCCTACCTGCTTGAATTTTGTCCAGCCGGGACTGAAGAGACCTTGTTCCGAATGCGTCCTGATGCAGTTGGTGCCAGCAGAATTTCGTGACAAACAAATCGCGTGTCGTTACATTCCGCTGAATGACCAGCACGAAACCGTCCAGTCACTTTATCAATGCGGCACACCAGAAGAACTGGAGACGGCAGTGGATCGAGTGGCTTATGAATACGATCCAGAAGCTGGAGCTGGAACGAACTGAGGGGCGCTCCGATCTGGACGGTCCTACGCGCGAGACAGGTATCGGGGAGGCCTACAAACAAGACTGTGGCAAAAAGAAGGCAATGTTTTCCAAATGTTCAAATCCGGATTGCGATAGAACGTTTGACTATCGCCGGGGGCGGCTGTTTCGCTTTGACACCGATCAGGAGGAAAGCAAGAGCGCGGGCCCCTGCGTCCGGCATTTTTGGCTTTGCGACGGATGCTCTCAAACTCACGAC
The DNA here is from genome assembly GCA_963779255.1 of Terriglobia bacterium. Lineage (GTDB taxonomy): Bacteria > Acidobacteriota > Terriglobia > Terriglobales > Acidobacteriaceae > JAIQFF01. The sequence continues at coordinate 55,963 of CAVZXU010000001.1, read as the reverse complement.
CTGGAATGCCGCCGGGGTATGGGAGTGATGATCAGGTCGCGAGTCGGGACCGAGATGCCTCGTCCCCTCTGTGGTTGCGCGAACGCAGGACTGGGCCTGTGTCTCGCGAAGCGAAGGGTTGCGGGGGGCTTGCTCTGAGGCTGGTGCAGTGCTAAGTTTCCCACCTGATGGGCCCGGCGAAATCCAACTACAATGAAGGTCTGAGCCACGGGGATGAAAAATTTCGCCGCCTGCTGGAAGCAGCGCCCGACGCCATGGTCATTGTGGATCGAAGCGGGCGGATGCTGCTGGTCAACTCGCAGACGGAGAAAATGTTCGGCTACACCAAAGAAGAACTGATCAACCAGCCCGTCGAGATCCTGATTCCAGAAAATTTTCGCCAAAGACATTCGCAACACAGGAATGCCTATCACAGTGCGCCTCACCCGCGTCCCATGGGCATAGGTCTCGAATTGCTCGGGCGACGCAAGGATGGCAGCAGGTTCCCGGTCGAAATCAGCCTCAGCCCGCTGGAAGAAGCGGGCGATTTGTTGGTCACAGCGGCGATTCGTGATGTGACCGAACGCAAGCGGGCCGAAGAAGCCTTGCGCCAGAGCCAGGGGCTCTTCCAGGCATTGGTGGAAGAGGTCAAGGACTATGCCATTTTCATGCTCGATCCCACAGGGAGAATTTTGAGCTGGAACGAAGGCGCGGAAAAGATCAAAGGCTACGCGGCTGAGGAAATCATTGGGCAGCACTTCTCATGCTTCTACCTGTCCGAAGAGATCGACCGCGGCAAGCCGGACGAGGAGTTGAGATTGGCCGCAGCCGAAGGCCGCTGGGAAGAAGAAGGCTGGCGGCTCCGCAAAGATGGTTCGCGGTTCTGGGCCGATGTGGTGATCACAGCCCTGCATGACAAGGACGGCAACCTGCTGGGTTTTGCCAAGGTCACGCGAGACATCACCGAGGGAAAGCGGGCCCGCGAGGCCTTCCTGCTGGAAGTGACGAACGCCCTGGTGTCAAATCTCGACGTCCGCCAGTTGCTCTCCGCCATTGCCGCCTGTGTCCGTCAGGTAAAGCCGTTCGACTATGCCACGCTCGCGCTCTACGACGCGCCCTCCCAGATGCTGCGCATGCACGTGCTGGAATCTTCGGCCGGGGCTGAGGCCAACGCTGGTTCAGAGGAAGAGCCTCTGGTTCCCCTGGGCGACTCGCCCGCGGGCTGGGCGTACACGACTCGGAAGCCGTTGTTGCTCAAAGGCCAGACTGGCGAAAAATGGCCTTTCGAAATGCCGCCCCAATTTGCCCATCGGTCGTTAAAGTCCGGCTGTTGGATTCCATTGATCGGACGGGAAGGCGTGATCGGGACGCTGAATGTGTTTAGCCGGCGTCCAGGAAACTTCGCTGACGACGACGTGAACCTGCTCACGCAGATCGCGGCCCAGGTGGCCATAGCCCTGAGCAATGCCATGGCGTTCCGGCGTATTTCCGAACTCAAGGACCAACTCACGGAGCAGAAGCAATACCTTGAAGATGAGCTGAAAACCGAATTCAACTTCGAGGAAATTATCGGCCACAGCAAACCTATCCGGCAGGTGCTGAAACAACTCGAAACTGTAGCGGTCACAGACTCCACGGTTTTGATTCTTGGGGAAACCGGTACGGGAAAGGAATTGCTCGCCCGAGCGGTCCACAATCTGAGCTCGCGGCACGACCATACTTTCGTCCGCGTGAATTGCGCTTCCATTCCTGCTGGGTTGCTCGAAAGCGAGCTGTTTGGTCACGAAAAGGGAGCGTTTACCGGCGCCATCGCGCAGCGCGTAGGGCGGCTGGAGTTAGCTCACCAGGGCACGATTTTTCTCGACGAAGTTGGAGATATCCCGCTCGAGCTGCAACCCAAGCTATTGCGGGCATTGCAGGAGAAGGAGTTCGAACGGCTGGGCAGCACCCGCACGATCACCACCGATGTGCGGATTGTCGCTGCCACCAATCGCGACTTGGGGAAACTGGTGGCCTCGGGGCAATTCCGCAGCGACCTGTTTTACCGTCTGAGTGTTTTCCCCATCACGGTGCCGCCGCTGCGCGAGCGACGCGAGGACATTCCGCTGCTGGTTCAGTACTTCCTGTCAAAATTTTCCCAGCGGATGAGGAAAAAAATCGAGACCGTGCCACCGGAAGGGATGCAGGCCTTGTGCCGGTATTCGTGGCCCGGCAATATTCGCGAACTGGAGCACGTCATTGAGCGCGCGGTCATTCTGTCCCCCGGTCCGGTCTTGAAGGTTCCGGTGTTTGAGCCTGCCCCGGCAGAGGCTGTTTCGCCTTCCACCTCTTCGGCCCTTGAGGACATCGAGCGCGAACACATCATCCGCGTGCTGCGCGAAGCTAAAGGAAAGATCGGTGGACCAGGTGGCGCGGCTGAGCGCCTGGGCATGAATCGCACAACCTTAAACTCGCGCATGCAGAAACTGAAGATTTCCCGCAAGCAGTTCTGACCGCGGTTGGGGGTTTCGAGTGTCACAGATCACTTCCATTCGTGACGCTTATCACTGTGTTTTTTCCTGGATTGTGCGAACTTACGCTGGCAGCGCTGGCTTCCATTGGTTTCCTGCCAGGCGCAGGAACGGGCTAAGGTCGCCGAACTGCCGGAGCCAGCGCTGACTACCCCGGGAAGGGAGGGAATTGTCATGGTGGAAACCTCCGTTACGGCACCACGAACCGAGGAGAAGCGGGTAACAATTACGCCGGTCCAGAATCTGATGGACAGGATCAACCAGACCTCCCAGGCGATTGCCCAAAGAGCATACGAGATCTTTGAAGGAAACGGGCGCAGGTTCGGACACGACCTCGAAGACTGGTTCAAGGCTGAAATGGATTTGCTCCATCAGGTTCCTGTGAATATCGTAGAGTCGGCGGACAGCCTGGAAATCAAGGCTGAAGTGCCCGGTTTCACCGAGAAGGAGATCGAAATCAGCGTCGAGCCGTGTCGATTGACCATTACCGGGAAGCGGGAAGCCAACAAGGAAGAGAAGAAAGGCAAGACAGTGTATTCGGAGTTTCGCTCGGACCAGATCCTGCGAGTGGTAGATCTGCCTGCGAGTGTCGACGCCGAGAAGGTAACGGCAACTCTGAAAAATGGCGTGGTGCGGTTGATCATGCCTAAGACTGCCAAGGCGAAAACGATCGAGATCAAAACCAAGGTAGCGTAGTCTGCAAGGGCGTAGGGGCGGGGGTAGTGTCCCTAATTCGGCAGAAAAGCCGTGTAACGGATTACCCGGGCGCCCTCGCCCGCCGCCGTTTCCGCGACTGTCGCCGGGGTTGCCGACAGGAGTGCCCAAAATGACGGAATATCGTCATTTGATGATACATCGTCTCGTCATCAGGCTGAGCAATCACCACCGGTGTGCGTTCCTTTCGTGTCCAAATCCACCCTATCTTATTGGTCTGTCATAGGTTAGATCTGCCTTCGCGTAATGACGGTGTTGGTGGCGGTGTCCTTGCTCTCACCATTACGTGCTTAGGATCACTATTCAAAATACGTCCAACGCTCTGCTCCTGAAGCTGGAAGGCAGCGTTAAGGGGCCTTGGGTCGAAGAACTGCGAAAAGCCTGGCTCACGTCGGCAAAGATGGCGGACGGAGGGCCGGTGAATATCGACCTGGGCGCAGTGAGTTTCATTGACGCAAACGGGCGGGACTTGCTTCTGCGAATGCAGAAAGAAGGCGCCGCCCTAAACGGGGGCTCGAGTTTCCTCCGGCATATGTTGGAGGATGGGAACACAAACTCCGAACGACCTTCAGAAGATAGGGGAGCGATATGAAAACGCGGACACCGTACGGGATGGAAATCGCAGATGATTGCGCCACTTGCCCTATTCAAAAAGATGGATTTTTTTGCCAGATGACCACGGAAACTTTGGCGGATTTCCAGAAGATGAAGTTCACCAGTCTGTATCCTGCCGGAGCTTTCCTGTTTGTCGAAGGCCAGGTGCCGCGCGGAGTGTACATGCTTTGCAGAGGGCGGGTGAAACTGACCATGGCCTCGCCTGCGGGTAAAACCGTGATCGTGCGGGTGGTGGAAGCGGGCGAACTGCTGGGTCTGCACTCCGCCATTTCCGGAGCCACCCACGAAGTTACCGCCGAGACGCTGCAGCCATGCCAGGTGGATTTCATCCGGCGCGATGATTTTATGACGCTGCTACAGGGACATGGCGACGCTTCGATGAACGCCATGCAGCAATTCAGCAACTACTATCGTGGCGCTTGTCACCAGATCCGCTACCTAGGCCTGACTCCTTCCGCTACTGAAAAGATGGCCCACTTCCTGCTCGAAGCGGCGGTCCGGGGCCAGGAGACGCCTAGAGGCATCCGCTTCAACTTGAGCTTGACCCATGAAGAGATCGCCCAGGTCGTCGGAGTAACACGCGAGACCGTTACCCGTGCCCTAACCGAATTGCGGACCAAAATGCTGATCTCCACCAAAGGTCCGAGCGTGCTCATCAGAAATAAGCCGGCTCTGGAAGCGATGGTTCTTGCCTGAGTAGTGTCAGGTTGTTCCTCGATGCCGTTGCGGGCCGGAGCTCCACCGTGGCATTCTTCCTCGTTACCCAGGCGGCGAACGATTCCCGCCTTAACCTCAAGTCAAAGTCAAAGGCGGCGGACAGGAGTGTCCGCCCCACACATCACGACATACACTATTGCCGAGCTGTCAAAACCGGACAGTGCGCTTGCAGGACTACCCGGTAGGGGACAGTATTGCGAAAATGTGTCGTAATCTCTGCTGCTTTCCGCACGCCCAGCCCAATCAGGTCCGCGCGTCCAGTCTCAGCATGAGCCAGGATACGCTCCGTGGTATCTCCAAAATCGATGATGAACTCAGCCGGGCATCGCGGATCGATCTGCGAAGAGAAGATGCTCTGCATCTCCTTGCGCAGCGGCTCTGCCAACGACCCGGCCTCTGGGTTCGTGGCGTTCTCAACGGGCAAGACATGGAGCAATGTCAGCGACGCCTGGTATTCCGAGGCCAGCGAAGCCAGGTAAGGGAATACCGCGCGGGATTCATCCGAAAGATCAGTAGGGAAGAGGATGTGCCTGATTTCAGAGGTCTCCATCGAACCCTTTGCAACCTTGGGTCCGACCGTGAGCACCGGACACGGCAAATGGCGGAAGAGCTCTTCGGCCACTGACCCCATCAAAAGATGCTTCAATCCGGTGCGGCCATGAGTGCCCAATATGGCTAGATCAATGTTCTTTTGCCGGACCAGTTGGCTCAGTTCCTGCTCAGGAATTCCTGATTTAACCATGGCGGTCGCGGACAGCCCGGCCAATTCCCTGGTCCTTAGGAGTTGCCGCACCTGAGCTTGAGCTTCGCGCTCGTCTTTGTGTTGCATGACGCCCGCAGCTTCGGGGCTGACCATCGTGTAGGGAACCGGGGTCCAGACATTTACCACAAACACTTGTGATCCATACCTGCGGGCAATGGCCGAAACCAGCGGCAACGCCGCAAGAGACGCCTCGGAGAAGTCAGTCGCGTAAAGAATTCGCTTTAGTTCGATGCCAGGAACAATGGGAATCACAACCGCGGAAGCTTTCATGGTCATCACCTGCCTGTATCTTCCACGATGAAGCAGTTGGTTTCTGTGATTGACCTCACGCCAGCGCGTGTGCTTCGTCACCCGTGCGCGAGCTGATTTCTGGAAACGGGTTAGATATCGCGCAATTTTGAGCTGGGAAGGGCCACGCGGACAGCATTGAGGACGGCCACAAGGTCAATGAGTTCCTGGGCGAGGGCGCCATCGATCGCCGGCAAAAACCCGAAAGCGGCGGCCAACATGCCGATTATACTGAGCACCATTCCGCCCACGGCGCTTTGCAGCGCGATGGAACGCATGCGACGGCCGATGTGCATGAGTTCGTCCACTTTCCCGAGCGACGACTCCAGGATAACCGCGTCTGCGGCTTCGGCTGCGACGTCGCTGCTCATCCCAAAGGCGATTCCGACCCTGGCTGCTTGCATGGCCGGTGCGTCGTTGATGCCGTCGCCAACGAACAGTGTTCGGGCCCGGCTGGTTTCTTCGCGGACAATGGCGACTTTCTGTTCCGGGCTTTGTCCGGCATGGATCTCGCTGATCCCGACGGTTCCCGCCAGATAGCGAACCTCCGACTCGCGGTCACCTGAGACCAGCAACACCCGGTTGACCTGGTGCATCGGGCTGAGGTGTTGCACAAAGACCCGGCTATCGTGTCGCGGCGCATCGTGAAAGCGGAGGGCCGCCGCAAAAGCTTCGTCGATAAAAACCAGACACTCCAGCCCGGAGTGAACTGGAGGGATTGGGATGTTCCCGTTCTGAACCCGGTTGCGGCCGGTAAGCAGAATCCTCCGTCCCTCGACTGTTCCGCGCAGGCCATGGCCGGGAGGCTCGCTGATTTCGGCTGCCTCTTGAAGTGGGAGGTGGGCCTGGTTCGCAGCGTTCAGAATCGCCTGCGCCAACGGATGCTTGGAGTAGCGTTCCAGACTGGCGGCGGCGGACAGGACATTCTTCTCTCAAACCCCGGCGCGCACAGAATTTCGGTCAACTTTGGATGCCCATAGGTCAGGGTCCCCGTCTTGTCAAAAATGAAGGTTCGGCACGAATCAATCTGCTCCAGAATCGCAGGATTCCTGATGATGATGCTGGAACGCGCCGAGAGCGCAATCGCCCCAATGACGGCCACAGGAATCGCGATCAGCAGCGCGCACGGTGTCGCAATAACCAATACTGCCAGGAAGCGGTGCGGCTCTCCGCTGGCCATCCACGCCAGGAGTGCAATCAGCACCGCGAGGGGTGTGTACCACGCGCCCAACTGGTCCCCCAGGCGGCGCAGCCGGGGACGGCGCTGCTGGGTATCCTCCATGACGCGCACGATGCGAGCGTATCGGGAATCGCCGGGTAATTTCTCGCTTCGAATGGTCAGGGCTGTTTCTCCGTTCAGCGCTCCTGAGATGACCTTGGAACCTGGGGCCTTTGATACTTCGAACGGTTCTCCGGTCAGAAAGGCCTCGTTCATCCTGCCGTGGCCTTCGACCACAACTCCATCGGCGGGGCAAACCTCGTGGGGATAGATGAACAGGATGTCCCCGACCCTGACCTGGTCCAGGGTTACGTCCACGGTTTGCGCGCCGGCCCTGCGGTGGGTCGTCTGCGGCATGCGATTCGCCAAAGTGTCGAGGCTGGAAGAGGCGCGCCGGGAGGCGAACTCCTCGAGCGCAGTGCCTCCGGAAAGCATCAGCACCACAATGCAGCCCACCAGATATTCGCCTTGAAGGACCGAAGTCAGAATCGAGATCCCCGCCAGGAGGTCTGATCCAAATTCGCGGGCGGCCAGCCTGCGTACCAGAGCGAAGAAAAGCGGCAATCCACCCAGGAGAAGCACTGTGTAGAGTGGCGCACGAGAAACCAGCGGCGCGGCGTGGAATGCAAATCGGAGTAGAAGATGAATCGCGATTCCGAGAGTTGCGAGAAGAGCGATCGCCAGGACTCTTCGGTTGGACGGCTGCCGCTGAGCGATCGCCGCTACCGCTGCGGGCGAAGCATGATGTGGATGCTCCAGAAGTTGCGGATCGCGGGTGACAAACCTAACGGTACCAGGCATCAGCCATTTCCTCCCGCACCCGCCTGTTGCTGACGATCACCATCATTGTCCCAAATGGCGTGCCTATCACCGAGTGACGCGAGTCACAGGGGGAAGTGATCGGCGTTGCACGGGATGCCGATGGTTCACTAGTTTCAGTGCTGGCTGAGGTGCTCTACAGAGAATGCCACCATCGGATTTGTCGGATAAGATGCACACCGTCCCTGCAAACGAAGTATTGTGATGACGGAGAAACGAATATGAACAAGCAGGCTTTTCTGTTGGCTCTGGCGCTGGTTTCGTTCCTGGGCAGTTCATTGCTGGGACAGGCAGCCGGGCCGCAAGACAACGGTAGTCCATCTCTCATGGCCGCAGCCCCGCCCATGGGCTGGAACAGTTGGGACGGCTACGGCACCACGGTCAAAGAGGCCGATGTCAAAGCTAATGCTCAGTGGCTGGCCGAACACTTGAAGCCATTCGGATGGCAATACGTGGTCGTGGACATGGAATGGTTCGTCACCAACCCCACGCCGGAAGGGAATTCCAAAACTTCGCAGTACAGCATCGACAACTCCGGCCGCTACACGCCCGCGGTAAATCGTTTTCCGTCAGCGGCGCAGGATGCCGGCTTTAAGCCTCTGGCGGATTATGTCCATTCGCTTGGCCTGAAATTCGGCATCCATATTCTGCGCGGCATTCCGAAGCAGGCGGTGGAGAAAAACCTGCCGATTTTCGGCTCGTCTTATCACGCCGCGGATGCCGCGGACACTTCCGACACCTGTCCCTGGAACTTCGATAACTATGGCCTGGACGCCTCGAAACCGGGATCGCAAGCCTACTATGACTCGCTGGCGACGCTTTATGCCAGTTGGGACGTGGACCTGATCAAGGTGGACTGCATCAGCAGCCGTCCGTACAAAGGCGATGAGATCCGAATGCTGAGCACGGCGCTGGCCAGGACCGGCCGGCCGATTGTTCTGAGTCTTTCGCCTGGGCCCGCTCCGTTGGAGAAGGCCGAGGAGATGCGGAAGTATGCCCAGATGTGGCGAATCTCAAATGATATCTGGGACCTGTGGCACAGCACGGTCGATTATCCCCAGGGCTTGGGAGACCAGTTCGCGAACGTGGCGAAATGGGCGGGCAAGGCGCAGCCGGGGCACTGGCCGGATGCCGACATGCTTCCGCTGGGATATCTGGGCCCAGCTCCAGGATGGGGGAAGCCGCGCTACACCCGGCTCACGCACGACGAGCAGAGAGCGTTTCTTACCCTGTGGTGCATCTTTCCTACGCCGCTGATGGTGGGCGGCGACCTGCCCAGGGCCGATGCCTGGACGACTGCGTTGCTTACCAATCCTGAAGTCATCGCAGTTGACCAGCACTCATCTGGGAATCACCCCGTAATCACGACGGACAAAACGATCGTGTGGGTGGCACAATTGGCGGCGGGCAGCAACTCTCTGGCAGTTTTTAACCTCACCGAGTCCAGCCAGAAAGTTCGCTATGAATGGAAGGACCTTGGTTTCACCAGCACGAAATACAAACTGCGGGACTTGTGGGAGCGGAAAGATATGGGCCTGGCGGATTCCCTCACTTTGACCTTGCCGCCGCATGGAAGCGTGCTGTACGAAGCGTCCCCGGTGCAGAAGGGCGCGCGCTGAGTTGCGTGGTTCGCGCCGCGACCGAGATTGTTTACCAATAATGTGCCAAACGGATCCAGGTCTCTCCACTGCGTAAGGCCCGCGGAAAATTGAGTTCTCGGTGAAGGTTGTGGTCAATATTGACCATCTTGCTGGCGGGCGACGCGGCATTATGGAGTCATGAAGGCCACGAAGAAGGAAGCGCTGGCAATTTGTTGTCCCACCTGTGGCGCCAAGCCCGGCGAGAAGTGTGAACTTAGTACCGGCCAGCCGCGCACCGAACCTCATCGGGATCGACGTTTGATGGCGTTGGACACGAGAGTTCTCCGCTAACCCGGTCCCCACACATGTCCGCCCCAACTCCCAAGCCCTGCAAACTACAGCATTCGCCCGGGCTCGTGATCTCTGTCAGTTCATAGGCACCCGCTTTCCAGCAGGCATCCCTCCGTTTGGGATTGGAGATAAGGCAGTCCAAGAGAACGAGATCGAACTTGTGCGTTTTTGCTCAGCCCTAAGAAACTTTTAATGAGATAGTTCTCAGCATTCCGGGGGGTAGACCATGTGGATTCTTTCAGGACAGCAAACCAAGCGGACGCTCAGGCGATCCTTCGCTGAACTGGAATTACAGGTTGTGGAGCGTACAGCAGAACTACAGAACCTTTCCCAGCGGCTTCTCCGAGTACAGGATGAGGAACGGCGGAGGGTGGCTCGTGATTTGCACGACAGCACCGGCCAATCGCGCTCTACGGCATTGAAAATATGCGTTTCGCTGCTGCAGCGAAAATTAGATAGAGGTACTTGAAGACAAAGAAATATATGACGAGATTTCGGGAATTGCGCGTCTGGTTGATTCGAGGCGAACCTCCAGGCAATCCATTTTCGTTCGAACTCTCCAAGCTGCGCAATTTCGCGATCACAGGCCGCGATCAACTCTTGGTAATGACGAAATGCTGCCAGCGACTAGCCGAGCGTGTACTAGATGCTCGCGCCGATAGTCGCCCACCAACGACTTGGCGATGGTATCCGCGGTGGCCTTGATCCGCCCATCGCGTAGTGCCGCCAAGGTGTGCGGGTTGCGCTCGCCCGCCAGGATAGCCTCGATGATCGTCATTCCTGTCACACCCGTGATGTCGCTTATCACGTGGTGCAGTTGCAGATTCATCTGATCCAAAGCCTTTTGCATGTGTTTGACGTGACTCGACGCCATCTGCACCAGAGCTGTTCCGCCCATGCTGGACGAAAGTGGTTTCACCAATGTGCAGCGACAGTCTGGTTTGTCTGCGGTACAGCTGCGCTTTCTCCATTACTCGCAAGCGGCGATCCTGGAAGTGAGAGATTATGGGCGAAGCATGCTGGAGATCAATGGTTGCCGTCACCAGTGCGGCGCAGTGGTTTTAGATTCCGGCGTAGGCTTCGCCCTAATTCGCGAGCGTTTGGATGACCTGAAGTGCGTATAGGAAATTTAAGCTGCGGATCCCTTTACGCTGTTGACTGCCATTGTTCCTTTGCTAGCCGAACAGAATGGGTTTGCGCCTGTCAGTACCTGCGGATAGCTCAGTTTCTCGTCGCCGGCCTACCCGGGTCCATCGCAGAGTCACATCTTCAAAGCTATGGACTTTGCGCCGGAGCTTGAGCGTTTGCCCGCAGTGGTTGAGATCGCGCTGTTCCGCGTGCTGCAGGAAAGCCTCACCAATGTGCATCGACACTCTGGGACGTCTGCGGTAGAGGTGCGCTTTCTCCGGGAGTCGCAAGCGGCGATCCTGGAAGTGAGAGATTATGGACGGGGCATGCCCGAAGAATGGTTGAGTCGCGTGGGCGCTCCGGTTGAAGATTCCGGCGTAGGCTTGGCCGGAATGCGCGAGCGCTTGAATGAGCTGAAGGGTGGACTGGAAATCGAGGCGGCGGATCCCGGGACGAGGTTGCGGGCTATTGTTCCTTTGCTTGCCGAACAGAATCGGCTCGCGCCTGTCAGTCCTGCGGTTGGCCAATTTCTTTTCGCGGGCCCCCCCGGGTCGTCGCTGAGTCAGACCCTATAAGCAGGAAACCGGGGGCATGCTGCCCACATCATCCGGGGCTTGCCCTGCTCAGATCCGCTTGGGGCGCATAGTTGCTACCAGCACAGCCAATAGGGTGGCAGTGTTGCGTACGCTTCCAGCGATGGTGATCAGCGCTTCTGAGACCGGCGGATGTTGGTTCGCCAGTCCCTCCAGACGCTCACTGACGCCGTGAAGTTGGTCAACTTCATTCAGGATCGCTTCCAGAGGCATGGGTACACCGCTCTTCCGGAGAAACCTAAGGTGTGGGAGAACTTCAGATGGACTGGCGCTTAGGTCAGAAGACCTGAAAGAGGAGAAGGTGTTAATCACCTCAAAGCTAACCATAACACGCCATGGGTCGATTTACTTGTCCCAAATTGGCCCGTGACCGTTTCGGGTGCGTCCTTCGTCTTGCTCCCCGCATGCTGGATTCAGGTTCAATGTCGGACATGCTGCGAATTGCCTAGAGAGCGGGCAAACCCTTGCCCTCGAGAAGCAGCTAAGGCTTTGCGGGGTAGGCAACCCCCTGCCCGAGCTAAGCATACAGACTAGCCCATTCGCTTTCGAGATACTGTGCAAAATTGCTCACTCGATTCCCCGGGGCCTTCGGCCACGATTTATTCTGATCAACCAGCCTTTGGCATTAAAATAGGGCCTGATGAGACCAGTTGCAGGCGGTAAGAAGACCCGCGAGTTCGATCCTGTCACCTTCCTCGCGACCATTGGCGACGGCAGCAAGAGCCTGAGTGTTGCCAAGAAACAAGGGATCTTCACCCAAGGGGATGCGGCCGACGCCGTCTTCTATATCCAGAAAGGTCAAGTCCGGCTGACCGTGGTGTCGAAGATCGGCAAGGAAGCCACGATTGGAATATTGGATGCGGGAAATTTTTTCGGTGAAGGCGCCCTGGCAGGGCAGTCTCTCCGTATGGGATCGGCGACTGCCATGAGCGATTGCCAGCTTCTCCGCATCGACAAGAATGCCATGATGAGTGCGCTTCATCGGGAGCACGCATTTTCCGACTTGTTTGTGGCGTATCTTCTGGCGCGGAATATCCGTTATGAAGAGGACCTGGTTGACCAGTTGTTCAATTCCAGCGAAAAAAGACTGGCCCGTGTCCTGCTTATGCTGGCTCATTTTGGCAAGGAAGGTGTGCCTGAGACCGTGGTCCCGAAGATCAGTCAGGAAACCTTGGCCGAGATGATCGGTACTACTCGCTCGCGAGTGAGCTTTTTTATGAACCGGTTCAGAAAATTGGGCTTCATCCACTACGCCGGAGGGGAGCAGGGCGGGTTACAGGTCCACAGCTCACTGCTGAATGTCGTACTGCACGATTGAGCGGTTCTGTACTGATCTTATCTTTTTCTCGTCAATCAATAAGAAATCGATGCTATCTGTACCCGGCAACCTTGCGCTGGGTGCCCACTGCGGTGGCAGAGGTAATCTGATAATCCTGGTAGTCAATGCTGAAATAGGCATGGCCTCCCAGCCGAATGCTGCTGGTGCTTCGATTGGACAGCGGAAGCCAGAAGTTCCCCACCTTCGCGTAAACCTGTTCGATCTTGGTTTCTTTCGTCCAGAAGGAAGGATTCTTCGCAGGGACCGCATCAATACGCACCACGGCAAAGTCTTCCGCATCGACCCAGATGCGGCCGCGGTACAGGAGTTTGTCGTTGGTGCGGGGTTCCACCGAGAGAACGTAGGCCAAACCCGCAGGCGTGCTCTCGTACCCGTCTAGAGTGAACCTGTAGTTGTCCTGGTTGAGGGCGACACGACTTTGGTTCTCTTCAGCCGCTGCCTCTTTCTCGCTCTGCAACATTCGTTTGAATACTCTGTCGATGATTAACTGAGATCCTTTTTCTGACCGGACGCTGAATTCTTTCGTTCCGGGAGTGCGGTACTTAACATCCACAATCATTTCCGCCGTTCTGGAACCGGGGAAGCCGCGATACTCCAGGCGATAGATCCGGGTCCCCTGGTAGCCGCCCAGGGCTTGAACGCGTTCAAGGTTTCTCCGCACCAGGTTGGTCACGATTTCTTCCGTGCTCAACTGCCCATGTGGCTCCGCTGCCAGTGTGTCGGAAGGTTGTGCGAAGGCGGTCGGCGAGACGCCGAGGCCGAGAAAGAGCGACAGGGCAAAATGGGCGCAACGGACGTGAGGTTTCATCGCTAGAACCGATTGACTCAACATAACCCGACCGCTTTCTTCAATAGTGGTCAATTTTGACCAGATTTTACTACTACCTCCGCCTGACAATTCTCTTGGATTCCGCCGTTAATTGATGGCCACTAAACTGCTAGACCGAAAGCGTTCCAAGCAATCCGATCTAAGCAACTCGAAGTCGTCGTCCCGGGCGCAAGTTGCTCGACAGCCTTTGCAGGCCCGCCCAAGGAGGGCGACATCGCGTGCGCGTTCACCTCATTAATCCCAGTGAAGTTTCTTTTGGCACGGCGGTCATTACCCCGCGCTGGTTGTATGTGCTTGCAGCCGCGACACCTGCGAGCTTTGGCGATCCCCGCCTGGTGGATGAGACCCTGGAGGCGGTAGATCCGGAGCAGATTCAAGCCGGCGATATTGTCGGCATCGGCATTCACACCGCAAACGCTCTGCGAGGCTACAAAATCGGGAAATTGGCCCGCGAGCGCGGCGCCTACGTAGTGTTCGGAGGCATTCACGCCACGCTCTACCCCAACGAAGCCCACGAACTAGGTGGCGCCCACGCGGTGGTGAAGGGCGATGGAGATGTGGTCTGGTCCAGGGCATTGGCGGATTGCGCTCGTGGAGCGCCGCTGCCGATTTATGAAGGCGGCCGCATTGAGGCCGACTCGTTCCTGCCTGCCCGCTGGGACCTGGTGCCGCGCAAGAGTTACATGTGGGCCTCGGTGCAAACCGTGCGGGGTTGCCCCAAGCATTGCTCCTTCTGCTCGGTCTGGCGCACTGACGGCCAGCGTCCCCGGCAGCGTTCCTCGGACGTGGTAATCGAGGAAATCGTCCAGTTGCGCAGGCTGGGCTTCCGCTTCATCGCCCTCGCCGACGACAATTTTTATCCCGTGACTCTCACCGACCTCCGCCTGGCCGAGGAACAACACAACACTCACCGGCTCAATGAACTCAAGACCATCCGGACAGAGCGCTTTGACATTGATGAGGCGACTGGCCCAGCTCCCACCCGACACGATTTTCTTTACTCAGATCACCATGGAAGCTGCAGAAGACGCTGAGTTTCTCGATGCCATGCAGGCGGCGCACATCAAAGGGGCCCTGGTAGGTGTGGAGGCCGTGACCCCGGCAGGCTTGAAAGACGTTTACAAGGAATTCAATTGTGCGGGAGACGATCTGGTCAAGCAACTGAGAACCTTTCGCCAGCACGGCGTGTACATCCTGGGCTCGTTCATTTTTGGCCTGCCCAGTGACCGGCCGGAGACCTTCGATGCCACCGCGCTGGCCGCCGTCCAGGCGGAGATGGCGTTTGCCCAATTCGTGACCCTGACGCCGTATCCCGGAACCGTGGACTTCATCCGGTGGGAAAAGCAAATGGAGGCTGCGCCGGTGCATGGTTGCCGGCATACCGATTACCCGCCGCTGGCTTATTCCGCAAGCGCTGCGGCCCAAGCTGTATTGGCCCCACCCCACCATGTCGGCCGAGGAAATTCGCCAGCGCACGCAATCCGTCTGGGACACGTTTTACGGTCTGAAGTCCATCTGGATGCGGTCCCGCTTCATAAAATCGCATGCGCGCCCGCCTGGCGTTTGTACTGATTTCAAAAATCTACCGGCAGATGTATGCCGACACCGGAATCGCCACCGACAGTGCCCGCGTATCCCGTTCCGCGCAGTGGGCTCGCTGGTTGGCGAAGCCCTGCCAGAGGCTGTTTGCGGCGTCCCCGATGCCGGACCTTGCAAATTCCAGGAACGTGGAGCCCAACCGCCGCCATGGAGCAGAGCACTTCAGCCGCGATTGAGGCTAAGCTCGAAGCCAGGATGTTCAAGCAGGTCTGAGCGACCTGCCGCACTCCAGGCAGCAGGTTTCGTGGCGCGGCGTGATGAGTCCGCAGAACGGGCACATGCGCTGGGAGGTGAAGTCGCCATCGTGGGGCTCCTTCCTCAATAACTTCCTTAGCGACGCCGCCACGAAAGCACACCGGCCACGAACGCGGCTGAGAAATGGATGGGGGAGGGAGGTCATGGTTGAACTTCTGCGTTCTCTGATCTGCGGCCCGACTGGGCTCAAGCCTTTGACGAGGTCGCCTTTTCGCACTCCTGGCAAGCCTAACCATGCCACATCACGGCCGGCGATTCTGTGCAAGATTGCTCGCTTTTGGGGAGGAGAGGATGGGCTTAAGCTTGTGAAATCGAAGCCCGCGCTCTTGGAGACGAGCATTCCTTCTCTCTCTTTCAGGTCTCTGAGCTAAGTCAGCCCATCTGAAGTCTCTCCCCTCTTAGTCTCGCAACTCCATGAGGAACAATTCATGAAAAAAATAATGGCAGTCGTATTGATGGGCTTACTGGGCCTGTTTGGAACCCTGGCTTGGGCGGGCACCGCCCGTCAAGACTCGGTGGATCGTCTGGAATCGTCGGTCGATGTTCTGCACGCGGTCATGGGAGCCCCGGACAAAGGAATCCCTGAAGAAGTGTTGAGCAATGCGAAATGCATCCTGGTGGTGCCCAACCTGATCAAGGGCGGATTCATTTTCGGCGGAAAGCACGGACGGGGAGTGGCTTCGTGCCGTACCTCTGACGGCTGGAGCGCACCTGCATTCGTGTCCATTGGCGGCGGAAGTTGGGGACTGCAGATCGGCGTCGAAGGCGTGGACCTGGTTATGCTGGTCATGAACGACAACGGTTTCCAGCATCTGCTCTCCAGCAAGTTCGCACTTACGGGTGAAGGATCGGTAGCAGCAGGCCCGGTTGGCCGTCATGCTTCCGCCGGAACTGACTGGAAGATGAACACTGAAATGTTGACCTACTCGCGCTCCAAAGGTGTGTTCGCCGGGCTCACGCTGGAAGGCGCAGTCATGGAGCAGGACAACGACTCCACCCGCGCCATTTACGGCAAGCACATGACCTTCCGCAACATCCTTTCGGGCAAGGCCGCAACTCCGAAGAGTGCGGACGCGTTCATGAAGGCAGTGACAGAAGCCGGCCACCAGGCAGCCATTGCGGAAGTCAACGACGACAAGAAGTAGTGTAAAAGTGATTCCTAATCTGGCCGAGACCAAGTGGCGCGTCTCGGTCACCGCTGCCTACGTGGGGACAGCCGCCCTCGGCTGTCCAGTCGAGCGAAGTTCGACCGCCTTTAGCTGAAGCCCATCCGCGAAGCAAACGCTTCGCCATTTCGCACAACCACAACGCGGTCGAGCCCTGCTCGACTGGGCAGCCGAGGGCGGCTGTCCCCACGGGAGCAGTGGTTACCTGTCACAAGAGACGAGGATATTTGTCGGGAGTGACTGCACTTGTTGGTGTCCAGCAGGGCGAGGACTCTCTTTCGGGCTTTGTCCCTGCGATAGCTCTCAAAGGTTTCCACCTTCACACCAGAGGGATAGGCTTGGCGCAGGCGCGCCGCAAGCTGCACCTCGCTGTGAACGAGATTATTGTGTCCGATGAAACCGCCAACGAAACCGATGACGATGGTGGGCGGCGTGGAACGGACAGCCGTCACCGGAACAGCTTGCGCCAGGCCGGTAAGGCCAAGGGCGAGGACGGCCGCCACGCAGATCAACGAAATGCAAATCGAGTGCCCAATCGGTAAAGGCTGATGGGGTGCGGTCGCATGATATCGTCTGGGGAAGGTATGGTTGGAGCACAGTTTCTCATTCGGTCGCTGGCGCCGCACGGCCCACGAAGACGGGAACCGGGGCCATGGATTTCAGCTGGTCAAGCCCGGTCAGCACACCCTGCCAGTTAGCCTCGTCCTTCTTGGTCTCGATCGGCAGCGAAAGGTCGGAATAGAAGCGCAGGATGTTGTCCCGCAGTTCCGCCGAAGTCAGATCGAACTTCCGGTCGGAAAGCTGGGCCAGCGCTTGGCATAGCGTGTCGTCGGTGAGGGAATATTCCGCTGCCTTAGTCGGATTGCCGGTATCGAAATCACAATTGGGAAGCACCAGCGAGTCGGTGCGCACCGCTTCCAGAAAAGCTCGATATTGATCGACGGTGGCATTGATGCTCCTGATATAAAGATCAGCGGTTTGCGGAGTAGGGTTATTGAATCCCAACTTCTTGAATGGACCAATTTTCGGCATGTACCGCAACAGGGTTGACAGGATGCGCGTGCCTAAGCCCGGGCTTGACGTAGTCTTTCCCCCATTCCTTTCATAGTCAGACCGCGAAAGGCGATACAGAAACTTCCGTTTCGCGAAATTGGGCGTGTCGCGCTGAAAGTCCTTCTTATGGATTTGCAGCGCAACCTGGGTCATTTGTGGAATCAGCCGGCTGACCGAGAAACGATACGAACCGATGGCAAGGTCCTCGTGCGCCAGCACGTCTTTCAATTCCAGTCCGTACACGACGGGAAAGACCGCTCCAGCAGGGACTTCGATACCTTGAACCCGATGAAGTCGTGATACTGCTGCGAGGCATAGCGATTTTTCGCCACCTGCGCCATGTCAAACCCGAACTCGGTCTTCAAATGCGCTGTCCTGTCCTGGGCATAGCGGACGGACTTGCCAAACTTCGCGCGCAACTTCGGATACTCGATGGCCACGGCCTGGTTGACTGCGGGGTGGCCGGTGATGTCCGCGGCATAGTGCGACAGGGCGCCCAGCGCGAAGGTGTACTCGTTGACATCCTGGCTTTGGCGGAGCAGCTCACGGACGAAGTCGCCGCTGCGGACGTAGTGCACCAGGTTGCTGAACTCCGTGCTACCGAAGGGATAGTAGCCGAGGTCCTGGATGACGGCGCCGCCATAGGCATAGGCGTGGGCCTCGGTGAGCTGCTCTTCCGAGAGCCCGGGATATCGCTGCAGCAGGAGGGGGCGGAGCGCGTCGCTCCAGAGCAGGTCAACGATCTCTTCGTGGGTCAGAACAGAGTACGCGGAGGAAGCGCTGCTGCACATGAGCAGGACGAGAAGAATGGCTACCGCGCGGACAAAGAGCAACCGGCAGGTCGATGTACGGGTGGGCGCGGGCGTCCCCGCCCGTGCGTCCCGCAGTCCTGGATTTTCGGTTTCTGGATATTGCGCCGCGGGCCGGCACGAGCGGGGACGCTCGCGCCCACATTTTTGCCTGATTGCGCCGCATGATTCAGATGCGTCCGAGAACCAGGAGGACGACAACGATGAGAAGGATCACACCCACTCCGCCGGTCGGGGCATAGCCCCAGTCCCGGCTGTGCGACCAGCGGGGCAACGCTCCTAGCAGCGCCAAAATGAGGATGACGATCAGGACGGTTCCTAGCATTGGTTACTCCTTAATTAAATGTGTTCAGGACGGTGCAGCTTCTCCCGAAGCTGCACTGCGCAAACCCGCACTAAAGCGTGATGTTGATCGCAATTCCCTCGCCGGGATACCTGCGGTTGTAGAGGTAGTAGCCGTTATCGACGTAGTTGACATAGACGTCGTCGTTGTCGTACCAGTCGTCCCCCCAGCTTGACGGCCAGGGATAAACTGCGCTGATCCAATAGCCTTCGTACTGGAAGTCGCGGGTATCCGCCTACGACCAGGAAGGGGAGGGTGTTGATGCGGAACCCGTGGCTCGGCCCAAAGTAGCCGCGGTAGCGGTCATCAGGAATGCGATAACCGCGGTAGCCGCCCCGTTGCTGCCAGTCGCGGTGGTCGGACTGCCAGTTTTGTGAGCGATGCTGCTGCCAGGCGCTTCGCTGAACCTGCTGCTGTACCCGGGCCTGCTGCTGGTTATGCTGGTCCTGTTGCTGCTTCTGCTGCGCCTGCTGCTGATTATGTTGGTCCTGTTGTTGGTCAGCATGCTGTTGTTGCTGGGCGTGCTGCTTCTGCTGGGGTTTCTGAGCATGCTGCGGGCTGGGTTTGCTTTGCTCGTGCCCGCCCTGTTGTTGAGCATGGTCTTGCTTTTCGCCTTGCTCTTCGTGCTGAGCGTAAGCAGGAGCGGCGACTCCGAGAAGCAAGGACAGAATGGCTGTGCTGGTGATTCCGATTACTTTCATGTGTGCTACCTCCGTTGCTGCTGGGTTACGTCTGCTCTATTGCAAGCTTCCGGTCTGCGGGTTGACCGGGTTACCGATGGCTTCGCCGGACACGAGAAGCTCGACTCTCCGGTTCTGCTGCCGGCCCGCGGCGTTTTCGTTTGAGGCTACGGCGAGGCTGTTGCCAAAGCCCCTGGCTGTGACCGAATTGGTCGCGACTCCCTGTTGTACCAGGTAGTCACGCACTGAGCGGGCGCGGTTCTCGGACAAGGTTTGATTCATCTGATCGCCGCCCACGTTGTCGGTGTAGCCACCGACTTCAATGTTGAGTCCGGGGTAGGCGAGCAGAATGCCGGCGACCTTCGCCAGCTTCTCCCGCGCGCCGGGCTTCAACGAGTATTTGCCGGTGTCAAACAACACGTCGGACATGCTGACGATGAGACCGCGTGCGCTGTCGCGGGTCTGAAGGATCTTGTTCAGTTGTTCAGACAAGCGCGTACGCATGGCTGCTTTTTCAGCTTCGGCTTGTTGCGCGCTTAACTGCGCCTGTTGAGCGGCCAGGCGGGCCTGGTCCGCATCCGCCTGGGCCGCAGAGAGGGCAGTGGCTGAAGCAGCCTGGTTGTTCGCCATATCGGATTTGGCCCGGTTGGCGTCCGACTGGGCATTAGCGGCATCGGCCTGGGCCCTTGCCGTGGCAGACTCTGCCTGCGCGGTGGCAGCTTGCGCCCTGGCTGTGTCCGACTCGGCTCGAGATCTGGCGCGCTCGGCCCGGGCCTGGTCAGACTGGGCTTGTTCTTTCTTGCGGGTGGCGTCGTCGGCCTGTAACTGGGTATTGGCCTGAGCGTCAGCCGCAGCCTGACGTTCGTTTTCCAGACGCTCCTCGTCTATCTTCTTGACCGTGATGGCGCGCGCATCTTCCGCGGTCTGCACCACCTCACGGGCAACCCCGATCATGGCCTTGCGATCCGTGTGCTTGCTGGTGGCATCGGCATCGACCTGGTCCATCAAGCGGGACGCATGCTGATAGCTGTCACGGGCATAGGTCTCGGCACCCTCGGATTGCGCGATGCGCAAGGCGTTGCGCGCTTCAAAGAATTCCAGTGGCAATTTCGTATTCAGAACTACAGGATCGAACTTGTAGCCGGTGGGGATGTAGCCACCGCGTTCCAGAAGGTCGTACTTGGTGTGCATGGCCTCGGTGGTCCCCTTGGTATCTTCGCGGACCACGTTTTCGAGCACGACCACATTACTGGGCTGTCGAACCGCATAGTAAGGTTCTGCGGTGACCACCAAAGCGAAGGCCTGAAGGTCGGTGGTGACATCGACCTTGCTGCGATGGTTATCGCCCACCAGGATTTCGCCCAGGTTTACGGCCCGGCCCTCGGGCGATATGGCCCACAGAATGTAGGTGAGATACTCGTTGCCGAAAGTCGTGGGCTTGTCCAGGTTGGCAAATTCCACTTCGATTTCGATGTAACCCTTTTTACTCTCTACCTTTGCTTCACCGCGGGCCTGGGGCATCAGGTCGGTGCCGGCGAAATCCATCTTGGTGGCTCCGCCGCGATGTCTGTAGTTGACTGCCTGGACGCTGCGGCTGACGACGGTGACCCGGAACGTCGGGGTGTGCTCCATGGGTTCGAGGGCCATGGTTGATTGAGAATTGGTCTGAGCCAATGCGCTCAAACTGAGGGTGATTCCGAGTGCCAACAAAATAGTCTTCATAAGATTCTCCTTGAGGCAGATGCCTGCCGTGCCGCTTGGTCTCCATCGAGCGTTCCATGGTCGGGATTACAAGTCGCTCACATTCAGCTCATCCTTTCCCAACGTGGATACGGGAAAGCGAATGAAACAGTCCAAAAACATTCAGCAGCCACAGAACCACGGCGATTACCACGACTCCGTTCAGGATCGACTTGATGGACGACTGCATCGGAATGAAGCGGTTCACCAGCCACAAAAGAACACCCACCACGATCAGAACTTCCAGGACTTGAATTAAAGGCATGGTCTTTGACCTTTCTGGTTGCGCGGGCAGACGCCTCTCCGCCGAGGTGTGTTGCCCTAATTGTTGCGTTCGAGAGCTTAGGGTCGCATCGTGTTGCCGTGAAGTTCCCCGGCCCACACGGACGAAGAATGTCAAATTGCTGGATGTGGTCGCTTCGACTTGATTGGCCGGGACCTGACCCGCCGCGACTAACTAATGAAAGCTACGAATTAGGTATCGTGGCTATCTCTACACGCTCAGCAGGTTAAAGAATGACAGGTGGGCACAGTCTTGTCTGAGCAAGATAGCTTACGTCGGTTGAGTGAGGATTCGAGGACTGGTCACCGAAGCATGACCGCAACGCTAGACTACGGGAGGTTCCGAACGCTCAAATTCTCGTCCACACTTGAAGCAGACCTGGTACGTTCTCCCCTTGATGGTGAATACGCGGCTCATCTGACGGTGACGGCATCGGAATATGAACTCGAAAACCCAGAGCAGCGGGTTCATACGTCCTGCGATCGCCTGCGGTCGCAACTTCCATTGGCATCCAGCCACTCTAGTAAAGCGTGCACGCTAGCCCGAGCCAGGGCAATTGAGCAATCAGCAGCTCCGTAATAGATGTTAAGCGTGTCGCCGTCGGGGTCCATGGTGTATCCGCACGGGAACACTACATTGTTGACGTCGCCGTTGCGCTCGTAATCTGCCTCCGGCCCAAAAATCCATGAGTCTCCGCGCAGCAGGCATTTTTCTGGCTTCTCCATATCGAAAAGCGCCAGGCCCAACCGGTACAGACAGCCCGAAGGCGTGTGCCGCACACCGTGGTAGAGCACCAGCCATCCTCTGGAAGTCTCGATGGGCGGCGGCGACAGCCCAATCTTGTTGGCGTCCCACCAGGCGCCACGGCGAGCTTCTAACATCAACCGGTGCCTTCCCCAATGGTGCAGATCCGGAGAATAGGAAATCCACATGTGAGACCCGAGTGGCGTCATGGGTCGATGAATCAGCGCCCAGTAGCCGTTGATTCTCCTGGGCAGAAGAGCTGAGTCTTTGTCGTCCGGCGGCATGATGACGCCGTAGCGCTCGAAGCTGCGAAAGTCCTTGGTCAGGGCCAGAGACACGCCCGGACCCCCCCGCGAATACGAAGTGTAGGTCACGACATATTGC
Source organism: Terriglobia bacterium (assembly GCA_963779255.1). GTDB lineage: Bacteria > Acidobacteriota > Terriglobia > Terriglobales > Acidobacteriaceae > JAIQFF01. Next base: position 33,463 of record CAVZXU010000001.1, on the reverse strand, counting down.
TGCAGCTCGGGGACAAATGTGATACGCGGGTCTTCGATTCCCCAGATCTCCTCGGGATAATCGTTGGGGCGCGGCCTCAGCGTCGGCTCGCGGTCGATTTGCCATCCATCCACTCCGTTTAGAGAGCGCGCAGCGCACAGATGCGACAAGCCGCGGCGGTCTTCGATGCGGCACAGCAACAGAGTAGTTCCATCCTGCAGCAAAGTGGCCCCGGCATTGAACACGCTGTTGATGGAGTACGGCCAATGCTTGCGCGTCAGGATGGGGTTGGCTGGGTGCCGCAGAAGCAGCGGCGGGTAATGCTGGCCTTCGACGTTGATCAAAGTGGTTTCGGGAGCGGTCATGACCGGTCTTCCGCCTTTTCATGTTCTTGCAGAGAGCGCATTTCGAGCAGTGCCATCAGGAAAGACAGCGTGGATTCCGCACCCTGGTTCTGATTGGCGCGGTCGGGATGCAGGCCGTCCCGGCAGCCGCCGGTTTCAGCATCGTACAGGGGAAGTTGAAGATCGTTATCGCCCAGGAACCAGTTGAAGGCCGACCACGCTTCATTGCGCCAACTCTGGTCTCCAGTCACGCGATGGGCCTGTAAACAGGCGGATACCGCACCGGCGGCTTCAACCGGTTGTTGATCGAATCGCGCTTGTTCGCCGCCCCGGCGGTAAAACCCCTGCGAGCCGATCGGAACAAAATGTCGGTTTGTCCGGCAGTGCTGCCGGTCCATGAGCCATTCCAGTGAATCGAGTCCGGCGGAAAGCATGTGCTCATTGCCAGAAGCCGATCCCACTTGCAGTAAGGCTTGGGGCAGCCTCGCGTTGCCATACGCCACCACGTCCTCAAACCACTTCCAGTCTGGACGGTGGATCGAGTCATAAAAGTCGAGCAGTCTTTGGGCCAACGCGGATCGTACGCGCTGGGCGTCCCGGTCTCCGGAGTACGAATGCAGGTACTCCTGAATTCCGAGCAGGGCATAGGCGCAGGCACGCGGACTGTGAAACTCGACCACTGCGGGTAGCGAGTATTCGAACAAACGCCCGGCCGCGCCTCGCAATCCAGAATTCCGGGATCGGCCCAGAACAGTTCCGAGGGCCCACAACGCGCGGCCGTGAGAATCTTCTGATCCCTGATCTTCCATCCAGCGGTGGTCGTAGCCCATGAAGTTTCGGAACCTCTTCTTCTTGGCATTGAAGGCATGCTCGAGGAACGCCAGGTAGCGGAAAGCCCAATCCGGGTTGGCTGCTTCGGCGGCCGCAAACATGCCCGTTGACTCGCTGCCCAATTGGTTCAGCAGCACAGTAAAAATGAGGGCCCGCGCGTTGTCGTCGGTGGTGTATCCCTCGGCCCGGTTGGGGATAGTAAAGATCGCGTGCTGCAACATGCCAGTGTCATCGGTTAAGGCGTTCACGTGAGCGAGTTTCAATGGAGGCAACTGATCCACAGATTTCGGCGCCGCGCGGGCCGAAAACTGGACTCGGGGAGTCGCCGCGCGGTCGCGGCGAACTTGGGCAAAACTCGCCATATAACCCTGCGCCGCTTTTTTCCAGACCATATCGCGCGCGAACAGGTAAGCGCGTTTGCGCATGGCATGGCGCAGGGCCGGCGTGGCCAGGAGTTCGATCGTCTTTTTTGCGATGGCGTCGGGGTCCTGGAAGGGAACCAGCGCGCCGCGACGGTCGTCCAACAATTCAATCGCGTGCCAGTAAGGAGTGGAAATGATCGCTTTGCCCGCCCCCAGCGCGTAAGCTAGGGTTCCCGAGACCACTTGCGCTTCATGGCGATACGGCGTGATGTAGATGTCAGCGGCGCCGATGAACTCCGCCATTTCCTCGGGGCTGGCAAAACGGTCGTGGAAGATCACTTGCGATTCAACTCCCACTTCCTTTGCCAAAGCCTGAAGGCTGGCCCGATACTTGTCCCCCTCGCGACGGAGAATGTGAGGATGGGTCGCGCCCGCCACCAGGTACACCACGTTTTCATGCTTCGACAGTATCTGAGGCATGGCCTGAATAACGTTTTCGATGCCTTTGTTCGGCGACAGCAGGCCAAAGGTGAGCAGCACCGCCTTGCCTTCTACGCCGAAGTGATCCTTGTAGAAATTGGGGTCGAGAAAGGGCAGGTCCGGAACGCCGTGCGGAACCATGTCTATCTTGCTGCCCGGCACCTTGAAAATTTCCTGCAGGAACTGGGACGAGAGCTGACTCATGACAATGAGCCGGTCGGAAAGCTCCGCAATCTCTTTCATGACCATGAGCTGGTCGGCATCGGGCTCGCGCAGGACGGTGTGCAGAGTGGTCACCACCGGCATTTTCAAGCCGCGCAGCAAATGCAGGATATGGCTTCCGGCCGGGCCGCCGAAGATTCCATACTCGTGCTGCAGGCACACCATGTCGATATTGTGGAAGTTCAGGAATTGAGCGGCTTCCTGATAGGAGGCCACGTCATCCTGGACCAGCGACCACCTCACTCGCGCGGGATAGTCGTACCCTTGTTCTGTGTCATTCACCGGCAGCGCCAATAGCCGGGCGGTCCCATACTCCGCGGCAATGGCCTCGCACAGGTCGGTGGTGAACGTAGCAATTCCACAATGCCTGGGCAGATAGTTGCCGATCACCGCAATTCGACTTGGCAGCGAGGGCTTGGCATGCCAGCGGGGAAGGGCAACAACCTCGTCCCGGGCGCCGGGGCGGGGCGCGACTACCTCCAACATCCCTTGAGAAAGCATTGTCTTTGGTAGTGACATTAGCCCTTAGTGGTGCTGAGATCGCGTAGGCCCGGACGCCCTCGTCCGGGTGGGCGAGCGAAGCTCGCCAGAAATCGTAGGTCCAGAAAACCGCTGCGGAGCTTTGCTCCGCCGGGCGGACGAGGGCGTCCGCCCCCTACGTAAGCTCGCTGGTAGAATTTAGCTATTAGAAGTATCGAACATCACGACACCTGAGGACTGGTCAAAATTGACCAGACATCTACGCGAGACTCTGACTACCGGAGACCATCATGTCAATTCGACCGGTTAAGCGGCTGGTAATGGCCAAACCGACCCTCGAAGGCGCCGGCGTGCATCTGTGCCGTGCCTTTGGCTTCGGAAACACGTCTGACTTCGACCCATTCCTTTTGCTGGACGACTTCCGCAATGACGTTCCAGAGGATTATCTGGCAGGCTTTCCGTGGCATCCGCACCGCGGGATCGAGACTATTACCTATGTCCTCGCCGGGACCGTGGAGCACGGCGACAGCATGGGCAACCGCGGCGCCATCGCTTCGGGCGATGTGCAGTGGATGACGGCCGGGAGCGGGATCATTCATCAGGAGATGCCTAAGGGCGATCAGGCCGGCCGCATGCATGGCTTCCAGTTGTGGGCCAACCTTCCCGCGTCGCAGAAGATGACGCCGCCCCGATACCAGGAAGTGAAATCGCCGGAGATACCGGAGATTAAAGATGACGACGGAACGCATGTGCGTGTGGTCTGCGGTACCTTCTGGGGAAAGACCGGTCCGGTCGAAGGAATTGCTACCGATCCAACCTATATCGATGTGTCCGTGTCCCCGGGAAGAAGGAAAACGCTTCCGGTTGAAGTCACGCGCCACGCATTCGCGTATGTGTTCGCGGGTGGCGGGAAATTCTGCAATGCGTCGGGCCCGCTGACGGTACCGACTGAAGCGGTGAAGTGGTTGGACACCGCTCCACCGGTCGAGGCGGACAACCGCTCGCTCGTCCTCTTTGACCGCGGCGACGAAGTTACGGTGCAGGCCGGGGACGACGGGATCCGGTTTCTACTGGTCTCCGGAAAACCATTGCAGGAGCCGGTGGCATGGTACGGCCCCATCGTGATGAACACGCAGGAACAGCTGCGGCAGGCCTTTCAGGAACTGGAACAGGGGAAATTTCTGAAGCAGGTTGTACCCACGAGGTCTGTGTTGCTACTTTGAAACTGGCTCCGCGAGACCCCTGTATTTCAACATCGGTTCTATGTTGGGTTCTGCTCCCAGCCAGGCCTTGTACAAGTTGGCCAGGTCTTCCGTGTTGCCCCGCGAAAGCACCATCCGGCGGAGGCGATCGCCATTGGCCCGGGTCAGACCGCCGTGGTCTTCGAACCACTGGAAGGCATCATCGTCCAGCATCTCAGCCCACAGATAAGCGTAATAGCCGGCGCCATAGTCGCCGCCCCATATGTGCGCGAAGTAGGTGGAGTGGTAGCGGGGTGGCACAGCGCTGAGCGCGAGGCGAGTTTTCTCCAGCGCAGCGCTTTCAAACGCATCAGGTTTCTGCAGCGGCGTGCCGGGTGCAAGCGTGTGCCACTGCATATCGAGTTCTGCCGCGGCCAGAATTTCAGTGAGCGCATAGCCCTGGTTGAAGGTTGCAGCCTTCTTGATTTTCTCGGCCAGTTCCGCCGGCATGGGCGCGCCTGTCTTGTAGTGCTTCGCGTAGTGGCTGAAAACCGCCGGATAGCTGGCCCAATGCTCATTGAACTGCGAGGGAAACTCGACGAAGTCGCGGGCCACTGCGGTGCCGGAAAGAGTTGGATATTGACTGTCGGCGAACATGCCATGCAGGGCGTGGCCAAATTCGTGGAACATCGTGGTTAGGTCGCGGAAACTTAGGAGCGCGGGTTCGCTGGGTGCGGGCTTGCTGAAGTTGCAGACGTTATAGACCACCGGCAGCGTGCCCAGTAGCTTGGACTGGTCAACAAAGTTGCTCATCCAGGCGCCGCCATTCTTGTTGTCGCGCTTGAAGTAGTCCGCGAAAAAAAGAGCCAGGGGCTGGCCGTCGGCGTCGAACACCTCGAACACGCGCACATCCGGGTTGTACACCGGAACGTCCTTGCGTTCCTTGAAGCTGATTCCGTAAAGCTGGCTGGCGGCGTAGAACACGCCATTCTCGAGCACATTGTTCAGCTCGAAGTACGGCTTGATTTGCGCTTCGTCCATGTCGTACCTGGCTTTGCGAACCTGCTCGGCATAGAAATTCCAGTCCCACGGTTCGAGCCTGAAGCCGGCCTTCTGCGCGTCGATTACAGCCTGGATGTCGCTGGCTTCTACGGCGGCTCTGGCGGTGGCTCCCGGAACCAGCGCGTCCATGAACTTCAGCGCGGCCTCGGGTGTCTTGGCCATCTGGTCTTCCAGTTTCCAGGATGCGTAATTCGGGAAGCCAAGTAGCTTGGCTTTCTCGGAGCGAAGCTGAGCCAAGCGGGCGATTGTGTCACGCGTGTCGTTGACTCCGCCGTGGTCGGCGCGATTCCAGGAGTTCTCGAAGAGAGCCTGACGGGTCGAGCGATGGCTGAGCGAATCCAAATCGGGTTGTTGCGTGGTGTTCTGCAGTGGAACGACGTACCCGTCCAGCTTGCGCTCCTTCGCGGCCAGCGCAGCAGCGGTAACTTGCGCATCCGTTAGGCCCGTGAGCGCGTCTTTGTCCTTAGTGACGTAGGCCGCATCCTTGGTGGCGGCGAGCAATTTGGTGGTGAAAGCATTGGTCAGCGTCGATTCCTCTTCATTCAGTTTCTTCAGTGCGGCCTTGTCGGAATCGGAGAGGCTGGCCCCGGAATGCACAAATTTCTTGTAATAGAACTCCACCAGGCGCAGCGCTTCCGCATCGAGTTTCAACGAATCGCGTTGCTGGTAAATCGCGGACACGCGCTGGAACAATTTGGAGTCGAGGTAGATCGCATCCTGATGCGCGGCCAGCCTGGGCGCCTCGAAGTCCTGCACCTTCTGTAGTTCGGGATTCCGGTTCGCTCCGGTGACCCCGTTGAATGCGGCCATGGCGCGGTTGAACAGCTGACCGCTCTTTTCCATGTCTACAAGGGTGTTCTCAAATGTCGGTGGGGCAGGATCGTTGGCAATCGCACGCATCTCCTGGCGTTGCTCCGCCATGCCAGCCTCGATCGCGGGCTGGTAATCGCTGTCCTTGATCTTGTCGAACGGAGGTGCGTGAAAGGGCAAAGTGCTAGGCAGGTAGAACGGATTATTGGGCCCAAAGTCCATAGGTTTATCCAAGGTAGCGGCACTGGAGCCGAGCGCCATGGCGCCGGCTGTGATTAGAATCGCCAGTCGTGACAGCATAGTTTCAATATTAGAATTGTAAATGACGGGCAGGGTTGTTTGGGTGGGTGGGACAATCTTGTCCGACGCTTTTGACTTTGATTTTGAGTTTTGTAACCGGTGGCTCGAATCGAAGTCAAATTCAACGTCAAGGTCAAAGGCGTCGGACAGGAGTGTCCGACCCACACTCATGTTTTCCGATATCAGACTGCCTGGCGGCTTATCGCCTCCCGGCTGGCAATCCAGTTCATGACTTCCTCGATCACGCGGCCGACTTCTTCATTGGTGAGCTCGGGATACAGGGGAAGCGACAGCACACTGGCGGCGGACTCTTCCGTGACCGGCAGCGAGCCGACGCGGGCGGGACGTCCCCAGGGAAAGCCTTCCTGCTGGTGGATGGCGATGGGGTAGTGAGTCAGAGCGGTGATGCCTTTCGACTGCAAGTACGCCTGCAACTCGTCCCGGTCCATCGCTATCGACCACATATAGATGATAGACGTGCTCGTAGCCGGGAGGCGTGAAGGGCAGAGTCATGGGCGCGTTGGCCAGACCTTGATCGTAAAGCCTGGCAATCTCGCGGCGCCGCTCGCTCCATTCGTCCACACGCTTCAGCTTGACGCGCAAGACTGCGGCGTGGATGTCGTCCAGGCGGCTGTTGTAGCCAATGCTGTGGTGGGAGCGCTTCATCGAGCCGTGGTTGCGCAGCTTGCGGATCTCGGCGGCGAGGTCTTTGTTGTTGGTGGCCACGGCGCCGCCGTCACCGAAGCGTCCCAGGTTCTTCTGGATGATGAAGCTCGGACAGACGGCATCGCTGAGCTCTCCGATGGCAAAGTTGTCGCCTCGCGCCCCGATGCCCTGAGCGCAGTCTTCCACCACGAACAAATTATGGGCCTTGGCGATGCGCGCGACGGCGGGCATGTCCGCGGTGAGGCCGTACAAATGTACCGGCACGATGGCGCGAGTTTTCGGGGTGATGGCGGCTTCGATCTTGCTCACATCGATGTTGCGGGTCCGGGGATCGGAATCGACGAATACTGGCGTGGCACCGGCCAGCCAGATGGCTTCCGCCGTGGCAAAGAAGGTGTTGGAGGTGGTGATGACTTCGTCGCCGGGCCCCAGACCCAGAGCCAGGAACAGCAGCAGCAGCGCGTCGGTGCCGGAGTTGACGCCCACAGTTTCTTTCGTCTTCATGTAACGCGCGAGTTCTTCTTCGAACTTGACCAATTGCGGGCCCAGTACGTAGCTGCCGCTCTCGAGCACGTCCAGGATGGCCTGATCAATCTCGACCTTCAGGTTGTGGTACTGCTTCACGTGGCCATAAAAGCCGATGTTGGATTCCGGCATGGGGGGAGCCTCCGTATAAAGCAGACTTTCGGGCCGAAGCCGGGCCTGACTCTATTGAAACGATTCACTCGCTGCAAAAATGGGGCTGGCAAAGACTTTGTACCCCTTCAGGCCTCATTCCCTAAACTCAAAAAACCGATGGCGGAAAACCAAAAAACCGTTAGCCCGAAGTTGGCCAGTGCACCGTGAGGTCGGTGAGTTTCAGGCTTCGTGAAAAGGAATGCGACAACGACAAAAGCGCTACGGAAGGCGCACATCGAGGCTGTAAATCTCCTGCGTGCTCTTATCCCGCATCAGGAGCGGCGAATCATCGGACGCCAGCCCAACCCAGAATTCCCACGGATCGAAGCCACGCGGAACTTCTTTCAGGCTGAACAAGTGCTCCAATTTGCCGTCGGCCACATTCACGCGCACCAGGTCATCGATCTTGTCGGAATAGTCCTCCGCGTAAATATACTTCCCGTCATGTGACCAGTTCTCGAAACCGAACCGTGACGAGGCCAGCTGCGTCCAGCTTTTCTTTTCCATGTCATACAGCATCAGCTTGGTGGAGTCCGCGGAAAGGGCTGCGACGTAGCGCCCATCCTGCGAGCAGCGGGGACTGAAAAGATCTTCAGAGCCTGGCAGATCTGACACCTGCGAGGTCTTCAAGTCAACGATATGAATGTTCGGGCCCGATGGGGTTCCGTATTCCAGCCAGGGCATTCCCGCGAACACTATGGAATTAACCGTTGGCTGTCCAGGTGGGATCACCCTGATTGCGGTCTCCTGCCGTCACCTCCTGCGGCGTACCGCCCTCGGCCGGCACCACGAAGATCTTCCAGGGTTTTCCTGGACCCGAAGCCATGAATGCAATCTGGGTCCCGTCGGGTGACCAACGTGGCATGTGAGCCTGCATGGGGGCATAGGTGAGTTGGATCCGTGAACTTCCGTCCGGCTTGCTCTTCCAAAGCGTAAGTTCCGGATGCGTGACGTAGGTGATCGACTCACCATTGCGTAGGATGTCAGCCTCGCCCGCCGACACGCCGGGAAGGTAAACGGAAAACTGCTGCGACTTGCTATCCAGGCGGACCAGATCGAAACGACGCTGCTGGCCGATCACGAACAGCTTCGTTCCATCTGTGCTCGGAGTGGGGTTGCTGAACATGAGCGGTCCCACGGTCAACTGCGTCGGCTCAGCGCCCGCCTTGCGAAAAAAGGACGTGCCTTCACGGCGGACCCAGATGTTCTGGGTATGATCGCGCGTCGATTCAAAGAGGAAGTATTTTCCATTTGGCGTCCAGACTCCGCCAAACTCCTGAGCGGGCTTGTTCCAGTCCGGCAACACGGGATGCAGCCCCTTGCCGTCGGCAGAAACCTCCCACAGAGACGACGTGCGCTGGTTGGTGTCGCGTATGGTGAAGCGCAGGCGGCGGCCGTCGGGAGAAAATCGAGGGGCAAAAGGAACTCCCGGCACGGTGACCAGTTCCCGCGAATCCGTTCCGTCCGTATTGCAGGTGTACACGCTCGACTTCCTGACATATACGATGCGTTGACCATCCGGCGCCCAGGTGGCTCCGTGCGCCAGGATCTCTCCTACCGGCCGGAGCGAGCCTGCGGGGAGCGGCAATATCCAAACCGGCCACTCGGTCTCCGAGCCCTCGGCCACACCTTTCACCAGCAATTCCGAGTGGCCCGGATAGAAATCATAGATGTCGGCACTGACCAGCGAGATGGGTACAGGCGCGGTTTCTCCGCCCGAGGTCGAAACCTGCCTCAGGACGGAATGGCCACTTAGATATTCGGAAAAGTAAACGCGAGTTCCGTCTGTGACCAGAGATCGCTTCGACGTGCCGTCGCTGGTGATCTGCAGCGCCGAAAGCACGGCCGGCGGGGGCTCGGGCGTTCTTAAGAACAGGATGAGTACAACCAGCGCTATGGCACCGCAGATGGCCATCGCCAGCCGGCCTGCGATACCAACCCTGGGTTGTGGTTTGAGGGCTGTGGTGGCCGCCGCGAAGAACGAACGGATTCGTTCTTTCGAATCCGGTGCCGGCTTCGCGGCCGGCCCGGTGGCCATCGCCAGCCCTGATTCTGTCGCCCGGCGAAGGTTTTGCAGATCGGTCCGCATCTCCGCCGCGCTGGCATAGCGCCGCTCTGGATTCTTCTCCAGAGCTTTGCGCACGATGCTCTCAAGCTCAGGAGGGGTTGCTGGATCGGATCCTGGTGGCCACTCCGGCACGCGATGAATAATGGAGTCGAAAACCGCGGCCGCTGTCTGTCCGTGAAAAGGCTGGACTCCGGTCGCCATCTCATAGAGTACGACCCCGAACGAGAACAAATCCGTACGGGTGTTGAGCGGCTGGCCCAGCGCCTGTTCCGGCGACATGTAAGGGATGGTTCCAAGAGTCGATCCCCGGCGATTGAGTTCATCCGGGGAACGTGTGTCCCCTCCGAATGTATCGCCGCTAATGCTGCCTTCGTCTCCCACGGTGAACTTCGCCAGACCGAAATCCAGAATCTTGGCGTGGCCGCGCTGGGTTATAAAAATATTTGCCGGCTTAATGTCCCGGTGCATGATGCCATGGGTGTGGGCGGCGTCGAGCGCGTCGGCGATCTCGATACCCAGGTCCAGCAACTGGGGCAAAGGCAGAGGACCTTCAGCGATGCGCTGCCGGAGCGTCATACCATCGAGAAACTCCATGGCGATGAAGCGCCGGCGCTGCGCCTGACCGACTTCGTAAATCACACAGATGTTGGGATGATTCAGAGCCGACGCGGCCCGTGCCTCCCACCGGAATCTTTCCAACACCGCTGGGTCCTGGGCAACGAGGTCGGGCAGAAATTTGAGGGCCACCAACCGGCGCAACTCGGTGTCCTCAGCTTTGTAAACGACGCCCATCCCGCCGCCTCCCAGCTTCTCGATGATGCGGTAGTGCGAGATGGTATGGCCGATCATCTGGGGGCTAGAATGTTACGTATAACAAACAAGGTCAGTCAATGAAGGACGGTAGGAGGCACTGATCTAAATAGAGCAGTGCCCGGTAGGGCCGTGGCCCATTGAGGTCTGGTCCTGATCTAAGGGGTCATGTTGAGCAGGCGAAGCATCTGGCGAGGAGCACCTGCGCGGCTTACCCGCAGTTGCGCTGGTGCGCGCGAGATCCCCCGTCAGGATGACCTCGGTTCCAGGGGATGAAGCAAGGTGAGCCATCACTTCGGCTTCCAGGAGAGAAGAAAGCATGCACTACCGAGCACTCGGTCGTACGGGATGGAAGGTTTCGGAAATCAGCTTTGGCGCCTGGGCGATTGGTGGGTCATGGGGCCAGGTTTCGGATGAAGAATCGATGGAAGCCCTGCATAAGGCAATCGACTGCGGCGTCAATTTTATCGACAGCGCGGACGTTTACGGAGGCGGTCGCAGCGAGCGCCTGATCGCCCAGCTAAAGAAAGAACGCAAGAACGAAGAAATCATCGTTGCCACCAAGGCGGGTCGCCGTCTGCCCCGGCAAACGGTTGAAGGCTACACCCGCGAGAACCTTTCGGCCTGGATCGACGACAGCCTGCGCAACCTTTCTACCGAGAGACTCGACCTGGTCCAACTGCACGGCCCGCCCACTGCGCTCTACACCCGCCCCGAAGTCTTCGGGATGCTCGACGATCTTGTCGCCGCGGGGAAAATTCGCTATTACGGAGTCAGCGTAGAAAAAGTGGAAGAGGCCTTGAAGGCGATAGAGTTTCCCAACGTGCAGACGGTGCAGATTATTTTCAACTGCTTCCGGCAGCGTCCCGCTGACGAGTTCTTCGCCAAAGCCAACGAAAGACATGTGGGCATTCTGGCGCGGGTGCCCCTGGCCAGCGGGCTGCTCACTGGGAAGCTTCGGCGCGACTCGACGTTCGCGCCCGACGACCACCGCAACTTCAACCGGCGCGGTGAAGCGTTCGACGTGGGTGAAACATTTTCCGGAGTGGACTACGAAACTGGCCTCGCGGCGGTGGAAGAGATTCGGAAACTTCTGCCCGCGGGGGTCTCGATGAGTCAGTTCGCGCTGCGTTGGATACTGATGTTTGACGCGGTCACTTGTGCCATTCCAGGCGGCAAGCGAGCCGAGCAGGTGGCCGATAACTGCGGTGCTTCCGACCTCCCCCCGCTTACGCCGGAGGCGATGGCGGCAGTGCAGAGTATCTACGATGAGAGGATTCGGCCGCTGGTGCAACACCGCTGGTAAGTAAGAATAAATGGAGGGGACGGGCGTCCCCGTCCGTCCTCCATCCTCCATTAGAATGGCTGGCGCATGAACGTACTCTTTATCGGTGGCACCGGAATTGTCAGCAGCGCCTGCACCCGGCTGGCGCTACGGCGCGGCATCAAGCTCACGCTGCTGACCCGCGGACAGCACGCGGTGGACTGGCTTGCCGGCGCAAAGACGGTCCACGCCGACATTAACGATGCTTCCGCGGTTACGCGGGCATTGCGGGGGCGGCGGTTCGATGTGGTCGTGAACTGGATCGCGTTCACTCCGGCCGAGATCGAGCGCGACCTGGAATTGTTTGGCGGACGCACCCGGCAATACATTTTCATCAGCTCCGCCAGTGCTTATCAGAAACCCGCTACCGACTACTTGATCACCGAATCGACGCCGCTGGCCAACCCGCACTGGGGCTACTCCAGAAACAAGATTGCCTGTGAGGAGCGTCTGCTTCGGGCTTACCGCGAAGAAGGATTCCCGATCACGATTGTCCGTCCCTCCCTTACCTATGGCGAGACCCTCATTCCGCTGGTGGTCAACAGCTGGGAGCGCTCCTACACCGTGGTAGACCGGATGTTGAAGGGACAGAAAGTCATTGTTCCGGGGGATGGCTCATCGCTTTGGGTGATCACGCACGAAAGCGATTTTGCCAAGGGGTTTGTCGGTCTGCTGGGACATGAGCAGGCCATCGGTCAGGCGTTTCACATCACGACGGACGAAGTTTTGAGTTGGGACCAACTCTATCGCATTGTGGGCGCGGCGGTCGGGGTGGAGCCGCAAATCGTGCATATTCCGTCCGACTTCATGGTGGCGTGTTTGCCGGATATGGAAGGCACGCTGATTGGAGATAAAGCGGTAAGCGTGGTGTTCGACAATAGCAAGATCAAGCGCTTCGTTCCCGACTACGTGGCTACGACCCGCTTCGCCCAGGGCATTCGCCAGTCTTTGGCCTGGTTTGACGCCGATCCTGCCCGGAAATTAATTGATGCCCAGGCCAATGCCACATGGGACAAGCTGATCAACGGCTACGAAAAGGGATTGCGGGAAGCTGTGGCGACCTTCTAGGTTGGCTAAATGTGGGCGCGGGCGTCCACGCCCGTGCTTCACCTCGAGACGGGCGGGACGCCCGTCCTCCATTCATTCCTTCCACAATTTCACAGGCCCGCCCGGTTTTGCCAGGTAGTGCGGGCCTGGAGACATCCTCCGAAACTGCCCAATCTGCGCGACTTCCGTGGCCGCGTCCCTCCCGGGAAGTCGCACGCACAAAAACACGAAAAAGGGGTTGGCATCGCGCGCAAGATGATCTATCTTGGCAGGCACAAAATCTAGGCTCCGGGGGCGGAAAGAAAGAAGTGCGGGCTTAGTTCGAATCCGGCGGTGGCGGTACTCGGGCCCGGGTCAACAACCTGACGTCACTCGCTAGCGAATATCCCTTCAGTCCCTGGCATCCTGCTCGTTTGGTATCGAGTCTAAGATTCGAAAGAAGGGCCAGCCGTGAAATCTCCTTGCCTCTTGCTGAGGGCTTGTCTCTCTATCTTTTTGTGCCTGTGTGCAAGCGTTTACAGCGCCGCGCTCGATTCTTCATCCAGTTCGGCTTCGGATACCTCCACCACCGCGAAGTCGCCTGATGTTCCGCAGCCGGCGCCAGTAACCGGTGCAAGCGTTGCTATCCCAGGGCCGCTGCGTTCGTTTTTGCGCATGGCGGGTGTCAGCCAGAAGATCTCAACCGAGGAAGTGCTGCCTCTCCTGGCGCGCAACGTAGCCGTGGAAGGGTATCAGGGGCGCAAGGACAAGGCGGGCCGGCCCACGGAATTTCTGGTCTTGCTCAAACGGTACGTGCAACAGGCCAGAGAGTTGGTCACACTGGCGGGCCCGGAAGGGGTCATTCGAGTCTCCAGTTGCGACCAGGCGGGGCCATTGCTGAATATTTTGGGCTACCGGCTGCGCCAGGGCTGCGGCAAGGACGCTGCCCTCGAGACTGCCGATCCGGAAAGCGCCTTTCTAACCATTGATTCCGGATTCCCTCTCGCCGAACTCGAGCAAACCCTGCAGGGTGGCCACCCTTTTGCCTGTCATTTTGCCCCCACCCCAGTCCCGCTGTTGTTCTCACCGGACGATTGGATCCATGCGGGTACGAAAGGCTCGCACGACAAGGGGAATGACGTACTGGACTCCTTGCTCGACGACCCTGCGCTGGCGAGGCTTTACTGGGCCATGGCGCGGATGGATACCGAAACCAGCGCCAGCCTGCGGCAATTTGCGGGGATACCGAAGCTGCTTCCTTTCGCACCCGTTCTCGACTTTTACGGCAGTTTCATCTCCATTCGAAATGGACGCATGGTGGTGCCGGGGGGAGCACCGGCAGAATCCGCGTGGAAGGAACTGGCGGGAGCGGATCCGGAATCGCCGAAAGAGTTTGTAGCGCGTCTGCTGGCCAAGGACGACGGCTGGCTGGCTGCTTACTTCGACACACTCTCCCGCTTGACCCCGGCCCAACAGGTTTACTTCACCGAGGCTCACCGCTTGCCGCACTTCTACGAAGCCCTGCGCGGAAAAGACATCGGAGATGGCCCAGCCCGGCCGGTATTCCGACCCGATCCCGACCTGCTGCTGCTGGTGACACGTCTTGAGCTGGATTCGTCGGGCCAGCCCATGGTCCCCGGCAACCTGCAGGTGTGGGAGGAGATTCTCCGGCAGAAGACCGATTCCAAGGTCGGCCGCCAGTGGGCCAAACGCGCGAACCACTGGAAAAATCCCGATCAACTGGTGGAAGCATTGTTCGCCTTCTCCCGGCAAAGTTCCGAAGACGGGCCCCTGCAAATCTATCTCATGCTAAGTGCGATCGACGGTGCCCGGCCGCCGGAGCGGCGTTTGAGTCCGCAGACCGTCCGCTTGCTGGCGCAGAAGTTTGGCCGGTTCGGCAATCAATATCTGACTTTTTCCGAGTTCGAGGCTTTGAACGATGATTCCATCACTCGTTTTCTGGAGGTAGCCGAAGTCATTGACCGGATTTCCAATGTCACTCTGCGGGCCAATGCGCTGGGTATCTTTCAGGCCAACGTTGGCCTGTGGCAGATCCTGGCGCGCCAGGGCCAGATCCCCGCAGCAAAAGTGAACCCTTCCTGGCAGGCGGTGATCGGTCCTTTCGCGGCCGGGATCCCCTCGTCTGCACAACTGTTCGACTCCGCCCAAGCCTCGGTGAGGGAATTGTGGCGCGCCGCCGCAGGCCGTCCTAATCTTTCCCAGGACGAGGTGGTCGCCCTGCTGGCAGGTCCGAGTCAGTCGAATCCCGACGGGCAAAGAGTGCGGCAGGAACTGGCCGGACGAATTCGCTCGGTGCTGGACGGCCAGCGTCTGGTTTCCCTGGACACGCTGCTGGCTCTGGGAGACGGATTGAATGAACTGGCGCAAGGTAAGGACGTGGGCAATAGCTTAATTTCGCTGGCTGGCCAGCTTAAGGAATTTGAGATGCCACGCCCGATGTTTACCAGTAGCGAACGCAGTGAATGGGCAGCCGGGTTCTACAACACGCGTCACAGTTCCTTGCAGACGCGAACTGATCTGGCCAGGATCATCAAGTCGTCCCGCTCCAAGAAAGAGCTGATGGAAGCGCGCGGGCTGGTCGTCCCCTTCCTCAGAGACACGCTGGTGGGCTTGAACTATGCCTACTACGAACCGCCCGGAGCGCAGATTCTTCTCAACAATCCTCTATTCGTGCGCTCTCACGACTTTTCGGGAGAAATGGCGATGGGAGGAGGACAGTCCTGGCATGTGCCGCACGTATTCGGATCCGGCTTGCCGGCGGGTGGCGGCGCCCACCTGGCTGGTTCGCTGGCTGACCTGCCCTTCGTTCTGGCAGAAGCCGAGCAGGATTTTATCGTGCCGGAAAATGTTCAGGCCTTGATCTGGCATGAGTTGGTTCCCGGTCTGGTCAGCAGCGCCACCCTGCCACGCTGGTGGGGAGTCACTCGCAACGAGTTGCACGCCGTCACTCTCTATCAGCGAACCGGGGAGGAACTTCTGACCGCCGCCGCGCAGGATGAGAAACTGCGACAGACGGTGCTGGATATTCTCTCCGAGCGCATGGCCCCGCAGCGCTCCGAGCAAGTCGGAAAGGCGCTTAGCGCCGGCGCCGTGGAAGAAGCGCTTTCCCGAGCGTTGCCCGGCGAGACTTTCTACCTGGCGGCGGAATTCCGGCAGAAATTTCCTGGCCAAGACGGCCATTGGGGAAAAGCCGGCGAGGAACTGGATGCCCTTTCTAGGCAGTATCCCGCGGAAGTCAGCTGGAAACGGCTGTCCGACGATTTCGGCGTCCCTCATCCCGCATTGGCGCAAAGTTATTCGCGCGAGTTGCTCAAGGTGAAGCCCTTTCCGGCGTTCATGGGCTATTCCAGCCGCTTGCTGGCGGAGTCGTGGGACTCCAACAATTTGTACTGGGCTCGACTGGCAGATGAACTGGGTTATTCCCCGGCCATGCTGAACCGTCTGGTTCCCGAACTCACCTATCGCATGGTGGAGAAGATTTTTGCCACCGACTTCGAGGACTGGCCGGCAATGCTGCGGGCGATGCGGGAGACCGGTGACGAATTCCGGAGCGGCAAGATTACCACCTTGCCGAAAGTGGCCCTGACCACGAGTGTGCAATGACGGTTTCTGGTGGCACCAGACTTATCAAATTCTCCGAGCCGGATGAAAGCGGCCGGGGCAGGTGAACAGGCTTATGGCAAAACGATTCCTTCTCCCTCTTTTTCTCTTGCTTATCGTGGTAGTCCTCTCCGGCTCCATCAGTCGAGCCCCCGCCCAGGAGACTGAAACTGAAACCAAGATTCGCGTCGAAGTCGACATGGTGCAGTTGAATGTGGCAGTGATGGATCGCAAGGGGAACTACGTGACCGGTCTGCGCCCTTCGGACTTTGTGGTGACCGAGGATGGGATCGCGCAGAAGGTTGCCACCTTCGGAGAGGGCAACGAAGCCACCCGAAGAGTTACCTCTAACGGGCCCGACCGTGACCAACCCGGGGAGCGCATGCGGCTGCAGCATGGTTCCGCGGATTCCGATACCTCGTCGGAGTTGGGATCCGAACTCGGGTCCATGATGGCAGGCGCCAACGTCTTCATCTTGTTCGACACCAGCAACTACATGTATCGGGGCTTTGTTTTCGCCCAGGACGCGATTGCTGAGTTTGTCCGCTCGCTCGACGGTCCCGACCGGGTGGCATTTTATTCCTACAGCCGCGACCTCTCGCGCGGGGCCACCCTGACCGCAGACCGCTCCCAGGTGCTGCATGGAGTGCGCACCACGGTGGCTGGCGATGATGCCGCACTGTACAACGCGTTGCTGATGACAGTCCGGGATGCCGGCCAGAATACGGGCAGGAAGGTCATCGTGGTTTTCTCCAACGGCCCGGACAATGCCAGCATGGTGCCGCCGGAAGATGTGGCCGAACTGGCGCAATCGAAGGGCATCCCCATTTATATGATCAGTACGCGGGAAGCCAAGCTGGAGCCGGTTTCCAGCACCGTATTCAAGCGCATGAGCGCGGCCACGGGCGGTGAAGCGTATTTTGCCAAAACCTGGAAACAACAGCAGAAAGCGTTCGCTTCCATCCGCAATGACCTGGCGCACCTTTATTCGTTGAGCTACTACCCGCAAGCCAATCCGAATCGGGGATGGCGTTCGATCACGGTGAAACTGGTGGGCGACCGGGCGAAAGGATGCCGCGTCCGGACCCGGGATGGATACCGGCCGCAGTCCACACGGGTGTCCGCCGAGACGGTCACGCCGGCTTCCGGAGTGGATTCGGCGCCGGGGCCACCTTCATCCAACTGAAAGGGTGTCGATCGATTGAGTTGCCAATAAAATATTTGCGACCGTGCGGGTAAACGTTTACTATTTCCCCGCTCACACATCCCAGGAGGCAATCCACATGTTCTCCGCCAACCGACGACGTTTCTTGCGTCAAGTTTCCACTGCTGGAATCGCATGTTCCGCCAACTTTGCCTTCGGCCGTTTTTTGTCGGCCCAGACTGCGATGTCAAACTCCAGCGACGTAGTGAGAGTTTACGTGGATTCGCGACGCACCCTTTCCCCGCTCGATCGCAATCTGTTTGGCTCGTTTCTGGAGCACCTCGGCCGTGCCATCTACGAGGGAATTTACGATCCCGGCTCGAAGCTGGCGGACTCCAATGGCTTCCGCAAGGATGTGATGGACGAAGTACACCACCTTGGAGTTCCCATCATCCGCTATCCCGGAGGAAATTTTGTCTCCGGATACAACTGGCTCGATGGTGTCGGTCCGAAGCAGGACCGTCCGCGGGTGCTCGACAAGGCGTGGAATGCGCTCAACACCAACCAGTTTGGCACCAACGAATTCATGGCCTGGTGCAAAGCGGTGGGCACGGAACCCCTGATGGGCCTCAACCTGGGCACCGGAACGGCGGAACAAGCCGCCGCTTTGGTGGAATATTGCAATGTGGAGAAGGGCACGCGATGGAGCGACCTGCGGCGCAAGCATGGTTTCGCCGAGCCCTACAACGTGAAGCACTGGTGCCTGGGAAACGAGATGGACGGTCCCTGGCAAATCGGCCACATGACGGCCACAGAGTATGGCCTGAAGGCGCAGGACGCGGCGCGGCAGATGCACGCCGTTGATCCTTCTCTGCAACTCATCGCCTGCGGTTCGAGCGGGCCTTTCATGCCAACCTACCTGGAGTGGGACCGCGAAGTCCTGGAGCAGTGTTACGACTATGTGGATGCTCTCTCCTTACATCGTTACCTAGGAAACACTGCCGAGGAAACTGGCAGCGACAGTTCGAAATATCTGGCCATGAATCTCAGCATGGAGAAGCAGATCGCGGAGACACTTGCGGTCTGCGATCTGGTGCGCGGGCACAAGCGGTCTCCCAAAAAACTATGGCTCTCGTTCGATGAGTGGAATGTCTGGTATCGCGCACGCAGCGGAGATGCAGTGAATGGCCACGGACAGGAAGCGCCTCATTTGCTGGAAGAGGTTTACAACCTGGAAGACGCCCTGCTGGTGGGCGGGATTCTCAACTCGCTGATCCGCAATGCCGACCGGGTGAAACTGGCTTGCTTGGCCCAGTTGATCAACGTCATTGCTCCCATCATGACCAACCCGAACGGCATGTTCCGGCAGACGATTTACTATCCTTACAGTTGGGTGCTGCAATTTGCCCGTGGCTCGGTGCTCAACCTTGTGGTGGAATCTCCCACTTACGACGTTTCGGGAATGGGCCAGGTTCCTTACCTGGATGTCGCTGGAACGGTCAGCTCGGAAGACGGCAAAGTTTCCCTTTTCATTCTCAATCGGGATTTGTCGAAGGCCCACGCCATCGAAGTGAATTGGCAGGACAAGGCCCCGGCGCGAACCCTGTCATCGGTGCTGCTGACCGGTGACGACCTGAAGGCCTTCAACAGTTTCGAGGCGCCCCAAAAGGTTTCTCCGAGAACCCTGGACAAGCCCTCGATCGCGGGAGGACGGGCGAAGTTCGAAGTGCCCGCCCGCTCGTACGCAGTAATTCAGTGGGGAGCGTGACGTGATCAGACGCAGGGAATTTATCCGCAACAGCATGGCGGGCGCAGGTTACTTCTGGCTCAGCCGGGTGGCGCCGTTTGCCGCCACCGACGCCGTCGGTGACGATTCGCGAATTGAGGTCCTAATGGGCGAGCCTCTGGGAACAATTTCGCCCAACATCTACGGTCACTTCGCCGAAAATCTTGGAGGAGTGATCTACGACGGCATCTGGGTGGGCGAGAAGTCCAAAGTTCCAAACGTCAATGGCATCCGCAAAGAACTGGTCGAGGAGATGCGGAAGATCAAAGCCCCGGTGGTGCGCTATCCGGGCGGATGCTTTGCCGACAGCTATGATTGGCGTGATGGCATCGGTCCCGTTGACAAGCGTCCCCGACGGACTAACTTCTGGGCGCAGGAGGAGAGTGCGGCCGGACCCGCCAGCCATAGGTACGATCCCAATCAGTTCGGGACCAATGAGTTCATCCAGTTCTGCAAGCTGATTGGAAGCCAGCCCTATCTCGCGGCCAATGTGCGCAGTCTTTCCGCGGCCGAATTCTACCGCTGGGTGGAGTATTGCAATTCGCCCGCGGGCAGCACCACGCTGGCCGACATGCGCGCGGCAGCAGGATACGCAGAGCCCTTCGGGGTGCGGTATTGGGGTGTCGGAAACGAATCCTGGGGTTGCGGTGGAAACTTTACGGCGCAGGAATACGCCGTGGAATTTCGCCGGTGTACGGCATGGGTGCCGCAATATGAGCAGAAGCTGTCGTTCGTCGCTTCCGGGCCCAGCGACGACAAATGGGATTGGACGCGCGGGTTTCTGGAAGAGATTGTGCGCCATTCTCCAGGGGACATCCGTTCCATCTTCGGCCTGGCACTTCACTACTATGCCTGGAACCTGAGCCGGGGCCGCACCAACAATTGGGTCGAAGGCAAAGGCGACGCGCTCAAATTCGATGTACTGGACTGGTACGAACTTCTGCGCCAGGGCGACGTCATGGAGTCTCTCATCAAAGGGCACTGGCTGGTGATGGGAGAATTCGACCGCGAACATTCCATCAAACTTGTGGTGGACGAATGGGGACCGTGGTACCGGCCGGGCAGCGAGGCAACGCCGGGCGACATTCTGGAACAAACCCCGACTCTGCGGGACGCGGTATTCAGCGGCCTGACGCTGGATACTTTTAATCGTCATCCCGAAAAAGTGGCAATGGCGAACTGCGCCCAGCTGATCAATTGCCTGAACAGTTTGTACCTGGCGCACGAGGACAAATTTTGCGTCACCCCGGTCGGCCACGTTTTTGGAATGTATGCCGCACATCAGGGTGGGCAAGCTCTGCGGACGATATTCTCCGCCCCCTCGGTGAACTATGACCGCGATGGGAAGCCCGCGTCATTCTGGGGTTTGCAAGGCTCGGCTTCGCTGCATGACAAGGAGTTGGTACTGACCGTGGTGAATCCCCACGTGAGCGTGACCCGTGAAACGAAGATCGGGATTCGCGGCGCGAGTTTGAAATCGGGTACAGCCACGACCCTGACAAATTCAGATATTCACGCCCACAATACCTTTGCAGAGCGGAACGCGGTCAGTCCGCAGACCAAGACGATGGATTTCAGAAGTGAAGTTCTAACTTACAATTTTCCGCCTGCTTCGGTGACCATGCTGGCTATGACGCTGGAGTAGCGAGTAGGCGGGCGCTCTCGGTTCGGCAAGGAATGTAATGGCCCAATACTTCTTCGTCGGTTTTGCATTTGAGTTTGGTGTCGTAGACTTTTTCTCGAGATACTCCGTCCTGGCTGCTCTAGTGATCTCCGCAGCATGGTTCTACGCAGGCCATCAATATTTGACGGAGGGTACGGGGGCAGGCTTCTTGTGGCAAGGTATCGGAGTTCTTTTTCTAGCCGCGTTTTTGCTTTAACGCAATCCTCTCCAAGGCATGGGTAAGCGTCGTGGTCGCCGCAATCGCCATCTTCACCGAAGTACGGTTAATCCAACGGGGGTGGGCTAAGAAATACAGGTAGAGACACCGACCTCAGATTCACTGCCGTTTTTCTACCGGCTTTGAAGCGCCCGCAAGCAGACCGGTTGACTCGCGCAACACAAGATTTGTCTTGAGCAAGTAATCGGTCCCGTTGGGTGCTGGTACTTCGCGCTCGACTTCGGCCAGGAGCGCATTGAAAGCCAGCCGCGCCAGTTCGGGTTGGGACATCTGCACCGAGGTGAGTGGAGGAATCACAAACTGAGCGAGGCGGATGTCGTCAAACCCGATCACCGAGAGGTCGCGGGGAATGGAGATGCCGGCGTCATGGCTCTGGCGCATCACACCGATCGCGGTCATGTCATTCGAACAAAGGACGGCGGTGGGGCGGATGGGGCCGGCGAGTAGTCGAGTGAAGGCCGCCATGCCTCCTTCCATGGTGTGGTCGCCTTCGACCACCAGTCGCGGGTCCGCTTCGAGGCCGATTTCCTGCATGGAGCGCAGGAAGGCCTGTTTTCTGGCCATCGCGGATTTCAACCGCAAAGGGCCTGTAATGAATGCGATTTTCTCGTGGCGGAGCGCCGCGAGATGCTGCACCGCCTGGCGGATGCCGTTGAGATAGTCGATTCGTATGTTGCTGACCCGGGGGCGCGGGGGCCCGACATCGACAAAGACCAGGGGCACTTTCCGCAGTTTCAGGTCTTCGAGCAGCACCTCTTCCATACCGAAGGTCAGAATGGCGACGCCCTCAACCCGGCGCTCGATCATCCGGCGGACCGCGCTTTCCATGCGTGTTGGATCATTTCCAGTCGAGGTGAGAAGGATCTCGTAGCGGTGCTGGACTGCGATGGTTTCGAAGACTTGAACAATTTCCGGAAAGAAAGGGTTGGTAATTTCGGAAATGATGAGGCCAAAAATCCTGCTGCGCCCGGAAACCAGGGCCCGCGCCTGAGTATTCGGATAATATCCTAGTTCTTCGATTACGCCCCAAACACGCTTCGCCAAGGCGGGACTGACGGTGGGGACCCGGTTGATGGTGCGGGAGACCGTGGCGGTTGACACTTTGGCCCGTCTCGCGATTTCCCGTATGTCCATAGGTTCAGGGGATCAGGTGGAGCGATGGCGGAATTCTAGCACGGCAAACGTTATCCCATCAGGGGTGGGGAAGGAGTGGTGGGAGAGTGGGATGTAGCGGAATAATGGAGCATGGAAACCAGTGGTCGAGGGAAAGAACTAGAAAACGTTTTCTTCGGGGCCCGCGAAGTAGCCCCGCAGGGGTAGCTAGAATATAGCTTTCAGCCTGAAACTTGAGCACTAACGAGCCGGACGGAGAGAAATCGAGGAGGGCAGATATTCGGTGATTGACAAAAGCGGTTACGTACACTATTTTGACTTTTTCGCATAGTAAACGATTACTCATCAGGACCGCACATTCTTCGGGACCGAAGCTCACGATTCGGATAAAAGCTCACTATGCTCTTGCCTCGGCTGCGCGAAGAGGTGCTGGAAGCGAACCTGGAGTTGGTGCGAAGGGGATTAGTTCTTTACACCTTCGGCAACGCCAGCGGCATCTCCCGGGAGCGGAAGCTGGTCGTCATCAAACCCAGTGGCGTTCCCTACGAGGCCATGAAACCAGAGCATCTGGTGGTCACCGATCTCGAGGGCAAGATAGTGGAAGGGAATTTGCGGCCCTCCTCCGACCTTCCCACTCATCTTGTCCTCTACCGGGCCTTTCCGGGAATTGGCGGCGTGGCCCATACTCATTCCGAATATGCGACTTCGTGGGCGCAGGCGCGGCGCGCGATTCCATGCTTCGGCACCACCCATGCCGACCACTTCCATGGCCCGGTTCCAGTCACCGGGGTGATGGCGGACGGCGAGATCGCCTCCGAGTATGAGAAAAACACGGGACATGCTATCGTTCGTGCCTTTGAGAAGGTGGGGTACGCCTCGGTGCCAGCCGTTCTGGTGGCCAACCATGGCCCCTTTGCCTGGGGTCTGGACCCGGCCACAGCAGCACATAACGCCGTGATCCTGGAAGCGGTGGCACGAATGGCGTATTTTACTGTCACTCTTAATACGGAAGCCGAACCGGTCGGCAGCGGCTTGCACGACAAGCACTACTTGAGGAAGCACGGGTCCAGCGCGTATTACGGGCAGACAAAGGAAAAGAAATGATGCCAGCATTAGCGATGTTGGTCACCACGCAGCTTGTGCATTTGTCCCCGGTGGATTTCGTCATCATTGCTTTCTACTTCTTCCTGGTTCTGGCCATCGGATTCTACCTGCGCGGAAGGGCGAATACCGGCGAAGACTTCTTCATGGCCGGACGCGAGATGACGGCCTGGGTGGCCGGCCTCAGCTTTCTCTCCGCCAACCTCGGCGCACTGGAGTTGATGGGTTGGGCGGGCTCGGCCTATCAATACGGCATTCTGGCCACCCACTGGTATTGGATCGGTGCCATCCCTGCCATGCTTTTCCTGGCGCTGGTGATGATGCCGTTCTACTACATTTCCAAGACCCATTCGGTCCCGGGATATCTGAAGCTGCGTTTTGGCGAACCCAGCCGCGCCCTGTCCGCGATTTCCTTCGCATTCATGACGGTGCTCATGAGCGGCGTCAACATGTTCGCCATGGCCAAGGTCATGCAGATCGTACTGGGCTGGGACATCAATTTCAGCATCTGGGTTTCGTCTCTCACGGTGGCGATTTACGTCACGCTGGGCGGACTGCGCTCAGCCATCTTTAACGAGGTGCTGCAATTCTTTCTGATCTGGGCGGGCGCGCTGCTCATTCCGATCCTGGGATTGTATGAAGCCGGCGGCTGGGGCAATCTCAAGGTACAGATTGCACAGAGAGCCTCGGAACAGTACGTCCATCTCTGGTCGGGTTTGGGCTCGTTCACCTCCAACCCGATGGGCATCCACTGGACGGGTATTGTGTTCGGACTCGGCTCCGTGATCTCGATGGGCTACTGGACCACGGACTTCCTGGTAGTACAGCGTATCCTGGCTGCGAAAGACATTCGCAGCGCGGAAATAGCTCCGATTATCGGGGCCGGATTCAAGATGCTGGTTCCGATCATCGTGATCCTTCCCGGATTGCTGGGCCTGGCCGTCCTGCCGGTGAAGCTGGTTCCGGAATCAGTGGCCGCGGTCACCGGAGGTCACAGCTATAACGACGTGCTGCCCCTCATGCTGGCCCGCTACTGCGGCCCCGGATTGCTCGGGCTGGGGATTACGGCGCTGATTGCGGGATTCATGTCGGGCATGGCCGGCAACGTCAGCGCGTTCACCACGGTCTGGACTTATGACATCTACCGACCGCTGATCAATAGCCAAGGGACCGACCATCACTACGTGAACATGGGGCGGTGGACCACCGTGATCGGCGTGCTGATCAGCGTAGGCACCGCCTACCTGGTGATGCAGTTCGCCAGCATAATGGATTACGTGCAGGCGTTGTTCAGTTTCTTCATTGCCCCGCTGTTTGGCACGGTCCTCCTGGGGATGCTCTGGAAGCGGGCGACCGGTCCTGCAGGGTTTTGGGGATTGCTCTGCGGAACCCTTTCTTCGATTGGCATGTGGACCTGGGTGAAGCTCGATCCCACTGCCCTGCGTTATGTGGCGCTCTCGCCCCACGCCAAGGCCCTCGCCCAGGATATGTACCAGGCGCTCTGGTCGTTTGTGGTTTGCGTAGTCGTCACCGTAGCGGTGAGTATGGTAACGGAACCTGTGCCTGACGGCCAATTAAGGGGTCTGGTGTACGGGCAGACGGATATTCCTTCGGTTGGGGACGTGCCGCTTTACCAGAAGCCACTTTTCTGGGCTGGCGTGGTGGTGGTCGTGTTTTTCATACTGAACATTATTTTCTGGTAAGCAGGGATGAGATGTGGGTAGCGCCGCCGTCCCGGCGGCTGTCTGGCGGGCGTCCCGCCCGCCGAACCGAGGGCGAGACGCCCTCGGAACAGCCGGCAAAATGCCGGCGCTACGGTAGGACCGTAGAGGTCTAAAAAAGGGGTGCGCAGCATGATTTCCATCTGGTTCTTTATCGGTGTCTCGTTGGCCGTAAATGGCGCCTTGATCACGGCCGCGGGAATTTACCAGGTCGTAAATCCTCCAGCGGATCCGGGCGTGGTCTTGTTCAACCTGCACGCCAATGTGTGGTGGGGCGCCGTGCTCTTAGTCATAGGACTGATCTATTGCGTGAAATTCGCCCCGCGGCGGCAGGCGTAAGGCAATTGGTTTCATAAAGGCTAAGTATGGCGACGAAAAAAATGACGATGGGCATGATCGTGGGTAACCGTGGCTTCTTCCCCGATCATCTGGCCAAAAGCGGCCGCGAGGAAATGCTGCGGGTGTTGACCACGGCCGGCATGGATGTGGTCGCGCTGACTCCGGAAGAAAGCAAATACGGCGCGGTCGAAACCCGGGAAGAATCCCGGCGCTGTGCTGACCTGTTCAAACGTAATCGCGATCGCATCGACGGCGTTATTGTGACGCTGCCAAACTTCGGGGAAGAGCGGGCGATTGCCGATGCTTTGCGCCTGGCGGACCTGCACGTGCCGGTGCTGATCCAGGCCACACCCGATGATCCCGGGAAGATGACCATCGCGTTCCGCCGCGACAGCTTCTGCGGCAAAATGTCCGCTTGTAACAATTTGCGGCAGTACGGCATTCCATACTCCATCACCACGCTGCACACCGAAAGTCCGGATTCTCCCGAGTTCGCGAAAGACCTGCAATGGTTCGCCGGAGTTTGTCGGGTCGTGAATGGATTCCGCAATTTACGTGTAGGAGCAATTGGCGCGCGTCCCACTGCTTTCAATACGGTTCGCTACAGCGAGAAGATTCTCGAATCGCAGGGCATTTCGATTGAGACGCTTGACCTCTCCGAGGTCCTGGGCCGCATCGAGCGCATGAAGGACAACGACGACGCGGCGCAGGCCAAACTGGCTTCGATCAAGAAATATGTGGATTCAAGCGGAGTACCCGCAGCCGCCTTGATGAAGATGGCGAAGCTCGGCGCCGTGGTCGATCACTGGATGGCGTCTACGGAAGTGGCCATCAGCGCGGTGCAATGCTGGACGTCCATTGAGGAGAATCTGGGCGTTGTACCCTGTACGGTCATGAGCATGATGAGCGATGGATTGCTGTCGAGCGCCTGCGAAGTGGACATCTGCGGCGTGCTGGGCATGCATGCGTTGCGGCTGGCGTCGGAAACACCTTCAGCCCTGCTCGACTGGAACAACAACTATGGTTCCGATCCCAACAAGGCGGTCTGCTTTCACTGCTCCAACCTGCCCAAGCACTTCTTCCGCTCGGTGAAGATGGATTTCCAGGAGATCATTGCCGGCACCGTGGGCAAGGAAAACACTTTCGGCACCTGCGTGGGATTGATCAAGCCGGAAAAGATGAGCTTTGCCCGCTTCTCCACTGACGATACCGCAGGAAAGATGCGCGGATATGTGGGCGAAGGCAGATTTACCGATGACCCGTTAAACACTTTCGGCGGCGCCGGCGTGGTCGAGATCCCACAGATGCAGAAGCTGCTGCACTATATTTGCGAGAACGGATTCGAGCATCACGTGGCCGCCAATCTGTCGAGTGTGGCACCCGCCGTTTACGAAGCCACCACCCGGTATCTGCACTGGGACATGTACCAGCATCCGGGGAACAACGGGGCCTGCTG
Source organism: Terriglobia bacterium (assembly GCA_963779255.1). Lineage (GTDB taxonomy): Bacteria > Acidobacteriota > Terriglobia > Terriglobales > Acidobacteriaceae > JAIQFF01. The sequence goes on along the minus strand of CAVZXU010000001.1, from coordinate 6,658 downwards.
ATGGCCATCGTGGCGGGAGTTGACTTCGGCACTCTCAGCGTGCGCGTCTCCATCGTGGACAGCGAGCGCGGGCTGCTCGAATCTGCCGTCGCCGAATATCCTCTGCACCGCAAGCGCGAAGATCCTGAATACGCCACCCAGGCGCACGAAGATCACATGCGCGCTCTTGCCGCCGCCACTCGCGAGGCGGTGAAGAAAGCCGGCATCCCGGGCGACAAGGTGGAAGCCATCGCGCTCGACACTACCGGCTCCTCGGTGATCCCCGTAGGCAAAAATCTGCAGCCTCTCGGCGAATACTACTTGTGGTGCGATCATCGGGCCAAAGGCGAGGCGGCGGAGATTACAGCCGCCGCGCATCGCGAAGGCCTGGAAGCCATCAACTGGTGTGGCGGCGTGTATTCGTCGGAGTGGGGATTTTCGAAACTCCTGCACTGGCTTCGCCACAACCCGGCGAAGCGTTCGGAGTTTGTCTCCGCCTTCGAACACTGCGACATGGTGGCGGCGACGCTGTGCGGCATCACCGATCCCAAAAAAGTGAAGCGCAGCGTTTGTGCCATGGGCCACAAATGGCTCTGGAACCGGGCCCTCGGAGGCCTACCTCCCGAACAGTTCCTGGTCAAGGTAGATCCGATCCTTGCGGGTGTGCGCGAAAAGTTGGACGGCGAATACGTAGCCTCCGACCAGATCGCGGGAACGCTTTCAAAGGAATGGGCGGAAAAGCTTGGCCTGAAAGCCGGCATTCCGATTCCGGTGGGTGCATTCGACGCGCATTGGGACGCGATCGGGGCCGGTTGCGGCACCGATGACATGGTGAATGTGGTCGGGACCTCCACATGCATCATCGGGATCACGCCTTCGGTCAATCTTGTTCCGGGCGTGTGTGGCGTGGTGCCGGGAAGCGTGCACCCGCGGCCGCACCGGAATCGAAGCCGGTCTCTCCGCGGTTGGTGACATCTTCCACGCGATTGCCACCCGCGCCGGGACCGATGTCAAAACTCTGAGCCAGGGCCTCGAGAACTATCGCGCCGGACAAACCGGGTTGCTGCGCATGACCTGGGACAATGGCGACCGCACAGTGCTGGTCAATCCCGAACTTGCGTGGCATCACCCTGGGTTGGAACCTGCAAAGCACTGCCCAGGACGAATTGTTCGCCGCCATCGAAGGTACGGCATTCCATACCCGGGTGATTCTCGACCGCATGGCCGCGAACGGAGTAAATATCAAGCGCGTCATCAACGCGGGTGGCATTCCGCAAAAGAATGACGTACTGAACCGGGTCTACGCCAATGTGCTCGGAAGGCCAGTGCTGGTGCCGAGCAAGAGCGTGACCAGCCTGGGTTCGGCAATTTTTGCGTTTCTGGCAGCGGGAGCTTTCAAAACCATTGAGGATGCGCAGAAAAAGATTTGCCCCTCTCACCGGGTGTTTGAGCCCGATCAATCCGAGCAGCGGGTTTACGAAGAGCTGTATCCGCTCTACAGCAAGCTCTATTTCGCCTTCGGCGATCCCCAAAAGGATGGCTTCGGCACGGTGCTTCCTACCTTGATTCGCGTGGCCGAGTCCGTGCATAAAGCATAATCCTGCCACAAACCACGTGGAGACAGCCGCCCCCGACTGTCCGGCGGCGCGAAGCTCTGCTAGCTTTGCGTGGCAAAAAGCCAGTCGAGCTGCGCTCGACCGGGCGGGGGAGGGCACCCGCCCCTACGTGGTTCGTGGTGACGCCGCACGAGCGAGGACGCTCGCGCCTACATCAATTGGCTTAGAATAGGCATCCCTTGCCCGCCCCCCTTGAACTCGACCGTCTGCGAGTTGTGCTGGTGTCGTCGCGCAACCCACTCAACATCGGCGCTGCGGCTCGAGCCATGAGCAATTTTGGTTTTTCCCGCCTGCGGGTGGTGAATCCGTACGAGAAAGCGTTCCGGGCGGCGCGTTCCGCGGTTGGTGCCGCGGAACTGCTGACCAGCGCCGAGGAATACAGGAGCGTTGCCGACGCCGTGGCCGACTGCACTCTGGTGGTGGGCACAACCGCGGTGCGGCACCGGGAAGTGCAACATCCCCTGCGACGTCTGGAATATGGCGGACGGTTGATTCGCAGACACATGACCTCCGGCCCGGTGGCCCTCTTGTTTGGTTCGGAGAGGTACGGGCTCTCGAAGGATGACCTCAGCTATTGCCACTGGCTGGTCCGCATTCCCACCCGGGAACAGCACATCTCGATGAACCTGGGCCAGGCGGTGGCGATATGTCTGTACGAATTGATTCGCAACAGCCGGGCGGCAGGGACAGCGGAGAAACCGGCGCTCGCCACTGCAGGCGACATCGCGCGCATTACACCTTTGCTGGCCGATCTGCTGAGCACCAGCAGTTACATGCTTCCGCAGCGGGCGGCCGATACGGAGCAAAGAATTCGCCGCATGGTCCGCCGCCTAAAGCTTTCAGCCCGGGATGTCGAAGCATGGTTGGGTATTCTGCGCCATCTCCAATGGCGAATGCGGTCCGGGAAAAAGAAGGCAGAGTGACCTGTCCCTTCCGGATTCTCTCAAGCGCAAAATCATTTACACTAAGGGCAAATGTCTGATCGGATCGTGTGTTCGTGCATCACTTGTCCCAAGTGTGGAACCTGGGTGGTCGTCGAACGGGAAATGACGCGAGAAACCAACAAGGAAAAGGTGAACGCAACTTGCCCGGACCCCGAGTGCGGCAAACAATTCTCCTTTGCCCCGGGGGAGACCAAGGTTTTCGAATTGCCGATGAATCTTTTTGAGCGGCGCCACTTCTACCGCTCCGAGTTGTCGTAGTTCCCCCTGCCAGTTAACGGCTCAATTCGTCAACCCTGTTTCTACGCCAATGTCATGCTGAGGCTGCGAATAGCTTGCGCGAAGCGAATTCGCATTGGCCGCAATTGTGCACGCCAGACCCTTCGGGACTGAAGTCCCTCAGGGTGACGCTGGGTCAGGGTCGAGGCCAGAGCTGGCGTCGGAGCGTTGTTCAACGAGCTACTATCCTCTGCCAATGCTGATTGTTCTTCCGCCGGTCAGGCGTAAACTTAGTTGCAGTGTCGCGTACGCCAACGACAACCGAGGTTCCATCCATCAGCGCCGGGTCACGTCCGCGCATTGGGTCCGTTCTGCTGCTTGCCATCTGGTTTGCCATCGTTGCCGGCCTGGTGGAGGGCGCCGGCCTGCTGCTGTTCCAGAGAATCAACTGGGCGCGATGGGGGCCCACCCTGCACGTCTCAGAACCAATCATCTGGATTTCGCCCATCGTCGATCTGGTTCTGTTTTGTGTTTTGACTCTGGCTCTGCGGGCAGCGGGACGGCTGATTCCGAAACTCCCCATGTTGGAGCCCGCGATGGCCCTGTTGACCGCGCTTACTCTGTACGACTGGCTTACGGTTACGGCCCGTCTTTCCCACTTCAGCTGCCTGCTGCTGGCGGCCGGCGTGGGAATTGCCTTCAGCCGCTGGGTGGCAAAACACGAAGCTGCTACATTGCAATTTGTGAGGCGCACGTTCCCCTCGGTTGTCGCGGTTGGGGTCCTGGCGCTCGCCGGAGTCCAGGGCGGCCATTGGCTGCTCGAAACGAGAGCCGTGGCCAAGTTGCCAGCGGCGGCGGATGCGCCCAACGTGCTCGTCATCGTGGTGGACACGTTGCGTGCCGACCATCTCTCCTCTTATGGGTATGACCGGCCCACCAGTCCGAATATTGATCGCATTGCCACCCAGGGCGTGCTGTTTCAGAATGCAGTCGCCACCTCCTCCTGGACGTTTCCCTCGCACGCTTCGTTGTTGACCGGCCGCTATCAATTTGAGCATGGCATGGACAAGGTAAAGCAGATGTCGGTGATCGGTGTGGAGGCGTTCAGTCCCAACGGCCTGCCCACGTTAGGAGAAGCGTTGCTGCAAAAGGGATACCGTACGGGGGCCTTCTCCGCCAATCGCACTTACTTTACCCGCGACCTCGGTTTCGGCCGGGGCTTCATGCACTTCGAAGACTATTTTCATTCGTCCAGCGATATGTTTGTGCGCACGTTGTATGGCCGGGAGTTTGCCCGTATCTATCTCAAGCGTAGTGACCGGAGCCTGGTCAAACGTGTGCTCCGAAACCTGGGATTTACGGCCCTCCTCGATCAGGGGGCGGAAGGCTCGGGCAGCTATGGCGGCGCTTTCGGCATCCGCAAACGTGCCGACGTGGTCAATCAGGAAACACTGGACTGGATTGACCGCGATCGAAGGCGGCCCTTCTTTGCCTTCCTTAACTATTTCGATGTGCACGATCCTTACGGCGGACCGCGCCGCTATGCCAAACCTTCGTGGCCGCAGCAAACCAACGTGGATGGGTATGACGATGGGGTGAAGTATGTCGATGACTACATCGGGCGACTGATGGATGAGCTGGACCGGCGCGGCCTGACCAACAATACGCTCGTCGTCATCACCGGCGATCATGGGGAATCGCTGGGCCAGCACCACCTGAGGACCCACGGCAAAGCGCTTTACTGGGAGCTGATTCACGTTCCCCTGGTGCTCCGGTATCCGGGACACGTTCCGACGGGCATTCGCCTGGATGTGCCGGTAACCAACTCAGCCCTTCCCGCCACGATCATGGAGTTGCTGGGCGAGGGCGGACAGGAAACGTTTCCCGGACCGCCATTGAGCGCGTTTTGGAAAGCCCCGGCGCAGCAGCCGGTCTGGCCCGACGCTCTTTCCGAAGTCGCAAAACACAACATCGTTACTGATGAGAGCCAGGCGGTCGGAAAACTGGTGGCTACCACCGCCGATGGTCCGATGAAGTCCGTGGTCACGACGCGCTGGCATCTGATCGTGCACAAGGAACTGGGAGACCAGCTCTATGACTGGGTGCATGATCCCGGCGAATCGAACAATCTGATCTACACTCCGTCAGGCCAGCGGGTGGCGCGTGAGCTGAACGCGCGGCTGGAGGCATTGTTGGACCGGTCCGCAGCCCAGGACAGGACACCAACCTCGATCGCTTTGCGTGACGGTCGGGTCAACATCCAGGAGAGTAGTGTTCATGCCAACAAGCTACGACCCGGACCGTCCCGAGCGATTGACGAATACTACCGCATGGAAGCGCAGGCTGGATCCACGCTGGTCGTCGAGGTCCGCGCCCAGCAACTTGTCCCGTCGACCCGGCTGGATCCTGTGATCGCGATTGTGGACGAGCAAGGGCAGCCCTACCAAAGCTGCCGGAATCCGGGCGACGATCACACCCCGTCGCCTGGCATCGCCGACCCAACTCCTGGCGCGTTCGACGATATTTGCGTGAACGACGATATCAATCCCGGCGTGAATACCGACGCCAGGCTGGAGATTTTGGTGCCGGAAGGCACTAAGGGCCTGTCACGAAATAAACAGATCAGTTTTTAGCCAGGGCTGCTGTCTGGGGTAAGATCGTATAATTCCAGTCTCCGTGGAATGAATCTGGGCGAAGCTTGACGTCGTCCAGATCAGCCTTGCTGACCTTGATGCCCTCACGGTAGGCATTGGTGTCCAGTCGCGCCTTCACCTTAAGACCGGTTTCGGTGCGGGTTGCCGCGATCAGCTTGACGATCACGGCATGGCTCACGAGCGGCTTCCCTCGCCAATTCTGGCTGATGAAGGAAAACAGCCGGTGCTCGATCTTGTTCCACTTGCTTGTGCCCGGAGGGAAGTGAGAGATCGAAATGGGAATCTGGAGCTCGTCGGCCAGTTTCTGAATCTCCGTCTTCCACAAGCGCAATCGAGATCCGTTGCTTCCTCCGGCATCGGCCGTGATCAAAAGCTGCTGCGCCTGGGGATAGTGTTTTCGCCCCATCCACCTCCACCAGCGACGAATCGTCTCCACGGCAAATTCCGCGGTGTCGTGATCGACCCCTACGCTGATCCAGCCCGTGTTCGTCCCCAGGTCGTAGACCCCATACGGAATAGCCCGCCCCAGTTCCGGAATCACAAAGTCGTGAACCCGTACCTTCTCCGGCAGGCCTTGCGGGCGCAACTCCTGGCCACCATTCTTGAACTCGCCTACCAACTCCTTCTTCTTGGTGTCCACGGAGATGACTGGGTCTCCCTTTCTCAGATACTGGCGGACTCGCTTGTTGATATGCTCAAACTGCGCGTTCCGATCCGGGTGGCTTGCCCCCTCCATCGTCTTCGCATTGGCTTGCAGACTATATCCCAACTGGTGAAGAATCTCCGCCACCATCCGATGACTCGTCCTGTGCCCCATCCGTTTCAGTTCCGCAGACAGCCGTCGCACGCTCTTGCAGGTCCAACGCAAAGGAGTTTCCGGATCCCCGCGGGTCACCGGTTCAATCAGCCTCTCCAAATCTCTCGGCAAAGTGGGGTCTTGCGTGATTGTTCTTTTCCGCCCCCCTCCCGGGCGACGAATCCGCTGGCTTGGGCCACGGAACGCTTCCTTGAGGTCGCTCGCACCGATTCGAATGGCACGCCTGGACACCCCCGTCGCTCGAGCCACGACTGAGGCGCCTCCGAAGCCTACGGCTTCGGCTTCTGCAGCGGCCACAAGCCGCCGCATCCGCTCATCGAGATGTCTCTCGATCAGTTTGAAGCGTCGCCGGATCGTCCCTTCGTCCACCATTCCAGGGACAGCATACACGCAACACCCCTAGATATGGTATATTTATTTCGTGACAGTCCC